>CAWJZR010000005.1:0-280000 GCA_963847435.1 uncultured Alphaproteobacteria bacterium | reverse complement strand
GTCGCCGAACTCCTCCTCGATCAGGGCCTTCCAGGCGGGGCCGTTGACCAGCACCAGCTCGTAGAAGCGGTAGAGGAGCGGGTCCGTCGGCGGCATCTGTGTTCCGGCCCCGCGATAGGGCACCTCGTTCAGCATCGCCTCCTCATTCGGCGACAATCCGAGCAGCGCGGCCGCCTTCTTCGCCAACGGCTTGACGAGCTTGTGCTGTCCGAGAAGAGCGCCGACCACGAGCACAGGCGACATGCCGCCGATCTCGTCGGTGATCTGCTTCCAGGTCAGGCCTTTCTCGCGCTTGATGTAGAGAATTTTCTGCGTGAGATCGGCTCGGGTGAAGCCGTAAGCCGGAGTTGTCGTCGATGTTGTCATGGTCTCACCTGTTTGTTGGTTTTGGACGAGCGAGGATGGATGGTGACGCCCCGGCAATGCGCGCTCGGGCGTTGGGAATACGCGAGCGAAAGGTCCCATGCGCGGTCGATAAAAGCTGATGCGCGGCGGGCGGTGCCGATTGGCTCTCGTCCTGGGCTTCATGCGGCTCTCCTTCGGCCTCGAGCACGATGATGGGCGGGTGCCGGCGGTTGTCCCCCTGGGCAAGGCCGGCTCCGCCCGCGAGCGTTTTCGATCGCGTCACCAGGAAGTCGATGAGGTGATTGCGCAGGCCGTAGTAGCCGCGCAGCTTGTGCAGGGTTTCGCGGGTGCGCTGCTTCGGCAGCGTATTGACCAGGATCTCCGCGACGCGAGCCTTGGGTCCGTTTGTCATGAGCAAAATCCGGTCGGCGAGCAGCAAGGCTTCGTCGACATCGTGCGTGATCATGAAGGTGGTCTGCCGGGTTTTCGCGCGCAAGGTCACCACTTCGTCCTGCAGGGCACCGCGCGTGAGCGCATCGAGCGCGCTGAACGGCTCGTCCATCAGCAGCACCTTGGGTTCGATGGCGAGCGCTCGAGCGATACCGACGCGCTGGCGCATGCCGCCGGAAAGCTGCGACGGCTTTTTTGCGCTGGCGCCGCTGAGATGCACGAGGTCGATGTATTTCTGCGCGTGCTCGCGAACTTGCTGCTTCGACCAGTCGCGATGACGCGAGGAAACCGCCAACTCGATATTCGCGATCGCCGAGAGCCACGGCATCAGCGCGTGGCCTTGGAAGATCACAGCACGATCGAGGCTCGGCCCCACGACGTGCTGCCCGTTGACGATGATGACGCCCTCGCTCGCCTCGTCGAGCCCCGCCAGGATGTTGAGGATCGTCGACTTGCCGCATCCGGAATGGCCGATGATGCAGACGAACTCGCCCTCTTCGACGGTGAACCAGACATCGTCGAAGACGGTCAGGTCACCTTTGCCGCCAAGCTCGGGAAAGCGTTTCGCCAAGCCTTCGACGCTGATGAAGGATGTGCTCATGCCGATGCCCCCGACGGCCGTTTCCTCAAGATCTCAATCGGCATAGGCGAACACTTTCTGCAGCCGGCCCATGAGCTGGTCGAGAGCCATGCCGGTGAGGCCGATCAGCAGGATCGCGATGATCACGTTGGTGATCGACAGGTTGTTCCACTCGTTCCAGACGAAGTAGCCGATGCCGGTGCCGCCCACGAGCATCTCCGCCGCAACGATGACGAGCCATGCGATGCCGATCGAGATCCGCATGCCGGTGACGATGGTTGGAGCAGCGGCCGGCAGGATGACCTTGATTGCCGTGCGCCAAGGACCGAGCTCGAGCGTCTTGGCGACGTTGATCCAATCGCGGCGCACGCTGGCGACGCCGAAGGCCGTGTTGAGCAGCATCGGCCATAGCGAGCAGATGAAGATGACGAAGATGGCCGAGATGCCGCTGTCCTTGATCGTGTAAAGCGCGAGCGGCATCCAAGCGAGCGGCGAGATTGGCTTCAGAACCTGGATGAAGGGGTCGAGCGCCTTGCTCATCAGCGGCGACATGCCGATCAGAAACCCGAGCGGCAGCGCCACCATCACGGCGAGCAGATAACCGCCCGCCACGCGAGCAAGCGAGAAGGCGAGCTGAATGCCGAGGCCCTTGTCATTGGGGCCTCGGTCGTAGAATGGCGTCTTCATGTGCTGCCAAAGCTTCGCGGCCACCTCGAGGGGGCTCGGCAATGCCGACTTTCCCTGGGTCGCGGTCGCGCCCATCAACTTGGCGTACTCGGGGTCGAGCTGCTGCACCGGCGCCTTGCCGCCGACTGCGAGCTGCCAAGCGAGGAGGAACAGCACCAGGATGCCGGCCGAGACCGCCCCGGCCCTCAAGGAGAGCGAAGCACCCATCTCAAGTCCTCTTGATCGCGAAGCTGTCGACGTAGGCGTCCGCCTTGTCGGGGTCGAACACCTTGCCCATCACGGAGAATGTCTTCGTCGTCGCCTTGGGAGGCGTCAGCCCGGCGTCAGCCATCAGCCTCGCCGCGTCGGTGGCGAGGAAGACCTGGCTTGCGACCGCCTTGTAGTCGACATCGCCCTTGAGCTGCCCCCAGCGCTTCATTTGCGAGAGGATCCACACCGCGAAGCTCTCCCAAGGGAATGGATCGAAATCGATGCGGCTCGGCGCTTTCACGATGCTGCCCAGACCGTCCGCGAAGGTGCCGGTCAACACCTGTTCGACGACGATGGCAGGCTGATTGAGATAGTTGGCCGGCGCGATCGCCTCCGCGATCTGCTTGCGGTTCTCCGCCTTGGTCGCGAATGCAGTCGCCTGGATGATGCTGCGCAGAAGCGCCGCATAGGTGTTCGGCATCGTACTCGCGAACTCCTTCGACGATGCGAAGGCGCAGCAGGGATGTCCGTCCCATATGTCCTTGGAGAGCACGTGGATGAAGCCGACGTTGTCGAACACGGCCCGCTGGTTGACGGGGTCGGGCGCGAGGAAGCCGTCGATGTTGTCGGCGCGCAGATTGGCGACCATTTCCGGTGGCGGGACGGCCCGGATCTGCACGTCCGTATCGGGATCGAGACCAGCCTCGGCGAGGTAGTAGCGAAGAAGATAGTTGTGCATCGAATAATCGAAGGGCACGGCGAACTTGAAGCCCTTCCAACTCTTCGGATCGCGCTTGTCCTTGTGCTTCAAGGCGAGCGTGATCGCTTGGCCGTTGATGTTCTCGATCGCCGCCATCGTGTAGGGAATCGGCTTCGATCCGAGGCCGAGGCTGATGGCCAGCGGCATCGGCGAAAGCATGTGGGCGGCGTCGTATTCCTTGTTGATGGTCTTGTCGCGAATGACAGCCCAGCCGGCCGTCTTGATGACTTCGACGTTGAGGCCGTTCTTCGCGTAGAAGCCCATCGGCGCCGCCATGATAATCGGCGTGGCGCACGTGATCGGGATGAAGCCGACTTTCAGATCCTTCTTTTCCAGGGGCGCGCCTTGCGCGAGCGCGTCGGTGACGGCGCCAAGAGGCAGGAACTGAGCGACCGCAGCCGCCGCCGTGGATGCGCCCACCGCTTTGATGAACGCGCGCCGCGTCGCGTCCTGCGGAAACAACGCGCGCATGGCGCCGCTTTCCACGACACGGGCGAACTGGGCCTCGCCGCTAACCTCGGCCCGATGCTCGGCTTCGCTCGCGTGACGTCCGCATGAGCAGCCGGATTGCTTGAGCCTGGTCTTGGCATCGAAGGGGTTGTCGAACAGAGCCATTTTGCATCCCTCACTGGCATTCGCGCCTGCCAGGGTTAAGAGCAAAGCCGATGCCAACCGCGGGTCTCTTCCAAACACGCTGGAATACCAATGGCCTGGCGGACTTGACGGAACTCGCACGGCTGCTACGAATTCTCGTGGCCAACGGAAATTCGTAACTCGACTACGGGATCTCGTAATGCAAACCGACCTGCTGGAGCCAACAGGGACTAGCCAGCTTGGGTTGGCGTTCGAGCACGGCGCCGACGCCGCATTGGTCATCGACCCGGGGCGTGACGTGATCGTTGACGCCAATCCCGCGGCCGCGGCGCTGCTGGGCTATGCTCGCGCAGAACTCGCCGGTTCCAAGGCCAGCGCCTTGCATCCCGAGCAACTGCCCTCGCTGATCGTGTTTACGCAAGCCGTGATGATGAAGGGCAGCTATTGGACCCATACGCTGCACCCCCGCCACGCCGACGGGCGGCTATTGACGCTCGAATACTCGGGCACGCTTCTGCCTGCGGCCGAGGGGCCGTGGCTTCTGATCGCCATGCACGACGTAGCCGAGCGTCAGCGCCGGCTCGTCAACCAGGAGGCCGACCTCTTCATGCGCAGCGGCGTCGCCGAATGGCAGCGCGCCGAACGCTTTTTCCAGGATATCGAGCGGGAGAACCGGCTCATTCTCAGCGCCGCCGGCGACGGCATCTACGGCGTCAACCGCGACGGCATCACGACCTTTGTCAACCCGGCGGCCGAGCGCATGCTGGGGTGGAAGGCGAGCGAGATCGTCGGCCGCGAGATGCACCGGACGGTCCACCACACGCATGCCGACGGCAGCTGCTATCCCAACGAAGACTGCCCGATCTATGCCGCCTTCCGCGACGGCGTCGTGCACAAGGTCGACAGCGAGGTGTTTTGGCGCAAGGACGGCGTACCCTTCCACGTCGAGTACACCTCGACACCTTTGCGCGACCGCGGCGTGCTCATCGGCGCGGTCATCGTATTCCGCGACATCACGCAGCGGCGCGAGACTGAGGAACGCCTGCGCAATGCGCTGGCAGAGGTCGAAGAACTGCGCGAGCGGCTGGAACGCGAAAACGAATACCTGCTCGACGAGATCCGCAGCGAGACGCGCCACCGCGGCATCATCGGTCGCAGCGCTGCCATCCAGAAGGTCGTCAGCCAGATCGAGCTCGTCGGGCAAACTGACGCGACCGTGCTCATTACCGGCGAGTCCGGCACCGGTAAGGAGCTGATCGCTCGGGCCATCCACGAGGCGAGCCGACGTTCCGCGCGTCCGCTCATCCGCGTCAATTGCGCGGCTATCCCGCGCGAACTGTTCGAGAGCGAATTCTTCGGCCATACCAAGGGTGCCTTCACCGGCGCCATCCGCGACCGCATCGGCCGCTTCGAATTGGCCGATGGCGCGACGCTGTTTCTGGACGAAGTCGGCGAAATCCCCCTCGAGTTGCAGGGCAAGCTCTTGCGAGTTTTACAGGAGAAGCAGTTCGAACGCGTCGGCGAGGAACGCACACGCACCGTCGACGTCCGCATTGTCGCCGCGACGAACCGCTCGCTGAAAGCGGACGTGCAAGCCGGGCGGTTTCGCGAAGATCTTTACTACCGGCTCGACGTGTTCCCGATTCAGTCGGTGGCGCTGCGCGAACGCCCGGATGACATTCCGCTGCTGGCCCAGCATGCACTCGATGGCGTCGTCGCTAAGCTCAATCGTCCGAAGATCCGGCTCACAGCATCCGACATCGAGCGCCTGCAGCTCTACGACTGGCCGGGCAACGTGCGCGAGTTGGAGAACGTGATCGAGCGCGCCGCAATTCTCGCATCGAACGGCAGGCTCAGAATTAACTTGCCGGCAAGCGATGGTAAACCGCGTTCCGCGAAGTTCCGACCTGATCCCGCCGATGCGCCCGCGATCATGAACGAAACCGAGCGAAGGCGGCGCGATCGCGAAAATATCGAAACGGCGCTGAAAATGGCCGGCGGCAGAATCTTCGGTGCCGACGGGGCGGCCGCCCTGCTTGGAATTCCGCCGACAACCCTCGTGTCACGCATGAAATCGCTCGACGTGAGCAAACCCAAGAACGACTAAGCGCGCGCCTCAGCACCCACCTTCAGGCCTGTGCGAGGCCATGTTACTCGCCACGCTTGCGTCCGTTAAACATGGCTTCTAGCTGGACCAGCACTCGGAGGAAATCTCGGCACCACTTGCGGCGCTATTGGCAAAACCGGAACAGGTCCTCGTTGATCGAGTTGTCGCCTCATCGAAAAATTCGGAGGCGCGCAATGAAACGACGACTTGCCATCGCTGGCTGGATAGCTCTTTCCGCTCTTGTCACAGCCGCCACGGCGGACGCGCAGGGCGGCGGCACGGGAGGCGGCGGGGGAGGAAGCGGCAGCGCTACGGGAGTCACAGGCGCCGGTGCGGGAGGTGGGACGGGGAATGGCGTAGGCGGTCCGGCTGGGCCGGGTCCAACGACATCGCCGCAAGGCGCGACTGGTCCCACGACGACGACACCGAATGCAGCGCCGGGGGAACTGCCGCCAAAGAAGCCTGCAACTTCAAACCCACGCTGAGACTCGAACAGCAAGTCCTTCCTAACGTGCTCGGCAACCCTGATCGACGATATCGCGTCCAAAACGCAGGATAGAGTTCATTTATGAGCGAGATAGAATTCGTAGCGGTCGGCGCTCTCATTGCATTGGCGCTGGCCGTAATCATATTTGCGGCGGCTAAAATAAGTGAAAGCCGCAATCCTCCCGTAGGTCAATTCCTGACCGTTTCCGGCTTGCGCCTGCATTATCTCGTGCGGGGGGCCGGTGAACCGATCGTCCTTATCCACGGCAACGTGACAATGATCGAGGACTACATCACGAGCGGATTGATCGAGCGGCTCGCGAAACGGCATCAGGTCTACGCTTTCGATCGGCCCGGCTTCGGATATAGCGAGCGGCCGCGTGGCAGCTCGTGGCCAGCCGATCGGCAGGCGATGATCTTCGAGGCGGCGCTGAAAGAGCTTGGCATCGCTCAAGCAACTGTCGTCGGCCATAGCTGGGGAACGCCTCGTCGCCGTCGCTCTTGCACTCAGAGCGCCGGAGAGGGTGAAGGCGCTGGTTCTTTTGTCCGGCTACTATTTCCCGAGGTTCCGCATTGACGCCCTGCTCGCGGCTCCACCCTCGTGGCCGATCATCGGCGACATTTTGCGCTACACTGTTTCACCGCTTCTCGGGGCCCTACTGATGCCGCTGCAGCTGCGCGTGATGTTTGGTCCGCCCAAGATCCCGCAACGCTTCAAGCACGGTTTCCCCATTTCCATGACGCTTCGGCCCTGGCAGATCCGGGCAACCTCGGAAGACGGCGTATTGATGAATCGGAGTGCGGCCTATTTCGTGCCGAATTATCGCGACCTACGGATGCCGGTCCTGATCATGGCGGGAAGCGAAGATCGCGTCGTCACTCCTTCTCAGCAGTCGGCTCGGCTGCGGAGTGTCGTCGCGGGTAGCGAATTCGTGGTCGTCGAAGGCTCCGGCCACATGGTTCATCATACGGATCTCGACGTCGTCAGCGGCGCCATCGAACGCATCGCATCGGGCGCACCAATCACACACTAGTCGCCGCTCGAGTGGCGGCTTCAATCGAATTCCGGTCCACGCCTGCAGGATGAAGAGATCCGCGAGCCGATGCCACTCAGCATGAGCCGCATCGTCGCCGCCTTTGACCTTGGCCGTGATCAATAGAACAGCAGAATGCCGAGAAGCATGGCCGCCCAAGCAACGCGGTAGCAATTGCGTTCATTGGCGAGCAGCCAATTGGCAACCCGACGGGGCAGATCGCCCCAATGGATGCGGCCGAGGTTGCTGATCGACAGGCCCAGCGCGAGCCCAAGCAGGAGCGAAACATAGTCGAGCCGGGCGCCCCGGCCGATGATGCCTTGCGTTGGATCGGCAGCGAGGCCAACGACGCTCATGGTGACCGCCACGGCCAGCATCAGGCCGACAGCGACCATCGACAGAAAACCAACGACGCGCATGGCATTCCTCCCGGCCTGCTCCTCTCGTCCGGCCCTCGGTTGCCGGCGGTCACCGGCAGAGCGTATGCGACATCCGCCAACACTTGGTTAACCAAGCGTCCGATGTCGGTGTATCCCCTTCGTCGTATTCGCCTTGGAGGGTGTTGACAGGTACCCGCGACGAGCGCACACTTTCATCAATTCCACGGAAGGAGGTCTAAGAAAATGTCGCCACCGGGTCACAATTAGCCACAAGCCTGCAAGCAACGTTAAGTTCTTGCTGCAGTGGCATCCTCCGACAATCCGATAATTGCATCGCAAATAGTCGAACGTTACTTGTGGTAGTCGGTAGACACACCTCGACAACGGAGAAATAGCGTTGGGGTTGCGCTGGCATAACTTGCTCAGCGAATGTCTTGACCGTGTCACCGCAAACGGATGATCGAGGGATTTGCGAGTAACGATAGTGATCGGTTTGGGTCAAACCGCGGACGACTGCACCAGACGAAACCTGGAGGCCATTGGGCCAACCAAATCTCGTCACGGATTGCGCGCCGCTCAACTCTGAAACCCAACACCCCGAACACACCCGGGAGCCCGGCGGATCATTGCATCCGTCGGGTTTCTTGTTTTGCGCGGGGGGCGGGCTGCGACCCGGCTGCTGGAGTGGGAATTCCACGGCAAGCTCATGTGCTGAATCTTCTCATGCGCTGAATCTGCCGCCGCTGGATTCACCCGCCTAAGAATGAGTTCTCCATCCTGCCGCCTCAAGACTGCCTCCTCGGTCATGGCAAGTGACGGGTGATACTTGCATCGAGGGTCCGTCTCATGCGCCGTGCCTGCGTGCTTCCCCTCCCGTTCCTCATTGCCGTTATCGCGAACGGGGCCTGCCAAGCTGAAAGTTCGCCTCCGTGGCTAGCCAGCCACACCCCGCAACGCTCGGTACGCGGGCAGAGCGCATCGCTGCGCCAGGAGGATTCGAACGCGTGCCGCTGCATCCGAAAGTTGGGCCGCATGGCTGCGCGCATTGCCGATGAAGCCTGCCCGCTCACCGGTTCAGGGCGTCCGCGGCCGTGATTATTCTTGCGCAAGACCCGGCTGCCCGGGAGGCACAATACCCCTAGTCTAGCCTCGGGCGCACACGTCAAATAACATTGGGGCGGGCGGCGCAGCAGGGGCGCGAAATTCGAAGAGGGCACCAATCGCATGCATACCGGTTCCAAGCTCTTCGTCGCGATCATCTTCGCGATCCTGGGCCTGTCTTTCGTCGCGACCACGGCCACCCTCCATGCCGAGTTCGCCGGTCTCCACTGGCTCAATCTCGCGACGTTCTATAGCCACCTGTTCCTGTTCTTTCCTTCTTTCGGGATCGTGGCGCTCTGCGCCTTCTACGTGCCGGCGTCTGTGTTCACGGACCTGTATTGGCACCACATCAAGAACGGCAAGCTTCGCTTTGCGCTCGGCGGCATAGCGCTCGCCGGGGCCTCCTGGTTCATCTCGCAGCAGATCCTGTCTGGCCCGATCCCGGCGATCTGGCAATTGCAGGCCGAGACGCTGGCCGCTGACCGTGGCAACCCGGGCAGATGCAAGGTCCCCGACTGCCGCCGCGTACCCGTCATGGACTCCGTGGCAGCCGTTCGCGCAGTGAGCCAGCAGCGCATCGGCCTGTCGCCGTTCGTCCGTGACTGCAAGCCTGACGAGTACGTGGAAACTGCGCGCGACCTGACGCGCAAGCGCCGCTGCTTCATCACCCAGACGAACACGACGGCCGCCGAATGCTGCGTGGCGCAGGAGACGTTCACCGCTGATCTCACGCGCATGTTCAAGGAGGAGCCGCAGCATTCGCTGACCGGCCAACTCCATGCGCTCGTGTTGCCGCTGAAAGTGTTCTTCCTGCTGGTGCTGCTCGTCATCGGTATAATGCTGGCGATCTGGCGTCGCGAGGTCGACCGGCTTTACGCCGGGTACGCCAACCGCATCGAACGCGGCGTGCTGGTCGGCGCACTGGCCATGCTGCTGTGGCCGGCCACCAACCATGCCTTCCTGCAATCGGCCTCGCTGCTTTACGGGGAAGCTGGCGAAGGCCCGTATGCGACGATGTCGCCGCTGTTCAGCATCGTCTTTGTCGGCTGGGCACTTCTGCTGCTGTTGTTCTTCTTCCGCCGCCATGAACGCGATCTGGAAGCCGCAGCCAAGATCGGCGGCGCGCTCGCCAGCGGCCTCGCCGTGCTCAAGTTCAACCAGATCATCGATTATTCGGTGCGGTTTGTCGGCTCGGGCGCCGACACGCGCGAGATGGCGGTGTTCGGAGTGCTGCTGGTGATCGGATTCGTTGCCCTGCTATGGGGTGCAGTGACGCCGGAGGAGCCTCGCGCGGCCGTCGAGGCGGTCGAGGCGGTCGAGCCCGCAGGTGCGGACAGCTGAATTTCCACTGCGGAGGTTGCCTCTAGGCGCTGCACCAGCCAGAAGCGCGGGCTATAACGGCTGCATGCTCCAGAAGGTCCTGATCGCCAACCGCGGCGAGATCGCCGCCCGCATTGTCCGCACCGCACGGCGGCTCGGTTTGAGTTCCGTTGCCGTCTATTCGGATGCCGATGCGCGCGCTCTCCACGTCGAGGGCGCGGACGAAGCGCTTCATATCGGCCCGTCTCCCGCGGCGGAGAGCTATCTGGACATCGGCCGCGTGATCGGCGCCGCCATCGAGGTCGGAGCCGATTGCATCCATCCCGGCTACGGCTTTCTATCGGAGAACCCGGAGTTCGCCGGGGCGTGCGCGAAAGCCGGCATCGTATTTGTCGGCCCCTCGCCGGAGGCCATGCGCAAGCTCGGCGACAAGGCGGCCGCCAAGGCGCTCGCGGCCGAGGCAGGCATCCCGACTGTGCCCGGCTACAACGGCGCCAAGCAGGATCAGAAGGCGCTGCTGAAAGAGGCCCAGCGCATCGGCTTCCCGCTGCTCATCAAGGCGATTGCAGGCGGCGGCGGGCGCGGCCTACGCGTGGTCGACGAGCGGGGTGCGTTCGCAGACGCCTTGGCCAGTGCGGTGCGTGAGGCGACATCCGCGTTCGGCGATGGGCGCGTGTTGCTTGAGAAGCTCATTCAGACGCCGCGGCACGTCGAGGTGCAGGTGTTCGGCGATACCCACGGCAACGTGGTGCATCTGTTCGAGCGTGACTGCTCGCTGCAGCGACGGCACCAAAAGGTGATCGAGGAGGCTCCTGCGCCGGGCATGTCGGCCGAACTGCGCGCGGCGCTGACGGAAGCGGCGGTCACGCTCGCGAAAGCGGCCAATTACGCGGGCGCGGGCACGGTCGAGTTTCTTGTCGAAGGCGGCGATCTCGGGCCGCACTCGCCATGGTACTTCATCGAGATGAACACACGGCTGCAGGTCGAGCATCCGGTGACCGAGGCGATTACCGGCATCGATCTCGTCGAATGGCAGCTGCGCGTCGCCTCCGGTGAGGTGCTGCCCCTATCGCAGGACGGAATCACGATGAGCGGCCACGCCGTGGAGGCGCGGCTTTATGCCGAGGACCCCGCGCGCGGCTTCCGGCCCTCTGTTGGCAATGTAATCGCCTGCGACTTCGCGAGCACCCGAGGAGTACGCGTCGACACGGGCGTGCGACGGGGCGACTCCATCACCCCCTTCTATGATCCCATGATCGCCAAGCTGATCGCCGCGGGCGCGGGTCGCAACGAAGCGCTCGACCGGCTGGCATCCTCGCTCGGGGAGACGCGCGTCGCGGGCCCGCAGACCAACATAGCGTTCCTTGCCGCTCTCGTCGGTGATGCCGACGTCCGCGCCGGGCGGCTGGACACGGGCCTGATCGGACGCAACCTCGAACGTCTTGCCGCGACCGGGATTGACGAGGAAGCATTAGCGGCTGGTGCGGCGCGGCTCCTGCAGTTGAGGCGTGAGCGGCAGGTGTCACAGCGCGGGCCATGGGCTGCCGACGATGCCTTCCAGGTTGGCCCTCAGCGCATCCTGCATCTCGATGTCGAAGCCGACGGGATCGCCACTCCTGTGACGGCGACGTGGCCAAATGGCAGCCTGCGCGTTGCCGGCCTCGATCCGGCAACGCTGCCAAGCATCCACGTCTTCGATGGCGACGACTGCGTGCATGTCCTCGCGCGCGGTCGCCAAACAATCGTCGGCTGGCCCCGCTACAAGGCTGACGACGCAACCGCGGACGGAGCCGAGCGGACAGTGGCTGCCCCGATCACCGGACGCATCGCGAAGTTGTATGTGGGGATCGGCGACGCCGTCGCGAAAGGCGATCGCGTCGCCGTCGTCGAGGCCATGAAGATGGAGTATGTGCTGCACGCGGGCGGCAACGGATGCATCGCCAAGCTCAATGCCGGCGTCGGCGCGCAAGTCACGCAGGGCGCGGTGATCGCCGAAATCGTGCCAGATGACGCCGTGGGGCAAACATCATGACCGTTCATCTCGTTAAGTTGTGCGTGGGCGCGTCCTCGATCGAGGATCTGGTGGCGTGGCAGCGCGGACGCCTCGCCGAGATGAAAAAGGCCGGGCAGAAGCCGCGTATCACCCATTCGACGTTTCAAACTCCGAAGCGCGACGCCGACCTGCTTGATGGAGGATCGCTCTTCTGGGTGATCAAGGGCCTGATCCAGGGGCGCCAGAAGCTGTTAGCGCTCGATAGCGGCAGCCGCCCGGACGGCACGCCGTGCTGTCTGCTCGTGCTCGATCCGAAGGTCATTCCCGTCCGCCCAGTGCCACGGCGCGCCTTCCAAGGCTGGCGCTATCTCACGCCCCAAGATGCGCCGCCCGATCTCAAAAGCGGAGAAAGCAGTCTCGCCGACATGCCGCCGGCCATGCGCCGGCAACTGGCCGATCTCGGCCTCATCTAAGCTTCGACGCCAGGAAATTCCGATGGGCTCCCCTCGACTCACGCCTCTGGTTGCCGGCCTGCCAGCGCTGGTCCCGTTTGTTGGGCCGGAGGCGCAGGAGCGTGCTCGCGGACGGCCATTTCGGGCCCGCATCGGCGCCAACGAAAGCGCGTTCGGTCCCTCGCCGAAAGCCATCGCAGCCATGCAGGCGGCGGCCGCCGAGAACTGGAAGTATGCCGATCCCGAGAACCACGATCTGCGCGCTGCCATCGCCCGCCTGCACGGGGTGACGCCGGCCAACGTTGTCGTCGGCGAGGGTATCGATGGACTGCTCGGTCTCGCCTGCACGTTGGCGGTGGATTCGACGCGGACCGTGGTGACGTCGGACGGCGCCTATCCGACCTTCAACTTCCACGTGGCGGGTCACGGCGGACGCCTTGTCCGCGTGCCTTATCGCAACGACCGCGAGGATCTGGCGGGTTTGCGGGATGTGGCCGAGCGCGAGCGGGCGTCGGTGCTCTACGTCTCCAATCCCGACAATCCAATGGGAACCTGGTGGAGCGCGGCCGATGTCACGCGGCTGATCGAACGGTTGCCGGACGGCCTGCTATTTCTGCTGGACGAAGCCTATGGCGACACCGCGCCCACCGGAACGCTGCCACCAATCGACATGGCCAACAGGCAAGTGCTGCGCTTCCGCACGCTGTCGAAAGCCTACGGCCTTGCCGGCGCCCGCATCGGTTATGCTCTGGGAGAGGCGGCCCTGATCGCTGAGTTCGAGAAGGTCCGCAACCACTACGGCATCAACCGCGTCGGCCAAATCGGCGCGCTGGCGGCGATTGAGGATCAGGATTATCTCGCGGACGCTGTTCTCCGAATCCACGGGCGCGGGACCGCATCGCGACCATCGCTGCGGCCAATGGGCTGTTGCCGCTGCCCTCAGCGACCAACTTCGTGGCTATCGATTGCGGTGGCGACGGCACCTTTGCCAAGCGCGTGCTGGATGGGTTGATCGCCCGCGATGTGTTCGTGAGAAAGCCGATGGCGCCAGGCCTGGACCGCTGTATCCGTGTCAGCTGTGGTCTGGACGCGGATCTCGACGTGTTCGCGAATGCCCTGCCGGAGGCGCTGGTCGCGGCGCGTGTCTGCTGAATTGGATCACTGAAGCAGGGAGATCGTCGGTTTTTTTAGGAATGAGGTTCCTGAGACCCGGCAATCGCCCGATCTTTCATGAACTCGGCTGTTCCAGCACCCAGCGGTCGGGGCGTCACCTCGACCGCGCGCGTGCGTGCGAACCCGGATCGTACTAGCGGCTGGAGTTCTTCCGGCCGAGATCGCCCGGCAGGGGCTCTGGCGGCAAGTCCGTCGTCTTAGGCTCGGTGGGGTGGGCGCGGCTGGCGCCAACCTTCGACATCAGTAGGGCGCGAGCTTCACGTCGCTCGGCCAGTTGCTCCCCGCGATCGCGGATGCGTTTTCGAAAGAAAGCCTGCAGTGGCTCTGGAGAGTGGTCAACGTCTAGCAAGATGGAACCCCCGTATCCCTCGAGCAGTCACGTTCTTCACTATTTATTAAGTGACGATGTTAGCAGGTGCCACAAAACGTTCACAGAGGTCAATCCGACTGTTGTACGAGAAAGTGGAAAATCACTAATACCCTTTCATTTCAAGGATTTACAGTCCACCTGCGGCAGTCGCTTTTCTGCCCAATTTTCAAGCAGTGAGCACTGATTTGGTGCAATGCGGGCATGGAATCGCTGCGATGCACCTGCAGTGCAGACACCATTGCGCGATTTGTCGCAGTAATGCCAAGCCGTTCCGGATCAGATCAACAGCCAGCGAGGCGTCCGCGCGCAGTAATCGCTGAACTGCTTGGGAAAACGCGCGGCGAGCACGACTTCTTCTCGCGAGATGACCCAAACCGTCATGGTGACGAGATAAGCCGTCACGCCGATCGCCGCTGCAACGGGCGAGAAGTAGCCGAGGGCGCCAAGCGGCACGACAAACGCCAGGTAGATCGGGTTGCGCGTCCACCGGAACACGCCGGACGTCACGAGGTGCTGCGGCTCGCCAAACGTGTTCGATGTCAAAGAGATGCGCATATAGCGCTGCAACAGCATTACCGCCGCGAAGAACACGAACACCGACGCGATGAGAAGCGCGAGGCCGAGCCGGTCTCCGAGCATGTCGTCGACGCCTACACGCATCGCTGCGATCATGAAGCCGGCGTAGTAGCAGGCCCAACTGACCCAGCTGCTGCGGTCGATCCGTGACGGAAGCTCCAGGACGCTGACGCTCAAGACGCTATCTCCGAGGATGCGGTGGCTACGCCATTTCTAACCCGGCTGTCGTTAAGAAACCGCTTTGCGGGGACGGGGCGCAGGCCGCCGGTGGCAGGAAGCATGCGTCGTTCACATATCAGGTCCCCGGGCTGCAAAAGCCCTTGCTCCGTCCTGCTGTCGGAAGGCAGCTTCGATCGGTGACGTGCTCAACGACCGACTGCTCAATACGGACCAGGATTCCAATGCTCGATCTCTCCGGACTTAAGCCCGGCCTCAAAGGCACCGCCAACTTGATCGTTGGCCCCGAGCACACCGCACCTCGCGTTGGCTCCGGCCGTATCGCGGTTCTGGCGACGCCCGTGCTGATCAACCTCATTGAGGCGGCGGCACTCGATTGCTGTGAGCAACTGCTGCCGCCGGGCCATCAAAGCCTCGGCATCCACCTCGACGTCCGGCATTTCGCGGCGACGCCCGTCGGCATGCGCGTAACGGCCACCGCGGAGCTCATCAAAGTGGATAAGCGTACCCTGACGTTCCGCGTAGATGCCCGCGACGAGAAGGAAGCGATCAGCGATGGCGGACACAGCCGCGTCGTGGTCAACGTTTCGCGATTCGATGCGCGAATTCAGTCGAAATCGAACCCTGGCGGAAGTGATTAAAGTCAGTAAAGGGCGGTCAGGCAACATCGCCAAAATAAATCAGCAACCGGCGCGTGTAAGAGCTTGCCGCAAGCTGTGCAAAACGTCCTAGAATGCCGTTAACTACGAATCGCAATCGGTGCGACTAGGCACCGAACGGGAGAAACACCATGCGCGGCATATGGATTTCGACGGCCCTCGTGACGATGGCCCTGGCGGCGAGTTCCGCCTCTCACGCTCAGTTTTTTTCCAAGACGCCGCAGGCTGCAGATGCACCCAAAACTGCTGCTGCTCCGCCGCAGGCCCCTGCGACGGCCGCTCCGGCTCCTCAAGCGGCACCCGCACCGCGCGCGCCATGCGCCAACCCCAACGCGCTGGGCATTGCGCGCACGGTCGAGGTCGACACCACCGGCGGTCCCGGATTCGGCTTCGAGCAGTACAAAGCGCATGACTTCCTGCTGCCGAGGAGGTGGTGCTGACGTTCGACGACGGCCCCTGGCCCGACAACACCCGCGCGGTGCTCGAGGCGCTGGCCCATCACTGCACCAAGGCGACGTTCTTCCCCATCGGCAAGCACGCGCTCTGGCACCCGGAGATCCTCAAGGAGGTCGCCGCCGCGGCCATACGATCGGCGGGCACACCTGGTCGCACGCCAACCTGCGGCGAAGGCTGGCCAAGCGCGCGAGAAGGCGATGCCATCAACGGGAGGAGATCGAGAAGGGCTTCAGCGCGGTCAAGCTGGCGCTCGGCGCCGCTCCGGCTCCGTTCTTCCGCTTCCCGTTCCTGCAGGACCCGCAAGGATGCCGTGGCCTATCTCGGCACGCGCAACATCGCCATCTTCTCGCACGATCTCGACAGCTTCGACTTCAAGATGCGCAAGCCGGAGGACGTCGTCAAATCGGTCATGAGCAAGCTGGAGAGGAAGGGCAAAGGCATCATCCTGATGCACGACTTCCAGCAGGCGACGCGCAAGGCCATGCCGGACCTGCTCAACCAGCTCAAGGCGAAGGGCTACAAGGTCGTGCACATGAAGGCCAAGGCGCCGGCGGCGACGATCCCCGAATTCGACCAGGCGGCCCTGGCCGAATTCAAAGGTCCCATTTCCGTGGATCGTCCGACATCGAGCGTCGTTCGCACGGTCGACTGACCCGCTGCCAACCGTTATTGCTCGTCGATCATCGGCCTGGCCTGGCACTCTTGAGGTGCCGTCCGGCCGAAGTCTTTGCGAGGTTGGCGTCAGCGGCCTATCAAAGCCCGACAAACAATGACGGCCGCCTTACCGATGTCAGAAGTCGGGCGAGCAACGCCATAATCTGCTGTTACGGATGCCGGAACTGCCCCGCTAGACGATCGAGGTCACGCACATATGTGGACTTTCCTCCGCCTTGCCCTGGCCGGCCTCGCTCTTGCCGCAGCCAGTCCGTCGAGCGCCGCACCTTGCACCGCCGACGACTTCGCGAAGGTCGTCGATGACGCGGGCGCCAAATTGCGCGCGTTCAACCTAGAGAATGCGCCCAAGCTCCAAGCCAGGCTTCGCAAACTGAAGGAGAAGAAGGGTTGGGGCGACGCCGAGGACGACGAAATGGCGCGCGACTACCTGAGCGACGCGCGGCTTTCGAGCTTCGACGCGACGTCCAACGAGTTGCTCGCCAAGCTCGACACGCTCGGCCAGCCCGCTCCGGGCAAAGAGCCGGATTGCGCCAAGCTCGACGAGCTCAAGGCTGCGAGCCTCGAATTGCTTGCGGTCATGAAGGCGAAGTCGGCCTATCTCATCGGCAAGATCGACGCCGAGCTTGGCGGTCCAACCGCGCCCAAGGCCGGCGAAACTCCGGTCGCGGCAGCGCCGGCGCCCGAGGCTAAACCGCAGCCGCCGGCCGCGCATCCGTCGCCAGCGCCCCCCGCGGCCCCGGCACCCGCCACGCCCCCTGCTCCCGCTCAGGCGGCACCCAAGCCCGCGCCACCGGTCGCGCCCAAGGTTGCAGCCGCGCCTCCGGCGCCGGTGCCCTCACCGAAGCCGCCAGCGGCTCCCAAGGCGCCGTCCTCGCCGTCGTGGTCGACGACCACCGCACAGCACCCCGAAGCCACCGCCGCGGCTCCTCCAGGGACGCCACTTGCGCTTCCGCCGCCGGGAACCTTCGTCCCGCCGGAGGAAGGCTACACCATCGAGGAAATCCGCGATGCCACGCGCGGCTTCTTCGGCACCGCGTCGACCAATCTCGCGACCGTGCTCGAGCACACTTTCAGTGAATCCGGCCGGCCGACGGCCTACGTGCTGGGACAAGAGGGCGGCGGCGCCTTTCTGGCCGGTCTGCGTTACGGCTCCGGCACGCTCTACCTCCGAGCGGGCGGGACGATGCCGGTCTACTGGCATGGGCCGTCGCTCGGTTACGACTTCGGCGCCGCTGGCTCGCGCACTCTTTTCCTGATCTACAGATTGAAGGAGCCAGCCGACATTTTCCGCCACTTCACCGGCGTCGACGGGTCCGCTTACGTGATCGGCGGCGTCGGCATGACGCTACTCACAGGCGGCGACGTCATCATGGCGCCGATCCGAACCGGCCTGGGCCTGAGAGTAGGCGCCAACATCGGCTATGTCCGGTTTACACGCGCCCCGAGCTGGAACCCTTTCTGAAAGGTTGCCCGTATTCGGAAAACAAAAACGGCAGGGTGCTCCCCTGCCGTTTTTGTTGCCGTGAATGCCTCTCTCACCAATCGAAGATGCTGGTGGACTTGGGCTCGGCGGCCTTCTTATCTTTTTTCGCGGAGCGGTAGCCGTACTTCTTTTCCTTCGCGGGCTTCGCGATAGGAGCGCCGTCCTCGGTCGTGGCCGCGGCAGCCACTGCGCGAGCGGGTCGCGGTTTGCGTTGGACGGTGCCGGAAGAAGGCGTGTCGGCCAAGTCCGCACTGACTTTTTGCGTGCTCACCGGTGCCGCCGTCGCGGCGATGTGGACCTGCCGGCCCTCGAGGGCGGATGCGATTCGACCATCGAGCCCATAAATATCGGAGTGGTAGTTGACCTTGCCGGCATCGTCGACGGTCGCCGTGAAGTAGGTGATGTGGACCGGGATAGGCTTGTCGAGCTTAACCTCGCCGGCACCGCCGTGAGAGACAAAGCCGCGCACCTTCTCGGCAGACCAGCCCTTGTCGTGCGCAAGCAGCACCTCGGCCAAGTGCACGGGGTTCTGAACGCGCATGCAGCCGTGGCTGAACGCCCGGATCGAGCCACCAAACAGGTGCCGCTCCGGCGTATCGTGCATGTAGATGTCGTACTTGTTGGGAAAGCGGAACTTGACCACGCCCAGCACGTTCGTCGCGCCCGCCGCCTGCTCGAAGTGGTACTGCGAAATATCCGCGCTCTTCCAATCGACCGAATCCGGGTCGACCGGCACGCCGTTGCGCGTCATCGTCAGCTTCTGTGCCCTCAGGACGTCAGAAGCTCCGGTGCTCTTGAAGATCCAGAAACCGCCACCATCCGAATACTTCCTCAGCAGCGGCGCGAGCTCAAAGCTTTTGATGCCGGCCGGGACGCCCCAGGACGGATGGAAGATCACGTACTGCATATCAGCCGAGAACAGGAACGTTGGTGACGTCGGCTTGCCGACGACGATCTTTTCCGACAGCACGACCTGATCGCCCTTGTACACCCGCGTCATCTGCTCCGGGACACTGTCCCAGACGTAGAACGAGCCGAGGTTGTCTGGCAGCCAGCGCCAACGCTCCATGTTGACCAGGATGCGCTGCGTCGACTCGGACTTGCCCAGCTTCGCGGACCCCTTCTTGATGTCAGCGGCGTCGGCCCCGGCCTCGCCGTCGCGACGCGCGGCCAGCAGGGCCTGACGCAGTTTCTCGAATTGGGGGTGCTTGGGATGCAGGCTGCGCAGATAAGCGTCTGCGCCGTCGTATGCCGCAATCGCATCCATGACCGAGCGCGGATCGTAGACCTGCGGCTTTTGGTCGATGATCCGGCTGATCGCGTTCGGGTCGAGCCGCCCACCGCGCGCGTGCCGGGCGTATTTGAGAACGGCGAGGCCGACCTTGATCTCGACGTCGGCGAGCGCTTCCGCGGATGCGCCGGCGGCGGCCGCCTCCGGCAGCGCGAAGGCTGACGGGTTCAAGCCCCACTGGTCGGCGCGCCTGATCTCGTCCATGGCCTGCTTGGCGCGCTGCGTGAAACCGTCGGCACCGGCCCACACGGGTTCGCCCGCGCGAGCTTCGTAGAAGGCGGCGAGACCCGCGCGATCGTCGCGTTCGCCCGCATTGCCGGCCTTGGCTTCGGCGGCAAGCTTCCGGCGCGCTTCGACGATGACCGGGTTCAATTCTGCGGCCGGCTTTTGTGCGACAGCAGCGGCCGGAGCCGCGCCAGGGGCTGCAGGTGGCGGCGTGACGACCTCGGCCGGTGTCAGCGGATCGGGTTCTGAGGGGTTGACAGGCGGGGCTTCAGCGGCAGGCGATGGATCGACGTGGGCGACGACGCCTTGCTGCTGACTTGGCGGCGAACTCTCCGGCTGGATGGCAGGTGGCGCTGACTTCCCGTCAGAGGCAGGCGTCGCAGCCTGTTGCGCCGCCGTGTCTTGAGGCGCGGTTGGCTGCTGTGGCGCTGCCGCTTCTTGGGCGGCCGGAGGCTGAGTGGCCGGAGGCGATTGCTCCTCTGCTGCGGCCAATCCGGATGCGACCGTCATGACCACTACCGCACCGACGAACGCTCTCTGACCCCTGCCCAGCATCAATGGTCTCCAGCCCCTGCGCGCACGAAAGCGCATTATTTTGCGATGAAGGACTTCACTAGCCTCGTGAACAGTGATTTCGCCAGAGCGCCCAGGCCACGCGATGCAAAAATCCACACCTTTTGTCAGCAGGCATACGCTAACGCGTGCAATTTTGCTCGACAAAAGGGCCGAATGTGGGAGCCAGGCTGCCAACGCAAAAAGAACTGGCCGATTCCCTTGGATTCGGCCCGCTTGCGTAACTTGGCATGAGTCGAGACGTCGTTGGCGGCCCTATTGCCGCCGCATCCCGTTATCGACGTTGAACCCTCGGAAGGCCCACCCCGTAGCGAGTCCCGAACAGCAGCAGCGCGATGGGCGGTCCCAACAGCACAACTGGTATGACCGCCAAGTGATGATTGGTCGGCAGGCCGCCCTGCAGCCCATCGATGATGAGATATATCGCCCAGCCCATCACCCACCCTGCCGAGAGGACCATCCAGACGCGCAACAAGCCCCGCCTCCAATTGATGGGCACGGGTGCATCCCCGCGTGACGTGGAAGATTGCGGGATGCCGAACCGACCCATGGCCACCTGTCCTTTCGCGAGTTGCCCTGTACGCCTCACGCGGCGCCGATGGGTAACTCTGCGCAGGATGGCGCGCGTCGCCGCGACGATTTTGCGGACGCACATAGGTTATGAACGCATGGGGATGCCGGTTCTTGACCTTGGTCGCCGCGACCAGGGCGTCGTCACCCGCGACCACGAGATGGCCGGATTTGCCATCGATGCGGAAGCCCACCGTGAACTGCATTAAGCACCTCTTAGAGCGTTACCACTGCGTCTGCGACACTCTAGCACAGTCGGAGATGTACTCCAGCCGCAAAGCCAACGCGTGACGCCGGGTAGGCCTATAGGGTTCCGCCTCATGTGCGGATCGGGCCGGTGAGGCATCAGCTGCGAACGCGGCCCGATCCTCGTGCCTACTTTTCCGCGAGGGCTTTCAAGTTCGCCAGTCCCTCCTCGAAATCCTTGCCCACCATCTTGTCGCAATCGACGAAGAGGCCGAACACCTTGCCGAGCAGCGGCGTCGCCCCGGACATCGCCCAAGTGACGGCCGTCGCGTCGCCCTTGGGCTCCAATGTGTAGTCAACACGGTTCTGGGCCGCCATCGGGCGCAGCATATCGAGCTTCATCGTGATCCGGTTCGGCGGGGAAACATCCGTAATCTCGGTGCGCCCAGCGCCGACGTTGCTGTTGCCGTCCCACGTCGAGACGGCACCCTTGCCGGTTGCCGGACCGCTCACCGTCGTCTTCATCCCAGGGTCGAGCTTCTGCCAGGGCGACCAGTTCGGCCATTGGCGGAAATCGCTGATGATGCCGTAAATCTTGTCCGGCGGCGCCTTGATCGTGGCCGAGCGCGCGATGCTGAAGTTATCGGGCCGGGTCGACGCGTAGGCGACGATGGCGCCCACTGCCACGACCAACAGTCCCAGCACGATTGCAAGCTTCTTGATCATATCCCCATCCTCCTCGGGTTCCGGCGCCCTTAGCCTTCGTACGCCTCTTTCATTGCGGCAATGTCCGGCTTGGTCATTTGAAAAATCGCCTTCATCAGATTGCCTTGCCGTCTGGCGTCGCCGCTTGTCATCAACTCGCCGATGAGGGTCGGAACGATCTGCCAGGACACGCCGAAATCTGTCCTGCAACCAGCCGCACTGCTGTTTCTTGCCGCCCTCCGAGAGCGCCTCCCAGAAATGGTCAACCTCCTCCTGCGTCTCGCAGTTGACGACAAACGAAACGCCCGGCGTGATCTTGTAATGCGGCCCGCCGTTCAGCGCCACGAATTCACAGCCATCCAAGCGAAAACTGATGGTCATCACCGACCCGGCCGGTCCGGGTCCGGACTCGGTGTAGCGGGACAAGCCATTGATCTTGGCATTCTTAAAAATCGAGACATACAAGTTGACGGCTTCTTCTGCCTCTTTGTCGAACCATAGAAACGGCGTGATTTTTTGCGCAGCGACTTTTGCCATTGTGTTCACTTTCTCTTGGTTGGGAAACCAGCGCCTCACGATGCCTTTGCCAGATAGGCTTCGAGCTGGTCCGAAGTGCCGGTCGCAACCGCCCTTCATGCTCTGATGACCAGCGGCGAACGTTTTCCGTGCCGTCTCGTCGGCATCGATCGGCGACCACTCGATAGTGAACGTGGTGCGGCCGTCTTTTTCGGAGAAGCGAAACATCGACAACATTTCGAGCGGCCATGTTGGCGCCATCGGATGCCGCGTGATGCCGCCTTCCGGATCGGAGAATGAATTCACAAAGACGATCCGTTCGGGCGGGATAATCTCGCGATAGACGAACCGACCCCACATCTCCTTTCCGTCCGGCGTCCTCATCCCGTAATGATAAGTGCCGCCCGGACGCAGGTCCATTTTCGAAGATATAACGGTCACGCCTTTCGGTCCCCACCATTGCCTCATGCGCTCGGCATCGGTGAATGCCTTGAACACGACATCGCGGGGGGCATCGAACGTCCGGGACAGGACGAATGGCTCGACGGGCAGCACGGCGGGCGGCTCTTTCGCTTCGGGCATTAGATGTTTTCTCCCTTGGTTTTATCTGCTGCTCAAACGGGTTTTTCGCAATTAATCATCCAAGGAATGCCAAACCGATCGACCAGCATTCCGAAGCGTTCGGCAAAAAATGTTGAACCGATCGGCATATTGATGCTGCCGCCTTCCGAAAGAGCTGTGAACACGCGCTCCGCTTCAGCCGGTGTGTCGACGCTGATGTTGACACTGAAGCCCTGCGGCTTCTTGAAATGGCCTGGGGGTGCGTCGGAGGCCATTAGATAGACATCGCCGATCTTCATCCGCGCGTGAATGATTTTGGGGCCCCATTCCTTGGGGACGTGATCGGCGGCCGGGGTCTCGGAATGCGGAAGCATCATGAGGATTTTGCCGCCGAGAGCGCGTTCGTAGAATTTGAAAGCCTCTTCGCAATTGCCATCGTAGAAAATGTACGGATTGATGCTCATGGCCGGCTCCTTTCGCTGCGGATTTAGCGCTTTGGATTGTGCCGTTTCGACGACGCGCGCCAGCCCGGCCAGGATCGCTGTCCAGCCCTCACGGCCACGCTCGGCAAACTCCACCCATTTCGCCGGCACCTCTTGCGTGAGCGTGACGTCGGTCGCGCCCGCCTCAGGGACGAAGACCACCGTCACGCGGACCGGCTTTTCATTTGGATCGGCCGCAAATTCGAAAGCAAGCCGCCTTGGCCGATCGATCTCGAGGTAAGTGCCGACGTGCTCGGCAACCTGACCTTCGCGATCCTCGCTGATGACGAAGCCGCCGCCGACGTGGGGTTCGGTCGACACGCGTTTCATCACGCCGCCCGGCGTTGCAAATAGCCAGCGCCCGACCGACCCTTGATCCAACCAGGCGTCGAACACCTGCTCGGGAGGCGCTTCGATGTGGCGCGCGATGGCGATCTCGATGCCCCCGCTCTTCGACGAACTGTCCTCCGGACTCATTGGGGTCGCCTCCGATTTTATCGTTCGAGCCTCAAGGACGAGGTTGAAGGCCCGCCGCCGACATAGCTCTTGAATTTTTCACGGAGAAGCCGTGCCGCGATCCATCAGGCGATCGAGATGCAAGCGGATATGAGCCGCTTCAGCCGGTGTATTCGCCGTGCTGATAGCGCGGTCGAAGGATTCGCGCGCCTCCTTGCTGCGACCGAGCTGGAGCAGAAATGCCCCGCGCACGCCGTGGAAGTAGAAGTAGTTCGCCAGCGGCGAGGCCAGAGGCTCGATCATCGCTAGCGCCGAGGCCGGCCCGCGCACCTTCGATGCAGCGACGGCGCGATTGAGCGTGATCACCGGCGACGGCGTCATCTGCTCCAGGGTGCCATAGAGCAGCTCGATCTGCGCCCAATCGGTCGCATCGGGAGCTGCCGCGCGATCGTGCAAGGCGGCGATGGCTGCCTGGACTTGATAGGGGCCTGGTCGTGCGTGCCGGATCGCCTTGTCGAGTAATGCCACTCCCTCCGCGATCAGGCGGCTGTCCCAGCGCCCGCGATCCTGGTCTTCGAGCAGGATGATCGCACCGTCCGGATCGAGGCGGGCCGGGGCGCGGGCATGCTGCAGCAGCATGAGCGCCGTCAACCCCATGATCTCGGGCTCGGTCGGAAAAAGACGTAGCAGGAGGCGCGCGAGACGGATGGCCTCCTCGCACAGCGGTGTCTTGAGGTGAGCCTCGCCCCCGGTCGCGACGTAGCCCTCGTTGAACAGCAGGTAGAGCATGGCAGCGACCGCGGCGAGGCGCTCTGAGCGCTCCACGGCACCGGGGGCCTCGAAGGCCACGCTCGCGGCCGCGACCCGCCGCTTGGCGCGGGTGATGCGCTGCTCCATGGCACTTTCGCCGACCAGAAAGGCGCGAGCGATCTCCTTGACCGTCAACCCGGAGACGATGCGCAGCGCTAGCGCAACCTGCTGGTTGGCGGGCAATTCCGGGTGGCAACAAATGAACAAGAGACGAAGGATATCATCACGATAGTCCGCGTCGTCCAGCCGTTCCGCCAGCACAGTCTCGGCGTCGTCCGCGTCCGCCGGCTCCGGCTCGTGATCGAGTGGCACCTGCTTGCGACGGCGGCGCGTCGTATCGATTGCGACGTTGCGGCCGACGAAAATGAGCCATGCCGCTGGATCGCGCGGTGGTCCGTTCTGCGGCCATGTCTTCAGTGCCCTCAGACAGGCCTCCTGCACCGCTTCTTCGGCCAGGTCGAGATCGCGGAAATAGCGCAGCAGCGCCGCCATCGCCTGCGGCCGGGCTGCTGTGAGCGTCGTCTCGATGGAGGCAAGATGGGTCACGCGGATTGGCCCCCGGGCCAAAGCATGGCGATGGGACGGATTTCGTAGGAGCCGCCCGGGTTGGCCTGGCCGAGTTCGCGGGCGATCTCGAGCACTTCCTCCAGGTCCGCACAATCGAGGACGTAGAAGCCGAGCAATTGCTCCTTGGTCTCCGCAAACGGCCCATCAATGACGAGGGGCGGGTCGCGATCCTTGCGCAGCGTGGTGGCGGCCGTCGTTGGCATCAGGCGCGCGACCGGACCGAGCTTGCCTTGCCGCACGAGCTTTTCCTGAACGACCGCGAGCTTGGCCATCACCGCGTCGTCCTCCTCCTTGCTCCAGGCGCAGACGACGTCCTCACGGTGGTAACAGAGAATTGCGTATTGCATGCCGCACTCCTTGCGTGGCGCTTCTACGAGGACGGCGCAGTGCCAGGCTTCCCGACACCGGCGCCGTTATATTTAACGGGCAGAACCGTGACGCTGGCCGGAACCAACTCTGAGTCCCCAGCTTAGAATAGAAACAAAGCGCCGCTGCGACAGCGCGGCAATCGCCACATTGCATACCTGGGATTGCATACCTGGGGCCGCCGGTGCGTCGAATGTGCTGTATCGTGGGGGATAGGACGATCAGCAAAGCCATCCAATATAGAGGTCAAGCGGCTGGCCCACTGCCTCCGGCCGGGCGCAAGAATTAGATGAGGACCAATCCGATGCGCACTCTGCTCTCAGCCCTGGCCGTCGCGGCGGTCATCGGCATTTCTGCCCAACCCGCCGACGCTTATCGCGCTCGCAAGGGCTGTTACGAAGATCGGCACGGTCACGTGCGGTGTCGCGCCGCCGTCGGTCATCGCCGGGATTCCGAAGTCCTACGATCGCGCCCGCGCCGAGGATGTCGATCCCGGCGGCAGCTACAAGGCCTATCCGGACTGGGCGCGCTATGCTCTCTCGCCGAAAGGCAACCGCTGAACGTCCTTTGGGGTCAAACGGTGAAACCAAAAGACGAAGGCCGCGTCCAGAACCAGGACGCGGCCTTTGTTTGTCGAATATGAGCGATCGAAAACTTAGTTCCGGCCCAGCGGATTGGTGAAGATATCGACCACGGCGCGGGTTCCCGACGTCGACCGCAAATGTGGACGCTCCCGGGGCGGCTCTTTGGCTTCCCTGGGCTTTTTGGCTTCCGCCGGCCGCGGCATAGCAACCGTTGCAGAAGGCAAAGGGGTTTCGGGGGCAGCTTCGGGAGCACCGGCGCTCGGAGTCACCACGACGGACCCTGAGGTTGTCGGAGTATCCGCTGGAGCGCCGACGGCCATGCGGCCGGGAAGCGGTTGTATAGCGGCCGGCTGAACGACAACAGAGACGGCGCCTCCGCGACCGCTGGCGAGGTACGGGGCGCGGCCACAACCGCCGGACGCTCCGCAGGCTTGCCCTTGCGAGCGGCTTGCTGGGCAAGAATAGCCTTCGGGACGCAGCGGCCGTCGTCGGCGAGGCCCTGATCCGCGGGGCATCCCTTCCCGCAAACGCTGGCCGTTTGGCTGCGCGCAAGTGCGAGAAGAATGTAATCCGGCTCCTCGACAGGCAGGCTCGCGTTCAAACGCGCGACAAAGGCGCCCAACGCGCGTTTGGTGCCGGGCGTCCACTGGCCAGACAACTCGCCTTCATAGCATCCGACCCGCCGCATCTCGGTTTGCAGGCTGCGCACGAGCTCGCGGCGCGCCGCATCGTCACCCGGTTTAGCAGCGCGCTTTTGGCCGGAAATGCTGCCGGCATCGACGCTGACCACCACGGGCCAAGACGTGACCGCGGGTTGAGCCGCGGGCACCGCGACCGGCGCAACGGCCGAAGGGTGCCGGGGCCGATGGCGCCGCCGAGATGGGTGCACTGGCAATCTCGGCAGGCTGGCCAACGGGAGAGGCGGCGCGCGGAGCAACCACCTCGGTCGCAAACGCTGGAAGCCGCGGGGAGAATGTGCGATCGGGCGCGAGGGTAGCGCCCTTCTGGGCCTCAGCCGCTGGCGGCTGTGCCCTTGCGGGCGCGGAAGTGACCTGGACGCGGGCGAAGGGATCTTCCGGCTGTCGATAGATCTGGGCGCCGAACAAGACGCCGGCGGCCAGCAACCCGAAACCCAACAGCACGCGCATGGTCTTCTCCGAACGCCAATCGTTATACGAGACCTTGGCTCGCTACAGCCTGCGAGTAACCCATAAAGGATATGAGCGATCCCGAGGATCGCCCGAAAGACAATCCGAAATATGACGGCTTGGTTGATATGGCGACGAAGGCGGCGCCACTCAAGTACATTCCATCAGGCTGGTGTACGGACACGATGATTTCCACAGTCACCGCCCCTTATATCCCGGCAACCTCGCAGATAACAGCCACGGTGCGGTCGGAGTTGCATGTGATCGGTGTCCTGAGCACAGACCGGACAGCGTTAAATCATGACGGCTTCGCACTACGGATCGCAGGATGCCGGGCGAACACGTTGTACAGTCTCGTAAACCAATCTCTGGCAACACTACCGGATGCCCGGATGCACAGTTTGGTCGCGGATAGTATACCCTACCGCGTGGCATCCCATTCACTTCCCAGCCGACAGGCAGATCGACCTTTGATGCCGAGATCTCCTAGGATAGTCCCATGAGAACCGATACCCCCCAGACGATCCGGCTCAAGGACTATTGCCCGCCAGCGTACCTGATCGACAAAGTCGATCTCGACATCGCGCTCGATCCGTCGCGCACGCGCGTTCGATCGAAATTGAAGATCCGGCGAAACCCGGCGTCGACAGAAAACGGCGGTCCACTCCGGTTGAACGGCGAAAATCTCGAGCTTGCCACCATCCTGTTGGACAAGGCCGAGTTGCAGTCAAAAGACTATGAGATCACCGAAACCGAGCTGGTCATCCGCAAACCTCCGGAGAAGCCGTTCACGCTGACGATCACGACGTTCGTCAACCCAGGGTCGAACAAGGCGCTGCAGGGTATCTACCGCTCGCGGGGAATTTACTGCTCGCAGTGCGAAGCGCAGGGCTTCCGCCGCATTACTTATTTTCTCGACCGGCCGGACGTTCTGTCGCGCTACACCGTGCGCCTCGAGGCCGACCCGAACGAGGCGCCGATCCTGCTTTCGAACGGCAATCCGGTCGAACGCGGCACCAGCGACCGCGGCCGCAAGCATTACGCAATCTGGCGGGACCCGCACCCGAAGCCCTGTTACCTTTTCGCGATGGTCGGCGGCGACTTGTCGCCGATTGCGTCAACGTTCACGACGATGTCCGGCCGCGAGGTCGATCTGCGCATCTACGTCGAGCACGGCAAGGAGGCGCGCGCGGCCTGGGCGATGGATTCGCTGAAGCGTTCGATGGCCTGGGACGAACGGCGCTTCGGTCGTGAGTACGACCTCGACGTGTTCAACATCGTTGCCGTGTCGGACTTCAACATGGGCGCGATGGAGAACAAGGGCCTCAACATCTTCAACGACCGGTTGATCCTGGCGAGCCCCGATACCGCGACGGATGCCAATTTCGAAGCGATCGAGAGCGTGGTTGCACACGAATACTTCCACAACTGGACCGGCAATCGCATTACTTGCCGCGACTGGTTCCAGTTGTGCCTGAAGGAGGGACTGACGGTCTTCCGCGACCAGGAATTCTCGGGTGACGAGCGGTCGGCGACGGTGCAGCGCATCGCTGACGTGCGGCAACTGCGCGCCCACCAGTTCCCGGAGGACGGCGGACCGCTGGCGCATCCGGTCCGGCCGGAAACCTACATCGAGATCAACAACTTCTATACGGCCACGGTCTACGAGAAGGGCGCCGAGCTGGTTCGGATGATCCAAACGCTGCTGGGGGGCGATGTCTTCCGCAAGGGCATGGATCTTTATTTCGAGCGCCACGACGGCGAGGCTGCCACGGTCGAGCAATTCATTGCTGTCTTCGAGGAGGCAAGCGGGCGCGACCTTACCCAATTCCGCACTTGGTATTCGCAAGCGGGCACGCCGACGCTGGTGTGCTCCATGAGCTATGACCGGGCGACTAAGACCGCCGAATTGTCGGTTGAGCAGGTGCTGCCGCCGACGCCGCATGCGCCGAAAAAGAAACCGCTGCATATCCCGCTGCGGCTTGGCCTCGTCGGCTCCAACGGCCAGGATATTGCCTTGAAACTCGACGACGGCCGCGAACCCCCGGGTGGCGTAGTCGAGATTACCAAGCGAACGCAGACGTTCCGTTTCGCGGATGTGCCATCGCGACCGGTACCGTCGCTGCTGCGCGGCTTCTCGGCGCCGGTCAACCTGACATTGAGCCTCGCGGACCGGGACCTCGAGTTTCTGATGGCGAACGACAGCGACCTTTTCAATCGCTGGCAAGCGGCCAACACCTACGCCACCCGCACGCTGGTGCAGATCGTCCAGGCGATGACGGCCGGGAAGCGATCGACCCGTGGAGCGTCGTACGCAAAGGCGCTCGGCGCCACGCTGCGTAATCCGGATCTCGAGCCTGCCTACCGCGCCGAGTTGCTGCGGCTACCGAGCCAATCGGACATCGCCCGCGATATCGCCCGCGATGTCGATCCAGGATTGATTTTCCGCGCCCACCGCCAGCTTGCCAAGGTGATCGGCGCGACGCTGGGCGATGAGCTGGAGCAGGTTTATCGGGAGATGGGTCGGGACAAGACTTTCTCGCCCGACGCGACCGCTGCTGGTCGCCGCGCGCTTCGCAACAGCGCCCTCGCGATGTTGGTGGCTCGCGGAACTGGCGGCGACCAAAAGCGGCTTGCGGCGCATTATTTCAACGCGACCAACATGACCGACCAAGCCTTCGCACTCTTTCATCTCGCACAGGAGGCAACGCCCGACCGTGAGCGAGCCCTCGCTCATTTCTACGACCGCTGGAAGGACGATCACCTCGTCATCGACATGTGGTTCTCGGCGCAAGCGCAGTCGGCTCTGCCGTCGGCCCTCACAGACGTCGAGGCGCTGACCAAGCATCCCTTGTTCTCGTTGACGGCACCGAACAAGGTGCGGGCACTGGTCGGTAACTTCGCCCTGATGAATCCGGTGCAGTTCAATCGTCCGGATGGCGCCGGCTACATGTTCGTCATCAACCAGGTTCTGGCGATCGACGGCTTCAATCCGCAGATTGCGGCTCGCATGTTGGCGGCCTTCCGCAGCTGGCGCACGCTGGAGCCCGAACGCCGACGGCTCGCGCGCAAGGCCCTGACCAAGGTCGCCAAATCACCCAATCTGTCCAGAGACGTTTTCGAGATCGTGTCAAGGACGTTGGAGGCCTAAGAGGCGGCCATCTTTTCGCCTCGAACATTTAAACTCTCTCGACAGGTGAGTTGCCGATCCAGCATTCTAAGGGTGCGATTCGGACACGAGTTCTGCTCCGGTCGCTTGGGGCAAAGCTACTTACAATTCGCCGGGAGACTGGGATGGCGTGGACAACGTCCGCCAATCCGTGGGGATCATTTGACCTCGCGGACGCCGCTGAGCGCAATCGCGCCCTCGGTCTCAACTGGCTAAACTCTGTCAAGAAAATCGGTATTCGCGGTGGGCTCCGGATCGCCGGCGGTGTGCACTTGGCGCTGCTCGTCAATTGGGCCGGTACCGACGCTTCGGGTCTTGCCGCCATGCTGTCCGGGCTTGCGATGATGACGCTCGCATGGGTACCCACGCGCCTATGGAATGTCGACGGATCAAGTGTACGCGGATCCGCTGCGTCCATCAACGAGGCGTCAAGGGACGCAATACCGGCATCGGCACCAGCACCGAACCTCGCCGGTGCGACACGGCCGCCAAACCTGTCGCGTTTCGACCTGCATGCGGCGGCCGCCGGCTTGGAAACATGGTCCGACCTGACGGCCCGCATCAGCCACGAGTTGCGCACCCCGCTCAACGCCATCATCGGCTTTTCGGAGATGATGGATGCAGAGATCCTCGGACCCGTCGGCAATGCCCGGTATCGCGAGTACCTCGCGCACATCCGCGACAGCGGCTCGGAGCTGCTGAAGTCGACCGAGGATACGCTGGCGCTGATCGAATTGATGGGGCGCGTCGAGCAACCCTGCCCGCGTCAAAGCGTCGAACTTGCGGGGGTGGTGCGGGAGGTTTGCGGTGGCGGCTCGGAGGACTTGAGCCGCGTCGATGAGGCCGAGGTCGTTGGCGACCGCCGTATGCTCCGGCAGATCCTGGTTAATCTGCTCGAAGCCGCGCGCCATCGGGCGGGAAAGCGCGGGCAGGTGGCGGTCACAGCGCGGTGCGAGGGCAGCCGGGTCATCCTGGCCGTGCGGGTGACAGGCGAGCCGCCTTTCAAAAATTGCGACGCCGGCCACCTGCCGCTATGCCTAGCGCGCACGCTGCTGGAACTGCACGGACTGACCCTGATCGAGGGTGCCGGCGATACGGACAGCCGCGGACCGGCCGGATGGCAGGCCGTCACCGTGCTCGACCGCGCCGTTCAGCCGGATTTTTTCGAACGCGCACGCGCTTCGTGACGGCGCGCTTCTGACGCGAGATTTCAGCGCTTAGGCTCGGCCGGATGGTGGTCGGCGGGTCCGTCCTGGCGTTCGCGCCAGTCGCGGTAGGCCAATCTCTCCGCCGGGCTGAGCTTCGAGGCGGTTTCGACGAAGACGCCGGAAATCGACGCCTGCAACTTCAATTCCGCTTCCGTGGCGCGTTGCAAGGCAGCCTTCAGGGCCTCGCTGTCGAGTTTATCGGCAGTCAAGGCATCGAACGCTTCGCGACGGCGATCCTTGACCTGCTTGCGCTGCACCCGCAGCTCGGGCCGGGCCGTTTCAAAGGGTATGAGCAGAGTCTTGGCCCGATCGGATGGTAACGTCCGCACGAATGCGACGAGTCCGCGCTCGACCGGCGGCGCCATCCCATGGCCGCCGGGATGGCGATGGGAGACCAGGGCGCTGCCGGCGAAAGCGCCCACCAGTGCCAAGTTCAGCATCAGCGAACCGATGAGCCCAGGCACCGCCCATCGGCGCCACGCCGGCGGCGTAACGCCGGCGGCGGCAACCTTGAACGTCATAGCCAATCCCCCTCGCCCGCCGTATCCTCCCCGAGCGCCAGTTGACCGGCGTCGATCTCGGGACTCGATCACGCTCCCCGAGGATGGGAAAGGATTGAGCAGCCCACTGGCGCCTGCCATGACGCCGATAATCAGGGAGGCGGCCATCAGACCGGCGGCCTGCCAGCCGGCCTTGCGGACCGGCCTGCGGTAGAAGCCACCCGCCGAGCGCTGTCGCGCCGCGTTGAGATCCAACACATTGCCGCGTGAGGAAGCCTGATTTGCGGGAGTCCCGGCGGATGTGGCGGACCGCTCCGTCACCATGGCAGCCGCGATGATGCGGGCAGCCAACGCAAATTCGCGTTCGCTCGAAACCTGCGGCGCCATATCCAACAAGCGGTCGAGGGCGGCGGCTTCTGTCATCATCGCTCGCGCTTGGGCATCCTGGGCGATGAGGTTGGCAAACCGCAAGCGCTCACGCGCCGGCCACCGCGTACGGTCGGAGCCATAGGTCTCCAGCAGCCCCCTCAAAGCCTCGATCTCACGCCCCCGCGCTGCATTGGTTTTCATTGCCGTCTCTCGTCTTCGAGTTTTTGTCTACTTGGTTCAACAGGCGACAGAACGTGGGGACTCACGAGCCGTCATCGACGATCAAGCTTCGCCACTCTTCCTTCAACTCGGCTTTCAACGCACGTCGAGCACGGGCGAGCAGAGATTCGACTGCTTCGTCACTGATGCCCATCGAGCTGCCGACCTCGACCTGGCTCAGGCCTTCGAAATGGAACAGCACCAGCGCCAAGCGTTGGCGCTCGGGAAGCGCCTTCAACGCGGCATCGACCCGGGCGCTGGCCTCCCGCATCTCGATGCTGGTAATCTGGTCGGCCGGCTGCGACACTTCCGGCACCTCTTCCACCACACTCACCCGTTTGCCGGATCGCGTACGGTCGATACAGAGGTTTGAAGCGACACGGCGCAGCCATGGCCGCAGCCCGTAGTTGCCCAACTCGATGCCCGAGCTCGACCGCCAGAGCCGCAACATCGTTTCCTGCGCGATGTCCTCGGCCTCGGCGTCGTCTCGCAGCATCCGGCGAGCGAGTGCGAGCACCGCGCTCAAGTGGCGCTCGGTGATGGTGCGAAACGCAGCCGCGTCGCCTGCTACGACCTTGGCGAGCAGCGTCGCGTCCTCTGCTGCTTCCTGTGCCGGACCCAACCGGTTGTCCGGCCCAGGCCCGAATCTCTTGGCGGCCACGTTCAACCTCGGCATGGCTCAAGCTCTTGCCTCTTTTGCCCGTTTTCCCCGACGTTGCCAATCGAGGCCGTCGATGGCGGCGCCGAAAGATGCCGGATTTGCAGCCTTTGCCCACTGAACGCATGGGGATCTGCTGTTCCGTCGCGGGAGGGCTGCAAAATCGGCAGGAATTCAGGCGACGATCTCGGGGAAGAGAGCGGCGACGGCCGCGAGGCGCTGGCGTAGTTCCGTCTCGAGCACGGCGAAGCTCGGCGCACCACCCGCCCTCGCAAGAAGCTCCTTGAGGCCTGCCGTCGCGGTGGCCGGGTCGAAGCGCTCGGTGATGCAGAGCCGCAGGATCTGCGTGAGATTGTTTATCAGCCGCGCGGCGGGAATCAGGGTTTCTGCGTGAAGCTCGGAAAGGTACCCCGCTGCCTGTAGTTTCTGGTAGGCGCCGACCGTGTTCTGGTCGAGCACGGCGGGGTTGTCGGCGGCATGGACGAGTTGCAGGTACTGGGCGATGAACTCGAGATCGACGAGCCCCCCGCGCACCTGCTTCAGATCCCAGATGTCGTCGGTCCCCTTCTCCTTGGCGATCCGCGCACGCATGTCGCGCACATCGGCGGCGATCTTATCGCGGTCGCGCCGTTTCAGCAGTGCATCGCGTATCGCAACCTCGACGCGCGCCGTGATCTCGGGCGGCCCCGAAACGACGCGAGCGCGAGTGAGCGCGAGGTGCTCCCAGGTCCAGGCCTCATTGGCCTGGTAATGGATGAAACTGGACAACTGAGTTGCCACCGGCCCCTTTTGACCCGACGGCCTGAGGCGCATGTCGACCTCATAAAGCGTGCCTTCCGTGGTCGGCACCGACAGCGCCGAGACAAGGCGCTGGGTAAAACGGGCATAATACTGGCTCGGCGCCAAGGGCCGCTGCCCGGACGACGACATCAGCGTCTCGGGATCGAAATCGTAGACGAGAATGAGATCGAGGTCGGAGGCCGCCGTCATCTCGCGCCCACCGAGCTTGCCCATGGCAATGACGGCGACGGCGCCTTTCGCGACCTCGCCGTGCTGTCGCGTCATCTCGACCTCGACCGCGTATTGCAGAGCTGCGATCAGCCGTTCCGCCAGAAGCGCGTAAGCGCCGCCGGCCTGGTTGGCGTTGATGGTGCCGGAGAGTACGCGGACGCCGATCAGGAAGGCTTGCTCGGAGCCGACGACGCGGGCGTGGTCCAAGCACTCCTGCAAGTCGGTCGCGGCCCCGAGCTCGGCGGAAATAAGGATATCGAGCTCGCCGGCAGACGGCATCGCGGCGAAGGTGCGCGGGTCGAGAACAGCATCAAGCAGGCGGCGGCGGCGAGACAGGATCTGCGCCAGACGCGGCGCCGTTCCCATGATGTCCGCAATCAGCCGCAGCAGACCCGGGTGAGCGCGCAGCAGAGAAAAGAGCTGCACACCTGCCGGCAACTCGGCAAGGAAACGGTCGAAGCAGGCCAGCGCACGATCGGGCTCCGCGGTCTCGGCCAAGGTGCGGATCAGCAGCGGCTGCACCTCCGTCAAACGCTCTCGGGCTCGCGCCGACCGCATCACCGCCATCCGGCCGTGATGCCAGCCACGCACAGTTGCGAGCACTTGAGAGGGCTGCGCATAGCCCATTTGGGCGAGTGCGGCGATCGTGTCGGGGTCGTCCGACTCGCCCGCGAACATCATGTTGACGCCGTCGCTGGTGAGTTCCGGCATGTCCTCGAACAGCACGGAGTAATGGCGCTGCACGGTTTCCAGATGCGGCAGCAGTTCGCGTGAAAACGCGTCGGTGTCCGCATATCCCGAGAAGCGGGCGACGTTGGCGAGGCTGGCAGCATCCTCGGGGAGCTCGTGCGTCTGCTCGTCAGCGACCATCTGAATGCGATGCTCGATGCGGCGGAGATAGAGGTAAGCGCTTTCCAGATCGCTGCGGATCGCCTCGGTGATCCACTTGCGCTCGACGAGCCGGTGCAAGGCTTCGAGAGTTCGGACGGACGCGCAAGTCCTTCTGCCGGCCGCCGGCGATGATCTGTTGCGTCTGGGCGAAGAACTCGATCTCGCGTATGCCACCGCGCCCAAGCTTGACGTTGTGACCGGCGACGCCGATGCCGCCGAGACCGCGATAGGCGTGGATCTGGCGCTTCATGGCATGGACGTCGGCGATGGCCGCGAAGTCGAGATACTTGCGCCAGATGAAGGGCGAAAGCTCCGCGAGGAAGCTCTCGCCGGCCTCGATGTCGCCAGCGCATGCTCGGGCCTTGATGAGGGCGGCGCGCTCCCAGTTCTGGCCGACGGCCTCGTAGTAGTTGAGCGCGGCCGGCGTCGTAATCGCGAGCGGCGTCGCGCCCGCGTCCGGGCGCAGGCGCAGGTCGGTGCGGAACACGTAGCCGTCGCCGGTGCGCTCCTCCATCAACCGCACGAGATCGCGGGTGATGCGGACCATGAACGGCGTCGCTTCCAGGCCTTCGCGCAGACGCAGCCGCTCCGGCTCGTAGAACACGATGAGATCGATATCGGAGGAGTAGTTCAGCTCGAAGGCGCCGTGCTTACCCATTGCCAGGACGATGTAGCCGGAGCCGATGTCTGGGTTCTGCGGATCGGGCGCCTTCCAATCGCCTTTGACGACGGCCATGCGGAAAAGGAAGCGGATGGCCTGCTGGACCGTCAGATCCGCGCAATCGGTCAGGCGCGCCGTCACCTCCATGACCGGCCAGACGCCGGCGAGATCGCACAGCGCGATCAGAAGAGCGGCTTCCGACTTGAAGACGCGCAAGGCCTTCATGGCCTCGGGCAACGTCTGCGCTGCGGCCGCATTGGCTGCCAACTCGGCCTTCAAATCGTCGAAACGTTGGTCGGGCGAGGACATGAGAATGCGCTGCAGCCGGCCATAGTCCCGCTGCATGAGGCCGCGCAAATAGGGTGAGCCGCTGACCGTGCCGGCGATCAACTTTGTAACCGGCTCATTGCCGAGGATGCCGCGCAACGGCGCCAAATCGGCGTGCTCGGCCGCAGCAGCGGCAAGCGCTTCCAGCTCGCGATCGAGCGAGGCGCCGGGAGCAGCCACGGGCCATTCGCGTATCCGCTCATGGAATGGAATTGCAGTGTCGTTCATGCCGCGCTCCGATGGCGTGCCGTTGGCAGATGCGGACGCATCTTAGCGTCAGGGGTTGGTCAGCCGTTGCGGCAAAGCAAACACCACGCGCAGGCCGGGTTGATTGTCTTCCAGGCGGATGCTGCCGTTGTGCAACCGCGCCACCGCAGCGACGAGGCTGAGGCCAAGGCCCGTGCCCGGCTGGGTCCGGCTTTTTTCAAGGCGGACAAAGCGCTTGAGCACGCGCTCGCGGTCGTCGGATGGGATGCCGGGACCGCGATCGGCCACCGATACTTCGGGGCCATTCGTCCCAATAGAGACGCGGACGAGAATGTGAGGCCCAGACGAGGCCTCCCCGCTTCCCGCCCCCGAATACTTGATCGCGTTGTCGACGAGGTTGGCCACGGCTTGGCTGATCAGTTCCCGGTTAGCACGAATTCGGGGGCCGTCGGAGGCCTCGATCGCCAGCGTCAGCCCCTGCTCCTCGGCGACCGGCTCATAAAGCTCGGCCACGTCCCGAACAAGCGCGCCGAGATCAACCTCGGTCTTATTGCTCTCGATGGCGCCGGCTTCGAGCTTCGCGATCAGCAACAGCGCGTTGAAAGTCTTGATCAGATCGTCGGCGCGCTCGATCGTCTGGACGAGGCCTTCGCGATAGCCCTCGCCGCCGCGGTCGTCACGCAACGCGGCTTCGGCGCGGTTACGCAGCCGGTTGAGCGGCGTCTTGAGATCATGGGCGATGTTGTCGGAGACCTCGCGCATGGCGCGCATCAGCTCATCGATGCGATCGAGCATGGCGTTGAGATTGCTGGCCAGCGCATCGAGCTCGTCGCCGGTGCCGGTGAGAGGCACGCGGCGCGAAAGGTCGCCGGCCATGATCGAGCGGCTCGTGTCGTTGATGGCTTCGATCCTGCGCAGCACGGTCCGGCTGATGAAGAAGGCGGCCGATAAACCCGCCAGCGAGATGAGGCCGAAGCCGACGAGGAAGGCGGTCCGCATGCGGGAGGCGTAGGCGCGCTGATCGTCGACGTCACGGCCGATCAATAGGCGGACCCCGCCGGCGACGTCGACCCTGAGCGCAACGGCGAGCCGTTCGGCTTGGCCCTGGATGGGCACATAGCGGAAGACCCCGCCGCGCGGCAGGTCGTCCAGTTCGGGAGGCGCCTTTTCGAGATTGCCGGCGAGCCGGCGACCTTCGCCGTCGGTCAGCAGATAGAGCGCGGGACCGGGCGAGCGGCTGCGGGCACTGACCGTCTCGATGACGGCGGGAATGCCGCCGGCGCGGCCCTCGGCGATGATGGCGCGGGCGTCACCCTTCAAGGAGGCCAGAACCTGCTCGCTCAGCACCGCATTGGTTTGCTGGAAGAGGACAAAAACGATGATGCCGGCCGCGATGACGAACAGGGCAACGGTCCAGGCGACGACGCGGAATGTGGTCGTCGCGGCAAGACGCGTGAGCACGCCGGGGAATGTTGTCTTGAGCTGCAGCGCGGGCGGCTTGGCGGCCAAGGCGATCGTGGAAGTGGCGGCTGGCGGCTCAGGCTGGGCCATCGCCATCCCGGATCATGTAGCCGGCGCCGCGCACGGTGTGCAGCAGCGGCTCGCTCGAAGCCTTTGTCGATCTTGGAGCGCAGCCGCGAGACGTGGACGTCGATGACATTGGTCTGAGGGTCGAAGTGGTAGTCCCACACGTTCTCGAGCAGCATGGTGCGCGTCACCACCTGCCCGGCGTGCTTCATCAGGTATTCGAGAAGGCGGTATTCGCGCGGCTGCAACGGGATCGGCTCGCCGGCCCGAGCAACGCGGTGCGACAAGCGGTCGAGAACGAGATCGCCGACGGTGTAGCGCGTCTCATGCTCCTCGGGCGCGCGCGCGGCGGGACAGCGCCTCGATGCGGGCCAGCAGCTCGGAGTAGGCGTAGGGCTTGGTCAGATAGTCGTCACCGCCGGCGCGCAGGCCCTTCACGCGGTCGTCGACCTCGCCCAGCGCGGACAGGATCAGCACGGGGGTGCGGTCCCCGGTGCCGCGCAACTCGCGTACCACCGACAATCCGTCCAGGCGCGGCAGCATGCGATCGACGATCAGCACGTCGTAGGGGCCGGAGCGGGCCAGTTCGAGACCGGTTTCGCCATCGCCGGCGAGGTCGGCGGCGTGGCCGCTCTCCTTCAGCGCCTTCTGCAGGAAGGAGGCTGTCTCGCGGTCGTCTTCGATAACCAGGACGCGCATGGGAATGCCGGGCTGCGGTCTATATTCGGGAAAGCTCTCGACCGTCATATGGCACACCCATCCCGATGCGTCGAGGCGGGCCCCTCAGTCAAGAGGAGCCCGCCCCGATAGTTTCAACGAAGCGGATCAGCCCTTCTTGAGCTGCACCGCGACGAACCGGTTCTGGTCGCCCGACTTGACCTTGAGGAGCACGGCCTTACGGCCGGCTTCCTTGGCCTTCTGGATACCGGCGGCGACGTCTTCCGCGCTGGCGACGGCGGTGCCGCCAACCTCGAGGATCACATCACCGGCCTTGAGGCCCTTCTCCGAAGCGTCCGAGCTCTGCTCGACCTCGGCGATCGCAACGCCTTCTTTGACCTTGCCCGGAGCGAGCGAGAGGCCGAGCTGATCCAGCGCCGTCACCTTGTCGGTCGAGGGACCGCCGCGCTCCAGCTTGGCGACCTCATCCTTATTGCCGGGGAAGGTGCCGAGCTTGACCTTGACGGTCTCTTCCTTGCCGTTGCGCCAGACCTTGACGTCGACGTTGGTGTTGGGCGCGAATTCGGCAATCTTGCGGGCAAGCTCGCGGCTGTCAGCGATTTTCGCGTCATTGATCTGCAGGATCGCGTCCTGGGCCTTCAGGCCCGAGCCGGACGAGCCGGGCCGTTCGGGGTGATCTCGGTAATCAGCGCGCCCTTGGGCTCGTTGAGGCCGAGGCTGGAGGCAGTGTCCTCATCGATGTTCTGGATCTTGACGCCGAGCCAGCCGCGGCTGACCGTGCCGCTTCGACTTCAGCTGCTCGATCACCTCGGTCGCCGTACGGGCAGGAATCGCGAAGGCGATGCCGACGTTGCCGCCCGACGGGCTGTAGATCGCCGTGTTGACGCCGATCACGTCGCCATTGAGGTTGAAGGTCGGGCCGCCGGAGTTGCCCTGGTTCACTGCGGCGTCGATCTGCATGAAGTCATAGGGGCCGGAGCCGATGTCGCGGCCGAAGGCCGAAATGATGCCGGCCGTCACGGTGCCGCCGAGGCCGAACGGGTTGCCGACCGCGATGACCCAGTCGCCGACGCGGCCAGGGCCGTCCGCAGCAAACTTGACGAACGGGAAAGTCTTGCCGGTCGTCTTGATCTTCAAAAGCGCGAGGTCGGTGCGCGGGTCGGTGCCGATGAGATCCGCGTCGAACTTGTTGTGCTCGTCGAAGCTGACCTGGATCTTGGTCGCGTTCTCGACGACGTGGTTGTTGGTGACGATGTAGCCGTCAGCCGAGATCACGAACCCGGAGCCCTGCGCCTGAGTCTTCGGCGCCTGCTGCGGTGCGCGGAACTCCTTCGGCAGGTTTTTGAAGAACTCGTTCAGCGGATGGTCGTCCGGCAGGTCCGGCATGCCTTCGAGGCCGCCGCCCTTCTTGCCGCCGCGAGCTGAGGCGACCTTGGCCTCGCCGGCGGCCGTCACGGCCACGCTCACCACCGCAGGTTTCACCTTCTCGACGATATCGGCGAACGTCAGCGGCGCGCGGCCGGGCATCTGCATGCCTTCAGGGGCCTTCTGAGCCTGCGCGAACGGCACGGATTGCACCGAGCCAAGCGCGAGGACGCTGGCCGCCATCGCGAGGCCGAGCACGGTGCGGCGCACCAGCGATCCACGGACTGGCGCAGAAGTTGCCTCGGCAGCAACGGGAGCCGCGGCGGTGCGGCTCGCTGACGACGACGAATTGGGAGACGAGAGCATGAAGAGTGACCTCCGATGAGCCAAGGCACGGGGTGCCGCTGCCATGAGGTCTATCGTGTCCTGCATTACAGCCTCATTTCGGCGATGTTAAGAGTTGGTAATGAAAGCGTCGGCGTTCAATTTCGGGACGGGATCGCGCACCCGACCCGCGGCCAGTTCGGCACAGGCGCGCGCCGCCCCATAACTTTCAAATTGATTGCGGCAGTCGTGCTGCTGCCGCTACTCGCCGTTCAACCGGCAACGGCGGCCGTGTTCGGCAGCGACGGACGCGTTCCTCTGCCGACGAAGCTGCGAGCGCTCGGCGACAAAATCGGCGTGCTGGTGAACGCCCAGACGCGGCAGGTGTGTACCGCTTTTTGCGTGTCCGACCGTGTGATCGGAACGGCTGGGCATTGCGTGATCGGCAAGGAAGGCCAGTCGCAAACGCGCCTGAGCGATTTCTGGTTTCGGCTGGGCATGGCAGACAACAAATCCCAGGTCGCGCTTGCAGAGACTGGAGGCGCAGGCGGCCTTCTCACCTCAGATCGGCCCTTGACCCTGCGGCCGCCGATCGCGGCGACAAGCGACTGGGCGTTCGTGCTGCTGGATGCGCCGGCTTGCAAGGCGGGCGGATTGAAGATCGCTCCCCGTCCAGGCGACGAGATCAGAGATAACGCGAAGGCCGGGCGGGTTTATCAGGTCGGCTTTCATCGCGACTTTGGCTTAGGAGAACTGGCCGATTCGGGACCGTGCCCGGTGAAGCGGGAGTTCGCGTCAGCACCTGCGACCATGATCGAACGCGAGTTCGCCAACCCCGAGCACCTGCTCTTGCATCACTGCGCGACAGGCGCGGCGTCTTCGGGTGCACCGCTGCTGATCGATGGCGCGGACGGGCCGGAAGTGGTCGGCATCGGCGTCGGCACCTACGTGATTTCCCGAGTGGCGCTGGAGGGAGACCGCGTGGTGCACCGCTACAGTTCGGACCCCGTCGCGAATACAGCAGTCAGCGCGACGGCATTTGCCCAGCAACTCGAGTTGTTTCTGAAGGGTGATGCTAGATTAGCCCGCGGACGCTGAGACGGACGCCGCGAGGAGCACTCATCGAGACCGGCGCGACCCGCTGAGCGCGATTGGCGAGGGATCAGGATCGACCGGGCCCGACCAGCTTCTTGAGCTTGGCTTCTTCCTCCGCCGTCAGGGGACGGCTCGCCGCGCGAGCGGGCTTCGCTTCGCTGGCATCGCCGAATGTGCGCCAAGCCAATGCGATCGCGCCGAGCAAGGCCAGTAACGGCGCGATCCAGAGCAGCAGCGTGGTTACTGAAAACGGCGGCTTCAGCAGCACAAAGTCGCCATACCGGGCGACGACGAAGTCGCGAACCTGGGCGTCCGTGTCACCCGCCTTCAGGCGTTCGCGAACGAGCAGCCGTAAATCGCGGGCCAAGGGCGCGTTGCTGTCGTCGATCGACTGATTCTGACAGACGAGACAGCGCAGCACAGCGGACAAATCGCGGGCGCGGAGCTCGAGTTGAGGATCGGCGAGAACCTCGTCGGGCTCGACAGCATGAGCGGCCGGCATGGCGGAGGCGAGGGCAAAAGCCATCAGCATGACGGACAACAAGCGGCGGAGTTGGCTCCAAAGCATGACGATCATTCCGCCGGAGCCGCAAGCGGCCGCCCTCGCGAAGCGACGGGGGCCCCGACCCGCAGCCGCCGATCGGCCAGTGAGATGCCACCACCGATGAACATGATCACGGCGCCGATCCAGATGAAGCGAACGAGCGGATTGAAATAGACGCGGATCGAATAGCCGCCTTCCTTCTGCTCATCGGCAAGGACGGTGTAGAGGTCGCCGCGCCACGAGGGATGGATGCCGGCCTCGGTCGTCGGCATGGGTGGAGCGTCGTAAAGGCGCTTGGCAGGCCTCAGCGTGGTAATCGGCACGCCGTTGCGCTTGACCTCGAAGAGGCCGCTCGTCTCGCGATAGTTCGGGCCACGACCCGGCGAGACGCCACGGAAGGTCAGCTCGTAGCCGGCGATCTCGGCGGTGTCGCCCGGCTTCATGATGCGGATGTCCTCGATCCGCCAAGCACTGGTCGCAGTGATGCCGACGACCATGAGACCGAGGCCGAAATGGGCGAGTGTGGTGCCAAATACCGAGCGGGGCAGATTGAACAGGCGGCGCCGAGCTTCCTCGAACGAGACCTGCCCGATCTTGGCGCGGAAGGCGATTTCGGAGATAGCGCCGGCCATGATGAAAACGCCGAGCGCGATGGCGAACGGGGCCAGCCACGGCCCGCGCCGGTAGACGGCGAATGTGAGCGCGATGGCCGCGAGTGCGATGACCACAGCCGCGGTGAGGCGCGACGCAACCGCAGTGATGTCGGAGCGCTTCCAAGCCAGGAAGGGACCGAACGGCATGGCGAGCAATAGCGGCACCATCAGCGGCACGAAGGTGGAGTTGAAGTAGGGCGCGCCCACCGAGATCTTGGCGCCCGTCAGCGCTTCGAGCAGCAAGGGATAGAGCGTGCCGACGAGAACGGTCGCGCAGCAGGTCGTCAGCAGCACGTTGTTCAGGACGAGGCCGCCCTCGCGGCTGATTGGCGAGAACAGGCCGCCCTGACGAAGGTCGCGGGCGCGCAGGGCGAACAGCGACAAGCCACCGCCTATGAACAGCACCATGATCGAGAGGATGACGATGCCGCGTCTGGGGTCGACGGCGAAGGCGTGAACCGAGGTGAGGACGCCGGAGCGCACGAGGAATGTGCCCATCAGCGACAACGAGAACGTCAGGATGGCGAGCAGGATCGTCCAGACCTTCAGCGCCTCACGCTTTTCCATCACCAGGGCCGAGTGAAGCAGCGCCGTACCCGCCAGCCAGGGCATGAAGGACGCGTTCTCGACAGGGTCCCAGAACCACCAGCCGCCCCAGCCGAGCTCGTAATACGCCCACCAGGAGCCCATCGCGATGCCGAGCGTCAGACACATCCATGCGGCAAGCGTCCACGGCCGCACCCAACGCGCCCAAGCCGCATCGGTGCGGCCTTCGATGAGGGCCGCGATGGCGAAAGAGAAGGCCATCGAGAAGCCGACGTAGCCGGCGTAGAGGAACGGCGGGTGGAACGCGAGCGCGGGGTCCTGCAGAATCGGGTTGAGGCCGTTGCCGTCGAACGGAGCCGGGTTGATGCGCAGGAACGGGTTCGAAGTCATGACGATAAACAGGCAGAAGGCGACACCAATCGAGCCCTGCACCGCCAGCACGAGGGCCTTGAGCCGCAGGGGCAGGTTCCCCCCGAAGGCCGCGACGGCGGCGCCGAAGGCTGCGAGGATCAGCACCCACAGGAGCATCGAGCCCTCGTGGTTTCCCCACACGCCGGAGATCTTGTAAATCAGCGGCTTGGTGCTGTGGGAGTTGGTCGCGACGTTGGCGACCGAGAAGTCGGACGTCACGTAAGCGTAGGTCAGCCCTAGGAACGAGACCGTCAGCAGCGCGAGTTGCACCAGCGCCGCCGATTGTCCAATCGCCATGAGCCGCGAATCGCCGACCCGGACGCCCCAGGCCGGGACCGTGGTTTGGACCACAGCGACGAGCAGTGCGAGAATGAGAGCAAAATGGCCCAGCTCGACGATCAAAGGCGAACTCCTGGCTGAGTTGGCAACGACACTATTTGGGCACGCTGGCCGGCTTGGTGGCCGCGGCTGCGGCACCCGGATGCGTCGCGCCCTCGCCGAGCTTTACACCCTTCGCCTTCAGCGCGCTCGCAACTTCGGGTGGCATGTAGTTCTCGTCATGCTTGGCAAGCACGGTGTCGGCCTGGAAGACGCCGCCTGGAAGCAGCTTGCCCTCCGCGACAACGCCCTGGCCTTCACGAAAGAGATCCGGCAGCACGCCCTGATAGTGCACCGGGATCTGCTGCAACGTGTCGGTTACCGCGAATTCGATCTTGGTCCCCTCACCGCGCTTGACCGAGCCTTGGGCGACGAGACCGCCGAGGCGGAAGCGCGGGCCGGGAGCGATGTGCTTTTCAACGACGTCGCTCGGGGTGTGGAAGAAGACGATGGTGTCGCGGAGCGCGAACAGCGTGAGGATGGCGGCCAGCGAAAGGACGAGGACGCCGCCGCCAATCAAAGTTGCCCGCTTCTGCTTGCGAGTCATCGTTGTTCTCTCCAATCGGGCGAGCCATGCAGGCCAACCCGCGTCAACTGCCGAGACCGAGGCTGCGGACCATCGCGTCGATCTCGCCCAGCGCCTTTTCATCACCGGCGAAGTTACGCCGGGCATCTGCAATGGCGGCGACCGCATCGGTCTTGCGGCCGAGAACCACATAGGCGCGGACGAGTTGCTGCCACCCCGCCAGATCACGGCCATCCGCCTTCAGGCGCTGCGACAATCCATCAACCATGCGCCCGATGAACGCGGCACGCTCCGGCGGAGACAGCTTGGCGACGGCAGCAGCATCGGGCATGCCGGAGCCGGAATCGTCCTTGACCTTTGGCAAGACCGCTGCAAATGGGGCTCCGGCCATCGGTCCGAGACGGTCGGCAACGTCACGCAGACGCTCTTCGAGAGCCGGACGCCAGGGGGCATCCGCGGGCGCGGCTTGCAGCATGGACTTCAAATCCTCGCCTGCCGCGAGAAGCTTGCCGTCCTGCTCCTTGGCAACGGCGAGCCAGAAACGCGCCTCGAGGTTATCGGCATCGCGAGCGAGGAGCGTTTCGAGCGCGCGCTTGGCGTCGTCCTTGACGATGCCGTTGGCGGCGGAAATCGCGGCCTGGGCGTAACCTTGCAGGCGTTTCGGTGTCTCACCGAGGAGGGCGATCGCTTTCTTGAAGGCGTCGGCGGCTTCAGCGTACCGCTGCTGGACGAGATACACGGGGCCGATAGCATCCCAGCCCTGGCCGTCTTCCGGGTGATCGCGCAGGCGTTCCTCGACCTTGGCGATGAGCTCCGCCACTGAAGCTTTCTGCGGATTGTCCTTGACGCGAGAGGCGTAGGGCAGGCTCGGCGAACCCGGCGATCCGAATGCGAGATAGAGACCAACGGCCAAAAGGGGGATGAGCCCAGCGCAAACGAGCAGCAGGCGGCGATCGAGGCCGTGGGACGCGACTGGTGGACTTGGACTGGAGCCTGAGGGTGCCGCACCGGTTTCGGCGGCCTGGATCAGACGCCGGGCGACCTCGGCGCGGGCAGCGGAGGCCTCGCTGTCGTCGATGAGACCGCGGGAGCGATCGGCCTCGATTTCCTCGAGCTGATGGCGGTAGACGGCACTGTCGGCTTCGCGGTGGCCCAGTCCCGTCACGTCCCTCATCAGCGGTCGCGTCAATGCGGCCACGGTCGCGGCGGTCAGCAGTGCCAAAGCAACCCACAATAGCATCGGGTTTCCATCCGGATAACTTAACGCCTGGAATAAGGATGCCGGATCAGCGTGACAAGGCCTACCTGTGGACGCGGCAGAAGTGTCGCGGCGGAGAGCGCAGGGAGGATCGGCTGACGCTTCGGCGACGAATTACGCTCATGCGATGTCGTCAACGAGAAACGGGCGCCCGTCGCCGAGCGCCCGCCGTTGTCCATCCCGCCAGCGGCGGTCTATCAGCCGACATTGCTCCAGGTGCCGTCGGGATTGCGGCAGGCTGTGCCGCGCATCGCCTGGGGCTGACCGTCGATGTAAACCTTGTGGGTGTAATCGCGGCAATCAGCGCCGCCGCGGCGGTAAGGCTGGCTCGGAATGACTTCGCCGTAACGGCCGTTTTCGGGATTGCGCCAGGCGACCGGCCGGCCCGATTGACCGCGCTCGAACGCGTCCAGCTCAGCACGTTGAGCGAGGATGCGGTCCTGGTTGTCCATCGAGCGGCCGATGGCGCTGCCGACGATTCCGCCCGCGACAGCGCCGACGAGAGCGCCGGCTATCTTGCCATTTCCGCGCCCCATGGCACTGCCGAGCAGGCCGCCGGCGACGGCGCCGACAGCCGTGCCCTGCTCTTCCTTATTGGCGCAAGCAGCCAGCAAAATCGCAATGAGAACGATGGCGATTGCGCGAGTAAAGCGCATTGAGTTCCCCTGAAGCTCGGGAGCCGACGTTGAGGGCTCCAACTCGATGCATGTGTGGCCGGATAACGTTCGGCGAAGCAGCAAGCAATCGGATACCATGGTGAATCGGGCAGAAATTCGACCCTGTGTTGCGGATTAGCCGAATTCCTCAGCCGGCCGCGGCGGGCAATTCGAGCCGGGCCGAGATCCCACCGTGCGATGAGGCTTCGAGGCGAAAGCCGCCGCCGTAGGATTGGGCGAGATCCGAGACGATCGAGAGGCCGAGTCCGGAGCCCGGCTTGGTCTCGTCGAGCCGCAGGCCGCGCTTGCCGAGCTTCCTGCGCTGGTCGTCACTAAGGCCCGGGCCGTCATCGTCGATCTGGACGAAGAGTCGCTTCAGTTGCGGCCGTTCTGGCGAAGGCCCCGTGGAGACCGTGAGATAGACTGATTGGCTGGCCCACTTGCAGGCGTTGTCGAGGAGGTTACCGAGCATTTCCTCCAGATCCTGCTTTTCGCCCTGGAAACCGGCGGCGTCCGGGCACGCCACCTCGATCGTGATGCCGCGGTCCTTGTTCAAGCGCTCCAACACGCGAACAAGGGGCTCGGCGACTGGTAGGACTGGCGTAACCCGGCCGATGACACCCGCACGGGCCGCCATGCGAGCGCGGTCGAGATAGAGGTTGACCTGATCCCGCATCACCTCGGCCTGCTCGGCGACCTTGCGGCCGAGCATGTTGTCCTCGTCCCGCGCTTCGTTGACGATGACGGCGAGCGGCGTCTTCAAGGCATGAGCGAGGTTACCGACCTGCGTGCGGGCGCGGTCGACGATATCCTGGTTCGATTTGATGAGCGCGTTGAGTTCGTCTCGCAATGGCTCGATCTCGGCCGGCAACTCGCCTTCGAGCCGTTCGGCGCCGCCTGAGCGGATCGCAGCCAATCCCTGCTCGATCTTGCGAAGGGGCAGCAGGCCGAAGCGAACCTGGAACAGGTTGACTGCCGCCAGGCCGAGACCCGCGAGCGCCAGCGCGACCGTCAAGCGGTTGCGGAAATGCGCAACCATCGCCTCAAGCCATGTGAGCGGACCGGCCACGATAATCGAATAGCGCGGGCCGTTGGCGTCGGTGTCGTAGCCGGGACTGTCGATCAGCTCGACGATGCGGATCGGCTCGCCGGCCGGGCCGACGTCATTGCGCCAGCGCATGCCGGTCGAGTCGGAGGGATACTTCAACTCGTAGGGAGACGGCAGGACCGCGGTAGCAAGCGAGGCCGAGACGAGCTGCGGACCATTGGTGCCATCGACCGGCCTGATCTGCCAATACCAGCCCGAATGCGTGACCTCGAACAGCGGCTCGTAGCGGTTGGTGGGGGCGACGGGCTCGGTCGCCGCCGGGGTCATGCTGTCGACCGTCATGGCCGTGACAAGCTTCTTCAACTGGCCGTCGAAGCTCGTCTGGACGTCGTCCCTGTAGAGCCCGTAGATGATGAACCCGGCGAGCGGCAGCACCAGAAAGGTCCAGACTGCCGACGTTGCGAACAGGCGGAAGGCCAGTGAGTTAATTCGCATCGCCATCCAGGCTCATGCGGTAGCCGAGACCGCGCACCGTCTGGATGATGTCCGCCGGGATCTTCTTGCGAAGGCGGCCTATGAATACTTCGATCGTATTAGAATCGCGGTCGAAATCCTGATCGTACAGGTGTTCGACGAGTTCCGTGCGCGAGACCACGCGGCCGTTGTGATGAATGAGGTAGGCAAGCAGCCGGTACTCGTGGCTCGTCAGCTTGACGGGCTGGCCGTTGCAGGTCACGCGCGCAGTTTTGGTGTCCAGGCGGACCGGACCGCACTCGATCTCAGATTTCGCGTGTCCTGAGGCGCGGCGGACCTGCGCACGGACGCGGGCCAGCAACTCCTCCATGTGGAAAGGCTTGGCCAGATAGTCGTCGGCGCCGGCGTCCATGCCGGAAACCTTGTCGCTCCAGCGGTCGCGGGCGGTGAGGATGATGACGGGCATCTTGCGCTCGGCACGGCGCCACTGCTCGAGGATGGAGATGCCGTCCATCTTGGGTAACCCGATATCCAGGATGACGACGTCGTAAGGCTCAGTTTCACCGAGGAAATACCCCTCCTCGCCGTCGCCGGCGGAATCGACGGCGAACCCGGCGTCGGTCAGAGCAGCGACGAGCTGGCGGTTCAGGTCCTTGTCATCCTCGACGACGAGCGCGCGCACTGGCTTATCCCGGGCTCCAGGGTTGTAACAGCTTCCGTATCCAGCCGGCAGTATAGCGGCATGTCGTGGCCGGGCCTAGCATTCGCTCGGCTTGCAAGCTCGGCCGGTCACTCGAACGGATTGGCGGCATCGACGATGACGGTGTGGAGGCGGCCGTCGGGCGCACGAACGACCATCCGGTAATGGTAGCCGCTGCGGCTCTGACACAGCATCGTCTGGACGATGGAGCCAACGAGCTTCGTCTTGGCTCGCTGAGACAGGGTCTCGACGGTTGCCAGCCCCTTCTCTCGCACGATATTGGCGGCCACCGACCAATCGGCAATGCAGCCGTCGCCTCCCACCGCTACCGGGGTCACCGTGAGCATGAACGGCAGGGCGAGGCTGGCGACGACTCGGAGCATGAAAACCAAACGGTCAGGGCCGCGATAATTCGCTGCCCAAGCTAGGGCGCGCGAGGTGAACGCGGCATGAATGCACCGGGTTCAACCCATACTGCGTTGCCTCTGCACGGGGCTAGAGGCGGAGGCTGATCGACCGTCGCATGAGCGGGGAAACCGCGCGCGTACGACCGTAGATTGCCATAATCGTGCCCGCCAGGCCAACCAGGGCCTGGATCGTCTGCGCGGCCTGACCACCCAACTGGCGCACCGTCTCGCCAGTGATCTCGAAGCCGAACAGGGGCGCGAGGGCGGGCAGCACGGTCGAAAGAGCGGTGATCATCGTGCCCCAGAGCGTCAGCGACTGGCCCCACCATTTCGCACTGGACTCGATCGCATCGGTCTGTGGGATGGCCTCAGATGCGGAAGCGGGGGCGGCTTTGGGGGTCTCGGTCATCGATGTCTCTCTTTTCTGCGGAGGGGACGAAAGCGCCTCCGACTGGCGGGTTGGAGGCGCTTGGGAGGGGTCAAACGGCGGCACGGCGGCGATGGCGAGGCTGCGGGCGAGGGTCTTGTCGACACGCGCGAACCAACCGCGGCCGAAGCGCGCAAATCCAGCCAGGGTGCGGTATCGGGCACATCGCATGTCGGCGTAGCGCGTTAGCATTGCCGGGATTGGCGCTGCGGCGACGGCGGCCCCGGTGAGCGGTCCGAACTCGCCGTCGGGTGATGTATCGGCGGCGCGTTGCAGAAGGCGGATCGCGGTGCCGACACCCTGGTTCACCGCGGCATCGAAGTGCATCAGGTCGAGGCCGGCCGGCAGGCGGTCCGCACCGGAGGGGCGCCAATAATTCTGCAGGTAAATCTCGCTGACCTCATCGGCGGTTATGCGCTTCAGCTCGTCTTGCAGCGCACCGGCATTGGACTCGTCGAGGCGCAAATGCCGCCAAGCGACGAGCTCAGCCAGGGTGATGCCGTGGTTGGTCGGCCCCCCGGGATCTGCCGGATCGTCACCGTAGCCGCCTTCCATTTCGAGGACGTGGGCAAGCGCGGCCTCGAACGCGGCTGAGGGGGATGTAGCGGGGACCTTAGTCGCGGCGAGTTTTTCGGGTGGCCAACGCAGGCCCAGCAGCCGGGACTTTTCGAACCGGGCCACGGAGACGGAATCGTCCTGGTTGCCGCCGAGCAGAATGATCGATTGCGGCGTCTCGGCGAGCAGGAAGCCGACGTGGCCGAGGGACGGATCGGCGCCTCGGCTCAAGACTGCGACGGCGCCGAGCCGTTGATCGAGCGCTGCTGGCTCGCCCCAATCGAGGTAGGAACGCGCCATCAGCGACCCCGTGCCGCGCAGTCCGGATCGGGCAAGGCAAGCGCCCACGAAGGCCGCGCACCATGCGGTCTCGTCGCGCGCAATTCCGGGATGACCGGCATCGCGGTAGAAGGCGAGAATGCGCGGGTTGCCGGCTGCACCGGTGCGCTCGTGCTCGCCGAATTCGCGCCAAGCCTCGTCAAGCCATGGCTGTGCGGCCATCGCTGTTCTCCTTTTGATGCTCATTGCGGGCTCAGACGGTTGCGGCGGCCGGAGTGCCCCGTCCCCAGACGCTGGAAATCTGATAGACGCGCACGTCGTAAGCGGCGGCCGGTGTGCCGAAGTCGGCGGTCTGCTGGCTCTGGGTGTAGACAGCGGCAGGACCGGACGTTGCGAGTGTTCGTTTCCGCGCGCCAGCGCCGTCCAGGATGTCGAGTTCGTAGAGTTCCGCGGCTTCCCCCAGCGGCACTTCGGCCGCTTCCCAATTGTCGCCGCCTTCGCGCGTCCGGCGAACCCAGGACACCGTCACGTCGCCGTCGCTTCGGCGGCTACGCACGTGGCAGGGCGCCAACGGCTTCAGGCCCGCGCCCCTGAACGTGAAAGTCCGCGTTGCATAGCTGGGAGCACCGATATCGCGTGTAGCGGGTCCGAAGCGCCAGAACATGGGCGTCGCGATTTCAGTGGCACCGAGATCAATGCGGGCTATCGCCTCGTCGAGCAGCACGAACGGCGCCCCGGCCGCCACCGCCGGCCGCATCGCATGCTCGCTGCCCCCCTGGCCGCGCAAAAGTCCCGTCAGCTCGTAGATACCAGCGGACACCAGACTTGCATTCAGGAATTGCAGGACCTCCCACTCTCCGTCCATGTTACGGACGGCGGCGGCATTGCGGCCAGCAAATAAATGAATAGGCTCGACCGATACCAATTGGGCATTGCCGACAGAGATTCTCATCGTGGTCGCACGATCGAACCGGCTGGTGGCGCCGGCCGGCAATGGTTCGAGCAGGGCGCCGATGACGGCCGGTGCAGAGACGAGCGCGCGTAACCGATAGCCGGCCTCGACGGGCGAGGACAGCACCGCGACGCCGCCCGGCCAAGGGTCTTGCAGGGCGGCAACCCAACCAACGGGACGAGCTTCATCGTCCCGCAGGCGCGGTAGATCGAGCAACTCCACCAGCGGTTGTCCGATCTCGACCGGCTCGGTCTCCCGCACCACGCGCGGTCGCGCAGGTGGCGCGCCGTAGACGTTGGGATCGAGACTGCGCGCGGCACACTCGCGGCTGCCCCGGTCGCCAATTTCGGTGATTCGAAACAGGCGGCTCGCATCTCCATTGCCGATCAGGACGGCGTCACCCGGCTCGATGGCAATGAGGCTCGGCGGAAGCGTAAAGATGGCCCGCTCGCGCGCCGACCAAGCTTCGAACAACCAGGATTCGGCGACCGCTGCCGCGGCTTCTGGCTCCATAACGACAGGCACCTGGGCTTCGGCCACGCGTCCGCTTGCACCAGCGAGCCGCCGCGCCTCGGCAACAGCCTGCGTATAGTTCGCGGGAGCTGAAAGAAAACTGAGTTTGAGCGACGCGGGGAGATCGGTTTCCTGGGATCGGGTGATCGACAACAGTGGCGCGGACGGCTTCGTCTCGACGAGATCGGCGAGCGACAACTCGGCTGCAGGCGGCTCCATGCCGCGCTGGCGAAACACGATGCGGCCGCCGGTTTCAAGCGTGTCGATGAAATACGCAAGCTCCAGCGGCTGCAAGGCATCGCGTGCACTCATCACGCGGTCGATGACGTAACCCGGGAGGATGCCAGAAAGGCCGCCCGTCTCGTGATCGGCAAAGCCGTAGTCGTCGAGAATACGCTGGACAGTCTCGGCAAGTGGTCCGCTAGCGAGGCGTCCGGTCAGCCAGTGGCCCAGACGCCAGTTGTCTCCATCACCCCAAGTTTTGGTATCGAACGGAAAGGCGGGATAGGGCCGCGCATCCCAGCAGTAGACGTGAATGCGATCGATGGACAACATGCGTCCACCGTAGACGCTCGACACCGGATTGCGGACAGCGCCTCCGAAGCCGAGCTCCGGATCGACGGCCTCGATGAAGGCGCGCAGATAGCGGCGTTGAATGAGGTCATCGCGGTTGCCGCGCGAATAGTAGGGAACGGCGCTTTCAGCGCTCTTGGGATCGACGAACACGTTGGGCTGATTGGCGCCGCGATCGACGGCGGGACAACCGACCTCCATGACCCAGAAGGGCTTGGACTGCGGTATCCAGGCCGTAGGCATCGCCTGCTCTATGCCACCGGGCCGATTGTAGTGACGGTTGAGCCACCAGGACTTCAAGTCCTTGTAGCGGAATACCCACGGCTTACCTTGTCCGTCATTGATCGGCGAGCGGACTTGCGCGTCGCGGTCGGCGCTGCTGGCGTAATACCAGTCAAATCCCTCACCGGCGTCAACATTGCCGCGAAGATAATCGAGGTCGTAGATCGAACGGGCGCCGTCGAGACGATCGCGGTGGCTGCTGCCGTCGCGCCAGTCGGAAAGCGGCCAGTAGAGGTCGAGGCCGATGGCGTCGATGGCCGAGGAGGCCCACAAGGGATCGAGGTGAAAATGCACGTCACCCGATCCATCCGCCGGTTGGTGTCCGAAGTATTCTGACCAGTCGGCGGAGTACAGGACCTTGCTGCCGGCGCCCAGAATGGCTTTCACATCGGCTGCAAGACTGACGAGCGCGGCGACGAAAGGATAGCCCGAAACGCCGTCGCGAACCGTCGTGAGCCCTCGCAACTCCGAGCCGATGAGAAACGCGCCGACACCCCCTGCAGCCTTGGCGAGAAAGGCGTGATGCAGCACCATGCGGCGGTAGGACCATTCGTCCGGTCCCGAATAGACAACGGACGAACCGGCAATGGAAAAATGTGCCGGGCTCACGGTCCCAATGAAAGCCGCAACTTGCGAGGCGGCGGCCGCCGTCTTGTCGGGTGATCCGGGTTGACCGGCCGCCGGATGGACGGTGATGCGTCCCCGCCAAGGATAGGGGGCCTGCGCGGCACCACCATACGGGTCGGGCAGCGCATTGCCGGCGGGCACGTCCATCAAGACGAAGGGATTGAGGGTGACGAAGAGCCCGCGCGCTTTCAGATCCTGGATCGCCTGCACGACCGAGGCGTCGGAGGGCGTACCGCCATAAGAGGCGCGGCCATCGCGGCGGCTTACCAGATAGGCATCCTCGCGACTCAACCCCGCGACGCTCCAGGCGACCGGATCCGTGTCCTTGGCCGCAACTTCCACTCCCGGCAGCAGCCGACATGAGCCTGCGCGCAGATCGCTGCCAAACCAGCTCACGACTAGCGAGACGGAATGCGCATTCGGCAACGTATCCTGCATCTGATCGAGCGCGACCTTCCAGTCGCAACCGCCTTGCCGAGTGTGGACGTTCTCGGCTCGAGCGCGGCCGCCACCGAACACTTGCGCAACGGGCTCGGTCGCGAGTGCGAACTCACCCGATCCGGGAATCAGCACGACGCCGCGAACCTGCTGGCCGAAAGGCTCGACGGGACGATGCACCTCGAACGACAGTTGCGGTATGCGGTTTCCATACGGCGCGAGCGCGAGCCGTTCGAAAACGACATAAGCGGTACCGCGGAAGGCAGGCGTAAATCCGCTGCCGAGCCGTGAAATGATGAGGCTATCGGGTGGCTGGGTTTCGGTTCCTTTGTAAAGTCGATACGCGATCAGCGACAGGTCGATCTCTTGCCCATCAGCCCAGACGCGCCCTAAGCCTCCGATCTCGCCCTCGCACAGTGCAATCGCGAAATTAGCGTAATACCGATATTCGATCGACTGCGTCGGCGCAGCACTTGCGCCCATGCCCTTGCCGGACCCGCCCGAGGTCGTGGAAATCACCTCCTCCTCGAAGTCGCTCGCCCAGATCACTTGTCCACCGAGGCGCACCCGGCCGTAGGCGCGCGGAATAGCGGCGCCTTCGCTGGAAGCCGTGACGTGGAGATCACGCAGCCGAGGCCCTTCCGAAACACGCGTCTGGGCGGAAGCGCCAAACAGCGACTGGTCAACGAAATGACCGGCCATCGCCCCGATCTGGCTGCCCAGCGTCGCGCCGCTGATGGTGGCGCCCAGCACCGACAACCCTGCAGGCAAAACAGCGCTGCCGAGGGCTGCGCCGGCGGCTGCAAATGCTAGAGTGGCCATCAGCTCTCAACTCCAGGAAAAGCGAAAACACCGGCGATCCGCCGTTTCCACCAGCGGCACAGGACGACTTCCGCGGCGGGTGCGCCTTCCTGCGCATGGATCATCGTATCGAGGCCGGTGAGAACTCCCGCGTGCTTGGCGACGGCGCCGTCGCGCAGTCGAAACACGACCACATTGCCCGCCGCCGCATCGGCGAGTTGCTTCTCGATCATATGGCGGCGTGCCGCTTCCAGCATGGTTTCGCGCCCGGATGCTTCGGCCCAGTCGCGCGTGTAGCGGGGCGGCATCTCGGCCTCGCGCTGATAGAGATCGCGCCAGATTCCGCGCACGAGACCGAGGCAATCCGTGCCGACGCCACGCAGGCTCGCCTGATGGTGGTAAGGCGTGCCGATCCAGCCACGCGCAACACGAACGACATCCTCGGCCGTCGGCCGCTTCGCGTGTTGAGGCGACATCGATTGGCCCTTCAATTCAAGCCGAGGCGAGACTGGTGATGTAGTCGTTGCCGGGCATGTGCGCGAACCCGCGAAAGTTGACGGCATTATTGAATTTGCCGATGCAGGTGGAGAGGTGCTTGTCGCATCCCGCGGTCACGGTGAACGTCTGACCGATCGCAAGCGGCAGTCGCGCGGGGGACCACAGCTCGATCATGACATCGCTGCCGATGATTGCATGCACTTTGACCTCGATCGCCTGGTCGGTCGCGGCACCGGAAGTGAAGGTGAGAAGGCCTCGCGTGAACCAGTCCGCGGCGAATGCAGAGAGGCCGGCGACAGCGAAGTGGCGCGCGTTGCGAGCTTCCAGAATCGACCCCGTCCCGCGAAACGCGGGGAGTTCCAACGAGACGCCACAACGCTTGTCTCCAACATCGGCGTCGCAACCGTATTGGAAGAGGCGTCCTTTGGGCTGTTGGAGATAATGCGCCAAGCCACGGATCTCGGCTGAAAACGCCGTGCCGTTGCGGCGAACCTCGCCAATGCTGCCAGAGCGCATGAGGAGATGCTGCGAAGGCTCGTGCCAGCTGGCGCGGAAAATCTCGATGCGCGCATCGTCGTAGAGGCCAGCGGCGAGATCCGCTTCTTCCAACCGACCGGACGAGATTGCGCCGGAAACTTGCAGATTGTCGACCGACAGGCCGATCGCATCCTTGATCTCGCTGGCGTCGAAACCGGCCGCCGCCTCAAACGTCGTGCCGTCGAAGACGATATCGCGATCATGATCGGTGAAACCGAGAATCACGCCGTCGCGCCGCGTCAGCCGCCAGCACCAACACAGCGTCGTGGCGCCGGTCGCGAGGTGCTCGGCCATGCCCGTTGGAAGCTCTTTCATAGTCTCACCTCGACGAGGGCAATGTTCGGAATTGCGCCGTGGCGGAACCCCTGCAAATTGACCTCGAGCTTGTCCGTGTCGAAGCGGACGGGGACATCGAACTCGAAACCCGCGGCGACGGATTGACCAGCGAGCGGAATGTGGCCCGGCTTGAATGCGACGATGCCCGTGGCGTAGTCGATGTCGTAGCTTTCGGCTGAAACCGCGGTTTCGCCGACAGAGACGAGGACGCTGCCGGCAACCGGCTTTCGAATGGATCTCGTCCAGGGCGCGTGTGCAAACCCGTAGGTTTTAAGCAACTGGAATTCGGCTCGCATCCCGTCCCCTACGCCCAACAGTTGATCCAATGGCTGCGGGGCGCGTTCTGGTGGGCACGACTTGAAGTCCGCATGGTCTTTCCAGCGGAAGCCGTAGAGCCGCCCACGCCGCTCCTCGAAGAACTCAATGACGGCGTTGAGATCGTCGATCGATTTGACGCCGTAGCCCGCGTTGTAGGAACGACGCAAGTCCGCCCATCGGCTATTGCGTTCCTCGAAGCCAGACCCCAGCACCACGACTTCGGTTCGCCGTTCCGGTCCGCCCTGGGCATTGCGCGAGATGGCGGTGGGAAAGCGGATTTCATGAAAGTTCATCGCCGTGCCCTTTCCATCTCAAAGGTTGCGCTGACCTTGACCGACTGCCCGCGCCAATAGCGCTTGAATTTGACTCTCCGAGCGGACAAAGCTGTCGGCATCCGTGGCGGTGACGTTGAACGTCACATTGAGCGCCGACCCCATTCCTTGGGCGGCGACGCCGAGACGCCCGTCAGGTCCGCGCGTCAACGGCATGATTGCGTCGGCTCCTGCTTCGCCAGCTATTCCTGTTTTTCCGGACCCGAGAGGAAACGCGATGGGGCTCTGAATGACGCCGCCGGATGCAAATGGTACCGGCATGCCCTGGTTGAAGACGCCACCGTTGGCAAAGCCGAGCGCTCCGCCGGAGAACAGTCCCGACAACATGCTGTTGAACCCCTGATCGAGCGGCTTCAGCGCAGCTTTCAGCACCATGTTGGAGAGGCTGAGCGCCAGCGATTTCATCACATCGCCGAGGCCCTTGCCTTTGACCGCGATGCCGTCGAAAGCGGTCACCAGCGCGGAAGAGAATTGCCTCCCTTGGAGCGAGGCGGCTTTCAGTTCGTTTTGCAGCGGGGCGGTGTCGGCATCGACGACCACGGTCCATGTCTCGAACGGCTGAGTTGTATCTGTCACGAGGGAATGTCCTCATATGTCGGGAAATCTCTGAAGCAGACTCTGCAGATCCTCCCGGGCCAAGGGCACAGCGGCCGCCCCCGCTTGGCCGAACCGGAATGCTGCCGCAGCCTCCAACTCGCGCGGCGTCATGGCCCAAAACGCAGCTGGAGAGAGCCTGAGCCCACCCAGTCCGAGCTCCATCACGTCACTCCAGGGAAAGGGCCGTTGGCGGCTCCTCCCTGCGCCGGTTGCATCGAGGACTGTTGTGTTGAGGCCGGCTTGGCTGCGCCTCCGAATGTTGCAGTCAACAGGCGTGCCACGATCTCGACGAAGCCGGCGGCGCCATTAGCTGCGCGCATTGCAGCCACGGCCGAGTCCGGTATGTCGTGGCCAGCGCCGCGCAGTCCTGCGCCGATGATGCGGACGGCATCGCGCGCAGATAGGCGCCCGTTCTCGAAGCGGGTGGCGAGTGCCAGCATGTCCTCATCCCCGAAAGCGGACTCGAGTTCCGCCAGAGCGCCCAGAGTGAGAACGAGCCGGAACGGTTTGCCGTCGAGCTCGGCGTCGATTTCGCCGCGATGTTGATTGGCCAAGAATGACTCCCTAGAGAGATCAGATTGCGGTGAAGAGAAGTTCCCCGGCGCTTTCAAGCGTCAGATCGAAGGCTACTTCGCCATCGTGCTTGCCGGTCAATTCGAAACCCGTGATCTGGAACGCGCCGACGATGGTGCCGAAATCCGGAACAATCACCTGCCAGCGCCGGATCGTGCCGTTGAACACGAAGCTGCGAATGAGAGCGTCGGAGTCCGCATCCTTGAATATTCCGGCCCCGGTGATGCGCGCGTGCCTGACGCCGGCGCCTTCCAACAATTCGCGCCAGTGGCCGGCGGATTCTGCGTGCGTGACATCCACGCTCTCGGTGTTGAAAGCGATCGCGCGCGTCCGCAGGCCGGCGACCGTGACGTAACCGCCACTGCCGTCACCATCGACTTTGAGAAGAAGATCCTTGCCCTTCTGGCTAGCCATGCTCATCGTCCTATTGCGTTGAAATGCCGTTGGTCGTCACGTGGGCTCCGTCACGGCGCGGAAGCGCGAGAGACCGTGCCAGGTTTCGCCATCGGGATCGCGCCGCGTCTCGGAAAACTCGTGCCGCAACCCGACCAGCCGGTAGCCCTCGAGCGTCAACGACCGATCGTGAAGTGCATTGCGAATAGCCTCGATGATCTCCTGCGCCTGACGGCGTCCGGCGTGCCGCGACCAGACGTGGAGCGTCAGGATGTGCTCGCCACCGGACTCGCTGCCGGTGCTCCAGTCACGCTCCTGGGATTGTCCAAACGTCACGTAAGGAAAGCTTAATTGCGGTGGCATATCGTCGAAGATGCGAGCTCCGCCAAGAAGATCAGGGAGGGAGGTACTCGCGTTGAGTGCTGAAAAGACCGCTTTCTGCAAACTCGCACTGGCACTCGGCATGGCTCACCTCGAAGGGTCGGGAAGAACGCTTGCTGGAGCAGAAGCGGGCGTTGGGCGGGACAATGTCGGCGCAGCTTCAGCGATAACCCGCTCTTTCAGCTCGGCAAGCCGCGAACTGGGGTTGCCCGCGCCGATGCCTTCGATATGCACACCGACTTTCATGGCAACCGTTCCTCGACTAGGCAGCGGAGCCAGCGGCACGGGGTGCCGATCTGCAGGATGCCCTTGATATCGAGGACGCGCGCTCCCCATAACAAGCGCATTTCCGTGGTAACGTCGCCTCGGGCTCGCATCCAGACTTCGTGGCTTACAAGGGGCTGCACGCGATCGGCGACGACGGCTTCGACAGCTTTGCCCGGGCGGACCGCGGCCCATATTTCCGCCTGAAGAGACCACGACACGACCGCGCCGCCGCTGCCGTCGCTCGTTCGCTGAGGCGCTTGCAATTGCAGCAGATGGCGCATTTCGCCGACGCGGGGCTCGATCATAGGCGTTTTACCGCGAAAGGCTCGATAAGCGCGGATACAGCCGCAGGGATACGGGCCTCGGCCGTACCGATTTCGATCGGGTCGCGATGCTCGTACCAGTGAGAGACCAGCAGCAGCAGAGCGTGGCGGAGCGGCGCCGGAACGCTGGATGGCGTGTCCCCGAAGCCGGCGCGGAACGCGATCTCGATGCCGTTGACCGCACAACCAGGCTGTGGGGAGACTGCGGTGCCGAGCAGCACGATCCGAGGAAACGCGGCTCCCACATCGATGCGAACACTCGCGGGCGGCAACTCGGATATGGAGTTATCGCGTCCGGTCACGCGGATTGCGGTCACGTCCTGAAGGGGACGCATCGGCGAAACGATGACCCCGTCGGAGGGCCAGGCATCGATCTTCAGCGACCAATCCTGTGAGATGAGGGCGAGGCCCAGCGCGCTTTCGATGTGCAGCCGCGACGTGAGGATGAGACTCGCCAGAAGCGCGTCTTCGGCGGTGCCATCGAGGCGCAGGTGCGCCTTGACCTCGGCCAACGAGACGGGCTCGATGCCGGGGCCGCTCATCAAGACAAGGGCCATGATCAACTCCACTATGAGATGCTGTAAACAAAAAGAACGGCGGGGCCGGAAGCGTGCGACCGCGATGCCGGCAGCCAAGGGCAGGCGCCAGGCAAGGGGACGCGACCGACCCCGCCAGGGGCCGCGCAGGCTGGGGAGGAGCAACCCGCGCGGATCCGGTGCGTGTGACCCGATGTCGGGTTGTGTGCTTTAAGCGAACTTCAGAAGCTTGATGGCATCAAAGTCCTGCACGCCGCCGCCGACGCGCTTCGTGGTGTAGAAAAGCACGTACGGCTTGGCGCTATAGGGATCGCGCAGCACTCGGATGCCCACGCGATCAACGATCAGGTATCCGCGGCTGAAGTCGCCAAAGGCGAGCGAATGACTTGCCGCGGCGATGTCGGGCATGTCCTCGGTCTCCGCGACCGGATACCCCATCAGCGACGGCGCTTCGCCCGGCTGAGCGGACGGCTGCCAGAGGTAGTTGCCCTCCGCGTCCTTCATCTTGCGAATCGCGCTCTGGGTGGAACGATTGACGACGAACCGGCCGTTGGCACGATAGCCAGCCTTTACCGCATAGACGAGATCGATCAGCTTGTCGCTCGCGCTCGTCGCGGGGAAACCGCCCGAGACACCGGTGGCGATGAAGCCGATGTTGCCCCAACTCCAGGACGCGTTGGCGACCGTCGGATAGGCGAGGAAGCCTTTCGGTTTGTTGACGCCGTCGCCGGTGACGAAGGCCTTTCCCTCCTGGTCTGCGAAGGCCAGGCGCACCTCATCCGCGAGCCACTGGTCGATCGAAACCGCGCTGTCGTCGAGCAGGGCGGAAGTCGCCGCCGGCATGGCGTAAAGCTCCATCGTCGGAAAGGCGAGCTCGGCCAGCGTCGGCGCGGCGGTCTGCGGCCGCGTCGCGGTCTCGCCCACCCAGCCGGTGTCGGCACCCGTGACCGCAAACGGCCGCTTGTAGACAGTACCGGACACCTGCTGGACACCTGCGATGCCGCGGATCGGCGAGATCCCCTTCAGCGCGCGGTTGATAGAGCGTTCGGTGTCTTCCGGCACGAGGTAGCCGCCGTCAGGATCGGAGCCTGCGGACAGCGCTTTCTGCTCGATTTCGCGGAGTTGGCCGGCAGCGCCTTTGCGAACGTAGGCGTCGAACGCCGCCTTGTGCTGGATGTCGTGTCGGTTTTTCGAGACAGAGCGGTCGCCGCCCAGCGGCGGACGGACGGCCTTCAGCGCGAGGTCATCGACGACGCGGCGATGCTCGTCGAGGGCGCGGTCGATGCGATCCAGTTTCTCGGTGGTGACGACGTCGGCGCTCGAACGGCGCTCGAGGTCGGCCAGACGCGTGTCATTCGTCTCCTTGAAGGATTCGAAGGCGCGCATGAACTCGTCGAAGGCACCGGCGACGTCGCCACCGTGAGCCTTGGTTTCGATGGGCTTGTTGTCGAGCATGTCGGGTTCCGGATCAGCGATTGGACTGGTGCAGGAGGTTGGCCGCGCGAAGGAACTTCCCCGCTAGGCGCGCCTCCGGCGTGATTGGCCCGCGGCCCGCATCCCGCAGGGTGGCGAGGCCCTCGAAGCCGGAGCGAAGAACCGCCCGTGCCTCGGTTCGCGTCAGCCCAGCGTCCCGCGTGAGCCAGCGCTCGAATTCCCTTTCTGTCGGGACACCCTCAGAAAACGGACGCGCCTTGACGCTGGTGATGCGGGCGCCCGGTTGCATCGGGAAGGTAACGATGGAGATTTCCCAGAGATCGACAGCGCTGAGGCGGCGGATGCCGGTGCGCCCGTCGCGGCGTCCGCTTACCAGCTTGAAGCCGATAGAGAGGCCGTCGAGTGCGCCGGAGCGCATCAGCGCCAAAACTTCTTGTGCTTTGGCGACCGCACTTGTCAGGCGGCCACGCACGAAGAGGCCGCGGGCATCCTCAACAAGGCTCTGCCACACGCCGATCGGCTGCGCCGGGTCGTGCTGGAAAAGCATCTTGATGCCGGCCGCACCGCGCTTGGCCAGGCTCTCGCGGAAGGCGCCGGGAAGGATGATGTCATGTCCCATATCTTCGCGGTTGAAGAGGCTGGCGTAGCCCTCGAACGTCCCCGCCTCATCGACGAGTTTCAGGTCGAGCGCGGTGAACTTCACCTCGTGCTGCATTTTTTCCGGATCCTTTCGGATTGGCCGCTTTGTTGAAGTGATAATGACGCGCCCCAGTGGCCCCGGGGATAAGTTCCGGGCGCGGAAACTTCGGAGGATTTTCGATTGTCCGTTGCGCAGACGGCAACCGGTTCGCGCTTAGATGGCGTCACCGCCGTCGAGTGGGCCGAAGCCGGCGGCGGCGCGTTTCTCGTTCAAGGTAAGGAAGCTCGCCCTATCTAGACGGGTCCACAGAGCTTCGCGCTCCGATGACAACGCCTCGATGGAGTCGAGGTCGGGACGCAGATCGAGGCCGGGTGCCCAAGCCGGCGACAGCCAGGCGGAGAAGGCGCGCGCGGTGCGCGTGACCAACGGCAGCACGGTCTGACGCCAGAAGGTGCGTTGCGCCTCCTGGTAGTTGGAGTAGGTGTTGTCGCCCGGGATCCCGAGCAGCATCGGAGGCACGCCGAGGGCTAGAGCGATCTCGCGGGCGGCCGAATTCTTGGCCTCGATGAAATCCATGTCCTTCGGGGTGAGCGACAGCGGCTTCCAATCAAGTCCGCCCTCCAACAGAAGCGGCCGCCCGGCGTTGCGCGCGCCCTGGAAGCCTTTTTCCAATTCAGCCTTGAGACGGTCGAACTGCTCGGGCGTCAGCTTGCCTTGGCTCGCGGCATACACGAGTGCGCCGGAAGGCCTCGCGGCGTTGTCGAGTAGCGCCTTGTTCCAGCCGGTCGCTGCGTTGTGGGTATCGATGGCGACCGCCGCGGCTTCGATCGGGCTCATGCCGTAGTAGTCGTTGACGGGATGGAAGAGGCGCAGGTGCAGGATCGGGCGGACGCCGGGCACGGGCTCGGTATCGAAGCGCATCGAGCGGCCGTCGGCGGTGTACTCGTAGCCCTCGGGCCACCCGTCGGGACCGGGCAGCACTTTCATGCGATCCGGACGCAGGGCGTGCAACTCGCGCAGTTGGCCACCAATGCCGACCGCCTCGACGTACGCGTTGCCCGAGACGAGCAGGAATCCGTACCAGCTCTCCATGAAGTCGACGACGGTATGATCGGCGCTCGGGCGGCGGATGAGATCGAGGAACGGATGATGTTCAATCTCGTGGTCGCCCTCATAAAGCAGTAGCGGGATCGATGCAGCGGCTTCCGCGATCATCCGTACCGAGCGGTAGACGATCGCGTTCTGCATGAAGCCCTCGCGCGCGAAAGCGCCGTAATCGCGCGGACTCCACACGGGCTGGCCGAGGGATTCGATGGACAACAGCGCCGCGGTGGCGCTGGCTTTCGTCGTGTCCGGCCGGCGGACAAAACCCGGCATGAGCCGGGCCAACGCGGCGGGAATGCGCGGCATAAGGCGGAAACTCCGAGTTGTGGCGGATGTGGTCGTGGCAGTAATCGCAGCTCTTTGTCGTCCCGGAAACGTGCCGGCGGCAGGGTCGGTACGTATTCCGGGACGCTTTCCCATCAGGCGACATCGGAAAGATCCCGGTTCTGCGCGCGCATTCCGCGCGCTTCGACCGGGAAACGAAGTCCGCGTGCAGCCCTGAAGCTTCGCGGCTGCCCCTCACCCCGACCCTCTCCCCATCGCAAGTAAGCGATGGGGAGAGGGGGATTCCGGCAGCGCTCGTGTCGAATGCGCGGCAAGCTGCAAGTTCGGCGGATGTGTCGTGGGCCGGTGACCGCAGCTCTTTGTCGTCCCGGAAACGTGCCGGCCGCAGGGTCGGTACGTATTCGGGAGCTTTCCCATCAGGCGACGCGGAAAGATCCCGGTTCTGCGCGCGCATTCGGCGCGCTTCGACCGGGAAACGGAGTCCGCGTGCAGCCTGAGTTCGCGGCTGCCCCTCACCCCGACCCTCTCCCCATCGCAAGTAAGCGATGGGGAGAGGGGGATTCCGGCAGCGCTCGTGTCGGATGCGCGGCAAGCTGCAAGTTCGGCGGATGTGTCGTGGGCCGGTGACCGCAGCTCTTTGTCGTCCCGGAAACGTGCCGGCCGCAGGGGTCGGTACGTATTCGGGAGCTTTCCCATCAGGCGACACGGAAAGATCCCGGTTCTGCGCGCGCATTCGGCGCGCTTCGACCGGGAAACGGAGTCCGCGTGCAGCCTGAGTTCGCGGCTGCCCCTCACCCCGACCCTCTCCCCATCGCAAGTAAGCGATGGGGAGAGGGGAATTCCGGCAGCGCTCGTGTCGGATGCGCGGCAGGCTGCAAGTTCGGCGGATGTGTCGTGGGCCGGTGACCGCAGCTCTTTGTCGTCCCGGAAACGTGCCGGCCGCAGGGTCGGTACGTATTCGGGAGCTTTCCCATCAGGCGACACGGAAAGATCCCGGTTCTGCGCGCGCATTCGGCGCGCTTCGACCGGGAAACGGAGTCCGTGAAATGCGATGGGGAGAGGGGGATTCTCAAAGCATGCGGATGCCGGGGCGGCGGTCGATGTCGAGCATGAGGTCGGTCAGGGCCCACACCAAGGCGTCGAGACGGTCGGGGCTGCGGCCGTTGAAGAGGCCATCGGCGCCGAAATTGCACATCTGGTCCTCCAGCGCGTGGAAAGTGCCGGCGTGGATGACGCGGCCTTCCGCGTAAAGGGCGGCGACAGGCTCGGCGCGAAGCCATTTGCCGCGCGTGGCGCGCACGGTGCGGATCGGCAGCGAGGCCTCGAATTGCTTCAAGACCTGTACGACGAGATCGCCGCCCTGGTTAACCTCGGCGACGACGTGGTCGGCCTGGAAGTCGCGGTATGCGGCGATGACGGCACGGGCCCACACCTGCGGCTGGCGGCCCTGCACGGTGCGATCGGCCATGACGTAGCCGCGGCCATCCTCGCCAACACCCGCAATGACAATGCCGCAAGCGTCCGATGAGGCTGTGGCCGTGATCGGCGGATCGACCGCCACGACAATGGAGGCGAGCGGCGGCGCGTGACGGATGCGCGGCGCATCGATCCATTGCCGTCGCCACAGACTGCCGGCGCGTTCCTCGATCACCTCGCCCATCAACTCCTGGCGGCCGAGTGCGCTGTCGCCGTAGCGCCGTTCCATCTCGGCGATGAACGACCGCGCGAGGTTGGCAGCGTTGGCCTTGGTCGGCGCATGGCTGACGACGGTGAAGGCATCGGCGAGCAGCGTCTTTAACAGCGGGATCGGCCGCGGCGTCGTGGTGACGACTGCGCGGGGCAGCGAGCCCAGACGCAACGCGAACTGCAGCATGTCCCAGGTGCGCTCCGGTGCCCGCCATTTGGCGAGTTCGTCAGCCCAAGCGACCTCGAACTGAGGGCCGCGGAGGCTGTCGGGATCGTCGGCCGAGAACATTTGGGCAATCGCGCCATTGGGCCAGGTCAACTCGCGTTTGGAGGCCTCGAAGCGCGGCCGCTCGTCAGCACGGTGGATGGCGAGCAGGCCGGAAACGCCCTCGATCATCACCTGGCGAACGTCGACCAGCGTCTCGCCGATGAGCGCGATGCGCCCGACGGGAGCCTTGGCCAGTGGCGCAAGCCCCAACGCCTGCGCCCTGATCCACTCTGCCCCCGCGCGCGTCTTGCCGGCGCCGCGGCCGCCGAGGACAACCCAGCTTCGCCAATCGTCGCCGGACGCTGTGCAGGCGGGGGAAGCTGGTCGTCGCGCGCCCAAAGCAGCCAGTCGCGCAACACGAACTCCATCTGCCGGGGCGTGAGCGCGGACAGGTCATCGCGCGCCAGACCCGCCGCGGTGGAGACGCTCAAGGCGCTCCGCAATCTCGTGACGCATGCGCTCCGCGTCGGCGGCGGTGAGGACCGCGGGGTTGGCGGGGGCGGAGGATTGTCCGGTGGCAGCGGGTTTGGTGATGTCAGCGGCAACCTCCGTCACCTTCTCGAAACTGCGGATCATGTGGACAACTCGCGCGTCTCGCGCTCGCTGTCGGCAACTGTCGAGGCCTCGCCCGACTTCATGCGCTTCTCCAGTCGTTTGAGTTTTTCATCGATGGCGGCGTAGAGCCGGTTCACCAGCGCCTCGCGGCGAGTGGGGCGGCCGGGGGCGTTGGAACCGCCCCGGGCATAGTCGGCGGGCATGTCGGAGCGCTTAGGCGCAGCTCTCGGACACGCGGCGGGCATAGAGCTGGCGAGAGGTAATACGAAAGCGCTCGGTGATCTCGCGGACGGTGATGGTGGTGTCGCAATAGAGATGGCGGATCTCCGCCCACGCAGCGTCGTCGAGCGCCATGAGGGATGTGCTCCGGGATTGCGGACGGTTGTGAACAGGTTTCAGGGGATGCGGATGTTGCGAGTTTGAAGCGCGGAACAGCGCCGCGCATTGCCGCAAATGAAAAGGGCCGCCGCGGCCGGCAGCCCTGTCACACACGTTTCGCGTTATACAGAAAAACTATCCGATCAGCGGTGCGCTGTCAACACGAGAATCTGCGCAACACCTTGATTTGTCTTGCAAAAACAGCGGAATTCCACGCCGACATTCCAGAATAATTGATTCAGGCCAAGCGGGGATAATCCACGAGGCAGGCGCGAGCTTAAATCTACTCCAGCGCCCCTAAAACCCAGTCCCTGGAACCTAATCCCTCATCCGGCCACTCAGCCGAAGTCGGCGATGATGTAGCGGTGATAGCTGGCGGGGCTGACGCTGGCTTCACTGCGCACCCAGCCACGCACCGAGATGCCAGCCTCGTGAACGGTATCCGGGTCGCCGGAAACAAGCGGATGCCACCAGGCGAGATCGCGGCCCTCAGCCAGGCGCCGGTAAGCGCAGCTCTCGGGCAGCCAGACGAGGCGGCGGACCTTTTCGGGATCGATCGCCACACAATCCGGCATCTTGGTCTGACGATTGGGATAGTCCGAGCAGCGGCAGGTCGACTGGTCGAGCATGCGGCATGCGAGCTTGGTGAGGTGTACCTCGCCGGACTCCTCGTCCTCGAGCTTGACGAGGCAGCAGCGGCCACAGCCGTCGCACAATGACTCCCATTCGGATCGCGTCATCTCCTCGAGCGTTTTGGCACTCCAGAAGGGCAGGGTTGCAACATCCACTACTCTTGTCCTCGCATTCGACCGGCCGGAAGTGGTAAATAGCCACAATCCGGTGGCTGGTCGATTCCCATAAGGGTCGATTCCCTTGTGAGTCTGGCCCGGATGTGCCTGATCGTATAGCAGACCGGCCGGGGCCGGTTCCAGACAGGGCTTCGTACTTTGCACGACTGGTTCTTCAAGCAGGGTGGCCGCGACAAGCTGATCAATTGGCTCGGCGTCGATTCGAAGATCGATTCGATGCTCGCCGAGTCGTGGGCGCGGCTGCAGGACTGGTGGAACGCCGGAACAAGCTTTTTCGCGCGCTTCAGGCTGACGGGGTGGAAACGGCTTCTGAACGAGTTCGCCAGCGAGGCGCTGACGCTCGGCACCGGCGGCTTTGTCGTCATGTTCGCCCTCGCGCTGCCCGCCTTGCAGGAGTTCGACGAAGGCAAGTTCCTCACCGGCAAATTCAGCGTGAAATTCCTCGACACAAACGGCGAGGAAATCGGCAAACGCGGCATTCTTCATAACGACTCGGTGACGCTGGATGAAATTCCAGACGTTTTGATCAAGGCAACACTGGCGACAGAAGACCGCCGTTTCTTCGAGCATTTCGGCGTCGATTTTATCGGAACAGCGCGCGCCTTGATGACGAACCTGAATGCCGGCGAAACCGTGCAGGGCGGCTCGACTCTGACGCAGCAGTTGGCGAAAAACCTGTTTCTTTCGTTTGAACGATCCTTCCAGCGCAAGATCAAAGAGGTGTTCCTCGCCTTCTTGCTCGAATCGCGTTTCTCAAAACGCGAAATCATGAAGATGTATTTCGATCGCGCCTACATGGGCGGCGGCGCTTTCGGCGTAGAAGCCGCGGCACAGCTCTATTTCGGCAAATCGGTGCGCGACGTAAATCTCGCGGAAGCCGCGATGATGGCGGGGCTTTTCAAAGCGCCGACCAAATACTCGCCGTTGGTCAACCTGCCGGCCGCCCGCGCCCGCGCCAGCGACGTGCTCGACAACATCGTCGCCGCCGGCTTCTATTCGCCGGGTCAGGTTCATGCGGCACGACTGCATCCGGCCAAAGTCGTCGAGACGCGCACGACGTACAGCCCGGATTGGTATCTCGATTGGGCCTTCGAAGAAGTGCAGCGCTTGGCCGAAGGCAAGGGCCAGTATGTGCTGACGGCGCGCACGACGATCGATCTCTCGGTGCAGCGTGCGGCCGACGAGGTGCTGACCTCTACGTTACGCCAGCACGGACGCGGACAGCGTATCACGTCCGGATCCGTCGTCGTTACGGACACGGACGGTGCCGTGCGCGCAATCGTCGGCGGTCCGGATTACGGCGAAAGCCAGTTCAACCGGGCCACGCATTCCAAGCGCCAGCCGGGTTCGTCTTTCAAGCCATACGTCTACGCGACGGCGCTGGAGAACGGCTTCACGATCAATTCCTCTGTTTCGGACTCAGCGCCGAGTTGCGGAAATTGGGCGCCAAAGAATTACGGCGGCGGCGGCGGCAGCGGTGCGCGGGTCGGCCTTAGCGAGGCCTTAGCCCGGTCTCTCAATACGGTCGCGGTTTATCTGTCGTTGAAGGTCGGGCGACAGAAAGTCGTCGAAATGACTCAACGGCTCGGCATCAGGGGAATCCGGCCGTCGTGCTCGATGGCCCTCGGCGACTATGGCATCTCGCCGCTCGAGCATACGGGTGGATTTGCGACGTTCGCCAACGGCGGCAAATTATCAAAGCCCTACGGCATTCTGGAACTCGTGAACTCGAAGGGCGACCTCGTCTACAGCCGCGATCGCGACGAGCCGGAGGCCCCGCAGGTCATCGCCCGCAAGGTCGTCGAGCAATTGAACCAGATGATGCAGAGGGTCGTGACGGACGGCACGGCCAAGGCAGCCGCGCTCGACTTCACGCATGCCGTCGGCAAGACCGGTACGACGTCGAGTTACAAGGACGCCTGGTTTGTCGGCTTCACCGGACGCTACGTCGCGAGCGTCTGGCTCGGCAATGACGATAACCGTCCGATGCTGAGTGTCACCGGCGGCCATGTGCCGGCCCCCGCCTGGCATAGCCTGATGTCCGTCATCCACAAGGATATGAACTTTCCCCCGATCCCTGGTCTGCCGCCTCATCCGCGCCAAATCGAGGAACAGCAGCGCGCGCTGGAGCAGAAAAAGCTGGAGGCCGTGGAGGCTGGTCCATCATCGCAAGCGGCCCCGGGCTCCGTGCGCAAATCGCAGAGCTTGATGCCGGAGCCGACACGCGAGACGCTGAAGAAGTTGACGCAGTTGATGCGCAGGGCCGGAAATATCCCGGATGCGGCCCCACCTGCTGGCGTCCCCGATCCGAACCACCCGGTTGCACCGCCTCCCGCGCCGGCTTCTCCGCAGCCCGCGGGCCCTGCACCAGCCGCAAAACGTGCCGACATCGCGCCGCCGCCAGCGGCTCGCGTACCGTGAAGCGAGGCGGGTGAGCCATGCAATTCGCCATTCACCTCTTGAAGAAACGCGGGTTTGCCGCACTCGGATTTATCGCCGATACGGCGTTGTTTCTCGGCATCGTGCTGATCGGCGGCCTCGGTTCGAGCTGGTACATGGTCGAAGCCGGATCGCGACTGACCACCCGGGCGGTCGGACCATGGGTCGTTTGGACTGCAGCCGCCCGCTCGGATGCCGATCCTTATACGCGGGCACATTTCGCCCGCACCGGCACGCTTCCGCTGAGCACCGACGTGGCTCAGACCTTTCTCGCCAAGACCGACAGCGACGGCCAGAAACTCCATTCCTCCTGCGAATACGTGGTCGACGGTCGGGACTTGTCGGCCGCTTGGTGGAGCCTCTCGGTATTCGACGACAAGGGACGGCTTATTTCAAATCCGGCCCAGCGGTATGCGTTCACCAGCGAGACGATTGCCAAGGCGCCCGACGGTTCGTTCACGGTTGCACTGGCGCGCGATGCGCGACCTTCGAATTGGTTGCCAACGAGCGGCGCGGGCCGGTTGTCACTCATCCTCACCGTGCTCGATGCGAAAGGACAGGGCCAGTCCGCGTCAGGCGCCACAGATTCGCTGACGCTGCCCATGATCCGCAGAGTGGTCTGCCGATGAACATTCCCAATCCGCTGAAGCTCATTAAATGGCGCCTGGTGATCGCGGCGCTGATATCCGTTGGCATCCTGCACATCGTCGCCACGTTCGCCACTCCATCCCTGACGGGGGTGTCCGCATTCTCTCGGTTGCGGACAAAACTGCCGGTGAACAGGATGGTGATGCTGCCGCCGCTGACCCCTGAAAACCAGCCGTTGCCTTATCTTTCGGGCGACGTGCGCTATGCGATGTGCCGCTACGATACCAACAAGGCACCGGTCGCGGTCAGCGCATCACTGCCGGATCAGGGCTGGTCGCTGGCGCTTTATTCGCCGGAGGGCGACAATTTCTACGTGGCGACCGGAACGCAGGGCATCAAGACGGACCTGTCGATTTTGCTGGTGACGTCGGATGAGCGGTTCATGGGATTGACGCCAGAAGCCAAGGGATTGCCGACGAACCGGCAGGCGACGCTGCCGATCGGAGCGCGGCAGGGCTTGGCGGTGATCCGCGCGCCGGATCATGGAACGGCATATCGCGCACAGACGGAATCAATATTGAAAATGGCGGCCTGTACAGTGCAGCCGCAATAGCCGGCATTTCTACTGGAACAACCGGCAACGGGGCTTCATTCGCCAAGTTCGATGCGGTCGCGATTACGGCGGCTGCGAGTGGACGTAGCCTCATCGGCCCAGCGCTCGTAACGTACTCCGGGAAAGAACAAGATCTCAGCCGGCTGCACCGGCTCTGCGCGACCTGCCGCGCGTCGTCCGCGCTGGGAACCGTTGAAGTCGAGGATAGTGGCCATGCTTGCCCTCCGCAGGCAAATGCGACGTATTGCCGGCCGACATCGCGCGTTTGGATGCAGGCCGCAGCGAATGTTCAGACATTCCGTCCACGCCACCATTTGGAGTTTGATTCGGTTAACGATGTCTTAACGCATTCGTCAGCATCTGCTGTCTTGGTCTAATTTGCGTAAAGGCAGCGCGTATCTTTCCGCAAATTGAGACGCAAAAGACGCACCCTGGCACTCCATCAGCGCGGCGACGCCAGACTGTTGAGATAAGCGATGACCGCGGCGACCTCTTTTTCGGATAACTGGAAGCGCGGCATTTCGCTATGTGGTGCAACCGCGCCTTTCGACAACGGCTCGGCCAGCGTCTCGATCAGATAGCGCGAATGAAGCTCACGAAAGCGCGGCGCGCGGACATTGGGGCTGTCGCCGGAACGGCCTACGGCATGACACAGCGCCGACGAGCGCATGATCGCGTCGTCGTTGGGGAAGATGCCGACGACGTGGGTGCGCCGCTTGACCTCCTTGTTCAGCCGCTCGAGCGGGTTGGTCGAGTGCAGCTCGGTGCGGTGCTCTTTCGGGAATGCCATGAAGGCGAGCACGTCGTCCTCCGCTTCTCGCATCAGTTTGGCGAGCCGGTCGGCTGGCTCAGCGAAGGCGTCGACGAGCTTTCGCCATTGCAGACTCGCGGCCTCGCGGCTGGGCTGATCGAAAGCATTGCGGAGCGCGGCGGCGACCATCGGCCGGTTGCGCTTGGCGACGCAAGCAAGGGCGTTGCGCATGAAGTGCACGCGGCACCGTTGCCATGACGACCCGAGGACCTTGGCAGCGGCGGCCTTCAGTCCTTCGTGGGCGTCCGAGATGACGAGCTTCACGCCACGTAGGCCACGCCGCGTCAGCGAGCGTAGGAAGTCGCTCCAGAACGTCTCCGCCTCGGTCCAGGCGAAGCTTGGCTCCGCCAAGCCGGCATCACGGTGGCTCCGATGATCTCGCGCCGGCCCTGCGTGTTGACGGCCACGGCGATTATCACGGCAACCGAGACGATCCGGCCGCTGCTGCGCACCTTCACATAAGTCGCGTCGAGCCAGAGATAGGGCCAGTCGCCTTCGAGCGGGCGATCGAGGAAGGCGTGCACGCGCTCGTCGATCTCGGCGCACACGCGCGACACCTCGCTCTTCGAAATGCCGGTCATGCCCATCGCCTTCACCAGATCATCGACGGATCGTGTCGAGATGCCGTGCACGTAGGCTTCCTGGATGACGGCGATCAGCGCCCGCTCCGACGTGCGCCGATGCTCCAGGAAGACCGGAAAATAGGAGCCCTTGCGCAGCTTCGGGATCTTGAGATCGACGGTGCCGGCGCGCGTCTCCCAGGCGCGATCCCGATACCCATTGCGATGGTTGGCGCGCTCGGCGCTGCGTTCGTGGCGGCCGGCATTGCACAGACCGTCGGCTTCCAGCTCCATCAGCCGGTTGGCGGCAAACCCGATCATCTCGTTCAGCAGATCGGCGTCGGCGGTCTTCTCAAGCAGCGCTTTCAGCTGCATCCTCGCGTCGGTCATTGCGGGCGTGCTCCCGTTTGGTGCTGAGTGTCGCAACCCAACCCTACCGGGGAATCCGCAATGACCGCCTTACCGCCAGCGATCTGAATTTACACCACGCAGGCACAATTGGTTTGCACCAGTGCTGCGCCTGCCTTCAACAATTGCGCTGTCGCCTTTGGAGCAGAGGCGCCGAGCCGTGCGAGACCCTCGCTGGCGCTCTTGCTTGCCGGATCGATGGAAAGAGCCTGCTGGAAGTCCGCGATTGCTTGCGCGGGCTTTTTCAGCGCTTCGTAAGCGTAGCCGCGGTTAATATAAGCGCGGGCGTAAAGCGGATTGATTTGCAACGCCGTCGTGTAGTCGGCCAAGGCGCGCGACATATCCTCCTTGCGGCGATAGGCGAGGCCGCGATTGTTGAAAGCAACGGCGGATTTCGCATCGATCGCAATGGCCTCGGAGTAATCGGCGATTGCCGCGTCGGTGTTGCCTTTAGAGAACGCGGCATACCCGCGTCCGATATAGGCCGATTGGAATTTGGGATTTAGCCGGATCGCATCGGAGTAATCGGCGAGGGCTCGGTCCAAATTACTTTGCGTGAGGCGCAACTGACCGCGCGCGGCGAAAGCCAGAGCTCCATCGGGCTGAAGACGAATGGCCTCATCGAGATCGGCGAGGGCCAAATCGGTTTTTCCTGAATCCGCCAGCACTGAAGCGCGGCTGCGGTGCGCGGCGGCGAGTTCCGCTCCGGTGAACTTGCCAGAGCCGATCGCCTCGTTGCAGGCATTGACGCGGAGCGCCGATGCGCGGGTCTGCAGACAGTCCTGCATGGCATCCGGCTCTGCCTTCGCCTGCATTGGGGTCATCGCAGAGACGGCCACGCCAGCGGCGGCCAGCATCGTCCGTACATGCGCGCGCATAGACATCTCCATTCGATTCGAGACGAGTCTCATCATCGAATTGGTAGACGAGCGTTTGCAGATTGCATTGTTAGCGGTCAAGCGATCTGCCCGACTTGCGAAGCCGGATAGATCCGCCCTGGATTGTTTAGCCTTTCGTCTGATTATCTGTCGAGACCGTGTTCACCAATAGTGCGCCGGGACAATGTTTTTTCCAAGCTTCAATGATAAGCCTGCGGGCAATGGCCTGATGGCGGAGTGGCTACGCGGGGGCGGTGCAATGCCTTTCAAGCCCTGGTTCAAATCCAGGGTCAGGCCTCCATTTCTTGCACGTGTTAATCAAGCTGCTGACGGACGCAGAACGCGGCCGGCAACGGCGTCGAGTTTTGCGGCAATGGCAGGATCGCGCTTGTCCGGCGAGGTGATGATAGCGACTTCCAGCGCCTTGTCGGACCCGATGGGGCAAGCCGGGTGAAGCCGCGGAAAATCGCGGGCAAGGCGCGCGACGAGGCGCTGCGCCAATTCGGTATTCTTCTGCATGACGGCAATTACCGCAGCGACGTCGACGTGGGCGTGCTCGTCATGCCAGCAGTCGAAATCGGTGACCATGGCGACGGTCGCGTAGCAGATCTCGGCCTCGCGTGCGAGTTTGGCCTCCGGCATGTTGGTCATGCCGATGACGTCACACCCCCAGCTCCGATAGAGGTTTGATTCCGCGCGAGTCGAGAATTGCGGACCTTCCATCACGAGGTAGGTGCCGCCCCGCGTGTAGGGCACGCTCTCCGCCGCCGCCGCCTGCTCCAATGCGTCGACCAGGAGGGGGCTAACCGGATCGGCGATCGAGACGTGCGCGACGAGGCCGGGACCGAAGAAGCTTTTCTCGCGGGCGAAAGTGCGGTCGATGAATTGATCGACGAGCACGAAATGACCCGGCGGCAGCGCTTCTTTCAACGAGCCGCAGGCCGAAACCGAGACGAGGTCGGTGACGCCGGCGCGCTTCAGAGCATCGATATTGGCGCGGAAGTTGATCGAAGACGGCGGGATCGGGTGCCCTCGCCCGTGACGCGGCAGAAAGCGCAGCGGCAGTCCGTCGAGCTCGGCAAACATGATTTCATCGGATGGCTCACCGAACGGCGAGTGGACACGCTCCCAATGCGTGTTGGCGAGGCCGGGAAGCGCATAGAAACCGCTGCCGCCGATAATGCCGAGAACCGATTTCGTCATGTTCCTAGCCTGTACTGACTTGAAGACGCGCCGCGAAGCGCGGGCACTGCGGCCTCGCCTTGACGCTCTCCGACCAATGCGGAGCGGGACCCTCTTAACGCGAAAAAGGCCTCGCAAGCGAGGCCTTTTGAGTTGTTTGCAAGCGGCACGCAGACTTAGTGCGCGACCTTGGCCCACAGGCGGCGCTTGCCGAGATAAAGCAGCACAGTCGTGATGATGAGATAGAGCATCACCTGCCAGCCGAGCTGCTTTCGCGCGGTGAGCGACGGATCCGCCGCCCACGCGAGGAAAGCCGTGACGTCGCGAGCGTTAGCATCGAGCGAGCCGGTCCCGTCCTGATACTTCACCGACGGGCTCTTGGGGTCCGACGACAGTGGCGGAGGCATGCCGATCTGGTGGCCGGGGAATGCCGTGTTGTAGTTCATGCCGTCGTTCAGCTTGAAGTCGGCCGGCGGATCGACGTAGCCGGTCATCAGCGCGTAGATGTAGTCGGCGCCGCCCTCCTGATAGCCGCGGGCGATGTCGCGCAGCATCAAGAACGGATGCGCGTACCACGTGCCGAGATACTCGACGCCGCGGGCTTTGGCGATGAGCGAGAGATCCGGCGGCAACGCGCCATTCTGCGCGGCGCGGGCCTCCTTCTCGTTCTTGTAGGGCCCGAGGATCGGGTCCGACAGCAGAGCCGGACGCTCGAACATCTTGCCGTTGTCGTCCGGACCGTCGTGATCTTGTTCGGCCACGCGGCGGCGAGCGACTTTACGGACTCTTCCGGGAATTCCGGACCGCCCGGCTGGACGAGGTTGCGGAAGGCAAGGCGCTTGAGGCCGTGGCAGTTGGAGCAGACCTCCTGATAGACCTGGAAGCCGCGCTGCAGCTGGGCCTTGTCGAACTTGCCCGAAGAAGCCGCCGAAGGTCCAGTCCTGCCGCGCGATGGCGATACCGTGGCCACCGCCCGCGTCGGCAGCGTGCTCTTCCGCTGCCAACGCTGGAGTTGCGGCAAGAGCAGACCAGTGCAGCGAGGGCCGCACCGCGAAGCGACTGAAGCGACATGATCGTCATGGGTCGAGATCCTCCCGGTCTAGCGCTTTTCAGGGGCAGCAGCCGCACCGGCCGGTGCACCGCCGCCGCCGCCCTTGCCCAGCACCGACTCGGTGATCGAGCGCGGCAGCGGCGGTGGGTGTCTCGATGCACGCCGACGATCGGCATCACGACCAGGAAGTGCAGGAAGTAGTAGGCGGTGAAGATGCGCGCCCAGAACACGTAGACGCCTTCCGGCGGCTTGGAGCCGAGGTAGCCCAGCGCGACCGACGAGATGACGAACAGCCAGAAGAACCACTTGTAGATCGGCCGGTACTTGGCCGAGCGCACGCGCGAGGTATCGAGCCAGGGCACGAAAGCCAGGATCGACGATCGACGAGAACATGGCGACACGCCGCAGCAGCTTGTATGGGGATGGCGCGCAGGATCGCGTAGTAGGGCAGGAAGTACCACTCCGGCACGATGTGCGGCGGCGTCGACCAGCGGGTTGGCCTCGATGTAGTTGTCGGCGTGGCCGAGGTAGTCCGGCACGTAGAACACGAACCAGGCGAACAGCATCACGAAGGCGAACAAGCGCGAACTGCGTCCTTCGACGACGGCATACGGAGCCATCGGCACGCGAGTCCGACGGCTGTCTTGATGTCGAGCCCGGTCGGGTTGTTCTGGCCGACCACGTGCAGCGCCCAGATGTGCAGGCCGACGAGCGCCCGACGATCACGAACGGCAGCAGGTAGTGCAGGCAGTAGAAGCGGTTGAGCGTCGTGCCCGAGACCGAGTAGCCGCCCCACAGCCACTGCACGATGCGCGGTGCCGAGCCCCGGGATGATCGCAGTCGAGCGACGAGAACAGGTTGGTGATGACCGTCACGCGCCCAGAAGCTCATCTGGCCCCAGGGCAGCGAGTAGCCCATGAAGGCCGTGGCCATCATCAGCAGCAAGATGACCACGCCGATGATCCACAGCACCTCGCGCGGCGCCTTGTAGGAGCCGTAGTAGAGGCCGCGGAAGATGTGGATGTAGACGGCGAGGAAGAACATCGAGGCGCCGACCGCATGCAAGTTGCGGATCAGCCAGCCGTAGTTCACGTCGCGGCGGATGTGCTCGACGCTAGTTGAAGGCGTCGGCCGGCGCTCGGCTGCGTAGTGCATGGCGAGCACGATGCCGGTCACGATCTGCGCGCACGAGGAAGAACGTCAGGATGCCGCCGAACGTCCAGAGATAGTTGATATTGCGCGGCGTCGGGAAGTCGACGAACTGCGCGTGCATCATGCGCGCGAGCGGCAGCCGCGCGTCCATCCACTTGCCGATGCGCGTCGTCGGCTCGTAGCTCGATTCGTGACTGGCCATTGGCGAGCAGGCTCCCTCAGCCGATCTTGATCTTGGTGTCGGAGACGAACTCGTAGGGCGGCACCTCGAGATTGCGCGGCGCCGGGCCTTTGCGAATGCGTCCCGCGGTGTCGTAGTGCGAGCCGTGGCAGGGGCAGAACCAGCCGCCGTAGTCGCCCTTGCAGTCGCCGATGCGCCTGGCCCTTCGGGATGCAGCCGAGATGCGTGCAGATGCCGACCAGAACGAGCCAGTTCTCCTGGCCCTTCTTGGTGCGGTTGGCGTCGGTCGGCGGGCGTCGTCTCGGGCAGCTCGTCGTTGCGCGCGCTGTCGTCCGGCAGATCCTTCGATGGCTTGACCTTCGTGGCCTTCTCGATCTCCTCCTTGCGTGCGGTTGCGGATGAACACCGGCTTGCCGCGCCACAGCACGGTGATCGCCTGGCCTTCCTTGACGGGCGTCAGGTCGACCTCGGTCGAGGCGAGCGCCTGCGTGCCGGCGTCCGGGTTCATCTGATGGATGAACGGCCACAGGACCGCAGCGCCACCAACGGCCGCGAACATGTTGCCGGCAATAACCAGGAAGTCCCGGCGAGCCGGCTCTTCGGCGTGAGATGCCACGTCTACCTCCAAAAGATCGAAAGGACGGATCAGCCTTAGCAGCGAACACGTCCACGGACCGCATTGCCTCTTCGCCGTGGTTGGCCTGGCATGCCCCCGTGCAGCGAATCTCGAGACCGTGCAATCAAATCGCGAGTGGAATACCCTATCGCGCAGCGACGCGCGAGCCCCACGGGACGACTTTGTGGCATCCTTTGGGCAGGCTCTCAAGGCTGCTAAAGGCTGAGAGTTGAGGGCAATTTGGCGCACACCCACTCCAACGGAGCCGTCTCCGCGGATGTGCGGATCTGTCTTTTCAGGCTATCAGAAACGGGATTTCGCGCCCGCGGTTCGCCAAGGGTTGCCCCCGAAAGCAATCGACATTGCAAGTGTAAAAGGGTTCTGGCCGATGCGGATCGCCCTCTATCAACCCGACATTCCCCAGAATACGGGCACGATACTCCGTATGGCCGCCTGCTTCGCGGTGCCCGTGCACGTGATCGGCCCTGCCGGCTTCGACATGAGTGACCGCACCTTGAAGCGGGCGGGACTAGATTATCTCCAGCACGTGTCACTCAGCCGCCACGCCGATTGGACCGCTTTTCAAGACTGGCGCCTGTCTGACGGCAAGGGGCGGCTGGTGCTGCTGACGACCAAAGGCGCGACACCCCTCACCGAGTTCACGTTCGGCACCGAAGACGTGCTGATGCTCGGCCGTGAAAGCGCGGGCGTGCCCGACAGCGTGCACGAAATATGCGACGCTCGCGTTCGCATCCCGATCGCTCCCGGCCTCCGATCGCTCAACATTGCGGTGGCGGCGGGCGTCGCGCTCGGAGAGGCATTGCGGCAGACGGGCGGGTTTCCGCGTTAGGTCTCTTGGCAAACGCAGAGATGAGGAGTGTGAGTGGCAGTCTTGCCGGTGGCGATAGCCGCGGATAGGCTCCCGCGACTGCGTTCAGCGATAGCCTGTGCGTCCAGGAGGCCAGCCTTGAGGACATTTTCGAGCGTTGCGGCGGCGGTCGGGCAGACCCCGCTCATCGAGTTACGCCGCGCCTCGAAGGAGACCGGCTGCACCATTCTCGGCAAGGCCGAGTTCCTCAATCCGGGCCAGTCGGTAAAGGACCGCGCCGCCCTCTACATTATCGAGGACGCTGTCCGGCGCGGCACTCTCCGACCTGGCGGTACGGTCGTCGAGGGAACCGCCGGCAATACCGGGATCGGGCTGACGGTGATCGGAAGCGCCCTCGGCTTCAAATCGGTGATCGTCATCCCTGAGACGCAGACTCAGGAGAAGAAGGATGTGTTGCGTCTGCTCGGAGCGCGGCTCGTCGAAGTACCCGCCGTCCCCTATAAGAACCCCGATAACTACGTGAAATACTCCGGACGTTTGGCCGAGGCGCTGGCCAAGGCCGAACCCAACGGCGCCATCTGGGCTAACCAGTTCGATAATATCGCCAACCGGCAGGCCCACATCGAGACCACGGCTGAAGAGATCTGGACGCAAACGGGTGGACGCATAGATGGGTTTTGCTGCGCCGTCGGCTCGGGCGGCACGCTCGGCGGCGTCTCCATGGGCCTCAAGGCGAAAAGCGCCGGCATCCAGATCGCTTTGGCCGATCCCCCAGGGGCGGCACTCTATAGTTATTACACGACGGGCGAGCTGAAGGCCGAGGGATCATCGATAACCGAAGGCATCGGCCAAGGCCGTATCACCGCAAATCTCGAAGGAGTCGTGGTGGATCGTGCCTACCGCATTCCCGACGACGAGGCCGTACGGATCGTGTTCGATCTCATCGAGGAAGAGGGCCTGTGCCTCGGCGCGTCGTCTGGGGTCAACATCGCCGGCGCCATCAGGCTGGCGCGCGAACTCGGCCCCGGTCATACCATCGTTACGATTCTCTGCGACTACGGAACGCGCTACCAGTCGCGCCTGTTCAATCCGGAGTTCCTGCGGTCCAAATCCCTCCCCGTGGCGCCATGGCTTGAGCAGGACAATTCCACGCTACCGTCGGTTTTCATCGGCCCAAACCCGGGATAGTGTACGTTTCCTGCCTTCCCGCCGGCCGTTCGCGGTGCGATACCGGCCAATGAGCCGTCTACGATCCTCTACCTTCCCCAAGGAGCAAGCCTTGCCGAAAAGCGCCAAGAACTGGATTGTCGAGACCGATTGGCTCGCCGCGCATCTCAATGCTCCCGACCTTTTGATCTTCGACGCGTCCTGGCATCTGCCGACCGAGAAGCGCGACCCCAAGGCCGAGTATCTCGCCAGCCATATCCCGCACGCGCTGTTCTTTAACATCGACGATCTCGTCGATGAAAAGTCGCCCTACCCGCACATGCTGCCTTCGACCGTTAAATTCGCGAGCCGCATGAAGAAGATGGGCGTCGGCGACGGCATGCGCATCGTGGTCTACGACACCACCGGCATGTTCTCGGCCGCGCGGGCGTGGTGGACCTTCCGCGCTATGGGGCACGAGGACGTCGCGGTGCTGAACGGAGGCCTGAAGAAGTGGAAGGCAGAAGGCCGTCCGGCTCGAGGACGGACCGCCGAGCAAGCGCACCTGAGCGCCACTTCACGCCGCGCCTTAATGCCTAGCTGCGTCCGCGACGTGGACGATGTCAAGGCGCTGATCGGCCGCGAATGAGCCGCAGCTCGTCGACGCGCGCCCCGCCGGCGCGGTTCGCGGGCGCCGAACCAGAGCCGCGGCCGGGCCTGCGCTCCGGGCACATTCCGGGCTCCAAGCAACGTGCATTCGCCAGCCTATCAACGCCGACGGCACCTTGAAGTCCAAGGCACGAGATCGCAAAGATGTTCGCCGCCGCAGGCATCGACCCGCATCAGGACGTCGTGACGACGTGCGGGTCGGGCGTTACAGCCTCTATCCTGTCTCTGGCGCTGGCGGTGCTTGGGCAGACCAACGCCGCCGTCTATGACGGCAGCTGGGCCGAGTGGGGTGCGCGCGAGGATCTGCCTATCGAGACCGGCCCGGCGAAGTAAAGGGGACAGGTCATAGGTTAGAGGTGACAGGGCGAACCACAGCCTCCCTGTCACCTGTAACCAGGCCCGTTCGACCTTTATTCCGGCAGCGGAATGAACTCGGCCTCGTCTCCGGGAACAGGTGCGAATTTACGGGCTTTCCAATCGGCCTTGGCAGCGTCGATGCGGTCGGCCGAGGAGGAGACGAAATTCCACCAGATGTGCCGCGGGCCGTCCATCGGCTCGCCGCCGAGCAGCATCAGCCGCGATTGCGAGTTCGCCAGGATCGAGATGCGGTCGCCGGGCTTGAACACGAGCAGCCGGCCGGCGACCGAACGACTGTCCCGCGATGTCGATCTCGCCCGAGGCGATGTAGACCGCGCGCTCGTCGTAGTCGGGATCGAGCGGCAGCACGGCGCCCGGCGCCAGCACGGCCTCGGCGAACAGCTTTCGTGCGGAAATTCGACCGGCGATGCCTGGCCGAACAGTCGCGCCCATCACCAGGCGCACGCGCTTGCCCTCGCCGGCGATGCGCGGCAGCTCGTCGGCGCCGTGATGGGCGAATGCCGGCGCGGCTTCCTCGTGCGTCTTGGGCAGCGCCGCCCAGGCCTGGATGCCGAACACCTTGCCGCCGGTGCTGCGGCCTCCGGCGGCGTGCGCTCGGAATGGACGATGCCGCGCCCCGCCGTCATCAGGTTGACCTCGCCCGGCCGGATGGCCGAGCGGTGCCCAGGCTGTCGCGGTGGTACACCTCGCCCTCGAACAGATAGGTGACCGTGGCCAGGCCGATGTGCGGGTGCGGGCGCACGTCGATGCCATTGCCGATCAGGAACTCGGCCGGCCCCATCTGGTCGAAGAAGATGAAGGGCCCGACCATCTGCTTGCCGGCCGCCGGCAACGCGCGGCGCACCTCGAAGCCGCCGAGGTCGCGGGCGCGTGGCACGATCACGTGCTCGATGGCGTCGCAGGATTTGGCATCACCCGGGACGGGATCGTGATCGGGGAGCTGGCTCATGTTGCTTGGCCCTTCTGCTGCCCAGTCGCCTAAATAGTTGGCGCTTCAGTTGCCCACTCGGCAACCGCGCCGTGCTACCGAACGCTTCGGTTTCCCACTCGGCAACAGCGCCGTGCTACCGAACGCTTCGGTTTCCCACTCGGCAGCCGCGCCGTATTGCCAAGCGCAGCGAGGCAAGGACCGGGCTCGTGCCCCATGCCGTTTTAGCGCACGAGGCATAGATGGGCACCGAGCGTCCCCGTTGCCAGTCGCTTCGCGATGGACTGTCCCCAAACCGGTCGTCTAACCCTGCTTCCGCGGGTCGGCGGCGTCCTCGATCATCAGCTCGATCTTGTCGCGGCCGCCCCAGGTATCGCGGCGCAAATTGCCGGCGACATGGATCGGCATACCACCTGTGCCGGTGAGCAGATCCCCGAGGGGCTGGCCGGCGGCGCGGAAGGCGACGGCCTCGATGCGGCAGCCGTCGCCGCCTTCGAGCACGCAGCGCACGTGGGCCTCGCCGACGACCTTGGCGAATTTCACGCGTACGGCGGGGAATGCGAAGCGGGGCTGCGGATTGCCCTGGCCGTAAGGGCCCGCTCTGTCGATCATTTCGATCAGGTCTTGCGTCGCGGCCGCCGGCGTCAGGGCGCCGTCGAGGTCGAGCCCGGCTTTCTCGCGCGCCTCGCTGGAACTGTTCTTCAAGCGATCAGCGAGAAACGCGCGCAACGGCTCGATCTTCGCCCTCGGCACGGTGAGGCCGGCCGCCATCGCGTGCCCGCCGCCCTTGGCGAGCAGACCGGCTGCGACGGCAGCCCGCACCGCGCCGCCGATATCGACGCCGGCGACGGAGCGCAGAGAGCCGGTGCCCGAGGCTCCCGGCTTCTCGCTTTCCCACGCGATGACGCATGAGGGACGGTGGAAGCGCTCGGTCAGCCGGCTGGCGACCAGGCCCACCACGCCCTTGTGCCATGCGTCCGAGCCGACCAGAACGATCGGCAGATCCGGTGTCTCCGAGACCATGCGGTCAGCCTCGGCCAGCGCCTCCTCGAGCATCTGCGTCTCGATCGCCTTGCGCTCCCTGTTGAGCTTGTCGAGCAGCACAGCAATGCGCGCCGCCTCCGTCTCATCGTAGGTGGAGAGCAATTTCGCGCCGAGTGCGGCGTCGCCGATGCGGCCTCCGGCGTTGATGCGCGGCCCGAGGATGAAGCCGAGATGATAGGGCGTCGGGGCTTGGCTGAGGCCGGCGGCGTCGAACAGCGCCTTGAGGCCGATGTTCCGGCGCTGGCGCATGACCTGGAGGCCCTTCACCACGAACGCGCGGTTGAGCCCAGCAAGCGGCACGACGTCGGCGACGGTCGCTAGAGACACGATGTCGAGGCTTTCGAGCAGGCTCGGCTCGGCGCAATTGGCACCGTAGAAGCCTCGCCTGCGCAGTTCCCGCACCACAGCGACCAGCACCAGGAACGTCACGCCGGCGGCGCACAAGTGGCCCTGGCCGGAAATGTCGTCCTGCCGGTTAGGATTGACGACGGCATGGACGTCGGGAAGCCGCTCGTCGGCCTGATGGTGGTCGATGACGATGACGTCGGTCTTGAGCTTCCTGGCCACGGCCAGAGGCTCGAAGCTGGTTGTGCCGCAGTCGACGGTGACGATCAGCTTGGCACCCTCTTTGACAAGGGTTTCGATGGCTGCGGGGTTGGGTCCGTAGCCCTCGAATAAGCGGTCGGGAATGTAGATGCGCGACGGCGTGCCGTGATGGGCAAGAAAGCGGGCGAACAGCGCCGACGAGGAGGCGCCGTCGACGTCATAGTCCCCGAAGATGGCGATAGGCGCCTTGGCAACGATTGCATTGGCGATGCGGGCCGCAGCCTTGTCCATGTCCTGGAACGTCGAGGGATCGGGCAATAGCGCCTTGATCGTGGGATCGAGGAACAAGGGCACGCCATCGAGCGTGACCCCGCGCGCCGCCAGGACCCGTCCCAGCAGTTCCGGAATCCCGTGCTGCTGGCTGATCGCAGTGGCGAGGCCCTGCGCGTCACGTGGAAGCCGTTCGCGCCACATCAGCCCGCGCGCTGATGACCGGATACCGAGAAACGGACCGCCGAACTCGGCAGGCGCCGCCCGCTTCAGTGCCCTGACCGCCCCCATGCCCCACGCTCCCCCAAATCGAATCAGGGATGAGCACAGCATGTTGCGAAGGCGGCGGCGAGTTGCAGAGGCGTCCAGTCAACAGAAATAAATTGGCCCTGCGCCTGAGGTCGGCGATCGGTCGCCGACCCCTACCCAGTACACCGTGAGCAGCCCGGAGCTGAACTGCACGCGACTGCCCAAGCGCCGGGAAGCACGGCGAAATAAGCAGGCACCGCTAGACAAAAACCGTGCTGCGCCGCTGCCTACCGCAGCAGCGCCTGCTTGGCGCCGATATTACGGAAGTTCGTCTTGATGCGGCGGACGGTGCCGGTTTTGGAGCGCATCACCACCGTCTCGGTCTCGGCGAACTCGCCCCGGAAATGCACACCCGCCAGCAGCGAACCGTCAGTGATGCCGCTGGCCGAGAAGACGACGTCGCCCGACGCCATCTCCTGCATCGAGTACTTCTTGCGAATGTCCGGGATGCCCATCTTCCGGGCGCGGGCAATCAACTCCGGACGCTCTTTCTCGGTGTGCCGCTCGGGAGCAAGCCGGCCCTGCATCTGGCCGCCGATGCAGCGTAGCGCCGCGGCGGCGAGGACGCCTTCCGGCGCGCCGCCGGAGCCCAGGTAGATGTCGATGCCGGTCTGCTGCGGGTCCGTCACCCAGATCACGCCGGCGATGTCGCCGTCGGGGATGAGACGCACGGCGGCGCCGGCCGCGCGCACCTGCTTGATCAGGTCGGCGTGGCGCTCGCGGTCGAGGATGCAGGCCGTGATGTCGTGGACGGGGCAGCCCTTGGCCTTGGCGAGGTCGTTGAGCACGTCGGCGACCGGGCGGTCGAGGTCGATAATGCCCTCGGGGTAGCCCGGACCGATGGCGATCTTGTCCATGTACATGTCGGGCGCGTTGAGCAGGCCATCCTTTTCGGCGATGGCTATGACGGCCAAAGCATTCGGCATGTCCTTGGCGCAGATCGTCGTGCCTTCGAGCGGATCGACGGCGATGTCGACCTGCGGACCGTCACCGATGCCGACTTCCTCGCCGATGTAGAGCATCGGCGCCTCGTCCATTTCGCCTTCGCCGATAACGACTCGGCCACGGATATGGACCCGGCCTAGCTCGCGGCGCATGGCTTCGACGGCCGCCCGGTCGGCGTCCTTGTTCTTGCCCTTACCGCGCCAGCGTGCGGCGGCGATGGCTGCACCCTCGGTCACACGAGCGACCTCGAGCACCAGAACGCGATCGAGACCGGCGTGATCGTTTTCAGTGGACATCAGCTTTCTTCCAAAGGGCCTCGGCCCATTTGGCTCCCCATTTGCCGCAGGTAGATCAGCCGGCGGCTCTCCTATCACAACTTTTCGATTCTTATCATTTGTGGACGTTCGGCGACTTTGCCGTCGCTCTCGATGGCTTCCAAAGCTTTTCGGATCGCTTCCTCGGTTGTGTCGTGGGTGATGATGACCACGGTCGCCTGTGCGCCCGGCACGCCACGCGGGCTGCGTTGGACGATGCTTTCGAGCGAGACGTCGCGCTCAGCCATGCGCTTGGTGATCGCGGCCATTACGCCGGGCCGGTCGAAGGCGGCGAAGCGAACGTAATAAGCGCCCTGGTGCTGCCCGAGCTTCGCGCGCTTGAACGGCTTCAGCTTGGCGGTGGGGACGCCGAACGGCGGCAGGTAGAACCCGGCGGCGATATCGACGATGTCGCTGGCGACCGCGGAAGCAGTGGGTTTGGCGCCGGCGCCCGGACCGACGAGCAGCAAGCTGCCGGCGAAATCGGCATCGAGCGCCACTGCGTTGGTGACGCCCGAAACTCCGGCGATCGCGGTCGATTTCGGGATCATTGCCGGGTTGACGCGCGCCTCGATGCCGCTGTCGGTCATCTGTGCGACGCCGAGCAGCTTGATGCGGTAGCCCAGTTCGTCCGCCGCCTCGATGTCGGCGGCGGAAATCGATTGGATGCCCTCGATGTGGATCTGATCGAAAGCAACGCGCGTGTTGAAAGCGAGCGACGTAAGCAGCGCGAGCTTATGCGCCGCGTCGAAGCCGCCGATGTCGAAGGTGGGATCGGCCTCGGCGTAACCCTTTGCCTGCGCCTCCTTCAGAACGTCGTGGAAGGACGCCTTCTCCTCCTGCATCTTTGAGAGGATGTAGTTGCAGGTGCCGTTGAGGATGCCGTAAACGCGCTTCACCTCGTTGGCGACCAGCGCTTCGCGCAGCGTCTTGATCACCGGGATCCCGCCCGCGACCGCCGCCTCGAAATTGAGCGATACGCCCTGCTTCTCAGCCAACTTTGCGAGCTCGAAGCCGTGCTTGGCCAGTAGCGCCTTATTGGCGGTCACGACGTGCTTCTTGGCGTGCAGAGCCGCTTCGACGGCAGCCTTTGCGATGCCATCCTCGCCGCCGATCAGTTCGACGAACAGGTTGATCGACGGGTCGCGTGCGAGGGCCACCGCATCATCGAACCATTTCACGCCCTCCAGATCGATGCCGCGGCTCTTTTTCGCGTTTCGTGCCGAGACGCCCGTGACGCGAATTTGTCGGCCGATTGAATGTGCGAGGCGATCGCCGTGCGCGGAGAGGAGTTGAATCAGCCCGACACCGACAGTGCCGAGACCTGCGACGCCTAGGGAAAGAGGCTCATTCATCTTGCAAAAATGATCCGGCCAGCCTCGCGTCGGCAATCCAACGCGGGCCGGCCCGGATTCCTATGGTTGGGCAGGATCGAGACGGAAAAAGGCAAACACACTTCCGAAATTCCCGCTTAGCAGTTTGCCTTGTGCGCGAGCGGGATGACGTTGTGCAACGTGTCCGGAGCCTGCGCGATAAACTTCTTGATGTTGCGAGCCGCCTGTCGGATCCGGTGCTCGTTCTCGACCAGCGCGATGCGGACGAAGCCCTCCCCGTACTCGCCGAACCCGAGACCGGGAGACACCGCAACGTCGGCCTTCTCGATCATGAGCTTGGAAAACTCGACCGAGCCGAGGTGACGGAACGGCTCCGGGATCGGCGCCCAGCAGAACATCGTCGCGGGTGGCGGCGGCACGTTGAAGCCGGCACGACCGAAGCTTTCCACCAGCACGTCGCGGCGACGCTTGTACGTCTGGCGGATTTCCTCGACGCAATCCTGTGGGCCGTTGAGAGCCGCGGCGGCGGCAACCTGGATCGGCGTGAAAGCGCCGTAGTCGAGGTAGCTCTTGACGCGCGCGAGCGCCCCGATCAGCCGCTCGTTGCCGACCGCGAAGCCCATACGCCAGCCGGGCATGTTGTAGGTCTTCGACAGCGAGGTGAACTCCACCGCGATGTCAATCGCGCCGGGCACCTGCAGGACCGATGGCGGCGGATTGCCGTCGAAGTAGATCTCCGTATACGCGACGTCCGACAGGATGATCAGGTCGAGCTTTTTCGCGAGATCGACAGCCGCAGTATAGAAGTCAAGGCTCGCGACCATCGCCGTCGGGTTCGACGGGAACGATAACACCAGCGCGATCGGCTTCGGGATCGAATGCTTGCAGGCGCGTTCGACGGAGCGCAGGAACGCCTCGTCGTTGCCGGCCGGCAAGTGGCGCATGGCCGCGCCCGAGATCAGGAAGCCGAACTCATGGATCGGGTAGGTCGGGTTCGGGACCAGAATTACGTCGCCCGGCGCCGTGATGGCCTGCGCCATGTTGGCGAAGCCTTCCTTGGAACCGAGAGTGGCGACGACCTGCGTCTCGGGATTGAGCTTCACGCCGAAGCGCCGTTCGTAATAAGCAGCCTGCGCACGCCGCAACCCAGGTATGCCCTTGGAGGCCGAATACCGGTGCGTTCGCGGCTTCGACACCGTCTCGACGAGCTTGTCGACGATGTGCTGAGGCGTCGGCAGGTCCGGATTGCCCATGCCCAGATCGATGATATCGGCCCCGCGAGCTCGTGCTGCCGCCTTCAACCGGTTCACTTCAGCGAACACGTAGGGCGGCAGGCGCTTAATGCGGTGGAAATCCTCGATCACGATCCGTCTCTTGCGAATTAAGGTTTAAGCCCTTGCGCAGCTGGCTTTTTTCATAAGCTGCGGCGTTACAGGCGGCTTCCGGACGTGCGGCTGGGCCAAACTCGGACCCTGCATTCGCCGTCACGGCCCCTTGTCTTTACGCTGGCGGGGCTGCCACAGTCCAGAGCTAGGTCGAGGCCTTGGCTCGAGCAGGCCTCCGTGGGTATCATCGATGCTCAACGCCCATCTTTGATCTGGCGCTCGGCGTCGGTGACCTGCTGCTGTTTGCGCGATTCGATCTCGGCGATAGCCTTGCGCTGCTCGTCAGCACTCAATACCTTCGATGGGAAAGGCGCGATGTCAGGAATGGGAGGAATGGCAGGAACGAACGACGGGCTACATCCCGCGCATAATGCTGCGGCTGCGAAGATCGCAAGCAGACGACATACCTTGTCGGCAATATGCTGCATCGTGTTGCCTAACGCGTTTTGCGCTATCTAGCCTCTTGTCTCATTTGAATAGCGCGTCCTAGCCCGCTAAATAAGCGATTCTAAGGCCGACCTCTGTCGTCACGTAGCGGCGCAGCGAAATTCTGCTACAAGCGCTGCGGCGCAGCAACAGAGCTCAAGGGTCGCCGGTAGACCCCATGATCAACCAAGGTCAAAACACGCCAATGCAAAAGCAAGCCCCCCAGCCGCTCCAGGATCCCACGGCCTTCCGGATCGGAAATCCGGAAGAATTCGCGAAGAACATGCTTCGCGTGGTGGAAGAGGGCGGGCGCGCGATGAGCGGCTTCATCGAGCGGTCGGACAACCAGTCCGGGCCGTTCTCGGCCGCCAACGAGATGACGGAAGCGACGAAGACGATGTCGGAGATCGCCCGGGTCTGGATGATGGAGCCGGCGAAGCTGGCCGAAGCCCAGGGCGCGCTGGTTCGCTCATACATGGACGTGTGGAATACCGCCGTCCGCCGCATGCTGGGCGAAAACGTCGCGCCTGTCGTCGAGCCGGAGCCCGGCGACAATCGCTTCAAGGACCCCGAGTGGTCGTCGAACCCCTACTTCGACTTCTGGAAGCAGTCGTATCTGGTCACGACGCACTGGTGCGAAAATTTCCTCCAGCAAACCGGCGGCTTGGACGACCGGACTCGCGCCAAGGCCGACTTCTACCTGCGCCAGCTTTCGAGCGCGATGTCGCCCTCGAACTTCCCCATGCTGAACCCCGAAGTCGTGCGTGAGACGCTTGCCACCAACGCCCAGAACCTCGTGCAGGGCATGGTGCAGCTTTCGCATGACGTCGAGCGCTCGGGAGATCTGCTGAAGATCAGCCAGACCGACACGCAGGCGTTCGAGGTCGGCAAGAACCTCGCCGTCACGCCGGGCAAGGTCGTCTACCAGAACGAGATTCTGCAGCTGATCCAGTACTCGCCCACCACCGACAAGGTGCGTGAGGTGCCGCTGCTGATCGTGCCGCCGTGGATCAATAAATTCTATATCCTCGACCTGACGCCGGCGAAGAGCTTCGTGAAGTTCGCCGTCGAGCAGGGCTTCACAGTGTTCCTCGTCTCCTGGGTGAACCCGGACGAGAGCCTCTCCCACAAGACCTTCGAAGACTACATGAAGGAAGGCGTCGTCGCCGCCGTCGACGCGGTGAAGCGCGAAACCGGACAGCAGAAGTGCAACGCCATCGGCTACTGCGTCGGCGGCACGCTGCTATCGACGACGCTCGCCTACCTCGCCGCTCGTGGTGGCGAGCAGCCGATCGCCTCTGCGACGTTCTTCACCACCCAGGTCGACTTCACCAAGGCCGGCGATCTCCTGCTGTTCATCGACGACGCGCAGCTGAAGAACCTCGAGGAGATGATGGCCGAGCGGGGCTTCCTGGACGGCAGCCGCATGGCCAACGTCTTCAACATGATGCGGCCGCGCGATCTGATCTGGCCATATGTCGTCAACAACTACATGCTGGGCAAGAAGCCGTTCCCGTTCGATCTCCTTTACTGGAACCAGGATTCGACCCGCATGCCGGCCGCCAACCACGGCTACTACTTGCGGGAGTTCTACCACCTCAACAAGCTGGCCCAGGGCGAACTGACGATTGGTGGCGTCAAGCTCAACCTGCGCGACGTCAAGATTCCAGTTTACGAGTTGGCGGCCAAGGAAGACCACATCGCCCCGGCGAAGTCGGTCTTCATCGGCGCCAAGTTGTTCGGTGGCCCGGTCGAGTACGTGCTCGCGGGCTCGGGCCACATCGCCGGCGTGATCAACCCGCCGGACAAGATCAAGTATCAGTACTGGACCGCGCCTAAGTCAGCCGCCGACACGCTTGAGGATTGGCTGGCGATGGCCAAGGAGACACCCGGCTCCTGGTGGCCGCACTGGGCGGATTGGCTGCACAAGCGTTCGGGCAACATGATGCCGCCGCGCGAACCGGGCGCCAAGCTTGGCGTCATTGAGGACGCGCCGGGCAGTTACGTTCGCTCGAAGGCGTAATGTAAACCCGGAAGCTTCCCTCGATTGGGCTCGCATCGGAACCCGGTGCGAGCCCGTTCATTTTTCCGGGGGTTTCCTTGCCTTCGTTTCAGCTAACCCGCGCGCTTGTCTGAAGCGGAGCCGGCGAGACCCTGGAGACGCCCCCCAAAGGGCATTGCTCCTGCGCGCCAAATCGGAGAAACGTTAGCGATCCGTTACCTCTCGAGGGCCGCGGGAAGCTGTTCAGGTCGCGTGCGCGTTCTCGATTCGAAGGAGGCCACCGATGAAGCTTTGGCACAGTTCAGCGCTCGTCGCCCTGTCGTTACTGGTGTTCGCGGGGCGAGCCACGGCTGAGGATGCCGCCGTTGCTCCCCCGGTTGCCGATCTCGCGGCGCCGCCCGCTTTGCCGGCCTCCGATGCGATCCCGTCGGCGCAGGAGCCGGCCACAATCGATAACCCGCTCGCTCCAGCAATTCGCGCCCGGTTGGCCGAGTTTGCGCCCGCGGGCCTCACCGAGTACGAGACGCAGGAACGAGCAGCGCTCACGGCATTCTACGAAGCCCGCCGGGGCAATCCGCTTTGGGTGACCGAGAATGGCCTCAACGATCGAGCCAATGCGGCGATCGCCGAGATCAGTCGCGCCGACGACTGGGGTCTCAATGCCGCCGACTTCCAGTTGCCGCGCATTAGCGGGAACGCCAGCCCCGCCGCGCTCGCCGACGCGGAGGTGACGCTCACGCTCGCGATGTTGAAATACGGACGTTTCGCACGCGGCGGCCGCATTATGGATCCGACGACGCAGCTGAGCTCCTACCTCGACCGCAAGCCGCAGTTGCTAGAGCCGAAGTCAATCCTTGAGTCTATCGCGACGGCGGAGGATCCGGGCAATTACCTGAAAGGGCTTCACCCCAAGCATCCGCAGTTTGAACTGCTGAGGCAGAAATATCTGGCCCTGCGTGGTCAAGCCAAGCCGGCGGCGACCGCAAAGCCCGAGCGCTCCGCGCGGGCCTCGTCCGCAAGGCTCAATGGCGACGCCCGCCGCGTCCTTGCCAACATGGAAGAATGGCGGTGGATGCCCGCCAACATGGGCGACCTCTACGTCTGGAACAATATCCCGGAATACACTCTGCGCGTCGTCAAGAACGACGAGATCATCCACGCCGAGCGCATCGTGGCCGGTCTCGTCAGTAAGCAGACGCCGATTTTCTCGCGACCGATGCGCAAGATCGTGTTCCGGCCGAAATGGCGCGTGCCGGAATCCATCATGGTGCGTGAGCTTTGGCCGAGCATGCTGAAGGGCGGCGGCCTCATGTATCAGTTCGGCCTGCAGCTCGAGACAAAGGACGGCCAGCCGCTCGACTGGCGCAAGATGGACTGGGCCAAGGAGGACATCCGCAACTACAACGTCATTCAGCCGCCGGGCCCCAAGAACCTCCTCGGCGTCGTCAAGTTTCTCTTCCCAAGCCAGCACACGACCTACATGCACGACACGCCGGACAAGTACATGTTCGCGGCGACTCAGCGGACGTACAGCCACGGCTGCATGCGCGTGCGCAATCCGGTGAACCTCGCCAAGCTGCTTCTGGCCGAAGACAAAGGCTGGGACGCTGCCTCCATCGACGATCAGGTGAAGAGCGGTCCGTTGAACAACGAGATTGCAATCGAGCGCAAGATCCCGGTTCACATCACCTACTTCACGGCGTTCGTTGCCGGCGACGGCACTCTGCACACCTTCCGCGACGTTTATGGGCACGAGGCAAAAATCTCGCTCGCGCTCGAAGGCAAGTGGAACCAGATCGTGGTCGGCCGCAATCATCTCGATCCCGTCGATCCTAACTCGGTCGTGCGCGCGAATGCCCACGTTGCCGCCGCTAAGGCGGAGGCGAAGGCCAAGCAGTTTGGCGGTGGCGGCAGCGGCCTTTTCAGCGAGATTTTCGGTGGCGGGTTATAGGCCACTTCACATAAGGCCCGCTGACGGATGCGCTGGCGGGCCGTGCTCATTTGCAAACTGCGATTGCGCATCTTCCAAAGGGCTGCGCAATTGCCGCGTTTCTTGAAACAAAGGACGCCGGAATAAGTTAATCGGCTGATGCGATGCTGACAGGCGCATTCGTTCACGAAGGCCTACCACGACAAATTAGTGAATTGTCAACTCCGGAAGACCAGCTTCCTGGACGGTGGCTTGTGAGCCATTTGTTTTTGGAGCGAATACCATGTCATCTACAATTGCGCGCTTCGTCGAGAATGAGTTCGGTGCGACCGCAATCGAGTATGGGCTGATTGCTGCCATCGTTGGGGTTGGTATTATTGCTGGTCTTGGCACACTGAAAAATGCGCTCAGCGATATGTTTGCCAATGTCTCCAGCAACCTCAATGTGAACTGATCGCAAAGGGAACGGGTGGGAGTAGCCTCAGCAAGAACAGGCTACTCAACCCGCTATTTCGCCAGCGTCGACTGTCCGAACGAAGCTGTTATTCAATTCAATCAGGTTCGATTTTCATTCGCTAACTCGGCTTCGCACTGTTGCTGGCTCTTGTCGTAAGGTAGCCCTGGGTCGGCCAAATAGATTCGAATCTTTGGCTTCATCATCAGGAAGTCATAGCTCACAATGCGTGCGTTCCCGGCAGGCGGGCATGCGCTCACTCCCCCGCCACCCGCGCGCCACCATTTCCGCCGGCCTGCCGCTCGTCGGCGACGGCGCGGACACGTAGCCCGATATCGGGATTGCGCTCGACGAGATGGTGAAACTCGTCGGCATCGAGGATCAGCAGGTCTGTGGCCTTCAGCGCAGTGACGCTGGCGTTGCGCCGCTCGCGAGTGAGCAGTGCCATTTCCCCGAAAAAGCAGCCTTCACTGAGACGAACGTGACCATCAGCGGTTGAAACATCCACGACGCCCGAAGCAATGAAGTACATGGCGTCGCCGCGATCGCCCTTGCGGATGATGACGGTTCCCGCCGGCACCGTTCGCGCCTTTAAGATCGCCACCAGTTCCGCAACGGCAGCCACGTCGAGATGGGCGAAAAGCGGTACGCGTGCGACCATGGCAAAGGTGACGATGAAATCGCGGCGGCGGATCTCCTCGTAAAAGCCACGCCCGATGATCGCCACCGGCAAAGCGAAACAGAAGATGCCGAGCATCACTGTGATCGCCGCGACGATGCGGCCGGGAGCCGTCAGCGGCGAGATCTCGGCACCGCCGATCTTGGCGAGCATGGCAGCGGCCCACCACATCGCTTTCGGCATGTCGCCGAGGCGCTCCGGCTGGACGTGACCTTCGACCGCGAGCATCGTCGCGGCCGCCGCCAACAGCACGCCAGTAATGATGACGACGCAAGCGAGCAGCGAGCGGCGTTCCGCTGCAATCACGCGGCCGATCGTAGCCAGCGCCGGCGAATAGCGGGCAATCTTGAGGAAGCGCACAAGGCGGGTTAGCCGCACCAGCGGGTGGCCTGCGTAAAGCAACTCCATGAGCAGAGGCACGAAAGCCAGCGCGTCGATCAGCATCAGTGGAGTTGCCGCGAACCTGCCGCGAGCGCGGGCAGGCGCGAGTTTAGCAAGCAGCGGATGCTCTGGAGCGACCCAAAGGCGGGCGGCGTATTCGATGGCGAAGATCAAGACGCAGAAGCGGTCGAATTGCTGCAGTGACGCATCGAGCCGATGCGAGATGTCGGGGATCGATTGCGCGATGACGGCTGCAACGTTGCCGAGCACAAGCCCGATCATCACCCAGTCGACCGCGCGCGATACCAGATCGCGGCGGCGGCCGTGCTCGAGAACCTCGTAGACCCGCTGACGCAGGGCGCGCGCGCCATTGTCCTCGCCTTCCACGCAGCGTCTCCCGCTTGCACACCCTGACGGCGTCGAACCACGCTATCTTACCCCGGGCCGCCGGATTGGCGAGGAATTTGGCAGAAGCGCCAGCGTGTTCTCTTCCAACGCTCGCCCCAGCCCGCAGTACGCCCGCACGCGACGGACGCCCTTGATTATTTCAATAGTTCTTGATTTATTGGTGCGATGCAGGAAGCCGAAGCCATCGCCTCGTTCGCAGCGCTCGCACATCCACACCGGTTGCGGATCTTCCGCCTCCTTGTGCAACAGGGGCCCTCGGGCATGGCCGCCGGCGGCATTGTCGCGGCAATCGAGATGAGCCCGACCGCCGCGTCATTCCATCTCAAAGAATTGAGCAGGGCAGGACTGATCAGGGCGACCCGGCACGGTCGCTACATCCGCTACGCATTGGATGTCGGAGGCATGCGGAAACTGCTTGCGTTCCTGACCGAGGACTGTTGCGAGGGCCGGCCGGAGTTGTGTGGATCCGCGATCGCAAACGCGCGCGAATGCTGCCCAGAAAAAGAGAAGTCTCGATGACGCCAGTCATTGCATCGACAAGACCGCGCTAAGCCAAGGGCCGGCGCAGGACGAGGTGATTATGTCGACGTTCGAACGCTATCTGACACTGTGGGTGGGACTATGCATTGTGGTTGGCATGGCCCTCGGTGCGCTCGTGCCCGGCGTTTTCGTGGCCATCGGGGCGGCTGAGATCGCCAAGGTGAACCTGCCCGTCGCCATTCTGATCTGGCTGATGGTCATTCCCATGCTGCTCAAGATTGATTTCGCGGCGCTGGCACAGGTCAAGGAGCACTGGCGCGGCATCGGCGTGACCCTGTTCATCAACTGGGCCATTAAGCCGTTCTCGATGGCGTTGCTCGGCTGGCTCTTCATCGGAGGAGTATTCAAGCCGTACCTGCCGGCTGACCAAATCAACAGCTATATCGCCGGCCTTATCCTACTGGCGGCCGCTCCTTGCACCGCCATGGTGTTCGTGTGGAGCAATCTCTCTGACGGCGAGCCTCATTTCACCTTGAGCCAAGTGGCCTTGAATGACGTGATCATGGTGTTCGCTTTCGCGCCCATCGTGGGGCTGCTGCTTGGCCTCTCGTCCATCACGGTACCGTGGCAGACGCTGTTACTCTCGGTCGCGCTCTACATCGTCGTGCCGGTCATCATCGCTCAGGTCATTCGGCGCCTGGTTCTCACCAAGGGCGGCCAAGCGTCCCTCAATGCTCTGCTGGCACGGCTGCAACCGCTGTCTCTCCTCGCGCTGCTGACGACTCTCGTCTTGCTGTTCGGCTTTCAGGGCAAGCAGATCGTGGCGCAGCCTCTCGTCATCGCCATGTTGGCGGTTCCGATACTGATCCAAGTGTATTTCAACTCGGGGCTCGCCTACCTACTCAATCGGGCCGCGGGAGAGTCGCATTGCGTCGCCGCGCCCTCGGCATTGATCGGAGCCAGTAACTTTTTCGAACTCGCGGTGGCTGCCGCCATCAGCCTGTTCGGTTTCAACTCCGGCGCAGCACTCGCGACAGTGGTCGGCGTGTTAATCGAAGTGCCGGTGATGCTGTCGGTGGTGAAGATTGTCAATTCGACACGCGGTTGGTACGAGGCAGGCGGAGCGGTTCGCGGTCGCTCGATCGCAATCAAGGCGGGAGGGTAAGCCATGAGCATCGTCATCTATCACAACCCGAAATGCGGCACGTCTCGCAACACGCTGGCGATGATCCGCCAAAGCGGCGTCGAGCCCGAGGTGATCGAATACCTCAAGGCTCCCCCGAGCAAGGCCAAGCTGGCAGAACTCATCAAGGCCATGGGCGTGCAGCCGCGTGACATTATGCGTCGCAAAGGCACGCCTTACGACGAACTCGGCCTGGACGAAGCCAGGTGGAGCGACGACGACCTCATCGGCTTCATGGTGGAGCATCCGATCCTGATCGAACGGCCGATCGTGGTGACGCCTCTTGGAGTTAAGCTCTGCCGGCCGTCCGAGAAAGTGCTCGACATCCTTCCCAACGCAGCCATCGGCCCGTTCGCGAAAGAAGATGGCGAGGTCATAATCGATGATGCAGGGAAGCGGGTGAAGTAACGCCCGCCCGCTTGCGGGTGTTCGGCTTTCTCAGCTCGAAATCGGGGTCCGACGACCGTTCCGCATGTCCACGGCTCAGTCGCGCGGACGCGATCGAAATAGTTCGCGATCAAAAAATGACCAGGCAAGCGCCGACGGCTTCAACCGGTCGTGACCGTTATGGTCTCCAAACAGCCTCACCCACGCCTCAAATACCGAGCAATATAATAAGAGTTTCGTAAGCACTTTTTACGCAGACTGCCTAGCATTCGCCCACACCGAGTCGCGCCATCGAACGCTTCGGCGTCGAAAGCTCCATGATTTCGCCATCATCCCGGTCCGGCGGAACTGGCACATGCGTTGCATCGTTCTCGACATGGTTAGCCGACTAGGTTACCGAGCTCGACGTCGCGAGCCGGTCTCATGAGGAGCCCGCACATGCAAAGAGTCAGGGTCGCTATGCTGGCAGTCTTCATCGTTTTCGGGGCCGTGGCCGGCGCCAAGGCGAAGGAATTGCATGCCGACAGCACCGGCGGCGACTGGCTGATGGCGGCGGGCGAGGAGCGCAGCGAGTGGGTTGAGCGCATGGCGCGCATTTTCAACAAGGAAGCCCCGTTCGCGAGTGCCGTCGAAGGCTGCCTGAACTCAATCGCTGGCCGGAGAAGACATCGAGAACGCAGCCGTCGACGAGATGCGCCTGAGTGAATTGCCGTTGCTGACGGCGGCGTGCATCACATCGCTGAACAGCCAGCCGCTTACTACCCAGTAACGATTGTCCCCCGATCCCGTTACTGTGGAACGTCGATACGATCAGCCGGCTCAGCTAGCTTGAGAGCCGCTGGTTCAGATAGAGCCGGCCGAGGCAACCCCGCCAAATCGTCTGTTGCGTGCGACCTAGTGAATTGCTGGTCTAAGTCATTGCAACCGCGGCGGCACCGGAACTTGCCTTCAGAGCCGCCGCACTACAACTGACTACTCAGCCGCCATCCGCGTCAGCGCCATATCGCGCAGCACCTTGCTCTCCAACTCGGCGTCCTTGAGGCGCCACTTTACCAGATCGCCGATGCTGATGAGGCCGATCATGCGGTCACCGTCCATCACCACCAGATGGCGTATGCGATCGGTCGTCATGTGCCGCATAGCCTCCTGCACCCCCGCCGCCGGCGACACCACGGGCAGCGGCGTCAGCATGGCGTCAGTCGCGGTCAAATGGAACGCGGCCTCGCCCTTGCGCGCCAACAACTCGATCACCCGCCGGTCGGTGACGATGCCGAGCGGCTTACGATCCGCGTCGACAACCACCGCCGATGCTATGTGGCGTTCGTCGAACAGCTTCAATACCTTGTCCAGTGGCCGCGACGGGAACACCGTCTCGACCTGACTGCCTTTGGCAATCAATACGTCGCGTATTTTCATCGGAGGCTCCATGATCAAAGCGCCCCCCTCCGAACAGTATGATGGGGATAGGCCAGTGATACTTGCAAGTGCATTATGTGCATTGCCCCTTCTCGGTAGCGTGATGAGTTCAGGCCGGGATCAGGCGTATTTCGCGCCTTATCTCGACGGCTTGAGGTTCGCCCGCGCCTCCGCCATATTCTGCCGCATGGCTCGTCCCCCCAAATCCGATGTTTCCGGCAAGGCACCGCGTCCGTCACGCACGCGCTCCGGCAAGCCGTTGCCGCCGCCCACCGAAACTCAAGCTGGAACGCCGTCAACGCGCGCCTCCGACGCACCATCGTCGCGCGCCTCCGACGCGACCATCGTCGCGCGCCTCCGACGCACCATCGTCGCGCGCCTCCGACGCACCATCGTCGCGCGCCTCCGACGCGACCTCTCTCCGATGCTTCGGCGAGATGCCTCAGGCCCAGTTCGACGCGACCGGGCCGCTACTGTCGACGCCGTCCATCACCGAAAAGCGCGCCACCCTCCCCGCTTTGCGTCAGTCGGGTCCGCGGCCGCCCGTCGGCTCGGGCGAGAGCATCTCGGATGGCCTCAATGCCCTGCTCGCCAAGCCCGGCGATCGCTCCGAACGCGCGAAGGAGTTGCTGGCCCGCCAGCCCATGATGGCGAGCCACCCGATCGTCGCGGGCCTTGCCGCTGAATTCACGCCGCACCGGCCATTACGCCCGGAGAAGAGCGAAGGCGGCATCTCGTTCAAGGTCGTCTCGGAGTACGAGCCGAAGGGCGACCAGCCGACCGCGATCAAGGAACTGGTGGCGGGCGTGGAGGCGCACGAGAAGACGCAGGTGCTGCTCGGCGTCACAGGCTCGGGCAAGACCTTTACGATGGCCAATATCATCGCCGCGACACAACGGCCGGCGCTGATCCTCGCGCCCAACAAGACACTCGCTGCGCAGCTCTACGGCGAGTTCAAAAGCTTCTTTCCGGAGAATGCGGTCGAGTACTTCGTCTCCTACTACGACTACTATCAGCCGGAGGCCTACGTCCCACGGACGGACACCTACATCGAGAAGGAATCGTCGATCAACGAGCAGATCGATCGCATGCGCCACGCCGCTACTCGGGCGCTGCTCGAGCGCGACGACTGCATCATCGTCGCCTCGGTGTCGTGCATCTACGGTATCGGATCGGTCGAGACCTATACGGCGATGACGTTCGCGCTGAAGGTGGGGGAGCGCCTGTCGCGTGACCAATTGCTGGCCGATCTCGTGGCTCTGCATTACCGGCGCAACGACTTCGCTTTCGCGCGCGGCACCTTCCGGGTGCGCGGCGACACGGTGGAGTTGTTCCCGGCCCATTTGGAAGACCGCGCTTGGCGCATCTCGATGTTCGGCGACGAGGTCGAAAGCATCACCGAGTTCGATCCGCTGACAGGCGCCAAAACCGATGAACTGGCGATGGTGAAGATCTACGCCAACTCTCACTACGTGACGCCGAAGCCGACGCTGCAGCAAGCGATCAAGGCGATCAAGGCGGAGCTCAAGGCGCGACTCGACGAGTTGTATGCCAACGGCAAGCTGTTGGAAGCCCAGCGCCTCGAGCAGAAGACCGTGTTCGACATGGAGATGATGGAGGCGACCGGCTCCTGCCCCGGCATCGAGAACTATTCGCGCTATCTGACAGGCCGGAATCCAGGCGAGCCGCCGCCGACGCTGTTCGAGTATCTGCCCGACAACGCGCTCGTGTTCGCAGACGAGAGCCACGTGACCGTTCCACAGATCGGCGGCATGTTTCGCGGCGACTACCGTCGCAAGGCGACACTGGCCGAGTATGGCTTTCGCCTCCCCTCCTGCATGGACAATCGACCCTTGCGTTTCGAGGAATGGAACGCCATGCGGCCGCAGACGGTGGCTGTATCGGCGACGCCCGGCGGGTGGGAGTTGGAGCAGACTGGGGGCACGTTCGCCGAGCAGGTCATCCGCCCGACCGGTCTCATCGATCCCGAGGTGATCTTGCGCCCTGCGAAATCGCAGGTCGATGATCTGCTGGACGAAGTGCGGCTGGTTGCCAAGAAAGGCTATCGCACGCTTGTCACCGTCCTCACCAAGCGCATGGCCGAAGACCTGACCGAGTATATGCACGAGACCGGCATCCGCGTGCGCTACATGCACTCCGATATCGAGACGCTGGAGCGCATCGAGATCATCCGCGACCTGCGGCTCGGTGCTTTCGACGTGCTGATCGGCATCAATCTCCTGCGTGAAGGACTCGACATTCCCGAGTGCGGACTCGTCGCCATTCTCGACGCTGACAAGGAAGGTTTCCTGCGCTCGGAAACTTCATTGATCCAGACCATCGGCCGTGCGGCGCGGAACGTCGACGGACGGGTCATCCTTTACGCCGACCAGATGACCGGCTCGATGGAACGGGCGATCGCAGAAACCAACCGCCGTCGCGAAAAGCAGACGGCCTACAATATCGCCAACGGCATCACGCCCGAGAGCATCAAGCGCAACATCCACGACGTGTTGTCGTCCGTCTACGAGCAGGACCACGTGACGGTCGATCCCGGCCTCGCGGATGCGCCGATGGTCGGCCACAACCTGGCGGCCGTCATCGCCGACATGGAGAAGCGCATGAAGGACGCCGCGGCCGATCTCGAATTCGAGACGGCGGCGCGGTTGCGCGATGAGATCAAGCGACTGCGCGAAACCGAACTCGCGATCTCCGACGACCCTATGGCGCGCCAAACCGACATCGAAAGCAAGGCCGGCGCCTACGAGGGCGATCGCAAACACGGGCGCGCGCCAAAGCTGCCGCGGCCGAACCGCGTGAGTGGCGAGAGCCGCATCAACAACGAATACGAACCGGTGCAGCCGACCTACGCACAATCGACCTCACGCGTCCGCAAACCGGGCCTGGACGAAATGGGTCCAGGCACCGACCGGCCCTTGCCCGCCCGCACCCAAACCATCGACCCTCGAACCAAGGCCGGCGCATTCGGCGAAGGCGTGCGCGGACCGCACAAGCCGACGCTCGACGAGATGGGCCCGCACGCCATGCTGCCGCCGCGTGCCGGCCCCTCTCCCGCGAAGCCCGTCAAGACCATCGACGTCCCGACCGACGATGAGCGACGCGGCCGCCGCGGCCGTCCGAGGAAGACGGGAAGACCGGGGAAGTAGCAGTGCCAGCCCTTGAGGTTGTGCACCGTTTTCGCTTCTGGCTTCAGGCCGCGACCAGCGCTCCGCTCACACCAGCGATGTGATCCGGAGTTTGGCCTCTCCGAGCGTGATCTCCCGGGCTCCACTGATCGGGACCGGGTTGGGACCGACGCTGTTGCCGTCGACTTTCGTGCCGTTGGTGGAGCCGAGGTCGGCAACGGCAATACCGCCGTCGGAGGTGCAGACAAACTTCGCGTGCAGCGACGAGACGGATGTGTCGTCGATGCAGAAGCGGGCTCGGTTGCGGTCGCGGCCCACCGTCCAGGACGCGTGGGGATCGCCGTTTGCGCGCAACTCGAATTGAATGGCGCGACCGCGGCTGTCGAAGCCGGACAATAGCCAAGCCCGGGTGCTGCCGACCATTCCGATCGTGGCGGCGGGAGCCGGGCTGTAGCCACCCACCGCACCAGATGCCACGTCGTAGAACTGGCTACCGAACCCGATGCGGTCGCCAGGCGCGACGAGGCTCGTGTCGATGCGGCGGCCATTGACCGTCGTGCCGTTTGTCGATCGCTGATCGGTGACGCGGACCTGACGCTGCACCGGGTCCCACGTGAGGGTGGCGTGGGTCTGGCTGATCGTGTCGCCGTCGATGACGACATCGGCGCGGGGGTTGCGGCCGACACTCGCACCCGCGCGGTCGATGAGCCGCGAGCCAATCACGACGTGGGTGCGGCCATCCAGCCCCTTCAGCAACAGATCCTGCGGCATCGCGGAGGTTGCCGCTTGTCCGCCCGCCATTCGGCCACCCGCGCCGCCGACGATCAGACCACCGGCTTGCGCCGCTCGCGGATCATAGCGGGTTGGATCGGGAGGCCGTCCGACGACACGCGAGAAACGGGTGGCCAGTTGCTGACGCAATTGTGGCCGCGTTCGTAGCGCGACCACGAGGGCCGCCATCGAGAAAATCGTCGTCGCCGCAAAAGCTGACAGCAGCGCAGTGGTGCCCGTCAGCCCTTTCGACAGCATGAGCTGGATGCTGCCGCAGCCGCCGGTTGCGGTCTTCGGCGGCGAGTTCTGGCTGCGCAGCATCTTCACCACCTCGCCCGAGTGGATCGAAAAGAAGATGCCTTGCGAATCCTTTGGCAGGAACGTGTTGACGCCAATGACGCGGCCGCAGCCGTCGAACAGCGGACCGCCGCTATTGCCTGGATTGATGGCGGCGCTGTGCTGCACCGTCAACGCGCTCACTTTCATGTCCTTGTTGCTCGCCATCACGACGCGGGAGACGGAGCCCGTCGTCATGGTGGGATCGAGCGTGCGCGGGTCGATGCCGCTGCCGCGTCCGGCGACAATGTCGGCCTTGCCCGGAAAGCCGACGGCGTATACCTCCGACAGCTTTTCCGGCTCGTACTCTGCGAGCGTGAAGGGTGCTCCTGGCAGGATGGCGTCGGCCTCGATCAGCGCCAAATCCTGCTGCGCCGTTTTGTAGACGACGCGCGCCTTGACGACCTCCGGGCTGCCGTTCGCGTTTCGGTAGGCGATGAAGATCTCGGTGTCGTCGTCGCCCTCGACGACGTGATTGTTGGTGACGACGTGCTTCCCTTTGCCGCCGACCAGGAAGCCGGTGCCGGTGCCCCCACCCTTTGCGGATCGCTGGATGATACGGTAGACGCCGGCTTCAACCGACTTGATGTCGACGGCTGCCGCGGGTTTCGCGCCCGTCAAGAGCGCGCCGGCCATTAAGGTCACGACGAGTAAGGTCGATGTCGTGGCCCTGATGAGCATCCGCACGTTTGCCGCAAGCGAAGTGTCGAACGGCAGCATGGAACGGTCTCCCCAGGACGAACGTCATTAGTGCCAAATTACCGCATCGTGATCCATCCGGCCAGCAGCGCACCGGGTGAATTCCGCAGACAGTTACCGTCGCTATTTCTTGTCCGAGTAGATGTTGCTGCCGTCGGAGCAGAATTGCAGCGAGATCTCGCAGCCGCCCTCGGCGGTAGCGCGCTTGTCGCATGCGGCCTTGGCGGCGTCGCGCGCCGCATCGATAGCCGCGCCCGTGCTCCAGTTCCACTTTGTGCGATCCTTATTGGCGCGGGCCAGGGCCCAGCACCATTGCGCCGTGAAGGCCGCCACCACATCGCATTGAGCTTTACCGTCGAATTTCTTGCAAGCATCGAGCGCCGCCTGGCGCGCGTCCTCCTTGGTATTGTGATTCCAGTGCGCCGTGAAACTCGCGTCACGCCGGGCCACAGCGCCCCACATCTTCGACTTCGAGCCCTCGCTGGGAGGTGAGGTGTCCTTGTCGGCGTCCTTGTCGTGAGGTGCACTTGAATCCGGCCGCTCGGGAAGATCCGAATAGCGCGTGCCGCCGCCGGTGCTGCCGCCCTTGTCCGAGCCGTCGGACAACAAGGCATAGACGACCCCGGCCCCCGTCAACAGCGCTGCGGCGATAACAACGGGCACCACCGGCGACCATTGGCGCACCGGAGCGGTAATGTTGCTGCTGACCATGCCGACCGCGCCACCGGCCGCGGCGGGTACGACAATGCGTTCGGGCGGTGTCGCCCCCGCAGCAACCGTCGTTCTGGGGGAGATTTGCGGGTCCGGTATCGGCAGCCCAGCCTCCGGGCCGACGCCGAGCAGCCGGGACCGCCACGCCGCAATAGACTGCGGGCGTTGCGCCGGATGCAAACGCAGCGCCCAATCAATCGAGTCGAGAAAGCTCTGCCGGTAGGCGCTCTTGGCTCGCGTGGAGATCGACACGTAGTCGTCATCCATCTGCCGCACCGGCGCTTCCGACGGCCGCTCGCCGGCAATCGCACGGTAGGTGGTGGCGGCCAGTGCGTAAATATCGGTCCAGGGTCCAAGCCGGCTACCGGCCTGCGCATATTGCTCCGGCGCGGAATAACCCGCCTTGTAAACCATCGCCGAGAGCAGCTGCGAGTGGCGCTTGATGTCGAGCCGCGCAGCGCCGAAATCGAGCAGCATGGGACGCCCGTCCGACGAGGCGATCATGATGTTTTCGGGCGAGATATCGAGATGGTGGATGCCGTTGGCATGCACATGCTCGAGCGCGTCGAGAATCGGCCCGAGGATCAGGTCGAGCTCATCCTGCATGGGCGGCGTATCGATTTCGCGCAGCCAGTTTTCCAGGGTGCGCCCTGCGATGAACTCGAGCTGCATGTAGACCGTGCCGTTGGCCTCGAACACGCGGTGAACGCCAACGATATTGGGGTGACGGAACTGCGCCAGAACGCGCGCTTCCTCGAGGAAACGCGCCCGACTCCAGCGGTATTCCTCTTCGCTCCGCGGCTCGTTGACGATGTCGTCGCTGTCGCCCTGCCGGTAGACGAGGCCGTCGGGAAAGAACTCCTTAAGCGCGTAGCGTGCGCCTTCGCTCTCGTCATAAACGGCGTAGGTGATGCCGAAGCCGCCGCGACCGAGCACGCCTTCCACGAGGCATGAATCGACCCGGGCGCCATCAGAGAGCGGCCGGTGCCGGTGCGACTGGTTCATTTAATCGCGGCCTCCGACGTCAAGCGAGAGGCCCGGGTGGATGCAGGTGCCACCGTTAGGCCGTGTTAGGCATGCGTAAATTGATCCCTTTCCCAGAACGCTTGTCAATGCCCTGCGAAGCAGCGCGAACCGCGCGGTTATGAATGATTGAAATCAACCTTTCCAATCGGCATCGGCCCATTGAAGATGTCGCGGAACAACCGTACCATGACACCAGTCTACCTGACTTTTCCTTGGCTCTTCTGGGGGCGTTGATGCTGCGTTTCGATCGGCTGGTTCGGCTCGGCACGGCACCCGCGGCCAGATGGCTCGCGGCAGCCGTGGTCGCTGCCTTGCTGGCCGGCCCGGCCGCTGCACAGGACAGCAAGATTTCGGTGACCTGCTCGCCGACCGCGGTGGATGGCAAGGCCAAGTGCGAATTGCGCACCAACGAAGCGACCACGATCAAGCAGGTCAAAGTTTCGATCAAAGGCGGGGGCGAAGCGCTCGACGCCAAGCTGGAGCCTTTCAACTACCGCAACCAGGGTATCGACATCCTGTTCATGATCCAGCGCATGGATCCTGACCACGCAAAGGTCGTCACCCAGATGGGCGAGGCGGCGATCAAGTTGGCGGGCGAACGGGAGGGCAAGCGCCGGTTCGGAGCTGCGGCATTCGCCAACGACCTCGACGTTGTGGCGCCGCTGTCTTCCGCGCGGTCCGATTTCGAGAGCGGCATCCGGGGCATCAAGGCGCGAGGCGCCGCAACCCAGTTGTACAAGCTGACCAGCGACGCCATCGACCACCTCGTCAAGGAAGGCTCCGGCAACCGCCGCGTCCTGGTCATCCTCGGAGACGGCAGTAGCTCGGATACGACCTTCCGGCACGACGAAGTAGTGAAGAAGGCAAAGGACAATGACGTCGCCATCTACACATTCGGTTACCCCGACACCGACGAGCAGCGCCCGAGCCTGCAGACGCTGATCAAGCTCTCCAACGAGACCGCGGGCGCGTATGTCGAAGCCAAGAAGCAGGGCAAGGACCGCGAGATCCCGAAAGATGTCTACGACCGTTTCATCGGCATGGTGGAGAACGGCGGCACGCTGCTGATCACCCCGAAAGATGAGAGCGGGCAGAAGACGCTCAACGTTCTCGCCGACTTCAGCAACGGCAAGTCCGCCAGTGTGGACGTGACGGCGACGCTGCCGGCCGTGGCGACGACGAGGACTTCGGGCAAGGTTGCCGAGCCACCGGCTCCGACACTCACGGGCGACCCCGTCGGTTGGGTGAAGGCCAATCCGCTGCCGGCCGGGCTCGTAGGCGGCGGCCTGTTGTTGACGCTCGGCCTCCTGACGTTCGTGTTGGCGCGGGGCAAGCCGGTTCCGGCACATGCCGGCTACCCGATGGCTCCACCCGCGACGCAGGTTTCGCAAAACAACCCGACCCAGAGGCAGCCCTCGTATGGCTGGCTCGAGATGCTTGACGGCAACGCCACGCCCATCCCCTTGCGCGGAACCAACCTGCGCATCGGCCGGCACCAGGACAACGACATCTGCCTTCAAAACAACTCGGTTTCACGCCGTCACGCCGTACTGCACTACAAGCCCGACATGCGAAGTTTCGTCATCACCAATCTCGGCACCGGCAACGGCGTCATCGTCAACAAGGTCAAGAAGGACTTGCACGAACTGCACGACGGCGACCTCGTCGAACTCGGCGAAGTTCGCCTGCGCTTTCACGCGACCGAGGCACCGGCCTAGAGAGCCGGTTCGGCTGCCGCAGTCCGGGTCAAACTGGGACTGCGGACGGCTTGCGAGGGAGGCGGCGAGCGTGAAATATGTGACTTTGAATTGTTTCGAGCTTTTCGTCGAATTCGAACTCGGGAAAACCGCCCCCAACTTTGCGAGGACCCCATGGCCAACGACCCCAAGGCTCCGCCGCCCAATCGCCTCGTCGACCCCAGCGTCACAGACCATGAAGGGCAGAAGACCCGCGTGGTAGTCCGCAACGATATTGTCGATCAGACGCTGCGGGCCCCACCCGGTGCGACCCCTTCCACTGCGATGGATAGCGGCATGGTCGAGCCCACGCGCCAGCTTGGCGTGCCGACCGCAGCCGCCCCGCCTCCGGGTCTCCTCGGCAAGACCCGCCTCATCGGCGGCGGCAACGATGCGCTCGCAGGCCGTTTGGCGGCGGGGTTTGGTGGTGGCGGAGGAGGAGCTGGAACGATGGCCGGTGGCAGCGGAATTGGCGGTGGCGGTGGCGGTCCTGCAAAGACCCAATATCTGCGGCCCGGCGACATGAAAGCTGACCCGGTGGTCGGCTGGCTGGTGGTGCTGAAAGGTCCCGGCCGCGGCAGTTTCAGGCCCGTGTTCTCCGGCATGAACTCGATCGGTCGCGATCCCGGCCAGCGCATCTCGATCGATTTGGGCGACGACACGATCTCGCGCGAGGATCATGCGTTCATCACCTACGACGACGAGCAGCGCGTGTTCTACGTCCAGCATGGCGGTAAATCCAACCTCGTGCGCCTGAACAAGGCTCCGGTGCTGACGCCGACCCAACTCAACCCTTCGGACGTGGTGCGGATCGGCAAGACCAGCCTGCGGTTCGTCCCGCTGTGCGGGCCCGACTTCGGCTGGGACGACGAGGCCGCGGAGGACTGAACTTGCTGCTGAATGTCGGCCACGCCAACACGATTGGAGCCCGCGCCAACCAGGAGGACAGCGCGGGCCTCTGGTATCCGCCCGACGTTCCGGGCGCCGCGCCCGACAACGAAACGGTGCTTGCCGTGCTGGCGGACGGCATGGGCGGACACGCCGGCGGTGCGGTGGCGAGCGCGGTGGCGTGCGCAACGTTCATCCAAGTGTTCGAATCGTCCGGCGGCGCTTTGCATGACCGCCTCGAGTCATCGCTCGAGGTCTGCAATCAGGCCATCTCCGAGCACGTCGCGCAGGACCCTCAGCTCAACGGCATGGGCTCCACCATTGTGGCCGCGTATGTCGACCGCGAGGGTTTGCGCTGGGTAAGCGTCGGCGACAGCCTGCTTTACCTTTATCGCAACGGCCAACTGCAGCGGCTCAACGACGACCACTCTCTCGGCCGGCTGCTCGACATCCAGGCCGAGCGTAATCAAATCAGCTTCGAAGAAGCAAAGGCACATCGTCACCGCAACGCTCTGCGATCCGCTTTAACGGGTAAAAAGCTCGAGATTATCGACCGTCACCACGATCCGGTACGATTGCAGGATGGCGATTGGATCGTGCTGGCGAGCGACGGCATCGCGACTCTCGATGATCGCGAGATCGAGGCGCTGATCGAGCGCAACATCCGCCAGGAGCCGGACGAGGTCGCCCACCAGATCATCACAGCCGTCGAACGCCGCGGCGTGCAGGGCCAGGACAACACGACGCTGATCCTGGTGAAGGTCGGAAACGGCGCCGGAGCCGGCTTCCAGACCTCCCCCACGCGCATCGTTCGCTCCCGCATCATGCCTTCGGCCGAGGTCATCACACGCCCGAAGCGGGTCAACGCCCAAGCGCCGGCAGCACCTAGCGGAAACTATCTGCGCGCGTTCGGACTGGCGACAATCGGGCTCGCGGTCGCGCTGCTCGCATTAATCGGTGGTGTATCGGTCTATCGGTCGCTGATCGAACCGCCCGCCGAACAAGGGAGCGGCAAGACCACGGCGCCAGCAATCGTCGAACCGCCAACCAAGGAGAGAGACGGCAAGCCGACGCCCAGACCTGCGGATAAGGACACGGGTAAAATCGAATCCAAGCCCGAGGCCGGCGAAGGCGGCGGAAGCGGTGAGGGCGGCGGTGCGAGGCCGGCACCCCCCGAAAGCGGTGGCAGCAAGGACAGGCCGAGCGCAAAACAGGGCGGATCGCAAAAGATCCCGACGAGGCCCGGGGAACCCACGCCAGGCCCTGCTGAAGGAGCTGCCCCCGGAGGCGGAAACGAACAGCCCGGCGCGCGTCCCGAGCAGAGGGGCATTCCCCCCCGCTATGAGAAGAAGAAGCGCGAAGGTACCGCGGTCCCTCCAAACCGGAGCGCAGAGCTCGATCCTTGCAATACCGAGACGACGGCCGAAGGCTACTGCGCCTGCTGGAAGGCCTATGCACGGGACAACAGGCTCCCCGTCGATGAGGTCATCCGAGACATTTGCCCCGAGCCGATCCGCTGATCTGGGTCTATCCATGGACGCGAGGGACGAGCGTTCCCATATTTCCCGCGAACGCCATCTCACTCTAATGCCATCAGGCACCTTAGCTGGCCACCATTCACCCTCCTCGCTGATCGGAAGGCCGCCTGGAACCGAATGCTGACTTTGTCCGTTTCTCGCGGATGCGAGGCTGTAGACGGGGGTGCCCTGGCCTGGGCGTGCCGCAGGCCGCAAGGGCCAAGGGGAACGGGTAGCCGGATGTTTGACCGCTGGCGATCAGAGCCGTGGACGCTGCAATCGCATTTGATGCTGTACGGCGCGATTCTGTCGCTGCCCACGCTGATATTCTGCGGAGTTTTGTTGTTTCGTTCGGCCGTGATCGAGCGTCGTCAGATCGAGCGCGATACAGTCGATGTGGTCCGCTCGCTCGCCGCCGACATCGATAGCGATCTCATCGCCACCACGACAATTCTGCGGGCACTCGCGACGTCGCCCGCGCTGTCACGCGGCGACATCCCAATGTTCGAACGGCAGATGCGCGCCGCGGTCGAACCGGGGGTTTTCGAACTATTGCTTGCGAACCAAAACGGGCAACAGCTTATCAATACGCGTTTGGCAATCGGCGATGCATTGCCCAAGCTCAACTCTGTAAATTGGCAAACGGCCCTAAGTGACAAAAAGCCCATCGTGTCCGACCTCTTTCTCGGGGCCACGGCGCGCCGCTTCATCTTGAACATCTCGATGCCTGTCTACCAAGAAGGCCGGCCGGCCTACGTGTTGATTGCTGCCTTTGCACCGGAGCGCGTTCTCGACATCCTGCAACGGCAGGCCCTCACCCGCGAGTGGTCTCTCGGCGTTTCCGACCGCCAGGGACGCATCATCGCCCGGTCCAATCAGCACGAGCGCTTCGTTGGCCAGATACTCCGGGATGACCTGCGCCGTGGCTCCGATCAGCATAGGGAAGCCGTGGTGTGGGCCACGACCAACCTGCTTGGCGAGCCGGTGCTGCGGACGACAGTGCGAAGCAAGGTGTCGGGTTGGCTGATTGCTGCCACGGTGCCCATCGGCGTCGCGAATGCTCCCCTCTACCAATCCTGGCGGTTTCTGGGCGCATTGGGCGCCTGTTCTTTACTAGCGTCCGCGATTCTCGCCCATTTGTTCGGACGCAAAGCCGCCGAACCGATCGTTGCCCTCGCGGAAAGCGTACGCACGCTGGGGCAAGGCAAGACGATCGAGCCAATGCAATCACGTGTGCAGGAGGTCAACGCCGTGGCCGGCGCCATGGCCGCCGCTTCGCAAGAACTGCGACAGCGTACCGAGGCGCTCGCGGAGAGCCGAGCGCGACTCGGGAGCATCGTCGACTCGGCAATGGATGCGATCATCAGCGTCGATGAAAGCCAGCGAATCCTGCTTTTCAACGGCGCCGCCGAGCGCCTTTTCCTCTGCTCGGCACAGGATGCCATCGGCCAACATATCTCGAATTTCATGCCGGAAGCAGCGCGCACGGCGCATCACGGCCACATCATGGAATTCTCGCGTAGCGAAGAAGCGCAGCGCCGCATGGCAGGCCCCCGCGACATCATGGGATTGCGTGCCGATGGCACCGAATTCCCAATCGAGGCGGCGATCTCGCAGGTGCTGGTGAACGGTCAGAAGCTCTTCACTGTCATCTTGCGCGATATCAGTGAGCGTCAGCGCGCGGAACGGGCGCGGCGCGAAAGCGAGGACAGGCTCCGCCGCGTGCTCGACAACTTGTTTCCCTTCGTAGGGCTGCTCGCGTTGGACGGAAGGTTGATCGAGGCGAACAGCGCGCCCCTCGATGCTGCGGGCATCACTCGTGCCGACGTGGTCGGCAAGCTATTCTGGGAGTGTCCCTGGTGGTCATGGTCGCCCGATGTCGCGAACCGTGTGAAGTCCGCAGTCGCCGACGCCGCCAAAGGTGAGATCGTGCGTTATGACGCGGTCGTCGCCGTGAAGAACGATCAGCGCATGACGATCGACTTTCAGGTCGCGCCGCTCTACGACGCGGAAGGCAAGATCACGCATCTGGTGCCGTCCGGAATTGATATCACGGAGCGCAAGCAGCGCGAGGACCACATCCATCTGCTGATGCGCGAGATCACGCACCGGTCGAAGAACCTGCTTGCGGTCATTCAAGCGATGGCGCGCCAGAGTCGCATCGGCAGCCGCACCGTGCAGGAATTCGAGGGCCGGTTTTCCGCGCGTCTTCAGGCGCTGGCCGCCTCGCATGACCTGCTCGTACAGCGCAATTGGCACGGTGTTGCGATCAGCGACATGGTCCGCTCGCAACTGGGTCATCTCGTCGACCAGCGTGCCAATCGCATCGAGATCAAGGGGCCTTATGTGTTCGTCGCGCCCGAGGCCGCGCAGAATATCGGCATGGCCCTGCACGAGCTTTCAACCAACGCCACCAAATACGGCGCGCTGTCGGTCCCGAAGGGCCGTGTCGAAGTTTGCTGGGCGCTTGAGCGCTCCTACGACGGCAACGGCGCCGAGGGCGCGAGCGAGCTGAAAATAACGTGGACCGAGCTGCAGGGTCCGGCGGTTGAACCCCCGACTTACAAGGGTTTCGGGCACGTCGTCATGGAGCACGTGGCTGCCCGCGCGCTGAATGGCAAATCCGATCTCGACTTCTCTCCGGAGGGGGTGCGCTGGAGCCTCGTCGTACCGGCCAACCACATCATCACGGATCTGCGGGCTGTGCCGATCGAGCGAGGGGTGGCGACCACGGTATCGCGAAATTGATTCCAATGGCGTGGGAACCGGCGACGCGGCTTGAAGGTTCAGAGTGCGGGCCGTGGGCGGCGTAAATACATGCTTATACGGGGGCTTTTGGCGTGGCACACGCGCTACAATAGCGGGGTAATACCCACAATCCGCAATCCGATGCAGATTTTTTCTCCCGAATGAGTGGCGCAAAATCTCGTATCGGCCCACACTCCAACAAGATCGATCCCATATGATGGGATGATGAGCACCTCCGGGCGGGCCCCGTGGACCCGCGAGGGGGTTCACAACCGAATAGCTGGGCAACCGCACAATGACCAAAGATGAAGTGTTCGACCTCTTCTCTCGGTCTTACGATCGCCATAAAGAGACCGAGCTGACGCTGAAGGAGTACCTGGAAGGCTGCCGCGCCGATCCGATGATGTATGCCAGCACCGCCGAGCGCATGATCACGGCGATCGGCGAGCCGAAGTACGTCGACACGGCGAAGGATGCGCGCCTCGGGCGCATCTTCATGAACCGGACCCTGAAGGTCTATCCGGCCTTCAAGGACTTCTACGGCCTCGAGGAGACGATCGAGCGCATCGTCGGCTTCTTCCGCCACGCCGCGCAGGGCCTCGAGGAGAAGAAGCAGATCCTCTACCTGCTGGGCCCCGTCGGCGGCGGCAAGTCCTCGCTCGCCGACCGGCTGAAGGACCTGATGGAGAAGTGCCCGATCTACGTGCTGGCCACCAACGACGGCGTCGAGCCCGATCTTCGAGAGCCCGCTCGGCCTGTTCGATCCCGCCACCATGGGCCGCATGCTGGAGGACCGCTACGGCATCCCGCAGCGCCTGCTGATCGGCAACATGTCGCCCGTGGGCGGTGAAGCGGCTCGACGAGTTCGGCGGCGACATCTCCAAGTTCTCGGTCATCAAGCTGCACCCCTCCAAGCTGCGCCAGATCTGCGTGGCCAAGACGGAGCCGGGCGACGAGAACAACCAGGACATCTCCGCGCTGGTCGGCAAGGTCGACATCCGCAAGCTCGAGCACTTCGGCCAGAACGACGCCGACGCCTACTCCTACTCGGGCGGCCTCAACCGCACGACGCAGGGCGTGCTCGAGTTCGTCGAGATGTTCAAGGCGCCGCTCAAGATGCTGCACCCGCTGCTGACGGCCACGCAGGACCGCACCTACGTCGGCACCGAGAACGTCGGCGCCATGCCCTACCAGGGCCTGATCATCGCCCACTCCAACGAGAGCGAGTGGCAGAGCTTCCGCGCCAACAAGAACAACGAGGCGTTCCTCGACCGCATCAGCGTCATCAAGGTGCCCTACTGCCTGCGCGTCACCGAGGAGAAGCAGATCTACGAGAAGCTGCTGGCGTCGAGCGAGCTCAAGGACGCCGAGTCGCGCCCGGCACGCTCGGAGATGCTGGCGCGCTTCTCCGTGCTGACGCGCCTGAAGCCGCACGAGAACTCCTCGCTCTACTCCAAGATGCGCGTCTACGACGGCGAGAGCCTCAAGGACACCGACCCGCACGCCAAGACCATCCAGGAATACCGCGACGCGGCCGGCGTCACCGAAGGCATGGACGGCGGCTCGACCCGCTTCGCCTACAAGATCCTGTCGGAGACCTTCAACTTCGACACCCACGAGGTCGCGGCCGATCCGGTGCACCTGCTCTACGTCATCGAGCAGGCGGTCCGCCGCGAGCAGATGCCGGAGGAGACCGAGGAGCGCTGGATCGAGTTCCTCAAGGAGGAGCTGTCGCCGCGCTATGCCGAGTTCATCGGCAACGAGATCCAGAAGGCCTATCTGGAGTCCTACCACGACTTCGGCCAGAACCTGTTCGACCGCTACGTGGCCTATGCCGACGCCTGGATCGAGGACCACGACTTCAAGGACCCCGACACCGGCCAGCTGATGAGCCGTCAGGTGCTGGAGCAGGAGCTGTCCAAGATCGAGAAGCCGGCCGGCATCGCCAACCCGAAGGACTTCCGCTTCGAGGTGGTCAAGTTCTCGCTGCGGGCCCGCTCCAAGAACGGCGGCAAGAACCCGAGCTGGACCAGCTACGAGAAGATCCGCGAGGTCATCGAGCGGCGCATGTTCAGCCAGGTCGAGGACCTGCTGCCCGTCATCAGCTTCGGCAAGAAGCAGGACAGCGAGACCGAGAAGAAGCACGAGGAGTTCGTGCAGCGCATGGTCGAGCGCGGCTACACGCCGCGTCAGGTGCGCCGCCTCGTGGAATGGTACATGCGGGTGAAGAAGTCGAGCTGATCGAGGGATGCGAGGCGCGCTCCCACATGCTAACAGCGCTGGATCAGGCTGGCGGCGGCAGGCGACTTCCGCCGCTGCCCTGTGCGTCTCGGACGCCAGTCCCGCGCAAGCACCAGCGGAGTAAGCACATGCAGATCGTCGACCGGCGCCTCAATCCGAAGTCCAAGAGCCTCGGCAATCGCCAGCGCTTCCTGCGCCGCGCCAAGGCCGAGATCCGCGAGGCCATCAAGGATTCGCTGCAAGATCGCGCAAGGTCTCGGAGGCCGAGAGCGCCGAGAAGGTCACGATCCGCTCCAAGAGCCTGCGCGAGCCGTCCTTCGGTCTTCGGGCCGCAACTCGGGCCTGCGCGACTACGTGCTGCCGGGCAACGAGGAGTACAAGGTCGGCGACGAGATCCCGAAGCCGCCAGGGCGGCGGCGGTGGCCGCGGCAGCCAGGGCAGCCCCGACGGCGAGGGCCAGGACGATTTCACCTTCACGCTGACCAAGGAAGAATTCCTCGACCTGTTCTTCGACGATCTGAAGCTGCCGAACCTGATCAAGGTCAAGCTCAAGGACCTCAAGGCGCCGCAAGACCGCGCGTGCCGGCTTCACCACCGACGGCCCGCCGGCCCGGCTCAACCGCACGCCGCACCATGCGCAAGAGCCTCGGCCGGCGCATGGCGCTGCGGCGGCCGAGCGCAGGCCGAGATCGAGCGGCTCGAGGAGGAGCTGGCGGCCGCCGAGGCCGAAACCCCGCCGCACGAGGCGCAAGGATCGCGGAGCTGCGAGCGCCGGCTCGAGCACAAGCAGCGGCTGCGCCGCACCATCGCCTACATCGATCCCATCGATCTGCACTACAACCGCTTCGAGCGCGTCCCGCAAGCCCACCACCCAGGCCGTCATGTTCTGCCTGATGGATGCCTCGGCCTCGATGACCGAGCCGCTGAAGGACCTGGCCAAGCGCTTCTTCATGCTGCTGCACGTGTTCCTGACGCGCTACTACCGCGAGGTGCACATCGTCTTCATCCGCCACACCAGCACGGCGCCGAGGTCGACGAGGAGACGTTCTTCCGCGGCACCGAGACCGGCGGCACCGTCATCTCGACCGCGCTCGACGAGATGCTGAAGGTCGTGCGCGAGCGCTATTCGCCCGGGCGACTGGAACATCTACGCGGCGCAGGCCTCCGACGGCGACAACTTCCACGACGACATGCCGCGCTGCCTGGAGCTGCTCGACGACGAGATCCTGCCGGTCTGCCAGTATTTCGCCTATATCGAGACCGCGCACTGGCGAGCGCTTCAACGACACCGTGGAGACGCCGGTCTGGCACGGCTACACCGAGGTCGCCGGCCGCAACGAGAACTTCGCCATGCGGCAGGTGGCGGACGCCGGAGGACATCTTCCCGGTGTTCCACGAGCTTGTTCTCGGCGAACAGGCGCCGCAGCCTGAGGAGACTTCGATGGCCACGCACTGACGACCGAAGCCGCCATTCTCCACGCGCACGGGCAACATGCGCGCCCCTGTTCGACGGGCGCGGAGTGGACCTTCGAGCTGATCCAGAAGTCTACGACGCGATGGGCGAGATCGCGCTGGGCGAGCTCGGGCTCGACATCTATCCCAACCAGATCGAGGTCATCACCGCCGAGCAGATGCTCGACGCCTATTCCTCGATCGGCATGCCGCTGATGTACCGGCACTGGTCGTTCGGCAAGCGCTTCGCCGCGACGAGGCCTACTACAAGCGCGGCATGCGCAGCCTGGCCTACGAGCTCGTCATCAACTCCGACCCCTGCATCAGCTACGTCATGGAGGAGAACTCCATGACCATGCAGGCGCTGGTGATGGCGCACGCGGCCTACGGCCACAACCACTTCTTCAAGAACAACTACCAGTTCCAGCTCTGGACCCAGCCCGACCACATCATCGACTATCTGGGTTTCGCCAAGACCTACGTCGCCGAGTGCGAGGAGCGCTATGGCCAGGAGGCCGTGGAGATCGTGCTCGATGCGGCCCACGCGCTGATGAACCAGGGCGTCAGCCGCGACCTGCGCCCCGCCCGCGCAACTCGCTGGCGCACGAGCGCGAGCGGAGCGGCGCGCCGCCGGGCGCACGAGGAGGCGACCTACGACGACATCTACCGCACGCTGCCCGAGATCACGCACGAGCGCCGACACCAGGATCAGCCCAGCCGACCAGAACGAGCAGCGCCGGCTCGGCCTGCCCGAGGAGAACCTGCTCTATTTCCTGGAGAAGAACGCGCCCAAGCTCGAGGACTGGCAGCGCGAGCTGCTGCGCATCGTGCGCCTGCTGTCGCAGTACTTCTATCCGCAGCGCCAGACCAAGATGATGAACGAGGGCTGCGCCACCTTCGTGCACTACGAGATCATGAACCGCCTCTACGAGCGCGGCCAGCTCACCGACGGCACCATGCTGGAGTTCCTGCACTCGCACTCTCCTCGGTGATCTTCCAGCCCGCCTTCAACGACCGCCGCTTCAGCGGCCTCAATCCCTACGCGCTGGGCTTCGCCATGATGAACGACATCAGAGCGCATCTGCAACGAGCCCGACCGAGGAGGACCGCGAGTGGTTCCCCGACCTCGCCGGCAACGGCGACTGGATGGGCACCCTGCGCCAGGCCTGGGCGGAGTTCCGCGACGAGAGCTTCGTGCTGCAGTTCCTGAGCCCCAAGCTCATCCGCGACTTCCGCCTGTTCGCGGTCAGCGACGACTCCAAGGACCCGCCATGGCGGTGAAGCCATCCACGACGAGCAGGGCTACAAGGACGTGCGCCGCCGGCTCGCCCGGCACTACGACGTCGCCGCGCAGGACCCCGACCTGCAGATCACCGACGCCGATCTCTCCGGCAGCCGCCGGCTGGTCCTGACGCATCGCGTGCGCAACGGCGTGCTGCTCGACAAGACCGAGGCCGAGCGCACGCTGCAGTATCTGGCCCAGCTCTGGGGCTACCGCGTCAAGCTGGTCGAGGTCGACAACGAGACCGCCAAGACGCTGCGCGAGCACGAGGTCATGGCCTTCCCGTGACGGGCTAATTGCACGTGCTCAGAGAACGCTCTTCAGCCATGACGCGATGCTGCTTTGCCTGTCTGTTCAGACGCTGACGTGCTATTGCATTGCACAACGCCGGCCGGCAGCCCGCCGCACGCGTGATCGAGGATGCCGCCGCCATGCAGAATTTCTCCGCCGAGGGGCGCCGGGTCATCGACGACGTGGCCCGCCGCCACAATGTCAGCTCGGACGCCGTTGCGACGTTGATGCTGGCGCTCGCCGCCGGCCAAGGCACTCAGGCACAGTTCAGCCATCCCGACCTTGGCGGCATGGGCCAGTGGTCGCAGGGCGGCATGATCATGGTCGGCGACATGTTCAACCAAGGGCTCAAGTATCGCGTCGACGCGCTTTGCAACGAGCTGGCCAACCTGCTGCGCAACGATCCCGCGCTCGCCGCGGCGCCGCCGTCCTGGCAGTCGCAGTCGCAGGGCCAATCGGGGGGCTATAACCCCGCGAACAATTGTCAGAGCCAAGGCGGCGGCTACCAAAGCCAATCCGGCGGCGACTTTCAAAGCCAGGGCGGCGGCGTGAGCCTGTTCGTGCGTGGTCCGTCGAACAACTGGTGGCCAGCCGAACTCGGCGCGCCATCGTCGTCGGGTGCGCAGAACAACATGCGTTATGCCCTGTTTCCCGTTGTCCGCCGGCTGGCCATCGATATCAACGGCCACGTCACCGTCTACGATACCGGCGACCACCAGATCTCGGGCTTTTCCCAGCAGCAGAGCGGCGACCAATCGATCACCTTCAACAGCCAGTACGGCGTTGTGCGCGTTGCCGATCTGACGGTGGTCTCGCCGTCCAATGGCGCCGCCGAGGTCCCGCCCCCGGCCGCGCCGGCAGTCTCGCAGGCCACTTCACCGGCCAATGATGCCCAGCGCTTCGACGCGCCCCCTTTGTCAGCCCCTGCAGCAACTGCATCAGCCCCGCGATTCAGCGAGACCGGCACCGCGTCGGCCGACGACATTTTCGCCAAGATCGAGCGACTGGCCGAGCTGCGTCAGAAGGGCATCCTTACAGATGAGGAGTTTGCGGCCAAGAAGACGGAACTTCTGAGCCGGATCTGAGCCGCGCCTCGACTCTCAAGCTCTTCTGGTTTGAGCTACTCCCGCCCGCATTGTTCCTCGGGCTTCTACTGGCTGCTAACGGTCGGCACCGATGGGTCCTCGGCATGAAGCCGAGGACCACAATCCAGAATGTCTGGCCAACATCGTCGTTAGCACGAGGGGGTTCGCTGCGCCCCATTCGCTGGTCAGCGACCGCATCCGAAATGTCGGCGCTTACGCCGCCGTTTCCATCTTCTCAAGCTCGTCGATCATGCCTTCGATGACTTTCAGGCCCTTTGCCCAGAAGGCCGGATCGCGCGCGTCGAGGCCGAACGGCGCCAGCAGCTCCGAGTGATGCTTGGAGCCGCCGGCCTTCAGCAGATCGAAATATTTGGCGACGAAGCCCGGGTGCGCCTCCTGGTAGAGGCCGTAGAGTGAGTTCACGAGGCAATCGCCGAAGGCATACGCGTAGACGTAGAACGGCGAATGGATGAAGTGCGGAATGTAGGCCCAGAACACCTCATAACCCGGTCCAAGGTCGATTGCCGGCCCCAGGCTCTCCGATTGCACGTCGAGCCAGATGGCGCCAAGCCGCTCACTGGTCAGCTCGCCTTGGCGGCGCTCCTCGTGCACCTTGCGCTCGAAGGAATAGAACGCGATCTGGCGCACCACCGTGTTCAGCATGTCCTCGACCTTGCCGGCGATCAACGCCTTGCGCTCTTTGCGATCCTTGGTTTCGGCCAGGATCGCGCGGAAGGTCAGCATCTCGCCGAACACGGACGCCGTTTCGGCCAGCGTCAGCGGTGTCGGCGCCAGCAGCGGCCCCTGCGCTCGCGCCAGCATCTGGTGCACGCCATGGCCCAGCTCGTGCGCCAGCGTCATCACATCTCGCACCTTGCCCTGGTAGTTCATCAGCACGTAAGGATGCACTGAGGGCACGGTGGCAGCCGAGAAGGCGCCCTGCGCCTTGCCCGGACGTACCGGGGCATCGATCCAGCGGCGGTCGAAGAACTCCTTCGCGATGCCGGCCATCTCCGGTGCAAACGCGCCGTAGGCCTTCAGCACCATGCGCTCCGCCTCGGTCCACGGGATGACGCGCTCCGGCTTCTCGGGCAGCGGCGCGTTCCGATCGTAATGTGCAAGACGCTCCAGGCCCAGCCAGCGGGCCTTCAGCGCGTAATAGCGATGGGACAACCGCGGATAGGCCGAGCGCACGCTCGACACCAGCGCATCGACCACGGGCGCCTCGACGCGGTTCGCCAGATGGCGGCTGTCGGCGACATCCTTGAAGCCGCGCCAGCGATCCGAGATCTCCTTGTCCTTGGCCAGCGTGTTGGTGATGAGCGTGAACAGCCGCACCTTGTCCTTGAACACTTTGGCGATTGCTTCGCTGCCGGCCTTTCGCTTGGCACGGTCGGCATTGGAGAGAAGATTCAGCGTCGGCTCAAGCGTCAGCGGCTCCCCTTCGCCTTCCACGGGGAAGCGCAGCGCCGTCATGGTTTCATTGAACAGCCGGCTGAACGCGCCGCGCGAGGTCTGGCCCTTCTCGTGAAACAGCGTCTCTATCCGCTCATCGAGCTGATGCGGCTTCTCCTTACGCAGGTCGTCAAGCCACGGCTTGAAGCGGGCGACGCGTGGATGCGCAACGGCGCCGGCGAGCGCGTCGTCGTCAATCTTGTTCAGCTCGAGCTCAAAAAAAATGAGGTCGGTCGAGATGGCGGTGAGCTTCTCGGAGACGTCGCCGTAAAACTTTGCCAGCGCCGTGTCGGACTGGTCGGCGGCGTAGAGCAGGCCGGCGAAGGAACCGAGCTTGCCGAGTAGATCCGACAATCGCTCGTACTCGCCTATCGAGTTGGCCAGTACATCAGGGTCAGCACCGCTGAGCTTGCCCTGGAAGCGCTCCTTGAGCGCGCGCGCCGCCTCGGCCGCCGCTGCCAGGTCGCGGGCAACCTCTGGCGCATCCGGCGCAGTGTAGAGGTCCGTGAGATTCCACTCCGGCAATTGCCCCACGTCGCCGGCGGCTTCCGCAGAGCCCTTGGCTTGGGGCATCGAGACCGTCGGCAGGGCCGTGGGGAAAGCGCGCTGGATGGGCGTCATCACATACTCCGGATCTATGTTGGGAGGATCGACCGCTAATCTGCGCATGGGCGGTCGCGGTTGCAAGCTCGCCGGGCCGACATACCCGCCATCCAGGCTCGAGTTGTCTCGACGACCCGGACCCTTGCCCGCTATCACTGAACCCGACGCTATCAACCGGGAACCGACAGATGCACAGAGCCGCCCTTCTCGTTCTATCGGTTCTCGTCGCGATTTGCGCCCCGCCGGCGATCGCTGCGGACCAGCCCGAACTCGGCATCGCGCTCGAAGGCTACGCTTACCCCTACCCGGTCCACTTCTTCACGCTCACGATCAACGAGCGTCAGCATCGCATGGCCTACATGGACGTAGGACCCGCTGCGAACTCCAACGGCAAGACGGTGCTGCTGCTGCACGGCCGGAACTTCCCCGCTTCGTACTGGGGAGCCACGATCGGAGCTCTGAGTGCCGCTGGCTATCGTGTGATTGCGCCCGACCAACTGCATTTCGGCAAGTCGTCCAAGCCCGACGACGTGCCGGTGAGCTTCGATCTCATGGCCGCGCATACCGGCGCCCTGCTCGACGGTCTCGGCATTGCGAAAGTGCATCTGATCGCGCACTCGATGGGGAACATGGCGGGCGTTCGTTTCGTGCGGACGTTCCCGGCCAAGGTCGAAAAAATTGTCCTCTACGCACCCGTGGGACTTGAGGATTATCGACTTTACGTGCCGCCGGTGCCGCGGGAGAAGCTGATCGAGCAAGAGACTGCGCTGACGGCCGAGCAGTACTTCAATCAGCTGATGAGCACGTACAATCCGCAACTCAGCCGCGAGCAGTTCTGGCCCTACGTGGAATTGCGCGAGCGCATGAGCCGGTCGGCCGAGTACCCCCGCTGGGTGCGCAGCTACGTGTCCAGCTTCTATGCAATGTGGAAGGAGCCCTACATCCACGAGATCCATCTCGTGACGCAGCCGACGTTGATCCTGGCCGGCACGAAGGATCGCACGGCGCCGGGTAAAGCGTTCGCGCCGGAAGAGTTGAGGCCGAGAATGGGTCAGATCGTCGAGAGGGCCAAGGAGGCGGCTCAGCGCATGCCACACGCGCGCGTCGAAGTGTTCGAGGGGTACGGCCACATGCTGCACTTGGAAACGCCTGATGCGTTCATGGCCGCGGTGACGAAGTTCTTCGCAGATAGCAATTGAGGACTTCACGGCCGGTGCTTTGGAACGCCCCTCATGGAGCTTGCGGCTCACATTCCGTGGCACCGGCCGAGACCGTCAGTCAGCCCCCGCTACTGACGGGCGTGAATTAACCATTCGCTTGTCGCGCAGGTATGCCGGGAACGTGGCATTTTGTGACAAAGTACGTCGGGACTTGGTCGTTCACCTCGACGCTGCCCCAATCGCCCGGCTATGAGAGGCCTTGACGAAGTCCAGTGCCGGAGCCAACACCCATGTTCTCTGTCGAAGTGCGCGACCGCATCATGATCGCCCACAGCTTGCCCGATCCGTTCTTCGGCCCCGCACAGAACATGCACGGCGCCACGTTCGTGGTGGATGTTGCGTTCTTCCGCGAGCAACTCACTAACCAGAACGTGGTCGTCGACATTGGCGCGGCACTCGACGTGCTGTCGAAGACTGTGAAGCCGCTGGCCTACCAGAACCTGGATGCGCTGCCCCAGTTCAAGGGCGTGCTCACGACCACCGAATTCCTCTGCAAGTACATCTTCGACGCCGTGGCCAAGGCCGCCCGCGACGGTGCACTCGGCGCCGAGGGCAAGGCGCTGGCCAAGATCCGCGTCACGCTGTCGGAAACCGACCTCGCCCGCGCGTCCTACGAGGGGCCGGTCGGCTGATCGGCCAGGGATACGGGCCCAGGTTTTAGGGACTTGGGAATAAAGGGATTCTGACCTACTAATCGAGGTCCCTTAAACCTTGCCACGACCCTCGTTCGCGCCGCTTTTCTTACCAGCCAGGCCCACTCCGTGACCGACACCTACTTCGCCATTCCGGGAGACATCGCGACGCTGACCGGCGGCTACGCCTACGACCGCCGCGTGATCGCGCTGTTACCCTCGTTCGGCATCCAGCCACGACACCTGGCCCTGCCCGGCAGTTTTCCCAACCCAACCGACGCCGACCTGACCGAAACCGCTCGCCTCGTCGCGGGCACACCGAAGGACAGCAACTTGTTGTTCGACGGGCTCGCCTTTGGTGCTCTCCCCGAGACCATGATTGCCGGCTTCAATCGCCGCATCGTCGCACTGGTTCACCATCCGCTTTGTCTCGAAGCCGGGCTGACGGAAGCGCGCGCGGCCGAGTTGCGGATGCTGGAGAAAGCCGCGCTGGCGCAAGCCGCCCGCGTCGTCGTCACCAGCCCCGCGACCGCCCGAACGCTAGTCTCGGACTTCGCAGTGCCCGAAACCCGCATCACCGTCGCCGAACCTGGCACGGACCCCGCGCTGCGGGCGAGCGGCACCGGTACGCCGTTGCAATTGCTGGCCGTCGGCGCGGTGTCCCAACGCAAGGCCTACGATATCCTCATCCAGTCTCTGGAACCGCTCGCCGATCTCGACTGGCGGCTGACTATCGCTGGCGCCACCGACCGAGCCCCCGACGTCGCCAGGGCTCTGAAATCGCAAATCGCGGCAAGCCCGCTGTCGCAGCGCATTCACCTTGCCGGCATGGTCGTGCCGGCAACGCTCGAGCGCTTTTATGACAGCGCGGACTTGTTCCTCCTCCCCTCTCTTTACGAGGGCTACGGCATGGTGCTGGCCGAGGCGATGGCGCGCGGTATCCCGATCGTCTGCACGACCGGCGGCGCCGCGGCCGATACGGTGCCCGACAATGCCGCGATCAAGGTGCCGCCGGGCGACACGGCAGCACTGACGGACGCCCTGCGCACGGGACTGTCCAACAAGAAGCTGCGGCGGCGTATGGCCGATGCGTCGTGGGAGGCCGGCCGTTTCCTGCCGACGTGGTCGGAGACGGCCCGCCGCATTGCCGCTGCGATCATGGGCATCCGGGTTTGATCCCGAACGTATTGGAGATGCTCGGATGAGCGGATTTTCGCCAGATTGGCTGGCGTTGCGTGAGGCAGCGGATCATCGCTCGCGCAACCCCGAATTGGCCTCTGCTCTGGCGGCTCGATTGCAGCAGCGCGAGCATGTGTCGGTCGTGGATCTCGGCTGTGGCACCGGCTCCAACCTGCGCGCGACATCCGAGTTGCTGCCCGACCGGCAATCGTGGACGCTTGTGGACCATGATCCGCTGCTACTGGCCGCTGCCAAGGAAACGCTCGCGCATTGGGCGGATGGCATCGAGGACACAAGCGAGGTCCTGACGCTGACCAAGGGCCACAAGGTCATCACGGTGCGGTTTCGTCAAGCCGACCTCGCCGCCGATCTCGACGCCGCGCTCGGCAGCGCGGCCGATCTCGTGACCGCCTCGGCACTGTTCGACCTTGTCTCGGCCGTCTACATCCGGCGCTTTGTCGCCGCTGTCGTGAGCCGGGGAGCCGCCTTCTATACCGTGCTCACCTATAATGGGATCCAGCGCTGGACGCCGCACCGCCCCGCGGATAATGCAATGGCCGCCGCCTTCCACCGTCACCAGATGACCGACAAGGGGTTCGGCACTGCGGCGGGACCGATGGCGCCGTCCCACCTGGCGGATGAATTCCGCAACTCCGGCTATGCCGTGCAGGAGGGCGACAGCCCTTGGCGGCTCACCGCTCCCAAGGATGCCGGACTGATCAAGGAACTGGCCGACGGCTTTGCCGGCGCGGTGCGGGAGACCGGCAAGGTGGATGCGAAAAGCATCGACGCCTGGATGAAAGTCGTCCGCACCGGGGCGGAGACCGGTCACACCGATACGCTGGCCTTGCCGGGCATGTAAGTGCTCCTGCCCCGTGGGGGCCGAGGAGCCGACTTCAGCGTCCGGGCAGCATTCGGCGCAGGACGTTATCTTTGCGACCGAAGCGGTGATAGAGCGCCGCCGAGATATGCACTGCTGCCAGGGCCAGCAGAATGAGCGCCGCCGCCTCGTGCCACTCGAAGATCGTTTCGGAGAACTTCTCGTTCGCTGCCTTGATCTCGTCGTTGGCCGGAGCGGCGACGAGCGACGGCAGCTTGATGCCGAACGGCTCCATGGCGCCATAATAGGAGGTGCCGAGCCAGCCGAGGAAGGGTGTCACCAGCAACATGCCATACATCGACCAGTGATTGATTGCGCTGGCGGTTCTTTGCCATGGCTCGATAGTCGGCTCCGGCGCCGGCGCCCCTGCCGTGAGCCGGTAGGCGAGCCGCGCCACGATCAAGATCAGGATCGTGAACCCTATCAGCTTGTGGGTGTCGAAGAGTTGGTCGGATGGGGCGGCAAATTCCGTCTTGCGTGCATACCACCCCATGAAGAGGCCGAGCGGAAGCTGCACGAGGATGAGAGCAACGGTGAACCAGTGAAAGAATTTGGCGGTCGGGCTGTAGACCTCGAGCGTGGGTGTGCGTCCGGGCGCTCCAGCGACGGGAGCAGAGCTGACTTTCGGCATGACGAGCTCCGTTAAATCCGACGTCTCAGATCACAATCAAATAGCACGTCCCCGTCATTCAGAATATGAACATCCGTCAGCGGCCGCACTGCGTCTGAAAGACGGGTAATCGGCCTTAACGCAAGTCCCGGCTTTCCCGATCCCATCAACATCGGCGCAACCAGGACGTGCAAACGATCGACCGCACCGGCATCGATGAAGCGGGAAACCGTCGCGGCACCGCCTTCGAGCAATATACGCTTCAGGCCAAGAGCGAAAAGTGCTCCGACAATGGCGTGCGGACAGCAGCCGCCGGCGTCACGATCGATACCGACGGTTTCAACGCCATCGGGTAAGTCTACTCTGGGCGCTCCAACGACGATGCGCCGGCTGCCATCGTCGCCCGCCAAGCACTTCGCCGTCGCGGGCATACGGCCATTGGGGTCAATGACGACACGCGCTGGATTGCGGCCGGCCACGCGGCGCACGTCGAGACGCGGATCGTCGGCGATCGCTGTCCCAACGCCGACCATCACGGCATCGACCGCCGCGCGAAGCCGGTGCAGGTGGTCTAGCGCCGCTTCGCGGTTGATCCAGCGGCTCTCCCCCGCCTCGGTTGCGATGCGCCCGTCGAGCGTCTGACCAAGCTGGGCGACGACGAACGGCTTGTCCGCGGGCGCCTCGATGATGCGCTGGATCGGATCGGGGCGCGCCACTGGATTTCCTAAGGGTTCGGGTGCCTCGAGTTGGCGACGTGTGCCGCCCTCGTCGAAGGCTTTCCCGTGGTTGCGGATCTGTCCAGTTTCTACGTTCCGCGGCCGGCAAATGCCAGCGGCTCGATCGGGCCGCAGGTGCTATAGACGCCGGCGTCGATGGCAGTCCGAAGGCGAGGCCAGCAGTCCCGTGAACGCTCATTACCGAAACTCGTGGCTCGATAGCCTCCGCGAACCCGCCGACGGCACGGAATGGCCCGTGCTGCCCGTCCTCGCCGCGCTCTTGGGATGCTGGCTCTTGCTCGGCTGGCCTTGGTTGTCGGGTCGCGTCACCATTCCGTGGGACGCCAAGGCCACGTTCATGCCGCAGATCCAGTTTCTCGCCCAAAGCCTTGCCGCCGGCGACAGTCCATTCTGGAACCCCTACGTATTCGGCGGCTACCCGCAGATTGCTGATCCGCAATCGATGATCTTCTCGCCAGTATTCCTGGCGCTGGCCGCCGTGGATCGCGCGCCATCGCTGCGCGCTGTCGATACAGCGGTGCTTACCGGCATCCTCGTCGGCGCAGGAGCCCTCGTCCTGTGGTTCCGCGATCGCGGCTGGCATTGGGCGGGCGCGCTGCTGGCGGCCCTCGGCTTCGGCTTCGGCGCCGCGATGGCGTGGCGCATCCAGCATACGGGCCAAGTGCTGAGCATGGCGACGCTGCCGGTCGTCATGCTGTTGCTGGACCGCGCGTTCGCGCGGCGATCCTCCGGTTATGGCCTTGCCGCAGGCATTGCTGCCGGCTTCATGGTCCTGGGGCGCGATCAGGTGGCGCTGCTCAACGTTTATTTTCTCATTGCGTTCGTGCTCTGGCGAATCTTCGAGGGCGGACGCGCTTCACTTCGCTCCATGGTGAAGCCCCTCCTTGTAGGCGGGGTCGGCGGCCTCGCGGTCATCGCCATCCCGGTGCTGCTCACGGCTCTGTTCACCGCCGGCTCCAACCGCCCCGAGATCGACTTCATCGGTGCGGGGCGGGGCTCGTTGCACCCGGCCCTTCTCCTGACGCTCTTCACGCCCGACCTGTTCGGCTCCTCGGGCGAGATGGCCAACTATTGGGGCCCGCCGAGCTTGACCTGGACCGGCACTGATCTCTTCATCGCCCAGAATGTCGGTCAGCTCTACGTCGGCGCAATACCCGCTCTGCTGATCGCGCTCGGCACTGCGACCGGGGCGCTAGGGTCGCGTGAGATCCGCTTCTTCACCGCCGCCGCCGCCGTGATGGTGATCTACGCGCTCGGCTGGAACACGCCCATCTTCCGTGGCTTTCACGCGGTGCTGCCGGGCGTCGATTTCTACCGTCGACCAGCCGACGCCGTGTTCGAGATCGGCTTCCTGCTCGCCATTCTCGCCGGATATACGGCGCATCGTCTCTTGACCTTCACGCTGCCCCCCTTAACGCGCTGGCACGCCCTCGCGGTATTTGGCGTCATCGCGCTCGCCTTCGTGTCCGGTGCCGGGTTTGCCACGCACTTCGACCGCTGGCCTCGCGCGACAATTCCCTTCTCCGCTGCGGCCGTCATTTTCACCTGCGCATCGGCTGCGCTAGCCGCGGCGGCCTGGCATTACCCGCTGCGACCGAGGCTGGCGGCAGGGCTGCTGATCGCCTTCACGGTTGCCGATCTCGCCTACAGCAATGGCCCCGGTAGCGCGACGGCACTGCCGCCCGAAACCTACGATGCGCTGCAACCCGACTCGCGCAACGAGACCCTTCGCATCTTGAAGGAGAAGGTTGCCGCCACGCGCAGCGACACCCGCCGCGACCGCATCGAGCTCGCCGGCCTCGGCTTCCACTGGCCCAACGTCAGCATCACGCACAAGCTGGAGAACACGCTCGGCTACAATCCGCTCCGCTTGGCGCTTTACAGCCAGGCCACCGGAGCCGGCGATCACATCGTCACGGCTGCCGACCGCAAGTTCGCGCCGCTGTTTCCATCTTACGCGTCGCCCCTCGCCGACCTGCTCGGCCTCCGCTATATCGCCAGCGGTGCGCCGATCGACACTATCGACAAGACCCTGAAACCGGAGGCGCTGAACTTTGTGGCGCGCACCGCGGATGCCTACATCTACGAGAACCCCGGCACCTTCCCACGCGTGTTGTTCGCAACTCAGGCGCTACCGGCCGACTTCAATGCGATCCTGGCCTCGGGGCGCTGGCCCGACGTCGACCTGACCCGCACAGTGCTGCTCGATCGCGTACCCCAGATGACACCCCCGCGTCCGCCCGGAAGCGCCCGCATCCTCGATTACCGCAACACCGTCGTTCGCATCTCTGCCGACAGTCCGGCAGGCGGATGGGTGGTCCTCAACGACGTGTGGCACCCGTGGTGGTCCGCCGAGATCGACGGAACGCCCGCCCCCATCGAGCGAGCCAACGTCCTCTTCCGCGCCGTGCGCGTGGCACCCGGGCAGCATGAGGTCCGCTTCGAGTTCCGCCCGATCCGTGGCGCCCTAACCGAGCTGGTCAGCAGGATCTGGAAGTGATGCAGTCGACCAAACGGCCAGCAAAGCGAACCGACCCTCAGTGCGCGTCGGCAGCTTCGAGCGCAGCTCACGCCGTCTTGGCCTTGTTTTGCAGCCTGATCGAGCTGGCCTGCGGCCCCATCGGTCCTTCATCCGGCGCCCGGGTGACATGGACCACCATGCCGACCTCAATCTCATCGAAGTCTCCGCCGGTCACGGCATTGCGCGTGAAATAGAGCTCCGGCGAGTTGTCGACCTCGACGAAGCCGTAGCTCTGCTCGGGGAATAAACGAACCACCATGCCACTCTGCGGCACAGCCTCGACCGTCTTGACCTCCTGGTTCTGCAGATCCGCGATCTTCTGGAGTTGCCGCTCCACCGCATCAAACGCGGCGTTGAGCGGGGCTGTGTGATCTTGCTTGGCCTCATGCCTCTCCTGAGCATCCTTGCCCACAATTGTCGGCCGCCCAGGAACTTCGACCTCGACCGCCACGCCGAGAGGCAGCTTCGCGCTTTCCGATCCCCGATGCGGCACTTCAACGACGACCCGGCACGCCGTTATCCGCGGATGCAGGCGCTCCAAGGCATCCACTCGCTGGCGAATGAGCGCCTCGAATGCAGGCGAGGCCTCGGTGCCTTTGAAGGTGATTTGCAGTGGTTTCTGCATGAGCTGTCTCCCGTACCGGAATACCGGCATGAACCGCTCTCTTCGCGGGAAGTTCCGCTTGCCATGGGGCACAAAGACTTGAAGCGTAAACCACTTCGATCATCAGGCAGTTCTGGGGAAGCTGCAGCCAATGCGATTGCCAGTTAGACCCCAGAACGGCATGGCCTTGACGCGAGCGCGCGGCGCGTCATGAAGCATATGCTTCAGACGACGAGCTCCGCTTCGCAGGCAAGACCTGACAACGGAGCTCGGACTTCTGCGAGACCACGCTATTCCTTGTGCCATCCTTCTCGCCGCCGCCGAGACACAAGGCCAGTGATCGATCGCGTGTCACCCGGCTAGTTTGATCAACGGCCCCAAGTGCAAGATTGCGACCCTGCTGGTTACTTGATGCCTTGCTGTTTGTGAGCACTGTTTCGAGCGCAAATTCTCGCACTTCACGATGCAAACATAAGCCTGCACTATCACAACCAAAGCGCGATTAAGCGTGCGGTTAATCGCGTGTGTAGTTACTACGGAACTCGTGCTAATGTGGCAAATAAGCATTTTGTTCGATGGACTGTAAAGCGAATTAGGCAAATCCGCCTCACACGTTCCTGAATTGGACAGGAGAACGATATGTCATCATCACAACATTACCCCCCGGGCACCGTTCTCATGCGTCCGACGATGGACGGCTTGGCGCGCAACTGGTGGCTCGTACTATTACGCGGCGTTTGCGCAATTACCTTCGGCATTCTCACGATCATGTGGCCGGGATTGTCGCTGCTGACGCTGGTGCTGTTCTACGGTGTATTCGCTCTCTTCGATGGTGGCCTCGCGATCGGAGCGGCGATAATGGGCGGGACGCCGGCGCCGCGCTGGTGGCTTGCACTCGTTGGCGTGCTCGGCATCGCAGCTGGAGCGCTCACTCTCATGTGGCCAGGCATCACCGGGCTCTTCCTTCTCTTTTTGATCGCCGGCTGGGCCATTGTTTCAGGCATCTTCGAGATCGTCGGCGCTATCAAGCTGCGCAAAGAGATCGAGGGTGAGTGGTGGCTGATTGCTACTGGCCTCCTAGCGGTCCTGTTCGGTGTGCTGATCCTGATGTTCCCAGGCGCGGGCGCGCTTGGCATCGCCTTCGGCATCGGCTGGTTTGCGATCGTCTACGGCGTGTTGCTCGTCGGCTTCTCGTGGCGGCTCAAGCAGCACGCGGACGTCAAGATTTAAGCGAGCAGGAAATCGTCAATCGTCGCGCCGAGACGTCCAATGGCGCGACGGCCCCATTGCCCCGTGAGGTCTCCAGACGGGCCGTGAACCTCAGACTAGGAGTCAGTGCGGAATTGTGGGCAATCCCGCACGAATTCGTTCCGAAAAATCAGCTTTTCCATCGGCAGCCTGGGCGACCTCGTTAATCTGAGAGCGTCTTCGCAGTTCATCGAACGGCAGCGTCGTGTCAATGCGGCCGGAGTGGTATAAATAGCTGTCAATTAAGCCATTGAAGAGATGCCGAATATCAAACCGGCCCGCGCGCCCGGCAGCATTCGCATAACGTATTATGTTGATGGTGCAGCTGTTCGTCAAAAGGTGGTAGAACTCGGGCCGTTCGGCGAGTTCATTGATCCGCGCGAGATAAACCAATAGCAAGCGCCGCGCATCATCAGGCGAGGCATTAAGGCGATAGAGGTAGATGGCCTCCCGGCGATGATTTGCGCGCACGCCAACCAGGTCGCTCTCGTCTCCCACTACGTAGATCAATTCAAATTGCTTGAAGAGGGATGCGATGGGATCGAAGCCCTCGCCAACCTCAGGCCGCGTCTCAATGGAGATACTCAGCGGTGGTGAGTTGTCGAAAATGAAACTCACAAACGTATGCGCGACCAGTCCCTCGCTCCAGTAAGACACGTAAAAGTCGACGGCGGTCAAATGCGACAGCCACACCTCGCGTTGCTCATAACGCTCCGTGAAGTCATTACGGCTGCGGTAGGTAAAGTTCCGCACATCATACAGGCGAACGCGGTCGCCCTCGATAACCGCCCGCGGCATCACCGCAACTTCCGGTCGCCACGGTCGATGGTGCGAAGGAGGTATCAGTATCCACCAAGAAACCACCGCAATGAATAGTCCCGCCAAGACGACCAGCATCCGCCGGTCGCGCGCCAACCAGAGCGCCCAGACCGCGAACGCTGCAAATGCAATTGCCAGCACTAGACGCACGCCTGGCCACGGCAGATTTGAGTAATAGATGCCGAGGGTGGCCCAGACTATGAGCAGGAAGCAGAATAGAAACCGAATTCCTACCGCCGCCCATTTGAGAGATCTGGACATGAATTTACGAAGTGAACCCATGCGTCCCCTTTAATCCGGGCATAAGTACTCTGGATAAAGTAACGGATAACATGCCGACTGAACATCTGGTAGTCCCCTAATGATCTGGCGACAACGTCGAAAATAGGGAACCCATCGCCGCTTGCCGCCGTCGTGCCCGATAACTGGGAAGGGTTGATCATCGAAATGGACAACGCAACACACTTACCAATGTCGCTGGTTACTGGCCACGCGTCTGGAACTGGCCCCTCATCCGGAACCTGAACAGACGGTGATGGGCGCAACGACGTACAAGCTCGATGGAGCGGGGTAAAAGGCCAAAACATCGTCGCGGAATAGAACGCGAAGCTCTTTGCAGGCCGGGCTGCGGAGGAACCCGGACGAACGAGCCCTCACGATCAGGTGCTACTCGACTCCGATGTGAACCACGCGGAGGTTGTTCGTTGTGCCGGCTTTGCCGAACGGGATTCCGGCGACAACGACGATGGAATCCGCTTGATGCGCAAATCCCTCGCTCACGGCCCGCTGGGTGGCGTGCTCCACCATTTCCTCGTAGCTATGCACATCCTCGGCAAGCAGACTGTGCGCGCCCCATAACAGAGCCAGCCGGCGGGCCACATCCACGTTGGTGGTTATCGCCAGGATCGGTACGGCGGGGCGCTTTCGGGCGATACGGGCGGCTGTGGTTCCGCTGGAGGTGAACGCAACGATGGCGCGTGAGTGGATCGCTTCCGCAAGATCAGCGGCGGCGGCCGCGACAGCGTGTGGCGGGGTCTGCTCCTCCGCGGGCTCGGAAGCTGCCACGATCGAACGATACAGCCTGTGACCCTCTGTCGAACGGATGATGCGGTCCATCATCTCGACTGCCTCGCGCGGATAACGCCCGGAAGCTGACTCGGCCGACAGCATGACAGCGTCGGCGCCGTCGTAAATGGCCGTCGCGACATCTGAAACCTCGGCCCGAGTCGGCGTCGGAGCGCCAATCATCGAGTTCGAGCATTTGGGTAGCCACGATCACAGGCTTCACGGCGCGGCGGCATTTGCGGATGAGTTCCTTCTGACGGCCGGGGACATCCTCGTGCGGGATCTCGACGCCTAGATCACCGCGGGCCACCATGATCGCATCGGATAGCTGGATGATGTCCTCGATGTGGTCGAGCGCGGCAGGCTTCTCGATCTTGGCCATCAACCCCGCGCGCTCATTGATCAGCGAGCGCGCCTCGAGCATATCGCCGGGCTTTTGCACGAACGACATCGCCACCCAGTCGACGCCCAGGTCGAGGCCGAATGCAAGATCGCCGCGATCCTTGGTGGTCAACGGCGACAGGTCGAGCACCGTGCCGGGGAGATTTACGCCCTTCCGGTTGGATATCACGCCGCCAACGACCACCTCGGCACCGATGAAGTCGTTGCCAACGTCGGTGACACGGACACGGACGCGGCCATCGTCGATCAACAGCTGGTGCCCCGGTGCGATCGCTGCAAAGATTTCGGGATGCGGCAGCGGGATCGAGGTCTGGTCGCCCTCGCTGCCTGAGAGAACAAAACGGAGCGCCGAGCCGGGCGCGACCTCGATCTTGCCGTCCTTGATGGTGCCGACGCGGATCTTGGGTCCCTGCAGGTCGAGCAGGATGCCGATCGGCCGCTCAACTTCCCTCTCCAGCGAACGGATACTGGAATGGACCTTGGCATGGTCGGCCTGGGTTCCGTGACTGAAATTCAGCCTGAACGTATCGACGCCGGCCAGGAACAGCGTCTTGAGCATTTCAGGCGAGGAACTGGCGGGTCCGACGGTGGCGACAATCTTGGCGCGACGATTGCGATGCATGTTTCGATCGGTCCCTGGGACCGCCCTCCATTAGCAAAAGCGGTTGTGGCGTCGATAAGTGTCGCTGCGCGTCATTAGAAGTTCGGTGCTGGTCATCCTCCACCGCCTGCCTGTTAAAGCGTATCAAGCAGCTTCAGTTTCACCTCACCGATCAGATCGCGCGGTTACAATGGCCATGGTGCGGACCGAGTGGTGATAGTAGCAGCTTGTCTTATCTCACATAAGACACGGCCGCGGCGGCAGCCGCCGCAGCTGGCGACGACAAATTTTCAGACCGTCAGGCAACACCGTCTCAACCGCTAGAACTCGCTCCAGTCCTCGTCGTTGGCGGGGTGCGGCGCTGCGCTCGTCCGCGCTGATCTATTGGCGACGAGGGTCGCCGCCGGCTTTCGCGGATCGGGGGCTTTTCGCCCGGCTCTGCGAATAAGGCTTTATTTGAGTTAAATGCATCGTTTGCAAAGTTTTGGGCTCTAGCGCGATGTCGTTCCACCACTCAGGGCCGGCTCGAGTAAGCCGCTCGCTCCAGGTCGTCTCACGGCCCCGGGATCTGTGGCAAAATGAATTGCCTGGCAGCCGCGGGCACATCGCAGATTATTGACTAGCCAGTCAGTCAAATCTGTGCTGTGGTGTTTCACCTCCATTTCGAGCCGCCCGGATGCGGTCGAAACCCACGATGAGTTTACCGGCGTAGAGAGCTGTAATGCCGAAAACCAGCCGCCGCCAACCTGCCGAGCGTCCCGACGCCATCATTGGCGCTGCGTTGGAGGAGTTCGCTGCAAAGGGCTATGCAGCCGCTCGCCTCGATGATGTCGCGGCCCGCGCCGGCATCTCCAAGGGGCTCGTCTACGTCTACTTCAAAACGAAGGAAGAGCTGTTCAAGGCCGTGGTGCGGACCCTGTTGGTCCCGCGGGTCGATCACCTCATTGCCGATATCGAGGCTTCGCCGCTGCGCGCCGATGAGTTGCTGCGCGGGCCGGTGCTCAGCTTCATGCAGCAAATGGCGCGCTCGCGCATCCGGCTCGTGCTGAGGCTTTTGGTGGCGGAAGGCCCCAAGCATCCCGATCTCACCGAGTTCTACCACCGCGAGGTCATATCGCGCGGCGTTCGGCTGATCCGCGGCATTCTCGATCGCGGGGTCGCGCGCGGCGAACTGAAGCCCAATCCGATGCAGGAGTTTCCGCAACTCTTCGTGGCGCCGATGCTGGTTGCCGTGATTTGGCAAATGCTGTTCGAGGCGCACAGCGCACTCGATACCGACCGGATGCTTGCCGCGCACATCGAGATGATCCTGGCCGCGATCTCGAATGCCCCCGTTCTAGGCGAGAAAGGCACGGCATGAACCGCGTCGCGCTCAAGATGCTGTTCGGTGACACGGCCAAGCTACTCGGCCTCATCTTCGGCATGGCTTTCTCGACGCTGCTCATTTGCCAGCAGGCGAGCATGTTCGTCGGCATCATGTCGCGCACCGCCAACCAGATCAGCGAAACACGCGAGCCCGATATCTGGGTCATGGATCCAGCCGTCGACTACGTCGATACGGTGCGGCCGATGCGCGATACTGAGCTTGCACGCGTGCGGGGCGTTCCGGGGGTCGCCTGGGCCGTACCCTATTTCCGTGGCCAGGCCGTGATCACCACGCCCGGCTCGCCGTTGCAAAACGGCTTCATCTACGGTCTCGACGACAACGCCTTAGTTGGTTTGCCGCGCGAGTTCGCTGTCGGCGCTCCGCAGGATCTCCGCAACCCGGATGCGATCGCGATGGACTTACCCGGCTTCAAGAAGCTGTGGCCGAACGATCCGGTTCAGCCCGGCAAAGTGATCGAGCTCAACGACCGGCGCGCCGTAGTCGTGGCCGTATTGCGGACGTTGCCTCCGTTCCAGACACAGCCGCTGATTTACACGCGCTATTCGCTGGCGCTGGCCTACACCAACAACGGCCGCAACCAGATGTCCTACATCCTGGCCAAAGCAGCGGACGGGGTGAGCCCGAAAGACGTATCGGCCGCCATCACCAAGCGAACCAGCCTGAAGGCGATGCCGGCCGACGAGTTCCGCTGGGCAACGATGATGTACTTCCTGAAAAACACCGGCATCCCCGTGAACTTCGGCACGGTGGTTATCCTAGGCGTCATCGTCGGCATCGCGGTGGTGGGGTTGACCTTCAACATGTTCGTCGTCGAGAACCTGAAGCAGTACGCCGCATTGAAGGCCATGGGCGTCACGAATGGCCGGCTCATCGGCATGGTGGTGTTGCAGGCAACGGTGATCGGCGCGATCGGCTATCTCATCGGGCTGGCACTGACGGCATTCTTCTTCGAGATGGCGACCTCGTCGCCGACCTCTTTCTTTCGCGGGTTCTATCTGCCGTGGCAGATCGCGCTCGGCGTCGCCGGCGTCGCCACGCTGATCATGCTGCTGACCGCGATCCTGTCGTTGCGCCGCGTGCTGGTGGTCGACCCAGCGGTCGTCTTCAGGGGATGAGCGCCATGCTGCAGACCCTCGAAAAGCGCCCAGCGCCAGCCTCCAACGTCGCGGTACAGGCGCGCGGGATCGTCAAGGAGTTCGGCGAGGGAGAAACCCGCATCCGCGTGCTGCACGGCATCGATGCCGACATCGAGGCCGGCAAGATGACCTACCTCGTTGGCCCTTCCGGCTGCGGCAAGACCACGTTCATTTCGGTGATTGCCGGTATCCTGTCGGCCGAAGCCGGAGAGGTCGACGTGTTTGGCACCCGGTTGTCGACCCTCAAAGGGGCGCGACTGCCGCGGTTCCGCGCCTCCACCATCGGCTTCATCTTTCAGCAGTTCAATCTGCTGCCCGCGCTCACCGCAGCCGAGAACGCGTCGATCCCTCTTCTTGTCCAGGGCGCGCCTGACAGCGTCGCGATCAAGCGGTCTCGCGAGCTCCTTGATGCCGTCGGCCTCGGCTCGCACCAAGACAAGTACCCGTCCGAGCTGTCGGGAGGCCAGCAGCAGCGTGTCGCCATCGCACGCGCGCTTGTGCATTCGCCACGTCTCATCATCTCGGACGAGCCGACCGCCTCGCTCGACGGTGCGGCAGGCCACACGGTCATGCAGCTCCTGCGTGACCACGCGCTGAAGCCGGACCGCGCGGTGATCGTCGTCACGCACGACACCCGTATCTTCTCATTCGCCGACCGCATCATCCGCATGTCCGACGGCCGCATCACGAACGTCGAGCTGCCGCCTTTCGAGGAGACACACTGATGTCCCGCCGCTCGAAACTCATCACCTTTGGTTTGCCGCTTCTCGCCATAGTCGCCGGGGGCGCCGCCATCGGGTCGATCACACGGCATCAGCCCGTGAAGCAGTCCGTCGCCCCCATCACGTCGCCGCCGGTTCAGCCAGCGAGCCTCGCGATCACTCGCGGTCGCGGCTTTGTCGGCGCCGCAGGCATCGTAGAGCCGGCAGGCGAGCAAACCGCCATCGGCGCGCACGTATCGGGCATCGTCAGCAAGGTGCTCGTCGTGCCGGGCAAGAAGGTCAAGGCCGGCGACGCCCTTTTTGTTATCGACGAGCGCGCGGCGGCGGCTCAAGTCTCGATACGTCGAACCGAGCTTGCTGCCGCGGAGCGCCGCCTCGAGCAGACGCTTGCCCGCATACCGTCGCTCACCGCCACCCGCGATGCCGCCCGCGCCGGGGCCGCCGCCCTGAAGGCCGAGATGGAGGACTGGCAGGACCAATTACGATCGGCGGATGCGCTGAAGGCCCACACCACGGCCGCCATTACCGACCGCGAGGTGACCCGCCGCCGCAATGGCGAGCGAGCAGCACGCAACCGGCTCGCCGAGGCGGAAGCGCGCGCACTGCAGGCCGATGCGGAACTGGACATGATCGCGCGAACGAAAGGCGCTCCTTCGGTCGAGGTCGAGCGCGCCAATGTCGCGCAGGCCAAGGCTGCCGCCGAGCGCGCGGAGGTGGACTTGGAATTGCTCACAGTACGCGCGCCCATCGATGGCACCGTGCTGCAGGTGAATGTGCGAGCGGGCGAATTCGCCCCGGCGGGGTTGGTGACGACGCCTTTGATCGTCATGGGCAACCTCGACCCGTTGAACGTCCGCGTCGATATCGACGAGATCGACGTCGGCTTGTTCCGTCCCGAGGCGCAGGCTTTCGCATCGTTGCGCGGCCAAGCCGAACGTCGCGCCTCCCTGACGTTTGTCCGCATCGACCCGATCGTCGTGCCCAAGAAATCGCTGACCGGCGCAGCGACCGAGCGCGTCGATACTCGCGTGCTTCGAGTTGTCTATGCGCTGCCGCCCGACACCTTGCCGGCCTATTCCGGCCAGCAGGTTGATGTGTTCATCGCAGCGCCGCAACCCGCGACCGCAGCCGACGCCAGTAAGTAGGCATTGGCAATGGCGGTTCGCTATTCGGTCACACTGTATAAAAGCCGCCTGCCGGTCCCCGACTGCTGGCTTCAATCGGCCCTGGACGATGCTATCATGCCGCTTATGCAGCCTGCCAACGTCCAAACTCCATCGCCATTCACGGAACACGGCTTTCGCGCCCTCGCCGCGCGGGTTCTGCATGCTTATCCGCCACCATCGTTCCTGAATGAGGTGCCCCGGTCCTCGCCCAGTGACTTCGATCTCAATCCCGATGCCGAACCGGCCTCGATACCGGTCTTGCGTCCGGCGGCGGTGCTCGTCCCGATCGTCACGCGGTCCGAGTTGACCGTCATCCTGACACTGCGCACGGAGCACTTGCCAAGCCACGCGGGCCAGATCGCATTTCCCGGCGGCAAAGTCGATCCGGGCGATCCGACCCCTGTCGCGACGGCGTTGCGCGAGGCGGAGGAGGAGATCGCGCTCGATGCCAGCCTCGTCGAGCCGCTGGGCTTTCTCGACGTCTATCGCACCGGCACAGGTTTCCGCATTCTCCCGGTCGTCGCCTTCGTCGATCCCAGCTACACCGCGGTGCCCAATCCGCATGAGGTGGCGGATGTCTTCGAGGTGCCGCTGGCCTTCCTTATGGATGCCACTAACCATCGCCTCGACACCCTGTTCTGGCGCGGGCGCGACCGGACGTACCACGCCATCCCCTTCGGCGATCGCTACATCTGGGGCGCCACTGCGGGCATGCTCAAGAACATGCACACGAGGCTGTTTCCGTCATGATCCGCATCCTCATCGAGTACGTCCTGCTGTTCCTGGCACCGACGCTCGTCTACCTCGCCTACATCTACCTCACACGGCCTGAACCCGGCGGCTCCGTGAAGATGCTCGACGACGCGCCGTTGATCTGGCTCTTCATTGCAGGCGCCGTACTCATTCTCGGAGCGCTCGCCTACGTCAGCACCACGACGCAAGGCGGCCGGCCCAATCTCGGGTACCAGCCCGCCATCATAAAGGATGGCCGCATCGAGCCGGGCCAACTGAAGTGACGGCCGCAGCTGACGTTCCCCATCCGCCGCGGCTGTTCGGCGCCGACTGGCTGAGCAATCCCTCCGCCCGCGCCGTCTTCGCGGCGCTGGCCGCCGGCGGCCATGAGGCGCGCGCGGTCGGTGGCGCGGTGCGCAATGCGCTTTTCGGCAAGGCCGTGAAGGACGTGGATATCGCCACCACGGCCACCCCCGAGGAGACGATGCGGCTCGCCAGGGCGGCCGGTCTCAAAGCGCATCCGACCGGCATCGAGCATGGCACGATCACCGTTGTCGCAGGGCACGAGCCTTACGAGGTGACCACGCTGCGCCGCGACATCGAGACCTTCGGCCGCCACGCCCGGGTCACCTTCACCACTGACTGGACCGAGGACGCCAAGCGTCGCGATTTCACGATGAACGCGCTCTATTGCGCCGCCGACGGCACCATCCACGACCCACTCGGCGGGTATCCGGACCTCGCGGCACGCCGCGTCCGCTTCATCGGCGACCCCCACGAGCGAATCCGGGAGGACTTCCTCCGGATCCTGCGCTTCTTCCGCCTCTATGCCGAATACGGCCGCGGGGAACCCGATCCCATCAGCCTCGACGCCTGTGTCGCCGAGCGTGCCGGCCTCGCCAATCTCTCCGGCGAGCGCATTCGCGCGGAATTGCTGCGGATGCTGGCCGCCCCCGGCGCGGTCGACGCGGCGGCCTCGCTCGCCATCTACGGCATCCTGGAACCGCTTCACCTGCACCTCGATCCGCATCTGCTGGCCCGCTTGGTAGAAATCGAAACCGCGCTCGGCCGCCCGCCCGATCCGGTGCTCCGCCTGACCGCGCTGCTGTTGCACAAACCTGGCGATGTCGAGCATCTGAAGACGCGGCTGCGATTGTCGTCGAACGAGACCGAGACGCTGGCGCTCGTCGCCGGCCATCATCCCCACGAACTCGGCCCTCGACCCCCTGACTTCGGAAAGAACTGCACGCGTTGGTCTCTATCGCATGGGCGTTCGCCGGTTCGAGTTGCGTGCGCTCCTCGCCTGGACGCGCTCGCCCGCCCTCCCCGACGACCCGGCGAGACGCCAACGCCTCGCTCTTCCCGACCGCTGGCCGCCGCCGCCGTTGCCTTTCAGCGGCCGCGACGTGCTCGCCCTCGGCATCCCCGCTGGCCGTGCCGTCGGCGAAGCCCTGGCGCGTTTCGAGAACTGGTGGGTCGACGCAGACTTTCCAAGCGGCACTGATCAGCTCCACGATGCCCTCGCACGCGCGGTCCAAGGCCCCTGAAGATCGAATCGACCCTCTTTGGCCTGCCCGCTTTTTGGGCTATCAAGTGCGCCAACACTCCCCCTGTCGCACTTCACGAGGGGAGGGCTGATCCGCGCCGCAAAAGAAGCACAGGCTCCGCATGTCCCAGCTCACCCACCTTAACGCCAAGGGCGAGGCCCATATGGTGGACGTGTCCGCGAAGGACGTCACGCAGCGCACCGCGGTCGCCGAGGGCTTCGTCGCCATGCGCGCCGAAACGCTGGCGCTGGTGGAAAGCGGCACCGCCAAAAAGGGCGACGTCCTCGCCACCGCCCGCATTGCCGGCATCATGGCGGCCAAACGGACCCACGAGTTGATCCCGCTCTGCCACCCACTCATGATCACCAAGGCGACCGTCGACTTCACACCCCAAGCCGATCCGCCTGGCATCCGCGTCAAAGCCGAGGTGCGCGTCTCGGGTCAAACCGGCGTCGAGATGGAGGCGCTGACCGCCGTCTCGATCGCATGCCTGACGATCTACGATATGCTCAAGGCCGCCGATAAGGGCATGTGCTTCGAGGGCATCCGCCTGATCGAGAAGTCCGGGGGCCGCTCGGGCGAATTCCGCGCCGCTTCCGCCGCCACCAAGGGCTGACTCGCATGGCCGCTCTGTCCGTCGCCGAGGCGCTCCAACGCATACTGGCAGGCGTCACGCCATTGCCGGCTGAGTTTGTGCCTTTGCTGTCAGCGCGCGGCCGCGTGCTCGCCGCCGGCATCTCGGCCACCCTCACGCAACCGCCGTTCGACGCCTCCGCCATGGATGGCTACGCAGTTTGCGAGGCCGATGTCGCCACCCTTCCGGCTGCCCTCCGCGTCATCGGCGAATCCGCCGCCGGCCACGGCTTCCATGAGGCGATCAAGCGAGGCGAAGCGGTGCGCATTTTCACCGGCGCACCTCTGCCCGCCGGTGCCGACTCCATTGTCATCCAGGAGAACACCCGGCGCGAGAATGACACGGTCACCGTGCTCGACGGCGTCCCCGATCGCGACCACATCCGCCCGCGCGGCGCCGATTTCGCGGAAGGATCGCTGCTACTCAAAACAGGCCGCGTACTCGATGCGCGCAGCCTGACGCTCGCCGCCGCGATGGGACACGGCGTGGTGCCGGTCGTGCGCAAGCCGGTCGTCGCCATCCTCGCCACCGGCGACGAGCTTGTTCTACCGGGAACACCGCCGGGCCGCGATCAGATCGTCTGCTCGAACCCGTTCGGCCTCGCCGCCATGATCGAGACAGCTGGTGCCGCACCCCGCTTTCTCGGGATTGCCGCCGACACCCCTGAAGCACTGGCCGCCAAACTTGCCGAAGCGCGCGGCGTCGACATCCTCGTCACAACGGGCGGTGCCTCGGTCGGCGATCACGATCTGGTTGCACCGGTGCTGCAAAAAGAGGGCATGACGCTCGATTTTTGGAAAATCGCGATGCGGCCCGGCAAGCCGCTCATATTCGGACGTCTGCGGGAAACGCGTGTGATCGGCCTGCCGGGCAACCCCATCTCGTCGCTGATTTGCGCTCGCGTGTTCATGGTGCCGCTCATCCGCGCGATGCTCGGCCTCGACCCGTACCGGGATGAGAGCCGTACAGCGCTGCTGGCTCACTCCCTTCCCAAGAACGGTCCGCGACAGCACTACATGCGAGGAATTCTCGAAGCCGCCGGCGATCACGTCGCCGCGGCCCCGACCCAGGACAGCTTCTTTCTGACCCCCTTTGCCGCCGCCGACTGCCTGATCGTCCGCCCGGCACTCGCCCCCGCCGCCCAAGCCGGCACCTCCGTTCCCATCCTACGTATTGATTACTGATTGCGGAACGATGCGCGAACGTGTAGCGTACGTTCATGTTTTGTACAGAGTTGCGGGGGCGTAGCGCGACTCCACGGGGCCAGCCGGGGCTAAGCCACGCAAGGGGCCCCGGGGCCGGAGACGAGTGGCCCGCGGGCCGAGAATGGAGAGGGCCAGATGCTCACGCAGAAGCAGAAGGAGCTGTTGCTCTTCATCCACGAGCGCATGCAAGACAGCGGCGTGCCGCCCTCGTTCGACGAGATGAAGGAAGCTCTCGACCTCAAGTCGAAGTCCGGCATCCACCGCTTGATTACGGCCCTCGTTGAACGCGGGTTCATCCGCCGATTGCCGCATCGCGCCCGTGCAATCGAGGTCATCAAACTTCCCGAGGGCGGCGGCGAGGGGCCAGCCAAGCGGCCGGGCTTCCAGCCGAGTGTCATTGAGGGCAGTCGCGGCAAGAACCGAGAACTGGCTATGCCGGCGTCGCAGGTCATCGATAGCCGCACCGTCTCGATCCCGGTGATGGGTCGGATCGCCGCCGGCGTACCGATCAGCGCCATCCAATCCCACAGTCACGACATCGCCTGCCCGCCGGACCTGCTCACCAACGGCGAGCACTTCGCGCTTGAGGTCAAGGGCGACTCCATGATCGAGGCCGGCATCCACGATGGCGACACGGTCATCATCCGCCGTTGCGATACGGCCGAGAATGGCGACATCGTCGTGGCGCTCGTCGACAGGGAAGAGGCGACGCTGAAACGGCTGCGAAAGAAAGGCTCGACCATCGCGCTGGAAGCGGCCAACCCGGAATTCAAGACGCGCATTTTCGGACCCGATCAGGTCGACATCCAGGGCCGCCTGGTCGGACTGATCCGCCGCTATTGATCACTGACATCTGGTATCGCGTCAGCCAGCGGCTGCGCATCGTCCTCGCCTGCGTGCGGCAGAGGGCCATTGCGGTTGAACATGGCAGGCGGCGCGAATGACGGCAGGCGCACGCGCGTGGTGGTGTTGCGCGATGTTGCATTTTGCGTAAGCGGCCGGCCGGAACCTGAGCCAAGCCCTGAGCCGAGACCCGAGCCCGACCAGGGGCGAGAACCTCGTTTGGCTGCGACGGTTGCTACCGTGACCTCGCCTTCCTTGCCGAGACTGATGGTGTGCGTGCCTTGGTCCCGCAACGCGCGAATATCGATGACCTGGATGGGCCCCCGGCACTTGTCGGGGCGCGGGCTCAGCACGATCAGGATGCGCGCAGTCCCGCAATCGTCGGCGTAGGCTGCAGCCGAGTGCGCAACCGCGATCACCGACCCGTTGAGGGTTGCGGTACAGCCGACCGCATCGCATCGGAACCCGGCGCCGGTAGACACATCTGCGGGCAGTCGAGAATCGCCATCGTATTCGAGCCAGCGCGCCAGTTCGAAATTGCGGCCCTTGGTCGGGAGCGCGGATAAGTTGCCGGTGGGCAGTCGCACCGCAATTGCCTTACCGTCCTGGCCGATCAGCAGATCCGGCTTCGTCGCGAAGGGAGCAAACGCCAAGCCTGCAGCGATCGGGATCAGTCCCAGCATCCGCCACCGGCTGCCCCAGAGTCCGAGCCAAATGCCTCCAGCAACCATGCCCAGGAACGAGAGATCCGGGATCGCCTGCACAGAGGCGACGGCGCCAGGCAGGCTTGCGACCGATTTTGCGCAGAGCACCAGAAGGTCGATCCCGAGCCCCATCAGCCACAACGGACCCCCTTCGAGCCCGAACGGCATCGCCATCAGCGTCGCCAGCGCCAGCGGCATGATGTAGACGTCGCAGATCGGCAGGCCGAGCACGTTGCCGAGGATCGCGTACTGCTGCGACTTGTGAAAGTAATAGGCCCCGAATGGCGCGACCGCGAGGCTCGCAATGACGGTCGAGATGGCGATCCCGCCAAAGAAAGTCACCGTACCGGCCGCCGCGCGCCAAACCGGACCGCGTTCCTCGCCGGCATGACCGCCGCCCCGCGCACTTCGCCAGCGGTGGAAAGCCTCGTGTGCGGCGACCAACGCGCCCACCGCCGCGTAGGACATCTGGAATCCGAGATCGAGCAGGCTTTCGGGAAACACCGCCAAGATCAGCAGGGCCGATAGCGCGATGTTCCGCAGCGCCAGCGCCTGGCGGTCGAGCAAGATGGCGAGGAACATGATGCTGATCATGATGTAGGACCGCTGGGTCGGCGGCGACGATCCGGAGATCAGCAGATAAAATAGCGCGCCCACAGCCGCACCCACCGCCGCCCACTTCTTGATTGGATAGCGCAGCGCTACCGAGCCAAAGCAGGCGAGCACAAATCGCAGCGTCCAGAAGATTGCGCCCGCCATCACCGCCATGTGCAAGCCGGAGATCGACAGCGCGTGGAAGAGGCCGCTGTCGCGAAAGGCGGCATTGGTGGTCTCTGAGATGGCGCCTCGCTCGCCGGTGATGAGTGCGTTGGCGATGGCCCCCGTCTCGCCGGGCAACTTCGCCACGATACGCCCGCCGATCGCCGCCCGTATCCGCTCGATCGCCCACCCAAGGCGCAGCGACAACGGCGGATCGCCGAGCGTTTCATCGCGCTCTGGACGTGCCATCGAATACCCGACGGCGCCCAGACCTTGGAACCACGATGCGCGCCCGAAATCGTAGGCGCCCGGCAGGGCGGGGGCGGCTGGCGGGCTCAAGGTTGCTTTGAAGCGCACCGGGTCGCCGGGTGCGAAGCCCGAGATGGAACCCATCGTGCGGATTCGCACCCGCTTTGGCCGGGCCTCCGGCTGCAAATCGCCAAGCGCCACGATGCGGATGGTGAGGCGCCCACCACGTTGAGGCTTTGGTTCGACCAGTTCAACGAAGCCTCGCAGCTCCGCGAGGTTGATGCGCTGCGCGAGCACGGGCGCCCGTCCCCACTCGGTGCGCGCCTTGGCTCCGGCAAACCCCAAGGCTGCCGCCAGGAGGGCGCTCGCCAACGCGGCTGCTACAGTCCCTCGCCCGATGGCCAACAGAAGCGCGAAGGCTGCGATGACCAAAGCCGCCGCCATCATCCCCGAAGGCTCTGCCGCCAACGCGAAGTAGCCGCCAATGCCGCTGCCGAACCAGACCGGAACCCAGACGAACCACCGCGGTCGCTCGTGTTCGATGGCATTGCTGAGTGCGCCGATGACCGGAATTCGCGGCGCAGCGGTATCCGCATCGGCCGGCGCGAGGCCCTCACCGTCCGAATTCACGACCGCCATGCCGCCCGCGTGCCCCCGCACTCGCCCTGCTTAACCCCGCCCGCCCCGTATGCTACATGCGGGCCAACCTTTCCGCATCAATGCTTGATGAGTACAGATGACCGACAGCTCTCGCGCCGCGCCCGCCACATCCCCCGTGGTGCGTTTCGCCCCTTCGCCCACCGGCTACCTTCACATCGGCGGCGCCCGCACGGCCCTTTTCAATTGGCTCTATGCCAAGGCCAAGGGCGGCACTTTTCTCCTGCGCATCGAGGATACGGACCGCGAGCGCAACAACGAGGCGGCTGTCAGCGCCATCCTCGATGGCCTCAAATGGCTCGAACTCGGCTGGGACGGCGAGGCGGTCTCGCAGTTCGCACGCGCCGACCGCCACCGGCAGGTTGCGCAGGACATGCTGAACAGCGGAACCGCGTACTACTGCTACAGCTCTCCGGCCGAGATCGATGCGGCACGTGAGAAAGCAAAGGCCGAGGGCCGGCCGCAGATCTTCCTTTCACCTTGGCGCGATCGCGATCCGAAGGACGCGCCCAAGGACGTCAAGCCGACCGTGCGTTTGAAAGCACCGCGCGAGGGCGAGACGGTGGTCGAGGACAAGGTGCAAGGCCGGGTCGTATTCCCGAACAAGGATCTCGACGATCTGATCATCCTGCGCTCGGATGGCAACCCGACCTATAATTTGGCCGTAGTCGTCGACGACCACGATATGGGCGTCACCCACGTGATACGCGGCGTCGATCACCTCAACAACGCGGCGCGCCAGAGTCACATCTATGCGGCGATGGGCTGGGCCATCCCGGTTTGGGCCCACGTTCCTCTGATCCACGGAGCGGACGGCGCCAAGCTGTCGAAGCGCCACGGCGCGCAGGGCGTCGAGGAGTACCGCAGCATGGGCTACCTGCCCGTCGCCTTGCGCAATTATCTCGTGCGGCTGGGGTGGAGCCACGGCGACGACGAGATCATCTCGACCGAGCATCTGATCGAGTGGTTCGACGTCGACGCGATCAACAAGAGCGCGGCCCGGTTCGATTTCAAGAAGCTCGACGACTTGAACGGCCACTATATCCGCCAAGCAACTGACGCCGAGTTGGTTGCGCGCATCAAAGATATGCTGCCGCATCTCGATTTCGCGGCACTAGCCGCGATGCCCGTCGATGCCAAGGCTCCGCCCCGCTCCGACGTGGCGCTCGCCAAGGAAATCGCTACCCAGTTGCCGGGCATCACGACCGGCAAGCAGCTCGCCGAGCGATTCCACAAAGCTGGCTGGGACCGGCTAGCCGCTGCGATCCCATCTCTGAAAGAGCGCGCGAAGACCCTGGCGGAGCTGGTGAGCGGGGCACTTTATCTCGTCGCCGAACGGCCGCTGAAGCCGGACGACAAGGCCGCCAAGCTGCTCGACGCGGACGCCAAGACGACGCTCGCCGCACTCGCCCCGAAATTCGAGGCTGAAAAGGTCTGGAGCGCCGCCGCTTTGGAAGCCGTGGTTCGCACCTTCGCAGAGGACACCGGCGCCAAGCTCGGCAAGGTCGCGCAACCCCTGCGTGCCGCGCTGACGGGACGCTCGGTGTCGCCGCCGGTGTTCGACGTCATGGCCGTCCTCGGCCGCGAGGAAGCACTGGCCCGGATCAGGGACCAAAGCTGAGGAATGCGGCGTGATGAGCGTGAATCGGGTCGCAGGTGTCGCTTCCTAGCTCCTCTGCCCGCGTCTCTTCCCCGATCCCGACCATATCTTTTCGTCGAGTGGCCTTTTGGTCGCAGCCGAGCTAGAAGTCTATTGCACCGCAGCGAATTGCCGGCGCAAGGCGGGTGACGCACGTTGGCTCCCATCGACGTGTGCAGCACGAAGCCACAGCACGCCACGGTCCGAGCCCAAGCAGCTTGTCTCCAGGAACAAACGCCATGACAACGAACGATCCCAAACCCGGCGCCAGCCGCAATGCCACGCTGTCGCTCGCCGGCAAGCAAGTCGACATGCCTGTGCGCTCAGGCACGATCGGTCCCGACGTAATCGACGTCGGCAAGCTCTACGCCAACACTGGCTGCTTCACTTATGATCCAGGCTTCACCTCGACGGCCAATTGCTCGTCGAAGATAACCTACATCGACGGCGACGCCGGCGTGTTGCTCTATCGGGGCTATCCGATCGATCAGCTTGCCGAGCAGTCGAACTTCCTCGAGGTCTGCTACCTGCTGCTGCACGGTGAGCTGCCGACGAAGTCTCAGTACGACCAGTTCGACGCCACCATCACGCGTCACACCATGGTGCACGAGCAGATGACCCGGTTCTTCACCGGTTTCCGCCGTGACGCTCACCCGATGGCCGTCATGGTCGGCACCGTCGGCGCACTGTCGGCCTTCTATCACGACAGCACCGACATCAACGATCCCAAGCAGCGCATCATCGCCATCCACCGCATGATCGCTAAGATGCCGACGATTGCCGCCATGGCCTACAAGTACTCGGCCGGCCAGCCGTTCATCTATCCGCGCAACGACCTCGACTTCACCTCGAACTTCCTGCAGATGTGCTTCGCGGTGCCGTGCGAGCCCTACGTCGTCAACCCGGTCGTCTCGCGCGCCCTGGATCGCATCTTCACCCTCCACGCCGACCACGAGCAGAACGCCTCGACCTCGACCGTCCGTCTTGCCGGTTCGTCGGGCGCCAATCCGTTCGCCTGCATCGCCTCGGGTATCGCCTGCCTGTGGGGTCCGGCACACGGCGGCGCCAACGAAGCCGCGCTCAACATGCTGCAGGAGATCGGCCATGTCGATCGCGTCGCGGAATACGTGAAGAAGGCCAAGGACAAGACCTCGGGCTTCCGCCTGATGGGCTTCGGCCACCGCGTCTACAAGAACTACGACCCGCGCGCCAAGGTCATGCAGAAGACCTGCCACGAGGTGCTCGATGCTCTCGGCAAGCGCGACGAGCCCTTGCTGAAGGTCGCTATGGAGCTGGAGCGCATCGCGCTGCAGGACGAGTACTTCATCGAGAAGAAGCTCTATCCCAACATCGACTTCTATTCGGGCATCACCTTGAAGGCGATGGGCTTCCCGACGTCGATGTTCACCGTGCTGTTCGCCATCGCCCGCACGGTCGGCTGGTGCGCGCAGTGGCGCGAAATGATCGAGGACCCGGAGCAGCGCATTGGCCGTCCGCGTCAGCTCTACATCGGCTCGCCGCAGCGCAACTTCGTGCCGGTCGCCAACCGCGGCTGAGCTTGGCGGCATAGGTATAAGCAGAAAGGGCCGGATCGCATCCGGCCCTTTTTCCTATTTGGCTGTTGTGAAGCAGCGAAACCTCGCCGGCATCACACCTTGGCGTTGCGCAGTTCCTCGATCCTATCACGCACGAACCCTAACGGCAGCGCCGTCGTGTACTTGATCTGCTCCATCGCGAACGCCGATGACACCTTCGCGATCTCGATCCGCGAGATCAGCTTTTTGTAGAAGGTGTCGTAGGCAGCGATGTCGGGAACCACGACGCGCAGCAGGTAATCAACGTCGCCCGACATGCGATAAAACTCGACCACCTCGGGGAAGTCGGCCACCGCCCCGTGGAACCGCTCGAGCCATCCGAGGCTGTGTTGGTCGGTCTTGATCGACACGAACACCGTAACGCCGGCGTTCACCTTCGGCGGATCGAGAACGGCGACGCGGCGCCGAATGACCCCTGCCTCTTCTAGCTTCTGAATCCGTCGCCAGCACGGAGTGGTCGACAAGCCCACTTCCTTGCCGATGTCCGCCACTGGCCGCGTGCAGTCCTCCTGGAGGATCTTGAGGATCTTGACGTCCATCTCGTCGAGCATTTGTCACCCAGGCAGCCGAAAACCAAAAAATATTGCCGGAAACGAAATGTTCGTTTCCCCACAACCCGGTGTCAATGACGCTTTTAGCAAGATTTTGCATCGACGGGCGTCTTGTCCTCTATACGATAGAGGACTTCGGGCCATCGGTCGGTACACGAAGTGGGAGGGGTTCGTCCAGTCCACAGGTTAAGATTTAAGCAATCGCCGCACTTCCCGTTGGAGTAGCGGCACCACCCTTTCCGCAAACCATGAGTTTCGTTGCAACCAGGCGCTGTTGCGCCACGAGGGATGCGGCAACGGCAGACAACGCGGAGCAGCCGCCGCGGCCAGGATGTCAGCGGCCCGTTCCACGGTGGCGGTCATGCCGCCGCCCGCCCCTTCACGCAAATGCCAAAGGTGCGCATGGCGCCCGACCAGGAGGAACAGCTCGATCTGGGGCAGGGCCGCTATCACGCGGGCGCGCCAGGCGAGGGCGCATTCCCGGCGCGGCGGCATGTCGCCTCCTTTAGCATCAAGGCCGGGAAAGCAGAATCCCATCGGAATGAAGGCGATGCGCGACACGTCGTAGAATTCATCCTCGCTCACGCCCATCCATTGCCGCAACCTAACCCCGGACGGGTCGCTGAACGGCAACCCCGATGCGTGAACGCGAGTGCCGGGGGCCTGACCGCAGACGGCAATGCGCGCGGTGGTGCTGACCCTCAAAACGGGTCGCGGCTCGTGCGGCAACGGCTTGCCTTTCGGCCTTTCAATGCAAATGCGGCAGGCTCGGACTTCGGCGGCAAGACGTTCCAAGTCTCTTGCCTTTGAACCGCTCATCAGATGTCGATCACGAGTCCGTCCTCGGCAAGGATCACCCGAGGATCGGTGATGGCATCAAGATGAGCCAGCATGTCCGGCCCCATGTGCGTAAGCATCAGCCGTTTCGCGGCAAGCCGTGACATTTGCTGTCGCAGCACCGCCCAGGAGCTGTGGTAGCGCACGGGAGCGTCGTAGGCGTAGCACTCGGCGATAAAGAGGTCCGCGTTACGGGCGATCGGGATAAGGTTCTCGGTCCATTCCGTATCGCCGGAGAAGCCGATCACCCGCCCGTCCGCCTCGATCCGCAAACCGCAGGACGGCGCGCCGGAAGGGTGCACGACTTCATGCGCCGTGACACGCATGCCGTTGACCGCCAACGGCTCGCTTAGCGCGTATTCGACGAATCGCATGTCGAACCGGCGCTTCGTAGAAGTCGAACCCGAAAATAACGCCTCGGCCGCGGTCACGAAGCGGGCCTCGATGCCCTCAGGCCCCGTGATCGTCAACGGCACCGTGCGTCGCGCCACATGTTGGGCATGCAAGAGCCACCAGACGAGGCCAGCAAAGTGATCGCCATGCAGGTGAGAAATGAAGATGGTCGAGATGCGGTTGGTGTCGAGCCCCAGCCGATCCAATGCGATGAGGGCGGTCGCCCCGCAGTCGATCAAGAAGTTCGTATCGGACGCTGCCACATGATAGCACGTCTGCAGTCGGCCACCGGAGCCGAACGCGTCACCGCACCCGGCAATCGTCAGCTTCATCAAAACTCTCCCAGCTTGCCCCGCTGCAATCCGTTTCCAGTCACGCCCGGGCGCTCGAACGACTGGAAACCTCTTTATGCCACCGCGCGACATTACGAAGGCCGTCAGGCCAAGCAATCCGCGCGGGCTTCATGAAATCGATCGCCACCAGCGCCGTGATGTCGGCCACCGAATACTCGTCTCCCGCGACGAAACGGTGGCGGCCGAGCTGCTCATCTAGAATTCCAAGCATCTCCAGCACCTTGGGCCGATTCGCCTCACCCCAAACGGGGACTTGAGGCACCTCCAACTCGGCCATCGACGGGTGCAGGTGGCGAAAGACTTGCGAAACCTGGAGCAGGAGACCCAGTTCCATGCGTCGGTTCCACATTTCGACGACGGCGCGGCCGACCGCGCCGCGCCCGAACAGGGCCGGCTCAGGGCTCACTTCCTCGAAATAGCGGCAGATCGCGATCAACTCCGAGATCGCCGTGCCGTCGTCGAGAATGAGGACAGGGAGGCGTTGCATCGGGTTTTGCGCCGTGAACTCGACCGACTTCAGCGCCGAAACGGTGAACTCGCATTGTTCAAAGGGCACCGTAATCCCTTTTTCAGCCAGGAAGATGCGCACCCGGCGCGGGTTGGGTGCGGAGCGTGCTTCGATGATCTTCATGGCGTTGTCCCATATTGCGGGCGTCATCCCGCTTAACGTCGCCATTCTATAGCGGGCCGCCGCAGTGGCGCCAGAACCTATCGTCTGTCCCGTCGCGCACTGGAATTCAGGAATAAAGTATTGCGCACAACCGTTTGGACACGAAAACTCGCAAATCATCGTCACGACTAACCATAAGTTAGCGAATTACGACCAGATTAACCGTGGGCCTCCCCGGCCAGCGAGATGGGCGGGGAGAGACCGGGTTTGAGATTGAGAGCAAGACGGCAGGCGTATGGAGACGAGCGCGATAGCCAGCGACAGCGCGCTGCAACCTGCTCCACCGGCGTCTAAAAAGGCGCAGTCGGCGGAGTGGAAGGCTGCGCGCGAGCGTTTGGCACGCGGAACCTCGATCAAGCCGGAGTTCGAATACGAGCTTCTGGCCATGTTCGCGCGCAACGAACTCGGCGCCGCGGTCACCATGCCGGCGCTGTTCGTCATCTTTTCGCTCGCCTCCATGTTCTGGGCGCCAGTGCTGGAAGCCGTGATCTGGCTCGGCCTCGTCGTCTCGGCCAAGCTCGCCCTCTTCTGGCTGTGCGGCCGCTTCCTGGCGCAGCCCAGTGACGAGGTCGACATCCGTCAATGGCGCCGCCGGTTCATCGCGTGCGATCTCCTCAACGGCGTTACCTGGGCCGGCTTCGTGCTGGTCGGTAGCTTCGAGCATGCGCCGGCTCCCGTCGCCGCGTTCTCCTCGCACGTCTTCATTTTCGCCACGCTGATCGTGGTGCTCGCCATTCGCATGACGTTCGCCTCCTCGATCCTGCCAATTCTCTACGCCGGCACGATCCCGATGACGCTGGCCGTCGTCGGCCGTCTCGTCATGCTCGGCGACCCCTTCTATCTGGCGCTCGCCGCAATGGCAGCTGGCGTCCACATGTACTTCGTCTTCCTGGCCCGCGGGCTCAACTCGACCGCCCTCGCGATGCTCGAATTCCGCGCCGAGAAGGACAAGCTGATTGCCGAGCTCGAGGAGGAGAAGTCCATCTCCGACGAGGCCCGCCACCGCGCCGAGGCCGCCAACAAGGCGAAATCGCGCTTTCTCGCCACTATGAGTCACGAGCTGCGAACGCCGCTGAACGCCATCATGGGCTTCTCAGAGGTCATGCACGCGGAGATTCTAGGCCCCCTCGATAATCCAACTTATCGCGAATACGCGCTCAACATCCACGACAGCGGCAGCCACCTGCTCAATCTCATCAACGAAATCCTGGACCTGTCACGCATCGAGGCCGGTCGCTACGAGCTGCATGAGGAACCGATCCGCCTCATCGACATCGCCGAGGACTGCCACCGCTTGCTGAAGCTGCGGGCCGAGGGCAAAGGCCTGCAAATCGTCGAGGTTTATGAGCCCGATCTTCCGCAAGTATGGGCCGACCCCCGCGCCATTCGCCAGATTTGCCTCAACCTGATGTCGAATGCCCTCAAGTTCACGCCCAAAGGCGGCCGAATCACCATCACCATCATTCCGACCCACGACGGCGGTCAGTTGTTGTCGGTACGCGACACCGGCCCCGGCATTCCAAAGGACGAACTGCCGAAAGTCATGCAGGCGTTCGGCCAAGGTTCGCTCGCCCACCAGACCGCGGAAGGCGGCACCGGCTTGGGTCTTCCCATCGTCAAGAACCTCATCGAGCTGCATGGCGGCACGTTCGATCTGCGCTCGGAGCTGCGCAAGGGCACGGAAGGCATCATAACCTTGCCTTCCAAGCGCGTGCTCGCTTCCCTGGCGCCGCTGCAGCCGTTGGGCGCCGAGCGCCACCGCCTCAACGCAGGTCACGCGCCCGTCCCGCAACGCGCAACACGCCAGCCCCGCCTGCGCTCCGCCCAAACTCGCGGCCGTCAACCTGTGGAGGAGAACTCGGGCACGAATGTAGCCGAATTGCCGAGATGGCGAGTACCGCTTAAGCTTGCCGCGACGTTGCCACCTTCGTGTGGATCACTCGGTTTTCGGATACTAGATCGGCGATGGAAACACCCTGCGTCAGTGTCTGCGTTATCGATGCGGCCACCGGCCTTTGCGAAGGCTGTGGCCGAACGATCGCAGAAATTTCGCGCTGGTACGCAATGACCAGCGCCGAGCGTCTCCTCATCATGGCGGAGCTAGACACCCGCCAGGGCAAGCATCGAGCTACGGGATAACGGAATGCTGGCCTGGCTCATACTCGCGTTCGGACTGCTGGCCGGGCTGTTCGTGCTCCTGCGCAGTGACCCGTCCGTGCTCGCGAGCCTTGGCCATGGCGACACGATCTACCTCGTGGTCGGCGGCCTTTTGTTGCTGTTCTATGCGGTGTCTCTGGCGTCCGGCCAAAAGGGCCGGCTCGGGCGCGCCATTCGGCATCTCTCCATCTGGGCGGGCATGACGGTCGCGCTGGTGACCGGCTACAGCTACCGCGACGAGCTTTCGACCGTTGCCTACCGCGTTGCCGGCGAGTTGCTGCCGCCCGGCCACGCCATGACCGTGGAGACGACGGAAGCTGGCGAGCGCGCCGTCCGCATTCGCCGCCGCGGGGACGGCCATTTCATGGCTCGCGCCGAGATCAACGGCATCAAATCGGACATGCTGGTGGACACGGGCGCCTCGACGGTCGTTCTGCGTCCGGCCGACGCCGAACGCATCGGCATCGACATGCGCCGCCTCACGTTCACGGTACCGGTGCAGACCGCAAACGGCACCACGTACGCGGCTTCGGTCCGCTTGCGCGCCATCACCGTCGGCCCCATCCAGATCCGCGACGTGGAGGCGCTTATCGCCAAGCCCGGCACGCTGAAAGAGAGCCTTCTAGGTATCAGTTTCTTAAAGCGATTGCGCTCTTATGAGTTCTCCGGAGATTTCCTGACGCTGCGCAGTTGAGGGCGGATCCGCTCGACCCGTTCGCGGCCTGCGTCGGTTTCGCCGCGGAATGAGTGCTGCGTAGGAAGCCGTCGCATGTCGTATTCGTCGAACCGCAATCTCGTCGTCGAGGCTGCGAGCTGGACCGTCGCCGCAGGCATATTCGCCGCCGCGCTCCTCAACTTCGATCAGCTTCGGCTTTTCACCGCAAGCGTCGCCGGCATTGATCTGAAAGCTGCCCAGGCCGCGCAGCCGCCCAAGTCCGCGGGCGCCCAGGATAGTCGTTCGGGAAGCGTCGTCGAGCTCCGGGCTGGCCACAACGGACATTTCGAGACCGAGGCCGAGATCAACGGCCGCGCCGTCCAGGTGATGGTCGACACCGGAGCCACCGGCGTCGCGCTCAGCTACGAAGATGCCGAGACCGCCGGCATCTACGTCAAGGATAGCGACTTTACCCATCAGAGCAGCACCGCCAACGGTATCGCCCGAATCGCGCTCGTCAACATCGACCGTATCAGCATCGGCGACATCACCGTCCGCAACGTTCAAGGCATGGTATTGGATCGCGGCAAGCTCAAGGGCACATTGCTCGGCATGTCGTTCCTATCGCGGCTTTCCCGCGTGGACATGCGCCAAGGCACGCTGGTGCTACACGACTAAAACACACGGACTTAACGAGACCAGCGGCGATCTGCTAGCCTGCATTCGCGGCGCATCGGGAACGGGATCGCATACTGGGCCCCCTCCCCCGTACCAGTGCACTTGGCATGGGGAAAGGGTTAGTATGAGGGAGTCCAGTCAGCACAGGCGCGAGCCTCGGCCCTCACCCTCGTCAACACGAGAGGAAGGGCAAGTGCATAGGTTTCGTTACTCGCCTCCGCAGCGTCTGAGGTTGCCACTGCTTGCTTCGGCAAATGTGCGCGCACCAGCCGGGTTGCTCGCTTGGGCAATCGTGGTTGCCGCAGCATGGGCCAGTATCGCATCAGCCGAAACTTCGCCGCCCGCCATGACGCCGCCCGACCTCACTGGGTTCTGGCGCACGTTCTTTGCCAAACCCACAGACATCCCCGCCCCGCCCACGTCTCCGATGACGCCAGCGCGAATTGAGCTCGGCAAGCAGCTCTTCTTTGGTTCCTTGTTATCGGCCGACGAATTCGCGCGGCTGCGTCAGTTGTCACGATCCCGCCCGCGCGTTCACTGACGGACGCGCCCGCGCCGCGGCACGCGACGGCGGCGACCTCGAGCGCAACACGCCCAGCCTCTACGACCTCGCCTGGAACAAGGCCTTCACCTGGGATGGCCGCGCCGACAGCCTCGAAGCACAGGCTGCGATCCCGATAGAGCACCCACGCGAGCTAGCGGGAGCTTGGCCGACCATCATCCAGCGCATCAAGCAGCGGCCTGAGCTGGATGTCGCGTTCCACATCGCCTTCACTGAGCGTCCCGCCGCCCAGCCTGCGACGATCGTAAAAGCGCTCGCAAGCTACGTCCGCTCGCTGCGCTCCCCGCCCAACCGCTTCGATAAGTGGGTAACGGGTGACGACGCGGCGTTGAACGAGCAGGAACGGAACGGCTTCCGCCTGTTCGTGGGCAAAGCGGGATGCGTCGGCTGTCACGCCGGCTGGCGTTTCACCGACGACCGCTTCCACGACGTCGGCCTGCCCGGCGCCGATCCGGGTCGCGGCGCGGTCACGGGCGGCATCGCCGGTCTCGCCGCTTTCAAGACGCCATCATTGCGCGAGCTGACCCGGACGGCCCCCTATATGCACGACGGCTCGCTCGCTACCCTCGAAGCCGTCGTCGATCACTACGCCGGCAAGCTCATCGTCCGCCCCGGCCTCGATTCCAGCATCGTACGGGGCCTGAAACTCGATAACAGCGAGAAGACCGCGCTCGTCGCATTCTTGAAGACGCTGTCGAGCGATTGAGAGTGCATGACGCGCTCGCGCGGGGATGACAAGATCGGTGACGATTGACGACGCCGACACCGGCAAGCCATGCTGACCGACCTCCCGGCCCACGTCAGCAGAGCCGCAACCACCAATGAGTGCCAAGCCCCACGCCGCCACCGCGCATCTCTCGACCGAGGCCATCGTATTCGCCGGCCTCGCCGAGCTCGATGCCACCCGGGACAAAGCGGACAGGGCGAGTATCGTCGCCAACATCATCTACGCCGTGTTCGCCGACTACTATCTCCGTTCGCGCGCTATTCCGTTCCAGGCGCAGGCGGCGTTCGAGGCACGAAACTGGCCGGCGACCTTCAAGCTCTCCAAGGATCGCCTCGCCATCTACTCGACGAGCATCGAGCGCATCGGCCCGGTGCTGAAAGCGGGCTGCCCGGAGCTCGCGACCGACGACGGGTTCTGGACCGACGTGGAGGCTCGCTATCTCGAACTCATTCGCGGACGCTATGAAGCCGATCTCGCGTTCGCGTTCGTCAATTCCGTGCGCCGCATGATCTATCACGACGAATGGAAGCCGGTGGAATACTCCTACGGCTCCACGACAGCCCCGCGCGGCCTCTCCGATCCGGTGCTGCTGACGTTTCCCGCCACCGTGCCGGTCGCCCCCGAGGTGGTCGCAAGCATCTTCGACATCCCGCGCTTCAAGGTCAGCTGGCGCGACAAGACCGAGGACGCGCGGCTCGTCGCCGACGAGATCAGCTATGCGCTCAACGTGCTGCAGCTCGCTCCGGGCACCGAGATCAAGATCGTGATGGCGAATGCGGGCTTCTTCCGCAATCGAGGCGCTTATCTCGCCGGCCGCATCGTCATTCCCGGCCACGGTATGCGGCCGTTATTGATCGCCCTGTTGAATGAGAAAGACGGCATTTTCGCCGACGCGGTTCTGACCGACAGCGACGAGTTGCAATACGCGTTCTCGACCACGCTCGCCAATTTTCACGCCACAAACCCGCACTACCATGAGCTGGCGCAGTTGCTGTTCACACTGATGCCGAGACGCCCGCTCGGCATGCATTACTCGACCATCGGCTACAACCACACCGGCAAGGTCGCCGTAATGAATGAGATCGCCCGCGAGCAGCGCCGCACCGGAGAGCGCCTCGATACCGCTGTCGGGTTTCGCGGCACCGTCGCCATCGGATTCTCGATGCCGTCGTCGCGCTACGTGCTGAAGATCATCCGCGACAAGCCAACCGACGGCTACAAATGGGGCGCTTTCCCCGGCATCGACAACGTGCTCGACAAATATCGCCTCGTGCACGACATGGACCGCGCGGGGTCCATGCTCGACAACATCGTCTATTACAACGTCAAGCTGCCGGCCGAGTGGTTCGCGCCAGCTCTTCTCGACGAACTGCAACACGCCGCCGGTCGCACCGTCGTACGGCAAGGCAGCGGCGTTCTATTCAAGCACCTGATCGTGCAGATGAAGTTGATCCCGCTCCCGGTTTTTCTCGAAACCGCATCGCGGGAGGACGCCCGCGCCGCCGTCGTCAATCTCGGCGACTGCATCAAGAACAACGCCGCCGCCAACGTCTTCAACAAGGATCTCGATGGCCGCAACTACGGCGTCAGCCCGATTCGCAAGGTCTACCTGTTCGACTATGACGCGGTTGAGCCTCTGACCGAGGTGAAGGTGCGCACCAACGTCGGTCGCGAGGACGGCGAGGAGGACGTGCCCGACTGGGTGTTCGAGGACGGCACCATCTTCCTTCCCGAGGAAATGATGGTGGGCCTCCGCATCGATGACCGTGAATTGCGCCGCTTATTTCGCGAAACGCACGCCAACCTGATGTCCGTGGATTACTGGGAAGGCATGCAGCGCGCCATGCGCGAAGGCAAGATGCCGAAGGTGCGCAGCTATCCGGCCTCGCGGCGTTTGCGTCGGGAAGGGCGACCGATGATGGAAACGGCCGAGGCCTGAGAGGCGCGGCGACTGCCAAAGTCCCCCACGAACCTTCTCCGGCGTCCGGTTCGCGGCGGTTTTCCGCAACGCGATCCCGCGCAATCACCGTGGCCGCGCCAGCAATACCTTTAACGGATTATTGCGTATTCGCACGCTAGGCAGTTGAGCCACTTTCTACCTTCCCAACGCTCATGCAAAAGCAACTACTGAGAACCCCTTATGCGCAAAGCAATGCTCATCGCAGCTCTGGCCGGCTCGGCAATCGTCGGCCAAATGGCACAGGCTGTCACGCCGGACGACGTGAAGTGGATCAATAAGTGCGTTGCCGACAACAAGCGTGAAGGCGCGACGAAAGACGTGGTGCTGAAGTACTGCACCTGCATGAACGAGAAGATGGACGACAACGAGACCCAGTCCATCACAGCCTGGGAAAAAACTCACCCTGAAGAGCAAAAGGCCTGCGATGAAGTCGCCGGCTGGAAGTAGCGAAAAAGGACTCCGTTGCGGCCGCACGGGGTCCCTAATTCTGCCGTTGCGCGAACTTCAGCGTGCGAGTTGAGAAGCCGGCGCTTCTGGGACATCACTCAAAGACCGCGCCCGAATTGACGCCGTGCGCCAGCGGACGCGACGGACGCGGTTGCTGTTGGCGAGCCAAGTGGGGGCGTACGTGGGGCAGACGGGACAGTATGCCTATGACGGCATGAAAAGACGGCGTGGACCAAGAGCGAGCAGAGTTCCCGCTCGAGGGTTGTATCCCCGTGCGCGCGTGCAGCCTGCATTGCATTGTGAATGATGCTCTTGGCATCGTCCAAGCTTCCCCTGATAAGGGCAGCGTCGACGGCCGACTGCACGTGATGAAGGTTCATCTTGTCCCTGCCACCGGGAAATGCGGCCGCATCACACTCGCGGCTCCAATCGACTTCAACTTTAAGATGTATTTGTTTAAAATGCCGTTTAGCGTCAATTCGATGAAGCGAGCAGAGCCGACCTGTATCGCGCTCTAATCGGGCGGTCTCATGCGTCTCTTGCTAGCGTTGGTGAAAAGCGGACATCTTTGACCGGTCGGCTTTGGGATCGTCAGCCCCAATTCTCCCGAATCCACGGCACGGGGCGGATCGTCTTATAAATCTTTTTCCACAGCGGCGCCGGCCACTGGCCGACCATGGCCTCGTCGGGGTCGGGTTTGCCGTGGAACACGACGATGCGAGCGTCAGGCGGCAACGGCGTCGATTTCCAGAAGCGCGCAGGCCAGGCCGGGATGAGTTCCTCCTTGAAGCTGCGGCACCATGCAGCCGGCCAGTAGACCTGCTCGCCCGCGCCGATGCGCGCCGAGATGTATTCCTGCTCGATGCGGAACTCCTCCCGAAACATCCGGTCAGGGTCCTTCATGAAGCCGTCGTAGATGAACGGGTATTTGCCGACGCGAAAGCGGAACACGCTGGTGTTGCCGATGCCCTGCCCGGCCTTGGTCCAGTTCTCGATGACGACGTACTTGCCCGGCTGGTGGGTGAAGAGATCGTCGAGCGGCCCGACGACAACCACGTCGAGATCGAGGAACAGGGCGTCGTGGCCGATAAGGTCAGCGGGCATGTCTGCCTGCCAGAGGCTGATCTTGCGCCAAGGCGTGAAGGCAAGGTGAGCCGGTACATTCTCGAAGGCGGGAAGCGGGCGCGCGTCGATCCCGGGCAGCAGACCGGTTGTATCGTCAGTGAAACAGACGAAGCGCATTTCGCCGGTCATATGACGGCGGCAGGCGCGGTAGAGACGGTTGGCGTACTCCGCGCCATAGCGGGTGCCCCACTTCATGCAGAAGATCAGCCGTTCCATGGTTCCCCTTGCCCCTCCCGTCCTTATGAGACCTGTGCGGGAGACAGCCGCATACTACTGGCGTGTCGCTGGCCCCTTACTCTGGCCTTGCCCTTGAGCAGAGCATGAAGAGGGACGAACGGGCGAGTAGCCGCTCACAGCAGCGGCGTCAACGCGGTCGTTTCGCTCGGTGAACACCGCGACCCCGACGGAATCCCAGCCTGAATCGAAAGCGTGCGTGCTTGTCCTCAATTAGCTTTAGACTGCGCCGTATACCTGCGTGAACGGCCGCTGAGCCGCCAAGCCACGGAGATCCGGTTGAGCACGCTCAGAATCCTCCACCGCACGGCTTATCGCTATCGCGGGCTAGTTAGCCTCGGACCGCACAGACTTCTGCTGCGCCCGCGCGAAAGCCGCGATCTGCGGCTGATTTCGAGCACGGTGTCGATCGAGCCCGCCCCAACGCTGACATGGGCGCAGGATGTGTTTGGTAACGCGGTGGCGACCGCTGCCTTCAACGCAATGACCGATCATCTGGTGATCGACAGCATCGCCGACGTGGAGCTGAATGCCGCGGCCTGGCCGGTGTTCGACATCGCGGCGTCGGCTCAATTCTATCCATTCGCCTACGCGACCGATGAATGGACCGACCTCGGTGCGTTGGCGGCCCCACAATACGCCGATCCGTCGGGACGTCTCAAGGATTGGGCGCGAGGCTTCGTTCGCACCAATCCAATTGATACGCTGACCCTGCTCAAAGACCTGAGCCACAGCGTCTCCAACTGGGTGTTCTATCAAAGCCGCGAAAGCGAAGGCACGCAATCGCCGGCCGAGACTTTAGTGCGCGGCTGGGGCTCGTGCCGGGATCTTGCGGTGCTATTCGTCGAGGCCGTGCGAAGCCTGGGTTTCGGGGCCCGCATCGTGTCGGGCTACCTTTATAATCCGGACGAAGCCTGGACGGGATCATCGGGGCCGGGCTCGACCCACGCATGGGCCGAAGTCTATGTCCCCGGCGCCGGCTGGATTACGTTCGATCCAACGAACCGGAGCGTCGGCGGCTTCAACCTCATCCCGGTGGCCGTCGCGCGCGACATCCGGCAGGCGACACCGGTTTCCGGCAGCTTCCACGGCATGACCGACGCGTTCCAGGAAATGACAGTTTCCGTGCAGGTATCGCCGTTCGCATCCGCCTGACGTCAGACGCCGACGAGACGCGCGTATCCCTCGGATACCGTGTCCTCCAGCAGCGCCTTGTAGGGTGCGAACTGGGGGGCGCCTTCACGGATCTCCCCGAACGCATTGGGGCCGAAAGCTTCGCGTTTCGCGTAGACGATCGGCGCCGAGACCGGCAGGAACGACGCCCGCTGCTTGTTGAGCGTCGTGATGATGCCGCGCATCTCACCGGCACGGTCGACCTGCGAGACGACGACCATCCGCATCGCCCCCTTGGTCAGCGAGACCAGATGAATGAAGGGCGACGACGCCGGGATGTAGAGGCGACCGCGATGAGCATAGGGTGCATCCGGACGCTCGCGCTCCTCGAACAAGAGGCTCGGCCAGTCCGGATCCCACAGGATGTCCGTTCGATAGGCGATGATCGCGCCCGGCACGGAGAACGCAGGCCGTATGGTGAGATAATTGCCGATGAAATGATCCACGGCGGCGCGGCTGTAGGCGCCCATGTAAGTCGGCGCGACATTGCCGCCGCCCTCGCCCCGAAGCTCCATCGGACCGCCAGGAGCGGCGGCGCCGTGCCAAGCATCCTTCAAGCGCACGAAGTCGAGCCCCAGCACCATGCAAACGTCGAACAGGGTCTGATCGCGCACCGAGCGGCCAGCGAGCAAATTCTGGATCGTCTTCTCGTGGCAGTCGGACGCATCCGCTAGCTCGGCCTGGGTGAGCTTCTTTTCGATCATGGCGGTGCGGATCTGCCCGAGTGCATGCTCGCGGTCGGGCTTGCTGGTCGTATCGCGCATGAACGTGCTCCCCGAGGTGCGGCAGACCGACTTTCCGGAAATTATCGCTTTTTATCCCAGAAGGGCAAATGCGAATTGAACGGCATCTTTCGTTGCCGTTAGCGCACGCGTCATTCCGGTGCGTGGGCTCATCTTTCGACGGCATTTAGGCGAAACTGTCTTCCGTCAGCCGATGGGTAACGATGGTTTTCAAACCCCAGGACGGCTGCAACCCGAGGTCTCTGCCTATGTCCGACCTGTCCCGCAAGCTGCTGCTCGCGGCAGCTGCGACCGCCGCCGCTGTCGCCGCGATGCTGCCGGCCACCTCCGCATCCGCCCAGGATTTCGACTGCAAGACGGCTTCGCTGGCTGCCGAAAAGACGATTTGCGAACACCGCCGGCTGACGCGGCTTGATGACCGGATGGCCGAGTTGTACGGCCGTCTCTGGGCCAAGCTCGATGACGACAACCGCGAAGGCCTGCGCGATTATCAGCGCATGTTCTTGGAGACGCGCAATGCCTGCCGCCAAGACGTCGCCTGCATCGAGGGCGCCTACCAAGACCAGATCGGCGTGCTGAAGGCCAGGCTCGAGAACCGCCGGTTCGCCCACCGCTAAGAGGTACTGCGCCGGGAAACCATGCCCGCCCCCGTTCCCCGCCGCATGGTCCCTGCCCGCTTGCTCTCCGGTCCCCCCGCTGGGTGCCCTACCCCGGCGTGTGAGAGCGAGCGATGGGCGTCTGCCGGTTTTGAGACCGCCGGCAGGCGCCCTTTCTTTTGAGCGACACGACTGCCGCAAAAGCTTTCCACCGCCAACTTACCCGCGACGGGAAAACCCTTCGGCCGCCGTTGGGTTTACAGTGTGTTGCCAGTCGAGGCCGACGATGGACAGCAAGGATGCGGTGACGGCAGCGAAGCGCTTTGGCCTTGGGCCGAAGCCGGGCGACCTCAAACGCATCGCCGGCGATCCGCGCGGTTATGTGTTGGCTTCGCTTTCGAAACCCGATGCTGCCCTAATCGAGCTGCCCAGTTTGCATCCGAGCCAGGTGGTGTTTGCAGAAGCCCTCGCGGCCCAGCGCAAGCAAAAGCTCGAACGCGAAATGATGAGGCAGGCCACCGAAGCGGCGCACGCCGGGGAAAGCAAACCCGGCGGCCCATCTGCGGCCGAGCAGCCACCCAACGCGAAGCCGATGCCGGCTCCGCAATCAGCCGCCGCGACCGAGAAGCCAGGCCAGATCCGCCGCGAGGCGTTCCGGGCTGAGGCATTCGCCCGCGTCGAGCACGCCCGCACGACCGACGCGCCATTCCTCGAGCGGCTCGTCATGTTCTGGTCGAACCACTTCTGCGTCTCGGCGGTGAAAGGTCCGGTGCGCGGTGTGGCCGGCGCTTATGAGCGCGAGGCAATCCGCCCGCACGTTCTAGGCAAGTTTGCAGACATGCTGATAGCGGCCGAGCGGCACCCGGCGATGCTCGTCTACCTCGACAACGCCCAATCCATTGGCCCGAACTCCAAGGCCGGTGTGCGTATGGCCAAGGGGCTCAATGAGAACCTCGGCCGCGAGATCCTGGAACTCCACACCCTCGGCGTCGACGGCGGCTACGCACAGGAGGACGTCACCAACCTCGCCCGCATTCTCACCGGATGGACCGTTGGCGGTCTGGACCAGAAACAGGTCGAGCCGGGCCGCTTCATGTTCGCAGTCAACCGGCACGAGCCGGGCAACTGGAAAGTCCTCGCCAAGGGCTACCCATCCGGCAGCGAGCAAGCGGGCCTCTCGTGTCTCTCCGATCTCGCGCGCCATCCAGCGACCTCGAAGCACATCGCAGCAAAGCTCGCGCGTCATTTCGTGGGTGACGCGCCCCCTCCTTCGCTCGTTGCTAAGCTCGACCGCGCCTTCCGCGACACCGGCGGCGATCTCGGCGCCGTTTCACGTGCACTCGTCAAGGCGCCCGAGGCTTGGGAAACCGGCCCTCGCAAAATCGTGCCGCCCTACGACTTCGCCATCGCGCTCGCCCGCGCCTTCGCACTTTCGCCGCCGCCCAATGAGTTGCTGCGGATCGCCAACGTGCTCGGCCAGCCGCTGTGGCATCCGCCCGCGCCAACCGGATGGCCCGACAACGACGATGCGTGGATGGCACCCTCGCCCATGCGCGAGAGGCTGCGCGTCGCCGAAAGCATCGCGCGCATGGTCGAGCGCGCGTCAGATCCGCGGGCCATTGCGGACGACCTCCTCGGTCCCGCTCTGAGCGATCAGACGCGCCAGACCATTGCGCGCGCCGAGACACGTGAGCAGGGCTTCGAGTTGCTGATCATGTCGCCTGAGTTCCTGCGGAGGTGAGGATCATGAGCTGTGACGAGAACCACCGCCTCAGCCGCCGCCGCATCCTGCAGGGAGGCACCCATCTTGCACTGTGGAGCCTGCTGCCGTGTGCGGCGATCGCCGGCACGCGCGACCCGCGTTTTCTCGTCATCATCCTCCGCGGCGGCCTCGACGGGCTGTCACTTGCGGCTCCTATTGGTGATCCCGACTATGAGCGACTGCGCGGCAAGCTCGCTTTACCGAAGTCCGGTCCAGGCGCGGGCCTCACCCTCGACGGTTTCTTTGCGCTCAACGCCGCGATGCCATACCTGCACAGCCTCTACACGAAGCGTGAGGCGCTGATCGCCCACGCCGTCGCATCGCCTTATCGCGCGCGGTCGCACTTCGACGGTCAGGACGTGCTGGAAAGCGGCCTACCAGGGGTCGCGCACGTTCGCGACGGCTGGTTGAACCGGGCGCTCGCGGCGCTCCCCAATGCCGGCAGCACGGAACCGGCGAAGGGATTAGCCATGGGCGCGGTCGTGCCGCTCGTGATTCGCGGCGGCGCGCCGGTGCTGTCTTGAACTCCCAAAGCCAACGGCATGCCCCTACGCGAAGCAACGATCGCTCGTCTCAATGCCCTTTATGCCGAAACCGATCCCGCATTGGCGAAAGCCTTCGCGGAGGGCCTCGAAATCGACCGTGTCGCGATGGCCGGTGGAATGACCATGCCACAGCCGGCAACGGCGAAGCCCATCGTGGCGTCCGGAGCGCCCGTGCCCTCAATGTCCTCCGGCACCGCGCCGCCACCGCGTCCCTTCCGCGACTTCATCGAGACAGCAGAGGCCGCGGCCAAGTTCATGACGTCTCCCGGCGGCCCGCGCATTGGCGCCTTGAGCTTCGACGGCTGGGATACGCACGCCAATGAAGGCGCCGTCACTGGGAACCTTGCCAACCGTCTCGGCGGCCTCGACGCCGCTTTGAAAGCATTCGGGGAAGGCATGGGCCAAGCTTGGAAAGATACCGTGGTCACCGTCATAACCGAGTTCGGACGCACGGCGCGCACCAATGGCACCAACGGCACCGATCACGGCACGGCGACGGTCGCGCTCCTTCTCGGCGGCGCCGTCAACGGCGGCCGCGTGCTTGCCGATTGGCCGGGGTTGTCGGAGAAAGCGCTGTTCGAGGGCCGCGATCTCAGCCCCGACTCGCGATCTGCGCGGCCTCGTGAAAGGCGTGCTGAAGGACCACCTCGGCCTTCCCGAGTCCCTACTAGCTAATGCCGTTTTCCCAGACAGCGGCAAGGTCGCGACGGTGCGCGGGCTGCTGGCTTGACGCCATCGTCCCGGGCGGGCCACTCCCTGCGGCTTTGAACTCGATGCGTGATCCCCGCGCTACACGCCGCCAGTGCAAAGCAGCGCTTGCGAGAGGATAACGTAGCGCTCGATCAAGCACCCTCGCCGCTGTCTTCCGAAGCTGCGTCGCCATCGGGGGGCGCGTCACCCTCGGGGGCTAAGTCGGCTGGGGTGGCGGTTCCAGTCAAGCTCGCCTCGACCTCGTCCGAGGCTTCCTCGGGGATGCGCTCGACGGAGACGACCTTCTCGCTCGGCTTCGGTCTTGAAGATGCGCACGCCCTGCGTGTTGCGGCCGGCGATGCGCACGTCGTCGACCGGGCAGCGGATCAGCTTGCCGGCGTCGGTGACCAGCATGATCTGGTCGCTGTCCTCGACCGGGAAGGAGGCGACCAGACGGCCGTTGCGGTCGTTGACGACCATGGCGACGATGCCTTTGCCGCCGCGCCCGGAGATGCGGTACTCGTAGGACGACGAGCGCTTGCCGAAGCCCTTGCTCGGACACCGTCAGCACGAACTGCTCCTTGGCCGCTGCAGCTCGGCGAAGCGCTCCGGCGTCAGCTCGACGTCGTCTCCGCGCCTCCTCGGCCTCGGCGTCGGCCTCCGGCTCGCGCACCTCGACGATCTCCGCGTCCTGGGCGCGGCGCAGCGCGATCGCCTGCTTCAGGTAGGCCGCGCGCTCGCCGGCGCGTCGCCTCGACGTGGCGAGGATGGCCATCGAGATGACCTCGTCGCCCTCGTCGAGCCTGATGCCGCGCACGCCGTCGGAATCGCGGCCCTTGAACAGGCGCACGTCGTCCTGATGCAGGAAGCGGATGCAGCTGGCCCTGCGCCGTCGTCAGCAGCACGTCGTTCTCGGGCCGGCAGATCGCCACCCGACGATGCGGTCGCCCTCGTCGAGCTTCATGGCGATCTTGCCGTTGCGGTTGATGTTCTCGAAATCGGCGAGGCGTTGCGGCGCACGTTGCCGGACCGCGTGGCGAACATCAGCTCCAGCGTCGCCCCAGTGTCGCGTGTCCTCCGGCAGCGGCAGGATCGAGGTGATGACCTCGCCCTCGGCGAGCGGCAGCAGGTTGACCAGCGCCTTGCCGGTCGACTGCGGCGTCGCCGCCGGCAGCCGCCACACCTTCATGCGGTAGCCCATGCCGCGCGAGGAGAAGAACAGCACCGGCGTGTGCGTCGAGGCGACGAAGATCTGCGTGACGACATCCTCCTCGCGCGTCGACATGCCCGAGCGGCCCTTGCCGCCGCGGCGCTGGGCGCGATAGGTCGGCGAGCGGCACGCGCTTGATGTAGCCGTTGTGGCTGACGGTGACGACGCAGTCCTCGCGCTGGATCAGGTCCTCGTCCTCGACCTCGCCCTCCATCTCGACGATCTCGGTCTTGCGCGGGCGTGGCGAACTCGGCCTTGATGGCCGTCAGCTCCTTCTTGATGATGTCGACGATGCGGGCGCGCGAGGCGAGGATCGCCAGGTATTCCTTGATCTCCTCGCCGATCTTCTTCAGCTCGTCGCCGATCTCGTCGCGGCCGAGCGCGGTCAGGCGCGCAGGCGCAGATCGAGGATGGCGCGTGGCCTGCTCGTCGGAGAGCGGATAGGTGCCGTCGCCGCAGAGCTTGTGGCGCGGATCGGCGATCAGCTCGACCAGCGGCGCCATATCCTTGGCCGGCCAGTCGCGCGCCATCATCTGCTCGCGCGCTTCGGCGGGCTCGGCGCGGTGCGGATCAGCTTGATCACCTCGTCGATGTTGGCGACCGCGATGGCGAGGCCGACCAGCACGTGGGCGCGGTCGCGCGCCTTCGCCAGCAGGATGCTTGGTGCGCCGGGTCACCACCTCCTCGCGGAAGGCCGTGAAGGCGGAGATGAAGTCCTTGAGGTTGAGCTGCTCGGGCCGGCCGCCGTTGATCGCCAGCATGTTGGCGCCGAACGTCGTCTGCAGGTCGGAGTAGCGGCAGAGCTGGTTCAGCACCACGTCGGCGACGGCGTCGCGCTTCAGCTCGATGACGATGCGCATGCCTTCGCGGTTGGTCTCGTCCCAGATGTCGGAGATGCCCTCGACGCTTCTTCTCGCGCACCTGCTCGGCGATCTTCTCGATCAGCGTGCGCTTGTTGACCTGGTAGGGGATCGCGGTGACGATCAGCGCCTCGCGATCCTTGCGGATCTCCTCGATGTGGACCTTGGCGCGCATGAGGATCGAGCCGCGGCCCTTGTGATAGGCGGCGAGGATGCCGCCGCGGCCGAGGATCATGCCGCCGGTCGGGAAGTCCGGGCCCTGGACGATCTGGCACAGCTCGTCGATCGAGATCTCGGGATTGTCGAGGTGCGGCGATGCAGGCGTCGATGACTTCGCCGAGGTTGTGCGGCGGAATGTTCGTCGCCATGCCGACGGCGATGCCGCCGGAGCCGTTGACCAGCAGGTTCGGGAACTTCGCCGGCAGCACCGACGGCTCCTGCAGCGAGCCGTCGTAGTTGTCGCGGAATTCGACCGTGTCCTTGTCGAGGTCGTCGAGCAGCGACGTGCGCGACCTTGGCGAGCCGGCACTCGGTGTAGCGCTCGGCGGCCGGCGGATCGCCGTCGATCGAGCCGAAGTTGCCCTGGCCGTCGACCAGCGGCACGCGCATGGAGAAGTCCTGCGCCATGCGCACGAGCGCGTCGTAGATCGCGAGGTTGCCGTGCGGGTGGTACTTGCCCATCACCTCGCCGACGACGCGTGGCGCACTTGACGTACTTCTTGTTCCAGTCGAGCCCCAGCTCGTTGCATGGCGAACAGGATGCGGCGGTGCACGGGCTTCAGGCCGTCGCGCACGTCGGGCAGCGCGCGCGAGACGATGACGCTCATGGCGTAATCGAGATAGGAGCGCTTCATCTCGTCGGTGATGGAGATGGGCCGGATGTCGGTTGGCTCTTTGCCGCCGGGGCGGCCGCCGTCGTTGTTGTCTGCCACGATCTCGATTTTCCACGCGCGTAATGGACGCGGGCTTCCTGAGTGGAGGCACGCGACCATTTTTTTGATCAGTTGCGGCGGACACTAGCGAGGTGTGGCAGCCGGGGCAATGGGTGGCCTCGGGGCCAATGCCTTTCCCCCAGTTTTCTTGCGGCCACGCAAGCAATTAGTTCGTCACGGAGCTTGCGTCTGCGAGCCGTTTGCTGACACGCTCGGCAATCAAGGGCAACCGAAGCGGCTTCGGCGACGTATTATCTGGCATCGCCCCGTCACTTAATGACCTGGCAAAGCCGCTTGGCGCCATGGAGAAACGATCCGAATGCCTGCCCTATTCCGAGCCGCGAGCACGTTCGCAACCGCCGCCGCGGTCCTGGGCCTGATTGCCAGCGCCGGCCGTGCCGCCGATCTGACCGTGCGTCAGGTCGTCGAGTTGCTGTTCCAATCGAAGGCGGGCGATGCGGCCGACCTCAGAGCGCGCAATCTCGGCTCTCTCGACCTATCCGGCATGGACTTCCACAAAGCCCGCATGGCCGGTGCCGACCTCTACGGTGTCGATCTGACCTCCGCCGATCTGGCGGGCGTTGATCTCAGTGGCGCACGCCTCGACCGGGCGATCCTCACGAAGGCTAACTTCGAGGGCGCGATGCTGAAGGGCGCCAGCCTGCGGACACTTTCGGTGTTTTCAAGCGTGGAGCCGAACCGCGTCGAGGCTCCGCGCTTCCCAGGCGCCAATCTCAGCGACACCAAGATCGAGGGACGGCTCGACGGTACCGATTTCCGAAACGCCGATCTCAGCCACGCCACGATCGGGGTACAAACCGCGATTTGGGGATCCTACAGGCCCCGGGCGGTCTTGAACGGGGCGGATTTCCGGGGCGCGCGTCTCGTCGGGACCAATTTCGAGCGCTCAGTGCTACAGTTCGTCCTGTTCGCGGACGCCGACCTTTCCGGCGCCGATTTGCGCGAGACCGACCTCTCGCGCGCTGACCTGACCAACGCCAACCTCGCGGGCGCGAACCTGACCGGTGCCGACCTCGACGGCGCGATCCTCACCGGGGCCCGAGGCCTCGACAGCGTCATCGGCTACGATAAGACCCGCAACACCGACAGGGTTGTCAAATAGCCTGGGCTCCGGCGGACAGCCTGACTTTTCCTCGATCGTTTCCCCGGTTTGGGGCCAGCTCTAGAGGCGCGGTTATCAGATAGCACTCATGCATCGACGGATGAGTTCCGGCAAAAGGACTTCCCCCGATAGACTGAGATCGCCGCAGGCGCTCCGGTTCGTGGCTCTGACCCCGATTAGTGACGCTTTGGCCTGATCCCTGGTGCAAAATCAGGTTTTAGACTAAGGGGGAAGCAGCTCGATATGCGTTATGCGGGGAAGCAAGCATGCCACTGAAGAACGTGAGGGCGACAATCGAGCGCAAGCTCGGGTTTGGCGCCGGCGGGATCGCTGCGTCGCAGGAGAAAGCGCTGCCGGCCTCGGTCGAAGCCATGCGCGATGCCATCCTCGATCAGCTCACCTACGCTATCGGCAAGGCCCCCGAGGTCGCCTCGCCGCGCGATTGGTTCATGGCCACCGCACTCGCTACCCGCCGCCGCGTTGTCGATCGCTGGGCAGATTCCACCCGGTCGACTTACGCCGAGGGCTCGAAGCGCGTCTATTATCTGTCGCTCGAGTTTCTGATCGGCCGGCTGCTCATCGACTCGCTCAGCAACCTCGGACTGCTCGAGACCACACGGGGCGCGCTGTCCGAACTCGGCGTCGATCTCGACGAGATGAAGAAGCTGGAACCCGACGCCGCGCTCGGCAATGGCGGATTGGGCCGCCTCGCCGCCTGCTTCATGGAAAGCATGGCCAGCCTCGCAATCCCCGCTTTCGGCTACGGCATCCGTTACGATCACGGCCTTTTCCGCCAACGCATCAAGGACGGCTGGCAGCTTGAGTATCCCGAGAACTGGCTTACCTTCGGCAATGCCTGGGAGTTCGAGCGGCCCGAGATCGCCTACGAGATCGGCTTCGGCGGCACAGTCAATGCCGTGACGCAGGATGACGGCACGCAGCGCCATCATTGGCGTCCGGGCGAGATCGTGCAGGCCATCGCTTACGATACCCCAATCACCGGATGGCGCGGTCGCCACGTCAACACGCTGCGCCTGTGGTCGGCGCGCGCGACGGACCCGCTGCGCCTCGATGCCTTCAACCGTGGTGACCACGCCGGCGCGCTCGCCGATAGCGTCAAGGCCGAGGCGATCTCCAAGGTCCTTTACCCCAGCGATTCGACGCCGGCCGGTCAGGAACTGCGGCTGAGGCAGGAGTTCTTCTTCGCCTCCGCGTCACTGCAAGACTTGATGCGCCGCCACTTGAAAAGCTTCAGCGACATCCGCCTTCTACCCGAAAAGGCCTCGATCCAGCTCAACGATACGCACCCCGCCATCGCCGTGGCCGAGCTGATGCGTCTGCTCGTCGACGTGCAGGGCCTGCCGTGGGCGCAGGCCTGGGACATCACCACGCGAACGTTTTCCTATACAAATCACACGCTTCTGCCCGAGGCCCTCGAAAGCTGGCCCGTGCCGCTGATGGAGCGACTGCTGCCGCGGCACATGCAGATCATCTATCTCATCAATGCCATGCATCTGAAGGAGATGCGGGAAGCCGGCCGCGATGACCACGGCTTGGTCTCGGCCGTCTCCCTGATCGACGAGCACCACGGCCGCCGCGTGCGAATGGGCCATCTGGCCTTTCTCGGCTCCCACAAGGTCAATGGCGTCTCGGCCTTGCATACAGACTTGATGCGCCAGACGGTTTTCAGCGACCTGCACGCACTCCACCCGGGCCGCATCGTCAACAAAACCAACGGCATCACTTTCCGCCGCTGGCTGCATCAGGCCAATCCCGGGTTGACGCGGCTCGTCTCCGAAGCCGCCGGAGTCGCGGTGCTGGACGACCCGGCCGTGCTCGGCCGGCTTGAGCCGCTCGCGGGTGACGCCGCGTTTCGCGACAAGCTCATTGCCGTGCGCAGGCAGAACAAGGAGCGGCTTGCGGCCATCATCTTCGAGCAGTTGGAGGTCAAGGTCTCGCCCGATGCGCTGTTCGACACGCAGATCAAGCGCGTCCACGAGTACAAGCGTCAACTGCTGAACGTGCTCGAAACGATTGCTCTCTACGACGCGATCAGAGCCCAGCCGAATGCGCCCTGGGTCCCGCGCGTCAAGATCTTCGCAGGCAAGGCCGCGGCGAGCTACCACCAGGCCAAGCTCATAATCAAGCTCGCCTGCGACGTCGCCAAAGTCGTCAATTCCGACCCGACTGTCCGTGACCTGCTCAAGGTCTGCTGGCTGCCGAACTACAATGTCAGCCTCGCTGAAGCGATCATTCCCGCCTCCGACGTCTCCGAGCAGATCTCCACCGCCGGCATGGAGGCCTCCGGCACCGGCAATATGAAGCTGGCCCTCAACGGCGCGCTGACCGTCGGCACCCTCGACGGCGCCAATGTCGAGATCCGCCAGCACGTCGGCGACGACAACATCTTCATATTCGGCCTGACCGCCGAAGAGGTGACGGCGCGCCGCGCCTTGGGCATCGACGCGACCGAGACGATCGCGGCCTCGCCCATGCTGGGTCAGGTCCTGGATGCGGTCGCCGATGGCGCTTTCGCACCCGACGATCCGGGGAGGTTCTCGGAACTCGTCCGCATCCTGCGCCATCACGACCACTTCCTGGTGACGGCGGATTTCGATGCCTATTGGGCCGCACAGCGCCAAGTCGATGCCCTTTGGCGCGATCCTGCGGTATGGTGGCGGTCGAGCATCCTCAACACCGCGAGGATGGGTTGGTTTTCTTCCGACCGCACGATTGCCGAGTATGCCAGTGAGGTCTGGCGAGTGCCGGTTAAGAGATAACCTGAAACAATAACCGGCCGCGATCAGCCATGGCGCGCGGGAACCGCTTCCTCGGCTCGCGCATCACTTGTAAAGCAGAGCATCACATCGAAGATGCAAGGGCGCCATGGACACCACGGACTGGCGGGCGAGCCCGGACACGATTGCGGCAATCGTCGGCGGGCGCCACGGAGACCCATTCGGGGTGCTGGGTCCTCATGCCGTTCCGGAAGGGCTGGTGGTGCGTGCCTTTCTTCCCGGCGCCACCGCAGTCTCGGTGCTGGCGCACGACGCAAGCCAGACGCTCGCCTTGGTCCGCCGCGATGATGCGGGTTTTTTCGAAGGGCTGCTTCCCCGCCTGAGGGAGCCCTTCGCCTACAAGCTCCATGTCACCTGGGCCGACGCCAGCTCGGACCAGCACGACGTATTCGCCTTCGCACCCGTGCTCGGTGCCGTCGACGACCACCTGCTGGTCGAGGGAACCCATCGTCAGCTCTACGAGCGCCTGGGCGCTCATCTCAAGCTGCATCAAGGCGTCGAGGGCGTGCATTTCGCCGTCTGGGCGCCTCATGCGAGCCGCGTATCGGTTGTCGGACATTTCAATCTTTGGGACGGTCGCCGCCACCCCATGCGCAAGCGCATAGACAGCGGCGTGTGGGAGATCTTCATCCCAGAGATGACGCCTGGAGCCGTCTACAAGTACGAGATCGTCGATGGGAAGGGCGTGCGACTGCCCTTGAAGGCCGATCCATTCGCCTTCCAGAGCGAAATGCGGCCGTCGACGGCCTCGGTGGTGGCACGACCGTTCGATCACGCATGGCGCGACGCCGATTACATGCGTAGCCGTGCGCAACACGATCCCCGGCGGCAGCCGATGAGCATCTATGAGGTGCACCTCGGGTCCTGGCGCCGCCACGACGACGGCTCGTTCCTGAGCTGGAGCGAACTGGAAAGCCAGCTGATTCCCTACGTCGCTGGCATGGGCTTCACCCACATCGAGCTGCTTCCCATTTCCGAGCATCCCCTCGATGCCTCATGGGGCTACCAACCGATCGGTCTCTTCGCACCGTCGAGCCGCTTCGGCGCACCCCAAGGTTTCGCCGCCTTCGTCGATGCCGCTCACCGGATGGGCTTGGGCGTTATCGTCGACTGGGTGCCCGCTCATTTCCCAACCGACGAGCACGGCCTCGCGCGCTTCGATGGCACCGCACTTTACGAACACGCCGATCCGCGGCGGGGCTTTCATCCCGATTGGAACACCGCGATCTACGACCTTGGCCGCCGCGAGGTCGCCAACGTGCTGGCCGCCAGCGCTCTCTATTGGCTGGACCGCTTCCATTTGGACGCGCTGCGGGTCGATGCTGTGGCATCGATGCTTTACTTGGACTATTCGCGCAAGGCGGGTGAGTGGCTGCCCAACGAGAGCGGCGGCAACGAGAACCGCGAGGCGGTTAGCTTCCTCCAGCGCGTCAATACGCATGTCTACGAGGCTTTTCCCGGTGCCATCACCATCGCCGAGGAATTCGACGGCTTGGCCCGCCGTCTCAAATCCTGTGCACGCAGGGGGACTGGGCTTCGGCTTCAAATGGAACATGGGCTGGATGAACGACACGCTGTCGTACATGAAGCTCGATCCCATCCACCGGCGCTGGCACCACAACAATCTCACCTTCGGCTTGATGTACGCGTTCGCAGAAAACTTCGTGCTGCCGCTGTCCCATGACGAAGTCGTCCACGGCAAAGGCTCGATCGTCTCCCGGATGCCGGGCGACGAGTGGCAGCGCTTTGCCAACACACGCGCCTATTACGGCTTCATGTGGGGCCATCCGGGCAAGAAGCTCCTATTCATGGGGCAGGACTTCGGCCAAGTCCGCGAATGGAACTTCGATGCCGGGCTCGAGTGGGAGCTGCTGGATCGTCCGCTCCACAAGGGTCTGCAGACGCTCGTGCGCGAGCTGAACCGCATCTATCGCGAGCATCCTGCCCTTTATGCCCGCGACTGCGAGCCGGAAGGCTTCCGCTGGATCGTCGCCGATGATTCGGAGCAGTCGGTGTTCGCGTGGATGCGTTTCGGCGCTGTTGGCGATCCCCCTGTCGCCGTGGTGACGAACATGACCTCCGTCCCACGTTCGCATTACAGGATCGGCCTCCCTGAAGCCGGACGCTGGCGCGAGATTCTCAATACCGACGCGACCATTTATGGCGGATCGGGTGTCGGCAACCTAGGCGCGGTCAACGCCGTTCTTGATCCGCATCATGGCTATCCGGCTTCCGCCGAGGTGACGGTGCCACCGTTGGCGACGGTCTACCTGACCCTGCCGTGATGTGATAGTCGTGCCGAGCCGCCCTTCAAGAGCGCAAGCCGGCACTAACAAAGGGAGTGAACGCGCCATGATCGACGGCAAGACCTTCGACAGCCGAGCCGGGTCATCGCTCTCACGCGGCGCCATGGCCTATGTGCTTGCAGGAGGACGCGGCAGCCGCCTGATGCAGCTCACCGAGCGCCGCGCAAAGCCCGCCGTGTATTTTGGCGGCAAGTCGCGCATCATCGACTTCGCCTTGTCGAACGCCATGAACTCGGGGATTCGCCGCATCGGCGTCGCCACGCAGTACAAGGCCCACAGCCTCATCCGTCACCTCAACCGCGGTTGGAACTTCTTCCGCGCGGAACGCAACGAGGGGTTCGACATCCTGCCGGCAAGCCAGCGTCTCGCTGAGGATCAGTGGTATGCCGGCACGGCCGACGCTGTTTACCAGAACATCGATATCATCAAGGGTTACGGCCCCGAATACATTGTTCTGCTCGCGGGCGACCACGTCTACAAGATGGACTACGAGAAAATGCTGGCCCAGCACGTTGACCAGGGCGCCGACGTGACGGTCGGCTGCATGGAAGTGCCGCGCGAGGAAGCGACCGGCTTCGGCGTCATGCATGTCCAGGATGACGACCGCATCGTCTCTTTCTTCGAGAAGCCGAAAGACCCGCCTGCCATGCCCGGAAACCCGGACCTGGCCCTGGCGAGCATGGGCATCTACGTTTTCAACACAAAGTTCCTGATCGAGCAACTCGACCGCGACGCTGCGACGCCAGGATCGAGCCGCGACTTCGGCAAGGACATCGTCCCCTATCTCGTCAAACACGCGAAGGCCGTGGCCCATCCCTTGTCGCGGTCATGCGTGCGTTCGACGGGGCAAGCCGGAGTCTATTGGCGCGACGTCGGAACGGTCGATGCCTACTGGCAAGCCAACATCGACCTCACCGACGTAGTGCCCGATCTCGATCTCTACGATCAGGCTTGGCCGATCTGGACTTACGGCGAGATCACGCCGCCAGCCAAGTTCGTGCATGACGTCGAGGGACGGCGCGGCCTAGCGCTTTCATCGCTTGTCTCCGGCGGTTGCATCATCTCCGGCTCCACGGTCAAGCGCTCCCTGTTATTCACAGGTGTGCACGTCCATTCGTATGCAGCGATCGAGAACGCCGTAATTCTGCCGTATGTGCAGGTAGGCCAGGGTGCACGTCTCAAAGACGTCGTCATCGACCGCGGCGTCTTCATCCCCAAGGGCCTCGTCGTCGGCGAGGACCCGGATCTGGACGCCCAGCGCTTTTACCGCACACCGAAGGGCATATGTCTCATCACACAGAATATGTTGGACCAGCTGGCCGAGTGAGCGGCGACCAACTCCCGACGAGGCGCGTACTTTCGGTCGCCTCAGAGGTGTATCCGCTCGTCAAGACCGGCGGGCTTGCCGACGTGGCCGGGGCGCTGCCCAAGGCACTGCGCGAGCATGGCGTCGAGATGCGGACCCTGCTGCCCGGGTATCCGGCAGTGCTGGCCGCTCTGAAGGCGGCGGAGCCGGTGCATTCGTTCGGTGATCTGATGGGCGCCCCGGCGCGCGTGCTCTTGGGGACTGCCGCGGGTCTCGACCTTTTCGTGCTCGACGCGCCGCATCTTTACGTTCGCGACGGCGGCCCCTATTCCGCGCCCGGCGGCGCCGAATGGGGTGACAACGGCCTGCGTTTCGCCGCGCTTGCTCGCGTCGGTGCCGACATCGGCCGCGGCCTCCTGCCCGGCTGGATTCCTGACGTCGTCCATTGCCACGACTGGCAGGCCGGCCTAGTCCCGGCTTATCTGCACTATGGTGAGGGGCCACGGCCGGCGACGGTCATGACGGTCCACAACCTCGCCTTCCAGGGTCAGTTCCCGGTCACTCTCCTGGAGAGCATTGGCCTGCCCGCCCGCGCCTACAGTTGGGACAGCATCGAGTATTACGGCACGATTGGCTATCTGAAGGCCGGCCTGCAGCATGCGGACCGCATCACAACCGTGTCTCCCACCTACGCCACCGAGATCATGACGCCCGACGCCGGGATGGGCCTCGACGGTCTCTTGCGATCCAGGTCATCCATCGTCAGCGGCATCCTGAACGGCATCGACACCGAAGTCTGGAACCCCGCGGCCGACACTATGATCGCCGCCCGCTTCGACAGGGCCACGCTGAAAGTGCGCGCCGCCAACCGCCGGGCGCTGCAAAAGCGGCTCGGCCTCGACGTCGAGAGCAGCCGCATGCTCATCGGCGTCGTCAGTCGCATTTCATGGCAGAAGGGCCTCGACCTGCTGCTCGCGGCCATCCCGGCGATCCTCGCGCGCGGCACCAGCCTTGCCATGCTCGGCGCCGGCGATACCGATCTCGTGCAGGGCTTCATCGAGGCGTCGGCAGCCCATCCCGGCCGCGTCGGTGTCGTCGTTGGCTACGACGAGGCACTTGCTCATCTGATCCAGGCCGGGTCGGACGCGCTTATCGTGCCGTCACGGTTCGAGCCGTGCGGGCTGACCCAGCTTTGCGCCTTGCGCTATGGCGCGGTCCCGATCGTCGCCCGCGTCGGTGGCCTTGCCGATACGGTGATCGACGCCAACGACATGGCTCTCGCCTCGGGGTTGGGCACCGGCTTCCAGTTCTCGCCCGTCACCCAGGAAAAGCTCGAAACCGCGGTACACCGCGCCACCGATATCTATCCGACGCCGGCATGGCAGCGGCTGCAGGCAAACGGGATGGCGAGCGACGTCTCCTGGCGGCGTCCGGCTCAACAATACGCCGCTCTCTACGCTGAGATCGCCCCCGCCGCCGCAAAGCCGGCCGCCGCGGCAACCACGGCCGCCACCTGTCCCGCCGGTCCGGCAGCACCCGTCACAATCTCGTCCCTAACCGCAGGCGAAGAGTTGCCCGCCACGGCGCGGTCCGCCTCGGCTGACGCCATTCGCCTCGCCGTGCAAACGGCTACGGCGGCCACCGCCGTCGAGCTATCCAAGTCCACGGAGCCGCATGTGATCCGCACCATCGAAACCAATCCGTACAGCGACCAGCGACCGGGCACTTCGGGGTTGCGCAAGAAGGTGCCGCACTTCCAACAGCCGAACTACGTCGAGAACTTCGTACAGTCGATCTTCGACGCGCTCGAGGGCTATGAGGGACAAACACTCGTCGTCGGCGGCGACGGCCGATACTTCAATCGCGAGGTGATCCAGACCGTCGTCCGCATGGCGGCAGCAGCAGGCTTCGGAACCGTGCTGGTCGGCAAGGGCGGTATCCTTTCCACCCCCGCTGCTTCGCACGTCATCCGCCACAGGAAAGCATTCGGCGGCATCGTATTGTCTGCCTCGCACAATCCGGGAGGCAAGGATGGCGACTTCGGCATCAAATACAACGTCGGCAACGGCGGCCCTGCGCCAGAGAAGGTGACCGAGGCCATCTTCGCCAAATCGAAGACGATCAACTCCTATCGCATCGCCGATTTGCCGCCGATCGACGTTGACCGCGCCGGCGTGGCCCTCACCTCGCCAATCCATGTCGAGATCATCGATCCGGTCGACGAATATGCCGATCTGATGCAGCGCCTGTTCGACTTCGATGCCATCCGCGCCTTGTTCAAATCGGGCTTCACGATGCGCTTCGACGCCATGTCGGCGGTGACCGGTCCTTACGCGACCGCGATCATCGAGGGTTTGCTTGGCGCGCCCGCGGGCACGGTGATGAATGGCCTGCCGCTCCCCGATTTCGGCGGTCACCACCCCGATCCCAATCTCGTCCACGCTCGCCACTTGCTCGATCTCGCATTCGCCGAGAACGGTCCCGACTTGTGCGCAGCCTCCGATGGCGATGGCGATCGCAACCTGATTATCGGCCGCAACCAGTTTGTCACGCCGTCCGATAGCCTGGCCATCATTGCCGCTAACGCGCACCTCGCGCCGGGATATGCCCGCGGCATATCTGGCATTGCCCGCTCGATGCCGACGAGCCGCGCAGCCGACCGCGTTGCGAAGAAACGCGGCCTCGCCATGTACGAAACGCCCACCGGATGGAAGTTCTTCGGCAACCTGCTCGATGCCGGGCGCGTCACCATCTGCGGTGAGGAGAGCGCTGGTACGAGCTCCGACCACGTGCGCGAGAAGGACGGCCTATGGGCGGTCCTGATGTGGCTCAACATCCTCGCTGCGCGCCGCGAGCCCGTAGCCGCAATCGTCGCCAAGCATTGGGCCGAGTTCGGCCAGGACTACTACTGCCGCCACGACTACGAGGAGGTCGAAGCCAAGGGTGCCGACGCTCTCATTGCCGCATTGCGAGAGCGGTTGCCTCGCCTGCCGGGCGAGCGCTTCGGAACGATGGAGGTCGCCGCGGCCGATGACTTCGCCTACCTCGACGAGATCGACGGCTCGCTTTCCAAGGCCCAGGGCATTCGCATCCAGTTCAAGAGCGGCGAGCGCATCGTCTATCGCTTGTCGGGCACCGGGACCGCGGGTGCGACGTTGCGCGTCTACATCGAGCGCTACGAGCCCGACACCACGCGCCAGGGCCGTGACACGCAGGAGGTACTTGCCGACCTCATCGCCGTCTCCCGCGATATCGCGCGCATTACCGAATTCACAGGACGGACCGAGCCCTCGGTCATCACCTAAGGGGTCCGCTACCCCGCGCCGATGTCCGCGGTAAGGCGCGCAGCGGTCGTATCCGCCAGGTTGAATGCCGGTGAATCCGTCGTCTCAATGCTTACCGCCTGAGCTAGACTTTGAATGAGATTGGTGTGTTTCGCCGGCTTTTCGAGCCTCACATGATGCCGCCATTCATCGGCAAGAGGGCTGGCGGAGTGAAAAACAAAGGGTATGCCGCGTGACTCCAGGATTTCGAGCCACCGGCCAGACCTGCAGGCCGTTCAGGTCAATGTCGAGAATGGCGACCGAGAGTACTTCGCTTTCGGCGGCGCGCTGCGCTTGCGCCAGTGTATTGACGGGACCGATGACCTCTCCTCCCGCGCGCACCAAAACTTCGCGCAAATTGCTCGCGACGGCCACGTTGTCTTCGACAACCAGAATTCGGATCTCTCGAAGCACAACCTACGTCCTCTGTTCGAAACGGTAGTTAGCCTGGGTCTCGCCGGCACGCGAGCAAATGCATCGCAATCGCGCCAACCATTTAACTTCATGTCGGAACAGACACTTTTTGCCGATGAACCCGTCTGCATTTAACGACAGAGGCAAAGTAAAAAGCGCAAGCATTGCTGGCATCACATTACGAGCTCGTCGGCTTTGACAGCGCCACTGCAAATCGCAATCCCGGCGACGTGCGTCACGCGCGAAGCGCCTGCTGACGTAAACGGCACCAAGAGGCGCTCGAAAGTCACGGGACTACCCTCGCTGAGATCGTAGCGGATATGCTCGTAGTAAGGTTGGCCGTCCCGAGCGCATCGACGAAAAGCATCCGCTAAGCCGCTCGCCTTAGCGATGATCAATTCGGCCCTTGGCACGGGCCGGTTCAGCCCGTGAGTGAGAGTATGCCCGACTTCAATGAACCGGACCGTTCCCGTGCTCGTAATCCGGGCGACCGTGACGCAACCGCAACCATCGAACTGGCTGCGGTCGAAACGCGAGAAGATAGGCAAGTAGCCCTTTGGGACGCTCTGGCTCGTCCATGCATCGTACAGCGCGCGCAGCACGTCAGTGCATAACTTCGCACGAACGGAAGATTCTTCGATGGCCGTTCCAAAATTCCCCAGCGGAGCTTCCAATGCGTAGCTGAAGCCTTCGGCGCCAAACGAAAGTTTCGGTTCGCATTCGTATTGGTGCGCGGCAATCGTGGAAATGATGGTGGTCCCGAAACCCTTGCATTCTGGCTCGACGGCTGGCGGCCCCCCAGTCTCGGTCCACGAAAACGACAACCGCCGTTCGTCGCCGGCGCCCAACACGCTCCAACAGATTTTCAAGCTACCGGCGGCAACGGATAGCGCGCCATATTTGACCGAGTTGGTGGCCAACTCATGTACGATAAGCGAGAAGGTTTGTGCTGCCCGCGCAGTCAGCACAACTTTCGGCCCGGAACAGCTTGCGCGGGCCGCAAAAAGGTCGAGGCCGGACGAAACGATTTCGTCCAAGGGCGCACCCGAGAAAACCTCGTCAGTCAGATTACCATAAGTGCGGGAAAGTGCCTGAAGCCGCCCGAGAAACGCTTCGCGTGCCGCCCCGACTGAAACGGCATTATCGAACGTGAGACTCGCGATCGAGCTGATCACGGCGAGCAGGTTCTTGCCGCGATGCGCGAGTTCGAGCATGAGAACGCGTTGCCTGTCCTCTGCGGCTTTGCGTTCGGTGAGGTCTACAAAGCCACCGAGCGACCCGATGATCCTGCCGTCTCGGTCCCGGAGCGGAGCGGTGGTGGCGAGCACAGGGACGGTGTGACCATCCCTGTGGCGAAAACGCCATTCGAACTCTTCCGCCCGTCCGCTCAGGTTCGCAGCAAAGCGCTCCCGCAAGCGGCCGAGATCCTCAGGCAGGCAGTAATCTGCGACCGGTTTGCCGGCCATTTCCGCAGGCGTTACGCCCAGCAACTCGGCCATTCGCGGATTGACGAACCTGGTCCGCCGCTCCCCGTCAGCCGCCCACAGGCCTCCCTGCGCCGTCGTCACGATCGTTCGGAAGCTTTCCTCGCTGTCTCGGAGCGCCTCTTCGGCGACCTTTCGCGCGGTGATGTTCATGTGCGTAATGACGACCCCGGCCCAGCTTCCCGGGTTAATGGGTAGGACCGTCATCAGGAACCAGCGCTGTTCATTCGCGCTGTGACAAGGGTATTCCAGCTCGAACTGTGGAAGCCTTCCGGTCAAAACGCCCACGATGCCGGCCAGCGCCCGCTCAGCCAATGGCTCGGACGTCGAAGCCTTGCGGCAAACTTCCAGATAGTTCATTCCCACGGCCAAATGCGGGACGGCACTCGCTTGGTTGCTTGCCGCAAAAGCCTTCCAGGCATCGTTGACCGTAACGATACCCCCATTATCGTCGAGAATTGCGACATGCGCCGGAAGGGCTTGCAGGGCGGTGCGGTAGAGAATTTCACTCTGGCGCAGGATTTCCAGTTCGTCGCAGCACGCGCCGGGGGTCCGTCGGCCATCGAGCGGTGGTGCAGCGACGGCAACGCCCCCCTCACCATCAACTATCCCGCCAGCAACGCACACTTTGCCATCCGCGGGCGTATCCGCTCCTGTGTCGCTCCCAAGATCGATGTCGACGCCGGTGAGCGAGGCCGGTTGGCCCTTGCCATCGCATGAGAGCACGGCTCTGCTCAGCACATGGCGAATCTCGCCGTCGGGCCTGACGATACGGAATCGGTGCTCGTGTCTTCTCCGCCGCGACGAAAGGGTCGTTCGCACGACCGCCCTGGCTTGGGCGCGATCATCCAGATGGACGGAATTCAGCAAAGCTTCGACGCCGAGGTCCGCGTCCGCTGTGATCCCATAGATCAAACGCAGCTCCTCAGACCACCGAAACCCGCCGCGGACGATATCCCAATGCCAACTGCCCACGCCGAGGCCTTGCGGTGGCACAGCGTCTTCGGTGCCCGCAGTGAGCATCTCATCGGTCAACGGGGTAGCTCCAAGCTGAGCTGGGCAGCGTGTGTCCGGAAGCACTTTCCCCTACTAATGAGCGGTTTAACGTCTTGGACTTACGAGAATCTACGCGACACACCGGCGCTGTGATATATCGCTGAGTGCCCTGGAAGGCCTGTCAGCGCACTGGGCGTGCACTCCGAGAGCAACCGATGCAGCTGATGAGCAATCGAGCATGAGTTCGCCGCCCCCGAAATCACAGAACGCTCCTCGGCCAGTTTCTCGGATGCAGACGTGCGACGCGAGTGAGATGGAGGCCATTCTGGCCCACGCTTTCGGCGCCTCCAAGTTCGACAGTCGGCAGACGCGCGTCTTCAATGCCACCGCCAGCAGTTGGCAGTCACAGTCTGGGCAGCTTGGTATCGCCGGATGCGACTATTCCGCTCATGCCAAGGCGACCTTCCCTAGCGCGAGACTGGTTCGTTGCCATCTCGGGTCGCAAGGCTATGCCAGCCTACGGTCAGGCGGACATGACCTGCAAATGGCTCCCGGTGGGGTGGAAACTATTCCTGCCGACAGGGACCTGATTGCCGAATTCCAGCCAGGGTTCAGCCAGATCGTGCTTCGCTTCGATCAGGATTACCTGCGCAAGACACTCTCACGGCTCATCGACAGTCCGGTTGTTGACTTGCACTTCGCACCTGGGTGCTCGGCTAGCAAGCAGGCCGTCGCAGCATTCCGGCGGTCGGTCTTTTCGGTCGCGCACCAGATCCTGTCGCCCCCGCCGTTACCCGCTGCCGCTATTGCTGCGTTGACGGAATCCGTTGGAATTTCGTTTCTTTATCTGTCGGATCACAACTTTTCGAACCGGCTCCGCCACGACCCGGCTCCCTCGGTCTCCTGGCAACTCGCGCGGGCTGAGGATTTCATCTTCGCCAACTGGGCCGAGCCGATAACCATTACGGACCTGGTCGCAGCCGCACAATGTAGCGCGCGTGCGCTGTTCAAGGCGTTTGCGAAAGAGCGGGGCACGACCCCGATGGAATTCCTGAAAAACTATCGGCTCGAGCAGGCGCGGAACCTGCTGGCTCACCCCAACGAGCGGACGACCGTCTTGTCCGTCAGTCAGCGCTGCTGTTTTAGCAACCAAGGCCACTTCGCCAGAGACTACAGGTTGAAGTTCGGGGAACTGCCATCCGCCACGCTCAAGATGGCTCATTGCGCTCGGAAGATCTTATAAATGCGATCAGACGGGCTCTTCGCCGTCCTTCGGCCGGCCGAGCGCGGCCCATAAGCGGGCCTCGTCGTCGCTGAGCAGTCCTTGTCCGATCTGGAAGGCAAGGGTCTCGATTGTGAGATCAGCCTTCTCGCTGGTGTAGTCGCCAGCGTAGTCGATGAGGCCGTCGCACCGCGACAGCGATGAGTTGGAGCTCCAAAGCGCGCGCAGAGCTCGCAGCCTCAGATCGCCTGGAACATCCTCAGCGAGGAAGCGCGCATAATCGGAGTTCGCATCGAGCGTTGCAAGATCCGCCTCCGTTACTGGCGACTTGGCATCCGCCGGCTTGGAAATCGGGGCGCACTTGGCCTCGACAGCCTGCTGCTCCTCCAACTTGCGCCGGGCCCACCGCAGAAGAAATGATTCAGACTCGGCCATGGGCTCCTCCGTTTTGGCGTCCGGCAGCGCATCTGAGCATCACAACCCGTTACAGGAACACGTCTCGTGCGATGGACGTTCCTTCCGCATGGAGCCGAGGGATAATTTAAAAGCAGCACGAGACTTGGCATCGGCGCTCCGCGCAGCCGGGTGGAGCGAGGGCGCAGGTTCGCTACCGAAATCGGAAGCCTTGGCGGCGGCGGCGCGCGTCGAGTTGCAGCCGCCGAATTTGCTCACGCTCCGCTCGGAAGGCCATTGCTTGATCTATGGCAGCGGCCAGACCGCGCTCGATGTCGGCGTCGCCCTCGCTGAGAAGTTGAATTTGACGGTATGTCTCGCAGATATTGCGGACGCACTACCGGCCGGTTCTCTCCCGGAGTTGATACGCGGCGAGATCACCGACGCCACCGGCCATTGCGGCGCCTTTCGCGTGACGGTCCGGAATATGGCCCGGCTCTCGCCTATGTCGCGTCAGCAATTTGAAGCGCAGGGGCCGACCGGCACGACCACGATTGAGTGCGACACGATTCTGGACGTTTCCGGCCGCCCATCGTTGTTTCGCGGCTGTGAGGAGCGCGATGGCTACATTCGCGCAAACCCGTTCGACCCGCTCTCCCTCGGGAAAGCCATGTTGCAAGCGACCGAATTGGTCGGGGAATTCGAAAAGCCGCGCTACGTCGAGTTCACGGCTGAGCTGTGCGCGCATTCACGCAATCGCCGGACTGGATGCTCAAACTGCCTCGACATCTGCCCTACCGGCGCTATTTCGCCTGATGGCGATCATGTCCGCATCGATCCCGGCGTCTGCGAAGGTTGCGGGCTTTGCTCGTCCGTTTGTCCGACCGGCGCGATTACATACGCCAACCCAGCCGGTCGAGACCTGGTCCGCATTGCGCGCGCGGCGGTTGACGCCTTTTCTGCGGCTGGGGGCGGGGCGCCTGCGTTGTTACTTTACGAAAAGCCGCACGGTGAACCAATTTTCGATGCCAGCGCGAGGCACGGGCGCGGACTCCAATCAAACCTCATCCCCTTGGCACTTCCGTCGGTGACACAGGCCGGCCATGACCTCCTTTTGAGCTTGCTGCTGTGCGGGCTGCGGCAGATCGCAATCCTGGTACCGCGACGCCATCGCGCCAGCTTGGGTAGTCTGGAGGCGCAAGTGGCGCTGGCAGGGTGTGTGTTGGATAGCCTCGGGTTCGGCCAGCGCATCACCGTTATCCCAGAGGATGATCCCGACCTCGTCGAAGCGGCGTTGTACGACTTCGATAACCGACAACCGATGCCGAACCAGCGCTTTGGCCTGACGGGCAGAAAACGTGAAATCGAACGTCTAGTTTTGGCCGCTTTACGCGATGCTGCGCCGCTTCGCCCGAATGTGATCAGTTTGCCCCACGGCGCCCCTTACGGGCGCGTCTTGCTCCACCTTGAGCGCTGCAGCCTCTGCCTCGCTTGCGTGAGCGCGTGCCCGACCGGTGCATTACGTGACGACGCTGACCGGCCCGCGCTGAAGTTCGTGGAAACCGATTGCGTGCAATGCGGGCTCTGTGTCGCAACCTGTCCCGAGCAGGCACTCGCGCTGGAGCCTCGACTGGATTTCGAGGCAATGCCACATGATGTGCGCATACTCAAAAGCGAGGAGCCGTTTCATTGCCGGCGATGTGGCAAGCCTTTCGGCACGAGGTCGGCGATCGAGCGTGTCCGCGCCCGACTTTCGGGCAACCCCCACTTCCCGGATGCGACCCGCCTGGAACTCGTCGAGATGTGCGCCGATTGCCGCGTGGTGAGCGTGATGGAGCAGCGGCGCGAACCCTTGGAAGGAGCTAAGCGCCCGCGCGTCGTCACGAGCGAGGACTACATGCGGGGTGATTCATCCGTCGATGAAACCTGAGCAGCAAGCGATCCCGAAAAAACAGACTGCTCCTGCTGCAGGAAGACGACACCAACGTACCCCAGCGCCGCATACAGCGGCGCATTCTCGACGGCACTTAGGTCCGCGAAGAACTGGGGCAACCAGGATGCGGCGTGCGCATCGAAAAACTCGCGTGTGACGTCGGGATCCGCGTGGAACCGGCCATCGAATAGTCCACCCAGGATTTCCATCACCGTGGCCGCGTGATCCTCCGGCTCCATTGTGCCTGCCGCCCGGCGGACGCCGATGCGCCGCATGTCTTCGCGGAGCTTGATGAGCGGCCTATCATGCAGCGAACCGGTCAGATAGAACGAGGCATAGGGCGTTAGTTCACCGCCTCCGAGGCCGATGAAGAGTCTCTGAAATTGCTCGCCGGCGACTATGATGTCAGCGGCCCCGGCGCAATCTGCAAAACGTCGGATGGCTTCCCCTAGCTGCGACCGGTCGCCCACCAATCCTGACGCAGCAGTCAACTCAGCTATTCGTGGCGGATTAGAAAGGAAATGCGCCAGGACGCGGTAAAGGGCGGCGCGTTGAGCATCACTCTCGACGGCAGGCGCAGGCTGCGGCAGATCAATCACGCTGACCACACGAACACCCCCAAAGTGCTATTTATCGAGATGAACCGTCCGCAGCGCCAGCGACTGATCGATCGTGGGGAGATGTTCCTTCGTCATAAAAAGCGTGGTGACGGCGGCAAGCAGGATCATAGCCAGTAAACCGCCCATGAAGGAGTACATGTCCATTCCTCTCTGGATCGTCACCGCCGGCGGCGTGACAGGGTCTCAAACCACAAGCTGTGATGCTCCTTGGCCCAAGTGCGGCTGACGAGCCCCGACCACATCGCGTGGAATGCACCCTCCATGCCGACGGTGCCGATGTAGATGTGCCCGAGTATGAGCGCAATCAACGCAAGGCCGATCCCGGCGTGGGTAAGCTGCGCCCATTGCATGCCTGTGTACCCAAAAGCGTAAAACGGAAACATCAGACTGAGTCCGGTCGCGAGCATGGCCAATCCGCCGAGCACCGTCGCCCAAAACACAATTTTCTGGCCAGCATTGAACCGGCGCGCGGGTGGATTGTTTCCATCATCGCGAAGGAAACCTCCCCCACGTTTCAGCCATTGCCAATCGAGCTTTTCGGGCAGGTTTCCGCCTACCCAGAAGAATATCATGAGCACGATGCCAATCACGAACGGCACCGCGGAGGCCATATGGGTCCACGCGCTGATCCACGCCAACCGACTGAACGGACCCGCGCCGACGATCGGCAGCAGCAACGGCTTGCCATAGAGGATGATGAGGCCGGTCAGTCCCATGATGAGAAACGCGCTTGCCGTCATCCAGTGATTTGCCCGCTCGGCGGCCTCGAAGCGCAGGACTTTATCGCGGCTTTCGCCTTCGACCGTCTTAATTCGGCCGCGGGCTAGCAAGAAAAGAGCCAATGCAAGACAGGTTCCGAAAATCAACCAGCCCCCGCCGTAGCGCAGGCGATCGTTGTGATTCCGTCTGAAATCGCGGCCTTGCGGCTGCACCAGAACATTCGTCTCCCGGTAAGGCAACGACGAAACGCCAGTGCGAAAGACGGGAGTTTGTAAGAACGTCTTGCTGTCGTGCGGCATCTCCTGCACCCAGCCACGCACAAGTCCCGGTCCATTTTCGTCATCCGGTTTCATGGCGAGCCGCGCGCCCTTATTCTCTATCGTCAATGCGTTCTTTCCGTCGGCGACCAGCTCCTCGGACTGCAAGCGCGTCCGCTCGGATAGCGCTGTTACGGCCTGTTTTCGAGCCTCATCGTTACTTCCAGCCGCTTTTTCCGGGCGAACACCGACGGTGGGCACAACGAGGCCGGGGGGCCCGAAAGAGACATAGACGACCCAGGCGAGCAGGCAGGCAAATACGACAGAGGCGAGACCGGCCCAGAGCCTAACCGACATTGCTTATGCTCCATCCAACGGGTTCTTTGTCTCGTACGCGGTACTCCAGCCCCAGGCACCCGAACCGTAGCCCCGATGTTCGACGCGTTCCCGGTAGATATCCGCCACCACGTCGCCATCACCGGCCAGGAGGGCGCGGGTCGAACAAACCTCGGCGCAGAGCGGCAACTTGCCTTCTGCAATACGGTTTCGCCCATATTTTTGAAATTCGGCTTCGCTACCAGCCTGCTCAGGCCCTCCCGCGCAGTAAGTGCATTTATCCATTTTTCCGCGACTGCCGAAATTCGACGACTGCGGATACTGCGGAGCTCCAAACGGACAAGCGTAAAAGCAATATCCGCAGCCGATGCAGATGTCCTTGTTGTGCAGCACGATCCCGATATCGGTCTGGTAGATGCAGTTGACCGGACAAACGGCGATGCAAGGCGCATCCGTGCAGTGCATGCAAGAGATCGAGACTGATTTCTCGCCGGGTTCGCCGTCACCGAGCGTGACGAGTCGCCGCCTGTTCATGCCCCAGGGCACCTCGTGCTCGTTCTTGCAGACGGCGGTGCAGGCGTTGCACTCGATGCAGCGCTCGCTATCGCAAAGAAACTTCATCCTCGCCATGTGACGGTCCTTCGAACGCGCTCAGGCCGCCTCGATGCGGCACAGCGTCGTCTTCGTCTCTTGCATGTAGGTCACGGGGTCGTAGCCGTAGGTCGTCGCGGTATTCGCGGCTTCGCCACTCACGTAAGGCACGGCGTTTTCGGGATACCTGTGCCTTCGGTCCTCGCCCATCCAGAACCCGGCGAAGTGGAACGGCATGAATACAGTGCCGGGCGCCACGCGGCGCGTGAGCATGGCCGCAATCTTCACCGCGCCGCCTTCGGGCGTGCGTAGCCAGACCATGGCTCCGTCACGCACGCCGCGGTGCGATGCATCGTCCGGGTTGACCTCGACGAACATCTTCTGCTGCAGTTCGGCGAGCCACGCGATCGACCGGGTCTCGTCGCCGCCGCCTTCGTATTCCACGAGCCGTCCGGACGTCAGAATGAGCGGAAACTCTTTCGAGGCGTCGCGCTGCTGGATCGACCAGTAAAGTGCCGGCAAGCGCCAATGCCGGCGATCGTCGTAAGTACGGTACTTGGCGAGTAGGTCGCGCCTCGGCGTGTAGAGCGGTTCACGGTGCTTCGGCACCTTATCGGGATAGTTCCAGACGAAGGCGCGTGCCTTGCCATTGCCGAACGGCGCCATGTTATGGGAAACCGAAATGCGTTGGATGCCGCCGGAAAGGTCGTTCTTCCAGTTCACGGCCGCCATCAGACTTTCGACCGTCGGTGGCTGGGTGGCTGCCGGGGCAGCCTTCTGGGCATCCGCGTTCTGCTGTTGCTGGCCGGGCGGCGCGCCGGTTCCGGCCGAAGGCGTTCCAGGTTGTTGTGGCGGCGGAACCCCGCCCGGCGGCGGCGCTTCGGGCGACTGGCCGGGACTGTTCTCGGGACGCGCCAACGTATTTGACTCTCCTACCGTCTTCCCCGCCTGCTGCTTCACCGGACCCTGGGGAGTCGTCTGATGCGATGCGAGTGTCTTTTCCGCAAGCGCCCTGATTGCGGCCCTCTCCTCATTCGAGAACTCGCCTTCCCAGCCGAGCTTCTGGATCATGCCGTATGTGAACTCAGGGTATCCGTCCTGGACGGGGCTGTCCTTTGGCGCGGAATGCTCGGCAAGAAGCCGGACGCCATCGTGCTCCAGTCCCCAAGCCGCGCGGAATGGCAATCCACCTTGGCTCACAGGCTTATCTTGCGCGTAAAGCAGCGGCGTACCGGGATGTTTCAACTGGGCTGTTCCCCAGCAGGGCCACGGCAGCCCGTAATATTCTCCTTTGACCGGTCCCGACAGCCCGATCGTCGTCACGCGATCAAACTTATCCTGATGCTCCATGTGGAGCTTCAATCGCTCCGGAGTTTGTCCGGTGTACCCAATAGACCAAGCACCTCGATTGACCTCGCGCAGGATGGATTCAGCAACCGGCTCGTTATTCTTGATCTCGATGTGCTTAAACATCTCGTCGCCGAATCCGAGTTTTCGGGCGAACAGATAGGTGATCTCATAATCTGATTTTGCTTCGAAGACAGGCTCTATGACTTTCTCGCGCCACTGAATCGCGCGCTGGGAGTTGGTGACGGAACCCGCCATTTCCATCGTCGTGCCGGCGGGAAGGAGATACAGGCCGTCTTGCCGATCCGTCATGATGGCGCTCGCGGTCGGCACGGGATCGATGATGACCATGAGGTCCAGCGCATCCATGGCCTTCTTGACGTCGCGGCCGCGAGACTGCGAGTTCGGTGAGTGCCCCCAATAGATCATCGCTTTTATTGGAGCGGGCTGTCCGAGCACCGGCGGCCGCTCTAGGGTTGCATCGTGCCACCGGGAAATCGTAATGCCCTCCGCTTCCATTAGTTCTTTGGAGCGGAAGCGGTCCTTCAACCAATTGTAGTCGACGTCCCACACGCCTGCCCAATGCTGCCAAGCTCCGGCGCTCAAACCGTAGTAACCAGGAAGCGTATCGCTATTGGGTCCGATGTCGGTCGCGCCCTGCACATTGTCATGGCCGCGGAAAATGTTCGCGCCGCCTCCGCTGACGCCAATGTTGCCCAGCGCAAGTTGATAGATCGATGCGGCTCGAACTTTATTATTGCCGATCGACGATTGGGTCAGCCCCATGCACCAGATGAGCGTCCCGGGCCTGTTCTTGGCTGTTAGTTCGGCAATTTTCTTCACTTGCGCAGCCGGGACCCCGGTGACCTTCTCGGTCTCCTCGGGCGTCCACTGCTCCACCTCTTTGCGGACGTCTTCGAAGCGCCACACGCGTTTAGCGATGTAGTCCTTGTCCTCCCAACCGTTTGCCAGAACTTCGCGTAGAACGCCCCAAAGGAACGCGACGTCCGTCCCGGAGCGGATCCTGACGTATTCGTCAGCGTGGGCAGCCGTGCGCGTGAAGCGTGGGTCGACCACGATGAGCTTCGCGCCTTTCTCCTTCGCCCGCAAAATATGGAGCATCGAGACGGGATGGGCCTCAGCGGGATTGCCGCCCAAAAGAAAAATCGATTTGCTGTTGGCGATATCGTTGAAGCTGTTGGTCATCGCGCCGTAGCCATACGTGCTGGCAACCCCGGCGACGGTCGTAGAATGGCAGATGCGCGCTTGGTGATCGCAGTTGTTGGAGCCCCAGAAGGCCCAAAGCTTGCGCTGCAGGTAGGCCTGCTCGTTACTTGCCTTTGACGACCCGCACAGGAAAACGGAGTCTGGCCCCGAGTCCTTGCGGATCTGCAGCAGCTTGTCGCCGATCTCGTCGATCGCTTGTTGCCAAGAAACCCGCGTCCACTTGCCGTTTGCGAGCTTCATTGGATATTTGAGACGGCGCTCGCCCTTGCCGAGTTCGCGCGTCGAGGCCCCCTTTGCGCAGTGAGTTCCCATGTTGATGGGGCTCTCGAAGACCGGCTCCTGCCCGATCCAAACCCCGTTCTGCACTTCGGCCCAAATGGAGCAGCCGACGGAGCAGAAGGGGCAAACCGTTTTCTTCAGCTCGACTGGGCTCTTGGCCAGAGGCTCGGCCGGAGCGGCTTCAACTCGCGAAGTCGTCAGCTTTGAAAAGGCCGCTAGCCCCCCTATCGCAACGCCCGCACCCAGGACGGTCCGGCGGTCAAGGCTATCCGCTTCCGCCAAGCCGGCCTGAGCCTGGGGCGCTAACGTTTCGTCGCCGCCACCACCGTGATCCCTCGAAACCGCCGCCCTCTTCAACTCCTTGCGATACAGCATTGCCGTCGTCTTTCCGAATGCCTAGCGCCTCAGATCAATATCGGGCCGCCTCGTAGTAGGTCCGCACGTGATCGGTGAGGCTGTAGGTATTTGGCTTCGCCTCTTCACCGCTACTCATGTTCGAGGGGCTGCCCAAAGCCGCGACCGTGCCAACCGCTGGGGTCACGGCGAGCACCGTGAGGAGACCCCGGCGGCTCAACAAGGTCCGATCGGTTTCGGTTTCTGACTCAGGGCGCGTGTTTTGGTCAGGGAACATGTTTTGGTCAGGGCACATGGGACCACACTCACGGGACGATCCATGAGCGAACCCCCAAGTTTGTCTTATGTTCCAATGTTGCCTCATCAATGTGCAACGTGAGGGCGCCGGCAAGCGCTGTAGTGAGTATTACGAGCGGGACCGGAGCCTTCCGCCGCGCACGAGCGTCGATCGACCCGGCTGGACTTGGTCCGCAAGTCAATATGGCGTCGCTGGCATGGCGTTGACTCTCAGAACCGACCGGCAATCTACTCCGCGGGCGGCTCCCTAGCCCGTAGGCCGAGGGTTTTTGCAATGCACTCGGGTTAAGATGGCGGCCTTGCTTATCGTCCTGGGGTGGTTGGGTTACCACGCCAAGAGCCATCGCAGACCGCGCCTTGTCAGTTGCTATGGTCGACCTGCCGCTCCGCGACTGGGCCAAAGTCACTACGGCGTTTCCCAGATGCCCCGCCAAAAACGACGGAGATCAGACTTACTGTAATAGCATTATTGGCGACTTCAAGTTAACAATACTGGCTGAATACGCCATTGAAGACCTGAATTCGTGTCATATCACTAGAAGGAATTGCGGAGACGGCCGACGCCGAAAGAGCCGATACGGGGCTTGATCTCGTCTTGAATACAGCCAACCCCACCATGAGTTGATGAAAATCAATGCCACACTCCGCTGCAATTAAATGACTCTGCGCCATATCCATACTACGGTGCCTATTACGGAGGCAGCTATTATTATCGTCGAAGTTGGCGTCACCGCTATTGGCGCTGACAGCCCCACCCATCTCAACAGCAACAATTAGGCTAAGCTTGTGAAAGCTGGTTGCTTAACTAAGGGCCACACATGAAGGAAGTGACAATGCGGATGTTTGCGATTGTGTTAGCAATCATGCTGGCGAGCGGTTGCCTTTATTCCCGTGACGGAATCGCTGCCCCCTTGCGGACCACCATTACCCACGGCGCGACAACATCCAACTCGCTCGTGCACGAAGCCAGGTGCGCTGTTCGCAGAGTTTGCGGTGTGCGCGGCTGTGTTCGACGGACGGTGTGTTGGTGACGACATAAACCTAACCTAGAGGAAGAGGCGGAACTGGTTGGCCTGCCAGCGCGAGCACGCGGTCTTGTCGGAGCGCGTGTAGAGCTTCATGTCCTTGATCAGGTTCTCGATGCGCGCCGCGCGCGCAGTACACCTTCTCGTAGAGCGTCTTGCCGCGCCCGTTAGGTTGGTGACGATGAAGCGGGCGTCGCGTGCCGAGCTCGGTCGCCTCGACGCGGGCGATCACCTTCTCCTCTCGCGACCAGGACTCCGCCGCGTACGGGAGCTGATGGAAGCGGCGCACCGTCGGCCCGGCCTTCACAGCGCCATTCGCACTGCTCGCGCCAGGGCTCGGCGATCGCGACGAGCTTCGAGTTCATGGCGAAGCCGAGGATGTAGTCGCAGCGCTTCACTTACGCAGCAAATTCAGCACTTCCGGCGCACAGTAGTGGCTGTCGCCGCGCACCAGGATGCGCAACCTTCGGCCAGTGCCGGCGGATGCGGTGGATGACGTGCCGCAGCACGCGCGCGACCTCCTCGCCCGACGGCCGCTTGCCGGGCCGCAGCAGCGACAGGATCGGCTTGCCCGAGCTGCCCTCGAAGATGTGGATCGGCTGGAAGCAGTGGCCACCCGCGTGCGCGTTGAACAGCGCCAGCTCCTGCTGGCCGTGCACCAGATCGTCGGTGTCGTCGATGTCGAGCACGATCGATGCCGGCGGTCGTCGCGTAGCTGCGGCAGAAGAGATCGATGAAGCCGAGGCCGATCCGGGACAGCGTGCGGCGTCGGCGAGGTTCTCGAGCCGCGAGATCGTCGGCTGGCTCAGCAGATCGCGCCGCTCTCGGGCGCACGCTCGCAGGCGATCATCAGCGCGGGATCGGGGCGCAGCGCATCGACGTCGTCGCATCCTCGTAGCCGGCGGCGATCGCCATCATCCGCGCCGTCACCATCGTCCGCGATAGCTGTGCGATGACGAGCAGCGGATCGCGCTCGTCGGGCAGAGCGGTCCGCGATCATCGCGGCGAGACCGAGGCGCGCGGCGCTCTCGCGCAGCACCACCAGGCCGCCATCCGAGGACAGGCTGCCGGCATCGAGCGTGGCTGTGAGCGGCTTGCCCTCGACGGGTGACAGGCCGGGGAGAAACGGCGTAGCTTCGGCCATGGCGGCGGCGAATCCGGTGTGCGACGCGCACGCTCTGCTTCGACACCAGAATGCTACGCCAATCCAACGGCTTCGTCGTGTGTACACACCTAGGGCGTGGTCCGGAACGGGTCGTTCCGTTCATTGACAAGCTACCAGGGGCAAGGCGGGTTGATCGCCAAGGGGGAAGAAAGCTCATACTTTGCGGTTGCCTTTTGCCCGCAATGTTGGGAGCTTTGTCACTTGCGCTCACACTTGCCCGTGTCTTGCGCTATAGTAGCCAAGCTTAGCGAAAAATACCCGAACGTTCAGACGGTGCACTTGCTCTGACCGGTATCGCCGGCATGATGGAGGCCGATATGCGTATCGCATTGTGTGCGGTGCTCGCCTTATTTGCTAATGCATTGCCAGCTCAATCGCAGCAGAAGGGGGCCACGGCTATACCCGTCGGCATCGTGAACGCCGAGCGCAAGCCTGTCGCGAGACAGGCGGAGTTTGTTGGACGTGTCGATGCGATCAATCGCGTCGAGATCAGGGCGCGAGTGACCGGCTTCCTCGATGCCGTGAACTTCAAAGAGGGTGCGTTGGTCAAGGAGGGCGATGCGCTCTATGGATAGAAAAGGGGCTGTTCCAGGCCGCGGTCGAGCAGGCAGAGGGCGCCCTCGAGCGGAGCAAGGCCGCAAAGATCCTCACCGAGGTTCAACTCCAGCGCGCAGTAGAGTTGTTGGGCAAGAACGTCGGCACCGTGGTGGCTCGCGACCAAGCTCGCGCGGCCGACCAGCAGGCGCGGGGAACCATCCTGATGGATGAGGCAAACCTCTCGACTGCAAAAATCAATCTCGGCTACACCGACATCGTCGCCCCGATCGGCGGAAAGATCGGCCGAACCAACGTCACCAAGGGCAACGTCGTTTCGCCCCAGACCGGGCCTCTGACATTGATCGTCAGCCAGGACCCGATGTATGTGACTTTTCCGGTGAGCCAGCGCGAATTCTTGCGGGCCCAGTCTGAACAGCGTGCCGTCGATCTCACACGCATCAAGGCCGCGCTGAAATTTTCAGACAATCGGAAATATGATCACCTCGGCACGATCAATTTCGTCGATGTCACGGTGGATCGCAGTACGGACACCGTCCTGATGCGCGCCACATTTCCAAATCCATCCAACGCCCTGATCGAGGGCCAGTTGGTGCGAGTCGAGCTTGAAAGCGGCAACCCGGAAACGAAGGTGGTCATCCCTCAGGCGGCACTGATAGCCGACCAGGAAGGAGTCTATGTCTTCGTGGTCGACGGCGGCAAGGCCGCTATCAGGCGCGTCAAAACCGGCGGGGAGAGTGGCCAGGGTATCGTGGTCGAAACGGGCCTTGCAGGCGGCGAGCAGGTCATAGTCGAAGGACTGCAGGGGGTGCGGCCTGGCGTGCCCGTCGTCGCGAACCCTCTGCCACCGAGCTTGAACCGGAGTTGAGGCGATGCTGTCTGCAATCTTCGTAGACCGCCCGCGACTCGCGATCGTGATCGCCATCGTCACGACAATTGCGGGTGCCCTGGCGCTATTTGCCATCCCGATTGCCCAGTATCCGGATATCGTGCCGCCGCAGGTTTCTGTCACCACTTTCTTTCCGGGCGCGAATTCCTCCGTGGTGGACGCGACGATTGCACAGCCTATCGAGGCGCAAGTCGTTGGCGTCGACAAGATGCTCTATATGAAAAGCGTGAGCGGCGATGATGGCAGTTACACGTTGACTGCCTCGTTCGAGCTCGGCACCAATCCGGACATCAACACAGTCAACGTCAACAACCGGGTGCAGGTCGCTCTGTCGAGCTTACCGCCCGAAGTCCAACGCCAGGGCGTCACGGTCAAGAAGAAGTCCTCCGCCTTGCTCGGCGTGATCGCCATCTACTCCCCGAAGCATAGCCACGATCCGCTTTTTCTTTCCAACTACGTCACCATCAATCTGCTCGATCAGATCAAGAGCACTCCCGGCGTCGGTGACGCCTCGCTTTGGGGCCCGCAAGATTACGCGATGCGCGCTTGGGTCCGCACTGATCGGCTCACCGGTCTCGGACTCACGACGGGCGACATCATCAATGCGATCCAGGCGCAGAACGTGCAGGCCGCCGTCGGCCGCATCGGCGCGAGGCCGATCTCGGACGAGCAGCAACTGCAGCTCAATATCCAAACCAAGGGCCGGCTGACGTCTGTTGCCGACTTCGAGAAAATTGTGGTGCGGACAAATCCGGATGGCTCGGTGCTGCACTTGCGCGACGTGGCGCGGCTGGAACTCGGCGCGGCGAACCTCGATCGCGACACTCAATTCAACGGCGGCCCTGCGGCCGTGATCGCGATCTACCAGTCGCCGGGGGCCAACGCGATCGCAACTCTCAAGGCGGTGCGCAGCAAACTCGCGGCCGTCGAGAAGCGATTCCCCGACGATATGGCGTGGAAGATCACCTACGATCCAACGACGTTCGTCACCGACACAATTCACGAGGTGAAGAAGACGCTGATCGAGGCGTTCGTACTCGTCGTGCTCGTGGTCTTTCTGTTCCTAGGCAGCGTCCGCGCCACGTTGATCCCGACCTTGGCGGTGCCGGTCAGCCTGATCGGCACGTTCATCGCGCTGCTCGCAGTGGGCTACTCGGCCAATACGGTATCGTTGCTTGCCATCGTGCTCGCCATCGGCATCGTCGTCGACGACGCCATCGTCGTGGTCGAGAACGTCGAGCGCGTCATGGAGGAACATCCCGAACTCACGCCGGCCGAGGCGACGAAACGAGCGATGGGCGAAATCACCGCGCCAATCATCGCGATCACGTTGGTGCTGCTTTCCGTATTCGTGCCCGTGGCTTTCATACCCGGCATTTCGGGAGAGTTGTTCCGCCAATTCGCCGTGACGGTCGCGGTAGCGATGTTCCTGTCGGCGATCAACGCGCTGACGCTCTCTCCGGCACTGTGCGGCATCCTGCTCAAGCCGCACCATGGGCCTCGGGCCGCGCCCATCGATTGGGTCATGCGGGCGATCGATCGTGTGCGGGATTCTTACGGAGCCGCTGTCGCGCGCATCGTACGTTTCTCGGTGATTGGGTTGGCTCTGGTCGCCGTGTCTGCGTTAGGCGTTGGCGGCCTCGCAAAAATCACTCCGACCGGATTCCTTCCGGAGGACGACCAAGGCGCTCTGTTTATCGTGGCCCAGTTGCCCGAGGGCGCGTCGGTCGTACGCACAGCGGGAGTCATTCGCCAAGCCGAGGCCCTGTTGAAGGAAGAGCACGCCGTCGATGACGTGACGTCGGTCATCGGTCTGAATTTCATCGACAGCTATTCGCAATCCAATGCCGCCTTCATGGTGGTCACGCTCAAACCCTTCGAGGAGCGCAAGGACGCCTCACTTGGCGTACGTGAGTTGATTGCCCGCCTGGGACCGAAGCTGCGCCAGATCCAGGGTGGAACGGTGGTTCCCCTGGCGCCGCCGCCGATCCTTGGTCTCGGCACCGGCGGAGGTTTCGCCTATGTGCTCGAAGACTTGCGTGGCGGAGACCCCAAAGCGCTTGCGCAGGTGATCCGTGGACTACTCGTCGCGGCCAATCAGGATCCGCAGCTCACGCGGGTTTTCAGCACTTTCTCGGCCACCAATCCATCGATCTACCTCGACATCGATCGCGACAAGGCGCAGGTCCTCGGTGTGCCCCTGAATACCATCTTCCAGGCGTTGCAGGCCTCGTTGGGCGGCTATTTCGTCAATAACGTGAACCTGTACGGTAGAACCTGGCAGGTCCAGGTTCAAGCCGAGGCGAGCGACCGCTCCAGCGTCGACGATATCTATCGCATCAACGTGCGCAATAGCGAAGGCAAGATGATCCCGCTGCGGAGCTTGGTGGAAATTCGCACCGTTGTCGGTCCTCCGGCTTTGATCCGCTACAACAACCTGCGGGCCGTGACCGTACAGGGCGGGCCTGCGCCGGGTGTCTCTTCGGGGCAGGCGTTGAAAGCCATGGAGGCCGTCGCTGCCCGTACGCTGCCCGATAACTACGCGGGTGAATGGACTGATACATCATTCCAGGAAAAACGTGCCGAAGGGAAGACAGCGATAATTCTCGGATTCGCGGTGTTGTTTGCGTATTTGTTCCTGGTGGCACTCTACGAAAGCTGGAGTATCCCGGTGCCGGTGCTGCTCTCGGTTACGGTGGGAGTGCTCGGATCCTTCTTGGCCATCGTGATCGGCAAGTTGACGCTCGATCTCTATGCCCAGATCGGCATGGTCGTTCTGATCGGCCTTGCTGCCAAGAACGGCATTCTGATTGTCGAGTTCGCAAAGGAAAAGCGGGAGCAAGGCGTCGAACTGCTCGAGGCGGCAACCGAAGGTGCCCGGCTGCGCTTCCGGCCGGTGATGATGACGTCTTTCGCCTTCATTCTCGGCCTTTATCCGCTGGTGGTCGCCACGGGTGCCTCCCAGTTGGCGCGGCGCGACGTTGGAACACCGGTGTTCGGCGGGATGATTCTTGCTTCGTTCATCGGTATCTTCGTGATCCCGCCGCTCTATGTCAGCTTCCAGGCCATTCGCGAGCGCCTGCGGCCGTCCACTCGCCCGCACAAGACGTCGCCCCCCGCACCCACTCCGTCGCCGCAGGGAGACAAGGCCGTGGTCGGTCCGCACGGATCGGTCCCGGCGGAGTGAACGGCACCGAAGGATTCGCCGAGAGAAGAAGGGGCGCGACATGCAAGATCGCCGTCTAAGCAAGGCTTCGAAGGACGAGCGGGACATTTCGTCCAACGAGAAGCCGAAGCAAAAGCTGAAACGCAAGGACTACGAGGCGGAGTTGCGCCGGCTGCACGTGGAACTCGTAAAACTTCAGGAATGGGTCCGGCACGAGCGGCAGAAAGTCTGCATCCTTTTCGAGGGACGCGATGGAGCTGGCAAGGGCGGCACCATCAAGGCCATTACGGCGCGTGTCAGCCCGCGTATATTTAGGGTCATGGCCCTGCCGGCGCCGACCGAGCGTGAAAAATCGCAGATGTATGTCCAGCGTTATCTCCCTCATCTGCCGGCGGGCGGTGAGATCGTGATCTTTGATCGCAGCTGGTATAATCGCGCTGGCGTCGAGCGTGTCATGGGCTTTTGCACTGAGGAGCAAGCCCAGAACTTTCTCAAAGCCGTCCCTTACGTGGAGAAAGCCATTGCGGAATCAGGTGTGATTCTGCTGAAATATTGGCTTGAGGTGAGCCCCGACGAGCAGACGAGACGTCTCGAAGAGCGGATCGACGACGGCCGAAAAATATGGAAGCTGTCGAAAATGGATTTGATGTCCTACACCCGCTGGGACGACTACTCGAAGGCGCGCGACGATATGTTTGCCGCAACGGACACGAATTGGGCGCCCTGGTTCGTTGCGCATTCCGACGACAAGAGGCGCGCCAGACTGAATATAATCGAGCACCTTTTGAGTCAGATTCCGTACAAGAAAGTGCCGCATGAAAAGGTGAAGCTGCCCAAACGGCGCGTCTCTGCGGTCAATAGCCCTGTTACCGGCCGCCTCAAGACAGTCCCCGAGGTTCATTGATAGCGGGGGCGCATTCTCTAATTGGCGCCTCGATTTCCTTGGCCAATGGCTCGACGTAGCGTCTGGTCTTGTCATTCCGGTAGGTGACGGCAACGTCGGCGCCGAACGCGCGGAAGGCCTTGGCGCAACCCCAAGCGATCGACTGATCGTTGGCGATCCCCGTTACGAGGGCTTTCTTTCCCTTCAGCAAAGCCAGTGATGAGAGGTCGATCATGCACGCTTTTCCTCAGGTCCACGAACGTGAGCGCGCAGCGCGCTCAGCGTATGGCGCGCGATCATCAACTCCTCGTCGGTCGGAATGACGTAGCAGGGGAGCCGAGACCCCTTCCGCGAGATCTTAGGTCCGCCCTTGGCATTCGCATCGGGGTCCAGATCGAAGCCGAGCCAAGCAATCCGGCGTATCACCGCTTCGCGAATTGACGGCGCGTTCTCACCAACACCGGCTGTGAACACGAAGGCGTCGATGCCGCCCATAGCGGCCGCAAGCATTCCTGTGAAAAGCGCAATCCTGTAAACGAAATAATCGATTGCGAGCTTCGCATTCGGCTCTGGGCTGGCGAGCAATTCCCTGACATCGTTGCTGATCCCGGAAAGCCCCTTCAATCCGCAGTCATTGAATAGGAAGTGCTCGATGTCTGCGGCGCTCATGCGTTTTGCGGTCATCAAATAGAGCACAACGCCGGGGTCGATCTGGCCTGGGCGTGTTCCCATAGGCAAACCGTCGAGCGCCGTGAAGCCCATCGTGCTTTCCACACTGCGGCCCGCTGAGATCGCACACATCGAGGCACCGCTGCCAAGATGCGCGACGACGACTCGCCCTTCCGCGATCTCTGGTGCGACTGCTTTAAGACGGTCTGCTATATACTCGTAAGAAAGGCCGTGGAAACCGTAGCGACGAACGCCTTCCTCATAATAGGCCTCCGGAATCGCAAAGCGCTCGGCGAGTTCCGAATGACCTCTGTGAAAGGCTGTGTCGAAGCAAGCCACTTGCAGCAATTGCGGCTGCCGTTCCAAGACAATGCGGATCGGGGCAAGATTGTTGGGCTGGTGGAGAGGAGCCAGCGGGGAATAGCGATCCAGCCTGTCCACTACGTCATGATTCAAAATGATCGGCGCGATGAAATGCGGACCGCCATGGACGACGCGATGTCCGATCGCTGTCGGGAGCCGTCCAAGAGTGGCGCGCATGAACGTGACCACTTTATCGAGGCCACCCGGCACATCGCTTACTTCCTCCGCCGTCCAGGTATCATCGACCAGGGTTGCCCCTTTTACGTCAGTGGCTCGCATCCGGGGATGCGTGCCGATGCCCTGAATTTGCCCCTTCATCCGGCGCTCGAGTTTGTCGCTCCCGGTAATTTCAAACAATTGGAATTTGATACTGGAGCTGCCAGCATTGACGACGAGAATAGTATCATTCATGGCGAGGCCTCGATGTTGTGCCGCGCACGACCGCCCGCGCTCGGCGCTGCAACGCAGCAGCGCCGCCGATCGCGCTCTGACGTTGTCCGGGCGCGAGGTGCTAAATTTTCCTATTCCTTACCACTTCAGGTACAAGCCAACGTCGCCCGGGATCCCGTCGGGGAAGTTGATGATCTCAGCATGAAGTTTATAGCCCAGCGGCCGAAGCTCTTTCTCGAAGAACTGGAAGGCCCTCTTTGCAAAGCCCTCCAGTGAGGTCGGCCACGCCGGGTCGGCGATGTTGATCATCCGCCCGCGATCACTGCAGTACGTGCTGGGAAAGGTGAATAGTTGCACCTCATGCAGGCCCTGCTCGGCGGCGATCCGCACAACTCTGTTCACCCGATCGATGGCTTCCGGCTGGACTTCGCGGGTCATGAACGCTTCCCGCATCTCCAGTTGCTGCTGTTCTTTCTTCTTCTTCGCTTGACGTTCCTCGGCCATCTTCACCGCTTCCGCATCGGAAGCGAGCATCTTCAGATCAGTGGGACGCAATAGTCCAGCCATGGGCGCTCTCCATTCTACTTCCAACTTTTTGAATGCACGCGAGCGAGCAATCAAATGCGCTTGGCGCTGCGAACAGTATTATGCCGCTCAGCGAAGACTGTTTCGGATTGAGCCTTTGCCATATCGGCAGGCGCCTGTGTGCCGATCGATCTGAACATGGCCTCGATCTCGCGCAAGCGCGCCTTCGCTGCTGCGGTTCTTATCCCGACCACTCCGAGCAGTTGCTGAAGAGTATCTGCCAGACTGGCAGCGAGTTTCGGGTCCTTTGCGAGCATTGCCGGAATGGCATCCACTGCGCGCCGCTCATCGAGCAGCAACATGAAGAACTGCTCGCGAAATAGCTGCTTGAACTCGGCGAGACTGAGTCCCTTGCCGGCTTCCTCCCGCATCCGCCGCATCAGATTGAAACCGCGCTCATCCGCCACGCCTTCGGGCAGGCGAACGTAAAGAAGAGCGCGGATCACGGCCTCCCGCGGGCCTCCCTGGGTCACACCTACCCGCAGTTCTTCGGACCGTTTGGCGACGAAGGCCGTGTGTGACGCGTCTTTCCAGGGGCGTCGCTTCGGGCTCACATCGGAAGCCTTGAGGCCGACAAGCGCCTGCAGCAGCGGTGAACCATACGTGTTGTGGAATACTTCCTCCAACATATGATCCCGCGCATCCCGATAGGCGTCCAGCGAGGTCTCGATCCACTCGGCCAGCCACTCCTGGCCTTGCCAGAAAACGTTGTCGGTGGCGACCGGAGTGCGGTTCTCGCGCGCGAGTTCGATGCCCGACAAGAAAGATCTCATGAAAGGATTTGCCTGCGAGAACATCTCGTACTGTATGCGCAGGGGATGCATCCGCCGCATCCATTCGGACAAGCCTTCGTTGGTGCAGGCACGAACCCAAGGCTGAACAAACGTGCGGTAAAGCCCCATATTGATCTCGGAAACGCGCGCGACAGTGGCGAATTTCCTGTCGTCCTCCTCGTTATTGCCGCCCATGGCGCGAATGTCGTCGAAGGTCCGAGCCTCGAACCGAACCAGATAGTCACCGCCGATCAGATCGGCGGTCGTATCGGTGAAGTCCTTCGGCACCATGACCGCCTCGTAAAGCCCGGGCGGCAGAACATCAATCAGGTCGATGTTGGTGGCAAACTCGTCGTGCTCTTTTTTCGCGACCGCGCCTGACACAAAAATACCGAGGTGACCGATCGAGTTCGTGTACAGCATAGACAATAGTCTGGCCGTAGGACCGCATATCATCGACGCTTTCGTAAAGGTCGAGGATCCAATCCAAGGCCTGCTGCGGCGGCGTGATGTTGTCGCCCTTTGAGCAGAAGACGATGATCGGAGACCGGATATTGCGCATATCGATGGGCGAGCCGTCCCGCGACAGGATTTGCGCAGTGGCCAGCTTGTTGCCTATGAACAGCTCATCGGCAATGAATTGCATTTCGTTTGCATTGAGCGTGACATGCCCACCCCACCACTGCTCGAACTCGAGGTAACGTGGCCCTTCGCTGTCGATCTTCGCGTAAAGATTATGGTGCTTCGACCACAGAGTGTTCGCCGGATTGAGGTTCTCGAAATTGGTGACCAGCCAGGCGCCATCAAATGTCCCGCTTCCCAGATCGCCCATAAGAGCGGTAAGCCACGTCCCGCCAAGCAAGCCGCCGGTGTACCGCATGGGGTTCTTCCCGTGCACACCCGTCCAGTAGGATAGCGGTGATCCGGCGACAATGATGGGACCGAAAAGCTCTGGGCGCATCGCTGCAAGCAGCATGACGGCCCAGCCCGCCTGGCAGTTGCCGATCACGGCGGGCTTGCCCTCGGCTTGCGGGTGAAGCGCAATCACGCGCTCCAGAAAAATTGCTTCGGCGTTAGCGACATCCTCGATCGTCTGCCCAGGGACCGGATCGGGCAAAAAGCCGACGAAGTAGCAGGGGTGTCCTGCCTTCAAGGCAACGCCGATTTCACTCTGTGGTTTGAAGCCGCCAATGCCGGGCCCGTGGCCCGCGCGCGGGTCGACAACGACAAACGGCCGCTTGTTTTCGGCTGTCACAGTACCCTCAGGCGCAACCACGCGCACCAGGGCGTAATTTACAGGCCGCTGGAGCTTGCGGCCATCCAGAATGAGTTCGCACCCGAATTTCAAAACATGAGGGGCGACTTTTGCCGCGTGTTGCTTGTATCCCTCGCTGCGCTGCTGCAGCACGTCAAGGAACAGGAAGCTGCGCTGGCAGGCATCTACCCAATAGCTCGCCATGTCATGGGCGATATCGAGCGGCGTTACTGCGGCGGTCGACTTGGAGCGGTCTGCCCGGGATGATTCAATCATACGCAACCTACCTTTTTGCGGGACCCGAAGCAGGACCCGAGAAGACAAACGAGCTCAATTGAAGCTTCCCGAACCGATATGCCCGGACATATCATCGAGCCGATACGCCCGGACATCCCGGACACCTGATATTGAGATGCTGCAAATCAAAGGCCACGAACGCTGATCGAACCTTCTACGGACATTCTCCGTCCCCCACCCTAGAGCGCTGAGCAAGTGGCATTTGAACATTAGCACACAATTCTTCCATCCGCCAAGATTTGGCCTTGACCGCCGCCAAAAATGCCACACAAATTATTGCCAACACCGTTTGCTTCAGCAAATGCTTTACTGCTTGAGGAGTTTCACTTGCTTTGACAGCACAGTGATGAGTAGGATGAATGTGACATATCGCAGTCAGCCATTCATGCTTCAATCATGTCCAGCGAACTACCCTGGTGAAAGCGGCAGCGGGATCTGCGAAAGCGGCAGCGGGATCTAGCGGCTGCGTCAGCCTTCGTGATCCTTGATCGCCTAATTTGTCCTCGGCGTGCTGAATTATTCGATAGATCGAAACAATCTCGCTGCAATAGGCTGCAATAGAAAGCGTAGCTTCGAGCCGCATTATCGGCTGGGTTCTGTCTTTCCTTCCTGCGAGGCAGTCGTCGTCGCAGCGTCGGCGCGGCGCGCCGCAAGCTCCCGATTGTGAAGGCGGATCTTGTCGAGATAGCTGCGTTCGAACTCATTGGCACGCTCGATATCGGCCTGCACCCGTGAAGGCTGCGGTTGGTAAAACATGCCGATCGTTTCCGAGATGGCCGGCAAGAAGCTTCCACTTGGTTGAGCCGCGGGCACTTCGGCGACGGGTGCACTGACCACCGATGGCGACGCGGACGCAGGGTCCGCTGCACGAGGCTGCTGTATTACGGAAATTGGATGCTGGGGAGCGACGGGCGCCGCCTGCGGCTCCGAGGGCGACTTGCTGACCGCGATCGAGCCTGTCTCAACCGGCGACCCGCGTGACGGCTCCGCAATCGGCGACGTGTTGCTGGGAACCGCAACTTGCGGCAGATCTTCCCGCTGAATTGCAGCTGTAGACCACGCGGGCGCAAGCTGGCGCGGCGCTGGCGATGCGGCCTGTGTCGGCGCCGGTGCGCGCGTTGCATCAGGGGGCGGCAAATCGATCGGCTTCACGTTCGCCGTCGACCAAGTGGGCATTGGCCGAGCCGCCGGCGCATGATCCGGTAAAGGCTCCGCCTTTTCAGGCAACTTGCCACCGGCTTCTTTCGGGAGGATTGGTTCTGGCGCGCTGGGGGTGGGAGTGACAGGCGCAGCCGCGGTCGACGCAATCGTGCGTGAGGTATTCGGAACTCCGGCTGCCTTCAGCACCTGAGCCTTTATGTTTTCGGCATCTGCGATCTCGCTCGGAGAAAGCTTGCGGAGCCACAGTGCAGCATTCGCATCGGCCATTGCGCGTGCGGTCTGCCGGTCGGCGAGATGGGCTTTGGCGCGGAAGTACAGCGCTCGCGCGAGATCGACCGAAGACCGCGGCGGAGTTTCGAGCTCCGTGGTCAGGAGTTTGATCGCGAGTTTCGCATTTCCGGCATGCAGGGCGTCGATACCCCGTTGTAGCCCGGGCCCATCTGCGCGAGCTGCATTGAACGGATTTGCTAGCAAAACAAGTATTGGTATGCCGGCGCGTAACCATCCACGGGTGATCATGCCAAATCCTGTTCCTCGTCGTACAATCGCTAGCTGCGAATCGCGCGAGCCATTGTGCTTACGTTAGAAACAGCCTGACCTCAGACAACCCCGAGATGGTACAAGCTTGCATTTTTCCCCACATTTGATGGCGTGTCGCCAAGGCTGATCTCGCGGCCGAACTCAAGCCCCTTTCGATGGGCCGAAGCGGGAACCGTCATACCCAGGCCTAATTGCTGAAGTTCTAAATAGTCCCTTAAGGCCAAGTCGATAGACTGGCGGTCACGTGTAATGTTTGGCTATCCGTAGCAATGAGATGGCGCTATGGCGCGCAAGGAAGAGCCATTTTTGATCTCGTCGACCGCCTTGTCCGTACTGGCGGTTGTTGGCCTATTGGTGATCAGCTTTTGGCAATGCCTGCCTCAACGCCCTGCAGGAGATGAGGTAAGAACGCTACCGCCGGAGATTTCCGAGCCGGAAGCCCATCCGGAGGCTGCTACGGTAAGCAACGACACTTGGAGAGAAATCGACGTTGCGCACGGCCGAGAGGAGTGCATGCATTTGCTCAAATCGGTCGCGGCCGACGTGGAGGTACTTCCGCCCATCAAGCAATCCAACTGCGGATTGCCGGCTCCTGTCCGCTTGAAGAGCCTTGGATCAAGCCCGCAGCTCACTTTTGACCCCCCAGTCATAATCAATTGTCGCATGATGGCGACACTTTACAGGTGGAACAAAAAGACACTCCAACCCGTGGCTCGAGAAAGCCTTGGTTCGCCGGTCGCGCGGATTTCAGGCTCATCGGGCTACTCCTGTCGGAATGTTTATTTCGCCGTCGCAGGAAATCTAAGCCAGCACGCCTTCGCCAACGCGGTCGATATCGGAGCATTCGAACTCGCAGATGGTCGCCGCATTTCCGTTCTCGATGGATGGGGACCGACAGCGCGCGATGCTCAAGCACGCACTAAAATAGCCTCAGAACAGCCTCGTTCGAAGTCGCCGCCGGTCGCAGGCATGACGACCAAGCCGGCCCCGTCGGCTCCGCCTACCGTCGGCAAGGGTCTTACCAAGGCCAGTCTATTACTGAGGACACCATTACAAAAAACGTCCAAGTCTTCAGCAACTCGCATTAGTACGCCAAAGGGCGTCAGGACAATGAAGCAAAGAATTGCCACGAAGTTTCTGAATGGCCTTCACAAGGGGGCCTGCCAGGAATTCGAAACGGTACTGGGCCCGGAAGCCAACGCAACCCACCGCAATCATTTTCATTTCGACTTGAATTCCCTCCGCAGCCAAGCCTATTGCGAGTAGCCCTGCTATCGCGAAATTCGTCCCGTCGAGCAGAACCAAACTTGCTACGATGGGGCGTATCCGTCCATAATGGAAAGGCTTGAACTCTACCATTTGACGATCTGCCGGAGCGTGATCCCCTTCGTATGTGCGGGGGAGTGCTAGCGCTAAGGCTCGACTAGCGCGGCGATAGATATTGAGGCGCTTCTCGGCGCTCAAATTTGCCGTAATCGCGGATGACGCGCACACACCGGTGCCTCAGCGTGGCGACCCTCTCCGGCTTCGGTGGCTCCCATGATGCAGCGTCACCCGCGGTTCGCCACGCAGCGACAAGCACGATCTTGCCGGGATTATAGATGCTTTCGTAGGCTTCCAGATCGACCAACCCGGCCGTCGCAGTCTGCAGCCCGAGATCAGCGGGGGTCAGATCGGCATCCGTAGAAAAGGGTGTGAGCGTCGTCAGCGTCAAGGCCTTGGCGTCGCCAATTTCAGTCTCATCGAAGCGCTGCTGCTGGATGGTGCGATTGCTCGGGGGAGCGCTGTCTGACGTGATCTCCCCTACGCGCAGGCGATAATCAGTGAAGATTTCGAAGTGACCTTGACGCTGCACGCCGGAGTGCACTTCTTCGGTACGCCAACGAACCATCGATTTTTCGTCGCGCCAGATCGAGAGAGACAGAATGCGGCGATCCGAGCGCTTGCTCTTGAAGCGTTCCACATCGATGAAACCGTCGATCTTCTCGAGCCTGGGCTTCAGCTTGGCGGCGAGAGAGAGATAGTCATCGAAACGGTCCGGCTTTGGCTCGACTTCAAAAACAACAGCGAACATGTGTATGCCCTCTTCCGCGAGTTGTTTCGTTTTCGCTTGAGCGTGTCACTTCCGCAATGGCCGCAATCGAGTTCTTCTCAAGCGTATCACGCGTGAATTTTTCCACGTAATCGAGAAGCTTGTCAGATGCGGCAGCGGCCTTCTCAGCGTCCCCCGCCGCGATCGCGCGAGCCTGGGCCGCATGCAGCCGCGCACACCGGGGGAGATCCGCAGCTTGCTTATAATGAAGATACCAGAAGCGGCGCGAATGGCCGTTCAGGAAGCGCATCGAACGCGCGGCGAACTTGTTGTGGGCCGCTGTCGCGAGCAGACTATTCATCTCGCGGTCGAGCCGGAGAAAGGCGATGTCGTCGTTCGATCTGGCCGCGGCTTCCATCCCGTTGGCGACGGCCTGGAACTCACCCCGCTCGTCAACTGATGCGCGCTCTGCGGCTGCGCGCGCGATCAAGCGTTCGAGTTCGCGGCGAACTTCCAGCACCAGTAACTGCTCGCTCGGATCTGTGTCGGCAACGAGAATTCCCTTTCGTGGCAGCACCACGACGAGCCCCTCGCGCGCCAGCCGCTGCAAAGCCTCGCGGATCGGCGTGCGACCGATCGCAAAATCCGCCGCGAGGGCTTGCTCGGAGAGCACCGATCCTGGAGCGAGCACCAGCGTGACGATCGATTCCTCGAGCTTTTGATAGGCTTGCTCGGTCAGGGTTTCGGGCCGCACTACCCCCTCGCTTTCGGCAATCCTGAGTGCCACTGAACCCTCTTCTCGCCGCGTGCATCAGACCTGCCTGCGGCGCTCTACCATGCGGGTGAATTTCTCGTACTCGTCTTCACCGACGCCGTATGAATGATCATCGTCCGGAAAAGTGCCGTCCTTGACCTCTTTGATATACTGTCGAATGCCGTCCACGGCCACTTCCGTCAATTTGGCAAATCGCTTGGTGAACTTCGGCTTGAAATCCGTGAACACACCGAGCAAGTCGTGGCAAAGCAGGATTTGGCCGTCGGTCCCCACGCCCGCACCGATGCCAATCGTTGGAATTGTCAGTTGCTCGGAAATGAGTTTGGCGATCCTTGCTGGAACCGCTTCGAACTCGAGCATGAAGCAGCCCGCGTCTTCGATAGCGAGGGCATCCTCAAGGATCTTCATGGCGGCATCCGCGGTGCGGCCCTGGATTTTGAAGCCGCCGAACATAGCAATCGTGTGCGGCGTGAGGCCGATATGTGAGGCCGTTGGAATGCCCGCATCAACGAGGGCTTTGAGAATGTGGGCCTGGGATTTGCCGCCCTGCGGCTTCACCGCATCGGTGCCCGCCTCCTGCATGAAGCGCGTGGCGTTGACGAGCGCGCGGTCAGCCGTGTTGTAGCTCTGATACGGCATGCAGCCGAGTACGAAGGTATTGGGCGCGCCGCGCCTTACCGCTTGCGCGTGCAGCACCATCATATCCATTGTGGCCGGGATCGTGCTTGGGTGACCATGAGCGATCATTGCCAAACTGTCGCCGACCACGGCGACGTCTACGCCCGCCGCCTCCGCCCATCGTGCGGACGTGTAGTCCGGCACCGACATGTAAACCATCTTTTCGCCTGTCGTCTTGCTGTCGCGAATGGCGCTGATGGTTCGTTTTTCGGGCTTTTTCTCCTTAGCCAGTTTGCTTTCGGACATTCAATTTCTCCCCCCGATCAGCGCTGTCGTGCGCGACCAATTACTGATATATCAGAGCAAGCTGCAAATGTCCTGGATCGAAATTGATGGCCTTTCCTGCACTATCGGATCTCGTACTCTTTATGGCCCTCGTTCTGGTGCTCTCGCTTTATGGGCTCGCAGTCGCCGGACATTTTCCCGTGGAGCACCGTTCGCCGAGCCTCCGCACGACCGGAGGTGCCGCTATCCTCTGGGGAACGATCGCGCTCGCTGCCCTGCTTGCTGCCGTCACGCTATCCATAGCCTGGCAGCGGCTGCCGATATCTGCGGCGATCATCGGCGGCGGCATGGCGCTGCTCGCCGCGCCCCTTTTGCTGCAGCCACTTCCAGACAGCTTCGTGAACGGACGTCACGGCCTGCTGTCGTTTGCGGGACTTGCACTTTTGCTCGCCATCATAGCTCGGGCAATGCCCCATTGAGCGTGCGAAGCGCTTATCACGGCAGGCCTGAGTTGCGATGTAAGGGTCTCCGCTTTGTCGGCTGTCCGGATTAGTTCGTCTTTTTCGGATTCTTTTTGCCGCCTTCGGCCTCGGGGAAGACCCACATGGCAATAACGGAAAAGATTGCGAGGCCGATTACGATCCAGAACAAGTCTTGCCGGCCATTTGATTTCTCCCAGTAGGCGAAGATAGCGGCGACGATCAGCGTCACAACTGAAACAATCGCCTTGACGTCATTTGGCATGGATCACGTGCCTCCCATTAAGGGCCGTCCGAAGCTCGGTGGCTCGACGTCTGATGGCTCAATAATTGCCGAGCGGAGCCGCTGCAGCCTCGTCCGGCCCGATCGGCTTGCCGCGAAGATTACGCTTCAGATAACGGGTGCTGTAGCCATTGAAGAGATGACCAAATAGGCCGCGGTCGAGATCTGAGGTGCCCATCAGCCAATCGGTGATCGGGAAGGTGAGGTTCATGTTCACCTCCATCATCAGGCGCTCATTGTGGTGCGCCGTGTGATGCCGGCGTTGCGTGTTGATGAATGGCACATTGCGCACGAACCAATTCTCGTCCACGTGGCAGCAGAAGTGCATGAACTCATAGAGCAGGTACATGCCCGTCGTCGCGGCCATGAACAGCCAACCGACGTTGGGGGTGAGGAGATTGCCGAGGATGAGCCCGCCAGGAAGCGACATCAAAATGAACACGACGAGCGCGTAAGGCGGAAACACCGTCACACGCCAATCCTTATGGTCGCGGAAGCGCATTTCGTGATCGGTGAAAAACTGGTGGTGATTGAGCGTGTGACGCTCATAAACCGCCCGCAGGCCACGGATATTGATTGGCCGGTGCATGATATTGCGATGCACGAACCACTCGAAAAGGTTGGTGAAGATGAACGTCAGCGGGATCGTCAGCCATTCGAAAGGCGTCACGTTGCTGATATGCTGAAGATAGATATAGAAGGCTGCCGCGCCCATCGCGTAGATGATTATGATGTGAAGATACCCGTCATAGAAGCCCATGATGCGGGAACGGTAGACCTGCCGGTATTGTTTCTGACGTTCTGTGATCATTTCAGCCTCTTCAGTTTCAGGCCTTTTGAATGGTGCCTTCGGCTACGCGAGCGCTTGCCTCGAATTCGCACGGTCAGTGGATCTGATATATCACAAGTACACCTTACGCGCTCGCGTCGTCAACGCCCCGCCCCGAAGGCTCACTCCTGTCTAAATGCTTATGCCGACCCATCGACGACGCGGGCTACTGCGGGGTCCTTACGTACGTCCGCCGGTGGGCCTGCGTAGATGATCTCGCCGCGTTCGATGACGTAGAGCCTGTCGGCGAAGTCCGGAACGTGATGCAGGTTCGACTCCGCGATCAAAACCGCGTGTCCGAGCTTTTGGATCGAAGCGATGCCCTCGACGATCGAAGGCACGATGGCCGGTGAAAGTCCTTCCGTCGGCTCGTCGAGAAGCAGGAGGCGCGGATCCAGCGCCAGCGCCCGGGCGATCGACACCATCTTGCGCTCGCCGCCCGAAAGCTGCTGGCCGCCGCGCCCACGATAACGCTCGAGCTTGGGGAAATCCTGTAGGCAAGCCCCTCACGCTCTTCGGCTGAGCGCTCGCTCTTGCGGGTCCACGTCGGCAGCAAGATGTTCTCCGCGACGCTGAGGTCTCCGAAAACTTCGCTGCCCTCGGGCGCATAGCCGACACCGAGACGCGCGATCTCAAAGGGCCGCAGTCCGGCGATCGAACGGTTGCCCAGCCGGATCGACCCCGACTGCAGCTTGCGCAGGCCCATGATGGTCCGGAACGTCGTCGACTTGCCCGCGCCGTTGCGACCAACCAGGCAGACCAGCTCACCGGCCATCACCTCGAGGGAGATGCTGCGGAGGATGTGACTGCCTTCGATGTCGACGACCAGGTCTGCGATACTGAGCATCAACGCTCCCTGCGCTTGCCGACGACGGTTTCAATGATGACGGGATCGGCGAAGAACGGTTCAGGCGCCAAGTCCGCTAGGACGCGGCCTTCGGTCAACGCGATAATCCGCTGCGAGTAGGTAGCGACGAGATCCATGTCGTGCTCGACGAGCAGAATTGCTTGCACCCCGGTTGCTTTCGCGGCCGTGATCAGCGTCCGCATGACGTTGTGCTTGTCGGCCGTGGAGACGCCCGACGTCGGCTCATCGAGCAGGATGACTTCCGGCTTCAGCGCGAACGCCGATGCGACATCGAGCAGCTTTTTCTCGCCCTGCGACAGCAACCGGCAAGCGACGTTCAAGCGCTTCTGGAGCCCGAAGATAGTTGCAATCTCCTCCACGCGCGTGGCGATGTCCTTGTCGGCCGCGACCCGGGAGAACAGGCGCCACTGCTTGCGCTGCTGGGCGACCACCGCAACCGCGATCGTCTCGGCTACGGTGAGCTCAGGAAAAATCTGAACCAACTGAAAGGCGCGCGCCATGCCCTGCTCAGCGAGCACGACGGGGCCCACGCCGGCAATGTTGTGCCCTTTGAAGAACACCTCGCCCTGGGTCGGCACGAGCAATCCGGTCAAAAAGATTCACGAGTGTCGTCTTACCGGCGCCGTTAGGACCGACGATCGACACGAATTCGCCCGCGCTGATCGATACGGAGACGTTATCGAGCGCCCGGAAACTGCCGTAGAACTTGGAGACGTTTTTGGTCTCGACGAGCGCGGTCACTCGATGGTCTCCGGTTTCGACTTTCCCCAGAGTGACGATGAGAGATTTGAAACGATGCCCGCCAAGCCGCCGGGGAAGAAGATCACCACTGCCGCCAGAATGAAGCCCAGCACAAACCGCCAGTATTGCGTCAGCGATTGCAACTGATCCTGCAGCAACGTCATCGCTAGCGCCCCGCCAACCGGGCCCAGAAAGCTTTTGAAGCCGCCCAGCACGGTCATGAACACGAGATGCCCCGAGTGCGTCCAGTGAACCAACTCGGGGTCGGCGACACCGACACGGAAACCGAGAATGGCGCCTCCGATCGCACCGTAGATCGCCGAGATGACGAATGCGGCAAGGCGGAAGGCGCTGAGCCTTACGCCGACATACTCGGCCTTCTGCGGATTTTCCCGCACGGCTTTGAGATGCAGGCCGAAGGGCGAGTTGACCACTCGCCACATGATGAAAGCGGCGATGATCAAAAGCGCAAGGCAATAAAAGTAGAAGGGTCCGGCGAGGAATTGGATCTTGTTGTACTTGGAGAGTTCCATTCCGAGCAGCGACATGCGCGGCACTCGCATCCCGCTGTCACCGCCTGTTATGTCGTAGAATTTGAACAGGAAGGAGTGAGCCAACATGCCGAAGGCGAGCGTCAGCATTCCGAAAAAAATGCCGGTATAGCGCACGCACATGAAGCCGATCGGTAGCGCAACGACCACGGCAGCAATGGCCACCCCGGCAAGCACGATCTCGAAATGCTTGATCCCGAGCGTGCCGGCGATTACCGCCGCGCCATAGGCGCCCAGGCCGAGAAACATCGCGTGCCCGAACGAGAGAAGCCCGCCGTAGCCAAACAGCAGATTGAAGCCCAGCAACGCGATGGCGTAACCGAAGAAAGGAACGAGCAGATTGGCATAGAACGGCGGCGCGAGGAGTGGGACCGCGGCAAGCGCGATGACACCACCGAGCACGGCAGCGATACGGCTGAGTTTGGTCATGTCGCGGGCTTCCCGAGCAGCCCCGACGGCTTGAAGAGCAGCACGGCGATAACGATCAGGTAGATCGCGAGCACTTCGAGCTCCGGATAAAAAACGAGAGACACGGCGCGAATGCCGCCCACGAGCAACGCGCCGATCAACGCGCCCGGCATCGAGCCGAGGCCGCCTATGACGACGACAGCGAAGGCCTCGATTACGAATTCGATCGCCATGTCGAGCGAGGCGGCCGATGTCGGAACCACGAGAGCGCCGCCGGTCGTGCCCAGCAGCGTGCCGAGCGTGAAGACGGCCGAGTAGACGCCGCGCACGTCCACCCCGAGGCTTTCAGCCATATTGCGATTTTCGGCAGTCGCCCGCAGGATGCGTCCGAAGTTCGTCTTCTGGAGAAACAAGCCGACGATCAGGGCGGCATTCAGCGCCGCAGCGATCACCAGTAAGTTGTAGACGGGAACGCTGAAATCGCCGGTCGAGATCTTGCCGTAGACGAGGTGCACGTTCTCGAGCGAGCGCGGGTTGACGCCCCAAAAAAAGCGAAACACGTCCTGGAACATCAGCACTAGCGCGAACGTCAGCAGGAGTTGGAAGCTTTCGTCGCGGTCGTAGACCGTCCGCAACAGGCGCTCGATGGGTGGACCGATCAATGCCATCGTCATGCCGGCGACAAGCAACAGCGGCAAGAGGAGCCAGCCCGGCATCCCCGCGCCCAGCGCCCAGGTCACGAGCGTAATGCCGAAATAAGCGCCCAAAGCGTAGAACGAGCCGCAGGCAAGATTGACGATCTTTTGCACCCCGAAAACGAGCTGGAGTCCGGCAGCGACCAGGAACAGCACGGCAGCATGGAAGATGCCGCCGAGCAGAATGTTGGCGAATGCAGCCATCAGCTATGAGCCACTACTCAGATCTTGAACTGCGCGGTCTTCAGCCAATCCCAGAAATTGGCACCGGCTGGCTTTTGCAGATCGGTCGAGTACATGGTCTCGATGGTCTTGGGATCGAGCGTCACGAAATCGTAGGCGTTTTTGTGGGTCGAGAAGCCCTGGACGAACGTCTGGTCGGCGATGTGATCCTTGCGCCATGAGCCCTTGCCGCCGAGGCTTTCAACGGGAGGCCCCACCATGGCGTCGATGATGTCATCGAGAGCGGGCCAGTTGCCGCCTTTCGCCTTCATCGCGGCCTCAACCGCAGCCTTGTAGGACGCTATTGCAAAATAGGCGCGATCGGATTCCCAGTTCGGATAATCCTTGTGCTTGTCCACATACCAGGCGACGAACTCCTTCTGCATTGGCGTCGCATTGGGATTATCGAAGTACAGTGTATTGTGTCCGAAGATCATGCCCTCCGGGGTGAAGGTCTTCTTCATGGCGGTGTGTTGCCACCCGGCCGCCGGAAAGACGAGCTTCACGTCTTTTGTCAGCTCAGCGGCATCCGCCTGCTTCATGAACACCGGCAAGTCGGCGAAAAGCAGCGATGAAAAGATTAGATCCGGCTTCGCCGCCTTCAGCGCCGCCACATGGCTGGTCAGCTCCATCGAGCCGACCTTCGGCCACTGCTCCGTGACGACCTCATGCTCGATATCGAAGCGTTTCAGCAGCGCTACGAAAGCCGCCATGTTATTTCGACCATACGAGTAGTCGGGGTTGATGCCCGCGATGCGCTTGAACTTGCCTTTCCAGTGCTTGATCGCGAGCAGCGAGGACATGACGGCCTCGCACTCGTTGTCGGTGCTGCGGAAGAGGTAGCGCGGATTTGGCAGCTTTTCATTCACGCCATCCTGGGTCGTGCCGTCCCAGTAGATCGTGAGGGCCTGCGCCTCCTCGGCCACCGGCCCGAGCGCGAGGCCTACTCCAGTCGACACGATACCTTGCACGCAGTCGACGTTTTCTTGCTGCAGAAGCTTCTGGTAACGCTCGATCGTGTCCTTGGGACTGGTCTCCTCCTCGACCACGAGTTCGACCTTGCGGCCGGCGATACCGCCCGTAGCATTGAACTTCTCGATGGCCCATTCGGCGGCGCGCAATCCGCTGACGCCGGCACTCGCGGCGATGCCCGACCTGGGGGCCAAGATGCCGACCCGAAGCGGCTTCGCCTGCGCAATCGCTGGGGAAAAGACGCCGGCGGGCAGTGCCAACGCACCGGCTCCAGCCACAGCACCTTTGAGAAACTTTCGGCGGGATGCACGGGTCGCCATTTCGAGCTCCTTGGGTTGCCAATCGGCTTGCCTAAGGCTCGAGCGAAAGACTTCGCCACCCGCGCCCCACAGCGATTTCCTCCGGAGAACTGATCGGCGCTCATTATGTTAAAGGCATCCCGAGGACGCCCGGCGCCAATTCACCCTCCGCCATCCTCAGATATATCAGAAACATGTCTCAGAGCAACGACGCTTTGCGCTGAGCTCAGCGCGATGCACATCCGCGTCTCAAAAGTAACAGTCGATTGGGAAGGGGTGAAACGACATGGTAATGCACATCAGTGTTTCTCGATGTCGCTTATTGCTGTGTTAATGTCGGTATCCTTGAGAACCCAGTCGTTATCCAGGTTAGCGACAACCTTTCGCATAAACGGCCCGGAAAGCCTTATCGCCCGCGACGGGTCGCCCAGATGCTCGACCAGGATGGCCAGCGCGAGTTGTTGCGGACTTTCTCCCTCGTAGGTCCACTCAAAACCCCAGGTCGTGAATTGCTTCACCTCGTAGTGCTCGGGAAGCCGCTTGCCGTCGACCGTGACGACGAGCCCATCGATCGTGCGCTGCCCCTCGAAAACTCTCATGTTCTCGGCCTCCAGTTTTGACGTCAATCCCGATGATCAAATGCCAGTGATATATCACGTTGCACCGACATCCGTCTGTAGCCTTTTCAAAGACGGCTCATGACGTGGCGGACGAGGCTGAGGACGACTTTGCGATGGTATTGGAGAAGACTGCCCTCCAAATCCTCAACGCAGTGGGTCGGTGGATTTGTTGATTTTTTTTCGCGAACATCGGTCAGGGCAAAGGCTCAGGAGCAGGAATTCACCTCGGGCGTGTAGGTCCGGGCGGCGCGTAGGGCCAAGGCGCCGTTTCGAACCACTCGATGTGAGGCGCCCCATGCGTCCTCAATTGGATGATAGAGGCAACAAAATTTACATGGGCGAGGTTTACCGTCACCATCCTGTCACGGTCTCGTCCGCCGAACGGCGACTAGGCTTGTCTTTGTGTCCCCGGCCGTGTGACTTTGGAAGCCAACGACGGCGTCGCGGCCCTTCGTAACTAAATAAGCAAAAAAATGCACGACAGGGTCAGGAAACCTCTGGAGCCGGCAGCAGAATGAAGCAGTCAGACCGTCCGATCGCGCTTTCCGTTTCGCCCGCAGACGAGATCAAGACCAGCACCTGCTACATGTGCGCGTGTCGTTGCGGCATTAAGGTCTATCTGAAGAACGGCTCGGTTCGTTACATCGAGGGCAATCGCGACCACCCGGTGAACAAGGGGGTGCTGTGCGGCAAGGGCTCCGCCGGCATCATGCAGCATTACTCCCCCGCGCGTCTGCGTGCGCCTCTGTTGCGCACCGGCGAGCGCGGCTCGGGGGAGTTCATGGAGATTTCTTGGGAGGAAGCTCTGGAGCTTGCCACCAAGTGGCTGGGCGAGACGCGCGCGCGCGATCCCAAGAAATTCGCGTTCTTCACCGGCCGCGATCAGAGCCAAGCGTTGACGGGTTGGTTCGCTCAACAATACGGCACGCCCAACTTCGCCGCGCACGGCGGCTTCTGCTCGGTGAACATGGCCGCCGCCGGCCTCTACACCTTCGGGGGGTCCTTCTGGGAGTTCGGCGAGCCGGACTGGAAGCACACCAAGTACTTCCTGCTGTTCGGGGTTGCCGAAGATCACGCCTCCAATCCTCTCAAGATCGCCCTCGGCGACCTCAAGACGCGTGGCGTCAAGGTTGTTTCCATCAATCCGGTTCGCACCGGCTACAACGCGATCGCGGACGAATGGGTCGGCATCCGGCCCGGCACTGACGGCTTGTTCGTGGCCTCACTCATCCATGAGTTGATGAAGGCCCAGAAGATCGATGTGGACTATCTGGCCCGCTACACGAACTCCTCCTGGCTCGTGATCGACGCGCCCGGCGAAGCCGACGATGGCCTCATCGCCCGCGACAAGGCCGGCGCGCCGCTGGCGTTCAGCCGAAAAGCCAATGCTATCGTAACTGCCCGCGAGGCGCGCGGCGAAGCGGCTCTCACCGGCACTTATAGGCTCGACAACGGCCGCAGTGCGGTTCCCGCCTTCGAATTGATCGCTAAGCGTTTCATCGGCGAAGCCTATGCCCCCGAGCAGACCGAGGGCGAGACCGGCATTCCGGCGTCCACGACGCGTAGGATCGCGGCGGAGATCGCGGCAGCCGCCTTCGAGGGCGCCATCGAGCTCGACATCCCCTGGACCGACAGCTACGGCGAGCGCCACGAAAAGACATTCGGCCGCCCCGTCTCTATGCACGCGATGCGCGGAATTTCAGCGCATGCGAACGGCTTCCATACCTGTCGCCTCCTGCACTTGCTGCAAATCCTGATCGGCAGCATCGATTGCCCTGGCGGCTTCCGCTACAAGCCGCCCTACCCCCGCCCGGCTCCGCCACCGAACAAGCCGGCCGGTAAGCTCGCGACGTTGAAACCCAACACACCGCTAGGCGGCGCACCACTCGGCTTCACGCAAGGGCCGGAGGATCTGCTGATCGACGAGAACGGGCAGCCCACGCGAATTGACAAAGCCTATTCGTGGGATGCGCCGCTTTCCGCCCACGGCCTGCTGCACATGGTCATCACCAATGCTGCAGCCGCGGACCCGTATCCGATCGACGTTCTGTTCATGTACATGGCCAACATGAGCTGGAACTCGTCGATGAACATCGGCTCGATTACCGAGAGCCTGACCGCCCGCGACGCCGCGACCGGCGAATACAAGATCCCGAAGATCATCTACTCTGACAGCTACGCGTCCGAGATGGTGGCGTTCGCCGACCTCATCTTGCCCGACACGACCTACCTAGAGCGTTGGGATTGCATCTCGATGCTCGATCGGCCGATCTCGGAGCCGGACGCGGCAGCAGACTCCATCCGCCAACCGGTAGTGGAACCCGATCGCGACGTGCGCGGCTTCCAGACCGTGCTGATCGACCTCGGCGCGCGATTGAAACTGCCAGGCTTCGTCAATGAGAACGGCGCACCGAAATACCCGGGCGGCTATGCCGACTACATCGTCAATCACGAGCGCGCGCCGGGCGTCGGACCCCTGGCCGGCTTCCGTGGTCCCGACGGCAAGAGCTACGGAAAGGGCGCTCCCAATCCCGATCAGTTGAAGCTCTACATCGAGAACGGCTGCTTCTACGCCCATCACCTCGAAACGGGGCAGCGCTATTACAAGCACGCCAACGCCTCGTATCTGGAGTGGGCCAAGTCAGTGGGCTTCGTCGGCTCGGCCGACCCCATCGTGTTCCAGCTCTATCTGGAACCGATGCAGAAGTTCCGGCTTGCTGCTCGCGGCCATGGAGCGATCCAACCGCCGGAAACCCACCGCGAACGCATCCAGACTTATTTCGATCCGATCCCCTTCTGGTATCGGCCGGAAAACGAAGCGTCCGACGACAACGATGGCTATCGGATGCACGCGATCACGCAGCGGCCGATGCACATGTATCACTCGTGGGGATCGCAGAACGCGTGGCTTCGCCAGATCACGGCGCAGAACCACCTCTACATGAACAGACGCCGCGGGGCCAAGCTGGGCGTGGCGGATGGCGACTGGGTCTGGATCTCGAGTGATATCGGACGCGTCAGAGCGCAGGTCCGCCTCATGGAAGGCGTCAACGCCGATACCGTGTGGACCTGGAATGCGATTGGCAAGCGCAGCGGCGCCTGGGGCCTGTCAGCCGACGCACCGGAGGTTACGGAAGGCTTCCTGCTCAATCACCTGATCCGCGAACTGTTGCCGCAACAAGGTGGCGGCTATCGCTTCTCCAACAGCGACCCGATCACCGGGCAGGCCGCTTGGTACGATCTGCGCGTAAAAATCGAGAAATGCGCGGAAGACGAGGCCAAGGAAACCTATCCGCGTTTCGAGCCGCTCAAAAGCCCAGTTGCCTTGGAGCCCGTCCCGGTTCTCGCCTACGGCACCCAATTCTCGGACGCTTCGACATGACCGCTCTTCCCGAAACGACGACCAAGAAGCTCGGACTCGTCATCGATCTCGATACCTGCGTCGGTTGCCATGCCTGCGCGACGAGCTGCAAGGAATGGAACACCAGCGGCTACTCCGCTCCCCTGTCCGATCAGGATCCTTATGGGGCGGATCCGCATGGCGCGTGGCTCAACCGCATCCACAGCTACGAGGTCGGCGAGGGTGCTTCCAGCCGCACGGTGCATTTCCCGCGCTCCTGCCTGCATTGCGAGACGCCGGCTTGCGTAACTGTTTGCCCGACTGGCGCATCCTACAAGCGCGCGGAAGACGGCATCGTGCTCGTCGACCCGGACACGTGCATCGGTTGCAAGTTGTGCTCTTGGGCCTGCCCTTACGGCGCGCGCGAGTACGACTACTGGCAGGGCGTGATGAAGAAATGCACGCTGTGCGTCGACCGCATCTACAATACCGAGCTCGCTGAAGAGGACCGCGTGCCCGCGTGTGTGCGCGCCTGCCCGACAAATTCTCGTCATTTCGGCGACCTCGGCGATCCCAACAGCGCGGTCTCGCAGCTAGTCAAGTCGCGTGACGGCTACGATCTGCTCCCGGAAATGGGCTATAAGCCGGTGAACAAGTATCTGCCGCCAAGGGCGAAGCGTGATGCCATGTCGGCCGAAACGTATCGCACCGCCGAGACGCCGAAGTCCGCGCCCGGCACCGCCTCGGCCCGCTTCTTCTCCTGGGTCAATTCCGTCCTCTCCGAGGAAAAGGTTTGAGGAGCCCGGTTCATGCATCCCGCCTACTCGGTCATCATCTTCACGACGGTGTCAGGAGCTGGCTTCGGCCTGCTCATCTGGCTCGCCTTCAGCCTGCTCTTCCTCGAAGTGATCCCGCTGCAACCGTTGCCGGGCTTGATTGCTTTCGGGCTGGCCTTTGTTTTGATCTCGATTGGCCTCGCCTCGTCAACGTTGCACCTCGGACGGCCCGAGCGCGCATGGCGCGCCTTTAGCCAGTGGCGCACCTCGTGGCTTTCGCGCGAGGGCGTCGTCGCCGTCGCCAGCTACCCCGTCGGTGGGCTTTTTGCTCTGCTCTGGATGCTGAAGCCGACGTCGCCGTGGATCGGCGTACTCGCCTTGCTGTCGACCCTGCTGGCGCTGCTCACGCTCTATTGCACCGGCATGATCTACGCCTCGCTTCCGACGGTCCGTGCGTGGTACCAGCCATTGGTCTGCCCGGTCTACACCGTCCTCGCCCTCGTCACCGGCGGCGCTTTGGCGCTGCTGCTCGGCGTCTTGATGGCGGGCGAGGTGCCCTTGCTTGCGGTCGGGGTCGAGTTGTTGCTGGTCGGGACCGGATTGGTGCTTAAGTCCGCCTATTGGAACGCCATCGATACGGCGCCACGCAACTATACGGCCGGCGCTGCGACGGGACTGGGCGCCATGGGCAAAGTGCGCAGCCTGGATCCTCCGCACTCGCGTCCGAACTACGTCATGCGCGAGATGGGATACGAAGTCGGCCGTAGACACGCGGAAAAACTGCGCCGCTTCGTGTTGATCGGCCTTTTCGCAGTGCCCGCCGCGTGTCTCCTGGTGGCACTGCTGATCGGCGGTTCCTGGGCGCTGGTGCCTCTTGTGCTGGCCGTCGTTTCGGCCGCAGCCGGCGTTATGGTGGAGCGCTGGTTATTCTTTGCGGAGGCCGAACACGCCGCCGTTCTGTTCTACGGAAAAGAAGCCGCTTGACGTTGCCGATGGCGAGGTATGGCCTATGAACCCGCACAGCTTGCCCGATCTTGCCGTATTCGATCCCCCTCGGCTGGCAGGAGCACGACGCCAAATGATCAGTGCGGTCCTGTGGCCAGCGCGTGTTGCGGAGAGCTTTGCGGCCAAAGCCGACGCTCCGTCCCCGGCACTGACGTGGAATAGCGATCGGCAGGCGGTCACCACACCGCCGTTCGAGCAAGCCCTGCAGCTCGAACTTCGACTGCCCATGCTGCACATGCAGTTTCTCGAACATGGCCGGCCCGCGCCGCACGTTCTCGACATGGACGACCGCTCGCCCGCGCATGTGGAAGCGTGGATTCTCGTCGAACTGTTACATCGCGGCGTCGATCGCGAGCGCTTTTCAAAAGCGCTGCCGTTCGAGGTTCAGAATGCGATGTGGGGAGATCACGAGAAGTTCTCGACGGCGGATTATGAAGCCGAGATCGCAGCGTTGTCGCAGTGGTTGGTCGCCGGAGCAGACGTGCTGAGCGAGGTTGCACCCGGCATGGCTATCACCGTCCAGCCTCAGACGCTGTCACTCTCCGCGCCCATGACATTGAAACGCGGGGACGGCACCAGCGAACCACGGCAGGTCGTCTTCTCGTTGGGCGATGGCGCGACGGCCGAGCCTCAGTTCGCGGTGACGCGAGAGACCAACGGCACGGTGACGCCTTTACGTCCGGAAACGGTACTGGCAGCAAGCCGGGTGCGTCGGGAGGCCATGAACTCGGCTGCTATCGCAAGAGTGCTGGAAGGTGGCAACAACGCAGCCGGTGCTGTGTGAGGCCGCTCGTCGTGGGTGGGCATACCCGGCCGCCGCGCCTTGCTTTGGTCGCGGCGGTGGGCATTGGAGGATACGGTGACGCGTCCGCTCTGTTCGAGACAGACGCCCCGGTTCTTGGACGAGCCGCTATTTCGCTCGTGCGCGCACGACGTCGAGGAGTTCGCTGGAAGGCGAGTGCACCTTGATCCGCTGCGGCTTCGTCTCGATAGCGGACGTATCGCCCAATCGCATGCGCAGCTCGCCGGTCTTGTTGAGTTCCTGCACGATGCCGACGATGGCGGCGGCCATTGGCATGACCGTCTCTCCCTCGGCCCAGAACAGCCCCACCTTCTGAGCCAGCACCGGCTCTATCAGAGACAGCGCACGGGTGCCCTTGTAGAGCCCCGGCATCACCGTGAAGTGCTCCGGAATGATGGTGCACAGCTCGGTGAACTGCGTCTGGAACATGAGATGCAGGATCGACTCGGACTCGACGCGCGGTGTGGGCTTGACGCCGGCGCTGGCGAAGGCTTTGTCGATGCGCGAGCGCTCGTGCATGGTCGTCGCGAGCAGGGCCAACGGCAAGTCCGCAGCTTCCTTCCAGGAGATGGACTTGCGGCCGGCGTACTCTTTCTGGTCGGGCACCATCAGACAGAGCCGCTCGGTGAAGATTTGCTGGACGTTTCGGCGGCCGAGTTCGGCCGAGTCCATGTACGAGATAGCGGCGTCGAGCGAGAAGTTGTCCAACCCGACCTTCATGGCGTCGTTGCCGATGAACTGGACGTGGATGTGCACGCCAGGGTGTTTCTCTCGCAGCATCTTAAGGATGACCGGCAGCACGGGCGACATCGACGGCATAGCGCCGAGCCGGAGATTGCCCTTGAGGTTGCCCTGCATGGTGTCGATCTCGTCCTTCATCGCCTCGCAGTGCGAGATGATGAGCCGCGCCATGCGGGCCACGCGTTCGCCCTCGGCGGTCAGACCATGGAAGCGCTGACCGCGACCACGCAGGAAGATCGGAACACCAAGCTCGAGCTCGAGCTGCTTGATGCCACTGGACAGACTGGGCTGAGTGACGTTGCAGCGTTGTGCGGCGCGGCCGAAATGCTCTTCTTCCGCGACGGCGACGAGGTATTTGAATTGTCTCAAAAACACCGGTGTCGAGCCTCCCCAAGGGTCCGGGTTGGTAACCAGCCACCATGCTTTCGACAGACGTGGGGGCGGGTTATTTAAGTTAGGGTGGACCCGCACATTTTCTTTTATCCGATATACGGTATCAATTTTCAGTCTGCCTGTCGAACCGAAACAGCGGGGAGGGAGCGATGCTCTCGGCCGGACTTGGGTTTACGGCACTTGGGCTAGCGTCTCTCGGGCTTCCGCCTCTGGGGCTTTCAGCCTTGGCATTCATGGCGCTCGGTCTGATCGCCGGCGTGTTGGTCGGCTGTGTCGGCATCGGCGGCGTGATTATCGTGCCGGTCCTCGCCTACATCGGCGGCGTTCCGTTCCAGACAGCCATCCCTGCTGCATCGGCCGCGTACATTATTTCCGGCATCATTGGGACATTGGCGTACGCCTTCGCGGGACTCGTGCCTTGGCGAGCGGCGTGGCCTTTATTTATCGCGGCGATGCCGGCGGCCCTCATTGGAGCTGTGACCAGCAGCATCGCCCCTGTCACCGTGCTGGAAATTCTCATTGGTGTGCTGGCAGCAAGTTCGGGGTACCATGCCTTGACGGCGTCGCCTGAGATTGCGCACGGCACGAGATTTCGAAATGGGCGCCGGCAAGCTCGGCGGCATTGGGGCGGTCACCGGCTTCGGATCAGCGCTGACCGGGACGGGCGGGCCGCTCATCCTCGTGCCGCTGCTCATCAGGCTCGAATGTCCGGTCATCAATGCGATCGGCATGGCACAGGTTATCCAGCTGCCGATTGCGATTTTGGCCACAGCCGCGAATGTGTGGGCGAAGGCGATCGAGCCAGTGCTGGCGATTTCGCTGGCTGCAGGGCTGGCGGGCGGGACATGGGGCGGCGCCCGCATCGCACATGCCTTGCCGCGGGCAACGTTGAAACGCGTCGTTGCCGTCGTGCTAACCATTTGCGGCGCGGTTATCCTGGTCAAGGTTGCCGCGCGATTGCTGTTGTGAAGGCTGGCTGCGGATGCCGTTCGATCTGAGCCTGTTACGCCACGACTACGGGGATGCGATTGCCGAGGCAAAGGCCTGCCGAACCACAGCGGCCTTGTTCGATTTCTCCTTTGTGGCGCGCGGCAGTGTTACAGGACCGGGGGCGATTTCTGCACTGCAATCCATAACCTCGCGTCCTTTGCACAGCCTGCAGCCCGGCCAGATCGCTTACGCCGTGCGAGAAGGCAGCGATGGCCGTCTCCTTGCCGACCTGACCGTTTGGCGGCTGGACGGGGACGACTACGAGCTCATGAGCGGCCGGAGCGAGGATGTCCGGGATCTCGTCGAAGCCTCCAGCGATGGCCGCGCGGCCGACCTCTCCGACGAGACCGCGATATTTGCGCTGCAGGGTCCGGGTTCCTTGAACTGCCTGCGATGCCTGGACGCGCCCGTTTCGCTGGCAAACCTAGCTTATTTTCACCACACCGCGACTGAGATTTGCGGCGTCGATTGCCGCGTGGGTCGGCTCGGCTATACCGGTGAGGCTGGGTTTGAGATCGTGGCGCCGAAGGAACATGCAGCGACGCTTTGGGCGGAGATGCAGAAACTGGCGCGTCCTGCCGGCTTCGCAAGTGCGAACATTCTCCGCATTGAGGCGGGATTTGTGCTGTTTGCAAACGAGTTTCGCATTCCTGTCAGTGCGCAGGAGGTCGGCTTGGAGCGGTTCGCGTCGGAGCATTCTCCCGGTCTTGGCGATGACATCCGGCTCGTTACGTTTCGCTCTTCCCGCATCGGCACCCCCGCTCTCTGGGCTCCGGCCGCCCAACTCGCTCGCCCAGCGCAACAGGGGGAACTCGTAGCCACTTCAGCCTGCACAAGTCCGCTTTGTGAAGGCACGCTGGGGCTCGGCTACGTGCGGCGAGTTGATCTCGATCGGCGGCAAGACGTGTTCAACAGCGATGCATTCGGAGAGGTCGAAATAGGTCCGCGCCCCTTCTACGACACCAGCAAACAGCGTCCCCGACAGCCGTGGAGCGGCTCCCAATAGGCTCCAGCATTGGTCCAATAGGTGCTGCGCATTTGACTAGAGGCGCTTTGTCGCGCCCGATAGCGACGCCATTCGCAAAACTAAATAAGCGAAACCATGGAGGAAGACGTGGCCCAAGAGCAGCGTAAGAAAGTGACCATCAACACGCTGATGGCTAAGATGAAAAAAGGCGAGCCGATTACGCAGCTCGCGGCCTACGACTACCGCACCGCCGTCGTCGCCGATCGTCTCGGGATGGATATTCTCTGCGTTTCCGATACGGGCGGCATGATTCTGTTCGGACACAAGAGCACCGTCACAGTGAGCTTCGAAGAAGTGATGCTCATGTCGAAGGCGATCGACCGCGGCTCTAAATTCGGGCTCCGCATGGTGGACATGCCGTACTGGAGCTTCCACGTCTCCAAGGAGCAGGCGATCGAGAACGCCGGCCGTTTCGTGCACGAGGCCAATGCCGAAGTGATGAAGTGCGAAGGCAACCGGCACCACGCCAAGAACATTGAAGCCATCGTGCAGGCTGGCATCCCAGTGCAGGGGCACATCGGCATCACGCCGATGCGCATGCCCCAACTCGGCGGCTTCGTCGCCCAGGGCAAGTCGTCCAAGCGCGCGAAGGAGATGGTCGATGACGCCAAGGCCTTCGTCGATGCCGGCTGCTTCTCAATCCTTTGCGAGGTGACGACCTCGGAGGTCGCGGAATACTTGGCTCAGACCCTGCCCGTGCCCGTCATCAGCCTCGGCGCCGGCAATTGCGCGCACGGCGTCCACATTATCTCGTCCGACCTGTTCCACCTGTGGGAGGAACACGTTCCCCGCCACTCGCGCATCTACACCGACCTCATTCCAATCATGGAAGACGTGATCACCCGGTACATGAAGGATGTCGTCAGCCGCAGCTATCCGGGGCCGAAAGAGACCGTGTTCATGGATGACGAGCAACTGCTCGCATTTGCCAAGGACATGAAGTGGGAGCGCAAGATCGAAGAGGTTCGGCAGCGGCAGTCGGGCAGCGTCGCCAAAGCGGGCTGACGGACTGCATCTAAGATTTGAGTTCGAGGATGGGATGGCGCAAGCCGTCCCATCGTTCGTTTTGGGCGAAGCCGACGGGATTGAATGTCCCCATCAACGCATATGCCCTTCTCGGTCCGAGCACGAAACATAGGGGCAACCGGCGGCTCGACGTTCGTTTGCATGCTGGAATGTCAAGGCCTTGTCTATCGAGGCATAAGACCCGTCTATTTACACGTAACTATTTTGTTATTAATCAACATGTTATAACTTTTCTTTGAGTTTTTTTATTAGCTGTTTTCTTGCATCGAACTTGACCTCGATCAAGCCGTGAACAGGCCAAAACTGGCGATATCTGTGCATCGGAATTTGCTTCGCCTTTCACCCGTTTTGGAGACTTCATGATGACCCAGACATCTCCTCATGCTCCCGCCCCGCAAGCTTGCCGCCCAGTCAACCAGACCGACTGCAGCACGTGCATGCTCTCCTACGATTGCCGCAGCACCAGCAGGTCCAGCAGCCTGTCCTGGCCGATCGTCGCGATTGGCTTGATCATGGCCGCCGGGGCAATGCTCCGCGTCTTCGGCGTCGTCTGAGCTGGCAGAAGCAGACGCAGTTGCTCAAGGTGCAGCGCGCGTCTTCTCTTCCAATTCCGGGCTCGTCGCCTGTGCTGTTCGAGGAAGCGAACGCCGCCTGCTGAAACGCGCGAGCCCCCAGAGCATCAAAGCAAGAGCCGGCCCGCTGGCCAGATTGAGGCTTGTAAGGATTCGCCCCAGCCGTTCGACCTCTTCTCGCATCGATCGGCGGATCTCCCGCTGGCGTTTGCGAACCGGAATAGTATCAGCATAGAGTTGAGCGATTTTGGTGCGGACCTCCTGCGGGAGATCCGCCAGCGAGCGCGCTTTCGTGGTCTTGAGGATTTCGGCGATTGTGCTGTCGACCTTGTCGATCTTCGCCTGGGCGTCTGCCTCTTCAGCGCGATAGCGAGCTTGGCCCGTGCGTAGAAGATCCTCGACGCGGGCGAAGCGCCTATTTTCGGAACCGCGGGAGCGAATGGACAGCAGCCGATGATCGCCTGACGCGACGTCGACCATGTTAGAAAGCAGTGCCAGGTTATCGTTCAGGGGGCGCGGCGTTGCTCCTGCGCCTGGAGTCACCGCAGCGGGATCCAGGATCCAATCGATATCGGCGACCACAAACAGGCGCGCCGATTGAGCGGATTGCGGGACATGGGGATGCCCCGTGCTCAAACCCGTCGTGAAAGCGCTTTGCAAGGCGGTCTGGTTCGTCGCCGCAAGCACCCTTGTCTTGCCATCCGGTTTCAACTTCGCCGCCGTCTCGGCAATCGCACCGCTGGATATCGCCGCAGCGGGGAGTGTACCGGAGTGATGCGTCGTCGAAATCAGCGCCTGGGCCCCATTGCTCAGCCGCAGGCTCCCCGGTTCCACGAACAGGAGATCGTTGAGGCTCGCGACTGCGGGAAATCCTCCTGCGACCTGAGCGCGCGCCACCCTGAGCCAAAACGGATATGCCTGCTTCGCCTGCGTTTCGGACATCACTTGAGCCGCCAACTCCGTGTCGCCAACGACCCCGGCGTCGAATGCGATGCCATAACGTGCGAGTAGATCGGCGATCGTATTGAGGTCGCCGGTTGAGGAGAATGAAACGGACTTGCCGGACGTGTTGAAGCGCGTCAAGGGATCGAGCAGCACTACGAGTCCCTTGCCACGCATGAGATGCTGGTCGATCGCGTACAGAATCTCACGTTTCAGAGGGGCGCTGCCGACGATGACGAGCACGTCCAAGTCAGACGGCAAAGACTCGGCGAAGAACGGAATAGCCGCAACGTCCGCCGCGGTCTTCAGCGCGTCGATGAATGAAAACTTGGATACGGCGTCGGTCATATCGGAGGGCGCAATCAGAGGCGAGAGCAACCCGACCTTCGGGACGTGGGACTGTTCGATGCGCGAAAGCGCAAGCGCGATGTCATACTCGAACTGGCCTCCCCGGTTCTCGTCGAGATAAGGGAAGACTTGGCGTTTTTCGCCGTGGGCGACCTCGACCCCGAGAAAAAAGCCGCCTCCGGCGCTGAGTGGCACCCGGCGAATCCCGGCAGCGACGGCTCTCCATTCCGCATCGCTATCGGGCTCGGTGTTGAAGATCTGCAATTTGACGCGACCATCGGAACGTCGCGCAATCGTGCTCAACACCTGCCGCACTCGAGTTGCATGAGCACGGATATAAGCCGGAACGGATGCGTCGCTTTCGGTCCAGTAGAAGTTGAGGGTTGTTCCGGGCGGTGCGGCACGCGCGATATCAAGCGTTGCGCGGTCCAGTGTGAAAAGCTTTCCGGACGTCGCATCAAGGTAGATTTCCGCGCGTGACAGCCCCGCGATGAGGAAAACGCCGGCCGCGGCCACGAGCGCTCCCTTCCCCCATTCGCCCGCCAAATCGCGCGAAAATGTAATGGCATGGCGTCTGGCTTTGAGAGCGAGCACGCATCCGCCGAGCGCCAATGCAATTTCCAACGCAAAGCTTGAAAGCGCGACAAGCTCGATTCGCCCGGCGGCTAATCTGTCCAGGTTGAGCTTGGGGCTGAGAAGTCTCAAGGTATCGATGACGGACGCCGGCAGAGGCATGAGTTGCGCAACGGCGTCCCAGCCCATCGCGGTCAGCGCCATCAGCGCGACGACCGCCAGCACATACGCCGAAGTCTGCTCGCCCGTCACAGCCGAGCAGAACATGGCAACGGCATAGAGCGTCGCGAGCATGAGAACCGCTCCCACGGCACCCGCCGCCGCTGCTCCCCAATCGGGCGCACCGAGATATCCGATGGTGATGGCGATGGGGGCGGCACAGCACAGTGTCAGCGCGAGAAAGGCAGTCCCGGATAGCCATTTGCCGATGACGATGCCAGTGTCGCTGAGCGGCAGCGTCAGTAACAATTCGAGCTCGCGACTGCCGTCCTCCTGCGCGAACGCTCGCGCGCCGAATGCCGGCACGAGCACGATCGCGATCGCAGGGAGGAAGCTCCAGACGAGGTCGAACGAAGCGTAGTCGCTGTCAAACAAGCCGCCGACAAGGAACACCGCGACTGATAGAGCGAGCAGCAAGCAGGCCTGGAAGATGAACGTGCGGCCCGAATAAATCTGCTGGCGCCATTCATGGGCGAACGTCGCGACGATGCTCATGCTGTGATCGCGCATCCGCTTCCTACCCGTCCGTCACGTCCGGCCGCTCTTGCAGCGGTTGCGTTTTCTGCGAACGCAGCTGCCAAACTGCCGTATGTGCGCACTAGGTCGTCTCGCGAAGCATCCACCGCAACACGACCGCGGGCGATGATGATGATGCGATCGCACAGATCGTCCGCTTCCTCGAGAATGTGCGTCGAGACGAGGACAGCCTTATCGGCGGACGTGCGACGGAGATAGTTTCGCAACGAAACCTTTTCGGCAGGGTCTAGGCCATCGGTCGGTTCGTCCAGGATGAGAGCCCTTGGCTCATGCAACAGCGCTTGAGCAAGCCAAGCCCGCTGCCGCCAGCCTTTTGAGAGCGATCCGATTGGGTGGTCGAGGTAGGGAAAGAGATTGAGAGCGGCGGCGACGCGCTCAATAGCGGCCACGCAAGCTTGGCCGCGCAGACCGCGAGCTTCACTTACGAATTCAGGAATTCGCGCGGCGTCAGCCCGCCGTATCCGATCGCGGCCTCCGGCAGGTATCCGAGGCGGGACAACGCCCCGATCCTGTCATCCTGGACGCAGATGCCGTCGATCCTGGCACGGCCGTGGTCCGGCGTCATCGCGCCGGCCAGCAACCGCATGGTCGTCGACTTCCCCGCGCCGTTGACACCCAGCAAACCGGCAATTGTACCGGGTTCGATTTTGAAGCTGATGCTCTCGATCGCTGGCCGGGATCCGAATGATTTTGCGAGTTCGATGGCCTCGATTGTCATTTCGGATCGCGGTTGGAGGAGCGGGACCGGGCCATCACAACCCGGCTCCGCTCATGCACATCACATTATGTGCACGTCAGGGCTTGGTGGCATCGCTGCGGAAGCTGCGCTTTGCTTCCTCGTAGAGGATCGCCATTGCATCGCGCTTGTACGCGAACGCTTCCGGAGACTTGAGCATAGTGTAATGGCGTGGCCGCGGCAGCGCAATGTCGATGGTCGTGCAGACGCGCGCCGGACGGTTCGACAGGACGATGAGGCGATCGGCGAGGAAAATCGCCTCGTCGATTTCGGATGTGACGAAGATGTTCGTGCGGCGGTTCTCCTCGAAGAGCTTGAGGAAAAATTCCTGCATCAAGCCGCGCGACATCGCATCGAGCCCGCGGAATGGCTCGTCCATGATGAGAAGCCGCGGCTTGTTGATGAGCGCACGCGCCAGCTCTGCGCGGCGCTGCATGCCGCCGGAAAGTTGCAGTGGGTATTTGTGCGCGAATTCTTGCAGGCCGACTTTCTGCAGAAGCGCTTTGGCCTCCCGGTTCAATTCCGCTTTTGAAAGCTCGCCCCGGATTTTCGGGCCGAACACGATATTCTCATAAGTCGTCTGCCACGGGATGAGAGCCGTTTCCTGGAAAACGACCATCTTCTCCTTGGAGGGACCCGTTATCCGCTCGGCGTCGAGCCAGATCTCGCCCGTGTCGGGCTGCTCGAAGCCGGCGAGCAGGTTGACGAGGGTGGACTTACCGCAACCCGACGGACCGATAATGACGGTCAGCTCGCCGGGGCGGATGTCGAGTGTCAAGCCCTCTAGGACGGACTGCCGTTCCCAGGCTTCACCGTAAGCCTTGGAAACATTCTTGAGTGAGACGCGGGCTTTATCGGCGTGGAGGTTCGGCGGCGCATTGGGCCGTCCCGCCGTATTGGCCCCGATCGACATATCCATGTGCATGGCTAGCTCCGAGAGAGTGCTGAGTTGCGGCTGAGGGCCTTAGAACAAGCGCCTCCAAGGCATGAAGCGATCACCGAGCGCACGAATTGCCGCGCTGGAGAGGTAGCCGGCGATGCCGATCGAGATCATGCCGACCACGATCTGTGGCAGCGAGCCGCCCATGTAGGAGTTCCAGATGAAGAAGCCGAGGCCGCCGCCACCCTGCGTGCCGCCACCCGAAATCATCTCGGCGGCGAGCACCACGTTCCAGGTGATGCCCATGCCAACTGCGGCACCGACGAAGATCGAGGGCAGCGTAGCGGGCAGGATGATCTTCCAGAACATGTCCCAGGGTCGAGCGCCCATCGACTGAGCCACGCGGAGGTAGCGGACGTCGATCGCACGGGCGCCGCCGAGGACGTTGATGACGACGGTGAAGAACGCGCCGAGGAAGGTCACGAACGCAATCGACAGCTCGTTTGTCGGCCAGAAGATCAGCGAGGCCGGCACCCAGGCCAGTGGAGGGATTGGACGCAGGATCTCGAAAGGCGGGAAGAAGATGCCGCGGAAATAGCGGTTCATCGCCAAGAAGAGTCCAAACGGAATGCCGATCAACTGGGCGAGGAGAAAGCCCGAAAGGACACGAGCGAAGCTTTGATACCAGCTTTGCCAATAGCCGACCTTGGGGATGACGTTGAGCCAAGCCTCGAAAACGGCCGACGGCGGCGGCAGGAACCCGACAAACGGCAGCGTGATGCCCGTCAGATCCTTCATCCGGGCGCCCAGTTCCCAGAGCAGGACGAAAATCACGATCGCGACCAACCCGCGCCAGAGCGACACGTTCTCCAGGGCCTTCCTTAGACGAGTGCGTTTGGGTCGGCGCGCAACGCCTGCGGTCAATTCAGTGTTCACGGCCGTCGGTGTAGAGGTCATAGCCATCTTGTCTCCGTGCCCCCTCAAGCCATTTCGCGCTCGCCGGCCTGGAAGGCTTTCACAGCCTCCTCGTGCACGGCGTCATTGACGGTTGCCAGGAGCAACCGGAACTGTTCGGAGGTCAGCGTCTCGTAGGTTCGAGGCCGCGGGATCGTCACCTCGATCGTCTTTTTCAGGCGGCAGGGACGCGTCGTGACGACATGAACCTTGTCGCCGAGGAAGATCGCTTCCTCCAAGTCATGCGTGATGAAGAAGATCGTCACCTTGGTGCGATCGTAGATCTCCAGCAGCGCCTCGTGCATGATCGATTTCGTCAACGCGTCCATGGCGCGATACGGCTCGTCGAGCAGGAGCACTTTTGGATCGTTGATCAAGGCGCGAACGATTTCCGCACGGCGGGCCATGCCCGAAGAGACCTCGGTGGGGTACTTATTGCCGGAATTGGGCAATCCCGCCTCGGCTAGCATGTGGTGCGCCTTCTCGAGCGCTTCCGCCTTGCTGAGTTTGCCTTGCACCATCGGCCCGTAGGCGACGTTCTCGGCCAGCGTCTTCCACGGAAAAAGCGCGCCGTGCTGGAACACCACCATGCGGTCGGCGCCCTGCTTGGCGATCGGTTTTCCCGGACCGCAAAGCAGCTCTCCATCGAGTAAGATCTCGCCGGACGAGATCGAGTGAAAGCCGGCGATCGCATTCAAAAGCGTCGTCTTTCCGCAGCCGGATGGGCCGACAATCATGCACACCTCGCCGGCGGCGATCTCCATCGAGCAGTTGTCGACTGCCATGACGTTGACGCCTTCCGGGTCGTAGATCTTGGTGACGTTGCGGATGCTGATCGCGCCGCGTGTCTGTTGCGTCGGGGCCGGAGTTGGAGAAGCGCCGGGCATCGAGGTCGGGAACTTGTTCGTGCTGGTGCCGATGTTCATGTCAAATTCCTCTCAGCGCCCTTGTTGCTTCAGCGCGCGCACGTTCCACTGCATCAGACGATTGCCGACAAGGCGGACGATGATCGAATTGAGCCAGCCAACCAGTCCGAGCGTCATCATTCCGATCACCATCGGGACGGTCACGCTGTTGACATAAGAATTAAGGATCAGATAGCCGAGCCCGAAGTCTCCCGAGACCATCTCGGCGGCGACGAGCGAGAACCAGGCCACGCCGATCGAGATTTGGAGGCCAGTGAAGACGAACGGCAAGGCGCCTGGAATGACGACGTGGCGGAGGATGTCGGTCTTGCTCGATCCCAGACAACCGGCGGCGCGGAAGTAATTGGAGTCGATCGATTGCACGCCAAGCATCGTGTTGATCATGGTCACGAACAAGGATGCGAGCGTGGCGAGGAAGATGACCGGCGACTCGTAGCCCGAGAACATCAGGATCGCGAGGGGAACCCACGCCAGGATGGGGATGGGCCGGATGACTTCAAGCAGCGGAAATGCGTAGTCGCAAAATTTCTTAGACCAGCCCATCATGATGCCGAGCGGCACGCCGATGACCGTTGCGAGGGTGAATGCATAGAGGATGCGCCGACAGCTCACATAAATGTGGTAATAGTAGTCAGGCGTCCAGATCGACATGCCCTGCTTCGGGTGCGGTGAAAGCCACTCGGTAAACACCATCACCGGTCCGGGAATTTTGACGAACCGCGGTAGTTGCAGCCCTTCGCAAAACAGCCACCAGAGACCCAGCCACAGCCCGATGCCAATGATTGCAAGATAGGGCTCAGGCGAGCGCAATGCCTTCTTGATGTAATACCAAGTTCGCGCCGCGGTGGAAGGCATTCCAACGTGAGGAACTTGGGGCTGTACTGCGACGTCTGACATATCTGATCCTTTCAGCCGCGCGAGCGGCCGCGATCGCGGAAAACTCGCGTTTCCTGTCATGGCGAGACGTCGGCTTGGACTTCAGTCTGTATTTTCCAAGCCTTCGTCGCCGGATGATGCACTTGCCGTTCGCGCCTTGCTGAAGGCGCTCGCTGCAATGTCGGACCGCTATTTGAATTCGGCGATCGGCACTGCCTTCACCACACCAATCGGACTCTGCAATCCGCGGGCAGCAAGCACTTCTCGCGCCACTTTGTCGTCGAGCGCTTCCGGCCTGATGGTGGGTTCTGCAGCAGGCTTGTTGGGCAAACCGTTCAGGAACGCGGTCGCCTCGGTCAGCAGCTCCTTGACGCGATCATTGATGATGTAGTCGAACTGAATTTTGACGCTAGGTGCCGTGCTGCCGGCAACCGATTCGCCATAAAGCGCGGTCCACAACACCTTGCGATCAATCTGCTCGGTTTGTGACTCGGCCAATTTGGAGACTTCGGCGGCGTTCTTTGGGTCGGCGAGGAATATCTGCGCGTCGAGTTCGGCCTCGAGCCAGGCCCGCTGTACGTCAGGGCGCTTCTTGATCAGGTCATTCAGCATGACCAGCAGGCCACCGTCGAGCGCGTTGAAATCTTCTCCCGAGGCGACCCGCTTGGCGAGACCCGCGGCAACGATCTTGGAAGCGGTCGGCTCCCAGATCACGGCCGCATCGAGCTTGCCGGCGCGGAAGTTCGTGGTGATGACTTCAACGTTCTGGTTGAGGTAGCTCTTGGGCTGGATGCCGGCTTGTTTGAACGCCAACCGCGCGAAGCGGTCGGTGCAGGATCCATGAGGCGATGCAGCAAGCTTGCCGTCCATCCACTTCACGGCATCCATGCCCGATTTGAAATCCGGAGCGTCATTGCGCACCAGAAAGATGTTGCATTGCTGCTTGGAGGTCCCGAGGACGCCGACAATGCGAATATCGGTGCCGCCTCGGTCGGGAAGATTTCGGAAGGTGGCGGCAATTCCGGGCATGTCGCCGACATAGCCGATGTGCTGCTTTTCACCCGTCATCGCGTTGACGATGACCGCGCCTTGCAGGCCGACCTGGAACTCGACGGCCGACCCCTGAGGCAGATATTTCTTCCAGAGTTGCTTGCCGTTGACGACCACGCCCGACCAGGCTTCCGCATAGTAAGGTTGGTAGCCGACGACGAGGTTGACCGGTCCACCTTGCTTGCCGAAATCGACTTCGGCTTGGACCGCAGTAGTCCCGGCGAACGCGGCAATCCCAGCTAAGAGAGCGCGTCCGGCGCGGCTAGAGTAGCGACCTTTCATTTCCATCCTCCATGGTCTCCTCCCAGATGTCTTTTTTTGTGTCGTGTTTTTGTAGTGTTTTTCGCCAGATACCGCTTTGACGGCTGCGGCCTGCAAGTTATCGCCAAGCTGGAACGGCTTTCCGGTAGTAACGGTCTGCGCGGCGACACGATCCGGATCCGCCATTGACGAGCGCTTTCGTCTTCTGCATCCGCGGTGCACCGTAACACATTACGGCACCTTCGAGCGTCATAGTGACACACTGCTCAGGTGCCTTGTAAAATTGTTCGGTTGGATAGCCTGATATGCTGTGTCTATCGAACTGCACCGCACCTCAGGCGGGCTCAATTCTTATTGCATTGCAGCAATTTGCGGCGTTCGGTCATTCGCGTTTTCGATAAGCTGATAGAGATATTTCATATCCCACGCCCACCCAAACGGGCTGCGGTCGTGCTACCAACGAATACGACAAGGGTTGATCTAAATCCCCGCACAGACTGTGTGCCCGGTCTCTTCCGGATCAGTGCAATCGCAGTGGATAGTCGGGGAAGCGGCGGCCGAAAAGCGGCCGTAACGCCAAGAAATCCAGGAGGAATCGGACATGCCAGCCCGCACTCAGGCCCAATGGACAGCGAATCCGCCCCTGCAGCTTGGCGAATGGGTGGACAGCCGGATCTATACGGACCAGCAGATATTCGACTTGGAGATGGAGAAGATCTTCAAAAATACCTGGGTCCCACTCTGTCACGAGTCCGAACTCGCCAAGCCTTACGATTTCCGCACGTTCACCATCGCCAAAGAGCCGGTGATCGTCTGCCGCGGCCCGGACAACACCGTGCGCGCCTTCCTCAACGTCTGCCCCCACCGCGGCATGCTAATCGAGCGCCGCCCGTCCGGCAGCTTCCTGGAGGGCCAACCGTCCGGCAATCCCAAGCGTATGACCTGCATGTTCCACGCATGGCAGTTCGACATGAAGGGCAATTGCGTCTACGTGGCCCGCGAAAAGGAAGGCTACCAGGATCGCCTATGCAAGGAAGACGTCGGCCTGCGGCGGCTACGCTGCGAGGTCAAGTTCGGCGGATTCGTCTGGGTCAACATGAACGACAACCCGGAGGTGCCGCTCGAGGAATTCGCCAGCGAGCCCTTCGAATGCCTGCGCCAAAGCCTCGAGGCCGAGCCGCTCGAAGTGTTCCACTATCACAAGGCAATCGTGAACACGAACTACAAGCTCTGGCACGACACCAATAGCGAATTCTATCACGACTTCATGCACTACCATAACCGCGTGACGGGCTTCAACGACGCCTATTTCGCGCGCAAGAACTTCGCCTACAAGCATGGTCACGTGGTCGTCGGCACGTTCGAGGTGAATTACCAGAACTACCAGGGCTTCGAGGATCGCGGATCGATCTCGTTCCCGCACCTGCCGCCGAACCAGTGGTACATGATCGATCTCTTCCCCGGCATGAACTTCAACCTGCGCGGATCGGCATTGCGGTGCGATATCATGACCCCGCTCAGCCCTGACAAGGTGATGATCGAATTCCGCGGTCTTGGCCTGAAGAGCGACACCCCGGAAGTCCGGAACGCGCGCATCCAACATCACAATTCGATCTGGGGTCCGTTCGGTCGCAACCTGCACGAGGACCTGATCGGTGTGACCGGGCAGGGCGTCACGATGAAGCCGGGAAGCGAATTGCGCCGCATCCTGCATGGCCGCCACGAGAACAATACCATCCACGACGAGGTCGGCATGCGCCACTACTACGACGAGTGGGGCCGCAAGATGAACGTTCTTCCGTCGAACCCCGAACTTCCCTACCGGGAGCCGGTTGCCGCAGCCGCCGAGTGAAATAAATGCTTGGCGGACCTGCCTCACGGCTGGTCCGCCAATCAATGCCGGGACCTTCCCCCGGGCACGCCTCAATGATTGGTCTGGAATCCTGCCATGCACAATTCAAATCAAGACCCGCGATCGATCGTTTGCGACACCATTTATCAGGCCGCCCTTTCTCTCGATGACCAGAAATGGGATGAGTGGCTGGCCCTCTGCGACGACTTGTTCAATTACGCCATCAAGTCGTTCAGCCCCGAGATCAACTACGATATGATCTATCTCGAGCATGATCGGAAGGGCTTGAAGACGTTGCTCGACCTTCTGCCGAAACACAACACCGACCACTCCCCGCTGAAGCGCCACACCTCTGTCTATACGGTGAGCGTCTCCGACGATAAGAAGGAGGCGACGGCAGTCAGCTCGTTCGTGATCTATCAGAACATTCTCGACGGCGAAAACTCGCATATTGATGGCGGCGAAAGCCGGCTGTTCCTGATCGGCAAGTACTACGACAAGCTGGCCATCGACGACGGAAAGGCCCGCTTCAAGGAGCGCGTCGTGCGGCTGGACAACCGGCGGCTCGACAAGGGCTCGCATTGGCCGCTTTGATCCAACAAGCGCGTTTCGCATTCCTCTAAAAGGTGGTCGTCTGCGAGGGCGACCACCAAGACAAGAGCAAGGTTCACAACCCCATGGCCTGGAAACGAGTTGCAGCGTCGGAGACGTTCCCGAGAATTCGGTCAAGAAGATTCGATACCGGCGCCTTCCCGGTTGTCGTGGTCAACTACGGGCAAGGCTTCCGGGTTATCCCGCCGATCTGTCCGCATATGGAAGAGCCGCTCGAAAACTCTGGGATCGTCGCAAACTGCCAGATGACCTGCACCAAGCATCTGTGGGCATGGGACCTGCGCGACCTCAGCCCGACGGGCGAAGCGGAAAAGCCTCTCCAGCAATACGAGTCCCGCGTCGAGGACGGTCACGTGGTCGCGTTGCTGGATACCGAGATCGTCTATGAATTCGAAGATGAGGACGAGTTGGACGACGACGCGTTCTTCAAGAAGTCCTGATTTGGCCGCTTCAGCGGCTTTGCCGTCAGTTGTAGTCGCCGCGCACCGGGTTATGAACCGGTGTCGCGGAAGGCTGCGTTTCATTTGCGAGGTGGCGCCCTCACATAATTCGGCACCCCACAGCGACATCGCGACCGTTCCATGAACCTCTACCTGCCGATAGCCGAAACAACCATCAATAGCTTTGCCTATATCGGCATGGGAGCAGCAGTCGGGTTCCTTTCGGGCATGTTCGGCGTGGGCGGCGGCTTCCTGATCACGCCTTTGTTGATGCTCGCGGGAATTTCCCCGGCGGTTGCTGTTGGGACCGGAGCGGCACAGGTCGTCGCCTCATCGGTCTCCGGCACCATTGCTCAATACCGGCGCAACAACGTCGACTTCAAGATGGGGCTCATCCTTTTCCTTGGCGGCCTTATCGGTGCGGTCCTCGGTGTCGAAGTCGTGCGGCTGCTGCGCCGCATCGGCCAGTTCGACCTATTCGTCGCGCTGAGCTATGTCGCCTTTCTCGGGTCGATCGGTGGTTTGATGCTGGTCGAGAGCTTGAATACCATTCGCAAGTCACGTCACGTCATCGATACCGGCAAAAAAAAGCGTGATCGAACCGCTTTCGACGCTTTGCCTTGGAAAATGCGTTTCCACCGCTCCAAGCTCTACATCAGCGCGATCCCTCCGCTGGCCATCGGTGCGGTCGTCGGCCTGCTTGCGAGCATCATGGGCGTCGGCGGTGGCTTCGTCATGGTCCCCGCCATGATCTATCTTCTCAGAATTCCGACCAATGTCGTGATTGGAACCTCATTGTTTCAGATCGGCTGCGTAACGTCGGTCAGCACTATTCTTCACGCCGTCAACAATCACAATGTCGATATCGTGCTGGCCACGCTGCTGATGATCGGCGCCGTTATCGGGGCCGAATTCGGTACCGTGGCCGGTCAGCGCCTGAAGGGCGAGCACCTGCGGTTTCTGTTGGCCGGCCTCGTGCTCATGGTTTCGGCTCGAATGGCGTTCGACCTTATCGCCACGCCGGAGAACCTCTATTCGGTGAATTATGAGCGCCGTGGGGGCGGGGAATGACAGTGAACCTACCGCCGCTCACGAAGATTATCGTTCTGTCGGCCCTCCTACTGGGCGGGCTCGCTGCTGTCGCCCTGGGCTGGACCAGGGAGAACGCAGAACGTCGCCGACGCCGCTGCGATAAAACAGAAGGCCGATTACGATCGCCGCGCCGTTTCGCATCTCCAAAATGGCTACCTGCTGGAAGCAGACGTCTCTACCCGCGCAATTCCGGTCTCCCTCGACTTCTCAGGGGCGCGGGTCGTCATCTTCGGCAGCGCGACGGCGGTCTCTGAAACGCCCGGCACAGTTCACGGTCCGCTCGACGTTGTAGCGATCGTGCAGGGCCAGCTCTCCAACATGACCGTTCGCAAAAAGGAACGCGTAGCCGGAATTTGGATCAACAGGCGCAGTATTGAATATGAGCAGGTACCGGTGTTCTATGCTGTGCTTTCGACGCGAGCCCTCGAGGGAATAGCCTCCGAAGAGGTGCTGGCAGAGAACGGGATCGGGTTGCGGGAAATCCCGATCTCAGCGGCTCTGAGCGAAGTTGCAGGAGCGAAATCGATCCGCGTCGGCGAATTCCGCGAGGCGGCCCTGAAAATTGGGGCTCGCGAGCGCTATTTCGTTCGCAAGGACGGCAGTATCGAATTCCTTGGAAAGAGCCTTTTTCGTGGTGACATCAACCTGCCGCCAAACATTCCTGTCGGCAATCTCGATGTGGCGTTTTTCCTGTTTCGCGGCGGCGCCCTGATGGCGCGGTACGACACCAAGGTCGCCTTCGCACGCGCAGGTTTCGAACAGGCCGTTTACCAGTTCGCCAACTCCCAGCCGGTGCTCTACGGCATCGCGACCGTGGCGTTGGGTGGAGTGATCGGGGTGCTATCGTCGGCACTGGTCGGGATGCGCCGTCGCTGACACGAGGCACCCCGACCGCTCCGCCGGAATGCTCTCAAGTGCGGACTTTTGCCAGCGCGGCCGCGTCGAGCTTCAGGAGACCGCACGCATTCTTGTAGGCGACCTTCTCCAGCGGCTCGCGCTTCCACTCGAACGCCAGGAGATCTTCGACCCCCTGCGCCATCGGGCGGAACGGATAGGACGAACCGAACAAATATTGGTCTTGCATGAACCCGTTGGCCGCTTCGATGTAGAGCTTCCCGCCGGGCGAAAACATGTACATGTCGGGGGAGACGAACACGTTTTCGCGGCGAAACGCGACGCCGACCATGGCATCGACGTGCGGGTAGCAACCGTGGCAGACGACGATCTGCAGTTTCGGGAACATCGCCGCCAAGCGATCGATGGCGAAGGGATCGTTGAGCCGCAGGTCGGGTGTGGTCGGGCCGGTCAGCACGAACGCGGGCACGCCTAGTGCGAGGCAGGCCTCGTAAAGCGGCAGCAATTGCGGCGCATCGGCAGCAAGCGGCGTCTTGTAGAAAGCGGCGTCGATGTTGAGGCCATGGCAGCCGAGAGTGCGAACGGCTCGTTCGGCCTCATCGAGGGCGGCCCGGATTCCGAGCTCCTGGGGGTCGACCGAAGCGACGCCGATGAGGCGCCCAGCCGATTGGCGCGCCGCTTCTGCAACGTCGTCGTTGCTAACGCGCACGGTCGGCGTGTTTCGGGCGACCATAACGCCGACCGAAATCCCGGCCGCGTCCATTTCCCCGGTGAAGCTTTCAATATCGTTCGATCGCGTAAAGTGATCGATGTTGCCGGCTGAGGTGCCGACACGCTTGTTGAGCCACCGGACCGTATCGAACTCAGGCGTATTCGGCGTCGAGCCGAAAAACTTGTGCAGCCAGCTCGGACGGCTACGCAGGTCGACGATCGGCGGTCTTAACGTCATGTCAAATCTCCGTTGACGCTTCACCTGATGGCTGAGCGCACGCTTGGTCTGCTTCTTGCGGTGGTGGGTAATGCAGTAGGACCGGCTCAACCGAACTTGTCATAGCGGAGACGATCGGGCGGCAGTTTAGCCTCGACCAGAAGCATGCGAATGGCGGCGTCGACCATCGGACCCGGGCCAGCCAGGAAGGCGGTGGTGTCGCCGTAGCGTCCGCTCATGGCCGCGCGGGCGACGTCGTGCACAAAGCCTTGACCGAGGCGGAGCCCCTTCAGTTCGGCGCCCGGAGCTACAGGCTCGTGGGACAGGGCGACCGTCACTTCGAGATTACCGTTCGAGCGCGCAACGTAGTCGGCAAGCTCGTCCACATAGAATGCGTCGGCGAGAGTGCGCACTCCGAAAAAGACGTGGCCGCGGCGCCTCTCGAAGTGGCCAGCCCGCGTCGCGTGATCGATGATCGACATGATGCCGGCGATGCCGGAGCCGCCGGCGATCGCCAGCCAATCGCGATCCTCCTCGGGGCGCCAAACCGCGTGGCCAAGCGGTCCGAATAGCGAGATTTCAGCTCCGGCTGCAGCGGCCTGGAAAAGCCAGTCGCCGAATGCTCCACCTGGCTTGCGTTTGATGACGAACGAGAGCCGATTGAGCTCTTCGCCGTGGTTGACCATCGAGTAGGCCCGACCGCCCTTGACTGCTGGCGTTTCGACGACGACGAACTGGCCGGCGGCGAAGCTCATCGGCACCGAAAGCTCAATCTCGACGTGCATGACATCGGGCGTAAGAAGGCGAGCAACTTCGACGCGGCCGGAGCGGCGCATCGGCAGGGGGCCGGCAGTGACCTGGGCCACGTTGGCCGCCACGCGCACGACGCAGTCGGAGCCGGGATGCGTCTGACAGAGCAGCACGTCGCCCCTATCGCGCTTGAGCTTGGCACCCCCTGGAGCCTCCAGCCACGCGGTCTCGAAATTCCCTTCCATCACCCGCCCGCGGCAAGTGCCGCACGTGCCCGTTGCGCACTCGTAGGGAAGCGACAGCCCTTGTGCCAGGCCAGCGAATAGCAGCCGCTCACCAGGGCTGCACTCGAACGCGGCCACACCACTTTTCGATTGGAGCGCGATTTTGGCTTTGGTCTGGGTCAACATGGAAGATCCTTGCGTTTCCTGGCGCTCCAGAATTCGCGGACGGCACCCGCGACGAGTACCGCCCGCGCGTGGCTGCCGGCGAGGAGCTCCGGCAGTTAGCAAAACGCTTTTACGTCCGAGAGGCTTGGCGTCTCCTGCTTTCGTTCGTAACATTCGGCGCCGCGTGGCAGCTTAAAGGGTGACGCCACTGGTCGCAATTTAGCAGACGCTTAGGTGCGAGCCCGATCAAAAGTTCCTATCGTGTGATTGAAACCGCGAATAAGGTTCGCGTGCGTCCGGTGGCGAGGACCTATCGCCAATGCGGGCAAGACACCAAAAACAAGGCTTCAGAAATGCAAGAGCTGAACGCGGACCAGATCGCTTATTGGAACGGCGAAGCTGGGCAGCGATGGACTGAGCGACAAGAGCGGCAGGACGCCCTTTTGGCGCCGATCTCGCGTCTGGTTCTGGAGCGGGCCGCGGCGGCGTCCGGCGAGCACGTCATCGACATCGGCTGCGGCTGCGGACAGACGACGCTCGAACTCACCGGTCAGGTCGGTAGCGCCGGCAAGGTGCTCGGCATCGACGTCTCGGCACCGATGCTGGCGCGGGCTCGCCATCGCGTCCGAAACGGCGCGGAGTTCATCGAGGCCGATGCCACCGACTTCCCTTTCGAGCGAGAGAACACCGATCTGCTGTTTTCCCGCTTTGGCGTTATGTTTTTTGCGCGTCCCGAGGTCTCGTTTGCGAATATGCGGACCGCGCTGCGTCCCGGCGGCCGTCTGGTTTTCGTGTGCTGGCGTGAGCCGCGTGCAAATCCGTGGTTCATGGTGCCTCTGCAGGCCGCGTATCAGCACGTGCCGCGTTTGCCGGAGATGGCGCCCGACGATCCTGGTCCATTCTCCTTCGCGAAAGAGGAACGCGTTCGCCGCATCCTCGACGAGGCGGGCTTCACATCCATCGAAATGACGCCGTATGACTTCCCACTGGATCTTGCATGCGGCGGCGGTCTCGAAGCCGCGGTGGAGGCAGCCGTGTCCATCGGTCCGGCCAGCCGCGCAATTGACGGACAACCTGCCGAATTGAAAGCAGCCGCAGCCAACGCGATCCGGGAATCGCTTGCACAATTCCTCGACGGCGCAATGGTGCCATTGACAGCCGCAGTCTGGTTCGTGACGGCAAAGAATTGTTGATTGTATTCGTGGATATAATCCCGAAAACGCAGTCGTTTCGGTAACTTTTGGGAGCGGCGCAACATAGTCCTCTTCTTCTTTCCGATAGGCCGCATCAACTTGATGCTTTGGTCCGTAGAAGCCTAGCCTGCAATCGGACGACAAAAGAAGAGGCATTTGCGCGCTCGGGCTCGCCTGCATTTCTTCACGTCTTTGCCAGGAGCTGTCCGCGGCGTTCGAACTGCCTCTCGACCCAGGGAGGAGTGCATGGCTCGTTTAACGACGGGAGCGGTCTATCCGGACCTTTCCGAGCAGGGGTACGACCCAGAGACGGCTCGAATAGCCGAGCAGATGATCGCGGCTGAGCGCGAGTTGCTGGCGGCCCGCAAGGACGCCCTCGAAGAGTGCGACTGCCGCAAGGGCATGTTTCCCAATCCGGCCGCCGCTCCGACGCCCAGCCGTCGCGGGATGCTATTTGCAGCCGGCTCCATAGCCGGGGCAGCCTTCGCGACACGCGTCAATCAAGCATCAGCGGAAGCGGTGAAACCTCCTCCGGGTGCGGTTGCGCGAAAGGTGCCGGCGGATCCGACCAAGGAGCCCGGCGCCGATACGGGCGCCGACGGCGGCTACGGATCACGCTCCCAGTTCGAGACCGAGGTCCGTTCGCGTTTTCCGACTGCTACGGCGATCAGCTCGTGGACGTTCAGTCCCCTCGACAAGAGCCTCGGGACGATCACGCCGTCGGGTCTGCATTTCGAGCGTCACCACGGCGGCATTCCAACGATCGATCCGAGCAAGCATATGCTGCTCGTGCATGGCATGGTGGAGCGGCCAAAAAAATTCAGCGTCGCCGATATCAAGCGTTTCCCGTCGATGACGCGGACCTGCTTCATCGAATGCTCGGGCAACGGCCTTACGGAATGGAAAGTACCGACGCTGAAGACCGTGCAGGGCACGCATGGTCTGCTTTCCAATACGGAATGGACAGGCGTTCGCTTCGCGACGATCGCGCGCGAAATAGGCTTGAAACCGGGCGCCCAATGGGTGCTGGCCGAAGGCGCAGATAGTGCCGTCATGACGCGCTCGATCCCGCTCGAGAAGCTATTGTCCGACGGCTTTATCGCCTATGGGCAGAACGGCGAGGCCTTGCGGCCTGAACAGGGCTACCCGCTCCGCCTCGTGCTTCCCGGCTGGGAAGGCAACACGATGATTAAATGGCTGCGGCGCCTGGAGATCTCGGACAAGCCGTTCATGACGCGCGAAGAGACCTCTAAATATACCGATCTTATGAAAGACGGCACGGCGCGCCAGTTCTCGTTCACCATGGAGGCAAAGTCGGTCATCACCTTCCCATCCGGTGAAATGAAACTGCCCGGCCCCGGCTTCTACGAGGTCACAGGATTGGCGTGGACAGGTCGCGGGAAAGTCGAAAGGGTGGAGGTCTCGACCGATGGCGGTAAGACATGGGCGCTTGCGGCATTGCAAGATCCCATCGTGCCGCTCGCAACGACGCGGTTCCGCTTTCCATGGGTCTGGGACGGCAAGCCGGCCGTGCTGCAAAGCCGCTGCACCGACGAGACGGGCTACATCCAGCCGACCTTGAAACACCTCGTCGATATTCGCGGTGCAAACGGGAAATTCGGCTCGTTCTACCACCTCAATGCGATCTTCAGCTGGGGCGTTGCAGCCGACGGGAGCGTGACCAATGTCCAAGTCTGAAATAGTGTTGGCAGCGACCCTGCTTTGCCTCTCTGCGACGGTCGCGTTTTCTGAAACCAGCGGTTACGCCTGGAGCTATGGATTCGGAGCAACGCCGACGGACGAGGAGATCGCCATTTATAAAGGCCTTTCCGCGCAACCCGATGGCCACGGATTGCCTCCGGGCAAGGGTTCCTATGAGGATGGCAAGAAAGTCTACGCAGAGAGTTGCGCGGCGTGTCATGGCGAAAAGCTGGAAGGCTTGCCGCCTCCTGGAGCGGGAGGTGACAAGCTGATTGGAGGCCGCGGCAGCCTCGCAAGCGCCGCGCCGGTCAAAACCGTCGAAAGCTATTGGCCCTACGCGTCGACGCTGTTCGATTACGTCAAGCGGGCGATGCCGTTCAATGCGCCAGGCAATTTGACGGACGACCAAGTCTATGCCGTCACCGCCTACATTCTGGGTGAAGCCAACATCATCCCTAAAACTGCGGTGATGGACGCGGCGAGCCTTCCCAAGGTCGAAATGCCGAACCGCAAGGGTTTCGTTCCCGACCCGAGGCCGGAAATCGAACTCTATCGCTAGAAAAGACGCGGAGGAGACACGGGTGGCATCGCCGGTGAACTCCGCCGCGCCTCGATCTGTCAGTTTTGTGCCGGCGGTTGCACTGATCGCCGGCGCTATCGTCCTCGCCTCTTCGCCAATCCTTGTTCGACTGAGTGAACTTCCCCCAACGGCGACGGCATTCTATCGCGTTGCTCTTGCCGTGCCCGTAATTCACTTGCTGTCGCGTTACATGTCCTCTGGCGCGGGTGAAGCCCAGACGCCCCTTGGCATCTCGAGCATCGCGGCGATTGCGGCAGCTGGCGCTTTGTTTGCGGCCGATTTGTCATTTCTGCACTGGTCGTTGCGATTCACAAGCGTCGCCAATTCCACGCTCTTTCTCAATTTGGCCCCGTGTTTTGCCGGCATTGCGGGCTGGCTTCTTTTTCGTCAGCGCCTCTCTGTACGGTTTGCGCGGAGCCTTGCCTTGGCGCTATTCGGCGTCGTGCTATTGATTGGGCATCCTTCAAGCAAGGGCGGCCACGAGCTGTTGGGAAACCTACTCGCGCTCTCGGCTGGCGCCTGCTACGGCGGCTACCTCATTGCGGTCGGCCGTCTTCGGCAGCGGATCGCGACCGGGCCAATCATGACGATCAGCACGTTTTTTTGCGCCCTCTGCTTGTGGCCGCTGGCGATTGCAAACGGTGAGAGTATGGTCGCGCATACGGCGCGTGGATGGGCCGTTCTGATTGCACTCGCCTTGGTTACTCACGCCGCCGGCCAGGGGCTCATCGCATTTTCTTTCCGGGCATTGCCAGCTAATACCGCCTCGAGCGTTCTCCTGATGCAGCCGGTTGTTGCCGCCTTCGCCTCTTGGCTCGTGTTCGGCGAACGCCTCGATTCCTTGCAGATTTTGGGCGGCGTCATCGTGTTGGCCGGAGTGGCGCTCTCCCAGCGAAGCATAACGGAGGCAACTCCCGCCATTCCGGTCCAGCGTGTCATTCAACCACGAGAAATGTCGCGAAACTCAAAAACTGGAGGAAGCAACGATGGCAGTTAGCACGCCAGCGGGAAGCATTCCGCTGACAACCGCGGCGGAAATAGAAAAAGCAGCTCAGGTCAACATTCCCGGCCGGCTCGAACGCCTGCCCATGACGAATTATCAACGCAAAATATTCGGCATCATTGCATCGGCCTGGCTCGTGGACCAGATCGACGTCGCACTGCTGACGTTTTTGCTCGGGTCGCTGATAAAGGAGTTCGGATTGACCTCTGAGCAAGCGGGCTTTCTCGCGTCCATGACCTTTCTGGGGCAGCTCGTTGGTAATCTCATCGCCGGCACATCCTCGGACATGTTCGGCCGCAAAATCGTTTTCCAGGCAACGATGCTCGTGTGGGGCGTTGCGAGTCTTTGCGCTGCGATCTCATGGAGCGTCAGCGCCTTGATGTTCTTTCGCTTCCTGATCGGCGTCGGAGTTGGCGGCGAGGCGCCGGTGGCACAGGCTATGGTGTCCGAGTTCGTACCAGCCAACGTGCGCGGCAAGTACATCGCGATCATGGAGGGATTCTGGGCGGTTGGATTCGTGTTGTCCGGCTCGATCAGCTACTTCCTGTTGCCCTATCTCGGTTGGAGATGGGTTTTCGTCGCTGTGGGGCTGCTGTCGGCGGTCGTCTTCGTGGTGCGCCGTAATATCCCTGAATCTCCTCGCTGGCTGGCTGAGAAAGGCCGTCTCGATGAGGCCGACGGCGTGATGAGGACCATGGAACGAGAGGTCGAACTAAGGACCGGAAAACCGCTTCCTTCGGCCCAGCAACTGAGCGCGCCGCCGCACAGACAGAACCCGTGGGCAACCATTTTTTCGCACGATTACCGTGGTCGCACGGTGATGGCCGCTGGCCTCTGGTTCTTTGCCCTGCTCGGCTTCTTCGGACTCAATTCCTGGATCACGGTACTGCTCGGCGAGAAAGGCTATTCGATTGTGAAATCGGTCGGCTTCGTGACTCTGATCACGACCGGCGGTATTCCCGGCTTTGCACTGGCGGCTTATGGCCTGGAGAAACTCGGCCGCAAGCCCACCACCGTGCTGTTTCTCGTGATGTGCGCGGTGACCGCCTACATCTACGGCACCGCATCCGATGTTGAGGTCGCGACGCTATTCGGACTGCCGGTGACGCGGCTGTTTGTTGCCGGCTGGATCATGCAGTTCTTCATGTTCGGCATGTGGAGTTGCCTCTACGCGTACACGCCTGAGCTCTATCCGACGCGCGCGCGTTCGACAGGAGCTGGCTTCGCCTCGGTCGCGGGCCGCGTCGGCGCGATCATTAGCCCGATCATGATTGGCATGATCAAGCAGGATATCGGCGTGTTCGGCGTGTTCTCCCTGGGAGCGGGCAGCTTCATCATCGCTGCCGTGCTCGTGTTCCTGCTCGGCGTCGAAACGCGAGGCGAGGTGCTGGAGAAGGTGTCGGGTTGACGATTCCGAGCCGGGGTGGCGCGTCACCTCGGCTCGCCTCGATCAAGCGCTTTCGGGACCCTTGGTGAAGGCTGGGACCTCCGGGTCGATCTCGTGCCACGGTGGCGCCGACCCGGTCCAAAGTTGGGCGGCCGCCTTGAAGAAGGTGGAGTTGTCGAGACTGCCGACCTTGACCGACACGACCTGCGGATATTTCGAGTTCTCGGCAAAAAGCGGCGTCCCGCAATTCGGGCAGAACTGCCGGATGCGTCGGGCACCGCTCTCCGCCGTGTTCTCGAAGCGCGCCGGCTCGCCGCGCAGCATCTCGATCGATTTCTTCGGCACGGCGATGACGTAGGCCGGCGCCCCGCCGCAAACGTACTGGCAGTCGCGGCAGTGGCAGGTAACCTCGCCCAGCACGTTTCCGCTGATGCGATAACGGATTGCGCCACAAAGGCACCCGCCTTCGACGTCGATTTGATTCATGTTGCTTCTCCCTGGATCCGGCATGATTTACCGCCCGGGCAGAAGTCTCGCGACCGACAGGCAAGCCGGTCGAAAGGGTCGCCAGCCAGCGCCTTTGCCGCGACGGCTTCACTGCTTCCTTGCGGGGCCGTCTTGAGACCAGAATGCTTGCCGAGCGCGCGCGATGCAAGCTCTCACGCAGCGAATTGACCAACCTCTTCAGCGCGCAACGGAACTCGCAATTTGAAAAGCGCGTCGGCTCGGTAATTTCGAGAAGCAGACGATGGGAGATTGTTTTTTGCAGCAGCATCGGGGGATTTTGCCCGCGCTTATCTGATTGTTGGTGTCGATCGACATCGTCTTGCGTCAGAATGCTTGAGCGTACACTCTGGGCAGCGACGCGGTCTGACTTGCCGCTAAACAATAACGGTGTCCAACGCTGCAACATATTCATGCAAACGGGACCCGTTATGCCGAGCCGAGAACCCCGCCTGCCATTATGGTTGAAGGTTGCCTACACCGCCTTCGTGGTCGTGCTCGTGCCGATTTATTGGGTCAACTACGGGCCGGCTAACTTCCTCTACTTCTGCGACCTCGCCTTGCTTGTGACGCTGGCTGCGATCTGGCTCGAGAGCCCTCTGCTGGCGTCGATGCCTACTGTCGGCATCCTGGCGCCGCAAGCTCTGTGGGTCGCCGACCTGTTCGCCAATATGCTGGGCCACCCGATCGTCGGCATGACCGACTACATGTTCGACCAGTCGCTGCCACTGCATTTGCGGGCGCTATCGCTTTTTCACGGCTGGCTGCCGTTCTTGTTGCTGTTCCTGGTCTGGCGCCTAGGCTACGACGCGCGTGCGTTCCGCAACTGGACAGCGCTGGCGCTCGGCGTCCTTCTCATCTGTTATTTCTTCATGCCGCCGCCGAACCCGAATGCCGGCGCCGCCGCCGTCAACATCAATTACGTCTACGGCTTGAACGATAAGACCGCTCAGACGTGGATGCCTGGGTGGGCATGGCTCCTGCTGCTGATGGCCGCGTTGCCGTCACTGTTGTTCGCGCCCGTGCACTATGTGCTGCGACGCTGGATGAGCGAGCCACACGATGCAGCCATCGCCGCAGCTTGCTCACCCGCCGCGTCAATTGACGCCTCCGCCATGCCACGGTCGAAATTGAACGCGTAATCTGCGCCCGGTATTTTCATCGGGCGCACGCCGCCCGGGCTGGGGAGCGAGGGATGACGTCACCGGACACGGGCCTTGGCGCGGGCATTACGAGCTTTCCTGGCATCGCCCGCATTGCTTCGCGCGGCAACCGGATGGCCACGCTGATCTCGGCGTTCGCCTTCGCATTCTCGGGCGTCAGCTTCTACGAGACGGTGTTGAAGCGGCCGAAGCTGGCGGCCTTCGTTCCGCCCGTGATGCATTATGCCCGAGACAGCGGCGGCGACATCGAGCTGTTTGCGATCCCCGTGACGGTGCTCAACGACGGCGCGCGTACCGGCACCGTGCTGGCGATGGAACTCGATGTCACGGACATGAAATCCGGCAAGTCGAAACGCTATTATAGCGCCTACCTCGGTGATCACCCCCACTCGGCAGACACCACGAACCGCTCGTTCGCGCCCTTGAGCATCCCGGGCCGGGCCACGTTCTCGGACACCGTGCGATTTTATCCCATCGGCAACCCGCTGCCCAAGCTGGTCGATGACGCCGGCGACTTCCGGTTCACGCTGACGCTGCAGACCGCGGACCCGTCGCATCCGGACGTTCTCGACTGGCTATTCCATGCCAAGCCGAAGCCGATCGAGTTCGAGCGCACACTTCCGTGGATTTCCGAGCAGCAGCTCGGATTCCGGCGGGCCACCATCGCCATGCGAGACCGTTCCTGGAATCCGCCAGCGGAACCCCGCGATGAGCCGAAATAGCGTTAAGCGGCTGCATGTAAATAGCGATTCGAAAGAGCTGCATTCGGCCAAATTCTGCAGCATGCGCAATGCGTTGATGCGTTTGCGCCACCGCATCACAGTTTATTCGCTGCGTCGCACAGTTTGCCATTGTTGCGCTGCGATTTCCGCGCAAAAGTCCGGCCCACACGATCCCTTAGCACCTGCTGTGGTTCAATCCTTATTCGCGCTGCCCGGCTTTTCGGAGCCGATGCAGCTCGCGGCAAGGTTGTGAAGGACCGTATCCGATCGTCAATTGCGGCCCTCGGTGGCCGTCCAGATGAACAGCCGATGAAGATCGGCGTCAGACCCCGTTCAGACGGCCTTCGCTAGTGTCGAGGGCAAGCTGAGGGCAGTGACCCTGGAGAAGATGTCATGAGCGAGTTTCTGCGCAGCGGCGCAATCATCGTGATGGGGCTCGTAGTGATGGCGACCAGCGTCGTCGTCGTGTTCTACGGATGATGCCGTAACCTCCGCCGGCGGCGAGGTCTTGCCTTGCCGCGGGCGGAATATGTACCTACCTAGGGATCGTTCAACGGTCCCCACGCCGAAGCAAGTCTCAAGCGAACGCAAGACGGGGACTTTTCGAGGTTCCCTTGTCGCTCTCGAGCCTGCCCCCCGCCGCCGCCGATGCCGTCCGCAGCGCGGGCGACTATCTCAACGATCTTCTCACCCCCACGCTGCGCCTAGGCGTCACTGGCCTCTCGCGGTCGGGCAAGACCGTGTTCATTACAGCTCTCGTGCGCAGTCTGGTGACCGGCGGCCGCCTTCCCTTCTTCGCGGCGCAGTCCCAGGGTCGCATCCAAGGCGCTTATCTCGAGCCGCAGCCGGACGACGCGGTGCCGCGATTCGACTACGAGGGGCACCTCGCCGCTCTCGCCCGGCAGCCGCCGGAGTGGCCGGACAGCACCCGCGCCATTGCCGAGCTACGCGTCACGATCCCTTATCAGCCGCAAAACTGGCTGCGCCGGCAGCTTGGGCTTGTCGCGCCTGCACGTCGACATCGTCGATTATCCAGGCGAGTGGCTGATCGACCTGTCGCTGATGGAAAAGTCCTACTCGACCTGGGCCAGCGAAGCCGTGGCGCTGGCGTCTGCAGCCGATCGCGCGGCATCGTCGCGACCGTTCCTCGACTTCCTGCGGACGCTCGATCCCAGTGCTCCGGTCGACGAACAGGTCGCGCTAACGGGCGCGAAGCTATTCACGGCGTACCTCGAATCCGCGCGTGACCAGGAGCACGCCTTGCGGACGCTGACGCCCGGCCGTTTCCTCATGCCGGGTGATCTTGCCGGCTCGCCGCAGCTGACTTTCTTCCCGCTGCCATGCGGATCCGACCCGGCCCGCAACTCCCTCGCCGGTATGTTGGCGCGGCGCTACGAGAGCTATAAGGCCAACGTCGTGCGGCCATTCTTTCGAGAACATTTCAGCCGCCTCGACCGGCAGATCGTGCTGGTCGATGCACTCGGGGCGCTGAATGCCGGCCCTACAGCACTGACCGAGTTGCAGGTCGCGCTCCAAGCCGTGCTGCGAACTTTCCAGCCCGGTGCTGGAAGCTGGCTCGATACGCTGCTTGGCCGGCGGCGCGTGGACAAATTGCTATTTGCCGCCACGAAGGCCGATCATTTGCACCACACCAGCCATGATCGCCTCGAAGCCGCGCTCCGCCTCATTACCGATCGCGCGATTATCCGTGCCAATGCTGCCGGGGCGTCTGTCGGAGTGATGGCGATGGCCGCACTGCGCGCCACCCGCGAGGGCGTCGTGCGCCAAGGCAAGGAAGAACTGCCCGTCATCATCGGGGTGCCGATGCCGGGAGAACGGATTGGCCGCCAGGTGTTTGACGGGGTGAAAGAAACCGCGGTTTTTCCGGGTGACTTGCCGGAAGACGCTCGGGCGGCCGTGGCGCAGGGCCGCCCGCCGATCGGGCCTGACGATGTTCGCTTCGTTCGCTTTCGTCCACCGCGCGTGAGCCCGCCTGGCGCCGATGGGGAATACCCTGCCGCCCCGCATATCCGGCTCGACCGAGCCATCGAATTCCTGATCGGGGACCGCCTCGAATGACGACGACACCGCCACCGGATGCGCCTCGCCGTGGACCTCGCGCCTTTTCGCTGGACGATCCGGCGCTGGAGGTACCGGAGACGACGGCAATTCCCGAGCCGCAACCGGAGCCGGTCCGACCCGCGACGGCTGCGGCAGCCTCTACGCCGCGGGCAGCCGCAGTCGATGTCCGGCGCGGCATCCGCTGGGGCTCTATCCTTTTTTCGGCGCTGCTCGCCCTGGCCGGCCTTGCGGCTGGGGTGTGGTTCAGCCGGTTTGTCAGCGTCACCCTGTCCCGCGACGACTGGGTCGGCTGGACGGCGTTTGGGCTACTCGTCATCGCCTGTTTCTCGGCAGTCGTTTTGGTCCTCCGCGAGTTGATGGGCTTGATGCGACTGTCGCGCCTGAAGGAGATGCGCCGCGAGGTCGAAACCGCGCTCGTGAAACGGGATCTCAAGGCCGAGCGGCGTGCCATTGGACACCTCAAGAGCCTCTTTCGAGCGCGGCCGGAGATGAAGTGGCGGCTTGCTCGGCTCGCCGATCACGAAAAAGACGTGCACGATCCGGGCGAGCTGCTGTCGCTGGCCGATCGGGAGGTGGTGGCGCCGCTCGATGCGGAAGCACGGCGCACGATCCTGAAGTCGGCCAAGCGCATCGGCACCGTGACGGCGATGAGCCCGATCGCCTGGATCGCCGTGATCTATGTCGCGGTCGAGAACCTGCGCATGCTCCGAACTGTCGCCGGGCTCTACGGGGGACGCCCCGGCACCCTCGGTTCGCTGCGCCTCGCCCGCATGGTGATTACGCACATCATTGCGACGGGCGGCATCGCTCTGACTGATGACCTTCTTGGACAATTCATCGGTCAGGATGTGCTTCGCCGGTTGTCCCGCCGACTGGGGGAAGGCGCGTTCAACGGCGCCCTGACGGCGCGGGTCGGAGCGACCGCAGTCGAGGTGTGCCGGCCCCTCCCCTACCTTTCGGCACCGCCGGTTCGGGCGCGCGACATAGCGGCGGAGCTTTTGCGTCGCCCGCCGGGCACCGGTGATGTGAAGAAGACCTGATCAGACGCGCGTCATCGCACTGTTCACGCGGCGCGCGGCAAGTCCGCTAAAGGGGGCTGCGGCTCCTGCGGACCTCCTGTGGCGCTGGTGACTCCGCGGCGCGCAAGTTCGGCGATCCGCACGGTCCATTCCTCCGCGCACCGGTCGGTCCGCCGCAGAATCGCGGGGCAATTCCGGTCCTCCGGGGTCGACAGGATTTTCGACATCAACCGCCCGGCATTGCGCGACGTGAGCCAACTCAGCGGCGCAGCCAGCAGCAGACCCAGGATCACCGGCGCCATCCAGGCGATGACGCCCGGCGACGAATACCAGCACAGCAACACGAGCACGACACCGACGACCATATGCCGCCAGTGGAATTCTCATCGCATCGGCAAAGGGGATGCCGCCGTCGTCGCGGCGCTGAGCTTTCCAGCCGGAGTCGAACCCACCGAGGATTTGCATCACCGCCACGGTCTGCGTGCACATCAGCACCGGAGCCACGAGCATGGAAAAAATCGTCTCAGTGAACACGCCGACGAATGCGCGCGGAACGCCACCTCTCTCGCGAGCACGGCGCACCCGCTTGATCTCGAGCGCCAAGCCCAGCGCCTTCGGCAGCATGACGACCATGATCGTGGCGATGAACAGCCTCAGCGCGGCGCCAGGGTCGATCACAGGCCAGATCGGGAACAGCGTCTTGCTGTCCTCGAAGTAGCTCGGAATCATTTGCTGGCTCTGCAGCGTCAGCACGACGCCGACGGCCAGCGAGAGCGCCCAGATCGCCGATACGAGATAGGACATCGCGCCCATCGCGAGGTGCACCCGCCCCATGGTGGTGATGCCGCCCTGACCGACGATCGACAGGTGTTGCAAGTTTCCCTGTGCCCAGCGGCGATCTCGGACGACGAGGTCCATCAAGTTAGGCGGCAACCCTTCGTAGGACCCGTGCAGGGTCGGCACCATGTGCACGCCCTAACCCGCGCGCTGCAGCAACACAGCCTCGACGAAATCGTGACTCTGGATATGGCCGCCGAATGGTGCTTTGCCGGGAAGGTGCGGAAGCCCCGCGGCGCTGGCAAACGCGACCGTGCGGATGATGGCGTTGTGCCCCCAATAGTTGCCCTGATCGCGATGCCAGAAGGCGAGACCAGCAGCGACTGCCGGACCGTAGACATTGGAAGCGAACTGCTGCAGCCGCTGCAACAACGTCGTGCCACCGGTGAGGCGCGGGACCGTCTGGATCAGTCCGGCGAGCGGATCCCGTTCCATTGCGAGAGCGAGGCGGACGACGGTCTCGCCGGCCATCACGCTGTCGGCATCGAGAATAATAAAGCTCTGGTAGCCGCCGCCGAAGCGCTCGACCCAATCCTTGATGTTCCCAGCCTTGCGCGCAGTGTTGTCGCGGCGGCGCCGATAGAAAACCGAAATGGTGCCCGCCAGACGCTGTTTCAGCTCGCGGTAGGCAGCTTCTTCCTTCACGCCGTCCTTTTCGCCGCGAGTGTCGGAAACGATGAATACACTGAACTGAGCCGATCGGTTGAGTTCGGCCAACTCGCCCGCCATCGCGGCGATCGTGCCCGCAATGCGGGCCGGATTTTCGTGGTAGACGGGGAACAGCAGCGCGATCTTGTGAGACAGCGGTGCATCCACTTTCGGCAAATCGATCGTGTCGGCCTTTTCATCGGCGAACAGCGGCAGGAAGCCCATCACAGCGGACAGCGAGCCAAGCGCGATCCAACCGAAAGCGATGGTCGACAGCACCAGGAACACGACCTGAATCGGCGTCATCCTGACGAACGACAGCACCGCGTAAAGTTCGTAAGCAAAGGCGCCGGTCAGCAGCAACGCGCCCGCGAAGACGGCTGCGCGAGGCACCCAGTAGGCACGCCGGTGCGTGACCCGTGGAACTTCTAACCGGCGCTTGAAATCTTGCTCGGGCATCTCGAGCGGGCTTTCCGTCGGCAGCAGATCGGGCGCGCTGGCATCGCGTTGCGGGGCGACGCCCTGATTCACAGCCGACGCTACCGGAGCCGGCACTACCGGAGGCGTAACCGTCGGGCCCAGGTCGGTCAAAACCGCCCCTTCGCCGCGATCCGGCGTCTCGCTCATGATTTCGTCCATCTGTAAAGCCAGCTTTCGGAGATCAGTTGGTCGTTCGCCTTCAGCGCCAAACGCAACTCGATTAGGTCGGTTCCTCCCGGCGTCAGCTCGAAACTGACCCTAACTCCCGAAATTTCCGGGTTATTCTGGACGACCGTGTTCGTCACCGTACCGGCCGAGGCAATCACCTGGGCAACAGGGAGCTCTCGTATGTCCTTCAGTGCCGGGCCGTCGAAATCAACGACGAAAAGCAGCGTGCCTTGCTTGCGGCTTGCGCCCACGAATGTCTGGCGCACGCGGGCGCCAGTCCACGTCACGGGCACGTGCTCGGTCCAGTAAAGGCGATAAGAATAAGCGTAGACGTGGCCAGGCAGCAGCTCGTTACCCGGCTTCCAGTAAGCCACGATATTGTCGTGGATTTCTTCCTCTGCCGGGATCTCGATCAACTCAACCGAGCCGATGCCCCACTGGCCTTTCGGCTCGACCCAGACGCTCGGCCGGCGTTCGTAATGCGCTTCGAGATCCTGATAGAGCTGGAACGAGCGGTCGCGCTGAGTGAGACCAAACCCCTTGGGGTCCTTGTCCATGAAAGCGCTGCTCTGCAGCTTCTTCGGGTTGGTGAGCGGCCGCCAGAGACGCTCGCCGTTGCCGTTGAGCATGGCAAGGCCTTGGCTGTCGTGGACGGCGGGACGAAAATCACCGGCAATGCGGCGATTGGCTGCACCGTAAAGAAACATGCTGGTGAGGCAGCCGAGGCCGATGTGCGACATCGCCTTGCGCGGATAAAGCGTCGCGTCGATGTCCATGATCGTGCTGGCGCCGGGTTGGATCGCAAACCGGTAGGCACCTGTCGTTGACGGGCTGTCGAGCAGCGCGTGCACGATGATCTCGGTTGCGCCAGGCTTCGGCCGCTCGATCCAGAACGTCTTGAAGAACGGAAACTCCTCGCCGCCGGGTCGCGCGGTATTGATGGCGAGGCCGCGCGCCGACATGCCGTAGGCCTGTCCACGAGCGACTGCGCGGAAATAGCTGGCGCCCTGGAAGACGCAATATTCGTCGAAGTAGTCCGAACGGTTGAGCGGCCCGTGGATGCGGAAACCAGAGAACGCGAACGGCGCGGCGTCGTTCGGCTTGTTGATCAACGGCCCGAGCGAGAACATCTTGCCGTCGGCCTTCAACGGATGCGCGCCCGCACCATCCACGACATAGATGTCGACAGGAATGTCGTAGAGGAAGCCGATCGGGAACAGTTGCAACTCGTAGTCGAGCTTCTCTCCGCGCCAGATCGACTGATCGACCCTGAAACGAATATCGCGATACTGGTCATAGGTGAGATTGCTGAACGGCTCTGGCAGATCGAGCTTCGGCTTGTGGAACTCCGCCGCGGCCAGCCGTTCGGCCGCTTTCTTCACTGTGTCGACGTTGAACGGCTCGGCCGCCGGCAACGTCGCCGGGCCGGTCGGAGCCGCAGGCGCGCCACCACCTTGAGCGGTGGCGTCAGCAAGATTGGCGGCAGCTTCTGCCATGGCAGCGATCACACCCCAGGCACCAGCAGTCTTCAGGACCGTTCTCCGGTCCAGCCGTGACGTCGACATTTAAGGCTTTCCGTTTCCGATTGCGGCGCATGCTGACACTGCTGCCTCGCGCCGCTATTCCAAAGCATCTGCCGGTGTTTGCCGCACCGCACACTCGACCCCAACACGCGACTACATCGCGTAGCGACGCTTCCTCCGGCCGTGCTGAGCCTGCGCGGCCTTCGCCTCGACGTAAGCCGGCTGGTAGCAACCGATTGTGGCAGCTTTTCCGCGTTCGTCCGGCGGCTCACATGGCCCGCGAACGTAGCGTCCGAAACTGTTGCAGAAACGCGACATCGCTTCCCGCTCCCATCACCATGCTGCGGCGCAACAAAATACCCGAGTACAGGATTCCCAGCAAGCGCTCGAACGAAAGACATGGCGAATTCGTGTGTGCAACGTCGTCGGCGTACGCTGAGAACGCCGAACTCGTTCGCTCGATCCAAAAAATGCTCGCTAGGCGAACATTTTTCATTGCGTGCCAATCGCAGAACGCCTCAGAGGCGGTTAACATTCCCTATTGGGCTGGGAGACTTACGATGGCGCGGACGATCATCATCACCCGCAACGGCAAGACTACCGTGATCACCGGATGGCGCGCCTGGCTCGCCGGGACGGGCGTTCTGATCGCGGCCGTCCTGTTGTTTGCGGCATTCGGACTTCTCTTCCTCGGTGCCGTCATCTCCATCGCGACATTTCTTGTGATCGGCCTGCCGCTGGCGATTGGGCTCTGCGTGCTATGGTCGTGGGCGCGGGGCGGCGGTCAGCGCAATTGACCGAGCGTTAGGGGGATGAATGGCGGGAAAATACGGCTTCGGGCTTCTGCGAACTGCCGGTCTCAAGCGTCGGCAATTGATGCTGTTCGCCCTTATCTCGGCTGCGATCAACGGCCTCGTGACGGCGAGCGTCGGCGCGTGGCTGGCACAGACCTACGCCCAGCACCAAAGTCGCCGGCAATCGATCGAGAATATCGCAAACCTGTTTTACGCTCGACGCACGCGGGCCGGCATGGTCGTCTCGTCACTCCGCCGAAATGCCCCCGCGGAAGAGATCACGCACCGCAAGCGCGCCTATGACGAAGCCTACGTCGACTGGAACACGAATATCCGGAAGAATCTGTTCGTGATCCGCGAGGTCATGGGACAAGCGACGTTCGCAAAGCTCGAGCAGAGTTTCGAGGACGATGTGGTCGCGGCGCTGGCCGACATCGATCGCTGCCTTACGAAGTCCTACGACGAGCACCTCGGCGGCCGCGATCCCGTAGCGGCACTGACGGCCTGCAAGATGGCGGACCTGTACCAATTCGCCCTCGATTGCGGCGCCACCTACACCAACGAATTGTTCAAGCTGTCGCGGCTGTCGTTCAACCCGCTGTTTCGCGCAGAGGAAGAACGGATAGCGGCGGAGGAGCGGGTCAAGAAGGGCTGCACGCGTCCGGCTGCCTTGCAGCCAGCTTCGCCGCCACCGATCGCAAGTCCGCAGCCGGCGCCGGCCGTGCCTCATGCCGGCGACCAAGCCGTCACCGGCAGCCTGCCTGGGGCGCAAGATACAACTGCGCCCGCCCCGCCGGAACCGTCCGAGATCAAGGGCCGATAGGTCCGGCCAGGCTGGAATTTATCCGTGTCGGCAGCTGAGCGTGATGCAGCCTCAAAGAATGAGTTGCGGCTCGTATTTCCGCCTAGGGATAATAAAATCCGCTACAACGCAGAATACCGGTTAAGGCGGTAAATCGCGCTTGTACGACGAAACCGATATGCCATCATGGGAGCTAAGTGGCTGGATCAACGAGGTGTATTAAGCCTTTGTCAGGGCTGAGGTCGCATTCTGCGAAGGAGCTCGCCGGATAGCTCTGCGCCTGCAGCCGTGACCGAACCGATCGCTTCGAGACGATGGATGCAATCGACTGAAACAACAGCCATTGAGGCGTCGAGAGTTGCGCGAATAAGCCGGCGCGGCATCCGGCTCGCAGGCGTCAGCACCGCTGCGATCGCTGCGACCTGGCTGGGGCATGTCATCCCGGCTACGGCCAAGGTTCCCGGTGAAGCCCACTGTTATGGCGGCATCTGCCATCGCGTGAGATCGGTGGAGGAGGTCACTCGCCTCATCGGCCAGGGCGAGGACACTATCGCCTCATTCTACGACGAGGCTGGCCGGGACCGATTCAACACCGGCACCATCACGTCATCCGGCGAGCGCTTCGATGCCGATAGCGCAAGGCGGGTTTCCAGTTCGGTCTACCCTGACGGAACCGAGCTTCTGCTCTGGAATCCGAAGAATGGACGCACCGCCCACGTTCGCGTTAACGATTTCGGGCCGTTCTATCGGACTCGCACGCTCGATGTGACGCGGCGCATCGCCGAGGATCTCGGCTTCCATAGAGGCGGCGTGACGACACTCCGCGTCATCGTCATCTCGGCCCCGACTTACACCGACGCCCGCTATCGTCGCAACCGGCGATACGCTGACCCCCGCGGCTTCGTCGGCAGTTTGACCGAAAAAGAGGTCGCCTCGTTGGCCGGCGACCTCATCAGCGACGCCCGGGACCGCGATAGGGCTATCGCCGCGCAAACCGTCAAGACTCCCGTCGAGACTGCCGAAGCAGCGATGCCAACGGCGACTGCTCAGACCGAAACCGCTCCGGGAACGCGTGAAGCCACACCTCCGGGCTGGATCACGTTGGCGGAAGGCGTTCCGGCCCCGAAGCCGCTCGCGCCGACGACCGCCGCGCTTATGGCCCATGCTGTCGATTTCGCGCGCCACGCGCCGAGCGACGCCCCACCCGAGACGCCGGCGTCGCTCCAGCGGGAACCCACCGTTGTCGTCGCCGAGGCGACCGACGCGCCGGAGAAGCAAACGGCAATCGAACCGAGCCAAGCGATCGTCGCGGAGACCCCTGTCGCCGAGCCTGCCTCTCCGACCGTTGTCGCCGAGGCCGAAAGCGAAATACCCCCGATCCTGCGAACGGTTTACACGAGTGGATCGCAAATATTGGTGCAGGCAACCGGCCTGATTGCCATGGCGACCTCATCGCGTGGCGGGCATGAGGGGCATGCGGCCAACCCAGATTATTGGATGCCACGAGTGACGCTCGGCCTCGTGGGCATGACGATGATGTGGTGGATGGCTCTGGGACGGCCACGCACGCGCCGCGTTGCAGCCAACGCTCCGCGACCGGCCTCCTCGTATGCCAGATCGACGGGGGACGGTGAAGCTGCCTCAGGGAAGCAGCCGGGATCGAGAAAGAACGCTCAGCAGCATCGCGACAACATCACCACGTCGAGTGCCGTTGCCCTACCCGAACTCCCCCCAGCGACCGTCCAGCCTGCCGGCGGGTCCATCCGCCAGGACCTGGCCTCCCGCCTAACCGAGCTTGCTGACCACCACAGCGAAGCTGGACGCTTCGCAAAGGCCGAACGACGCTACCGCATGGCCCTCTACATTCGCGAACGCCAGTTGGGCGCGGGCCATCCCGATGTGCTTGGCGATCTCAAGAGTTCTCGCCGCTTTCTTGAAGCGGAACTACCGTCACGCCGATGCCGAGCGCGTTCTGCACCGGCTGATCGCAGTGACCGAGAAGACCGGCGGGGAGTTGGCTCCCGAGTTGGCCGCACCGTTGCGGCACTGGGCGGATTGCGCCCGCGATCAGGGGCGTCTTGGGGAGGCCGAGGCAAGCTACCGGCGCGCCCTCGAAATCGCGGAGCGGTCCGAGGCATTTGACCCCGGCAGCGTTGCTGACGTGCTGGACGAGCGCGCGTTGCTGTTCGTCAAACGAAACAGGGTGCAGGATGCTCTTGCGGACGCGAAGCGCGCTTTGTCGCTGCGGTGGCGCGAGTTGCCGGTGAACGAGAACGGCCTCGCCGTCTCCTTGTCGATCCTGGCGGAAGCCCGCCGCATGAATGGAGAGCTACTGGCCTCGGAGACCGCGCATCGCGAGGCGCTGTCGCGCTTCATCCGCACGGCCGGTCCGAAAAGCCTTCAGGCAGCGGGAAGCATGACGTCACTTGCCGAGGTGCTCGCGCAGCGGGGGATGACGCAGGAGGCACGGCAGCTCCTGGAAACCGCATTGCCCACGTTCGAGGCGCGCCTCGGCCTGCGCCACCCCGGTCTCGCCAGCGTGCATCATGTGCTTGCCGCCGTGCATGTCGCGGATGGCGAGATCGACACGGCCGTGCGGCTGCGCCGCAAATCGCTCGAGATCATCGAGACGGTGCTCGGGCACGATCATACCGAGTGCGTCGCCGCCCGCGGTCATTTGGCCGCGCTCATTGCTCAGGCGCGCGTAACCCAATTGGCGGCTTGAACTCAGGCCGTGGCCCGGAGCCGGTCGAAGCCGGCTTCCAGATCCGCCTTGAGATCTCCAACATCTTCGAGCCCGATGTGGAACCGCAGCGCGGGTCCCTCCGGGGCCCAGCGCGTCGCTGTGCGATAGCTCTCAGCGTCGAACGGCACGACGAGGCTCTCGTAGCCACCCCATGAGTAGCCCATGCCGAACAGTTTCAACCCGTCGAGCATCGCGGCGACCGCGGCGTCCGAGCACGGCTTCAAGATGACGGAGAACAGCCCGCTCGCACCAAGGAAGTCACGCTTCCAGAGTGCGTGGCCAGGGTCGCTCGGCAGTGCGGGATGCAGCACACGCGCAACCTCAGGCTGGCTCTCGAGCCATCCGGCGATGGCGATGCCGGAGACTTGATGCCGGGCCAACCTGACGTCGAGTGTGCGTAGCCCTCGCAAGCCCAGCCAAGTCTCCTCCGAGCCCGGGCAAACGCCGAGCGTTTCCTTGGCCTTGTTCACGAAGGGCCGCGCCCGCGCGGTTGCCGTTACCGCACCCAGCATGGCGTCGGCGTGCCCGACGATATACTTGGTCGCGGCTTGGATCGAAACGTCGACACCGTGCTCGAACGGCTTGAACAGCAGCGGACTCGCCCAGGTGTTGTCCATGAGCACCCAAATGCCCCGTGCGTGCGCCGCAGCGGCGATCGCGGGGATGTCCTGCACCTCGAACGTCTGCGAACCGGGGCTTTCAGTGAAGACGAGCCGCGTATTGGGCCGGAACAGCTCCGCGATGCCGCGGCCAATCAGTGGATCGTAATACTCGGTCTCGACGCCGAGCTTCTTCAGCATCATGTCGCAGAACTTGCGCGTCGGCTGATAGACCGAATCCACCATCAGGATGTGGTCGCCTGCTTCCGCGAACCCTAGAATCGCGGTCGTGACCGCCTGATAGCCGGAGGCCGTAAGTATAGTCGCGGCGCCGCCCTCGATCTTGGCGATCGCCTCCTCCAGCGCTTTCGTCGTCGGGGTGCCGCGGCGGCCGTAAGTGAAGGGGGCGCGGTAGGCCTTCAGCTCAGCAACAGTCGGAAATAGCACGGTGGACCCGCGGTAGGCCGGCGGGTTGACGAAACCGTGGTTGGCCGACGGATCGCGCCCGCGATGGATGACTTCGGTCGCGGGCTTCAGCGGCTTGGCTTCGTCGTGCTGGTCGGCCATCGGCGGCTCCTGATTGGCTTCAAGACGCCAGTGCCGCCAATCGCCGCCGCCTGTCAAGCACGCGGGCTCGTCCAAGGGGACGCATTGCCGGTGTTGGGGCGGCCCGATATGGTTGCCGTCGGTTGATTGGCGTCGCCGGGGGACTTGAATTATGGGTGTCGATATTACGGGACCGGCCGGTGCGCTGGTCCTGGCGCTGCCGTTTTTGCTGCTGGCGATAGTGATCGGACTTTACTTGCGCAGCAGTCGCAGGTCAGCGCGCGACAGCGCCAGAACAGGCGTTGATCGTGAGGCCGCGCCGCCCCCGATAGCCGAAGCGCCTCCGGTCGCTCAGCCTCCCGCTCCTCCTCGCGCAGTTACCGCGCCGGTTGGCTCGGCTGCGGCTCCCACGCAACCGCGCGCGGCTGTCGCGCCCGTGGCTCCACATACGTCCGCACAGAGTGCGTCACGGCCGCAGCCGGCTGCGGCGCAGCCATCTGTCACGGCCACCGCTCCAGTTCGACAACCCGCACCCGCTAAAAAGCCCGTCGATCCGGCAGCTCCGGCCCCGCAAGCGTCGCCGTCAACAACCGTCGCCCCGCTCCCCGAGACGGATGCCGAGGAGCCGCCTCCACCGCCGCCATCGCCCGCTCCGCAAATGGCCGCCGCGCTCGCCAATGCCGAAGCAAAAGGCGATGAGGCGCAACTCGCCGGGCTCTGCATCGTGCTCGCACAGCAACTCCTGAAGGACGGCGAGAAGCCGCAGCGTTCGGCCGAGTTACTGCGCAAGGCAATCTGGGTCGCCTCGCGGCTCGGTCAGAAAGAGGCGCATGCGCTCGCCCGCGTCGAATTGGGTGACATCCATCGCGAGGCAGGCGACCTCACGACGGCATGCGAACACTGGCAGCTCGCCCGCTCCCTCTATTACGAGCTGAAGCTGCAGAAGGCGCACGACGCCACCGAAAGCCGCATGTTGCGGCACCACTGCCCTACAGACTGGGTGCTCAACGATTTCTGACGCTGACGACGCAGCCTAAAAACGCGAAAGGAGCCAATTGGGGCTCCTTCCCTTGTCCGATGGTATCTGGGACCGTTATTCCGCGGCTCTCGGCGCGGTCTCGGCGAACAGGTCGGTCGAGAGATAGCGGTCCGCCTGAGAGGGCGCGAACGTGACGACGGTCTTGCCCGCAAACTCAGGCCGTGCGGCGACGGAGATGGCAGCGGCCACGTTGGCGCCGGTCGAGATGCCGCCGGGGATGCCTTCCTGCTTGGCGAGCAACTTGGCGGTCTCGAACGCCGTGTCGTTCGACACCGTAATCACTTCGTCGATCAGCGACCGGTCCAGGACGGACGGCACGAAGCCGGCGCCGATGCCCTGGATCTTGTGCGGCCCCTTTGTGCCGGCGGACAGCAGCGGGCTTGCCGACGGCTCCACCGCGATAATCTTCAGGCCCGGCTCGGCGCGGCTTCAGCAGGCGGCCGCAGCCGGTCAGCGTGCCGCCGGTGCCGACGCCGATGACCAGCGCATCGACGTTGCCGCCGGTGTCGCGCCAGATTTCCTCGGCAGTCGTCTTCTCGTGCACGAGTGGGTTGGCCGGGTTGTCAAACTGCGCCGGGATCACTGCATTCGGAATGCCCTTGGCGAGGTCGGCCGCACGCAGCGACCGCGCCGGCCATGCCGCCCGCCGCGGGCGTGAGATCGAGCTCGGCGCCGAGGTGGGTCAGGATCTTGCGGCGCTCCAGCGACATCGACTCCGGCATCACGAGGATCAGACGGTAGCCACGCGCGGCGGCGACGAAAGCGAGCGCTATACCGGTGTTGCCGGAGGTCGGCTCGACGAGCACGGTCTTGCCGGGCGTGATCTTGCCCGCCGCCTCCAGGGCGTCGATCATCGACACACCGATACGGTCCTTGACCGACGACAGCGGATTGAAGAACTCGAGTTTCAAAAGCACATCGCCCTTGGCGCCATTGGCGGCGGGCAGGCGGTTGAGCCTCACCAGCGGCGTATTGCCGATGGTCTCGGAGATATCGTTATATATCTGTCCGCGGCCCCACTGCTTGGTGGCTTCGAGCGTCTTGATCGTGAGCTGATCGGTCATGGGAGCCTCTGCGGTGCCTCTGCCTGTCTTGTGGCGCGTCGCCGCTTCAAGACGACGCGTCATATTGAAGTCGGCTACGCTTCTTGCAGCAAATTGATCCCACCTCAAGTCCGACTGCGGGAACGATTTTGCGTCAACGGAGTTTGCGCCCGCCTGCGGAGTTTGGTTCGCGAGGTTGCCGGCGCGGGCCGTTTCGCGACCGGCGCGGCGCTTGGTATCGGATTGCTTTTTCTCGCGATTGCCCGTTTCTGCGCTTGCGGGCTGAGCTGTGTCAGACCCGTGGAGCCGAAGCCGCCCGCCCCACGCGCGGTGTCGCTCACTCCGGCGACGGCGACGAAGCTCGCGTGTGTAACGGGGGCAACAACGAGTTGGGCAATGCGCTCTCCCCGCCGCACGAGGAATGACCGCGAGCCAAGGTTGATCAGCAGAACCTGCACTTCGCCGCGATAATCACAATCGATCGTGCCGGGCGAGTTCAGCACGGTGATGCCGTGCTTCATGGCAAGACCCGAGCGAGGCCGCACCTGAGCCTCGGTCCCCGCGGGCAACTCCAGGATCAGGCCGGTCGGGATCAAGGCACTTTTGCCCTTGGAGATGCGGACGGGTGTGGCCTCGGAGACGGCGGCGGTAAGGTCGAGGCCGGCGGCACCGTCACTTTGGTAGGCCGGCAACGGTAACCCTTCGCCATGCGGCAATTGCACGACACGCACTGTTACTTTCGCCTTCGATGCCTTCTTGCGCGGAGCCTTGGCCGGCGGTGTATCGGCATCAGATTTCCTGGTCATGGCTTCGAGGCTCCGATCTCCTCCGCGGCGCGTGCGACCAACCGCGCCGCCACCTCGTCCTTGTCCATTTCGGGCCAGCTTTCGACGCCTTTGTCCGTCACGATGTGAACCGTGTTGCGGTCGCCGCCCATCACGTTGGTCTCGGGGCTGACGTCGTTGGCGACGATCCAGTCCGCGCCCTTCGACGCGCGCTTCTTCTTGGCATACTCGACGACGTTCTGCGTCTCCGCGGCGAACCCGATCACGAGGCGAGGCCGCGATTTGCCCTTCGCTATCGTGCGCAAGATGTCCGGATTTTCGGTGAGCTTCAGCGCGGGCGCGCCGCCGACCGTCTTCTTGATTTTCTCTTCCGCCGCGCCATCGACGCGCCAGTCGGCGACCGCCGCAGTGAAGAAGCCGATGTCGGCCGGCAGCGCGCCGGTGGTGGCCGCCAGCATCTCTGCCGCCGTCTCGACGCGCGTCACCGTTACACCTGGAGGATCGGCCAGCGTCACCGGTCCCGAAACCAAGGTCACTCGCGCGCCCAGCGCAGCGGCAGCCTTCGCGATGGCATAGCCCTTGCTTACCGGATGAGCGGTTCGCGATGTAGCGGACGGGATCAATCGGCTCATGCGTCGGCCCGCTGGTTACCAGCACATGCTTGCCGGCGAACGGTTTCGTATCGCCGCGAGTGTCCAGCACCCGGTCGATAGCGGCGATCAGGTCCGGCACCTCGACCAGCCGTCCTTCCCCGGCCTCGCCGCGTTCCGCCATTTCGCCGACGTCCGGACCAACGAAATGCGACGCCATCGGCCTTCAACTGCGCCACGTTCCGGCGCGTGGCCGGATGCCCCCACATGCGCGGGTTCATGGCAGGCGCGACCAGCACCGGCTTGTCGGTCGCCAGCAGTACGGCGCTGGCGAGGTCATCGGCGTGACCACCGGCCATTTTCGCGAGCAAATCGGCTGTCGCCGGCGCCACGACGATCAGGTCGGCCTCACGTGACAACCGGATGTGGCCGATCTCACGCTCGTCGTTGAGGTCGAAGAGGTCGGTAAATATGCGGTCGTTGGTCAGAGCCGACACCGACAGCGGCGTCACAAACTGTTGCGCCGCCTTGGTCATCACCACGCGCACGCCCGTTCCGCGTTCGCGCAGGCGGCGAATGAGATCAAGGCACTTGTAGGCGGCGATGCCGCCGCCGATGATGAGCAGAATTCGCCGGGTCACGCTGAAGAGCCGTCTCGCGGTGGTTTTCGGTCGCGAGACACTACTCCGCCGCGTTTGGCCTGCCTACGGCCAAGTGGCAGCAAAGCTTACTTCGGCGCCGGAGCTGTTTTGGCCTGAGCTGCCGGCGGCTTGGCAGCCGGTGCCGAGCGAGCGACTGGGGTGTCGTGGAATGCCTTACCCGGCTTCAGCTCGGCGTCGAGGTCATAGACCTTGCACTTCTTCGCCGCAGCCTGCCGATTGTACGCTTCAAGCATGGCGTGATCGTTGCGGTACCGCTTGTCCGGATCGGCGGTATAGGCGGATGTCTTGCCGAGCATGATCGACAATGCCGGATCGACCGTCGTCTGCATCGACCGGCTGAGGTCTGACGTCTTCTTGGACGGGTCATAATCGCGGATCTGCATGATCCGGATCTGCATCACGCCCAGCAGCTTCCTGCAATCGAACGCCTGCTCGTCGGCGCTCAATTGGTACACGCCAGTGGCGTCGACCGATCCGTACTGCGTGGTTTTCGCGCCGGGTTTCGCGTCTTTGGCGTGCGCAGGCGCGACAGCGAGCATGACGGCGCAAGCTGAAGAGAGCAGCAGATCGCGCAATGAGCATGTGGCGTTCCATCTGAAAACTTCAGCGACGCCAGATGCGCGGACAACCCGGCATTTTGGCGGCACACCGATCCGCACGCGGGAGCAGACTTGCCCCCGGTCGCTTGTAGCTCGGTCCCTTGCACCACGATTCGTGGCCTGCCAAGGTGGGCCGGCCCTCCGCTCAAGGTCAGCCATGCCGCGCATCCGCTCCCAGATCCTCACCTCGTCCGACGAGTTCAAGGCCAACGCGGCGGCCATGCGGGCGCTGGTTGCCGATCTCGCGCAGAAGCGCGCGCGAGGCGTGCGAGGCGGGCCGGACAAGCTGAAGGAGCGGCACGCGCCCGCGGCAAGCTGCTGCCGCGCGATCGCGTGCTGCAGCTTGATCGATCCGGGCTCGCCGTTCCTGGAGCTGTCGCCGCTGGCGGCCTCGGCCTCTACACCAAGGACATCCATGCCGCCGGCATCATCACCGGCGTCGGGCGCGTCTCGGGGCGCGAGTGCGTGATCGTGTGCAACGACGCCACCATCAAGGGCGGCACCTATTTCCCGATGACCGTGAAGAAGCACCTGCGCGCGCAGGAGATCGCGCGCGAGAACCGGCTGCCGTGCATCTATCTGGTCGACTGCGGCGGCGCCAACCTGCCGCAGCACACCGAGGTGTTTCCCGACCGCGAGCACTTCGGCCGCATCTTCTACAACCAGGCGACGCTGTCCTCGCTCGGCATCCCGCAGATCGCCTGCGTGATGGGCTCGTGCACGGCGGGCGGCGCCTACGTGCCGGCCATGTCGGACGAGAGCAATCATCGTGCAAGAGGCAGGGCACGATCTTCCTCGGCGGCCCGCCGCTGGTGAAGGCCGCCACCGGCGAGACCGTGAGCGCGGAGGAGCTGGGCGGCGCCGAGGTGCACACGCGCCAGTCCGGCGTCGCCGACCACTATGCGCTCAACGACGAGCACGCGCTGGAGATCGTGCGCAACATCGTCGCCAACCTGAATACCGTGAAGAAGGTCGACATCGCGCTGCGCGAGCCGCGCCCGCCCGCCTACGATCCGGCCGAGCTCGACGGCGTGGTGCCGGCCTCGCTGATGACGCAGTACGACACGCGCGAGATCATCGCCCGCCTGGTCGATGCCTCGAGATGGACGAGTTCAAGGCCAACTACGCGCAGACGCTGGTGACGGGCTTCGCCCACATCGAGGGCCTGCCCGTGGCGATCCTGGCCAACAACGGCATCCTCTATTCGGAGACGGCGCTCAAGGCCACGCACTTCATCGAGCTGGCCTGCCAGCGCAGATCCCGCTGCTGTTCCTGCAGAACATCACCGGCTTCATGGTGGGCAAGGCGGCGGAGGCCGGCGGCATCGCCAAGGACGGCGCCAAGATGGTGACGGCGGTGGCCTGCGCGCAGGTGCCGAAGATCACCGTGATCATCGGCGGCTCCTACGGCGCCGGCAACTACGCCATGTGCGGGCGCGCCTATCAGCCCGCGCTTCCTGTTCACCTGGCCCAACGCGCGCATCTCCGTGATGGGCGGCCCGCAGGCCGCGGGCGTGCTGGCAACCGTGCGGCGCGAGAACATCGAGGCCGAAGGCAAGACCTGGAGCGCCGGAGGAGGAAGCCGCGTTCAAGAAGCCCGTGCTGGAGCAATTCGAGCGCGAAGGACATCCCTATTACGCCACCGCGCGCCTGTGGGACGACGGCATCATCGCGCCGGGCGAGACGCGGCGCGTCGTGGCGCTGGCCTTGTCGGCCGCTCTGAATGCGCCGATCGCCGAAACGAAATTCGGCGTTTTCAGGATGTAGCATACGCAAAATGTACTTTTGGCCGGGGATCCGCCCAACCATCGGTCGGTGTTGATGCCGTCATCCCCGGCGTTTTCGCCGGGAATCCGCGCGAACATCGGTCAGCGAAACATGCAGCGGGTTGGACAGATCCCCGCCCGAAAAGGCGGGGATGACAGATGTCGGACCCAACTTCAGGTGATCACCCTTGCCACCGCGTCACGATATCGGCCAGCGCAGGACGTTCGCGGTCGGCCTGCTTTTCCTTGGACGTGCCAACGTAGACGAAACCGGCCACCTTTTCGTTGGCGGATGAGCCCCAGCGCCGCAGCGATCCGCGGACTGTAGGCGAGCCATTCGGTGACCCAGCAGGTTGCATAACCCATCGCGTTGGCGGCGAGGCAGAGGTTGAACGCCGACGCGCCTGCCGACAGCACCTGCTCCCATTCGGGCGCACCCGGCGACGGCTTGGTGCGCGAAATCACCGCCACGACCAGCGGCGCCCGCAGGAAGCGGTTGCGCTCCATGTCGAGCCGCGCCGGCGAGGGCGGTTCCTTCTCCTCCGCCGCGCAGGCGGATGCGATCAACTCGCCGAACGTCGCCCTCGCATCGCCCTCGAACACGATGAACCGCCACGGTGTCAGCTTCTTGTGGTCAGGCACGCGGGCCGCGATGGTCAGGATGCAATCGAGCTCGGCTGCCGACGGTCCCGGCGCTGCCAGCATGGCAGGCTTCACAGAGCGGCGCGTCGAGAGCAAGTCCAGCGTGGCATTCGACATCGGATGCACGATTCCCTTGAGATGCGCGGGTGGGGGGATGGCTCGGATCGGCACTCGCTAACTCAATTCCGGGTCTGGTACAATGGCGCCACTGTGGACCGCTGGCGGGGACTGCTCGGTGAAGAAATTTTGGAACGGAATTTCCGTGGCGCTGCTTGCGGTCGGCCTGTCGGCCGCGGCGACGCCAGCATCGCGCGCACAGTCCGGCCAGGGCCCATCCGCCATGATCGTGTTCGATGGCTCCGGCTCGATCTGGGGCCGAATCGAGGGCGACAAGCGCTCCAAATTCGACGTCGCCCGCGAGGGCGTCCGGCAGGCACTGGCCAAGGCCTCGCCGACCGCGCGCATCGGATTGACCTCGTTCGGGCATCGCCGCAAGGGCGACTGCTCGGACGCGGAAGTTATCGTGCCCGTGGACGCAGGATCGGCAGACCGCATCATCGGGCCGCTTGATAAGCTGAACCCTCGCGGTAAGGGCCCGGTCGTTCTGGCCATGCGTGAAGCAGCCCGGGCCATGAGGGACCGCAGCCCCGGGAGCATCGTCATCATTGCCGACAACGCAGATAATTGCGTCCCGGATGCTTGCGCCGCCGCCGAGGACATCGCCAAGACACAACCCGGGCTCGCCGTGCACGTCGTCGGCATCGGCCTCGACGCGGAGGAAGCGCGCAAGATGGCGTGCATCCCAAAGGCGACGAAGGGCAAGTTCCAGAATGTCGAGAACGCTGCGGCTCTCACAGCGGCTATCGGCGAAGCCATGAGGTTGGCGCTGCTCGGAGGAACGGATCAACCCTCGGCTGCCGTCGATGCAAAGTTGCAGGGCCTTCCGAAGGCCGCTCTACCGCCGGCGTCGCCAGAGGGTCCGCCGATGCTCAGCTTGGCTGCGAAGCTCGGCAGCGAGACCGACACTTTGGACATGCCCATACGCTGGCGGGTGACGCGCGATGGGGACACGACCGTCCCTGTCATCGAGAGCACGGCACCGATTGCTTCGGCGCAAGTTCCCCCGGTAAATACACCGCCGAGGCTCGCATCGGGCTCGTGACTGTCCGCCAGCCTGTCGAGGTCAAGACGGCGGGGACGACCGCGCTCACGGTGCCGCTGGACGCGGCAGCTGTCATGCTCAATGGCCGAGGCGCCAAGGCGACGGAGCAGCCGGCCAACGCCGTGATCACGGTACTGCCAGCCGCGGACGGGAAACCACTCCCGCAAGCACCGCCGCTGCTGGTGAGCCGCGACAGTGACGGCGTGCTGGTCATCCCCGCGGGTTCCTACGTGATTCGCGTCGAGCATGGGCTGGCGGCCAAAGACTTCGCCGTGCAAGCCACGGCCGGCGCACGTGTGCCGATCGACACGACCCTCGGTGCCGGACGCCTGCAGTTGTGGGCCGAGGCACAAGAGGGCGGCGAGTTGCAGGACGGCGCGCTGTTCACGATCTCCGAAGACGATCCCGATTCGCCACAAGGCCGTCGCGAGATTGCACGATCAGTCGCCTCGCGACCGGAATTCATCGTGCCGTCCGGCACATCTTATGTGACCGCCCAACTCGGGCCGACGGCGGTTCGCCAGCGCGTCGCGGTCAGCACGGGGAACACCGTCAAGCGCGGCATCGTGCTCGGTGTCGCAAAGCTGCAAGTTGCGATCGACGTCTCCACCGGCAAGGCCGAGTTGCCGCTGCTGACGCGTGTCACCCGGATCGACGGCGGCGAAGCGCGCGAGATTGCCCGGGGCACCGAGCGAAAGCCGGAATTCACGCTACCGGCGGGACGCTATCGCGTCGAGGCGCAAGCCGGCGAACAGAACGCGCGTGTCGCCGGCGAGGTCGAAATCAAGCCCGGCCGCAACCTTCAAATGGCCATGCGGATCGATGCCGGCCAGATTGCGCTGCGGGCCGTCGAAAGCCCCGGTGGGTTCGCCTTCGCCGACGCCTTTTGGGAGATCCAGGACGGCAAGGGCACAGTGGTGTGGCGGACCAGTCAACCGGAGCCGCGCGCGGTGCTTGCGCCGGGGCGCTATGTCGTGCGATCGGAGGTGCGCACGCGTCGCATCGAAAGGACTGTGGATGTCGCTGCTGGCGAGGTGCGCACCGTCGAGATCGGGCCACAATAGAAGCGTAGGCGGCTCGTGCTGAATTGGCTCCGCGGCACGCGAGCCGACGGTTAAAAGAGGACGATTGCGCAGGCGATGAGGGCCATGCCGGACAACAGGATCTCGACGCGTTTCCTGAAGTCTCTGACGGGCTTGCCCCCGGTGATTGTGCTTGCCCTCGCACTTGTGACCGGTATCGCACATGCGCAGCAACCGCCCGCCGGTTGGCAGACCGGCACCGAGCCGGCCACGGCGGCGCCTGTTGCTCCAACTCCGGGCATGACTGTCGTCCCCCGCTCGGGAGGGGAGCCTAAAACAGCTGTCGCGACGCCGGTGCGGCTCGTTGCGCGTCTCACCGATGACGGCCAGCACATCGACCAGGGCATCGTCTGGCGCGTTTTCCAGGACAAGGGCGACGCCAAGCCCGTGCTGATCAACACCGCCCGCGAGCCCTCCCCCGTCCTGCCGCTGACACCTGGCGAGTATGTGGTGAACGCGGCTTACGGGCGCGCCAATCTGACGCGCCGCATCACCGTGCGGCCTTCGCCGAACGCGACCGAATTCTTCGTGCTGAACGCCGGCGGGCTCGTTCTGAAGGCGTTGATCGGGTCGGCCGAGGCGCCTCCAAACTCGGTTTCCTACAGCATTCTTTCCGACGACCGGAACCAGTTCGGCGGCCGCGCCGTGGTCATGAGCGGTGCGCGGCCCGGCCTTATCATCCGCCTCAATGCCGGGATCTATCAGCTCGTGTCCACGTACGGAGACGCGAACGCCGTGGTGCGCGCCGACGTGACCGTTGAGGCCGGAAAGCTGACGGAAGCCACCGTCGCCCACGCCGCCGCCCGGGTTACGTTCAAATTGGTCAACCGGGAAGGCGGGGAGGCCATCGCCGACACGCAGTGGTCTATCCAGACCTTGCAAGGTGAGGTCGTCAAGGAAAGCGCCGGCGCGCTCCCGATGCATACTTTGGCGCCCGGCAACTACGCCGCCATCGCCAAGTCTCAGGGCCGCAATTTCCGGCGCGACTTCTCAGTGCAGAACGGCGATGCGGTGCAGGTCGAAGTGCTGGCCCAGTAGCGGCCTGGGCTAAAGAACGCCATTGCTAAAGAAGGCGTGGCAATTCTGCGAGTTCCTTGGAGTTCAAATCCGAGATCGCCCAGTAAACCAGCCCGTCGCGCGACCAACTCATGACGTTGTAGCCCTTGACGGACGCAGCCAACGCGGCGGGCGGGGAATCGGCGGGCCAGGCATAGACGTCGATCCAGTGTTGACGCCGCTTGTAGACGACGACGCCGACCCGCCGCCCCGCCACGTAATCCAGACGACCTCCCACAAGCTCGAAATTGTTCGCGGAAAGGTCCTTCACGGCCGGCGAAAACTCGACCCGTCCGGCGAACCAAGGCTTGACGTTGTGCGTGTCGTTGGTCGCAACCTGCATGGGCATGTCTTGCACGAGGAAGCGCATATGCGAGGCGACAACGTCGCGCTCGATCTGATCGGTGGCTGCATTGGTGGCTGCACCGCGCGAGCCCGCGAGCCAGCCGCCGCCCGCCGACAGCACGCTTAGGATCAGGGCCGCCGCCGCCATCTGCCAGGGTGAAGGCTGCCGCAAAGGACGTGCCGGCTGGGAAGTTGCGCGCTCCCGTGCCAGTGACGCGCGAATGCGCTGCGCGAGATCGGCAGGAGCCGGAACGCGCCCGCCTTCGACGATATGATCGCTGCAGCGCCGCATGTCCTTCACCAACTGGTCGCAAGGCGGGCAGTTTTCGCAGTGATCCTCCAGCTCGCGGCTGCGCGGAGGGTCCAGCTCGCCGTCGAGATGAGCGGAAACGACTTCGCGGACATGATCGCAATCCATCGCGCTCATGCCTCCTTCCGCGTCCGTGCCAGCAGCACCGCACGCAACTGCTCGCGCCCTCGCGCGATGCGCGACATCACGGTGCCGATCGGCGCCGCAATAATGCTCGCGATGTCGCGGTAGCTCAGTTCCTCCAACTCCCGCAGCACCAGCACCTCGCGCAAACTCGGCGGCAGCGCTTCCAGTGCCGAGAGCACGCAGGCTCGCTCACCGTCGCGAATGAGCAGTTGCTCGGGGTCGGGGTCTTCGCTGGCGATGCGGGCCTCGCCGGGCTCACCGCCGGGATCGGTGCGGAAGGCGTCGTCGAACGCGATGACATTAGACGCGCGCGTGCGGTCGCTCAGCTTGCGATACGCCACGTTGCGGACGATGGCCAACAGCCACGGCTTGATGTTGTCGCCGGCAAAGCCGTCGTATCCGCGATAAGCTCTGAGATAGGCGTCCTGCACAATGTCCTCTGCATCCGGCCAACTCCGCACCAGCCAGTGGGCAAGCGTGAATGCGGCATCCATATGAGGGATGGCGAGCTGCTCGAAACTACTTGCGCGTTTCATGCCGGCTCTCCGAGCCCCAGGAGCGGCCGGAGCCGCCCCTGATCGCGATGACTCCGCGGGAGGGACATTTATTCCCAAGCCCGTCGCCAAATGATCCGGTTGCGCTCATTTGACGACGATGCGCCCAGTCATGTGCGGATGCAGGGTGCAATAGTAGTCCACTGTCCCCGCACTCGCCAGCACCTGCGAGAACGCCTCGTCGGTATCGAGCGCCTGCGATTTGAAGGCGAGGCTTTTCTCCGCAACTGCGTGGGGAATGTCGTCGTGGTTGACCCAATGAATGGTCGTTCCCGGCGCCACCGTCACCTCGGCCGGAGTGAACGTGAAGTTGTCGATCGAGATTTCGACGGTCGGCCCCGTCGCGACATTCGAAGGCTTTTCGGCCTCATGCCCGATGGTCGCGCCGCCGGTTGCGAAGAGCGCCAACGGCAAGGCCAGCAGCAAGCGGCGCGTCCCGAAAAGAGTGCGCATCATGTTGATCTCCGGAAAGCTCGGCTCAGGACGTGGCCAGGGTCTTGTCGACGAATGCCAGCGGTTGGTCGCCTTTGACGAAGGTGACATCCGAGACGCCGAGATAGCCGCGCAACTGCTCGGCCGGCACCTTCATGGGTCCGGGCGAGGGCGCCTTGCCGGGTTCAGGCTGCGGGAACGCTGTGGATCGCGCCGTGTGGAAGGTGACGTTGCCCTCGACCTTCTGCATGATCTGGTGGATGTGGCCGTTGAGCACGGTCACCGCGCCGAAGCGCTTGAGCAATGAAAGCGCCCGCGCACCGTCCTCGGTGCCCCAGCCCCATTCGGGATAGACCGTCCAAAGCGGCACATGCGCGAACACTACGATCGGCGTCGAGGCGGCGAGGCCTTTCACGTCGTCGGCGAGCCAGGCTAGTTGATCCTCACCGAGGTTCCCGAAACCGCCCGCCTTCAAGTTCAGCACGTTGACCAATCCGATAAAATGGATGCCGTGCTGCTCGAAGCTGTACCACCCGGCGCCCTTCGAGCCCTTGCCGTAGCGCGTGAGGTAGGACTTGCCGACACCCTCATCGATGACGTCATGCTCGCCGGGCACATAGAACACGGGCAATCCCATCTCGCCGATCACCTGCGCCGCATCGTCGAACTCTTTGTCTTTCGAGAGATGCGTGATGTCGCCTGTGTGGATGACGAACGCGGGCTTCACCGGCATCGATTTGATCTGGGAGACGGCTTCGCGCAGCGTCCCGAGCGCGTCCGGATTGGCGGGCTTTGCGAATCCGACGTGGCTGTCGGAGATCTGCAGGAAGGTGAAGCCATTGACTCGCGGCCTTCGCTGCCCGGATGTCGGAGATGGACATTGAGCCGGCGACGCCGCCCGCGAGCGTCCACAGCATGCCGGTGCCAGCCCAGATCATGCACTCCAGCGCGCCGCGCCTGTCGAGTTCTCCGCCGCGATCGGTGACTTGGCTGCCCCCGGTCAAAGGCGTGTCCGATTTTCTGCTCATGACGCAAAGCTCCTCTTGGGCCCGCCCGAGCCTGGCTCTGCGGGTGCTGGGTACATCGGGTTTCCGGGGTGATCTGCGCTGAGCGCAGCGTCTAGTTCAAAGCTGCGGCGAATTGCAAAGGCGCGTATCGAAACCAGCGCCGCTCGAGTGCGGGGGTGCGGTCGCCGGGGCACGGATGACGCCGTGCTCGGAGGGCACCGTGGTGGCAGTCGCGGGGAACTGCGCCGCTCCACTCGCGATAATCGACAAAGTGGCGATGAGAATGGACCGCATGGGAAACTCCCTTCGGCTCCGAGGTATCGAGCGGGAGGCTCGACCCTGTATTCGGTCATGGGAGTGGGGACTCGAAGGCCGGGCGGCTAATTCCCTGCATTCGTTCACGAGCGCGTGAGCAGGTCCGTCCGGCGGAGCGCCATGCGCCAGTCGTCGCTTAATTCGTCGAACAACAGCGACCCGTTTTTGATCGCGAGCCCGATCAGTCTAACTCGCGCCCGAGCAGGACGACCGGGGTGGCGTTGTAGATCGCGCGACCCTGGTAAGCGAAGCCGAGACGCTCGTAGAAGCGGACATTGCGCATTCCCTCTCCGGTGACGATGTGGACGCCTGGAGATCCAGCGGCCGCGGCATCTGCGCAGAACCTCTCCACGAGCGCGGCACCGACACCTTTCGAACGCCAGGACGCCGCGCAGTTCACATGCAGGTGCGCGGGATACCGCAACGTCAGCGCCTTGAATTCCTGCAGGACGGGAAGGTCGCTGAAGCGCTCCGCGCGGGCGGGATCATCAAGGCAACCGACGAGATAGCCGGCGACCTCTCCGTCCGCGGCCCGAGCCAAGTACGCCCATTTCGGATCGAACTCGAAATAGCGGCCGAGCCAACGTTCCCGAAACGCTTGGCGCAAGTCGTCATCTGGGAACGACTTGGTACCGCTGCTGTCGAAGAAGATCGCGTCGACCTCGCGGATTGCGGCTTCCTTGTCGGCCGTATCGAGCCAGCGTTCGATGCGGATGCCTTGAGCCTTCATACGGTGCCTCCGGCGGCGTGAGATCAGCTCAGCGCCGCGCGGACCGAGCTTACGGAGCCATGCCCGCCAAGGCCAGCCGTCGGATGCGGCTAGTCTTGGACAGCATCGGCGAGGCGGCGCCTGAACGCCGGCGGAAGGTCGTCCGGAATGGAGCCGGCGGTTAATCCACCGCGGGAAACCGGTCGGGCAGGCGGCTGTTTGCCGTAATTGGGGCTGAAGGGCTCGTTCGGGTCGTCGGGTTCCGGCTGCGCCTTGCGCAACGGCGGTAACTGCGCTTCGCGCCCGTCGTCCTCGATATCGGGCGCTCGGGGAGCAGGAGCGGCCGCGACCTTGTATGGCTCCGAGCCGGGCCACACCCAAGCGGTCTCGCCGGTAGAAGTCTTGGCACACCCGCCGGTGGCTACGGCTGTCATCAACAGAAGGGAAGCAACGCAGGGCATAGCGCGACCCTCGCGGGCACGCCTCGAACGCGGAAGCGACATCATCACGCCTTTCACAAACGCCAACGAACTCGAGCGCTCATGAAACGCCAGCACGGTTAAAACCGCGCTAACGCGCGTCCCGGAATTGACGCACGTCTCCCCGACCCGCGATTGCAGATCCTGGAGCCTCAGGTTCCGCGCAGCACGCCGCTTCCGATGATACCGTTGAAGACAGACTGCACCGCGATGGCCGACAACAAAATACCAAACACCCGCATCAGCACGCGTTGAGCCGTGACGCCGAGCACCCGGTTCAAGTCGTGCGAGGCCAGCAAAAGCGCGAACGTCAGCGCCATCACTGCAAGCAAAGCAGCCACGACCGCACCGATCTTCAGCGGATCGCCATGCGCATTGGCCGCCAGCAGGATGCCGCCGCTCATCGCGCCGGGACCGGCCAGCAGCGGCGTCGCCATGGGGAACACCGCGAGATCGTCCTTGGTGTGGGCCTCGTGACCTTCCGGCGGCGTCAGCTTGAAGGCACTGCCAGGGCGCGCGAAGATCATGTCGAGCGCGATTACGAACAGTACGATGCCGCCGGCCGTCTGCAGCGCGGGGATCGAAACACCGAGCTGGTTGAGCAACGGCTGGCCCAGCAGCGTGAACGTCATAAGGATCAGAGCGGCGATGAGCGTCGCGCGCTCAGAGATCCGGTTGCGCTCTCGCCGTTCCATCTTGGGCGTCAACGTCGCAAACAGCACCGCCGCCTCGATCGGCCCGATGGTCGCGAAGAAAGTCGTAAAGCTGTTGAGCAGCGTCTCGATCATGCCGCGGGGATTCCGTCGGTCACGGATACGTCGCGCAGCATGCCCGATCAATCCGTCCGACGCCATGCGATGCCGCGCGAGCCTGCACGAGACAACTCGCATCCTTGACCGCGCAAGCGCTGTTAGCAGACAATCAAATATGCTGCTAACGCGTTGTTTCCGCATATATTTTTTGTATGCGACAACGAATCCCGGATATATTCGTTTCTAAGCATAGTGGCAACCCTTCCGAAGGAGGGATGACAGCAGATGGCTTCACGCGACGCACTTTCCGGCGATTTCGCCGCCCTTATCCGCGGCTACAGCCTGACTACCGCCGAGATCCTCTACCGTATGCCGGATCACCCTTCGCTCCTCCAGAGCTACGTCTGGCAGGATTACGACCTGCACCCCCGATTTCCAAAGCTGAAGACCTTCCTGGAATTCTGGTCGGCAAAGCTCGAAGGCAAACTGTTCAAGGTGACGGTCGCCCATAGCGGCTTGATCAAGCCCGCAGAGCTGCGGCTCGTCGGCAGCGAACTGAGATTGCACTGACCGAAAGCTCGTCGGCGAGATCGAAGCGTGAGCCGGGCCGCAATTTGCCCGGCTCGCCGACTTGTCTTGTGGTCATTGGATCGAGAGTTGCTGTGAGCAGTCCGGCTACTTGGCGGCAAACTTTTCCGGAAATTGCTTCGCAATCGCGCCTCCGAGCGCATCGGCAATGACATACATGTGCTGCGTCATCGCGGCCCAGGTCTGAGCCTCACCTTCGTAGTCCTTGGCATGGAGTTGCTGGATCTGCGCGATGTGATGCGCGCCGTGCGCGGCCAGCAGGCCCTCGACGGTATCCTTCGGCAGGTTCGGGTTCGCAGCACTCAAGAAGGCCGCGATTTCACCAGCATTTCGTTGCAACGCGTCCGTTGCCACCGTCTGCTTCGCCGCGTCTTTCGCAAGCGAGGCATCCAGGTACGACTTCACCGCACCGTAGTGGCCGGCCAACAATCCGAAGAACTTGTCCTTGGCAGTGGCGCCGTAGAACGGCTCCAGCGCCGCAGCGATCGCTTGTGCATTCGCCACGACTTGTTTTTCCGCCGCCTTCTGGGCCGCGTCGTTGCCGGAGAGGCTGGCTTTGACGACATTGCGGACCCAGAATACGTGACCGATCCATAAGTCCCTCAACCCGGCGCGGGCGCCGTCGATCTTTGTCGCATCCGTCGCCACCTTGACGACGTGGACGTGCGCTGGCGGGACTTTTTGTCCACCAGCGGCGACTGCCGTCATAATCGGCATAGCCGCGACAAGTGAACTTGCAATAAGTAGCTTGAGCATCCGTCTCTCCTATTTTTACAGCCGCGAAGGGCGCTGGCTGCAACGGAGAAATTTGATGCGAGGATGTCCAGAAAGGTTACCGGCGTCATGACGATGCATTCAGCCTTGCGATGACGGCTTCGGTCATCCGGTCGCAACGTGCGCCATCGAACGGGAACACGTCGGCAAACGCCGAGTCGAATTGCTCCATCAAGGCCGCCCGGAGCAGCCGGCGAGCTCGGTGGAGGCGTGTCTTGACGGTCTCCGGCAGCAAATCCAAGGCGTCCGCCGTCTCGTCGATGCTCATGTCTTCCAGGACGCGGGCCACAAGTACGGTGCGGAACTCGTCCGGCAATTTGTCGATTTCCTTCGCCACGAGCGAAGCCATCTCTCGCTGGGCCATGATGCACTCGGGGTCCATGGGTTGATGCCCGGAAAACGGAAACGCGACGACGTTCGCGGATGCTTGCCCGTTAGCGGAGCGCACCTCATCGACCGGTCGATCCACGCGCCGCCGGAGCCGCTGCAAGGCCTCGTTGACGACGATCCGGGTCAGCCAGGTCGCGAGAGTGGATTCCCCGCGAAAGGAGGCCAGCGTCGTAAACGCCCGCAGGTAAGCCTCCTGGACGACGTCTTCGGCATCCCCGTCATCCCTCACCATGCTCCTTGCGATGCGGAATAGCCGTCGGTTGTGCTGCCGGATGATGGATCGCACCGCCGCTTCGTCCTTGCGCAAGGCACGTTGGATCAGTTCCGCCTCCGCCGTTTTGCCCGACTGTTGGAGCGTTTGGGACATGGCGCGATCTCCAGCTCGTGAATTTGCTTAGAAGGCTTGGATACGCCCGCGCTGCAAAGGTTCCCACATTCACGCAGGAGAAAAGGAGCGCCGCAATCAATCCGGCCACGAAAAAAGCCCGGCCGCCGAAGCGCCGGGCTCATTGATTGGCTCCAGAAACGAAAAAAGGCCGCTTGCGCGACCTTTTCTTGTTGGCCCTTAGGCCGCCTTGGTGCCGAAGACGGGCGGTTTCTTATCCTCCTCGATCTCCTGGGCAGACTTGAGTGCGATACCGATGTAGCGAACTCGTCCTGCGATCCTAGCCTTCTGAACTCCCAGCTCACCAAACTCACGACCAAACGTCGGCAGTGCTAGAGGCTCTTTCTCCTGCTCTTCACACCATGCACAGTAGTCTTCGTAGAGTGAAGTGGCAGTCAGGCTCGAACCATCCTGGGTCTCGATTCTCTCCTTGTAGAAACGCTCGACATCAGTCTCAGGCGCAACGAGGCGCGGGGTAGGCGTAGGTGCCGGGGCTGCGACAGGGACCGCCTTGGTCACGTTGTCGTTGGCGCCGGAACGCGGCTTGGAGATCTGCACGGCCACTGGGGCCGCCACTGCTACCGCTGCAGTGCTCACCGTCGCCATGGAAGGCGCGGCAGGGGCTTGACGATCGTAGAGACGCCACTGGCTGAAGGCCACGTACATACCGAAGCCGGAACCGACCTCGAGAAGCAACGCGACGAACACAGCAAGAGCAGTTTGAACGTCTTCGACCTTCATATTCGGGAAGAAGATGCTTCCCAGTTTAGCCAGAACCATCGCCTGAGGGTCGGCCTCGGTCATCACCGAGTTACCCGACTTTTCCAGCTTCGACTGGATATCGGCGATCTTGGCCTGGACGACACTGGCCTGCTGAGCAGACGCCAGTTCGGCGGACGACGCATGGAACTTCTGACAGAAGTCGCGACCGTCCTTACCCTTCACGTCGGTGCAACCATTGGTCCACACCCACGGACGCTGACCCTTGAGACTATCGATCTCGCTCTGAATGCTGAGCGCGGGGCGATGCTGCGGGATCCACCCGAGCTCGTCCTGGGCACTCTTGAGGCCAGCACGCAGATCCTGATAGGCCTGCGCATGCACGGTCCGCTGCCCGGCCGTATCGAGCCGGTTGAGCATGGAATGACCGAGCGCCGACGTGAGCGAGTAGGCCGTAACAACGACCCAGACCACGGCGGAAGCGGCCGCCTGGGACCACATCTTGTTTTTTACTGCGGCAAAAAAGAAGAACGGAACAAGCGCCTTGAAGCAATCGGCCGCGGCACTTGCAGCTCCGTAGATCTGGCCGTCCAGCTCGGATCGGCCGAGGCTGAATCCGAACCGCCAGTTCATTGCAGCGGACACAGCGAGCAGAACACCTGCCGCCAGTACGCCGAGCACGCCCAATGCGTGTCTCATCGTTATGCCCTCTCCATTGCGGATGGGCCGGTTTTTATTTACGCGGAACGATATCCCGGCACTTTTCTTCAGTCACGCGAGGCGCTTCGCATCTTTCTCGTTGGTGAACCTGCCCCCTCAGAACGGGTTCGCTGCGCTTTGCCAGTCTGGTTCGTCGCTCCTGTCCGTTGAGCGTTGGCGCCTCATTCCCCAATGAGACCCCGGCGGACAGTGGCGTAAACCGCAAGTGCAGCAACTCGAGAAGTGCTCCTGTCGTTTTTGGTGGCGGTTATTCACAGCACCCGATCGCCGCTTGATCGAACCCGTGAACCAACTCTCCACACACCGGCAGGAAAGCAACACGTGAACGCACTACATGCCCCTCACATGGTCGGACCTTACGCGATTCGAGGACCTTAACCATCCCTTCGAGGGTGCAGGCCGGGATTTTAATCCCGCCGGCAGAGACGCAGCGGGCAAAAATGTCACAGCTCGTTCTTCACAGGCTGTCCCCAGCCCCACCCCGGTTATCAACAGAGGCGGCAAGCGGGACACCTTGCTGAACACCTGGCATTTACGTTGCGGTCGGATGAACCGGACTGCTAGGTGCATGCCGTTTACTATCCGAGGAAACAAGAACAAGTCGG
>CAWJZR010000004.1:0-150488 GCA_963847435.1 uncultured Alphaproteobacteria bacterium | reverse complement strand
GGAGGACCGTTCCCCGCACATGCGCGGGAGTAGGCTTAAGACAGCGGAAAACATCGCGACCACCGGCCGCGCAACGCTCGGCTTATGGTGGGCTCGTGCGCAGGCCAGTAGCCGGTAAGAGACCGGTGCTTTCCATTCTCCTGGCTGGCAAAGGCTTCCCAGCTTCCGAAATAGCGCCCGCCAGCCGGAAGATGGAGCTTCGCCAACCGACGGAGTGGCCAGCCATCCTTTCGAGCCAGAGGACAAAGGAACCACAAGCGCCGGCCGCCGTAGCGCGGCACGGTTCAAACCAAGCGGATGGTGTAGCGCATCGGCTGGTCATTCACATCATAGTCGAGCGTCAGCGTGGCTTCGTCGAGGTCCCGTATGTCGCGCGTGTTCTCATCGGGGCGGAGTCCGCCTCTTCAAGGAAGGACATACAGTCTAGCTTGAAAGGAAAACTCCATGAACGACGACTTTTTCTCTGACGAGATTTATGTGCTTGACCCTGACGACGGGTGATCGCTTCGAGCTTCTCATGCCACCTCCGAAGTTGATCCCACTCAAGCATTACTGTCCGTTCTTTTACACAGAATTAACGCGCTCGCCTGGCGCGATGGCGAGATTGTTGATGAGGAAGCGGTTGAGGCCGTGCCATGAGAATAGGTCTAGGGGGCACGTCGGCTCGGCTCAAAGCGACGCTGGGGACGCGCACCGAGTCGTTGATCGGGTCAATGAGATTTGAACCAATCGGGGCGCCAATGAAGATTGAGACCGCTCAAGTAGCGCACGCGGACCGCTCGACTGCACCTCAACCGCTCGCTGGCCCGGTGTTCGTTCACTCCAGTTTCCGCACCTCGAGCACCTGGTTCTGGATCGCGTTGCGTCGCAATCAGTCGGCGCTTGCCTTCTATGAAATTCTCAACGAGGCCCTGGCAACACTCCGCCCGGAGGATATCGCCGGGAACCGCTTCGATACGTGGGCTTCGCGCCACCCGCAAGCGGCCCCCTACTTTGAGGAGTTCAGACCGCTGCTCGCGCCGACCGGTGGCGTGTCAGGATTTTCGGCCGATTTCGCGTTCAACCGTTTCGTGCCGCGCATGGGATTGTCGGGGCCTATTAGCGCCGACGAGCAGGCATACATCACTCGGCTGATCGATCACGCCCTTAGTCTGCATCGTGTGCCGATCCTCACCTGCACGCGCTCGCTTGGCCGCATCAGCGGTCTGAAGCGGGCGTTTGGCGGCTGGCACATTTTTCTGCACCGTAATCTCTTCCAGCAGTGGATGTCGTACCTCGCCCAGCTACGTGCCGGGAACCCCTACTTTATGAAAACCGTGGCGGAGACGATCCGCCGCGGAGGTCACGATCCCTTCTTGGCTGGGCTTGCGGTTCGCTGCCTTTCCGGCGCGAACACGGGCGCCCCGTCGTGCGCTGACTTTGATGATTTGGAGGCTGCATTCCAGGCGTTTGTCGGCCTGCACCTCTACCTCTCTATGCACGCCGTCAGTGAGGCAGACCAAGTGATCGATGTAAATAGGCTAGCAGATGAGCCGTTTACGGGGATTGCCGTCCAGGAGGAGATCTCCCTCCGCACCGGCCTTAACGTCGATCTCGCAGATGCGCGCCAGTCGGTGGAAAGCAGTGGGCTCGAGACGCATGCGCCGGCGGGGTTCGCCCAGATGCTCGACGATCTGCTTTCCGAGGCCGCGAGGTTACTTGGCGCGTATCCAGGCTCGCCAGTCCACGATTTCGGAAGGAGACTCGTAGCCGATCTCGCTGCTGAGGAGGCGGCTTACCGACGATGCACGGACGGCACGCGCCGTGAATTGCAGGCAAGCTGCTCCCAACACGCGAGCCAGCTAACTGCCATGAGGAGCGATCTCGTCGAACGCGATAAGCAGCTTGCGAAACTGCAGGTCGAACTAACCATCACAAGCAACCAACTAGCTTCGACGAAGAGCTACCTCGTCGAACGCGATACCCGGATTGGAAAGCTGACGGAAGAACTTCAAGCGCTCCAATCACGTCTTAAGGCTATAGAGACAAGCACCAGCTGGCGCCTGACCGCGCCGCTCCGCGGCGGCGCTGACGCGCTGCGAGGATTTGTTTCGTGATGAAGTGCCGGACACAGACCTCGGTCCGGGCCGGCACCATCTTCCACAAATCTTGTACGCCGCTCACAAAATGGTTTCTCGCGATCCACCTAATCACCAGCGCCAAGAACAATATCGCGCGCTCGAGCTGTCGCGCCAGCTCGGCATCAAGTGGGACACGGCTTGGTTCATCAAGCAGAAGCTTCTTGAGGTCATGCGCGAGCGCAACCAGGCCTACAAGCTCGAGGGCAGCGTGCAGATCGACCACGCCTATCTGGGCGGCGAGAAGCCCGCAATGCCTCGAAAAGCCAGGCGGGGAGCGCGCAACAAGACCCCTTTCGTCATCGCCGTCGAGACCCGCAACGATAAGCCCGGCCACATGCAGATGCGCTGCGTCACCGGCGGCGGGCGTCCCGTCGCCCCCGCTTCAAGTGGGTGAATACGGGGTTCGGCAACGTCAAGAGCGCCATCACCGGCACCTGCCGCTCGTGCGACCCACACCACGTCACCAGTTACCTCGCCGGCTACGAGTTGACCTGCCCGCCCATGTCGCCCGGCGAACCAATCAGGCCACTGCGCGTTTGGGGGACGTCATTCGCCGGCAAGCTGGTGCGCACCGGTGAGCGACAAAGCCACACCCTGTCCGTTCGATCCGTCAACAGTCAGTTCCGGCCGAACGTGCTGTGGGTCTCGGACTTCATCTACGTGGCGAGTTAGACGGGCTTCGACTACGTGGCCTTCGTGATCGACCCCTACGCCCGTCGGATAGTCGGCCGGCGCGTCAGTCGGTCGGCACATGCCGGCTTCGTGCTCGATGCGCTGGAGCAAGCCCTCCATGATCGAAAACCCGTCTCCGGCGGCGGCCTCGTGCACCACTCCGATCGCGGCGTGCAACTTGGGTTCAACCGGTCGTCGCAACATCATCTCGTTACCAGCTTCGTTGCTGCGTCGAAAGCCTCCGCCGGTGTTCGCCAACCAAGCGTCTTTCGAGGTCGCGCATTGAGCGCAGCCGCCACTGCCGCCAACTCCTCTGGACCGTGCTCGCTTAAATCCGTGCCCTTTGGAAAATACTGACGCAGCAAGCCATTTGTGTTCTCATTCGAGCCGCGCTGCCACGGGCTGCGGGGATCGCAGAAGTAGATTTGGATACCTGCATCCAGCCGCAATTGGGCGTGCTGCGCCATTTCAGCGCCCTGGTCCCAAGTCAGCGAGCGGCGCAACTGCTTCGGCAACTCAATGATTGTCCGCGTGATGGCATCGCGGACAGCTTCGGCGCCATGCCCTGCGAGCGCGGGTCCGTTCTTCATGCGAGCTTCGCTGCCGTAGCTGTCCATGCGCGGCAAATGGACAAGAAGCGTGAAACGCGTCGTTCGCTCCACCAGCGTGCCGATCGCAGAACTGCCCAGCCCCAGGATGAGATCGCCCTCCCAATGACCGGGTACGGCGCGGTCTGCAGCTTCAGCGGGGCGTTCGCTGATCATGATTTCGGGTGCCACGAAGGGCTTTCCGCATTTGCGAGCGCGCTCCCTTGGCACGCGAAGTGCGCGCCCGGTGCGCAGGCAGGCGGTCAGCTCGCGGCGCAACGCGCCTCGGCTTTGCACGTAAAGTGCTTGGTAGATGGCTTCGGAGCTGATGCGCATCGTTTTGTCGTCTGGAAAATCGTGCGGTAAGCGTCGAGAGATTTGCTCAGGGCTCCATGCTGTCGCCCACCGCCGGTTTTGTCGACGCCCATGTCTTCGTCCTTTCCATGCCACTGTCGGCCCACGAACAACCTTTCCGCTTGGGCTTGCGATAGCGCCTGCCAGCCGGTCTTGAACGTAGCTCCTCAGTGCAGCATTGACCGCCAACGTTGCCGGCTTCGGACGGCGAGCAGACCTTTCCGCATGCCATTGCGCCGTTGTGGCGCGATAAACGAAACCGCCGCTGCGCGTGGCGGCGTTACGTCGAAGTTCCCGTGAGACCGTCGAGGCTGAACGGCCCAATCGACGAGCGATCTCGCGTACGCTGTGCCCCTGAGCCAGCAAGAGCGCAATCTCTTCGCGCTCCTGAAAAGACAAATACGCGCCCGGACAACGGCTTTGACGATTGCGCGAGTATCGTTGGTGGCATGCCGCCGCTCTCACGGAACCACCGAACTCCGACGGGGGGCGACACACCGGCGACAATCGCTGCGCGCTCACTCGTAAGGCCCGCCGCGATCGCAGTCCAAAACAGCCTGCGGTTCTCTCGTCGCGAAACTGGCGGCCGCCCCGGCGACCGCAGCGCTCGACGTCCTGAGCGATTCGAACGCCTTTTCCTATTGCTCATCACAACTCCCTCAAATTTGGGTGTTGCGACGACCGATTAAATCTACCCAGTACGTCTCGATCAAGTACACGGAGCGTCTCGCCGAGGCCGGTCTCGTGCCGTCGGTCGAGGCCGAAGCCGCTATTTTGCCAGAGGGAGGAGCCGGCGCTCGCCGCCTGAACTCAAACCAAACAGCCTCCGAGATTCTCGGAGCGGTTCAAGACCTCTGGTTGCGATGGCTGTGCATTGTGTTGATGGCACCAAAATTTAACCTCGGATACCCCGCGAATCACATTCAACTGATCGGAATAACTGGCCGGTCGGTCGGTTCGGTCGACAAGCTGATGTATCGTTTTGGAGCGCGCCAATGCTATGGGGTTACCGAGCACGCCTAGACAACGAATCATATGCGACGAGCATGTCGCAAGATGCCATGCCCCCGCACGCGGGGAGCGATACGGCGCGAAAAACCTCGTCACATTCACAAACGCAGCATGCTCTTGAAATTCCATCAAATGAAGGCAAGCTCCGCAAGCGGCGCGTAATGTTTATGTATTGGGGGCGTCGCGGGCTTTCGGAATTCGTTCTGCATCTCGCTCGCGAAGCATGCGCGCGGTCCGATATCGATCCGGTCATCTCGATCTCTCGCCAGAACGAGAGCTTTCATAATTTCATTCCTCTTGGCGACCGGCTTGAGGTTGTCGACTTATTCAACACCAGCAGCGATGCGGTGCGTTTGCTGTGGCGCATGCGCAGCCTGCGCAACCAGATTCATGCGCCGAATCGAAGAAGATCAGATCGACACGGTCGTGTCGCTCATGCCGCACGTGCTTGATCCGCTCATAGCGCCCGCGATCCGCGCTACCGGGGCAAACTCGTCACTGTCATCCACGACGCAACACCGCATCCGGGCGACCGGACCAGCCGTATGGCGAGCCGAGCTCTTCCGCGATCCTAAGCATGCGGACGCGGTCGTAACCTTGAGCAACCATGTCAGCTCCGCGCTGCTGGCCCAGTCCGTGATCGAGTCCGTCCAAGGTGCACACGCTGTTTCATCCGAACCTCGGCTTCGGAAACATCGCGAAGCGGGCAGCGCCGGCGAGGGGAGAGCGCTTCCGCTTGCTGTTTCTCGGCCGAATCCTCCCTACAAGGGCCTCGATCTGCTCATTGATGCAGTCGAGATTCTCCGCGGCCGCGGATACGCTGTCGAACTTGGTGTCTTTGGCGAAGGCATGCTCGGCAAAAACCAGCGACGCCTTGAAGCGCTCGGGGCGGAGGTGCGCAATGAGTGGCTAGGATCAGCCGAAATCTCGGCAACCGTCGGTCGCTACCATGCCATCGCACTCTCGCATATCGAGGCAAGCCAGTCAGGCATCGCGGCTGTGGCCGCCGGTCATGGAATTCCGGTGGTCGCAAATCCTGTAGGTGGTCTTGTCGAACAGGTCGAGGACGGCTGCAGCGGCGTCGTTGCTTCGGTCGCGACGGCGCCCGCATTTGCGACCGCAGTTGCGCGACTGATCAACGACAGCGCGCTTTACAATTCGATCGTTGACCATCTTGCAAGTGCGGGCGAACCACGATCAATGCGCGCATTTCTCGGAGCGCTGCTGCAGTTGAGCTGCGTGAGACAGGGTCGCACGGCGAGCTTCCGGAGCATTCGACAGATGCGTTGGACTGGCGTGCGTCCTGCGGGGGTCGTGGCTAATTATAAGGACGTCATCGAATGTTCGCGACGTTGAAAGCTGGTACCATCGGCGCGGTCTCCGACCTTCTTCCGGTGGATCGCTGGGCGATGCTCGCCTGGAGTGATATCAGGCTTCGCTATCGACGGACCAAGCTCGGGCCGTTCTGGATGACGCTCAACATGGCGCTGATGATTTTCTCTGTCGGCGCCGTATGGGGTTTTATCTTTCAATATGCCGATGCGTGAGTATTTGCCCTATTTTGCGATCGGCATGGTAATTTGGAACTACTTGCACGCACAACGATGACCGAAAGCTGCCGGGTCTTTCTCGATGCACAGCACGCCATCAAGGCCGTCCCCAATCCCCTCATCATCTACGTCTGGCGGCTGATGGCGCGGCAAATGGTCTGCCTTGGCCACAATTTGCTCTTTATCGCGCTCCTTTGGATCGTGATGGCGCGGCCGTTGTCCCTCTGGGCGCTTGCAGCCATACCAGGACTCTTGATCCTCACGCTCGCGCTTCTTGGCGCAGCGCTGACGCTTGGCATTGTGTGCGCCCGCTTCCGTGATGTCCCGCAGCTGGTTACGGCACTTCTGCAGATCCTGTTCCTTGTCACCCCAATCATCTGGATGCCGTCGCGCATCTCCAACAGCGAGTTCGCAAGCCTTCTTTTCATCGCCAATCCGCTCTACGCCCTGATCGAGATCGTGCGTTCGCCGCTGCTCGGTCACGAAACCACAGCATTGCAGTGGCTCTATGGTTTCGGTTCGTCCATCGTAATTTTGATGATCGGCCTAATGCTGTTCGGTCGGTTTGTGAAGCGCATTCCTTACTGGCTATAATCAGCTAAAAAGCCCGAAGGTGATTCGACGGTGTCAAAGAAAGTTATATATCAGTCTCAAGAACGTATCCGTAAGCTTTCCGATCTATCAAGCCAACTCGCGTTCGTTTCGCCGAGCATTATTGCGGTCGACGATCGGCGGAGTGCTTCGACGGGGCGAGGACAGCGGCGCGATCGAAGTCAACGCGCTGAGCGGTCTCGATCTCGAGATCAATGCCGGCGATCGACTTGCTCTCCTCGGCCACAATGGGGCGGGCAAGTCGACGCTGTTGCGGGTCCTGGCCGGCATCTATGCGCCGTCTGCCGGAGAGATCACTATCGATGGCAGCGTCATGACGCTGTTCGACCTCCACGGCGGCTTCGACGAGGAGGCAACGGGCTACGAGAGCATTGTGTTGCGCGGGCTTCTCATTGGCCAATCCCGCGCCGAGATAGAATTGCGTGTCCAGCGCGTCGCCGATTTCAGCGGGCTTGGCGGGTTCCTGCATTTGCCGGTGCGAACCTACTCGAGTGGCATGATGATGCGGCTCATGTTCTCAATCGCGACCAGTGCCGAATCCGACATCGTGCTCATGGACGAGTGGCTGGCGACAGGCGATCAGGCCTTCCTGACAAAAGCGGATTGTCGCCTGCGAGAAATTGCCGGGCAATCCAAAGTGCTGGTGCTCGCCTCGCATCAAGGCGATCTTCTGCGGCAGGTCTGCAATCGCGCGCTCGTGCTGGAGGGCGGCCGCATCGTATTCGATGGCGGTGTCGACGAGGCGCTCGCGGTACACGCCGCGATGCAGGCGGCGTAGGCCCGGGATGGCGGAGGCTAGTCGCGCGCACGTGGCATCGCGCAATTTGGCAAAGGCTGCCGAGGCGGTTTCGCCGAGCAGCTCTGTTCCGTGTCGCGAGCATCATTGCGCCACGGATCGACCAGGATGCGCCATTTGCCCCGCCGCTGATCGTCGTCGGCTCGCTCAACACTGCGTCCGGTCTCGGCCAATCGGCGCGGTTGTGTCACGATGCCCTCCAGGCGCTCGGACTTCCCGACCTATGGCATCGACATTGGTCCTGGTCTCATGCAGCCGGACGATGGCGTCGCGCTTCGAGTATGCGGACGGACGCGGACTGACCGGCCCCGGCACGCTGATTTTTCATGTAAACGGGCCATTGATGGCGCTGGCGATGCTGGCGTTGCCGCGCGAGCTTGTCCGGAGCAAGCGTATCGTCGCTTATTGGGCGTGGGAGCTGCCATCGCTGCCCGGCCGATTGGAGGGCCGGTTTCGCCTATGTCCATGAAATCTGGGTGCCGAGCCGCTTCACGGCTGAGGCGGTCGCGGCACAAGCAGGCTCAATCCCCGTTCATGTCGTGCCGCACCCGGTCGCCCTGCACTCTGCCGCTCCGGACAGGAAACCGCGCGACGCGTCGGACGCCATTTACCGCGCTCGCGATTTTCAACATGGCCTCGAGCTTCGCGCGAAAAAATCCGATAGCGGCCATTGCAGCTTTTAGGATGGCATTCGGCAACGATCCAACTGTACGGCTCATTGTCAAATGCTCAAACATGGCCGCTTACCCAAAAGGCACGGACGAACTTCGCCATGCCTCGATTAGCGCGGGCAACATAACGCTGCTTGAAGAAATCATGAGCGCAGCGGAGATTGCCGATTTGTATGCCAAGGCCGACGTGCTCTTGTCGTTGCATCGGTCGAAGGTTTCGGTCTCACCATTGCCGAGGCGATGCTGGCGGGGTTGCCGGTGGTCGCAACGAATTGGTCAGGTAACGTTGACTTTCTGACGAAGAGAGCGGTGTTCCTGTCGGCTATCGTCTAGTGCCCTCGCGCGATCCTCAGGCGACCTATGACCACGCTCGTTTGCACTGGGCCGAGCCAGACATTTGGGAGGCGGCAGAGGCGCTGCGGCGGCTGCGTGCCGATCCCGTTGCCGCGCACCGGCTCGGGATGGCGGCCGCGGCGCACGCTCGAACCGCATTCGGGCCAAATTGCTATGCGGCGGTGCTTTCGCATCTTCTGCCCGGCGCGGCGGAGCTTGCCGGCAATTGACGGATTATCGCCCGCGGAGGGCCCGCGCCATCTGATCCGACAACAGCTTCATCACGTAGCGCAAGAGCGTCCGTTCGCCGGCGTTGAAATGCAGCACCTCACGCAAGCTCGGCCACCTCGCCGAGATTTTCGCCATGATCGACGTCGCTCAGTTGAAGGCGCACTCGTGGTGACCTGAAAGACCAGCTGTTCCTTCCACTTAGAGGGAGAGCCCTGGGTTGAAGTTTTGCCGTTGCCAGCTGATGGGCAAGGGCGAGCACGTGGGTGGAACTCCGCCGGTGTGCGGTTGGAGAGGGCCGAATGCGGTCTCGCTCGGTTGTAATCGTCACGCCAGGCGGCGAGCAGGTTGCGCGCCTCTAAGAGCGAGGAGAACAGCGTTTCGTTCAGGCACTTGGTCTTAGGGAGGAAGTGCACCATGTCGGCTAGTCGCCACTCAGGTTGCTGATCTAGTTCGCTGTGCCTGTTACAGCCCGGCCATCGGGTGTCACACCACTTGTAGTCACGGTCTCGCCGCGTGCCAACCTCGAATCAGGATCACGTTCCGTTGCCGTGGAAAGAGCACCATGGCCCAGCATTTCTTACTGTCGGCAGCAGCGCGCATGCTGTCGCTGAAGACGGTTTACGCTGAAGGTGAGGAGGCAGCGTACCGCAGGTTCTGCACCCTGCGGTGGCCGAGACGGGAGGGGGGCCGGTCTGCCCTTGTCGTGGTGGGCGCGAAGCCTATGTACTCGCCACGCGGCGCCGCTTCGAATGCAGGACGTGCCATCGCCATTTCAGCGTCACAAGCGGAACGATCTTTGCATCGCGTAAGCAGGCCTTATCGTGTGGGAGTTGGCCTTCTCAGTGACTATGCCGCTCACCCGCCGGCAAAGCAACGGCGCACTCGTCGCTCATGCGACCTGTAACGGTCTGGCCGCTCCGGTTAGCCGGCTTTGGAAGGGCTATTGGCGACGCGCAACGTGATTGCTGGGCCAGCCGCCAGATACACATCCCCTTGCGCTTCTCGATCATCACGACGAGTTTGCGACGGGCAGCATGACGAAGCGCCTGAACCACCTTGAAGGCGACGGAGATTGCGCAATGTCGCATCCGTCGCGTCGAGGTCGCGTGCGCGCATCACCCGCTCTGCTAGAGCCCGTGTCGTCAGTTCAGAGCCCTCCTGGAGCTGCAAGACGTACAGATCGGCAATTTCGCCCTTCCGAAAGAAGCCGTGACTGACGACGTAGCGGGCCCGTTGCTTCTCGACATCGGTGAACAGGCGCAGCGTGGCATTCACGTGCGCTAGATCGTGATTGGCGTGCTCGATCGGCCGTTATCCGACCGTGGATCTGCGCCCGCTTATCCTGCAATGCCTTGATGACCAGTGGCTCTTCCATGAGCCAAAGAAAGCCTCAAACCAGTCCACCGACCAGCCCCATCGTTGGTGCACTTCCTCCATAAGGCCGCAGGCACTCGTCGCGCAGGCGACCGTTAAAGCTCTCGCGCCGCTCACGCCGTGCCGACGGCACACATCCGCCGTCGGGCTGCCCGCTTCCTGCTCCCGCAGGATCGCGATCTGCTCCTCTTCAGAGGTTCACGGACTCTACCCAACTCTGGAGGAGTTTGCGGGGCTCAGCTCGAGTAGGTCGGCGGCATTACCCTTAGCAAGCAGGTTGGAACCTGAATCGAGCTGCCCAAATCGGGGTTCGGTGCACAAACCGTATCACTCTGCAGCTTGCTGAAACCGAACGCGTCCCGGCTGGCAATTGGCGCTGCCGTTCGCGTGCAATTCAGGCGGCTGCGGTAGCGTAACGCCGACCTTTTGATAAGCCTGTCGGAGGAGTCCCATGCAGTAGTCGACGGAGAACTTAGCAGCTTGCGCCGGACCCTTACGCGCAAGCTCTGCGCGCAGGTCCACATCCGAGTTGATGAGCTGCAATCCCGGCAGTCATCTCGTCGGTGCTTGAGGCGTTGATCAGGACTGCGGCGTCGCCGGCCACCTCCGGCAATGAACTGTTGTTAGAAGTGAGCACCGGCACGCCGAGTTGCATAGCCTCAATTACCGGCAAACCGAACCCTTCGTAAAGCGAAGGAAAGACGAAGAACTTGGCACATTTCATCAAAGCGACCACGTGACGGCGCGGCAGATAGCCGAGTTGCCTTACAGGCGCGTCAGCATCGCCCCTCGCGACCTTGCCAGCGCGGTCGAGGGTCTCGATCAACCTCATCTCTCCGTCGCAAAGCCAGCCGGCCGGGCCGCAGAGCAGAAGCGGGATCCCGAGGTTCGCTGAGCAGAAGGCTTCGATGAGCCGCTTCACATTCTTCTTGGGCTCAATCGCACCCAAGAAGAGCGCATACTGTTTGGTTTCACGCCGTAGATTGTTTCGACCAGACGCTCGGCCGTCAATTGGTCAATTTGCGGCAGATGTGGAACCGGTTGATAGGTGACAGTCACCCTCTCCTCCGGCACATGCAGCAACTCGACGATATCGCGCTTGGAGGCCTCCGACACGGTGATAATATGGTCCGCATCTCGCGCGATCTTCTCGTGCATCTGGAATGCGCGGTCGCCGTTGCCGATGGTGAAGTACGGAAATCGCAAAGGGATCAGATCATGCAGCGTGTAGATATTGGGCACACCCTGCATCCGGACTGGAATGGGTGCAGTCCAGTGGGCCACATCGAAATCGCGGCCGCTGGGACGGGACTCGAGCTGCGTGAACCGGCCGGACACCTGGAATCCGCGGTTCGCCCGCAGGAAAAAGCGGTCGGCATTGAAGATCTCATCACCGGAGGGAAGCGCAGGCTCAATGGCGCTGAGATCGATATGACTTGCATCAATGGCATAGGCCTTGGCGCGATAGCCTCTGCCGGTGGCAAGCCCTGCCGCGTAAGTGGCCAAGTCAACGGCCTTGCTCATCGCATTGGCAGGCGGAGCCTCCGCGAAAATCGACGTGGCCCGTGCACCGGGTGACAGTTTGGGGCTTGAATTGTGGCGCTGGCCGTAAAGAACGCCAACCGAACAATCCGCTGACCTGAGCATGCCTGTTAGAGTTCTTACGTAAGACGCGATACCCGTGCCGGACCGTCCGAGAAACTGAAATCCATCGACAAGAACGGTCGTTTTCTGCATGAACCTCTCCCGGCAACAGCCTGGTTGTAGATCTTCCCGCAAAGGTATGTCGCAAGTCCCGAAGCAGGAGGCCACACCGTTTCCACTGCCATCAACATCTTTGCACCGGCTGTTGAAAACTTCTGGCAATTCGCGGGATTAAAGCTGCGCCGCCGCCACACACCACTCGATAAGAGCGTCCTGATCCTGGGGAACGAGCGCGAGGGAGTTGACAATAGTGCAATTCTGCGCGTTCCGCCCTTATCTGATCCGCTTGTGCGAAGCGCTTGCGGCGGCCAGCTAATCTGGTCCGGCGACAGAGTTCCAGATTTCAGACAGAATTTTTACCTTCTTTATCCAAAATGCGCACGTATCGATTGACGTCACTCGCCGATGGCGGCGGGATTTGTCGCTGTCTCGCGTTTGGGGGCGATAGCATGGCCGCGGTACCGGCCGCCAACTTGTAGCAGCTGTAGCGTGGCGTGACTTTGGATGAAACAGTTTGCGAAACGGTCCTCGAATTGACGGGCTGCGATCAAGCTCCTGGTTGCGGGAGCATTGCTCAGCAGCTTTCTTTCTGGGTCCACCCTGCACTTGCGCTCTACAATGGCGGAGGCTGCGGCTGGCTCGCTATTTGCGTTTCAGAAAGCTCCTCACGAGATCATCGATTGCGGTGGCACGGAGCCTCGTGGCCTCGAGTACGCGCTTACCGATACGCAAACCAGTCCTGCGGACGTGCAGCTGAGCGAAGACGAAATCATCTCGATACTCAACCGCACATCTGGAGCTTCCGCTTTTTATAGTGCGTATGGCCTGAGACTTCCTTCCGGTACCGCAGGAACTGCTTCAGCAGATGTCATGAAAATTGTGTCGACGGGCCAATCGTCCTGGCCTTATTTGGCCGTCTATCATCGTCACGATCGCGGCGACTACTTCAAGACCGAACTAGCTGCTTCGCAGGACCTCAAAACCTGGCTGGCCCTTCGGACGGTTAGCGATGCTTCATCCATGCCCGACGTCAGAGTGCTCAACGATGGTTCCCTGCTTTATGCGCACGAACGGAACCCGAGCGGTCAGCGGCCGTACATTGATGTAATGCACTTCCGCAGCATCGAGTTTTTCGTTGCCGGCTTTGAGCCAGTAAATTTTTTCTCAATACCATCTGGGAAAGACGCCAGCGCCGAGGGCACTCCGAGCTTCGGACGTATCCAATACAACGGAAACATTCTCACCTCGCATATTGAGATTACCTACCACTATTTCGCAAATGGCATCAACGACAAGAATGCTGGTGGCAGCCTTGTGGGGTTTTCCAAGTGGCAGAGCAACCCCAGCTTCGATCTCAACTCGAGAATGCAGAAGATTGGTTATGAGCAGGTCGGAGCGCGAGAACGCTTTCAGGTCGGGCGCACGGTGTACGAACTGGTTGAGGGGCGGCCGAGTAATGCTGCGAACTGGTCAGAATGGAGAGTTTTTCTCGTCAACAGGTGTAGTGGTCAGATCACAAAGCTTTCGCCACGACTCGAGGGTGGCGCGAAATCGATCGGGAACCCGAAAATCTCATTCCTGAGGCTGCCGAGCGGCGACTGGGCAATGGCCTTGACCCTCTTTGTGTTCTTGGAGGGCGCCGCGCAGACTCCTCCCGGGACGCACCTCTCGATTTTACCGCTGCCCTTTCAGGGCCATGCCGCGTCCGCTAACACATTGCAATAAAAACAATTCTTTGGCGCGCCTATGGCGACCTGAGTGTCCGCCGCTCATCGACTTGCGCACTTACTCGACCACCCAGAAGCAGTCCTGTTCTATCCGCACTGCAGCATAGGCCCGCCCTATCGCTCAATAGCGGCTATCCTATTGCCACGGACCGCTGCGTTCGGCAGCAATCGCAGCTTGGCTGGAACTCTTAATTTTCTTAGCCGCGCGCTGGTGCTTGTTCAGATCAATGAGATCGGCATGTCCTCCGACGTCCGCAGGCTTCTGCTCCCCGTGTGGGGGATGGCCGGATCTTCGACTTTGAAAGCGGACGTGTTGGCAGGGGTCACGGTCTCGCTGGTCGCGGTGCCACAATCGCTTGCCTACGCGCAACTTGCTGGAATGCCACCGGTCTGCGGCCTGTACGCGGCATTCATTCCTACCTTGATCGGCGCGTTGGCGGGGTCTTCGCCCATCCTGTCGACGGGACCCGTCGCGATGACTTCGCTGCTGACCGCCGCCAGCCTTGCTCCGCTTGCAGCCAAAGGTACGGAACAATTCTATCTATATGCGGTCCTGCTTGCCCTCCTCTCGGGTCTTTTTCAACTTGCCTTTGGGCTGATGAGAATGGGGGTGTTGCTCAATTTTCTGTCGCATCCCGTCTTGATGGGCTTCATCAATGCGGCTGCAATCATCATTGGCCTCTCACAAATGCCCATGCTGCTGGGCATCCCAACTGTTCAATCCGAGCACTTCGTGCTGGATATTTTCAACCTCCTCTTGCGGATCAGAGAAGCGGACCCGCTCACTGTCGCGCTGGGGTTTACCAGCCTGATTTCACTGGCCATCTTCAAGAGCAGGCTACCGAAATGGCCCGGGGTGCTGATCACGGTCACGGGCCTTACCATCTTCAGCGCAACCGTGGGCTACGAAACACTGGGCGGCAGGGTCGTGGGCGTCATCCCGCAAGGGTTGCCGTCGTTCGGCCTTCCGCCCATTGACTTGACCGCCAGTGTCGCGCTTCTACCGTCGGCCTTCGTGATGGCGCTCATCAGCTTCATGGAAGCGATGTCGAGTTCCAAGATTATTGCGATCCGAACACGCACCCGATGGGATGAGAACCGCGAACTGATAGGACAAGGGCTCGCCAAGGTCGCGGCAGCGTTCTGCCTTTCGATGCCGGTGAGCGGCTCTTTTTCCCGGTCGGCGCTCAACCTGAGCGCGGGAGCGAAGACGAAGCTTTCTTCGATTGTCGCGGCCGCGTTTGTGTTCTTGACCCTTCTGTTCCTGACCCCGCTCCTGCATCACCTGCCAAAGGCTGTTCTTGCGGCCATCATCATGATGGCCGTGACGAACCTTGTGAACGTGCGCATCATCCGGAACGCATGGCAGGCCAACTATGACGACGGCTTCGCCGGGACCATAACCTTCATCGCCACCCTTCTCTTCGCCCCTAACATTCAGAACGGCATTCTGACCGGCATATTGCTGTCGCTCGCATTGATGCTTTATCGGTTGATGAAACCGCGGGTTGCGATTCTCGGCGTCAAGAAGGACAGCACGCTCCACGAGGGCGTCAACCACGCAATCGAGCCGCTCGGGCCGCGCCTCGGCGCCATCCGGTTCGACGGCGCACTGCTTTTCATCAACGTCAGCTATTTCGAAGACGCACTGATCGAACTCGAACGCAACAATCGGTCGTTGAGCCACATCCTTGTCAAATGCTCCGGCGTGAACCGCATCGATGCCTCCGGGGTCGAGATGCTGTTCAATCTGATCGAGCGCTTCAAGTCGAGCGGCATTACCCTGGTATTCAGCGGTTTGAAGGAGCAGACCCTGGATGTCATGCGTCGCTCTGGGTTGGTTCGTGCGATCGGACCCGAAAACCTCTTTGTCACGGACAAGGAGGCACTTTCGGCTCTGCGCGAACTTTGGGATCCATATAGTCACGCATCCGGCGCGGAGGTCTCAGACGAGCTGGTGCCCGGTCTCGTCCCGTTAGCTGCGTTCGCTGGCGACAAGCGGGATGCAACTCCGGCACGCCGGGTTTTCACTGCGTCGGGTTCGGGCAAGATTCTCGTGCCCGTCGACGGTTCCACCGCATCGATGCGAGCCGTTGAGGCCGCCATTCAGATGGCTGGAGCACATCCTGGAAGCTCATTGGTGCTCTTCAATGCGCAGAGCCCAATCAATGCCGAGGCCCCCATGGGGGAGGTGTTCGTCTCCCGGTCCTTGGAATTGCTCGAGCAGCAGCGCATCGCCCAGTTGGCGCTGCAGCCCGCCATTGAGCTTTGCCAACTGTCGGAGACTGCCTATGAGGTGCGAAAAGGAACTGGCCCCACAGCAGCTTTGATCGTCAAGGTTGCCTCGGAGGAAAAAGCCGACCAGATCGTGATGGGCACCAATTCGGAGGTTCTGCTGGCAGGGCGCTGGCGACGGTCCTTATCGTCGCAGGTCATCGAGCAGGCGGGCATTCCAGTGACGGTAATCAAATAGTCACTGGGTTCACGAGGGAGGCTTCGTGCGCCGGAAGGCCCCGAGCCGTAAAATGAGCGCGTTGGTCAACCCTTGCCGGGCGGAAGCTCCTCGCCCTCTTTGTCGTAGGCCGGCGGCACATAAATGTTCACTGTTTTGAGCAGGCTCTGCCCCGTGTTGCGGATCTCGTGTGTGTCGCCGGCCTCGATCAGCACGATTGTCCCAGCCTTCAGTGGCAGCGTGTGGCCATTGATGATTGCAGCCCCGGTTCCCTCGGTGACGAAAAGCCACTGGTCGGCGCCCTTGTGCCGATTATCGGGGCCGCCCTCGGAAGCGCCGGGGGCCACCACCATGACGGCACCTTGCGATTGCTTATTGCCGACCGAGACGCGGAACCCTTGAGTGAATTTCAGCTGCTCATGTTTCACGACGCGTATCCTTCTTCTCGTTCTTTCAACGCACGACGCCGGTTTTTCGCTTCGTCATTACGAACAAGCAACCGCGATCGGAGTATCGCCGGCACCTGGCGTGCCCTCGGTTGACAGGCGATACCGATGTTGGAGCAGCGCCGACGGCCATCGGGAAGTCTTCGGCACGCTTGGAAGTTGCTTTGCAACTCGTAGCCCGGCTTGTCCGGTGTCGAAGCGTGGACTGGGGCGAGCCATGCCGATGGCGCTGCCGCTAGCAGCGCACAAACGGCGAAAACACGCACCAGGAGAGGGGATCGATACCCAACCGCCATCGACATCGCTTGCTCCTAGATAATGGGGATCGCTCGCTTTGGTAGACGAGCTGGATCCTCGTTTCCTTGGGTGCTTGCGTTTTCGGTTCGACCGTTTCTTGTTTCGCCAATGGTGTCGGCTTACTCGAAGCACTGTATGTCGACCGCAGACAGGTGTAGAGTTCTCGGCCAGCCCTACCGGATGGCTGGTCTCCGACGCTACCGGCCGGCCGTACCGGACAACTGCTTTCAGGAGGTTGTCATGGCGGTAATTGCGATGACGCGAGAAATGGGCACGCAAGGTAAGGACGTGAGCGCGCGCCTTGCCGAACGCCTCGGTTTGACGGTCGTCCACCACGAACTTGTAGAACACGACATAGCGGAGAGGGCCGGAGCGCCGGAAAGCGAAGTGCACCACCTCCTGGAGGGCGAAGCCACGTTACGAGAGCGCTGGAGACTCGATCGCAAGCGGCTATCGTTCTACACGTCCGCAGAAATACTGGAACTCGCGGCAAACGGCAATGTGCTGATCCGGGGATGGGGCGCCACCTACTTGCTGCGCTCCGTTTCGCATGTGGTTTGTGCGCGGATCTGCGCCCCCCTGGAGTTCCGCATTAACGTACTGATGCGACGACAGGGAATTACCAATCCAGCAATCGCTCGCGCCGAAATCAAGCGCAGCGACGCCCGGCACAGTGGCACCATGCAGCGGCTGTTCGGAGCCGATTGGGAAGATCCCACCCACTATACGATCGTTCTCAACACTTCGCGCGTTCCGATCGAGGATTGTGTCGAACATATCGTCCAGCTCGTCGAAAGCCAGACATTCGCAGAGACGGCCCAGTCGCGCACTGCCCTAATGGACAAGGTGATTGAATCACGCATACGCGGCGTCTTGAGCAAGGCCTTCGGCATCTCCATCGTATCCCCAGCCATCGACGTTTCAGTCTCGGCAGGATTCGCCACCCTCTCGGGCGCAGTGAGTGATACGAAGCATATCGTAGAGGCTATTCGGCTGGCGCAGACTGTTAATGGCGTAAAAGGAGTTGAGAGCAAGATTGCGCACATCTCATTCGGAAATTATTGATTCGGAAGATAATGGGCGCCGGCATCCCGCGAGGGCGGCTCTGGCCGTAAGGGTCAACCACGTCCGCTCGGATTTAAAGTGCCGTCGACACTGACAAGACAGAGGGAACCGCCAACGCCGACGCGGCATTGCAGGCCATATCATGAAGCGAGAGCCTGACATGACCGCGAACGATCACACGTCACTGAACCTGCTCGCAAGCCAGGTCGTCGCCTTGGCCAAGGCGTGTGGAGCAACGATAGTCACCGCCGAGTCATGTACGGCGGGCGCGCTGTCGACGATTATCGCAACGACACCGGGGGCTGGTGATGTGTTGCAAGGGGGCATCGTCGCTTATTCGAAGACCTGCAAGACGGTTCTGCTGGGCCTCCCTGCCGCCTTGATCGAGAAATCCGCCGTGACTGAAGACGTCGCCCGAGCAATGGCAAGCGGCGCGCTGCGTGTGTGCTCCTGTGCAAATACTGCCGTCGCAGTGACGTGCGTCTCTGGTCCTGAACCCGACGAGGACGGCAACCCTGTCGGGCTTGCGCATATCGCCGTGACGACCCGAGGCGAAGGTTCTTTCAGCAAGGCCCTGGAACTCCCACCGCAGTCAGGAGGGCAGGTCCGCGGCGACGTGATCAGATGCTGCCTCGAGCTGCTGGTCGACGCACTGCGAACTCAGACCCCAATGCAGACGTAGGGTTGGGTTACCGGATGCTTCGTCACAACGAGGGATCAATGGTGACGGTCAGCGTGGTTTGGTAGCGGCCCGCCAAGAGAGGTCGCCCCGATCGAAGGCGAACGTTCACGCTCAGCGTGCCATCAACCGTCGCACCACCGGCGGTGCTGCGCCCGAGCGAGGTGGTTTGCGTCTGAACGCTCGTGTCCAGGACCGCGCTAGCCGAATTGAAAACGGCGCTGGCGATAAAGTCGATGAAATTATCGAAGCCGCCCGTCGAGATTGGGGAATCCAACGACTGCAGCCGTGCGCCATTCAATTGTACGACCGTTGGGGCAGTGCAGCTTACGCCGGTAAATGTCACGGTTTGCGTGACGTTCGAATTCGGCAATCCGTTGACGATCGCAGAGGAAAAATTGAGCTGCGGGTTTTGCGGTAAGGTGAACTGGCAGACCTTGGCCACCGTTCCGGTGACGCTCATGCCGGCGCTCTTGAGCGGGGTGTAGATGGCGCCATTCTTATCGAAAGCCTGTAACGTCAATCCCGTGTCCGCATAAGCCCCATCGGCGACGATTTGACCAGCTTGCAGGGCGATCAGCAGGGTTGCCGTTCCAGGAGTACCGCTGCCTGGAATATCGACATGGACCGTTCCGCCCGGATTGCCGCCCTGATACAAAATGGAACCGCCGCCGGCCGCACTTTGCAGGTCATACGACAATATTCCTGCACCCGTCATCTGTGCGGGGACGGCTGGGGTGAGAACCGCAAGCTCTACCGAGCACGCTTTGCTCGCCGACACGCTGAGCGTGACCGACTTCGGAGAGAAGCCGGAAAAAGGGTTGTAGGGCGCAAGCGCCGTGGACGAATAAGTCAGCGCAGTAATGTCGGTGGGAAGACAAGCTGCCCGGCTTTGCGTCGAAAAAGCCGTAGTAGCGAGCACAACCAGTACGAGAACCGCGCGCATTACGTTAAGTCCCGCTCTTTGGGTACAAGACGCCGGCACGCAGAAGTCCATCCGAGCTTTTCGGCACGTTCAGCTCATAACGGACCGGCCCCTTGTCATGGCTGACCTCGATGATCCAACGCCCCGGTGCGAGTCCTTCGGCGCCGAAACGCCCGGTTTTGTTGGTGAACACAATCACCTGCTTGCTCGGATTGTCGGCCGGGAACGCGACACCCGTCGCCAAAGCCAACGGGGTCGAATCGCTCAGCAAAAGAGTACCGAAGGCAGAGACCGAGCTGTCCGATCCGACCTGTAGCGCGTAACCTCCCCGGTAGGGGGCGGCGACCTCGAAAGCCCCGGTGCCGAGACTGTACCCAAGAGGCAACCCCGTGGCGTCAATCGGCAGCGAGGTTCCCGAGTAGGCGGGGAGATCGGGAACCAGGGCTGGCCCGAGTGGACCGGATCGCGCGCGCGCTGCCGCGCCTTCGCCGACCGCCAGTTCCTTATCCGCGATGCTTTCATGAGGGTAGACAATTGCAAAGCCATTGCCGCGTATCGGCTGTCCGACCGCGAAATGGCCGTCGGCAAAAGCGAGCGCGCTCGTAACGCGAACAGAAGTACGCTGATCGCCGGGGTTTAGCTGATATTTTTCGATGCTGGGACTCGCGAACCCGGAGCTTTGTGACAGCCGCATCTCGCCCCTGTTGCCGTAGTAGCCGATTGATCCGGTCGCGTTGGCATTTTGCTGATCGCCATTTTGAATGAGATTGAGATCCGTCTCCCATCTATCGAGTCCGCTTTGGCTGATGGCATGGGCGGAGGCGCTCTCAGTGCGGGTGAGCGAATTGTACGTTGTCGCGAGGCGCGTCTTCTCATTGGGATGAACGTTCAACGTCAGCATGATCCGCATGTCAGGTGCATCGCTCTGGTCACCGGACATATGACGCAAATAGGTCTCGTTGGAGTAACCGGCACTTACGCTGCCGCTGGCCCAGGACGTCAGCGGTGCCGCCAAGGTGACGTCCGCGCCAAAGCGAGCTGCCCCGACCGTATTCGGCGTCAACGACAAGGCCTTGTCGTCTGCTAATTGGTAGCGACCGGCGAGCGTGGCCGTTGCATGTCCGGCAATCGGCACTGTGTAAGCGCCGGTCAGCCGAAGCCAATAAGGATACTGCGGATAGAGCACGCCGCTCGCGTTGATGATGGATTCGCCCGGCGAACGGAAAACCTGATCGCGGTATTCTGCGGCCACACGGACCGTCTCGGCTGCGTCGCTGAAGGAGCCGATCACTCCACGGAAATTGATCAGATCCCAGTTGACGTTTGCAGCGAGACCAATCCCGGCGCTGCTATTGCTCAGCGCGCCTTGCAACCCCCAAGTGCCGATGGCCGTCGCCGTGACGAAGCCCATGCCGCCCATAGTGGCGTATTGATCGCCCTTGGCTTGCGCGTCGAGGGTTAGCGTGTCGGTCAAACCGTAACGGTAGAAGGCATTTGCCAGGAGGTGGCCGGTTTCGTAAGAGCGTTCGCCATCGCGGTAGAACGAGGCGAGACCACCGTTCACCGCCCATTCGGATTTTCCGGCAGCAATCATATTGTCACCCGAAAACATCGTGAATGGGATCGATCGTCGGACGCCCGCGTCGTCGGTGATTACCAGCAGCACGTCATTGCTGCCGCTGGTCAATGGAAGGTCGCGAAAATTGTACGAACCGGGCCGCAAGCGCAGGTGCTGTACGGTAACCCCATTCACTTGCACATCGACGTCGGCGGCGCGGTCGAGTGAAAACGAACCGTTGCCGGATGGGCGAATACTTTCGCCCGGCGCAAAGATGCGTGCCGTTTTCTGGAATGAGATGCCGGCAACGTCGTTAGCGCCTTGAATGGCGGTACCCGGCATGTTGAAGTCGCCGAGTTGCAGCCGCGTTTGCTGCTCCTGACTGTCGTAGACGATCCGCGAACTTTGGCGCTTGAAACCAGCCTCGTGACTGTACGTACATTGTGCATAGGCAGGGCACACGTTCGGATCGATTTCTCCGACGTATGTTCCAGCGTTCTCGACCACAATGCCGCCCATGCGGGCCGCGGATTGCAGATCGAGGTACATGCTGGGCGCCTTGCGACCCTCGATGAGATAATCGGCGCCTCCGGTCACGTTGACGTACCCGGAAAAGCTCGCCGGTTTCACGACGCCCGCACCGGCTTTGATCCGGCTGCTGGCGACGCTCAATTCATTGGCGAGCCGCTGGCCGTTGCCGGGACGCACCACGATCTCCTGCAGTCCCGGATCGTAACGAATATCGAGTTGCGCAGCCGCCAGATCGCCGAGGGCGACCTTGCCGTCGGTACCGGGAACAAACTCCAGTTTTGCAATTTCGGCTTTGTTGAACACGCCGGCGAGAAGCTGGGCGAGCGCAGGCTTGGGCACACGCACGGTGCTATCGGGCGCGATCTGGACGGTGATGTCGCCAAGTTCCAGATCTCCGTCCTTGACCGGCACACTGATGGCGATGGATTTACCGACCGAATTGACCCGTGGCGTCTCGGATTTCGGGGGTTTCCCCTCCCCCCTGCCGACGTTGTTGATTTCCACGATTTTGCGGTCGAACAGGACGTCGAAGCCGGCGGCCTTCAAGGCCTCGGTCGTCACCTGCCCGTCCACGTCCGGAACATTCTGCAAGCGGCTCAAGGCTGCATCGTCGTCTTCAAGATAGGGTGTCAGGATATCGATGAGCGCAGCTTTCGGGATCTGCACCGAATGGTCGGACAGAACCTGCATGGGAACCTCGCCAAGCAGCGTGCCGCCGCCTTTGAGAGGGACGACCACGTTGAGCGCGCGCTCCCGTCGTGGGCTCTGCTGCGCGGGAAATGGCGGCGGCGCAGCGGTACCGGCTGCACGTTGCAAGTCAAGACGGCGCGCATCGAAGCGAACCGAAAAGCCGGCCTGCTGCAATCGCGCAAGAGTTACTGACCCATCCTTCTCCGGCATGGCTTCGAGCTGAGCCATGGTCGTGGCATCGCTACCGAACAGCGGTGTCAGGATATCGATCAGGGCTGCTTTCGCGATCAGGGGGCTGTTGCCGCGATCATATCTAATCCAGACATCGCCGAGACGAAGGGAATTGACGACGACCGGAAAGCTCATGCTCTTGCCGCGAAGGTCGCCGCCCGCGGCGCTCGCGCGGTCGACTTTTGCAACATCCGGTGCGGCGGCGGCTCTTGTTGCAACCAGGGCAGACGAGGTCCGCCTTATGATCAGCCTGTTGCCGTCGACATCTGCTACGAAGCCGGCATCGCGAAGTGCGCCAATCGCGATTTGACCATTTCGATCTTTCAGCTTGGAAAGCTGCGCCATCGCCGCGCGGTCGCTTCCGAATGCCGGCGTTAGAATGTCGACCAGAGCGTCCTTGGGGATGAGCAGGGCGCCCGCCTCGCCCCGAACGTCGATATCGCCGATAGGCTGACCGTCCACCAGTATCGATAAACTCGGTGCGGCCGCCGCAGATCCACGCCGTGTCTGAGATTGCGCTTCACCGGACGCGCAGCACGCTGCAGCGCCCAGGACCCATAGGACCGCTCTTAATGACATTGGGCCGGCGCCACCTTTTTGCAGCCTCGACGAAGTGGCTTCAACCTGGCCCCATCCAGTGGCTCGGCTTGGGCGCTGTCAGGGACGCTTTGTTGTCAATTCCACGCTCGCCTGAATGGTCTTCACGTCCGCCGGCAGGTCGAATGGCAACGTCACCCGGCGGCGCTTTCCCGGCTGCACGAGCCCGATGCCGATCTGGGTATTGATCATGGCCGGCGTCAAAGTCTGCGACCAGTTTCCACCGGATAGTTGTATGGTCGCATTCTGCAATAACGCGTGGACCGGCGTTTCATTCTCGACGGTGATCGTGGGATGCCGCTTGCCCTGCTTATCGGTGACGACGCCGGTGGCAATGAGCTTGAGCGCTGGACTGCCCTGCGGAGGCGCCACATTGACGACGACGCCGAAGCTCACGACCACCTGGACGGAACTCTGGGTCGGGGCCAGCTTTACCGGAACTTGCGTTATCGAGAGAAGGTAACTCTTGCTTTTGTCGAGCATCGGCTCACCCGCCCATTGCACTCGAAAAACCTGAGTTCCCCCGGCCGGGACAACCGCTTGCGGCGGGAACACGAGCAGATCTTCGCCGCCGTTGGAAAGCTTACGCTCGCCATTCTCGTCGAGCTCCATCACCTGGAGGTTGGTCTCCAGCGGCAGCGGCGTCGCGCCTGTGTTGGTGATGGTCACCTGGCTGCGGCTGCCCTTACCGACCGACGTCAGCTCCACCTGCAACGGCGTGACCGAGGTTGCGAATGCGGGAATTGAAACGGCCTGAAGCATGCACAAGACAAAGAAAGCGATGGCTGCGCGGATTTGTTTCGACATCGGATTTCTACACTCGACCCCTCGATACGAATTCGGTGCAGCGGGTAAAACCGCTGCACCGATGCAAGGAACTTCGTAACATGGCCGATTTACGGCGTCGGGGTTATCGTCACCGTCAGCGTGTCGCTATAGTTGCCGGCCACCAGGACGTTGCCCGGCGGTGTCGCGATCGGAGTGACCGCAAGCGTCAAAGTTCCCGCAGCTTGGCGCGCCTAGCTGAGCTTGCGGTCGATTCCCGGCAGAAGCGCCGGCCGAGGACGTATCAAGCGTTTCGGAAATGCCGTTGTAGCTGGCCGTCGCCGTATAGTGAATCTTATTGACGTAGCCGGAGGTGGGCGTGGTGGCGTTGCCATTCGCCAAACCCACGCTGGAGCTTGTCGAGCTTGATCTTGACGTTCTGGTTGCAAACGACCGGCGCGGTCGTCGTCATCGCCGACCCCAGCGGCGCCACGGTTCCGCCTGCGGTCGGCGTGATGGTGAACGAGCTCGTGTTGAAGGTACCGAGCGTGCAGCTCGTGCCAACCGTGGCCGACAAACCGATAGATTGGCTGGATTGCGCATTTGCAAGTCCGCAAGAGCAGACGAGCAGCAAAGCAGCGACGACGTACTTGAACATTCCCAACTCCTCCATTTACGCATAGTAACGATGATCTCGCAGCCGCAACGCGTTGCGAAATTGGTTCTAAAGGGGTTTCACCCAACAGCGGCTATAGCCGGCGGCACGCAACTTGGCGCAGACGTCCGCCGCTTCATCGCGGCTGCCCGCGGGCATGAGCACGAGTCGATGCCAAGTGCCTTGGCCGGTGCCGCTCGATTGCACGTCGGGCTTCTTATCGCCGAGCGCGCCGCGGTATTGCTTGCTCAGGTCTGAAAACGCCGCCAAAGCCGCCTGCTTGTCTTTGTGCGTCGATAGAACCGGCACGAATTGACTTCCGGCCGGAGCGGAGGCAGGTGCCGCTGTCGGTCGTGCAGCAGCAGGCCTGACCGGGTTCGCGGGCTCAGCTTCCTGGACGTCAGCTTCCTCGATGCGCGCAAACTGCACTTTTGCAGCCGCCGGAAGCTGCGTCTTCTTCAATGCAGGCGGCGCGATCGGAGGCGCAGCCGCCAGCCGTTGCTTTTCGATGTGCGGTGTTGCGGCGTCCGGCAATCCACGATGAGCGGTCGCAACAGCTGCGGGAGCGGGACGGCCTTCTGCATTCGGCATCGGCGGAGGCGAGACCTTAATCGGCTTCCCGTAGTCTGGCGTCTCGGCAGGATCAGGTTCGCCCACTTCCGCTTGCATCACTTCGACCGGCGCAGTCTGGGGTGCCGTTGGACGCGGAATCTCACTCAGCCGCGCCTCGAACTTCTTGCTGTTGGTGCTCGCAACGCTGCTTTGTACGAACAAGCGATTGGCCAGCGTAAACCCGCCGATGACGGCAAGGGCAATGAGAAGAACTGCGCTGGTCCCTGCTATGCGCAGGGAAGCTGGCCAGCGGGTCGAGGGCTCCTCCTCATCGTAATCCGCATCCTCGCTCGGAGGCTGCTGCTGCGGTTGCGGGGGCGGCGGAGCAGACCTGACCTCCTGCGGATACGGGGCGCTTCGCTCAGGGGCGCGTGGTGCTCCTCTGTAGGACGCGACTTGCTGTTCCAAAGCATCGGCATAGGCGTGAGGGCGCTGCACGGGCTGGGCCGTTTCGATCACCGGCGGTGCAAAGTGCTGCACCGCGTGCGGGACAGCGGACGCCCCCGGGTGAGGCCGCGGGTAGGAGGGCAAGCGTGGCTGCGCCGGGGCCTGCACAGCCGGGACTTGCGGATAATGGTGCGCTTCCAGAGCCCGCAAAGCCCCGGCAACCTGACTTGTGAGCGCGGACAGCGCTGCCACGACCGCAGTTAGGTCGTGTTGGGGAACAGTAGTTGCAGTCTGAGGGTAGAAGTCGTTTCCGAGCCGGACCAACGCGTGAGAGTGATCAACGGAGTTGCGTGGAACCAGCGCCGTTTCAGTCTCAGCGATGTCCATGGCCGCAATTTCGATCGAGCGGGCATCGGAAGTCCAACCCATCGACCCGGATAGCTGCACCAATTGGCGAAGCGACTTGGCTTGAAAGCGCAAGGCGTCTTCGAGCACCGCCCTGGTCGAGCGCGGATCTGCATAGTGGGACTGCCGAGCGACCCACTCCCCCAACCGCGGCTGCATCCTTGCCACGTTATCGACAACGGAGAGCAATTCGAAGGCTTGGGCAGGCGGCAATTGCTCAGCGCGGCCTTTCAGAAGCGCGAGGGCAAAGGAAACGCAATTACTGGCACGCGCAAAGCGCGCGCTCAAAGGCGCAATCGCACTTCCCTCTTCGACGAGCATTCTCATACGCTGCTACATCCTTGTACGCATACCAAGTGTGGAACTGCCCACACCCGCACTCACAACGTGGCCAGGGTTCGGCTATTGCCCTGCATCACCGAGTACGTGTCCGAGGGCCGTGCGGCACGACCCGTCGAGTGGTCGGACGCAAAAGCATTTTCGGCCAATTGTCCACTGGCCGAAAGGCAGTGAGAAATATGTCCGCCCGGAGAGAATAGAAGTATGGATCATAGATGTTCACGAGTAGCAATTTGCTCTTGATCTCAAATTTCTGGAAGCTGACGTGTCCGCAGGTAACTGCCGGATTTGCGCGCGAATACCGCATTTATTGAGGTTGTAAGCGCGAGGCCATTCGATCAGCTGAGTTATGATGCGTTGGCGATACGTGCTGCAATCTCTGGAAAGCTACTTGGACTGAGGACGCGCTTGGGTTGGGAACGCTGCAAGTTGCCGTCGATTAATCGACGCGGCCAGTTGCACGGCAGCCACAAATCTGGCCACGCTTGCAGGCCCCGAAACGCGACGCAAAGACAGGTATCGCTTGATTTCAATGTCTCACTCGAGAAGAGAGCAGGCTGCGCCGCTCAAACGCGCCGCGGAGTTTCACAAGGTGGCGAAGCCAAGCGTTTTGCGGCCGGCTTTGTGAGCACGACAAAAGAGAAGCCGCTGGGGAACTTGGCGGTGCGCGTGAGCCAGAAAGATCTTGGGGATAATTAAGGACTGGCCTGCGCCAGATCGAAGCAATGGACGAAATCCTAGAGAAAATCACAAAGCTTCAACTGGCGAACGGACCGCGGAGCTTGGCCTCGCAGAGCGACAAAACGCAGCCCCTTCAGAACGCAGCCCCTGGGGCGCACGCACTCCAGCCGGCAAAGAAAAAGGCCGGTCCGATCGTCGGACACGGCCTTGAAAACCTTATCGGCGTGAGGCTGTCAGGCGGCCAGAGGAACCGTCTGATCCTTGCCGATGACCGGGGCTGTGGACTTCACGCTGTCCTCGATCGCCCACATCAGGCGGTTGGGATTGAAGCCGCGCTCCGCATTGAGGCGGAGGGTTGCCGCAGCGGCCAGGAGCGGCTCAAGGATGCCAGCGCCGTGTCGGCCGGTCAGGCGGGTGAAGCGCGCCATCCCGAGCGTCTCCGCCAGACAGCGCAACCGGACCATGGTGGCTGTGCGGGTCCCTGAGTTCTGGTCGTCGCCCCACAGCCGCGTCTCGATGCGGGCAAAGTCCTGCTCGTTGAGGCCGCGCGGCATGCGGGCATGGCGGCCGGCTGGGCTCAGGATGCTCAGGGCGGCGGCGAGGTCCGCGGCAGCGACAAACGGAACGTCGGTGGCGTCGAAGGCGGCGGCAAAGGACGGCATCGCGTATCTCCGGGCGAACCAAGTCACTAAGGATTAGCGGTTACGGGGGGCGGCTCAAGATGCCGCGGGAAAAGGCAGTTAACTGTTGCGTCTTTTGAGCCACGCTCAGGCGTTGCCGCCGAAAGCGGTCCAGGGCGAGCCGGCCATCAGGAAGATCTGCTTGGGCTGGCGCGACACGACCAGGAAGTCGACCTCCGAGCCGACGAGGTCGGAACCCTTGTTGACGATCTCGTTGCGGGCGAAGCGGTAGTGGCGGCCGTCCTCGGCGCGGATGATGCCGACGCCGATATCGCCGCGGAACTTGGTGATCTGACCGTGAAGCTGCATGGCGCTCTCCTGATGTGTCCACCGGGAGGGCTCGATCCCGTCCGGTTTGTTGTTCATGAGAGGAGATTGCCGGAATGCAGCCGAAACCGCTGTCCCGGATGGAACATAGCGGCGTTTGCTGTTTGAAATCTCAGGGATTGGCCAAGAGCCCGGCCGGAAAGACGGCTCGGCCTATTGCGTGTCGGCGAAACGTGCCGGGCGCAGCACAATCGCCATCTGGCGAAGCCCAGGCAGGATCGCGAGCGCGGCACCCACGATTAGCCCGAGCAGCATGGCGGTGACGGCGGCCGTAGTTCCAAGTCCGGCTTCGACCGGCATTAACGACAGTGGCAGCACGGCTACCAGCCCGGCCGGCAGAAGAAGCGCCGTGCGCGTTACGAGCGGGCGAGCGAGGCCGGACTCAGATTGCTCCGCGGCCCAGGCGACGTAGGCGAGCGAGGCCAATTCGCCGAGGCAACCGGCGGCCGCAATCCAATCCAGGCCCAACCCCCGCCACGCCGCAACCGCGGACAGCAGAACGGCCGCGGCACGAAGAACCCCGGCTAATAGCAGCGGCCGTGTCGCGCCATGGGCCATGAGCGCCATGCCCGGCACGGCCTGCATCATGCGCAACGACCACATCGCGGCGAGCCAGGTTACGAGGTTGCCGAGCCCTTCGTAATTGCGCCCGAAGGCCAGCGGCAACACGGCCGCGCCGGCAATTGTGAACGCCGCGAGGTAGCCACAAGCGGCGAGTGCGGTCGCGTCGCACATCAAGGCAAAGCGGTCGCGAACGCTGCCGCCGGTGCGTTTGGCTTCCGACAACAGCGGCAGCATAAGGGCGCCGCCGATCTTGGCCGCGATCAATCCTGGCACCATCGTCACCATGAACGCGGCCGAATAGGCGGCTAGCGCTTCCATGCCGAGGAGCCGCCCGATGACGACGCGGTCGCCCTGGTAGACGGCAATCAGCGGAAACGCGCTCGCCCAGATCGGCCAGCCGAATGCGATCAGGCGGCGGAGCACGTCGCGATCGAGTTGCATCCGGTAGGCCCGCTCGGCGAGCATATGCGATGCCAGCACTGCGAGCGCAGCCTGGATCAGCGAGAGCCAAAGCACCGCGGCGTAACCGGCATCGTAGCGCAACAGCGGTAGCGTCAATGCCAAGGCGGCGGCTTGCGGCACCACCTCCACGACGAGGCTCGGCCGGTTGTCCAGACGGCGGGTCGCGCGGCGCGGATCAAGATGCACGAGCCCTTTGAGAAGGGGGACGATGGCAGCAAACTCGAATGCCCAGCGCGTCTGCGGGATCTGGAAGAAGTCGGCAATCGGGCCAGCCGAGAGGTACAGCAGAAGCCCGGTCAGCAGGCCGCGCGCCGCCAGCGTGGCGTGCGCGGTCGCCACCACGTGGGGCTCGTCTCCATCGGACGCCTGCACCACGAGGCGATCGGCACCGAGATCGCTCAGCGTGTCGATGAGTTGCAGCATCAGCGTGATGGTCGCCGCGATACCGAAATCGCCTTTCGAGAGACCGTGGCCGATGAGGGAGTTGCGTGCGAACGACAAGCCTTGCGACAAGGCAAATCCTGAAAACAACAGGGCACCCTGGCGGGCCACGCGCTGTCCCAGCGGCCGCGACGGCTTTTGGTTTGCAGCGGTCATGGATACCTTCCCGCCCCGCTGCCACTCCAGCCACGCGCTCCCGGCAAGCGGCGCGAAATGCGGGCGTAGGGCCGCTCCGTCACGCGCGCCGCAAATTGGCCGATCTTATCGCCTGTGATGCGGATGAGGCTGCAGGTCGTCTGGAGCCACCGCGGACGCAGGGCACGACTCCATTTACGGCGGAAGGCATCCTCACAGTCAGCGAAGGACGCCCCCTTTTTGCCAGCGGAGAGATGCTGCAGATGGAAATCGATCACATAGGCAGCGTAGCCCATCAAGTCAGCGCCGAGGCAGATGTCGGCGCCGTAGAAATGAAAGCCGGTCAGATCGCGCGAGAAGCCGACATGAGCGGCGCGGCGGAGGACGATGAAATTTTCATCCAGCGTCTCGACTTTGGCGGGCAGCGTGCCGGCTCGCTGGTTGGCGCCATGCGGATCCGTGATGCAGACTGCCAACTTGCCGGCGCGGACGCCGCCTGCATTGCCGGCAAGCGCCCATTCGCAATCGCGAGCGGTTAATTGCGAGAGGCAACTTTCAAGGTCGAACCGGCCGTCGTCGAGCAGCCGGACATCCTGATGACAAAGGATGACGTAGCGGCCGCGGGCGGCGGCAAGGATCGCGTTCAACCCGCGATACGCGGAAACCTGCTCGGCGCCGGTATTGTCGATGACGAGATATTCGCAGTCGTCACCGGTGAAACCGCCGGCTTCGAAAGAAGCGCGCATGGCGGAGTACTGCTCGGGCTCTGTAACGAGGCAGCCGATCGAGAACACGATCCCGGTCTCGGGATCGCCTGTTGCATCGATGACGCGAGGTGCGCCAGCAGCGGTCCAATCCATCGCTCGCCTCACGTCCCCGAAGGCTCTGCGCCGTATCCGCTAGAAGCGACACCGCCGCCGGTTTCGGATCTCCAGCCCTGGCGCCACTCGCCGCGCCGGCGCCAGATCTCGGCCCACTCCTGCGCGCTCTTTGAAACCCGGTCGTTGCGTGTAACGAGTGCGGCAATCTTCAACGCGACGACCCGCGACAGCGGCCATGCTGCGAGTAGCGTCAAGCCAAGATGGCGCGCGTGGCGATGAAAATGGCGCTGAACGATCGACGCCTTGGCGGCGAGAAGTTTCACCATTTTCGACGCACGCTTCGTCTCGGAAGCACCGCCATAATGAATAATCGTCGCTTGGGGTGCGAGCACCGGACGTGCTCCGAGCCTCTTGGCGCGCAGGCATAAGTCCGCCTCTTCTCCGTACATGAAGAACAGCGGATCGAAGCCGCCGAGACGCTGCCAAAGGCTTCTGGTGATGAGGAAGAAGCAGCCGGATACGATGTCGACCTCGCGCACAGTATCGCGCTGCCACCCACCGTAGGATTTACTGTTGAAGAGGGCCGAGCGGCGCGCGATGGTGGTCAACCCGGTGGCCCGGCAGAGCAGGTTCCACAAGGTCATGCGGCGCCAGCATGACGACGGATTGAGGCGCCCGTTGGCGAACAGCGTGCGTCCACCCCAGATTTGAGCGTGCGGATTATGGTGGGCGAACGACACCAACCTGTCGATGGCCCGATCCTTCACGACCGTATCCGGATTGAGCAGCAATAGGTATTCGCCGGTCGCCTGCTCGGCGGCGAGATTATTGCCGCGGCCGAACCCGGTGTTGTGGTCGAGCGCGATCAGCTTCGGCTTTCCAGGGTGAGCGGCAATGGCCGCCGCCGAGCCGTCACTCGACGCGTTATCGACGACGATGACCTCGAATGGCGCCTTGCGTGTTTCGGCGTAGACCGAATCCAGCGCGGCGAGCGTCATCTCGCGCGTGTTGTAGCTGACGATCAGGATCGAGACGTCGATCGGCCCGTGCGGTTGCATGGAAAGACTTTCGCAAACTCATACGCAAGTGCCGCCGCGACGGCAGGTCAAACCCTAGCCGACTGCAGCTAATCTCGCGTTAAGCGATCTGCAGACCAGGATCGTACCCTTATGAAATGAAATGCTAACTCCCTGTCGGCAAACTGTCGCGGGCGCGCTCATGATGGCGCGGGACAGGCGGAATTGCGCATGACAGAGACGGCATCCGGCACGCCGCGCGGCTTCGATGGCGTCATCTGCATCGGCGGCGAGGACTGGTGGTACCACAACCGCGGTCACTTCGATTTCCAGATCATGCGCCGGATCGCGCGCGATTGGCCGGTGCTGTTCGTCAATTCGATCGCCGTGCGGATGCCGAGCCTCAAGGACAAAGGGCTTTTCGCCGAGCGAATGGCGCGCAAAGTGAAGAGCTTGGCCCGAGGGGTCTCGCATATTGAAAACAAGTTCTGGGTCTTTTCGCCCGTCTCCGTTCCCGGCCCGACCGGCCAGAAACTATCCAACTGGGCGGTCGCACCGCAAATCCGGCTGGCTGCGCTGCGGGCGGGCATCCGCAATCCCGTCCTGTGGGTGCATTGCCCGGCTGGCGCGGGGTTGATCGAGACCATCCCGTCGGCAGCCGTCATCATGCAGCGAACCGACCGCTTCGAAGCATTTCCGGAAGCCGATCCCGATGTGGTCGGCCGCTACATTCGCGATTTGAAGGCGCGTGCCGATCTCGCCATCTATGCCGCCCCGCATCTGATGCAGGAGGAGCGGACGCAAGTCCGAAGGCAGACCCTCGTCACGCACGGCGTCGACTACGAGGTGTTCGCCGCAGCCGGCCGCAATCGTGCGAGCGAACCCGCCGATCTTGCCGATACGCGCCGCCCGCGCGTCGGCTTTGTCGGCGGCATCGACTATCACACGTTCGATCCCGAGTTATTTTGCAGGGTAGCGGCGGCCATGCCGGGCTTTGATTTCGTATTGGTCGGCGGCTGCTCCCTGCCCGAGGGCTGGTGCGCGCTGCCGAACGTGCGATTGCTCGGGCGCAAGCCCTACGACCAGGTCGCCGCTTACATGGCGGCGATGGACGCATTGATCATGCCGTGGAACCGCAGCGATTGGATCAAGGCCTGCAATCCGATCAAGCTGAAGGAATACCTCGCGGTCGGCCGGCCCATCGTAGCCACCGATTTTCCGGCGCTCGACGGCTTCCGAGATTTTGTCCAGGTTGCCGATACGGCGGAAGCGTTCGTGGCGGCGCTCACCCGCGCCGTTGAGCGGCCGTACGACGCCGAAAAGGCTCGAGCCCGAGTGGTCGGCGAAAGCTGGGACGCCAAGGCTGACCTTGTGAAGTCGAGCATTCTTGGGCTGGGACTCACCTATCAAGGCTGGCGGCGCCAGCCGCGGGACATTCCGGTGCGCGAGGCGGCATGATCTGCCGCAACGGCGCCGAGATTTCGATATAATCGCCGTAGCATGACCTACCTCGGCCGGTTTCTTACCTATTTCGCTGCGATCTTTCTGCTGCCGCTCGGCCTCCACGCCGCGTGGTGGACGGCGCACGCTCATCCCGCCTCCTACATGGATGCGGACTGGTCGTCGGCGGGTGTGTTGCCGGCTGCGTCCAGCGTGCATGAAGCGACCGTGCATGTACTGGCCGGACGCACAGGACGCTGGAAGGGCATCTTCGCGCACCACACCTGGGTCGTGGTGAAGCCAAAAGGCGGACGCTACACGCGTTACGACGTCGTGGGCTGGGGCCGTCCCGTGCGTATCGACGCCTACGCGCCGGACGGACGCTGGTTCGGCGATACGCCGCAGATCGTCGCGGTACTGAAAGGAGAGGCTGCCGAGCGCGCCATTCCCAAAATCCGCGACACCGTCGCGCGCTATCCTTTCTCCGCGCAGGGCAGCTACGTCGTCTGGCCGGGTCCGAACTCGAATACTTTTGCGGCAGCCATCGCTCGCGCGGTGCCAGAATTGGCGGCGGGTCTGTTGCCCACCGCGATCGGCAAGGATTATGCGGGTCCGCTGCTCTACGCGGAACTCACTCCGAGCCGCACCGGGTTTCAGATCTCGCTGCGGGGCCTTATGGGCGTCAGCATTGGCTGGGTCGAGGGCGTCGAGCTCAATATGCTCGGGTTGGTCGCCGGCATCGATATGCGGCGTCCGGCTTTGAAGATTCCCGGCTGGGGCCGCGTCGGCCTGCCTGCCTGATCGAGGAATTCTCCGTCGACAACTCCTGTGGGCAGTGTACGGCCGTGGCCGCCCAACACTAGGCAAGGGTCGCGAACCGGGTTACCGCGGACAGATTGCCACACACGTCGTTCAGGAGATCCCGATGAAAGCCAAGTTCGTGTTCCTTGCGCTCGGCCTCGCCGTTGCCGGCACCGCGTTCGTTCCCACCGGCCCCGTCGAAGCCAAGGGCGTCTGTTCCACCAAGCACGGCAAGGGCTGGGCGCCGACGCAGGACATGGCCAAGTTCCAGGCCTGGGAGATCGTCGCGCAGACAACAGGCAACTGGCCGATCGCCACCGACAAGCTGGTCGAGAAGAAGTACAAGTGCTCGCCGGATGGCTCGGGCGTGACGTGCTACTCGTGGATCGACGTCTGCAAGTCGTAATTGCAGCCAAGATCTCGAACGTGAATCAGGCCGCGGGGGCCACTCCGCGGCTTTTCATTTGGCGGCGGTTTCGACGGTGAGCCAGTCGCCGAGAAAATGCCGCCCGTCTCGATCCTCGACCTCGACGATCCAGAGGTCGAAGTCGAACTTGTACTCGCGAGCGAGGCGCTCATCGACATCGAATTCGGGCGCATCGGCCACCAGCCTGGCCCAACGGCGGTCGCTCTCCGCTCCCTCGAAGCCCGCAAACGCCGGTCCGTAGAGTGATGCGGTGCCATCGAGACGGCTGATCTTGATGAAAATAGCGCCGGCGTCGTCATCGCCATGGCGTACGACAACGGCCATGGCGCCCGCGACGGAGCACGAGCGGATGTAGGCCTTGACCCAGATTTCAGCTTTGAGACGCATGGGGCAGCACTATAGGGAAGTGATGCAGCCCCGCAATCTCGGGTGCGCTAGACAACGGCGCCGCGTAACGTCAGCGATTGGTGGCAAGGCGTCCCTGACCTGCCAGCGTGCCGAGCCGGGCAACCAGTTGGCCCGAGACGCGGCCGGTTTCCGGTAAATGTTGATCGGTCTCGAACTCGCGGATGGCGCGGACCGTTTCCTCGCCCATGCGGCCATCGACTTTGCCGACAGCGTAGCCCGCTTTTGCCAGAGTTTGCTGAACGGTGCGGATCACCTGCTCGGCTTGAGCGCCCGTGGACTGTCCACTCGCTGGGCGCGCATCGGGTTGGCCCTCGCCCATCAGGATCTGCTTCAACACGCGCTCACTGGGCTCCGCGGTGAGCGGCAAGCCGTAGTCATACTCGTAGGCGAGAACAGCCGCACGGGTGATGAGGCCCGGCACGCCGTCCTCGACGCCGGCCTCATAACCGCGCGTATGGAGTTCGCGCTGTACGGCCCGGATCGTTTCGGGACCGTCGCCGGATCGAATGGCTTCGACCGCCGCTGTGGCTGGCGGCAGCGACGCGGTAGGCGCGGCCTCGCCGACGGCCAGGCTCATGACTTTCGCTGTTGGCTTTGCGGCGACGCGATCGGGAACGGGACGGCCCACCGCTACCCTGCCGCCAGTCGGTTGCAGGAACATGAGATTGACGCTCAGCCCCATGCTCAACACCAAAAACAAAGCAAGTAACGGCTTCATACGCGACGGCGTCATCGACTTCCCCAAGGTCAGGTCCCAGTGTCCCCTGCGGCGGAGTATCGGCCTGTAGCGTAAAGGCGGCGTTAACCTCGTTCTCACCTCTCCGGCGAATCATAGTTTCCGCGCCGTTAGTGAAATCGATCCAGTTCGATGCGTAATTGCCGCGAAATGCAATGCGTCCGTGCGCTTGGTTTTGATTATTCGCTGCTAGTTTGGCGTCGTTGATCTTCTGATTGAAGTGCGAGCCGCGCAGGCGGCCGCCAGGGGAACAAAGATGGGCCTGCTGAAAAACGCTGTCATCGTGGGGGCCGTCGTTGCCCTGATGCCGACCGACCGAGCCCAACAGGCCCGGCTCGCGGATCAGGCCGCTGCGGCCGCCAAGTGGACCTACACATTTTGCGAGCGCAACACCGCAACTTGCGTACAGGCGACGGAAGTCTGGGGTGTCTTCGTGAAGAAGGCCGAGTTTGCCGGTCATCTTGCTTATGATCTGCTGCAGGAACGGCTGAACGGCAGTGGCGAGGGCGCAACCAAGACATCGGCACCTGAAAAGCCGCCGCATGTCGAGCGGGGTACGCTCACCCCGCAAGATTTGAAGCCGTCGTGGCGAGGGGCGCCAAAACAAGGCGCCTAACACCGGGTTGGCACTTGACCGCGGCGACAAGAGCGCCAGTAGGTAGGCAAAGACAAGATGGCAGGTTCGCGTCCCAAGCCGGCGGGCTTGCGCTCCGGCCGCCGGGATGACTATCTGAGCAGTAGCCACTGGGCATCAGGCCCGAGAGGCGGCAGCATCAGACAGGACAGCTTTCCGGCATGGCATTGGCCGATATCCGTTCCGACTTCGAGCTTCTCGACGATTGGGAAGACCGCTACCGCTATGTCATCGAGCTTGGCCGCGGACTGGAACCGTTGCCCGAGGAGGCGCGGACCGATGCCAACAAGGTCCGGGGCTGCGCCAGCCAGGTCTGGCTGTCCACGACCACCGCACCCACCTCACGGCGCATGCACTTCGTCGGCGATAGCGATGCTCATATCGTGCGCGGGCTCATCGCGATCCTGTTCTCGGTCTACGAAGGAAAGACCGCGGAAGAAATCCTCGCCACCGACGCGCAAGGCGTTTTCGCGGACCTGGGGCTGAAGGAACACCTGACACCGCAGCGGTCGAATGGCCTCGCCTCGATGGTCGAACGCATTCGCCGCGACGCATCGGCTGCTAAGGCGACCGTCTGAGCCGGTTGATTGGGAGCGATGCGGTCAGCCGCGTTCCTGGCTTGAGAGCGCTTCCTCGATCGAGGGCCTGAAGTCGTCTGCGCCCCAATGCCGCGCTACCCGGGACCGGCTCCTGTGCATCCCGTAGTGACGCGCCAACAAGTCCAGCGCAAGTTGCAGCACAAGCTTTGCCGAGCGCTGCGGCCAGTGCAGTTGGCGCTCGATCGCTTCCAGTCCTTTCAAGTGCGCGCAAACGTCAATCAGGATGCCGGAAAGCTCTGGGCCGACCGCGCCGAGCGCCAATCGCACCCGCTCACGAGCTGCCAGAAGGCTGTCCCGCAATTCTGGGCCACTGGCCCCGTTTCTGCTCCTGCCGCCCGCACCCTGGCCGATCGCCGACCAGTTCGCCGTGACGCGGGGCGTCATCTCGGCGAACCACAGATCGGCCCGTAACCGCTCACCCGCTTCGAATTGCACGCCCGAGATCATCGGGCAGCCATCGCGATCGCGCCGCCGGGCCAACCAAGCCAGAGGGCTTTCCGCGATATTGATCTCAGGAAGCGAGTCGGCGGCCACCGATAGCTTTAGCGGCTCTGAGGCGCTTGCAGTCGGCACCGGTGCGCCGCCCCTACTCCGTTCTCGCTTCAGGTGGCGCCGGCCGGCTGCCGAGATCTTCCACCTGCCGTCGGCTTGCATATCGACCCAGCCGTTCGCAACAATCGCATGCCAGACCGCCCCTTCCGCGACACAGAGAAGGCTGTCCGCCGCCCAGACTTCAGCCCCCTGCCCTCGGCCGCGCGCAAACGCTCGGGTTCTCGCCAACAGGGCCAGCAGACGCAACCCGTCGTTCGCCGGGGGCAGGGCCCCGCACGCATCGGTCATGCGATTTCTCTCATGCGGTTGTGGAAGTCGGCGCGTCTCAGCCGAGGAGCAGTTCGCCGTTCGCGAATTCGACGGGGCGCGGCGTGAGCAGATGCCGCACGATGCGCTCGAGGCAGTCGAGCACCCGGTCGAACGTGGGATCGTCGCGCCGGTCCTCGACCACCGCGCAGGCATGGGCGACGGTCGTGCGATCGCGGGCAAAGAGGTGACCGACCTCGGTGAGGCTCAGACTGAGGCCGACATGAGCCAGATACATCGCGACCTGCCGAGCCGAAGCCACCGGCGCCTTGCCGCGCGATGCGCCGCGTAGATGTCCGCGATCGACCGCGAAGACCTGAGCCACCGCCCCTTCGATCATGATGCGCGAGAGTGGATCGATGCCCTCGCCGGCCTCGGAAGCAGCGTCGGAACTCGCGGCATTTGCGCACGCGGTTGATCCCGGATCGTCCAACATGAAACCTCCGCGCTTCGCAAGCTGGCCGTGAAATTCAAAGCAGTCTTTGTGAGGAAGACTATAGCCCGTCAACCGACCGGTCAGACGAGGAAAGTAGAGGTCAGGTGAACGGCGGGGATAACCTGCCGGCCGGAGGTATCAGCGCGTCACTGCAGCGGCGGCGCCGCCAACGTTTATTCCCGCCGTAATGTCCAGGCGCACGCTTCCCGCACAGCAATCGCGGAGAAGCCAGATGCGAGACAGCAGCAATGATGCCCGTGCCGAAGCATGTCGGCAGGCGGCAAGTAGCCTTGCCGATGCGAAACAAAGAAGCGCAGCCAGCCTCTATAGCCGCGAGCGCGATCTCGTCAGGCTGGTGCCTTTCTGGCCGCATGAATTGCGGACGCAAACTCCGGCCGAGCATCTGGCGCTAATCGCTAGAATCCGCCGCGCTTTGCGCCGCGAACGACAGCGCGGCACCAGGGCGGACTGGACATACGACCTCGCCCGGCACACGCAATTGCTTGGCGCCTACCGGGCAGAAATCAGTGAGTTCCTGAAGAGAGGGACCTCTCCGGCTACTTCTCGCGGCGCGTTCCCAGACCCATCTTCTTCGCCAGATCGGAGCGGGCCCGCGCGTAATTCGGTGCGACCATCGGATAGTCGTGCGGAAGGCCCCACTTCTCCCGATACTCCTCCGGCGACATGTTGTAGTGGGTCCGGAGATGACGCTTCAGGGACTTGAACTTTTTGCCGTCTTCCAGGCAGATCAGATAGTCGGCCATGACCGACTTCTTCACCGACACTTTCGGGCGCGGCTCTTCACGGTCGATCGGTGGAGGGCTTCCCGAAGAAGTGCGGCTCAACGCGCCGAATGTCTCCAGGATCAGTTGCGGGAGGTCGGCCGCGACCACCGTGTTGTTGCTCACGTACGCTGAGACGATCTGAGCCGTCAGCTCGACCAACTCTGGATTATTACCTTCGTCCATACCCACTGCCCTCTACGCGACACCTGCGTGCGGTCGCGCCTATATATAAGCGCTGAGTGCCGTCGCGCGTGTATTTCATCAGTTACGCCGGTGGGCCGGCAAGCAGATCGGCCACGGCTCTATTTGGTTTCACTACTCTGCCTTGAAAGAATACAACATCATAGCACGGCAAGTGTGATAGATGTGTACTCGCATCATTTTCTCGTAGTTGTCAACGAACAAGTGCCAAGCCAAGACTTTTGAGTGCTTGCGACAATCACGGGCTTGGAGTGTTCGCGAGAACATAGCGCCATGTTTGATGGCAACCTTGATCGCGGACATGGTCCAGTCTGGAAAAGCACTTGGCTTTACGAAGTAAGCAGGCTCTGGATTTACGCCGTTGAGCGGTGCTGTACCCTTAACTATGACTTTATCTTGACCTATTGCTGACATCGGCGACACGGGTCCCGGATGCCTAATGTCCGGCCCCGAACGCTGTTTGTAATCACTTCCTCGTCAGTGGCCATGCCCGACGGGAAACACGGTTATTGGCGGTCACGACGGCTTCAGCAGCTAACGCCATGTTCGGACGAAACTTTTTTGATCCCATCGTCAGCAGAGCCCCGGAACCGCTGTTCCCGCCCTGAGTGTTCCTGGCAGCCATGCAATCCCGCTCTTGACCCGGCTTTCGCAACGCCGTTTGCTTTCCTGTTCGCAGCGCGCCACGCGCCAGTTACTGGTTTGGAGATTTCCTCGTATGCAGGCTTCTGCCCCCAAGTTCGCCCGAGCAAAGCCCCCCGCCGCCGCTCGCCGCCCCAAAATCACCGAGCATCACGGCGTCGCGCTTAGCGATGACTACGCCTGGCTGAGCGCCGAGAACTGGCAGGAGGTGATGCGCGACCCCGGCCGTGCTCGAGCCCGAGATCCGCGCCTACCTCGAGGCCGAGAACGCCTACACCGAAGCCGCCCTGGCCGACACGCAGGCGCTGCAGGCGACGCTGTTTGCGGAGATGAAGGCGCGCATCAAGGAGGACGACAGCTCGGTGCCCGCGCCCGACGGGCCGTTCGAATACTTCTCCAGCTACGTCACGCGGCGGGCAGTATCCGCGGCTGTGCCGGCGGCCGCGCGGCGGCGGCCGACGAGACAGATCCTGCTCGACGGCAACGCGGAGGCCGAGGGCAAGCCCTACTGGCAGCTCGGGGTCGACGGCGCACAGCCCCGACCACAAGCTGCTCGCCTACTGCGGTCGACGACAAGGGCTCGGAGCTCTACACGATCCGCATCCGCGACCTGGCGACCGGGCAAGGACCTGCCCGACGCCATCCCCGACACCCGCGGCTGCCATCGTCTGGGCGCGACGACAGCAAGACCCTGTTCTACGTCCGGCTCGACGCCAACCATCGCCCGCTGTTCGTCTACCGCCACGTCGTCGGCACGCCGGTCGAGCCGACGATGTGCTCGTCTACGAGGAAAAGGACATCGGCTTCTACGTCGGCGTCGGCCAGACGCAGTCGGCCAAGTTCATCATCATCGACGCCCACGACCACCAGACGACCGAGGTCTACCTGATCGACGCCGACGCGCCCGAAGGCGCCCCGCGTCTCGTCGCGCCGCGCCAGCACGGCCACGAGTACGCGGTCGAGCACCACGGCGACCGGCTCATCATCACGACCAACTCGGACGGCGCGGAGGACTTCCGCATCGTGCGAGGCGCCGGTCGCCGCCCCGAGCCATGGCCAACTGGCGCGAGATCGTCCCGCACAAGCCCGGGCCGGCTGATCCTCGATATCGACCGTCTTCAAGGGCCACATGGCTGCGGCTCGAGCGCGAGGACGGCCTGCCGCGCATCGTCGTGCCGCCGGCTTCGCCGACGGCGCCGAGCACACCATCGCCTTCGACGAGGAGGCCTACTCGCTCGGCATGTCGCCCGGCTACGAGTTCGACACCGACGACGCTGCGCTTCACCTATTCGTCGATGACCACGCCGGCCGAGATCTACGACTACGACATGGCAGACGCGCGCGCGCACGCTGCGCAAGACGCCAGGAAGTGCCGAGCGGCCACAACCCCGCCGACTACGTGACGCGCCGCGCTCTATGCGCCGGCGCCCGACGGCGAGACGGTGCCGGTCTCGCTGCTCTACCGCAAGGACACGCCGCTCGACGGCTCGGCGCCGCTGTTCCTCTACGGCTACGGCGCCTACGGCATCGCGATCCCGGCCTCGTTCTCGACCGACGCGGCTGTCGCTCGTCGACCGCGGCTTCATCTTCGCCATCGCCCACATCCGCGGCGGCAAGGACAAGGGCTATCGCTGGTACACGGACGGCAAGCTGGAGAAGAAGGTCAACACCTTCACCGACTTCATCGCCGCCGGCGAGTACCTCGTCGCCGAAGGGCTACACCAGCGCGGGCGCATCGTCGCCAACGGCGGCTCGGCCGGCGGCATGCTGATGGGCGTCGTCGCCAACATGGCGCCCGATCTGTTCCTCGGCATCATCGCCGACGTGCCGTTCGTCGACGTGCTCAACACCATGCTGGACAAGGACCTGCCGCTGACGCCGCCGGAGTGGCCGGAGTGGGGCAACCCGATCGACAGCGCAAGGAGGACTTCGAGATCATCCGCTCGCTACTCGCCCTACGACAACGTCGAGGCCAAGGCCTATCCGCACATCTTCGCCTACGCCGGCCTGACCGACCCGCGCGTCACCTACTGGGAGCCGGCCAAGTGGATCGCGCGGCTGCGCGACCTCAACACCAGCCGACAACCTGATCCTGCTCAAGACCAACATGGAGGCCGGCCACGGCGGCGCCTCGGGCCGCTTCGAGCCGCTCAAGGAGATGGCGCTCGACTACGCGTTCGCGCTGAAGATCACCGGCAAAGCTGCGGCTTGACGCAAACAAAAAGGCGCGGGATCGGCTTATCCCGCGCCTTTTGCGTTGAAATTATCGCGCCGGCTCACACGTCGTAGCTGCCATCGTCGCTGCCGCCGTCATCGTAGCTGGCGTCTTCGTAGGTCGTATCGTCCTCGCTACCCTGGTCATCGGTCGGAGGGCTCAGTGCGGTCTGTGTCGTGGTATCAGGCTCGAGGTGCGGCGTGCCCGATCCCGTTTGATGTGTTTCGCCGCCGGTGCTGCCGTGACCGGCGCCGCCGAACATACCTTTAATGCTGTCAGCCATCAGCACGCCACCCGCCACGCCTGCTGCGGCCGTCATGGCTGAGCGGAAGAAGCCGCCGCCACTAGACGCCGCCGCGGCGGCAGGCCCAGTCATTGGGGGAGGCGGAGAACCTGCCATTGGGGGAGGCGGAGAACCTGCGGCGCTACCCCACGGCGAGCGCGGCTGCTGCTGGTATGCTGGCTCTTCCTGCTGGGGCCGGCCGTAGCTCGGGACCGATGAGGCCGGGGCGCTTCTGCCCGACGGCGGACGGCCGCCGCCGAGGAAGCTGCTGCTCGACCGCGAGGGCGGCGCAAGCTGCTCCTGGAGGCTCGCCACCTGCTCCTCGAGCTCGCGAATGCGCTCGTCAGCCTGGGCGAGCGTGTTCTCCAAGACCAACGTCGTCTGAACCAGCACGTAGGGGGCATCAGGGATTTGCCGGATGGCATCCCGGATCAAATTTTCGGCCTGGCGATCCTTCTCGCCCGCGCCCGTCTCGCGGATGCGATCGAAAAGGCCGGTGATGAGATTGCGCTCCTCGGGTGTCATCGTGCTCTCCGTTTGGGGATGTATGGCCCGGCCCATATGTGGTGCCGCCACCGCCCAAAGGCAATATAGCGCGTTCATGAAGATGATGCGTCCAAGACTGGTCGCAGCCTCACGCCGCTCAGGTGTCAGCCCCCGCCGCGCTGGAAAGCGATATCGAATTGCCCGAGAAAACGCCGCCGCTCCTGCCCATCGACGCCGTGGAAAGCGATCGTCACCTTGGCCCGCGGCAGCTCCAGAAGGCCGCCGAGACGGGCCGGCGGCAATGCAAGAAAGCTGATCTCGGCACGCCCCGAGCCGCAACCGATCGGCAAGGGCAGCTCGCGGGTTCCTACGCAGGGCCGGTCCCACAGCGCGGCGATGCTCTTCCAGAACTCGTCGGCCGACAGCGTCATCGTCTTTTCCACGACGAGCGGCGCATCTTGCGGCACTAAGCTCATCCGCCGGCGACCGGCGGCCACACGGCGACCGTATCTCCAGCCAGGAGTTGCCGTTGGGCCGCTCGTTTCGGGGCCAGATAGACGCCATTGATCAGTATCAGATGGCACTTCTCGATCGGGACCGAGAGTGAATTGAGCACGTCGCGCACGGTGGCACCCTCGTTCACCTCGCGTCCCACTTCATTGCGATTGGCGCCCGGTGGAAGGTAGTCGCCGAGGGTAGCAAACAGCTTCAGCGTGACGTTCATGGGTCTCATCCGGCTCGATGCGTTGCATCTGTAGGTGCCTCCATCCGATGCAATTCGCAAGACTTTCGCAAGGTCGCGCGCCCTCGTTAATGAAGGACGCAGGCCGATAATCAGAGAATTATCTGGCATTTTATCGGTTGAGCGCACTCGGTTTTCATTATGCGAAGTCAAAACCCTACCACTCCGATGGGTCGATAAAATTGGAGCATTCAAAAAAAGGGGTCGTGAAGTCCTCTAGAGGCAAAAGTGGTCCACGAGCAAATGACCCAAAGAGGTCTGGAGGCTACTATGTCCGTATTGACCCGCATTTTCGGTAGCAAGCGCTTCCTCCGCGATGAACGCGGAAACACAGCGATTATATTTGGCCTTTCGGCAGTGCCCCTGTTCACCCTCGTGGGCGCTGCAGTAGATTACTCACGCGCCTACAACATGCAAACATACCTGCAAAACCTGATTGACGCGGCGACTGTCGCGTCCGTCCGTGAATTCGGCAATACCGCTGACACCGCGAAGGCCGAGAAGCGGCTGCGCGACTACGTGCTCGCCGGCCTGCAGCAGAAGAGCGCGAGCCAGATCAAGTTCCGCTGTTGGAAGGACGGCACCTCCGGCGAGAACGACTACGAGTACACCGACAGCGGGTCGATCACGACGAACGCGACCTGTGCCTCTACCGCGCCCAACGACGTCGGCGTGACCTCGGTCGTGCTGACCAACTCGGCGATCGATACGTCGACGGCCACGATGGCGCCGGCCTTGAGCATGAACTTCCAGACCGTGGCATTGTCGATCATGGGCGCGAAGTACATCAAGGTCGAGGCCTCGTCTTCGGCAAGCCTCGCGGGCAAGGATCTCGAGCTCGCGGTGATGGTCGATACGACCGGGTCGATGAGCGAGTATGCCGGCAGCATGACGAAGCTAGCTAGTTTGAAGCTGGCAGCCAACGATTTGCTGAACATCTTCACGCCGGGTCTGTCGTCGGGTTCGACACGCATCGCCATCGTGCCGTTCGCCGAGGGCATCAACCCCGGCACCTACACCTCAGCGGTCCGCGGCTCGCCACCATCGTCGAAGACGTTCACGTCGCGCAGCTACAATTGGTACTCGGGCAGCTATAATAGCTACACGTATCAGCGCTCGCCGTGCGTGGCCGGCCGTGAAAACGGCGATGCCATCACCGACAATTCGCCGACCGGCTCGCCGTTCACCGCCATCTATACCTCGAACGGCAGTTGCGCCGAGGCTTCGGCGATCCTGCCGCTGACGTCGACCCTTTCGACGCTGCAGAACAAGATCAACAACCTCTCGGCAAGCGGTAGCACGCCAGGCCATCTCGGCACGCAGTGGGCTTGGTACATGCTGTCGCCGAAGTGGGCGAGCATCTGGGGTACAGCAAGCGCCCCGGTCGCTTACGACGAGAAGAAGACGATCAAGGCGGCGATCCTGATGACCGACGGCGAGTACAATCTTCAGTATTGCCAGGGCGTCAACGACCAGACGATCAACTGCTCGGATCCGAACGGAACCTCGAATGCCCAGTCCGTCAACTTTTGCCAGCAGATGAAGGACAACAACATAACTGTCTACACCATCGGCTTCGGCATCGATCAGCAGTCGGCCATCGACACCCTCAAAACCTGTGCTTCGACCGATCCCAACAATCCGTCGAAGAAGTACTACTACTTCCCCTACTCGAGCGACGAGATCCGCGCAGCCTTCCAGGATATCGGACAACAGCTGAAAGCTGGCCAGATCGGCGTGCAGATGACGCAGTAAGACAAGCAATTACCCCGCGAACTATGGCGGCACCCAAGGTGCCGCCATTTTTTTGCGTTTCGGATCGGTGGCGATCATTCGAACCGCAACGGTTGCTGACCGTGAACATGCGCCGACATCGCGATCCCCAACGCCACCATGAGAGTGATCATGTTGGTGCCGCCATAAGAGATTAAAGGCAGCGGCACGCCGACCACCGGCGCAATTCCCGTCACCATCGCCATGTTGATGAATGCGTAGACGAATATCGTGACGGCGAAGCCGGCCAGGAGCAGACGGGCGAACTGGTTGCGGGCGCGAAAGGCGGAAATGAGCGCGAGCACGACGACGAGCGCGAATAGCCCGAGCACCGTCACCGTGCCGACGAAGCCCCATTCCTCACCCAAAATGGCGAAAATGAAGTCCGTATGTTTCTCGGGCACGAAGTCGAGTTGCGTCTGCGTCCCGCGCATGAAGCCCTTGCCGGAGATGCCGCCCGAACCCAGCGCGATCTTGGCTTGCGTGATGTGATAGCCCGCGCCCAGCGGGTCCTTGTCGGGATCGAGGAAAACTTCCAGCCGCTTGCGCTGGTAGCCTTGCAGCCGCGAGAGCACCAGCGGCACCGCCGCTACGGCAGCGACCGCGCCCGCCGCGAAGTAGCCCGCGTGGACGCCAGCCAGAAACATCATCACCAGCCCGGTCGCCGCAAAGAGAACCGCCGTGCCGAGGTCCGGTTGTCGCAGCGTTAGCACCACCGGCACGAAAATCATCAGCAGCGGCACCAGGACCCAGCCGGGGCTTGAGACGCGGTCAGGCTTCAGCGTCTGATAGAAGCGGGCCAGCGCCGCGACCAGTGCAATCTTGACGATCTCCGACGGCTGGAACGTCGTCCCAGCCACCGCCAGCCAGCGTTTGGCGCCCAGCGCCTCGACGCCCATCACTGGCACCAACGCGAGCAGTACGACGCCGATGCCGTAGGCGGGATACGCCAGACGCAGCCAAATTCTCGGCGGGACCAGAGCCATCACGATGACGAGCCCAGCGCCGACCAGGAACCGTAGCGCGTGCCGCTCTGCCCATGGCTGGAACGAGCCTCCGTTAACCGATGTGAGGACGCCCGTGCCGATGCCGGCGAGAATAGCGATTGCCAGCAGCAGGATCCAGTTCATCCGCATCAGCTTGCCGCCGAGGGTGTGTGGAGAGCGGCCGCCGCCGAACATCCGCGCCATTCGCTCAACCCTTCCGCCGGCTAGCGTCACCGGGCGTCTCGAAACCAGCGCGGGAACCCGTCTGCTTTTCCGCCTCGTGCGCCAGCAGCATTTCGGCGACTTCGCGAACGAGGGGAGCAGCCGTGGCGCCACCGCCGCCGCCGTGCTCGACTACCGCTGCCACGGCGTAGCGCGGCTTCGCCACCGGGAGGTACGACACGAAGAGCGCGTGGTCGCGGTGCTCCCATTCGATCTCGGACTGCACCTTGTCGCTCGATGCACGATTGACTTGTGAGGTGCCCGTCTTGCCGGCGATCCGAACGCGGTCGTCCTCCAGCCGCGCTGCTTGCCCGGTTCCGCCCTCCTCGTTCACGACCGCGACCATGCCGCCGCGCACCGCGTCGAGCCAGCGTGCCTCAAGCTGCAGTGACTCGAACTCGACCGGAGGCGCCGAAATCTCTGGCCGCAGCAGCGTCGGGATGACGGCGCGCCCGGTCGCCAGCCTTGCCGACATTACCGCGAGTTGCAGAGGTGTAGCTGTGACGTAGCCCTGCCCGATTCCCGCCAGCACCGTTTCGCCGCCGAGCCATCCCTTGCCGATGCGCTGGCGTTTCCAATCGGGATCGGGAATAACGCCCGCCTTCTGCTGGGCGATCTCGTTCGGAAACGTGCGCCCGAGACCCAGATGGCGCGCCATGTCAGCTATGGCATCGATGCCGACGCGACGTGCGATCTCGTAAAAATAGACGTCGCAGGATTCGCGTAGCGCCCGGTGCAAGTCGCTCGTTCCGTGGCCGTGACGATTCCAGCAGCGGAACGATTGGCCGGCGAGATCGAACGTGCCATCGCAAGCGATGCGATCCTTCGGCTGTATGACACCAGCATGGAGAGCGGCAAGGGCCGTAATCATCTTGAATGTCGAGCCTGGCGGGTAAAGTCCGGCGACCGCGCGATTCAACATCGGCCTGCTCGCGATCGTCACCAAACGCCGCCAGGTTTGCGAGGTGAGCCCGGCTGCCAAGTCCGATGGATCGAACGTCGGCACCGACCCCATGACCACCACCTCACCGGTCTCGACATCGAGCACAACGACGGCGCCCTGCCGCTCCTTAGCCAGGCGTGCGAGCACCTTCTGTTGCAGCCGCGCGTCGATTGTGAGCCGCACGTCGCGGCCGGGAGCCGGGTCGGCACGGGTGAGATTGCGGACGATGCGGCCGCGTGCATCGACCTCCGCCCTTTCTGCGCCGGCCTTGCCGCGCAGTTCCGGCTCAAGCGCCAGTTCGACGCCGGCCTTGCCCACTTTCATGCCGGGAACACGCAACACCGCATCGTCGTCGGCGTCGAGCACGCTGCGATCGACGGACCCGACGTAGCCGACGATATGACCCATCGTCTCGCCCTCGGTGTAGTGGCGCCGCCAGGCGATCTCGGTGCGCACTCCGGACAATTGCGGCGTCAACACGTTAATCTCGGCCAACTGCTCGAATGTGATGTCGGAGGCGATGACCAGGGGAGTATTGCGGCTCTGGCGACGGGCACGGACCAGCAACTGCTCGCGCCGCTCGAGGCTGATCGGCAGAATCCGTGAGAGCCGGCGCAGCACGCCCTTGATGTCGGCGCAGAGCGCCGGCGTGAGCGTGACCCGAAACGCTTCCTCGTTATCCGCGAGAAGGAGCCCGCCACGATCCAGGATGCGCCCCCGCACGGCGGGGATGATCTGCACGTCCATGCGGTTCTGATCGGCAAGCGGCGCATAGCGGGCGCGCTCAATGACCTGGAGCTGATAGAACCGCGCGCCGAGGCCACCGAACAGGGCCAATTGACCGGCGCCCAGCAGCAGGCCGCGCCGTGTGAAGTTGCCCCGTTGATCGCGGTCGCTATCGTCGCTGTCGAACATCGCTCTCAAGCTCCGCGTTCGAGGCGGGCATTGGTCCGGCGCGGCCGGTCGACATCGAGTGGGCGCAGTGCGACAGCGATCAGCGGATAGGACAGTGCCGCCCATATCACTGCGATGGCGAGGGGCCGCCAATCCGCGGTTTCCCAGAAATACAGCGAGGAAAGCATCCATTCGGCGAGGCCGATCACCGCCAACGCCATAACGCAGAGGGTCGCGCGGCCGACGGCGGTATCGCTGTCCCAGCTCACCTGCAGGTGGGCAAACGCGAAGCCGACGAGATAAATCAGCGACCAGAAGCCGAGCGGTCCATTCGTGAGGACATCGAGTCCGAGGCCGCATGCGAATACAAGCCACTCGGGCACGCGATGCGGCTGGCGCAACAACCAGTAGTGAATGGCGACGAAGGGCAGAAATGGCATCACGAACCGGCTTTCAGCCGGCAGGCCCCACGGCAGCGATGCCAGCAGCGTTGCCGTCACGATCGACAGCGCCGGCAGCAAGGCAATCAGAACCCGCGTTGTTCTCATCGCTGCAGTTCCTGTACAGACGGGACACCCGCGGCAGGACCGCGGCGAGCGCCAGCAGCTTCGGTGGAGCGTGTTGGCGGTGTATCGTCGGTGAGTTGCAGGGCTGCGCTTTCGTGGAGCAGCACCTTCAGGTATTCGAGCTCATCGAGCCTCGCCGCCGGCTGCACTTTGAGTTCGGATGCGCTGCCTACCACGACGCCGATCTTGACGCCGCGCGGAAAGATCCCACCCACACCCGAGGTCGCCACCTCGTCGCCTGCGGCGATATCACCGGCCTCGCCGACGAATATCAGCCGCGGCAGAGGGCCGTTGTCGCCGACCATCACGGCGCGCACGCGCTTTCCGCCGACGACGACGGGAATGCGGCTGTTGAGGTCGTTGAGCAGCAGCACACTGGACGCGCGGCGCCCCATCTCCACGATGCGGCCGACGAGCCCGTCGGCATTCACCACCGGATAGCCGACCTTGAGGTTGTGCTCTCGGCCGGCGTTGATCACCGCGCTGCGCACGAAGGAGCCGCTGGAGTTAGCGATGACCTGGGCCGAGATGTAGCCCACGGAGGGCTCGGCCACGGCCTTGGCCATCTGCTCCAGCTCCGTCAGGCGACGTTGCAGATCCTCGGCGCGCCAGCGCCAGGATTTGAGCTCGCGGTTCTCGGCCTCCAGCGTCTCGATCCGGGCTGACAGTTCCATCAACTCCGAGACCCTGCGTGCGACACTCCGCACCGGTTGCAGCGGCACCAGGGCGGCGTTGAGAACCGGGCTCAGCAGCTCCGTCATGTGCCATCGGGCGGCCCTAATGCCGGTGTGATCGAGGCGGCTCAGAATGAGAAGCCCAACCGAGAGGAACATCAGACCCGGCAGCAGCGCACGCAGCATGCGCGGTGCGCGAAGGTCACCCCCGCCCCGACTCCGATCATTGAAATCGCTTTTCAGTTTTCGCATCGGTTCCGAGGCGTTGCCGTCTGCTTCGTCGGCCAGCGTCCGCGCCGCTGGCGTCGCGTTTTCGCTCGGATCAAGGCTTGATCAACAGGTGCTCGCGCGTGCCAAGGGTCTGCAGCACTTCGGCAGAGCCTTTGATGACGCAGTGCATGGGATTTTCCGGGACCACGAACTTGACGCCGACGCGACGTTCGAGTTCGACATCCAGCTTGTTGAGAAGCGAGCCGCCGCCGGTCAGGTTGATGCCGCGGTCGCAAATGTCGGTCGAGACCTCGGGCGGCAGATCCTCCAACGATCGCTGGATGAACTCGGCCATCTCCTCTACCGGGTCGGCGAGCGCCTCGGCGATGTGATGCGGCTCCAGCACAATGCTCTTCGGCCGGCCCTGGCGCAAATCGCGGCCCTTGATATGGATCTCGGCGTGGCGACCGTTCGGCATCGCGTGTGCGCTTCCCGCCTCGATCTTGATGCGTTCGGCATTGCCCTCGCCGATCAGCAACTGATGCTTGCGGCGGACATAGCGGATGATCGCTTCGTCCATGGCGTTACCGGCGCAGCGCAACGAGCGCGCCTGCACCACCCCGCCGAGCGAAAGCACGGCGATATCGGTGGTACCGCCGCCGATATCGACGACCATCGAGCCCGCCGGCTCGTCAACGGGTAGACCGGCGCCGATCGCGGCGGCCACCGGCTCCTCGATCAGGTAGACTTTTCGCGCCCCCGCCGAGACGGCCGTCTCGTACACCGCGCGCCGCTCGACCGGCGTCGCACCAGCCGGCACGCAGATAAGGATACGCGGTGAACGGAAGTTCAGCATCGTCTTGGCGCGGCGGATGAACTGACGCAGCATTTCCTCCGTCGCGATGAAATCGGCAATGACGCCGTCACGCAGAGGCCGGATGGTTTCGATGCTCTCCGGGGTTCGACCGACCATCTGTTTGGCGCGTTGGCCGACGGCCATGACCTCGCGGTGAGCGCCCTTTGCCCGCAGCGCAACGACGGATGGCTCGTCGATGATGATACCGCGGCCGACCACATGAACCAGCGTATTCGCGGTCCCGAGATCAATGGCAATGTCGTCCGAAAAGACGCTGCCGACAGCCATACGCATGACAGTTATCGCCCCTCGACACTTCGAAAACGGGCTTCGCCCAGCTCTCGAAGACGCCGGATAGTCCGTTGCTGGCCGACGACACCTCTTTTCAAGAGCTGCCAAGCGGACCTGTTCGTTATCAAATTCCACGCCGCAGCCGACGATCGCAGTCGCCGGTCACGACCCCGTTAGCAAACTCCGTGCCGCGATTGGTAATTCGGATGCCATCTTCATCGCACAGAGCGGCAATCGCAAGCCCTGCGTCGTCGTGATCAACCAACCACCGGCGGGGGATTTGGCTTGGATTTCATGCGTCACCGTAACCGCCAGAGGCGCGCATCGCACCGGGTCGTGACGAAGAAATAGTCATGCGGTGCAGGCAGCTAGACACGGCTGCCTGCATCGGCGTCGGAACATGAATAGCCGGCGTTCGGCCGGTCGTCAGATCGCCTGCTGGACCTGCGCCGTCTTCTGCCGCTTCACCATCAGCTTATTGAGCGCGGCGAGATAGGCCCGAGCGGAGGCCACGAGCGTGTCGGTGTCGGCGCCGCGGCCCGTTACGGTACGGCCCTCCTCCTCGAGCCGCACAGACACCTCGGCTTGCGCGTCCGTGCCCTCGGTCACGGCGTGCACCTGATAGAGGTCGAGCTTCGCCTTGTGCGGCACCAGCAGCTTGATGGCGTTGAAGGTCGCGTCCACCGGGCCGTTGCCGGTCGTCTGCACGGTTTGCTGCGTGCCGTCGATGTCGAGCGTCAGGGTCGCCGACTGCGGACCCATGGTGCCGGCGATCACGGTCAGCGCGACCACCTTGCATGCGGTCGTGCATCGTGGCGATGCCCTCATCGACCAGCGCTTCGATGTCCTCGTCGTAGACGTGCTTCTTGCGGTCGGCGAGGGCCTTGAAGCGGTTGAAGGCGTCCTCGATCGCGTTGTCGCCCAGCTCGTAGCCGAGCTCCTTCAGCTTCGAGCGGAAGGCGTTGCGGCCCGAGTGCTTGCCCATGACCAGCGAGGTCTTTCCGACGCCGACCGACTCCGGCGTCATGATCTCGTAGGTCTGCGGTGTGCTTCAGCATGCCGTCCTGGTGGATGCCGCTCTCGTGCGCGAAGGCGTTCCGGCCGACGATCGCCTTGTTGTACTGCACCGGGAAGTTGGTGACCGCCGAGACCAGCCGCGAGCGCGCGACAGCATCGTCGTCTTGATGCCGGTGTCGAACGGCACGCAGATCGGACCGCGTCTTCAGCGCCATCACGATCTCTTCGAGCGCGGCGTTGCCGGCGCGCTCGCCGATGCCGTTGATCGTGCATTCGATCTGCCGCGCGCCGGCGACGACGCCGGCCAGCGAGTTGGCGACGGCCAGGCCGAGGTCGTTGTGGCAGTGGGTCGAGAAGATCGCCTTGTCGGCATGCCCGGCACGCGCTCGCGCAGCATCGTGAACAGCGCGGCGTACTCTTCCGGCACGGCGTAGCCGACGGTGTCGGGCATGTTGATCGTCGTCGCGCCGGCCTTGATCGCGGCCTCGACGACAGCGGCACAGGAAATCATGCTCGGTGCGGGTGGCGTCCTCGGCCGACCACTCGACGTCCTCGACCCAGTTGCGGGCGCGCTTCACCGACGAAGCGACGATCGCCAGCACTTCGTCCTGGCTCCTTCTGCAGCTTGTACTTGCATATGGACGGGGCTGGTCGAGATGAAGGTGTGGATGCGGCCGCGCTTGGCATGGCGTACCGCCTCGCCGGCGCGGTCGATGTCGCTTATCGCCGGCGCGCGCGAGACCAGCGACCGTCGCGTTCTTGACGCGCTTGGCGATCTCGGTGACGGCCTCGAAATCGCCTTCGGACGCGATCGGGAAGCCGGCCTCGATGACGTCGACGCCCATCTCGTCGAGGAGCTCGGCGACCTCCAGCTTCTCCTCGAAGGTCATCGTCGCGCCGGGGCACTGCTCGCCGTCGCGCAGGGTGGTGTCGAAAATGACGATCTTGTCCTTGGCCGCCGCTACGGGCTTAGCCGGGGGCTGGGCGTCGGTTGTCTTGGTCATATCGTTCGTCCTGATATCGGGTGCGTTGGTTTATGGCGCGCCCGCTCGCGTCGAGTGCGGCGGCGTCGCCATCGGCTCGATTGCGTGCATCCCCTGAGCGCCCGTTCCGGCCAGACCGGAACTGCCGAAGCTCAGGGGCTCGTAAGGAGGAGGATGAGCAGCAGATCTGCACGAGCCGGCTTGCGCGGCGCAGTGGTGCGCGCGAGAACGATGCCGGTCTGGTGGGCCGCTGGCCGCATGGTCGAGTGTACGCCTGCCGTGACAATGAATCGGCGGACTGCCGATGCTTCGCATCGCAATAAGCCAAACGCCGCGGCGGAATGCAAGCACGAAGCGGGCCGGGCGGTTGAAATTCCCTCGACCAGCGTCGGAGTTCGGGCCGCCTCAGACCGTCAACATGCCTTCCGTCACCCGCACTGCATGACCACCGATGCGGACGCTGGCAAGCTTGCCGCCATCGACCGTCAGGGTGAGCTGGATCTGGCTGGGACGGCCCATCTCGTAGCCCTGTTCGATCGTTCGCTTGTGCATGCCGTCCGGCAACTGGTCGAACTGGTGCAACACGCCGCTGAAGCCAACCGCGGCCGAGCCGGTGGCCGGGTCCTCGGCAACGCCTGAGCTCGGCGCGAACATGCGGGCATGGAAGGCGGACGACGTATGCAGGCACTGGCGCGTGTAGAGGTAGGCGCCGACAATACCCTGCTCCTCGAATGCATCCGTCCAATGGGTGCCGTTGACACGGGCCTTGGCGATTGCGTCGAGCGTCGACACCGGCACGAAGGCGAACGCGTTGCCGGCCGCGAAGCACAGCGGCTTGTGGTTCTCGAACCCGATCTCGCTGGGAATGAGACCCAATCCGGCCGCGAGCTTCTCGACGGGTGGAAGCGCGCCAGCCTCTTTCGGCAGCCTCGGCGCATCGAATTCGGCAAACGGTGCCTGGCCGGGACGCATGCGAACTCCGATCCGCACAGTGCCGATGGTCTGCTCGAGGGCGACCAAAGCGTCGTGCTCCTGATCGAGCGACGGCGTGCGCAGGCTCGCCATCAGGATCGCGGTGCCGACAGTCGGATGTCCCGCGAACGGTAATTCGCGGGCGGGCGTGAAGATGCGTATCCGCGCAGAATGAGCAGGGTTGTCCGGCTTTAGGACGAACACCGTCTCCGACACGTTGAACTCACGCGCGATCGCCTGCATCTGGTCGCTGTCGAGCGCGGTTGCATCCAGCACCACCGCAAGCGGATTGCCCCCGAACCGCGTTTCCGTGAAGACGTCGAGCGTGTGGAAAGCGAGTTGCATCTGCGCTCCGGAGTACAATGATTTTAGGTCCGCTTGGGCGGCGGCGGCACAATGCCGGAAAGGAGCCGCAACAGACAAGCACCCAGGAGCACCACGGCGTGCGAAATCACGTCACGTGCGCTCCAATACCGCCGCGACGAGGACACGGGCAAAGTCCGGCACCCCGTCGCCCAGAGCAGCGATATCCGCGATGCTGCGCACGATGCAGATGTCGGCCAGCTCGGGGTCGGGATCGGCGGCTAGGCGCTCGAGGATGCGCGCACGCAACGCGTCGGCTTCGAGCGGCGAGCGAAACTCCTTGGCCATCGACACTTGAATGCCGCCGGTGGTGAGCCACAAGCCTCCACGCGGGTCGAGATCGCCCTCATCGAGTCCGGTCTCCTCCGCGACCTCGCGTGCGGTGCTGGCGACGATGTCAATGGTCCCATCCGATCCGATGTCGCGACGGTCGATAAAGCCGCCAGGCGGATAGGCAAGCCCGCCATTGATATTGCCGGCATGCTGGCGTCCCAACAGGATGTAGCCCTCCGCCGAGAGGATGAGCGCCGATCCGAACGCGTCACGCACTGTCCGGTCGCGATGGCCTGTCTCCCGCCAATAGAGGAAACTCTTGAAGTCCGCTTCGAAAAGGGTTGCTGAGAACTGCGAGCCGTCGGACGACGTCTGCATTGACGCTGCCGTCATCATCAGGACGCGGCCGTTGAAGAAACCGGGCTGCTCAGCCTTGCGCCGCGACCAGTGTGCGTCGATTGCGGCAGCTTCCCCCTTGGCGAAGGGCCAATCGTAAGCGTCGGCTCGCAGAACGCAGTCCGCCACGCGTCGCACGCTCCATTCCACCCCGCCCGCCGCAACGCGCTTCATGCCTCAAAAATCCTATTCATGGCCCATTCATAGACGGAACCGCATATAGCCGCTCAGGGCCAGCCATTCCACCTCTTGGTTCGGCGCCACGACGTTTCGGGGGGAATGCCGCAATTCCTTTTCCGCAATAGAATTGCGCGGTGCATTCGTAATTGCCCTGCCGATCGAACTTTGAAACGGAAGCGCGCACCGCTGCCGCGCATTTGCGATTCCGCGCCACGGAAACACCTTTTTTCAGTCTCGCGCCTACCATGATCTGACTGTGAGATGTCCTCGCACCACATCGAGCGGGCCAGCCATTTGGCCCACACGAGTCAAAGGGGGACCGGGAACCGCGACTGCAGGCATCGCAGGCGCACCGCCGGCGCGCAGTCAGCCGCGCGTGGTTCCCGGTCGTTATTTCAGACCCGTACGCGACAAGCGTGACACCACGCTTTCGTATTCGCGGACACCAGGTCATCGTTTGCCGGGCCGGCGCACTGGCACTGCAAGTGCCTGAATTGCCGGTTCGGTTTGGAGATCGGGCATGGGCTTGCCACGGCTCATGTCCGAAACGAGCCGCGGGTCTCCCCGATTTCTCGCGGCTTGTACCCTGATGACTGAGCTCTTCCCGCTTTGGTGGGACCTTGGGCCTGGTCGTCCGCTGGAAGGCTTGCCGCACGGCAGCGCTACTCGCCTCCCTCCCCGATGCCGGGTGTGCGAGCCTTCCAGCTGAATTCGGCGGCATGCAAAACTCCAGCGGATTGAAGTAACTTTGATTGAATGGCTGCTGCTTTTGCAGCCAGCACCAATTTCATGAACACAAGCTGAATTTCATTCTCGCCCGGCAGCGAAAATGCTGTCCTGTTTCGCGGCTCGTTTCAGCCGTTTCCCGCCGCAATCAAAGTGTTTCTTGTGATCATTCCCGGCGCGAAACCGCTGCCGGGCCAAATAACAAGGACGACCCTCCATGAAGAAGTTCTTTGCCGCCGCCGCCATCTCGATGAGCCTTGCCGCCCCGGCTTTCGCCGAGGATGCCAAGCCCGCCACCGCACCGGCGACCAAGGCGGTCGAAGCCGTGAAAGCGCCGGCCGCCTCTGCCCCTGCCGCGGCCGCCCCCGCCGGCAAGACGACGGATGCCAAGGCCCCCGCCGTAACGACGCCCTCTGTGAAACCGGCCGATCACAAAGCCGCGGCGGCTCCCGCCGTAACCTCGCCGGCCGCGAAGCCGGTTGATGCCAAGGCCACTGCGGCAACGGCTCCGGTAGCCAAGCCCGCTGATCCCAAGGCAGCGGCCGCAACCACCGCGACCGACAAAAAGTAAGCTGCAAGTTTTGCCGTAAGGCTACGGAGCGCGGCAGTCCTTCTGGCCTGCAATCGAAAACGGGCCGTCGCACGATCTGTGCGACGGCCCGTTGCTCATTCAAGCGGAGGCGGTTCTGCTTATAAGCAGCCGAAGCCTTCCATGCCGCAGACGCCCTTGCCGTCCGGTGTCTTGCAGCAGGCTTGGGTCGGTCCGCACTTCCAGCTCTGCGCGGTTTTCCCCTTGCCGATCTTGCAGGTCTTCATAACTGGCTTCTTGGCGGCGGCCTGAGCTGCATCGATCGACAGCGTCGGCATGGCGAGCGACAGCGCGATGGCGGCCGCGACGGAAGCGAGCAGTTTCTTCATATGGTGTCTCCCTGAAACGTGAGTCTCCTGACCCCGCTAGTATGAGCACGACAGAACGTCGCAGGCTGTAGCCGGAATGCCTCACTGAACCGCAGTATTAACCATGACTGAGAGCCCGGATCGGGCCCTCGGCTTCGTCCGGATATTCCATGCCGCTCGGGCCAAAACGAACAGAGCCTGCAAAACCCAGGGTTTTGCAGGCTCACGATCGCGCGATCTGTTGAGATCGCTCAGTTCCGGCCCTTGTCGACGAGCTTGTTCTTGGCGATCCACGGCATCATGGCGCGCAGCTTGGCGCCGACCTCCTCGATCTGGTGCGCGTCGTTCATTGCGGCGGATGCCCTTGAAGCGCGCCTGCCCTGCCTTGCACTCCTGCATCCACTGGCTGGTGAACTGGCCGGTCTGGATCTCCTTCAGGATGCGCTTCATCTCGGCCTTGGTCTCAGGCGTGATGATGCGCGGGCCCGACATGTACTCGCCCCACTCGGCGGTGTTGGAGATCGAGTAGTTCATATTGGCGATGCCGCCCTCGTAGATGAGGTCGACGATCAGCTTCACCTCATGCAGGCACTCGAAATAAGCCATCTCGGGGGCATAGCCCGCCTCGACCAGCGTCTCGAAGCCGGCGCGGATCAGCTCGACGAGGCCGCCGCACAGCACGGCCTGCTCGCCGAACAGATCGGTCTCGCACTCTTCCTTGAAGGTCGTCTCGATGACGCCCGAGCGACCGCCGCCGATGGCCGAGGCGTAGGAGAGGAACAGGTCGTGCGCGTTGCCGCTCTTGTCCTGATGCACCGCGATGAGGCACGGCACGCCGCCGCCCTTCTGATATTCGCCGCGCACGGTGTGGCCAGGGCCCTTCGGCGCGACCATGCCGACATCGAGGTCAGCGCGCGGCTCGATCAGGCTGAAGTGGACATTGAGGCCGTGCGCGAACATCAGCGCCGCGCCGTTCTTCATGTTCGGGGCGAGATGCTCCCTGTAGATGTCAGCCTGCAACTCATCCGGCGTCAGCATCATGATGACGTCGGCCCACTTGGCGGCCTCGGCGACGTCCATGACCTTGAGCTTCTCCTTCTCGGCCTTAGCGGCAGAGGCAGAGCTCTTGCGGAGAGCAATTGCGACGTCCTTGACGCCGCTGTCGCGGAGGTTGAGCGCGTGCGCATGACCCTGGCTGCCGTAGCCGACGATGGCGACCTTCTTGCCCTTGATCAGATTGATGTCGGCATCCCGATCGTAATAGACGCGCATGGCGCTCCCCTTCTCGTGTGCATCGCGGTTCTCGGCCCGCGGATTGGTGTGTTTCGAAGCGCAACGCCTAACGGCTCGGGGCCGCGCTCGCAAGGAGAAACCGCGTCGTCAGCAGGCCGCGGCAGACGGTTTTTTCTGGTCGTAACACGTGTCCCGAAGCACGCGACAACTCCCGTTTAACCGAACCGCAAGAGCTTTGAGCTAAGCCTTAGGGAAGTATGAGTGCTCAGTCAGGCTCGCCATGACCCGTCAATCCCGCATGATCCTCCCGGCCGCCGTCCTCGCCGCCTTGATGCTCGCCGGATGCGGCTCATCTGCGCCCCCGGCACCACCGGTTCCGCCCGACAAGTCCGTGTTCATTTCGGCCAAAGACTGCGCCGAGTCCGGCAAGCTCAAGCTCGAACGTTGCGGTGAGCTGATCGACGTGGCCATCGAGGATCACATTCGATCCGCCCCGACCTACACGTCGCAAAAAGCCTGCGAAGCGGTCGAAGGGCCAGAGCGTTGCGAGCGCACGGATAAGAAAGCCTTCCGTCCGCGCCTGCTGGCCTTCGTCGTCGTCATTGCCGGCGAGCAGTCCGTTTCGGCACCGCTCTACGCGACGATCGGCGGCGAACCGGGATTCCGGACCCGCGATAAGCAAATGTTCCTCACCACCGACGAGAACCTGACGTTCTCGCCGAAGGCCGTGGCGATGTATGAAACCAATAAATTCGAAGGCGTGCAGAGCGGCGGATACCAATTCTGATCGCCGCCCGCCCGTTTCCACTTCGAGCAGAAAACGGCTCGCTGCAAGGCGGGCCGTTTTTGCGTTACATGGCTGCAGCACCCCGCCCGATTGCGGCGATGCCCGTTCGGCTCACCTCGACGAGCCCCAGCTCCTTCATGATGCCGATGAAGGTCTCGATCTTGGAGGATTTCCCCGTGAGCTCGAACACGAAGTGCTCGGTCGAGGTATCGATCACCTTCGCGCGGAAGATCTCGGCCAGCCGCAGCGCCTCGATGCGCTTTTCACCGCGGCCGCCAACCTTGATCAACGCAAGCTCGCGCTCCACGGAGTTGCCCTCGAGCGTCAGATCCCGAACCCGGTGCACCGGAACGAGCCGCTCGAGCTGATGCTTGATCTGCTCGATCACCGCCGGCGTCCCCGATGTGATGATGGTGATGCGGCTGACGTGCTTCTCGTGCTCGGTTTCTGTCACCGTCAGTGAGTCGATGTTGTAGCCGCGCCCAGAGAAAAGGCCGATGACCCGTGCGAGCACGCCCGGCTCGTTGTCGACCAGCACGGAGAGCGTCCGCGATACGATCTGCTCGTTCCTGGACGGGCCGGAATAGTGGGTCTGCGGGTTGGGATTGGTCATTGCCGATTTCTTTCGAGACTTGCCAAGAACGATTGCCGCGCGAGCGGCGCGCCGTGACTTATTCAGAGGTTTTAGGAAGTGTCTGCTTCGCGAACACGGGCAGGCCGTGCTGGTCGATCATCTTCTTGAGGGCGAGACCATCCGCCTCCGTCATCTTGTATTGGGTCAACGCGGCTCCGACGCGCTGCGACATACCACGCGCCAGTTGATCGGGGTCGACGGTGCCCATTTCCTTGCGTTTTTCGGCGGGAATGCGGGCGTAGATACTCGTCATCACCTCGGTCAGCATGTAGTCCTGCGCAATACAGGCCTCGAGGCCTTGCGTGTATTTCGAGGCCAGCATGTGCGTGCCGTAGCAGGCTGAGATGAACTTGTACGCCGCGAGCGCGCCGCGTTCCCTTTGAAGCCCGGCCAGCCTCTCCGCGGCGTCCTTGATGTTGGCCGCGCGGTCCCACGTGATGTTACCGGCAGCAAAGGCTGGCGCCGCGAGCCACAGCGCGAGCGCCAGCACAAAAGCGCGGTGCATCACACCAGCACCTTGCCTTCCTTGCCGATCGCCTTCCCAACTTCTTCGTCCGTGATGTCTTCGCCCAACAGCATTTCGTTGTGCGCCTTGCCGGACGGGATCATCGGGAAGCAGTTGGCGAGCTTGGCTACGCGGCAATCGAAAATCACCGGCTTGTCGATCTTGATCATTTCCTTGATCGCGTCGTCCAGGTCAGCCGGTTGCTCGCAACGCATGCCGTGGAAACCGTAAGCGTCAGCGAGCTTTACGAAGTCCGGGAGGCTCTCCGTGTAGGAATGCGACAGCCGGTTGCCGTGCAGAAGCTGCTGCCACTGACGAACCATGCCCATGTACTCATTGTTCAAGATGAACACCTTGACCGGCAGGTTGTACTGCACGGCCGTCGAGCACTCCTGAATGTTCATCAGGATCGAGGCGTCACCGGCCACATCGACGACGAGGGATTTCGGATGCGCGATCTGCGCGCCGATCGCAGCCGGCAGACCGTAGCCCATGGTGCCGAGGCCGCCGGACGTCATCCAGCGGTTGGGCTCCTCGAAGTTGTAGAACTGCGCCGCCCACATCTGATGCTGCCCGACTTCCGTCGTGATGTAGGTGTCCCGATCCTTGGTCAGCTCGTAGAGCCGCTGGATCGCATACTGCGGCATGATCACATTCGGATTTGGCTTGTAGGACAGGGACTTTTTCGCGCGCCAAGCGTCGATCTGCTTCCACCAAGCCTTGTGTGACGCCTTGTCGAGCTGGGGCGCCTTCGCCTTCCACACGCGCAACATGTCCTCGAGCACGTAGGCGACGTCGCCGACGATCGGCAGGTCGACGCGCACGTTCTTGTTGATCGATGACGGATCGATATCGATGTGGATCTTCTTGGAGTTCGGCGAGAAGGCATCGAGCCGACCGGTGATGCGATCGTCGAAGCGTGCGCCGACGCAGACCATCACGTCGCAGCCGTGCATGGTCATGTTGGCTTCGTAGGTGCCGTGCATGCCGAGCATGCCCAGCCACTGCTTGTCGGAAGCCGGGTAGGCACCGAGCCCCATCAGCGTCGACGTGATCGGATAGCCGGCGAGGCGCACCAACTCGCGCAGCAACTGGCTCGCCTTCGGGCCTGAATTGATGACGCCGCCGCCGGTATAGAAGATCGGGCGCTTGGCGTTGGCGATGAGCTCCACGGCCTCTCGGATCGCGGGCTGCTCCGGCTTCAGCTTCGGCTTGTAGGTCTTATGCGCGATGTTGGATGGGCCGACGTAATTGCCGGTCGCGAACTGCACGTCCTTCGGAATATCGATGACGACCGGGCCCGGCCGCCCCGTGCGCGCGATGTGGAACGCCTCGTGGATGATGCGGGCGAGATCGTTGACGTTCTTCACCAGCCAATTGTGCTTGGTGCAAGGCCGCGTGATCCCGACGGTATCGCACTCCTGGAAAGCGTCGTTGCCGATCAAGTGCGTCGGCACCTGGCCGGAGATGCAGACGACCGGAATGGAGTCGAGCAGAGCGTCGGTGAGCCCAGTCACGGCGTTCGTCGCGCCAGGGCCGGAGGTGACGAGCGCGACGCCGACCTTGCCGCTCGAGCGCGCGTAGCCCTCGGCCGCATGGAGCGCACCGCCCTCCTGGCGCACCAGGATGTGCTTCACCTTCTCCTGCTGGAACAGCTCGTCGTAGATCGGCAGTACGGCGCCGCCGGGATAGCCGAAAATGTGCTCGACGCCCTGATCGGCTAGAGCCTTGATCACCATCTCGGCGCCGGTCATTGCGCGTGCCATCGCTGCCTCCAGTCCAATTGATTGCCGCCGGAGCCTTCCCCAGCAGTGCGGCGTGCACCCTAGTTGCACCGCAGAATGCGGTCAATCGCTAGCGCGCAACAATGAGACGATTTCGCTGCATGTGAGTTTCCATTTGTTGCGCTGAAACTGCCGTCCAAGAAATCATATTGCGCCGGAGCCACGTAAGCTGCCGCTTGGCGTATTGGCGGGTGTCGGTCTTGGCTTGTTGAAGCGCTTCGGCGGGACTGAGGTCTCCTGCGAGTTCGCGAAGGAGGGGCGCGACGCCGAGCGCCCGCATGACAGGCAGCCCGGGATCGAGGCGCAGCTCCGCAAGCCCAGCCACCTCAGCGAGGGCGCCGGCTGCCATCATGGCGTCGAGCCGCGCGTCGCACCGCCGGTAGAGATCTTCGCGCTCTGGGCCGATTACAAGCCGAACCGCTTCTCTCTCGCGAACGACGGGCTCGCCCGGAAGCGATTGCCAATAGCTGAGCGACCGCCCTGTCTCATCCAGCACCTCGAGCGCTCGCGTGATCCGTTGCGGATCAGTCGGCCGCAGGCGTGCCGCCATCACCGGATCGCGTTCGGCCAGCTTACGATGCAACTCGCCGGCGCCAATTCGTTCGGCCTCTTCCCGCCAACGCGCGCGCACGTCGGGGGAAATGGCCGGGATCGGTGACAAGCCCTCCAGCAGCGCCTTGAAATAGAGGCCAGTCCCCCCGACCACGATCGGCATCCGCCCTGCGTTCCGGGCTTCCCGAATCGCGCTCGCCGCCTCTGTCACGAACCGCCCCGCCGAGTACGCCTCCCGGCCCGGCACATGCCCGTAAAGCCGATGCGGCGCTCGTGCCTCGTCCTCTGCTGTCGGCCGCGCCGTCAGCACCCGCAACTCGCGATAGACCTGCATCGAATCCGCATTGATGACCGTGCCGCCGAGGTGTTCGGCCAAAGTCAGGGCCAGCCCCGACTTGCCAGAGGCCGTCGGTCCTGCAATCAGGATGGCGCGGTAGGGTACTTCGCTCATGCTGCGGTTCTTAGCGCAGCAAAGGCTCGCAACCCAACACCTGCATCAGACCGACAAGGGCCGTCACATGCTTCACCTCGCCATCGTCGTCACTGCCGAGCCCGAGGCGCGTCTGCTGCTTCCCGCCGACACTCGGGCAGCCTGGGACCTGATGCCGGGCCCGTGGCGGGTCGATAACCGCTGGCTCGGCGACCGCGAGGCCTGGGAGTGCTCGATCCTGGTCGAGACCAAGGAGCAAGCGGCCGAAGCCCTGCGGATCGTGCGCGAGCGCCTCGCCGGCCGCCGCGTCGACATCAACATGGTCCCGAGCGGGAAAGCCCGCCGCAAGCGCCTGCTCGTCGCCGACATGGAGTCGACCATCATCGAGCAGGAGTGCCTGGACGAACTCGCTGACTTCGTCGGCAAGCGACTGCTGATCGCCTCCATCACCGAGCGTGCCATGCGCGGCGAACTCGATTTCGAGGCTGCGATCAAGGAGCGCGTGTCGTTGCTGAAGGGCCTCGACGCGGAGGTGCTTGAAAAGCTCTACAAGGAGCGCGTGACGCTGATGCCCGGCGCCACGGCGCTGGTCGCGACGATGAAGAAGCATGGGGCCACCTGCGCGCTGGTGTCAGGCGGGTTTACCTATTTCACCCTGCGGGTCGCCCAGCGGCTGGGCTTCGACATCGAGCAGGCCAATACGCTGATCCTCGACAAGGGCAAGATCAAGGGCACGGTCGGCGAACCCATCCTCGGCCGCGAAGCCAAGCGCGCCGCGCTGGAGCGCATCTCGGGCGAGAAGAACATCGCCCCGGCCGAGACGCTCGCGGTCGGCGACGGCGCCAACGATCTCGACATGATCCGCGTGGCGGGCCTCGGCGTTGCGTTCCGCGCCAAGCCAAAGGTTCGCGAGGCCGCCGCGGAGCTACCCAATGGCGCCGTCATCACCCACGGCGATTTGACGTCGCTTCTGTATTTGCAGGGGTACCGTAGGGAAGAGTTTGCCGGCCTCTAAATCCCAGAGCTTCGGAAATTTCCGGGCTTGGCCTGCGAGTGTAAAAGAAATCGCGCCGACGAAAAAGCCGCCGCGGATCGCTCCGCGGCGGCCTGATTGTCTTACGATTTTGGATGGGCCCTTTAGAAGTCCATCCCGCCCATTCCGCCCATGCCGCCGCCGCCCGGCATCGGGGCTGCGTCCTTCTTCGGCATTTCGGCGATCATGGCTTCCGTCGTGATCAGGAGGCCTGCGACCGAGGCCGCATCCTGCAGGGCGCAACGCACGACCTTGGCCGGATCGATGACACCTTCGGTGATGAGATCGCCATAGGCATGCGTCTGGGCGTTGTAGCCAAAGCTGTACTTGGTGTTCTCGAGGATCTTGCCGACGATCACCGAGCCATCCTCACCGGCGTTGGTGAAGATCTGGCGGGCAGGAGCCTGCAGCGCCTTGCGCACGATCGTGATGCCGACCTTCTGGTCCTCGTTCTCGGGCTTCAAGGCGTCGAGCGCCTTGCATCGCGCGAAGCAGGGCAACACCGCCGCCCGGGACGATGCCTTCCTCGACGGCGGCGCGGGTGGCGTGCAGCGCGTCGTCGACGCGATCCTTGCGCTCCTTCACCTCGACTTCGGTAGCGCCGCCGACCTTGATGACGGCCACGCCGCCTGCGAGTTTCGCCAGACGCTCCTGCAGCTTCTCGCGGTCGTAGTCCGAGGTCGTTTCCTCGATCTGCGCCTTGATCTGCTTCACGCGGGCTTCGATGTCCGTCTTCTGGCCGGCGCCGTCGACGATCGTGGTGTTCTCCTTGTCGATCGTCACCTTCTTGGCGCGGCCGAGCATGGCGATCGTCACGCTCTCGAGCTTGATGCCGACGTCCTCGCTGATGACGGTACCGCCGGTGAGGACGGCGATGTCTTCGAGCATTGCCTTGCGGCGATCACCGAAGCCCGGCGCCTTGACGGCCGCGACCTTCAGGCCGCCGCGCAGCTTGTTGACGACGAGCGTGGCCAGAGCCTCGCCCTCGACGTCCTCGGCGATGATGAGCAAGCGGCTTGCCCGTCTGCACCACGGCCTCGAGCACCGGCAGCATGGCCTGCAGGCCCGACAGCTTCTTCTCGTGGATGAGGATGTAGGGGTTCTCGAGCTCGGCGTCATCTTGTCGGCGTTGGTGATGAAGTACGGCGAGAGATAGCCGCGGTCGAACTGCATGCCCTCGACGACGTCGAGCTCGGTCTCGAGGCTCTTGGCCTCCTCGACCGTGATGACGCCCTCGTTGCCGACCTTCTTCATGGCCTCGGCAGGATGCGGCCGACTTCGACGTCACCGTTCGCGGAAATGGTGCCGACCTGGGCGATCTCGTCGTTGGAGGTGACCTTCTTGGCCTTGGACTTCAGCTCGGCCACGACGGCACTGACGGCCATGTCGATGCCGCGCTTCAGGTCCATGGGATTGGCGCCGGCAGCAACCGACTTGGCGCCTTCCTTGACGATGGCCTGGGCGAGCACGGTGGCGGTGGTGGTGCCGTCGCCGGCCAGGTCCGACGTCTTGGACGCGACTTCGCGCAGCATCTGCGCGCCCATGTTCTCGAACCTGTCCTCGAGTTCGATCTCCTTGGCGACCGTCACGCCGTCCTTGGTGATGCGGGGGGCACCGAACGACTTCTCGATGACGACGTTGCGGCCCTTCGGACCGAGCGTGACCTTCACCGCATTGGCGAGGATATCGACGCCGCGCAGCATTTTCTCGCGCGCGTCCTGGGAAAACTTGACGTCCTTAGCTGCCATGTGGGGGGCTCCTGAATGAAATGGAATCTCGAGATCGGCCAATAGACAAAGCCAGTGGCCAGTTGGGAAAACGAAGGCGAAACCAGCGCTCTATTCGCTACTAGTCGCCCTTCGCCTCGTCACGCGGCGGCCTTCTTGCTGGCTGCGCCCTCGAGCACGCCGAGGATGTCGCTCTCCTTCATGATGAGCAGATCCTCGCCGTCGATCTTGACTTCGGTGCCGGACCACTTGCCGAACAGCACGCGGTCACCGGCCTTCACCGTCAGAGCAACGACCTGACCGCGCTCGTCGCGGGCGCCGGGGCCGACGGCGATGATCTCGCCCTGGCTCGGTTTTTCCTTAGCAGTGTCGGGAATAATAATACCGCCTGCCGTTTTGGTATTTTCTTCGATGCGGCGCACCACGACGCGGTCATGCAGGGGGCGGAACTTCATGGCCTCGAACCTCGTTCTGTCAATCATTGTATTTGCTAGCCGGCGCGCTGGACTGCTGGTGTGCCAGGCGCGCCCGCGAAAGCGAGGGTGGATGCGGAGCCTCAGTAGCGGCCCTATCTCACTCTCGTGTGCCTATATGATCCGAGCTGTTAGCAGTGTCAAGGATGGAGTGCCAGCAACTCTCCCCCTGCGGCTGCCCCGCGGGTTGAACGGGAAATGGATCTAGCAGGGGCCGGGGGCCGTTCCTGTTCAGTTGGCGCTCGAACCATGACCCGGGCCAGATTGGAGTGCTGACGAGCGCTTGTCTCGCCACTGCGAGACGGATACCGTGCCCGCCAACTCCGCTCGTCGGATTTCCCTCAACCCACAAGGTGAAGCCCATGACTCTGAAGCTCCCAGAACTTCCCTACGCCTACGATGCGCTGGCGCCTTTCATGTCTGCGGAGACGCTGCAGTTCCACCACGACAAGCATCACCAAGCCTACGTGGACATGGGTAACAAGCTCCTGGAAGCCGGCAAGTACACCGGCAAGTCGATCGAGGACATCTGCAAAGCCGCCTTCGAGGCCAAGGATCAACCCGTCATCAACAACGTCGGCCAGCATTGGAACCACCTCCACTTCTGGCAATGGATGAAGAAGGATGGTGGCGGCAAGAAGATGCCCGGCAGCCTGGAGCGCCTCGTCACCGAATACGGCGGCTACGACAAGATGCGCAACGACTTCGTCGAGGCTGGCAAGACGCAGTTCGGCTCGGGCTGGTGCTGGCTCGTGATCGACAAGAACGGCAAGCTTGCGGTCGCCAAGACGCCCAACGGCGAGAACCCCATCATGCACGGGTCGAAGCCGATCCTCGGCTGCGATGTGTGGGAGCACAGCTATTACATCGACTATCGCAATGCTCGCCCGAAATATCTGGAAGCGTTCGTCGATAATCTGGTCAATTGGGACCACGTCGAGCAGATGCTCGCTTAAGCACCTAAGCAGGGTTTCCAGCAGGGAGGCCAACGGCCTCCCTTTTTGCTTTGCGGACTGTCTGGCTGCCGAAATCCGTCGCGGGTTCACAGATAGTTGATGACAGTTGATTTGACCTCCCCTTGAAACGGTCCGGCGCCTTCGAGAGTTGGGCTTCTACACCTGACGTTGACGTGGCAGCGGCGCCAGGTCGTTCAAACCTAGCAAGGAGACGCTTCCAATGAAAACCAAATGGCTCCTCTCGGCCGCAGGCTCTGCTCTCGCCTGTATGATTGTCACCACGACGGCCTCCGCCTCTCCGGCCGGCGGCGGCATGAAGCTGGACACCCCAACCGCGCAGGCCGGCTCGGCCACCGTACAGCAGGCCCACTGGTATGGGCGGCGCCATCATCACTGGCGCCGCTGGGGCTGGCGCCATCACCATCGCCATGGCTGGCACCGCGGCTGGTAACAGGACTGGCTAACTCTCCCGAGGCGGGCATCCCCGCCTCGGGTTCTTTTCAGGATGCCCCAATGGGCCGCACAATTTTCAGCGCACTTTCGGTCATACTGTCCACAGTCGCACTCCCGGCTTCTTCTGCCGTCGCAGCCGACCAGGATCGGCGCATCACGGTCGAGCACTTGCTTGAAGAAGGTTGGGAGATCACCGGCTACACCGGCACCGCCGACAACCGGTCCTCGCTTATGCTTTTCAAGCACCGCGACCGCAAATTCCTTGTCCAGTGCGCGATCTTCTACGATGTCACCCGCGCCCCCCGAACCAACGTCAACTGCTACGAGTTGCATTAACACCGGCCTGCAACCTGCGGGCTTCACGGTCGCGGCGGGCGCGACGATCGCAGCTTTTCCTCTAGTCGCAGAAAAGTCTCGCGATGGTGGAAATCTCCTGGCCACACTTGAATGGCATGTTCCTGACGGTTAAACCGAACTCGTCAGTGGTCAGTGGCGTTGGGGGTCGATGCGTAGGCATCCGGGGATCTTGGGGGCTTTGCTGCTCGCAGCGCTTGCGCTGTCCGTGGGCGGCTGCGCCAGCATCATGCCGCGCCAGGGTATTGCCAACCCCGCCCTTGCTCAGAGAGCAGTCGTCTCCGGTCTGCCGGGGGTCCGCGTCTGGGGGGATGAGATTCCAGCCAACCTCGAAGCCTACATCGACAGCAACCGGGCACACCTGCCTCGTCTCGCGCAGAACGCTAAATTCCGGGATGGCCGTCCGGTAGTCGAGACACTGGCGCTTTCAGGTGGCGGCAGCGACGGCGCATTCGGTGCAGGCGTCCTGGCGGGGTGGACCGCGCGGGGCGACCGTCCGCAGTTCGAGGTCGTGACCGGCGTGAGCGCGGGCGCCATCATCGCGCCATTTGCTTTCCTGGGACCGCGCTATGACAGGCAGCTCGAAGAAATCTGGACGCAGTACAAAACCAATGAGCTGATTACCACGCAGATCCTGCCCGGCCTGCTGGGTGGCAACTCGCTGGCCGACATCTCGCCCCTCGTCGAACTCGTCAATCATTACATCGATCCTCGGCTGCTGCGGGAAGTTGCCGCCGAGTACCGCAAGGGGCGGATGCTGCTCGTGGGCACCACTAACTTAGATGCCCAGCGTCAGGTGATCTGGAACATGGGCGCTATCGCCGCTTGCGGCCATCCCGACGCCCTCGATCTTTTCCGCAAGGTGATCCTGGCCTCGGCCGCAGTGCCGGGCGCCTTCCCACCCGTGCACATCGAGGTCGAGGCGGGTGGGCGAATGTATGAGGAGATGCACGTCGACGGCGGCGCGACGCACGAGGTCTTCGTCACCCCTATGCAGGTGCCGTTCAAAACGTTCGACCGCCTCTACCCTGCGCCGCCGATCCGCCAGATTTACATCATCAAGAACGGTAAGCTCGGCCCCGAGACGCAGGTGGTGACGCCGCAAACCATCCCGATCGCTGCCCGCGCGATCTCGACCCTGCTCAAGATGCAGCATCACGCTGACATCTATCGCATCTACCGGATGGCGAAGGACGCCGGGGCTGATTTCAATCTGACTTCGGTGCCGGATAGCTTCAGCGTCAAGGCCAAAGACTTCGTGGACCCGGAGTATCAGCGCGCACTATTCAACGAGGGCTTCCGCATCGGCCGTGCCGGGGGCAAATGGCTGAAGCGCCCACCTGTCCAGCGCATGGTTAGCGCGCAGCATTGATCCGCCTCTCGCTGCTCACGACGGCGGCGTCGACCGCGTTAAAAATGGCCGCGTCCGAATAAACGGCGCCACGCAGCCTCGCTGACTTCGCGAGCCGCAACCCAGAGTTCCCGGGCCCAGACCCGGCCCTGGTCCCAGGTGTCGTGAAGGAACGGGCGCCCTCGCTTCCACGCTGCTTGCGCCTGGGGACGCAGCCGCGCGGCCATTGCTTTAATCCACTTCGTCGCCCGGTACTTGACGACGCGTCCCGCGCGCCAGGCCCAGGATTCGCGAAGCCAACCCTCAGCCGCATCCTTCCACGGGATGAAGCGATGATAGGTGCGCTCGAACCAGCCGATCTGCATGAGGGCGGGCTTCGTGAGCATGAAGATGCGAGCCAGAAACGCGGTGCCCACAAGTTTGGCGAGCACGAACGTGACGCCTGCCAACAGCACGTGGCCGCCCGCAAGTAGCCAGATGGCGACCAGCTTGAACGGAAACAGCAAGGCGCCCGGAAGTACGAACACGACGAGTGCTGCATAGGGCGGCAACGCCGCGACCCACGCCTCCGCCAGCGCCCACGGCCGCAACCGACCAAGCCGCGCCATCAGCGCCGCAAGCGGTTCCCAGCCCCACTCCTCGAAGATGACGATGAGGGCCAGCAGAGCTTTCAAAACCAGCATCACCGCGGGTTTGCCGACGCGCCATAACGCGACGGAAACGGCGCCGAGCATGGCCGCCATCGCGGTGAGCGTGTCGCGGACCTTGGGCGATAGTTGCGGCCAGTTCACGCGATGCTTCTCCAGGCTCGGCGGGCGGGCGAGGCTGCGAGGAAATCTCCAAAGCTGCCGCCCGCATCATGCCAGCGATCAGCTTCGGACTGGTTAACTGTCGGAAAGGTCTACGCGTTTCATGAAGCTTCGAAGACGGAGCTATGGCTCCCCGCCTCCTTCGCCTGGGGGTCAGTCGCGAGCGGGTGCTCGCACCGCGGCCAGTTGCGCATCCGCCGGCCGCAACGCGCCTGTCCGCTCGGCTTCCTCCAGCGCATGCGCCAGTTCTTCGCGCGCTTTCTCCGCCTGGCGCTGACGCGCCCACAAGCTGGCATAGAGACCGTTCTTCGCGATCAACTCCGCATGCGTGCCTTGCTCGACGAGCCTGCCCTTTTCCAGCACGATGATGTTGTCGGCGTGCACGATGGTCGAGAGGCGGTGCGCGATGACGAGCGTCGTGCGGTTGCGGGCGACCTTGTCGAGCGCGTCCTGGATCTCTTTCTCGGTATGGCTGTCGAGCGCGCTCGTCGCCTCGTCCAGCATCAGGATTGGCGGCGCTTTCAGGATCGTGCGCGCAATCGCCACGCGCTGCTTCTCGCCCCCCGACAGTTTCAAACCGCGCTCGCCGACCATGGTCTTGTAACCCTGCGGCAGCGTCTCGATGAACGCGTCGATCTGGGCGAGCTTCGCTGCCGCCTTGATCTCCTCGTCGGTAGCGTCGGGGCGGCCGTAGCGGATGTTGTAGAGGATCGTGTCGTTGAACAGCACGGTGTCCTGCGGCACGACGCCGATGGCCGCCCGCAGCGAGGCCTGCGTCACGTCGCGGATATCCTGGCCGTCGATCGTCACCCGGCCACTCTGGATGTCGTAGAAGCGGAACAGGATGCGGCTAATAGTCGATTTGCCGGCGCCGGAAGGCCCGACGATGGCGACCATCTTGCCGGCAGGCACCTCGAACGACACGTCCTTCAAGATCTGCCGGTCGCCTTCGTAGAAGAACGACACGTTCTCGAAGCGGATCGCGGCGTTGTCGACCTTCAACGTCGTGGCACCCGGCTTGTCGCCGATCTCCGGATGCTCACCCAGCAGGCCGAACATGGTTTCGAGGTCGACGAGACCCTGCTTGATCTCGCGATAGACCATGCCAAGGAAATTGAGCGGCATGTAAAGCTGGATCATCATGGCGTTGATCATCACGAAGTCGCCGACGGTATGCGTGCCGGCGGCGACACCGCGCGCTGCGAGCCACATCACGATCGTCATGCCTATGGTGAAGATCAGGGATTGCCCGGAGTTCAGCGTGCCCAGCGAATAATAGGTTTGGACTGCAGCCTTTTCGTAGCGCTGCATCGAGGCATCGAAGCGCTTGGCCTCCAGTTCCTCGTTGCCGAAATACTTGACCGTTTCGAAGTTCAACAAGCTGTCGATCGCCTTCGTATTGGCATCGGTGTCGCTGTCGTTCATCTCGCGGCGAATGGCTATGCGCTTCTCCGACGCCGCGAAGGTGAACCACATGTAGACGGCGATGGTCGCAAGCACGATCGCCACATAACCCCAGTCGAAGTAGTGGACGAGCAGTGCGCAGACGAGAACGAGCTCGAGTGCGGTCGGGACGAGCTGCAGAATGCCCATGCGTATGATGAGATCGACGCCGCGCGTGCCGCGCTCGATTACGCGGCTCAAACCGCCGGTGCGGCGCTCAAGATGAAATCGCAACGACAGCCGGTGCAGGTGCCGGAAGGTGCGATTATTGAGTTCGCGCACCGCGTTCTGGCCGACGCGCGTAAAGAAGACGTCGCGGATCTGGTTCAGCGCCATCATCAGCACGCGCGCCGTTCCGTAGGCGACGATGAGCATGGTTGCGCCAATGGCGAGGCCCTGCGCAGTGGCGGCCTCGCCACTCGCTACACCCTGATGCGCTGTAAGCCAGTCGGTCGCCTGCTTGAACAGCACCGGCACGGAGATCGTGACCAGCTTCGCCAGCACCAGCACGCCGAAGGCCAGGACTACCCGCAGCCTCAGGTCGGGACGGCCTTTGGGCCAAACCATAGGCAGCAGACCGTACAGCACGGTCCAATGGTCCGAGGGAGAGGCCAGTACGAGCGAGGACGGAGTTGGGCGGGGATGCGCGCCGCCGCCGCGGCGGAGATGTTTGGATGACATTGCCCTGACTTGGACCGGCGGCCGGCGAGGGTCAAGGGCTGGCGGGTCCGCCTAAAGCGAAAGCCGGGGCGGCAGGGGCCCGGCTTTCGTATTGGTAGGGCCGCCCATTGGGAGGCGGCGGCCTTGAACGCCGGTAGGTTCGGCTCGCCGTCAGTGTTTCAGCTTCGGGACATAGATCTGTTGGCAGGGGAAGATCAGGTCGGGATTCCCGATCTTGTCGTCGTTGGCCCTGAGCAGGGCGAGATAGCGGCGGCCATTACGATAGTGCCGCTCAGCGATGCCCCACAACGTATCGCCACGAGCGACCACATAAACGGCTGGCGGGCGGACCGCGCGACCGGCGGCTCGGCAGGCGTGGCCATGCCCTCGGCGAGGTTTCGCGTGAGCGGCCGTGCGGGTCCGGGGACGGTCTGCGACGGCCTTCGGCGGCTTGCTGGGGGCGGCAGTCCGTTGTCCGACCAGTTCGTCGCCCTTCTTCGTCGCGGCGGCGGCGAGACCGGCGGCGGCGCTGCCGCGTGCGAATTCGGCGGCCTCAGCCTTCTTGCGAGCGGCTGCAGCCTCGTCATCGGCCTTCTTCTTGGCTGCAGCGGCCTCGGCGAGGCGCTTCTCTTCGAGTTTCTTCGTCGCGGCAGCCTCGGCGACCCGGGCAGCAGCCTCGTCATCGGCCTTCTTCTTGGCCGCAGCGGCGTCGGCGACCCGCTTATCGTCGAGTTTCTTCCGCGCAGCTTCGTCGGCGGCGCGAACGACCGCGGCAGCGTCGTCATCGGCTTTCTTCTTGGCCGCAGCGGCATCGGCGATGCGCTTCTCCTCGACTTTCTTAGCGGCAGCCGCCTCCGCCGCGCGGGCCGCAGCCTCGTCGTCAAACTTCTTGGCCGCAGCAGCGTCCGCGATGCGCTTCGTCTCTGCCGCCCGTGCCGCAGCCTCGTCATCGGCCTTCTTCTTGGCCGCAGCGGCATCGGCGATGCGCTTCTCCTCGGCCTTGCGGGCTGCCTCCTCGTCGGCCTTCTTTTTTGCGGCGGCACCTTCCTCGGCGAGACGCTTCTCTTCAACCTTACGGCGCACGGCCTCTTCGGCCACGCGGGCCGCGGCATCGTCATCGGCTTTTTTCTTGGCCGCGGCCTCGTCCGCCTTCTTCTTAGCGGTGGCCTCCTCGATCAGGCGCTTTTCCTCGACCTTGCGTTGCACGGCCTCCTCGGCCACGCGGGCGGCGGCGGCGTCGTCTTCCGCCTTCTTCTTTGCGACCGCGGCGTCGGCGAGACGCTTGTCTTCGGCCGCCTTCTTGCGCGCAGCTTCGCCTTTGCGACCGGCCTCCGCCGTCTTGGCCTCAGCGGCCTTCGCTGCAGCCTCGACCGCCTTCTTGGCTGCTTCCGCATCCGCAGCGGCCTTGGCTTCGTCAGCGGCCCTCTGGCGCGCAGAGGCCTCGGCGGAGGCCTTGCGAGCGGCTTCCTCGTCGGCCGCCTTCTTGGCCGTTTCCGCCGCCAGCGTTTCTGGCGTCGGCACCGCCAGTTTTTTCACGACCTCGCCCTGGAAGTCTTTGCTGGAGCGGTTGAGCCATTCCTGCACGGAGGTCACGACGCCGCCGATTTGGTCCATGATGCCTTCACCCGGTCCCTGAGCCGTAGGTGTTGGCGAGGACGATGCCGGCGGAGCGGCCGCGGACGGCGCAGGCGCGGGCGGAGAAGCCGACGGGACCGGTCCGGACGGTGCTGGTGCCTGGGCCGCGGAAGAAGCCGGAGCCTTGGCCGTTGGCTCAACGGCCGGAGGCGTGGCGGGCGGCGCCTCTGGCGGCGGCGGCGTCGACAACTTCTTGACAATGATCGACTGGAAATCCTTCGCCGAACGCTCGAGCCAATCCGTCAACGGCGCCAGGACGTCGCCACTGTCGGAGACCGGAGCGCCGGTCTTGTTCGCTTGCGCAAGACGAGGGCCGGGGGCTTGCGATACCCAATGGGTCGCGGCTGAATTCAGAAAGCGCGCCCGAAGCCGTTACCGCCGCTACAGCCGCGGTGTCCAATGCCGATACCGACAATCCGAGGACGGCCGCAAACGCAGCACTCGACGTCCTGACAGTCATTACTCGCCACTCCACCCACATAGACGCCCCCGAACTTGCAATCCTTCCCGTGCGTTATATACTTTTGCTGAGAGCACAGAAGAAGATTTTCCGCCAGATTACACATACTTTGAGGTCATGACCAATAGGCGAAAAGCCGAGCCACGCACTCGCACCCGGACGAGAACTCCCGGTGAGTTTCGCCGGCGATCGTTCCTCTGGGCGTCGGCCACGTTTCTCGACGGGCTTCGCCCACGACGTTCCCGGTTGGATCGCCGTATTTGTGCCCAAGGCGCGGTGTCATTCTGCAGTACCGGTGGTGACCGACCGACACCATATAGATCGTTACGCTTGGCTAACCCCATGCAGAACTATGAAAGTCGCGAAGTCCCTATTGCGGGACGACCATTGGACAACAAACATGCAAAAAAAGACTGTTGAGGACTCTCTGAAAACCCCCAAGGCAATGCCTGCCACCAGCCTGTGTGTCTATTGCGGCTCCGGCCAGGGGGAAAATCCCGCCTACGCGGCCGCTGCCCAAACACTTGGCGTGGCCATGGCCCGCAACGGGATCGGGCTCGTTTACGGCGGCGGTGGCCGCGGCCTGATGGGCGAAGTCGCCAGGTCGACCCTCGACCACGGAGGCTATGTTACCGGAATTATTCCCGCATTTCTGAGCGAGAAGGAGCAGATGCTGCGAGACGTCGATGAGCTGATCGTCGTCGATGATATGCACGCTCGGAAAAAGCTGATGTTCGAACGATCGGACGGGTTCGTCGCGCTCCCCGGCGGCATCGGCACTCTGGAGGAACTGGTCGAGCAGCTCACCTGGTCGCAACTCGGCCGCCACACCAAGCCGATCATCGTCGCGAACATCGCGGATTTCTGGAGCCCCTTCCTCTCCCTGCTCGCGCACATGAAGAAGGATTCCTTCATTCGCGCCGGCCTCGACGTGCGGTTCTCCGTCGTCGACGATGCCACTAAGATCGTGCCTGCGGCGCTCGGCGCCATTTCCACGGCCGGAGAGCCCGGCCCCGAACTGGCTCTCGTCGCCAAGTTCTGAACGGAGGAGCGTCGAACAGCTTTCAATAGAGGAACGCGTCCGCTTATAGTTCGGCTCACCCTGGTAGGCGCGCCGAGATGGCGACGATCGGCCGGGTGAAATAACCCGGCCCGCGAGGCGTTGATGACGAATGGCGCCGATCAAACCGCTACTTCGGGTCCTGACGGCCCGAACGGGTGGATGGGGCTGCTCGATGAGGCTACGCGCCGCGAGCACAGGCGGCACAATATCATCCACTCCAGCGTGCTGATCGGCTCCATCGCGGCCATCACCTCAATCGCCGTCTATCTGATCTGGGGGAAGCTCGGCGTCGTCATCGCGTTGACGTGGCTGTTCGTCGTTGCGGCATTGGGACCTAGATTGCGGCCCGAGACGGCCATGCGCCTGTTCCGGGCTCGTCAGCTTGGCCCCGGACAAGGCGGTCAGCTGCCCATGATTGTCGATAAGCTCGCCGATCGGGCCGGCCTGCCGCGTCCACCGGAACTCTACGTCATCCCGAGCTCGACCCTGAACTCGTTCGCCACCGGCACGCCGGACCGGTCGGCCATCGCCGTCACTGAAGGCCTGCTCAGGCGCATGACCATGCGCGAGATCATCGGCGTGGTCGGACACGAGATGAGCCACATCCGGAACAACGACCTCTCCGTGATGACGCTCGCCGACACGATGACACGCTTCGTGCAGATGTTGTCCTACGCGGCGCTCGTCCTGGTCGGACTCAATCTTATCGGTCTGCTCGGCGACGAGCCCCCGTTTTCATGGTGGGCGATCCTGCTGCTCTATCTGGCCCCGGCGATCACCAGCGTCTTGCAACTCGCGCTGTCGCGCACCCGCGAGTTCGACGCCGACCTCGAAGGCGCGATGCTGACAGGGGATCCGCTTGGCCTCGCATCAGCGCTTCGCCGGCTGGACCAGGGGACCGGCCGGTTCTGGGAAGATCTCATGTACCCGGTGCCGGCGCGGCGCGTTCCCGTGCCGTCGTTGCTGCGGACGCATCCAAGCACCGACGAACGAATCCGCCGCCTCGTCGCGTTGAAGCCCGCCGATACCATGCCGCCGCTGGTGTGGAGCGAGGAGCCCATGGTCTCGCTCGCCGGCTGGGGTCCCGCCGAACTGCGGCCACGCTATCGTTGGCCGGGCGTCTGGTACTGATCCCGGCCGTACAATCTCGCCATTCAGCTTCCATTCAAGTCGAGTGGCCGAAGCTGGGCTGTTTTTAGTCGCGCCTCGGTCACCAATCGGACAGGACGATGATGCTCTCCGCCTTAAGCTGTCGCTTTCTCGCCGTCCTGACGATTGCCGGCGCGTCGGCTCTGTTGCTGCCGTCCGGCGTTGCTCACGCCCAGCGCTACGACGATCCTGCCGGTCGCGGCGACTATCGGGATGGTCCCGGTCGTGGCGCTCCCGATCCCGGGGAACGGCCTGAAGAGGACGACGACGGTCCACCACCGCCGGCTGACCCAGCCTATCGCGGTCAAACGGATTACCGCCAGCCGCCCCCTGCTTATCGCGACGAGCCACGCGATCGGGGTGACGTAGCCGAGGAGACCGCCGGCCCCGATAGTGGACCGCCCGACGTCTCGGCTTTCTATGAACCGCTCGACCGCTACGGCCGATGGGACCGCCATCCCGAGTACGGCTACGTTTGGATTCCCGATAACGTCGACGAGGACTGGCGTCCGTACACACGGGGCGGATGGGCCTTCACCGACGAGCACGGCTGGTATTGGGCCTCCGAAGAGCCGTGGGGCTGGGCCACCTATCATTATGGCCGCTGGGCCTACGATGGAGATCGCCACTGGTTCTGGGTCCCCGGCCGGGTGTGGGGACCGGCATGGGTCGCGTGGCGCTACAGCGATGACTATATCGGCTGGGCGGCATTGCCCCCGGGTTCGCACGACCGCTATCGCGCGGAAGAGACCGCTTTTCTCGAGGGGCCGCGCTTCAACCACTTCTGGATCTTCGTGAGGCCACGGTTTTTCATGAGCCCCGGCGTCGGCCGGTTCGTACAACCGGCGTATGTGGCTGAGCGGATCATGCCGCGCACGCGGCCTGTCGGCAGCGTCCACTCCGGCGGTCCACGCGCGTTCAACGCCGGCATCGACGTCCGGGAAGTCGAGCGCCTGTCGCACCGCCGCGTCTACCCCTCACGCGTCGTCGTCTCCGGCAGTCCAGGGCTCGCACGTCCCTCGTTCGGGACCGTATCGGTCTACCGACCTCGCGTATGGGCTCACGTCGAACCCGGCATCGCGCCGCCGATGCGCGGTTCGCACGGCGGCTTTGAGAGACGGGATTTTGGGGGCGGCCGGGGAGCGGCAGCCGTACCAGATCATGGCTACCCGTCACCGGGCACTCCTCCCAGCGGCGGCCAGCCTAACCGGCGATCCGGTGGACCCGGGCGGGAGGTGGGATGGGCGGAGGCGCCCCGGCAGGAGCCGGCAGCGGACCCTATCCTGCTCCATCAGCACCACATGCCACTGGACCAGGGCCGGGACCCCAGGGTGATCATCAACGCGGCGGCGATACCCGGCACCCTGCGGCTGTCACACCGCCGGCGCAGATGGCACCGCCGAAGACTGCACCTGCAGGCCCGGATCCAGGAGCCCATCAGCCTCTGAAACGGTATCTCTCACCCCCGCCGGCTGCGGCCGCTCCCGCGTTGAAACCGATCGCGCCGCCGCATCCCACAGCGACGCATCCGGCAACACCGCCCCAGCCGGCTCCCTCCGCGGCGGCGCCGGGCACTCAGCCCGCCGCCCCGAAGATCATCAACCGGCCATCTCCACCGCCGCCACCCGGCGGTGCACCTGCTTCCAAGGCTGCGACAGCGCAGCCCGCCGGGCAAGGCGGACACGCAAAGGATGGCAAGGAGCCCCACAAGCCCGTCGATCCCAACGCGCCGCCGGCCAAGTGACCGCCACCTAATTCCTATCACGCAGGCTCACAACTCAACGCCGCGGCCCAGAAGCCGCGGCGGTTTTGGGCGGCGTTTTGATTGGGAGGGGCGAATCCGCCGGTTGCCTCCCGCGCCGTATTTCGCGTATCAGCGCGATCATGGATGCAAAGCCTACAACTCCCAGCCCTGCAGCCGCCGATCTGGTCCAGCGCGTCACCGCCGGCGAACGACGCGCGATTGCAGCCGCCGTCACGGAGCTGGAGCGCTTCACGAGCCGCGCGCCCGAGTTGCTGCATTCGATGCAGCCCCATCTCGGCCGCGCCCTTGTCGCCGGCTTCACTGGACCGCCGGGCGCAGGCAAATCCACGCTCGTCAACGCTGTGATCCGTGAGTTGCGAGGGTCCGGCAAGACCGTCGCCGTCATTGCAGTGGACCCATCAAGCCCGGTCTCCGGCGGCGCCATCCTCGGTGATCGCATCCGCATGACCGCGGCCCTCGACGACGACGGCGTGTTCGTGCGCTCGCTGGCAAGCCGTGGCTACCTGGGCGGCCTCTCTCCGGCCGCCGTCCGCATCATCGACGCCTTCGACGCGGCCGGCTTCGACTGGATCCTGTTGGAGACCGTCGGCACCGGCCAGAACGAGATCGATGTCGCCGAGGTTGCCGACGTCCGCATCGTGATCTCGGCGCCCGGGCTCGGCGACGACATCCAGGCAATGAAATCGGGGTTGCTCGAGATCGCCGACGTGCTCGTCGTCAACAAGGGCGACCGCGAGGGCGCCGAGCGCACGTTGCAGCAACTCGTCGGCGCTTTGTCGATCCGGGCGACGGCCAAGGACAAGGTGCCGGTGCTGAAGACGACGGCGACGACCGGGGAAGGCGTGGCGGAATTGATCGGCGCCATTGATTGCATCGGCGCGAACGTCATGGCCCAGGGCCTCGCCGTTCGACGCCGCCGCCGCGCCCGCTACCTGATCGCGCGCGCCGCCGCCGACCTTGTTGCCGAGCGCATCAAAAGCGGCGACGGCGCGAAGCTTCAGCAACTCGCCGATGCGGTCCTCGCCGGCTCAGCAACCCCCGACGCCGCCGCCCGCGACCTGCTCGACGTGTGAGTGCAAAACGTCGGATCAGACGATTTATGGGCCGGCATGGCGGCTTCGACTTGGTCACAATTGGCGCCGCGGAATTGACTAATACTTTGGCGGCCGAAACATTGGCACGATTTACACCTCGGCCTCTCAGAGCGGAACTTAGGCCTGCGCGTAATTCCGACCTCGCGCACCCCATTGATGACGGCCAAGGCATCGCCCATTTCAAGGTTGCACCGTTCAATCGGCCCCGACGCTGGCCGCGCGTTTCTTAGTCCCTGCGGCGGCGTATCAGTTGATTTGTTTGCTGAGAGGTCACCATGGCACAAGAAATCAAGAAGTCTTCCACCGCACCGCAAACGCCCGCTCCGCGATATCGCGATCCGTTTGAAAGAATGCGGTCCGAAATCGATCAGGTTTTCAATTCGTTTCTCGGCCGCACGCCGTCGCTATTTGGCGACGCGCCCGCCGAAAGGCTAGTTCCCAGCATCGACGTCAGGGAAACGCCGACCGGATATCTCGTCGAAGCAGAGTTGCCCGGCATCGACGAGAAGGATGTCAGCCTGACGCTGCAGGATGGGGTTTTAACGATCAAAGGCGAGAAGAAGTCCGAGCGCAAAGAAGAGAAGGACGAATACCACTTGATGGAGCGCAGTTACGGCAGCTTCCAGCGCTCGTTCCAGTTGGACTCGAATATCGACGACGGAAAAATAGCCGCGACCTTCGAGAAGGGCGTGCTGAAGATTACTTTGCCGAAACGGCCCGATGCCGTAAAAACCGAAAAACGGATCGAGATCGGCAAAGCTAGCAGTTGAATTCGGCACCGATTGGCAAGTCGTAGGTCCCGAGTCTCATCGTCGCCTCGGAAGTCAGGGGCGCCAATGCCGCCCGCTGTCCCAGAATGAAAGTGGCAGCATCGAAGCCCAGGCAGCCGAACATCCGCGTTTGCGAACGAAGGAACGCCTTCGCACGCGTTGCGTTGCCCTCCCAAGTCGCGGAGGAGGACCAATGAACGAGGATGTGAATATGCGCAATCTAATAGCCACTGGAAGCATAATTGCCGCGCTCGTGCTGGCCCCTGCCGTCGGACTCGCCGCCAAGAAGGGCGAAAAGGCGTTCCTGAAGGAAGCCATTCAGGGAAACATGACCGAGATCGAGTTCGGCAAGCTCGCCATGGAGAAAGCGACCAACCAAGACGTGAAGGCTTACGGTCAAATGCTGGTCGACGATCACAGTCAGGCCAACCAGAAGGCGCAAACTCTTGCGCAGCAACTGGGTGTGCAGGCGCCGGCTGACATCGGCACGAAGCATCAAGCCGAGTTGAAGAAGTTTCAGTCGATGACCGGCGCAACCTTTGATCGAATGTTCGTCGAGCACATGGTCAAGGATCACAAGAAAGACGTGAAGGACTACCAGGCGCAGGCGGGGTCGGGCCCGGTCGCGGGATTCGCGAAGGAAACCCTGCCGACGCTGCAAAAGCACCTCGACAAGGCGCAGAGCCTGATGTCGAAGGTGTCGTCTGGGAAGGCGCCCTCGTAACACTCACGATGCAGGATGCTACCCCACGGCTGATGCGTCAGCCGTGGGGTTCTTTAGCTGCGCAGCTTTTCATGCGTGCACTTCTGCCCCGTCCTTCAGCAGCTTGTAGTTGATCGAGTCCAGCAGCGCCTCGAAGCTGGCATCGATGATGTTGGGCGACACGCCGACCGTGATCCATCGCTTGCCTGTGGCGGTGTCGTGGCTTTCGACCAACACGCGCGTCACCGCCTCCGTACCCCCTGTAAGGATGCGGACCTTGTAGTCGACCAGTTCGATAGCGCGGATGTGCTTGCTGTAGCGGCCCAGATCCTTGCGCAGCGCGGTATCGAGTGCGTTGACGGGACCGTTGCCCTCGGCGACCGACCACAGCGGCTCTTCGTCGCCATTGATGAACAGCTTCACGTCTGCTTTGGACACGGTGATCTGCTCGCCCCGCGCGTTGTAGCGGCGCTGAACGACGACCGAGAAACTGTCGACGGAAAAGAACTGCGGTACCTTCGACAAATGCCGCAGAGCCAGCAGCTCGAATGACGCCTCGGCCTGCTCGTAAGAATAGCCGGCGGCTTCTTTGGTCTTCACCTCGTCGAGCAGGCCGGCGATGCGCGGCTCGTCCTTGCCAGCCACGATGCCAACGCGCTCCAAAGCCGACAGGATGTTGGATTTTCCTGCCTGCTGTGAGACGAGGAGGCGGCGGGCGTTGCCGACCAACTCCGGCGGCACGTGCTCGTAAGTCTCCGGATCCTTCAGGATCGCCGAGGCGTGAATGCCAGCCTTCGTCGCAAAAGCAGCATCGCCGACGTAGGGCGCATGCCGGTTCGGCGCGCGGTTCAAGATCTCGTCCAGTACACGGCTGGCATGCGTCAGGTGGCGCAGCCGCGCCGGCGTGACACCCGTCTCGAAACGATTGGCGTACTCACTCTTCAGTAGCAGCGTGGGAATGATAGACGTCAAATTGGCGTTGCCGCACCGCTCCCCGAGTCCATTCAGGGTGCCCTGGATCTGGCGCACCCCGGCGCGGACGGCGGCGAGCGAATTGGCCACCGCATTCTCGGTATCATTATGGGTGTGGATGCCGAGATGTGTCCCGGGAATGTGGCGAACGACCTCGGAGACGATGGCCTCGACCTCGTGGGGTAGCGTCCCGCCGTTGGTATCGCAAAGAACGACCCACCGCGCGCCTTCCTCGTAAGCCGCCTTCGCGACAGCGAGCGCGTAATCGCGATTGCCTTTGAAACCGTCGAAGAAGTGCTCGCAGTCGATCATAGCTTCCCGGCGGGCTTCACCTGGGGCGGCATTGCCGGCGGCGACCACGGCGCGGACGCTTTCGCGCACGCTGGCGAGGTTTTCCTCGTTTGTGATGCCGAGCGCCACGCGGACATGATAGTCCCACGACTTCGCGACGAGACAGATTGCGTCGGCCGAGCATTGCAGCAGCGCCTGCAGCCCCGGATCGTTGGAAACCGAGCGGCCGGCGCGCTTGGTCATGCCGAAGGCGGTAAACTTTGCGGTCGCGAGGGTCGGCCGCGCGGCGAAGAATTCCGTGTCGGTGGCATTGGCGCCGGGATAGCCGCCCTCGACATAATCGACACCCATGCCATCCAGCACTTCGGCAATGCGCCGCTTGTCCTCGAGCGAGAAGTCGACGCCTGTCGTCTGCGCGCCGTCCCGCAGGGTCGTATCGAACAGATAGAGACGTTCTTTCATGGCGTGGCCTTCGCCGCGGACGGCTTCAGTTGCTTTTTCATCGTCGTATTCGACAGCCATTCGCCGCCGATCGGGATCGAATTGCGCGTCGTTGCGACATAGCCGCGGCCCTCGAAAAACATCACGGCCGTATCGCTGGCATCGACCGTGATCTCAGCCGTGCCGCGCGCCTTGGCAATCGTCTCCAACGCGTCGCAGAGCGCGGTGCCGATGCCCTCGCCCGCGTGGAACGGGTGCACGTAGAGCATGTCGATCGTCTTGTTGTCTTTCGTGAGCGCGGCAAAGCCCAGATGCTCGCCCTCGACGTGGACGACGAGCGTCAGCGCATCGGCAAGGCGCTTGGCGAATGCCTGCGCATCCTGGGCCGTCGAGGCCCAGGCGGCCCGCTGATCGTCGTCGTAATCCTCGGCCGCCAGTTCCTCGATGGACGCCGCAAACAAATCGCGCAGCGCCATCGTGTCAGCCGGCAGGACCGGACGGAGCGGATAGGAGGCATCAGTCATGCCTGAGCTCCATTGAATATCCGGCCGAGGATGGCGGAAGTAGCAACGTCACCGCGCCAGCTCCCATGTGGTCACGATCTCGCCGGTGGACTTGTCCTTGGTGTCTTTCAAAGTGACGCCCATTGCTGCCAACTCCTCACGGATACGGTCGGCTTCCTTGAAGTCCTTGGCCTTACGGGCGGCGAGCCGGTCGGAAATCAGCGCATCGACCTTGGCCGCATCCACCGAGCGCGCAAGCTGGCCAACTGCGAAGTCGTCGCGGCTTTCGTTGTCGTAGACGCCGAGGAACCGCAGCGAAGCCTTCAACGAGGCTGCCGTCTCGGGGTTGCGCCGGGCCGACTTGGCGAGTCCGTGAATGATCGACATGGCCGACGGCGTGTTGAGATCGTCTGCGAGCGCGGCCACGAACTCGTCGTGCGGCTCTGCCGCCGCTTCGACGCCATGCAGCAGCCCGGCAAAATCCGAAAGCGTCGAGCGCGCCTGCACCAGCCGCTCCACCGTCCAGTCGATCGGTTGGCGATAATGCGTGCCGAGCATGGCGAGGCGCACGACGCGGCCATGCCAGGGCTGGTTGCCGAATTTGGTCGTCTCCAGCAGCTCATGGATGGTGATGAAGTTGCCGAGCGACTTCGACATCTTCTCGCCTTCCACCTGCAGAAAGCCGTTGTGCATCCAGACCTGCGCCATTACCGACGTGCCGTGGGCGCAGCGCGACTGCGCCACTTCGTTCTCATGGTGTGGGAACACGAGATCGATGCCGCCGCCGTGAATATCGAACACCGGGCCGAGGTGCTTGCCCGCCATCGCCGAGCACTCGATGTGCCAACCGGGCCGGCCGGACTCGGCGACGCCGCACGGCGACGGCCAGGCCGGCTCACCCGCCTTGGACGGCTTCCACAGCACGAAGTCCATCGCGTCCTTCTTGTATGGCGCGACCTCGACGCGGGCCCCGGCCTCCATCTCTTCCAGCTGCGGCCCGACAGCTTGCCGTAGTCCTTCATGCTCCCCACGTCGAACAGCACGTGGCCTTCCGCAACGTAGGCGTGGCCGCGCTTCACCAGCTCCTCGCAGAGTGCCTTCATCTCCTCGATGTGACCGGTGGCGCGCGGCTCGATCGTTGGCGGCAACACGCCCAGCGCCGCGATGTCCTGGTGGAATTGGTCGGCGGTCTTGCGGGTGAGCTCTGCGATCGCTTCCAGTGGATCGAGATTGGGAAAATCCTTCAGCGCCCGCGCGTTGATCTTGTCATCGACGTCGGTGATGTTGCGCGCATAGGTGACGTGGCTGGTGCCGTAGACGTGGCGCAGCAGCCGGAAAAGCACGTCGAACACGATAACGGGGCGCGCGTTGCCGATGTGGGCATAGTCGTAGACCGTCGGCCCGCACACGTACATGCGCACATTGTTCGCATCGAGGGGCTTGAAAGGCTCCTTGGTGCGCGTCAGCGTGTTGTAGAGCTTCAACGTCTGCGATTGCGGTTCAGTCACGGGCGTCCCCCTGGCCGCTGGCGGGGGCGTTCTCTATCTTTGTGGGTGAGGCAAAGAAGCGGCCGCGCGCCAGCCTTGTGGCTAGCTCGTAATGATAATGCTGCCGCAACGGATGTCGCGAGCAGGATTGCGCGGGATGGTGCTCATGGCCGCACCTTATGCTGGGTCTCGCCGGACGCGTCAAGCGGACAAGACCGCGGTCAGTCTCGCATTGGCGGTCCATTTGCCGGCCGCATTTGGGCTACATTGACCCCCTAGGGGATGAGAGCATAATGCGGTCGCAGTCGCGGCTCGGCTGGATTCGAGTCGGGTCAAAAGCGGTCACATCCGCACCCGGACAACGAATACAGATCGACACGAGCAGAATGCCCCGTACAGCCGGACGCCCATTCATCAGGACCGCAACAGGATCGCGGGCAATGCGCCTGCTGATCGCGGCCGGCGCGTGTCTGATCGCGGCGTCTGGGGGCGTCCTCGCTCAGGGGTTTCCGTGGCCGTTCGGGGGCAGCTCCCAAGCCGCCGACACCGCGCGAGCCGGTCTACAGGCCGCCGGCACAAACGGCCCCGGCTCCTATGGCGCCGGCCCCCGGAGCCCAGCCGGTTCCAGCTCAGCCGGGCGGCGCCGACCAACTGGACGCAATCGCGCAACCCGATCTGCCTCCAGCTCGAGCAGCGGCTCGTGCAGGAAGGCCAGCGCAATCCAGGCGCGAACTGTTGCCCAAGACTCGAGGCGGATATGCGCACAGCGGAGCAGCGCATTTCAGGTCCGCGCGAGTCGCAGCTCGACCGCGCCGACTGCTAGGAATCAGTTCCTGTTCTCCGACGCTGCGGCAGCACGCGCGAATGCCGTCGATCTCGCTACAGCAGGTGGAAGACGACAAGCACGCGCCTGACCGAGCTCGACGCGCAGCGCCAGCAGATCATGGGCATCGCGAGCCGATCGCTCCAGGACGACATCATCCGCGAGCTCGCCCGCAACGGCTGCGGCCCGCAGTACGCGCAGGAGGCCCGCAAGCGCGACGGCGGCGGTACGGGCCGCTCTCCGGTCTGGCAGGACGAGGAAAGCGAGTCCTTCGCGGCGGCGGCAGCCATTCGGTGCCGCCTTGCCTTTCGCCACCTACCGCACGCTGTGCGTGCGGCTGTGCGACGGCTACTACTTCCCGGTCAGCTTCTCGACGCTGCCCAACCACTTCCAGCGCGATGCCGAGCCGTGCCAGTCGCAATGCGCGGCACCGGCCGAGCTCTACTATCACCAGAACCCCGGCGGCGCCGTCGAGCAGATGGTGTCGGCGAGCACACAGCAGCCCTACACAGCCTGAAATCGGCATGGCGCTACCGCAAGGAGTTCGTGCAGGGCTGCTCGTGCAAAGCAAGCCGAGTATGTGCCGCAGACGCCGGCCCCGGCGGGTGCGCTGCCCGATCGCCGCGCCGAAGGTTTCACCGCGCCGACAGCGGCGGCGGCGGCTGGCCCTCTAGCGACCCGCCCGCGCTGATTTCGGGCGTCACGTCTCAGAACTTCTGATCCTCTAGAACACCTATCCACAGCTCGTTTGCGTCCCAGAGCAAACACTGCGCCATCGTGTGTATGACTATGGTGTAGAGTTCAATAGTTCCGCTGCAGTGCGGTGGCGGATCGAGTTGCATCAGTCACCCGGTCATGCGTGTTTCGCTGCCGGTTTCGCGAGTGAGTATCAGCCATGCGGTTGAAGTGCTTTTCCGGCATTGCCAGCGCTCTCGAGCTGCGTCCGGTCTCGATCGACGACTTGTCGAACATTCGCTACCTCCACGCCTCGTCGTACCGCAGCCTAGTCGGGCCGACGGTCGACCCGGATGAGGCCGACACCTTTCTCGGCCTCGTCAATTCCCCCTATTACGCCGACCAGATCCTCGCTGAGCGGCACTTCGCCGCTTGGCTTGGCCGCGAACTCGTCGGCAGCGCCGGCTGGGTGTTGAGCGATGACGGGACGCGGTGCGCCCGTCTTTCGTCGGTGTTCGTGCAACCGATGTTCACACGGTGCGGCGTCGGCCGGCGCTTGGTGCGCCACGTCGAAAGCGATGCGCGCGACATGGGCGTTGAGCGCTTCCACCTCAGGGCGACGGAGAATTCCGTCGGCTTCTGGCAAAAGCTGGGTTACCGGCCGGGCGCGCGGGCGGCTTCCAGTCGCGGCCGGGTCACCGAGCGATACATGGAGAAGGTCGACACCAGTTTGGCCGGCTTCACGAAAACACAGCGGCTCGAATTGGTCTGATCGCAGCCTCGATAGCGGACGGTGGAACGACCCAATGTTCCGCCGTCCGTCCTCAAAGATCGGAGACGGTCTCGGCGATCAATTCATCGACCACGGCGCATAGAGCGTCCTCTTTCGTCAGCCCTTTGTCGAGGCTGGCCTTGAAAGTCGCGATCTGCCGATCAGCGCTTGTGCCCTCTTCCACGATGCGGCCGACACGCGCGATCTCCGCTTCGCATCCGAGCGCCTGGGCATCCTCCGCCACCAGAGCCAGCAGTTCCGCGACCAGTTCCCGCGCGGGGACGAGCGTCCCCTTGCCGAAGTCGAACAGCGTGCCGCCGATCGCCGTAGCGCTGCGCGCGCCAGCGGTTCTCCTCGAGCAGGAACAGCGGATAGGTGCGCCAGGTCTGGTTGGCGCGGCGCATGCCGCGTAGAGCATGCGCAGGATGCTAGACGTACATGCGCCGCCACGCACACGGCGTCCTCGATGCGCGTGCACACGTCGGTGACGCGCATCTCCAGGGTCGGAAAGCGCGCGGATGGGCGCAGGTCCCACCAGATCTTGCTGGCGTCCTCGATGACGCCGTTGCGCACCAGCACGTCGATCGTGCTGCTGGTATTCCGCCCAGCTCTCGAAGCGGCCGGGCAGCCCGGTGCGCGGCAGCTCCTGGTAGGCGGCGAGGCGGTAGCTCTTGAGGCCGGTGTCCTCGCCCTCCGCAGAACGGCGAGGAGGTCGACAGCATCAGCAGGTGCGGCAGGAAATAGCGCGCCTGGTTCATGAGGTCGATGCGCAGCTCGTCGTCCTCGATGCGCGACGTGCACGTGCATGCCGCAGATGACGAGCCGCCGGCCGACGCCGGCGAGGTCGCGGGCGATCGCCTGGTAGCGGTCGCGCTTCGGTCGGCTCCTGCGGGCTCCAGCGCGCGAACGGGTGCGTCGAGGCGGCGATCGGGGCGAGCCCGTGCTCGCCGGCGAGCTTCGGCGATCGTTCGGCGCAGCCCGGCCAGCTCCGCTCTGGCCGCTTTGAACGAGTTGGCGGGCACGCCCGTGCCGACCTCGATCTGCGAGCGCAAGAATTCTGGGCTGACCTGCGACCCGAGCGCCGCTTCCAGGGCCGCCATCATCGTCTCGGGTGCCGGCGCTGCATCGCGCGTCGTCAGATCGACGAGGTGATACTCCTCCTCGATACCGAACGTGAACGCGGGTTGCGATCCTGACATGGCTGGAAATTGGCATGCAGCCGGGGCTCTGCCAAGGGCCTAGACCACCCTCTCGCCGGGCGCGTCCAGGCTCTGCCCAAGCCGCGGCGGCTCTACGTTCGTCGCCTCCGCGGCGCGCTAGTCAAGCGGCGGGGGAATGGCCTATAAGCCACTCGTCGTGTCATAATCAAAAAGACAGCGGCACTTTCATCCTGGCGCGCGATTGATGGTGCGAGCGAGGAGCGGAAGCTGTTCGCTCGCGTTCTCAAGGAGTACGTTTCCGATGGCTGCAACCTGGTCCCCCGATAGCTGGCGCTCCAAGCCCATCGTCCAGGTGCCGACCTACCCTGACATGGAGGTCCTCAAGGACGTCGAGGCTAAGCTCGAGAGCTTCCCGCCGCTGGTGTTCGCCGGTGAATTGCGGGCGCTGAAGGAGAAGCTCGCCGACGTCGCGGCCGGCCGTGGCTTCCTGTTCCAGGGCGGCGATTGCGCCGAGAGCTTCAAGGAGCATCGCGCCGACAATATCCGCGACTACTTCCGTGTTTTCCTGCAGTCGGCCCTGGTCATGACGTTCGCCGGCGGTCTACCGGTCGTCAAGGTGGGCCGTATCGCCGGCCAATTCGCCAAACCCCGCTCCTCTGACATCGAGAAGCAGGGCGACGTGGCGTTGCCGTCCTACCGCGGCGACATCATCAACGGCGCCGAATTCACGTCTGAAGCGCGCATTCCCGATCCGCAGCGCCAGTTGCAGGCTTATCGCCAGTCGGCCGCGACCTTGAACTTCCTGCGCGCCTTCCTGCAGGGCGATTATGCCTCTCTGCGCAACGTACATCGCTGGGCGCTCGACTTCTTGAAGGACAAGCCGATCGAGGCCTCCTACGAGAAGCTCGCCAACGAGATCACGCGCACGCTGGAGATCATGGAGGCCCTCGGCGTCAACGAGGAAAACACGCGGGCGCTGAAAACGACGGACTTCTACACCAGTCACGAGGCGCTGCTGCTCGGTTACGAACAGGCGTTGACCCGTCGCGACTACGCCATGGGCACCGGCGACTGGTACGCGACCAGCGCCCATATGCTGTGGATCGGCGACCGCACCCGCCAGCCCGATCACGCGCATCTGGAGTTCTGCCGCGGCATCAAGAACCCGATCGGCCTGAAGTGCGGGCCGTCGCTCGAAGCCGACGGCCTGCTGCGCCTGATCGACATCCTCAATCCGCAGAACGAGGCGGGCCGTCTCACGCTGATCTGCCGCTTCGGCGCCGACAAGGTCGAGAAGCACCTGCCGAACCTGATCCGCGCGGTCGAGAAAGCCGGTCGCACCGTCGTGTGGTCCTGCGACCCCATGCACGGCAATACCATCTCGGCGAGCAACGGCTACAAGACGCGTCCGTTCGCCAAGATCCGGGAGGAAGTCGAGAGCTTCTTCGACGTCCATCGGGCCGAAGGCACCCATGCAGGCGGCGTGCACCTCGAGATGACCGGCCAGAACGTGACCGAGTGCACGGGCGGCGCAGCCAAGATCGTCGATGCCGACCTGTCGAAGAGCTATGAGACGTTGTGCGATCCGCGCCTCAACGCCGAGCAGTCGCTGGAGATTGCTTTCATGGTGGCGGGTTTGCTCAAGCGCGAGCGCGAGGCCCAGAGCACCGGCCAGCCGAAGAAGGCAGCGGGGTAAAGACCCGGTGACGGAGATCCACCGAGCGGCAGCGGCTGGATTTTCAGCCAATGCCGACGGCTATGTTCGCGGGCGGCCCGAGTATCCGCCCGCGATCGTCGATTGGCTCCGCACCGAGCTAGGGCTCGCGCCGGGCACGACCGTTCTCGATCTTGGGTCGGGCACGGGTAAGTTCGTGACGCCGCTGCAGGCGACGGGGGCGCACGTCGTAGCGGTGGAGCCCGTAGCAGAGATGCGGGCGCAAGCGATCGCGGCCAATCCGGGGCTCGAGACGGTCGCCGGCACTGCAGACGCAATCCCGCTCGCGGACTCAAGCATCGATGCCGTCGTTTGCGCGCAATCCTTCCATTGGTTCGCGACGCCGCAAGCACTGGTTGAGATCGACCGCGTGCTCCGCCCCGGCGGATCGTTGGGACTGATCTGGAATGTGCGTGACGAAAGCGTCCCCTGGATCGCTGCGCTTACCGCGCTCATGGCTCCCTACGAGAAAGACACGCCTCGCTACACATCCGGCGAGTGGAAGGACCTGTTTCCGGCCGCAGGTTTTAGCGCACTGCAAGAACAGTGCTTCTTCAACGCGCATGCCGGACCACCCGCCCGGGTCATCGTCGAGCGCGTCTTGTCGGTGAGCTTCATCGCGGCGCTGCCGGCTGACGAACGCGATCGGGTCAGATCAAAGCTCGAAGCGTTGATCGCCGCCACCCCCGAGTTGTTAGGGCAAAGCATCGTCACTGTGCCTTACACAACGCATGCGTTCGCTTGCAAAAAACTGGGTTGAGCCTGTCGGTCGAGACTTGGTTCGTTCGTCATCCTGTGTAAGCAATATCGATCGCAACGCTCGGGATGCCGCGATGCCCAAGGTCTCGTTTACGCCCAATATCCAGCGTCATGTCGCCTGCCCGGATACGGAAGCGGAGGGCCGCAACGTGCGCGAGGTTTTGGATGCCGTGTTCGCCGACAACCCGCAGGCGCGCAGCTACGTGCTCGATGACCAGGGTGGGCTGCGGAAACACATGACGATCTTCCTCGACGGCCAAATGATCCGCGACCGCGTGCATCTGTCGGAAGCGGTCACACCCGCCAGTACAATTCACATTTTCCAGGCCCTGAGTGGGGGCTAGTGTCGGGCGGTTGACGCCTCACACGTCCTTGACCATCACGAACCATCTCGAGGGAGGCTCAAACCCATGTCGGATACCCTGCTCGTCTCGACCCGTAAGGGGCTCTTCACGGTCCAGCGCAACGGCAAAGGCTGGGACATCGCCAACGTCGATTTCCTCGGTGATACCGTGACGTTGGCGTTCGCCGATAGCCGCGATGGCACTCGCTATGCCGCGCTCGAGCACGGGCATTTCGGAGTGAAGCTGCATCGGAATACCGGTGACCGCTGGCAGGAGATCGCTGCGCCGACTTACCCGCTGAAACCCGAGGGCCTCGACGAGCGCGACCCGTGGGGCCGCCCCATCAACTGGACGACGGCGCGCATGTGGGCGCTGGCAGCCGGCGGCAAGGACGAGCCGGGTGTCATCTGGTGCGGCACGCAGCCGGGCGGGCTGTTCGTATCAAGAGATCGCGGCGCGACCTGGGATATGGTGCGGGCGTTATGGGATCATCCCCGCCGCATCGAATGGATGGGCGGCGGCGCCGACCTTCCCGGCATCCATTCGATCTGTGTCGACCCCGGCAACTCCAAGCAGGTTTCCGTCGCGATCTCGACCGGCGGCATCTGGCGCACGGAGGACGGCGGCGCGACCTGGTCGCTGATCGGCGAGGGCATGCGGGCGGAGCACTGGCCGCCGGAGAAGATGCACGACCCAATTGCCCAGGACGTGCACTGCCTCGTGCAGTGCCCCTCCGCGCCCCAGCGTTTCTGGGTGCAGCACCACAACGGCATATTCGTCTCGTCTGACGGGGCAAGAAACTTCACCGAGATCTCAGAGGCGGGCCCCTCCACGTTCGGTTTCCCCGTCGTGGTGCATCCGAAGGAGCCCGATACCGCTTGGTTCATTCCTGGCATCAAGGATGAAAAGCGCATCCCGGTCTCCGGCAAGGTCGTCGTCACGCGCACCCGCGACGGCGGTAAATCGTTCGACGTGCTCACGAAGGGGCTGCCGCAGGTCCACGCCTACGACCTCGTCTACCGCCACGCACTCGCGCTCGACGGCAATGGCGAGCGCCTCGCGTTTGGCTCGACAACCGGGGGGCTCTGGGTGAGCGAGGACCAGGGCGACAGCTGGAACGAGATCTCGCACACCTTGCCGCCGGTCTATGGGGTGACGTTTGGTTGAGACCCCGCCAAGCGGCCGCTCCCTGATTTCAGCGTCATCCCCGCCCCCTCGGGCGGGGATCCGTTCATGCGAAAGACGACCGGCGACGACGCCGCAGGAATCAATTGTCTGTTGCGAAGTTCGAGAGACGGACGCCACCGAGCCTCGGCCACCGTCAGCCGCCATCATGCCGCCGCCAGCGTCGGGCAAAGCGCAGTGGACTGTGATCCGACGCCGGGACCGACCAATGCGCTTCTTCGCCTTGCTGGCTGCTTTGTTGGGCCTAACCGCCTCGCCGCATACAGTTCGGGCGGCCCCGCAGTCGCCTTGCCATTCCGTTACGCATGAAAATGCGCGCTACACCGTCTGCGAAGTCGATCCGACAACAGCATCCATCCGCCTCTTCTGGCAACGACCCGATGGCGCTCCCTACGCCACGCTCGGCGCACTCCCCCGCACCGAAGGCCCTAAGAAATCGCCACTGCTGTTTGCGATGAACGCGGGCATGTATCACGCTGACCTGAAGCCCGTAGGCCTTTACGTCGAAGGCGGCCGCGAGTTGACCGAGACAAGCACCAAGAACGGCCCCGGCAACTTTCATTTGAAGCCCAACGGCGTCTTCTTCGTAAGCGGCGGCCGTCCGGGGGTGCTCGAAACCACTGCCTTTCTCAGGCAAAAGCCAAAGGCCGAACTCGCTACCCAGTCCGGGCCGATGCTGGTGATCGACGGCAAGCTACATCCCAAGTTCATCCGCGCGGAGGCCAGCCAGAAAACGCGCAACGGCGTCGGCGTCGACGCCCGCGGCCACGTGCACTTCGCGATCTCGGAGGACGGCGTCTCGTTCGCCTCGTTCGGGCGTCTCTACCGCGACGTCCTCAAATGCCCGAATGCTTTGTTCCTCGACGGCGGCAGCGTGCCGACGCTCTACGCCCCCGCGATCGGCCGCGGCTCCAACTTTCTGCCGCTCGGGCCAATGCTGGCAGTCTACGGTCGGTGAAAACTCAGTTCTGTGCGGCGAATACCTTGGCCTTGTCCATTTTATAGGTCCACGGCAGGCCGGCGTTCTTCCAGCCGTTGACGGTGCGCCGCCCGTCCGGTGACAAGTCACCCTCAAAGCCCTCGTACTGGCTGTAGACGTTGGTAAACGCAGCCGCAGCCAACGCATCCACGGCCTTCGCCGAGCGGTCGCCCGAGCGGCACATCAGGATGATGCGGGCGTCCTTCGTCAGCCCCTTCGCAGCCAGCAGCTTCTCGATCGACTGGCTGAACACGGGATTAGGATCGAGTTTGTAGCGCGAGTTCTTATCGTCCCACTCGCCGAACTGGCTCATCTCCACGAACGGCACCAGCGCGTCGATCTCGGGGGTGTAGCCGACGAACTGCGCCTCGGCCCGCGTCCGGACATCGAGAAAGAGAACCTTGTCGCGCTCCGCTTTCACCATCGTCGCCGCTTCTGTGGGGCTGAGGTACTTACCAAGCTTGGTCTGCTTCTCCTTCGGCACCTCGTAGGCGGATGCCGCCAGCGGCGCGAAGGCAACAAGCATTACAGCAAGGAACCGACGTACGAGCGCGATCATGGACAGACCTCTCCAGGGCTTTCCTCGTATTTGAATGTTGGAATGTGTTTTGTCCAGCACCGCGAAGCCGCAGTCTCATTGCCGAGGGCGGGCGTTAACAGATACGGAAGCGAGTCCCGTTGCTCTGCCGCACACTCCGCCCTTAAGGTGCGCCCCATGACGAAGCATCTCAAAATCGCCCTCGCGCAGCTTAACCCGGTGGTCGGCGACCTCGACGGCAACGCTGAAAAGCTCATCCGCGCCCGCGACGAGGCAGCCAGGCTCGGCGCCGACCTAGTGCTGTTTTCGGAGTTGTTCATCACCGGCTATCCACCCGAGGATTTGGTGCGCCGACCGGCTTTCGCCGCTGCCGCCCGCGCCCGCGTTGAAGCCCTGGCTGCCGAACTGGGCCCAGGCCCGGCTGTGCTCACTGGCGCGCTCTGGCCTGAGAGCGACAAATTGTATAATGCCATGGTGCTGATCGACGGCGGAAAGATCGAAGCGGTTCGCACCAAAGTGGACCTGCCCAATTACGGGGTGTTCGACGAGAAGCGGGTGTTCGACGCCGGCCCCCTCCCCGGCCCGATCAACTTCCGCGGCGTGCGGCTTGGCGTACCGATCTGCGAGGACATCTGGAAAGACGAGGTGTGCGAATGCCTCGCCGAATGCGGCGCAGAAATGCTGCTCGTGCCCAATGGCTCGCCGTTCGACTGGAAGAAGCCGGATGTGCGCCTCAACGTGGCAGTGGCCCGCGTGACTGAGACGGGCCTGCCGCTCGCCTACCTCAATCAACTCGGTGGCCAGGACGAGTTGGTATTCGACGGCGCCTCGTTCGTTCTCAATGCGGACTGCAGCCTCGCGGTGCAGATGCCGGCTTGGGAGGAAGCTATCACGCTGACGGAGTGGACGAAGGGCGCGGACGGCTGGGCGTGCAAGCCGGGCCAACGCGTTTCACTCGAGGACGGCGAGGCCGCGGCTTATCTCGCGTGCATGAACGGCCTGCGCGATTACGTGAGAAGAACGGGTTCCCTGGCGTCGTACTCGGCATGTCCGGCGGCATCGACAGCGCTCTCGTCGCGGCGCTGGCGGCCGATGCATTGGGGCCGGAGCGCGTGCACGCGGTCATGCTGCCCTACCGGTACACCTCGCAGGAAAGCCTGGCGGATGCGGCTGCCTGCACGAAGGCGCTTCGCATCCGCTACGACGTGGTGCCGATCGTCGAGCCAGTCGAGGGCTTCGCGCATGCGCTGAAGGATGTCTTCAAAGGCACGAATGCCGACATCACTGAGGAAAACATCCAGAGCCGGGTTCGCGGCACAGCGCTGATGGCGATCTCCAACAAGTTTGGCGGCATGGTGCTGACCACCGGCAACAAGAGCGAGATGTCGGTCGGCTACTGTACCATCTACGGCGACATGAACGGCGGCTACAATCCGATCAAGGATCTCTACAAGATGGAGGTCTATCGTCTCGCCAGTTGGCGCAACGCGCATGTGCCGAAGGGCGCGCTTGGTCCCAGAGGCGGACCGGCGGCGAGCGGCATCGTCATCCCGGAGAACATCATCACCAAGGCCCCGACAGCCGAACTTCGCGAGAACCAGACCGACCAGGACAGCCTGCCACCTTACGAGCAGCTCGACGACATGCTGGTTTGCATGGTCGAGCGCGAATTGCCGTTAGCCGACATCGTCGCGCGCGGTCACGCGCCCGAGGCGGTGCTCAAGGTCGAGCGGCTGTTGCGGCTTGCGGAATACAAGCGCCGCCAGGCGGCACCGGGCGTCAAGATCTCGTCGCGCAACTTCGGTCGCGATCGCCGCTATCCCATCACGAACAAATTCCGCGAGACGATCGCGGCCGTGCCAGCGACCGCCCCCACATCAGCCGGCCCGAGCGTCGCATTGCCGCGAGCCGATGGCGGCGAGGTGGGCTGAGGAAAGGGCGCGCGCAGGATAGCGCCTCGCCCGGCATCATAATTCCCTTCACGTCACAACGCCGTGACCGAGAAACATCGCGAATTCCGCGCTCGTATCCTTTGTCGAGCCCGCAACGAGGCTCGCATCGCAAAACAAAGGATATGATCATGAAAGCTCTTATTGCCGCCACGCTGGTCGCTCTCTCGGCCGCCGCCGCCGCAGCCGCCCCGAACTCAAACAGCGACTTCGCGTCTCGGTTCTTCCAGCAGCAGCAGGAGCGCGGCAATTAAGTCCGCAAGCATCTGCGTTTCCTGAAGCAACAAGTCAGGCGAGCGCTCAACGGCGCTCGCCGTTCTTGCGCTTTTCAGCCTGGATCAGCGTTTCCAGCGTTTCGAGAAAACGCGAGCGGTCGCGCGGAGTGAAGTCAGCGTTGTAGCCTTTGCTTTCGCCGGTTTCGCGCAGATGCTGATTGAGTTCTCGCATCGCCAACGCCATGCCGATGCTGGCGTCCGTAAACGGCTTGCCGGTCGGGCCGACGGCGGCGGCGCCCTTCTTCAGGCAACGTGAGGCGAGCGGGATGTCCTGCGTCACGCAGATGTCGCCGGCAAGGATACGCTCGGCGATCCAATTGTCGGCGGCGTCCGGACCATCCTGCACGATGACGCGGTTGATCAGGGGATGCTGGTCGAGCCGCATCCAGGAATTGGAGACCATATGGACCGGGAACCCGTGCCGCTCGGCCACCCGGAGCACTTCGGCCTTTACAGGGCAGGCGTCGGCATCGACGTAAATCTGCATCGAATTTGGTCACCCCCTGCGTGACGGCTTATCGCAGTTTGGCGAGCCGCGCCTTCTCGACCTCGACTTTGACGTGCGTCTCGCCCCAGCTTTCACCGCTCGGACCCGACATCGTCAATACACGAGAACCGCTGCGCAGGCGTTCATCGGCAAAAGCGAGGGCGGCCTCCAGCGTATCCTGTTCGCTATGATGCGGCATGTCTCCACTTGCCACCCCGCCGATCCACTCGACCACCCAGCTCATGTCCGTCCTCCGGTTGATGCGATCGAACTTCACTTCATCCCGAGAAATAGCTTAGACGCTCGTCCCGTTCCGAAAGCGCATTGCGTTCCGATTGCGCATCATGGTGCGCCCGAGGATCATCAGCGGGCAAGTTCTTTCAAGCCCCGGCGGATGAGCTTTGCGGTGTCGGCGGCGTCGCCGAGTTCCTTGCATCCGACAGCGACGGCCGCACTGGCCTGCGCCGGATTGTAGCCGAGATTGGTCAACGCCGAGATCGCTTCCGCGACGGCATTGTTGAGAGGCGGTGAACCAATCGCGCCGCCCGCAATGGCACTCCCCGCCGGGACGTTGAGGCCAGCGACCGACAGCGCCGGCGCCTTATCCTTCAACTCCGACGTGATGCGCATCGCCAGCTTTTTACCGACGCCCTGCGCCTGCTCGACGGCGGCCCAATTGCCGAGGGCGATGGCGTTGGCGAGGTCCTGGGGAGCCAGCACGCCGAGCACCCCCAGCGCCACCTTGGCGCCGACGCCCTGCACGCCCTGCAGCGTGCGGAACCATGAGCGCTCGACCTCGCTGGCGAAACCAAAAAGCCGGATCGCATCCTCGCGGACATGCGTGTCGATGGTCAGTGAGACCTCGTCGCCGATCTTCAAGTTGCGCAATGTGCGCGCGGAGGCCTGCACTTCGTAGCCGACGCCATTGACGTCGAGGATCAGGTGGCTTTCGCCGATGGCATCGACCTTGCCACGCAGTTTGCCGATCATGTGTCCTCCGGGACGGCATTGATTGGAAGGCGAATAACAAATCAGGAGCGGCCAGCAGAGACCGTCCCCATTGGCTGTCAGCTGTCGGCTACTCGACTTTACCTGCTCAGCGCCGCCTTCAACTGCCTGATGCCTCGGTGGTTCGCATGGCAGATCGCGATCGCCAAAGCGTCCGCCTCGTCAGCGCTGTTGAATTTGGCTTTCGGCAGCAGAAAGCCGATCATGGCCTGGATCTGCTTCTTCTCCGCGTGGCCGGCGCCGACGACCGTCTTCTTGATCAGGTTCGGCGGATATTCGGCGACGGGCAATCCCTTCATTGCGGGGGCGAGCATCGCCATGCCGCGCGCCTGACCGAGCTTCAACGTGGCTCGTCCGTTGTCGTTGACGAATGTTTCTTCGACCGCAGCTTCGAGCGGGGTGTGCTCGGCGATAACAGCCGACAGCCCGCGATAGAGTTCACAAAGGCGGACCGCGAGCGTCTCGTCGCTAGTCGATTCAACGTGCCCGGACGCGACATAAATCAGCCGGACGCCGTCGGATTCGACGATGCCCCAGCCGGTGCGCCTCAGTCCCGGATCGATTCCGATGATGCGAACGGTGGATGTGCCCCTCATGCGGGGGGTGTAGCATGGGCGAGACGATTCGGGGCGCCTGACGTCCTTTCTCTTGCCGCAGATCAACGACGGTCGGACCTCACAATGATTGGATTGCGGTCTGTACTGTCTCGCGTTTGGAAAAACTGCCGATGTGGCTGGCTGCTGGATTTGTGACCGTTGCCGTCGCCGTGATCGTTTGCGTGCGGGTGCTGACGTCGGCATTCGACGAGGAAGTGACCCGGCGACCGCGGGCAATTCGAATCCGCTCGCGCTGACGGCCGCTCAACCTCGCGATAACGACCGGGCCGCGCTGAAGTCGGTGTGGGACAGCCAGCTTGACCAGCTGTCTCGGAGCGCAAAGTGGCAGCTCCTCGCGACCCTGGACGCTGCGAAGGAAGGCTTCGCCGCTTAGGCTGCAGTCAATTTCTTCAGCACTTCCTCACTCACCTCGAAGTTGGCGAAGACGTTCTGGACGTCGTCATCGTCCTCGAGCGCGGCGATCATCTTCATGATGGCGGCGGCGTTGTCCTCGTCGACGGGCGTGCTGAGGTTGGGCTTCCACACGGCCTTGACGCTCTGGGGCTCCCCGAGCTTCTGCTCCAGCGCGTGGGCGACGGTCCCGAGGCTGTCGAAGGCGCAGGTGACGGTGTGGCCATGCGCGTCGGAAACGACGTCGTCGGCGCCGGCGTCGATAGCGGCCTCGAGCACCGTATCCGCGGAGCCGGCTTCGGGCTTGAACACGATCTCACCGACGTGGGCGAACATGTGGGAGACGGAGCCCGTCGAGCCGAGGCTGCCGTTGTACTTGGTGAACACGGCACGGACCGCGCCGCCGGTACGATTGCGGTTGTCGGTCAGCGCCTCGGCGATGACGGCAACGCCGCCCGGCGCGTAGCCCTCGTAACGGATCGTCTCGTAGGCCTCGCTGTCGCCGCCGGTCGCCTTCTTGATGGCGCGATCAATGTTGTCCTTTGGCATGTTCTCGGCGCGTGCGGCTGTGATGGCGAGGCGCAGGCGCGAGTTCATCGTCGGATCCGGCGACCCCATCTTGGCCGCAACCGTGATTTCGCGACTGAACTTGGCGAATGCCTTGGCGCGGGCCGCATCCTTGCGACCCTTCTTGTGCATGATGTTCTTGAATGCTGAATGGCCGGCCATGGCGTCAGGACTTGCTCGGTCGCAATTTGCGGGGTTCGATGCCATCTATTGCGCGAACGCAGGCGCGCCGGTCAAGGGTCGACGGGGTTGCTTTCGCCTGACGGCGTTTGAAAAATTTGCGATTTGCCGATCGCTGGGTCACCGCCGGAACAGCCGGCCACCCGCGCGGGCGACTATGGCTTCGCACTCCCGCAACTTTGCAAGGAGTGATGCCATGCGGATGATGCTGAGTGCCTTGTGCTTCGTCGCCGGTGCCCTGTTGCTCGTCTCGGTCGTCAAGTACGGCGCCCAGGACCCGAAAATGGACGGCGGCATGGCGGCGGCCCTGTTGGCGACGGATTAGGCTCTCGTCGCAACGGCTGATGCCAGACCAAACGTTCGGGGGACATTCCCCCGAACCCTCTCCTTCGAGGTCGCGCCGAAGAGACCGATTACGCCTCTGACTTGGCGCTCCTATTCCACCCAGAACGACGGCTCGGCCTTGGACAAGACCCCGCCCATCCGCAACGGCGCAACGCGTGTCGACAGCCCGGTGCGATCGTCGACCTCGATCGCGAGGCCGGAAATGGTGGCAGGGCCCTCCGCCGGCTCGAATCGGCCGCGTGGGATCTTGGTCAAGAACCGATTGACCGGCTCGCCGGTGTCCATGCCCAACACAGAGTTGTAGTCACCGCACATGCCGGCATCCGACATGTAGGCCGTGCCGCCGCCGAGGACGCGCTCGTCCGAGGTGGGTGAATGCGTGTGCGTCCCCACGACCGCCGTGGCGCGGCCGTCCACGAAATGGGCGAGCGCCTGTTTCTCGCTCGTCGCCTCGGCGTGGAAGTCGATGAAGATCGCGTCGGCGCCCTGCTTCAGTTTGCAAGCGCAGATCTCGTTGTCGATCGCACGGAACGGGCAGTCGAGCTCTGTCATGAACACGCGGCCCATGGCGTTGATGACGAGCACGTCCATGCCGTTGCGAGCCCTGTACAGGCCCGCGCCCTTGCCGGGGGTCCCCTTGGGGAAATTGATCGGCCGGATGAGGCGATCCTGACGCTCGATATAGACCAGCGTCTCCTTCTGGTCGAACGCGTGATTGCCGAGCGTCACTACGTCGGCGCCGGCATCGAGCAACTCGTCGAGGATCGCTTCCGTGATGCCGAATCCGCCCGCCGCGTTCTCGCCGTTGACCACCACGAAATCGAGCTTGTAGCGCTTTCGCAGGCCGGGGAGCGCATCGATGACCGCTTTGCGGCCGGTGCGGCCGACGAGATCACCCAGAAACAGGAGGCGCATTCAGGACTTTCTCGTCGTTGATGGGCTGCCTGGCGTTGCAAGGCCCGCGGGAGCTTCACTGGGGCCGCCTCAGCCTCGCCCGCAGCAGAATGCGCCGGACGGCGTCAGCACCCAATCGAGGCGCTCGTCATAATCGAGATGAGGAACCGCGTCGACTCTCTGCTCGTCGTAGGCGAACCCGACGACGACGACCGACTTTCGCTTGCGGAGCGCCTGAATGGTGCGGTCGTAGTATCCGCCGCCGTAGCCGAGCCGCCAGCCCTTTTCATCGAATGCCAACATTGGCACGAGAAGGATGTCGGGGTCGACCTCGGGCGCGGTGGGCAAAGGCTCGTGGATACCCCATTTGCGCTCGCGGGTCGGCTCACCCTTCAACCACAGGTGGAACTTCATGGGCGACGCCTTGCTCTGGATCGCCGGCAGGCAGATGCGATGCCCCTCGCCGACAAGCCTCCGTTCGAGCTGGCCGGGGTCCAGCTCGGCGCCGATCGACCAGTAAGACGACACGATCGACGGGCCGCCATTGAGTTCTTTCGGCAGCCCGTGCTCGGCAACGCGCCGGGCCGCGTCCAATCGCAACTGGCGGGGCAAAGTCTCGCGCTTGGACATCATCTCCTTGCGCAACTGGGCCTTGGCTTCCTTCATGTCGCGCGCCTTTGGCGTTCTCGTTGTGGAATTTCTCGTTGTGGAATTAAGAGCCGCGGAGGCCGTCGGAGCGTTTGATCTCGCCGGGTCCCTACAAATGTAAGGTGGGCGCCATGTGTCCGGAACCACGGCTCCGGTCAGGGACAGCTCCCAGGCAGATCTTATAGGCCCTGGAGATTTGTTTGCTCCTAACGCGCCCCGCAGCAAAAACAATGTAAGTGAGCCGCGACTGGATGCCAACCACGGGAATGTGGAAAAAGGGACTTGGTTTGTAGAGCGGAGACCGACTTCCCGCGGCTCAGCCGGCCTGGGCCTTGCCGGGCAGTTCGACACGCTGCGACTTGCGCGAGTTATCGGGCCTCTTTTCGGGTACAGGCTCGGGCGCAGCGGCAGCAGCCGCAGCGCGGAGTGCCGCGGCTGCTTCGGCGACGGCCTCGTCGAGCTTGACCCGCGTGTCGAGCAGTTCGTCCGTCGTCAGCAGCGCGGCCATCAACAGCAACCGAGCCTCACCGGGCTGACCGAATTGCGCCACAAGCATATCAACGCGGGCATTGACGAGCGCAGCGAGTTCCCGAAGGCGAGGCTCCTCGCCATCGCCGCAGACCAACCGGTAGCTGCGTCCATTCACGCTCACCGATACTTGGCCCATCCTCGCCGCCCTGATTATGATTGGTTGTCTATCCTTCTACGCGATTCTAGCGCTAACCCGCCATGCGCACCCTGAGAAACACGAGGAATGTTCAGCCTTCACCCTCTATAAGGTTCTGCAGAGAATCGATCACCCAATCAATGCGGTTGACGACCTGGGTGCGGGCAGCCTCCAGCTTCGCGATCCGTGCGTGCGCTTCCGCCAGTTCGGCCGTCAGCCTGTCACGCTCCGATTCGAGAGACCGCACGCGCGCCTCCAGCGAATCCGCAGCCGCCGCGGCTGGCGTCCGCGCAGCCGCTTTCGCAGGTACTGCCGCTTTAGCCGGCGCTGCCGCTCTAGCCGGCGCTGCCGCTTTCTTGGCCGCCGGACGCTTGGCCCTGCTCTTATCGCCCTGGCTCATGCGACCTTCCAATCCGTTCACGTATTCACTCAGCGATCTCGGCAGGACAACGACTTGCGCGACCTTATGTGTCCCTTGGCTGAGCCGTCAATCGCCACCGGCCGCCATCCCTGGACCACGGCTCGTATGGATGCCGCATTGACAGGCAGGCCCGCGCTCAACTTAATGGCGCCACTTTGCGCCGCAGCGTCGCCATTCTGCAACATGGACGATGTTCGCCGCGGGGGCCGCGTCCACTTTGGTACGTGGTCGCCTCACCTATTCGGATACCCTCTCGCACCGCAGGAGACGACGACATGGCAGTGAAGGTCGCGATCAATGGATTTGGCCGCATCGGGCGCAACGTACTTCGCGCCATCGTCGAGGCCAATCGCAAGGACATCCAGGTCGTGGCAATCAACGACCTCGGCCCCGTGGAGACCAACGCCCACCTTTTCCGCTTTGACTCCGTGCACGGCCGCTTTCCCGGCAAGGTGACGGTCGAGGGCGACACCATCGACGTCGGCACCGGTCCGATCAAAGTCACCGCGATCAAGAACCCGGCCGAGCTGCCGCACAAGGCCCTCGGCGTGGACATCGCTCTCGAGTGCACCGGCATCTTCACCTCGCGCGACAAGGCGGCGGCGCACCTCGCCGCCGGCGCCAAGCGCGTCATCGTATCGGCCCCGGCCGACGGCGCCGACCTCACGGTCGTTTACGGCGTCAACCACCAGAAGCTGACGAAGGATCACCTCGTCATCTCCAACGCCTCGTGCACGACGAACTGCCTCGCCCCGGTCGCCAAGGTGCTGAACGACCTCGTCGGCATCGACAAAGGCTTCATGACCACGATCCACGCCTACACCGGCGACCAGCCGACGCTCGACACCATGCACAAGGACCTCTATCGCGCCCGCGCTGCGGCCCTCAGCATGATCCCGACCTCGACCGGCGCCGCCAAGGCCGTCGGTCTCGTGCTGCCGGAACTCAACGGCAAGCTGGACGGCACCGCCATCCGCGTGCCGACCCCGAACGTTTCCGTCGTGGACTTCAAGTTCCTGGCGAAGCGCGAGACGACCAAGGACGAGATCAACGCTGCCGTTAAGGCGGCGGCCGCCTCAGGCCCGCTCAAGGGCATTCTCGGCGTCACCGACCAGCCGAACGTGTCGATGGACTTCAACCACGACAGCCACTCGTCGATCTTCCACCTCGACCAGACCAAGGTGATGGACGGCAAGTTCGTGCGCGTCCTGTCCTGGTACGACAACGAGTGGGGCTTCTCCAACCGCATGGCCGATACCGCCGTCGCCATGGCGAAACTGCTCTAATCGCCTAGAGTCGAGCCTGAAATTGCATATGGCCGGGGCTCACGCTCCGGCCATACGCGTATTTGCGCGCTGATGGCCGTCACAATCGCCGGCAGCGAAATCAAAATCGGGTGCGAGCATATCGTCGCCGCCGCAAGCCGCCCTTATCTAGGGAACCCGGCCTGCACACTCGACATTCACGCAACTGTCCGCACGTGCACCGCCGTTTGAGCCGATGAGCGATCCTGTCCGTTTATCCATGCTACGGCGGGTCCGCCTTACGGCCTTTGTCGCAGGCCGGCCCCCATGGCGTTTAGCGTGCATCCGCGCTAATCCGGTCGAGCAGAATTCAAATCAACCTTTCAGGGAGACCGTCCACATGGCCCGCATCACATTGCGCCAGCTCCTCGACCACGCCGCCGAGCATAGCTATGGCGTTCCGGCGTTCAATATCAACAACATGGAGCAGGCCCTCGCGATCATGGAGGCCGCCAACGCGCTCGACGCGCCGGTGATCATCCAGGCCTCGCGCGGCGCTCGCTCCTATGCCAACGACATCATGCTGAAGCATATGATGGACGCGGTGACCGAGATCTATCCGCACATTCCCGTCTGTGTGCACCTCGACCACGGCAACGAGCCCGCCACCTGCATGACCGCCATTCAGGCCGGCTTCACCTCGGTGATGATGGACGGATCGCTCAAGGCCGACGGCAAGACGCCGGGCGACTGGGCTTACAACGTGGCCGTGACCAAGACCGTCACCGACATGTCGCATCTGGGCGGCATCTCGGTCGAAGGCGAGCTCGGCGTGCTGGGCTCCCTGGAGACCGGCATGGGCGAAAAGGAGGACGGCCACGGTGCCGAGGGCAAGCTTAGCCACGACCAGTTGCTGACCAACCCCGACGAAGCCGTGCGCTTCGTAAAGGAGACCAAGGTCGACGCGTTGGCGATCGCCATGGGCACCAGCCACGGCGCCTACAAGTTCACACGCAAGCCGGACGGCAAGGTGCTCGCGATGAACGTCATCGAAGAGATACACGGCAAGCTGCCGAGCACGCATCTCGTGATGCACGGCTCGTCCTCGGTGCCGCAGGACCTGCAGGACGTCATCAACAAGTTCGGCGGCAAGATGCCTCAGACCTACGGCGTGCCGATCGAGGAGATCCAGCGCGGCATCAAGCACGGCGTGCGCAAGATCAACATCGACACCGACAACCGCATGGCGATGACCGGACAAATCCGCCGCATCCTGTCGGAGCACCCGGGCGAATTCGATCCGCGCAAGTATCTGAAGCCTGCCATGGAAGCGATGACCAAGGTCTGCAAACAGCGCCTCGAGGAGTTCGAGACCGCCGGCAAGGCGTCCAAGATCAAGCGCGTGCTGACCACGGCCGAGATGGCCAAGCGCTACGCCAAGGGCGAGTTGGACCCGAAGATCGCCTAAGAGCAATCCCACTTTTACGATGCACGGCCGGGGCTCGCGCTCCGGCCGTCTTCAGTTCAAGAGGGTCAAGCCAGGTTCAGAAACCTCGTGCCGCTGCGCTGCTCGCGATGCGGATGCCGATGTCGATAGCTCCGGCACCAGATGCCGGATGGAATTGGCGTAATAGCGCAATAGTGCGATCTCGTCCGGATTGACGCGAAAGCTGTCGTCCTCTGCTTCCAATACGATGTGGCGCTGAGTAAGCATGCGCAAGCCGACGTCGATGGCGTAGTCGCGATCTTGGCGGGGAACATGGACATAGGCCCGGGAGGCTTCCAGGCTGTTGATCAGGTCGAATACGCAGCCCTTCAGCTCGAACCGTGTGAGCGCGGTTTCGCCCGCGGCCAGGATTACCGTGGCAACCAGCGAAACAGGCAATGCCGGCACCACCTTGCCGACGGCGTTCATCAGTTGAGCTCCGAGCCGTTCCATCTCCGCCTGACGCGCAATTGGCGGCAGCGTCCGGAGATCCATCGCCCGCCAGGACAGATACTCGCGCAGCGAAACAGGCTCGCCGAAGCTCACGCAGGCGTAGCCGTAGCGGAACCACCGGCCCGTCAGCCGCAGCCATACGCTGGAGACCAGAAACCGCAGAAGCACCAGCGGATTGAACCGAAAAGCCGGCTTAGCGCCAGGTTCGGGGTTGACCGCGCCGAGCTGAATGCGGTCCTCGAGAACCCGGTCATAGTTGACGCCGACCGGGATGAAGACGACGTCGCGGGCGCCAGCCGGATCGAAGCCTCCCACCATGTAGGACAGCAGCCCGAGTTTGAACGGGCGCATGGCGCCGTCTCGCGTCAGCCCGCCCTCGGGAAACACAGCCTGCACGACGCCAGCCTGCGTCGCCATCTGCACGTAGCGCGCGAGCACTTTTCGGTAGAGCGGGTTGGAATGGTCACGGCGGATGAAGTAGGCGCCCATCGAGCGAATGAGGCCGCGCAGTCCCCATACTTGCGCCCACTCGCCGACCGCGTAGCTCAACGCCGACGAGGTGGCCGCGACGTAGGTGACCAGCACGTAATCCATGTTGGAGCGATGGTTGATGACGAAGACGACGGAGGCGTCGGGCGGCACCGCTTTTAGAGCTTGATCATTGCGATAGCCAAGGCGCACGCGGTAGAGCGCCTCGGACACGCGGCGCGCCAATCGGGTGCCGATGCCGAAATAGGTGTAGGCGCTGAACGAAGGCACGATCTCGCGCGCATAGCGCTTGGCTTTTTCGAGCACCACGCCTTGGGGCGCTCCTGTTGCGGCCGCCTCCGCCGCAACCGCATTGAGCACCTCCGGATCATGCACAAGGCGATCGATCAGAACCTGCTGTTTCGTCATCTTGAACGGCTGGATCTGCAGCTTGAGCCGCGTATTGAGTTCGTCGATCGCCTTGTTGGCGCGACGCCTCAGCGCCCAGCGTGCGCTCGGGATAAGCAACCGATCCAACAGGCCGGCGAATGCAAAGACAGCCCCAACCACGACGACCCAAAGCGGCAAGGTCACATCCGACGTCATGACGAGGCTCTCGATTCCGAGCCTCTCACGCAGGCCCCGGCCATGTTTGATTTTGACAGTGGAGGATGGTCCCCGATTGACGCTAGCATGAGGGTGAGAGCGCGGCCAGAACCCCTTCGTGGCGGCGCAGCCGTAGCCTTGAACCGACGGACTAAGTATGGAGCCGCCCGCATCTGCCCCCGACACCGGCTCCGTTCCCGACGTAGCGGCATCGCCCAGCCTACGCTCGAAAGCGCACGGGTTCACCACGTCGACAGAGTTGAAGCGCCGCCTCTCCGGGCTGACGCTCGCTTGGCCGTGGTTCGACCGGGCGGGGTTGTGGCTCCTCAGGCGGGCCTTTTTTCCCGCCTCCCGGTTGTGGGCCGCGGCCCAGGTTGCCGATGCCGATATAACCCGCTTCTACGCTGCGGCGGGCATTCCCCGGCGCAGTGAGAATGATGCGCGCCTTGCCTGTGCGTTGGCGAAGTTCCAGGAAGCGCGCGCGACCTCCCTCGCCATCGACGCCGAGTGGCAGCGTGTCTTCTTCGGACCCGAGCCGACGACGATCACGCATCGCTCGGCGGTCGAGTCGGCGCGGCTGAAGCACGCCCACGCTTACAACATGACGCGGCGGCGGTTTGCTTTCCTCGTCGGCTCCGGCACCCCGCGGATCAAGGTCGAGACTTTCTCCCCCGAAGAGACGCGTGCGATCTACGGGACCGCACTCTACGACCTTGCGCCGTTCATGGCGCCGCCAGATCCCATGCCGCTAGTCGAGGTCTCAGAGCCAATCCCAGGCGCGGTGGGCGAGGACACCTGGCTGCGCTTCAAGAGCCCGTCGGCCCGCCTCGGCGACGTCGCATGGGCCCGCGTCCACACGCCGATCGGGATCGCCAATCCGCCCACGATCATCCTCGGTCACGGCGTCTGCGTCGAGTTCGACAACTGGATCGGGCTCGTCGACGAGGCGGATGCCTTATGCGCAGTCGGCTTCCGCGTCATCCGGCCCGAAGCCCCGTTTCATGGCCGCCGTTGCCCGTCCGGCTATTACGGCGGCGAACGGCTGATCGGCTCGTTCCCACTCGGCGCACTCGATGCTTTCAAGGGGGCGGTGCGAGAATGGGCAGTCTTGGCGAACTGGGCCCGCGCCACCTCGACAGGCCGCCTCGCCATGGGCGGCACCAGCCTCGGCGCGCTCACGGCGCAACTCGTGGCGGATCGCAGCCGCGACTGGCCGGAGACGTTGCATCCCGAGGGCCTCCTGCTCATCACCCATAGCGGCAACATGCGCCAGACCATTCTCGACGGCGAGCTGACGCGGCTCTTCGACAGCACCGACGCCGCCATCGCGAAGGGCTGGACGGAAGAGCTGATCGACGCCTACTTCGGGCTGCTCGATCCCAAGCGCGGACCGGCAGTCTCACCGGAACGGATCGTTAGCATCCTCGGCAAACGCGATACGGTGACGCCCTACCCCGGCGGCGAGCCGCTGATCGACCGCTGGAAGGTCCCGTCGGAGAACCTGTTCATCTACGATCGCGGCCATTTCTCGGTGCCGATGACGTTAATCCGCGATAAGGCGCCGGTGCGCCGCTTCTGCGAGGTGATGGCGACATGAGCCGCCCATCGCCGAAACTCAGCAGCCCCGAGCGGTTCTCGCCATATGCGCGGCTGCTGATCTTCCGCGCTCCGGCGTCGGGCGATGGGTCTTACGTGGCCAGCCTGATGGGCGCGGAAGGCCTCGATGGGCCGCTCTCGCGCGGCTGGGCTGTCTCGACCGGGGGCCGCTTGAGGTCCGGCCGCATCCGCGAGCACGTCGAAACGTTGTTGAAGGCGGTGGCCAGCAAGCAGGACCTGCTCGCGCGTTTACGCCGTGAAGGCTACTGGGTGAGCATCTGGTTTCACGACACAGCTCCTCCCGACGCAGACGAGTTCGCGGCGCTTTCAGCCGAGCTGGAAGCGCTAGACATCACCTTCGACTTCGAGTTGGAGAGGGTGTAACGGGTGTAAGGCTGCGTGCCCTGACGATGCAGGCACTGTCTATGTAGAATTATGTCCGAGGACATAGGAATGGCGGTCGAGGAATGAGTGACGAAATCTCCTTCAACCGCGCGATGACCTTCGAGTATGGCAAGCCGTCCGAGATGGTGCCGGGGGTCGACCGCATCGTCGCCAACAATCCAGGCCCGTTCACATTCAAGGGCACCAACACCTACCTGATCGGAAGTGAGGCACTCGCCGTCGTCGATCCCGGTCCCGACAGCATTGGCCACTGCACGGCGATCCTCAAAGCCGCCGCCGGCCGGCCGATTACACACATCCTCGTCACCCACACGCATCGCGACCACGTCGATGGATTGGCGCGACTTCAGGCGGCGACTAAGGCCGTCTCTTGCGGATTCGTCGCCAAAGGCGTTCGGCGCGGCGACACCGAAAGCAGCCCTTCCGGTACCGAGTTCGTGGAGCGCGATTTCGTGCCGGACATCGCCCTTGAACACGGCGAAAGGGTCGAAGCCGGCGATGCCACGCTGACCGCCTTGCACACGCCTGGACACGCGCCGGATCATCTCTGCTATGCGGTGGAAGGCCCAGCGAAGGTGATGCTGTCGGGCGATCACGTCATGGGCTGGAACACCTCAGTCGTGGCGCCGCCCGAAGGCCGGATGGCCGATTACCTCGCCTCGCTCGAATTGCTGCTCGGCCGTGACGATGCCCTGTTTCTTCCAGGCCATGGAGGACGCATCCGCGAGCCGCAGCGCACCGTTCGCGCTTATCTCGTGCACCGGCGCTGGCGCGAACAGGCCATCCTCGACGCCATCGAAAAGGGGCACCGCACTATTCGAAGGATTGTGCCGGTCGTTTACCGCGGCCTCGACCCCCGTCTCGTGCAGGCTGCTGGGCTTTCTGTGCAGGCCCACGTGGAGCACCTGCTTGAGCGCCGGGTGCTGACTTGCCAGGGATCGCCGACTTTGGATCGAGATCTTTATTTCGCTTAGGCACGGCAGTTTTCTTACGCTTGATCAGGCTGCCGACGCGCTCGCCGCTCGCAGTCGGCACAGTCGCCTCGAGGCGCGCGACGACCTCTTTCAGGACCCGGCGAAGGCGCTCGGCGTTGCGCCCGAGATCATGCTGGCCGTAGCGGGAGGCCGAGCGCAGGTCGATCTTGGCGCGCTTGGCGTCGCCGTCGATGCGCACCGAAATGTCGTCGTAGAAGCCGAATACCAGCGTTCGGTCGTAGGCCTCGATGTACCCCTTGCCCGACTGGCTGGGCGGCACCTCGCGCACGACCTTCACCTTCTGCCGGCGCAACGCATCGGACACGATCTCGTAGGCCTCGTCCGCCGAGCGGTCGACTTCCAGCGTTTTCAAATCGGGATAGGCATCGGATTGGATTTTTGCGGTTCGTCCGCCCGGATAGTCGACGGTGCCCTTTGCCCGAAACTTGGCCAGTTCCACGAAGGCTGGCGGGTTCGCGGTGTCGGTGGTGATGTCGTGGATCGACGGCAGGCCAGTGAGCTGCGGCAGGAAGATGACCGGCCAACTCAGGAGTCCCACCCCGACGATCAGTCCGGCGACCACGCGCGCGGTGCCGGGACGACCGGTCTGCCAAATCTGCGCGCCGGCAGCTAGCGACAGCAGGACTGCGATTGCAGCGCCGATGAAGGCGGCCTTGACGATGTTGAGTGCAACCGGCGTCGGGGTCGCAAACAGGCGATGCAGAAATATCGCCGCGCCGAGCAGCCCAAGCGAGAAGAAGGCGATGCGGCTTGTCCACAGCGCGAGAGCGGGAGGTGCTTCGGGAGAGACAAATTTCATGCGTTCAAAGGTCCTGCCCGATCCCCGCCGTCTCCTGCTCGACCGTACGCACTGACGCTGCGCTCTTCAAATCGGAAGCCAATTAATCGGAAGCCGAGTCTTGGCACTCCGCATGTCTTAACAGCAGAATCGCCAGCAAAATAGGCTCGCGTCGTGGACCACGCCAGTCCTGGTTGCAGGCGTGGCCGCGTTGCCATCGACCGGGGGGCGTCAGCGATAGACCGTCATCAGGGATAGAGGTGCGACTTGCTCCAATTGGAAAGGTGATCGGTTCGGCGGAAAACGAGGCGATCATGCAGGCGGAATGGCCGATCGGCCCAGAATTCCATCTCGAGCGGCACCACACGGTAGCCCGACCAGTGCGACGGGCGCGGGATATCCCCGATCGGGTACTTGGCCGTCATCAGCGCAACGGCCTTTTCGAGCGCAAACCGGCTTTCGAGCGGCCGCGACTGCGCCGACGCCCAGGCGCCCAGCCGGCTGCCGCGCGGACGCGAGGCGTAGTAGGCATCCGCCTCGGCGGAGCTGACCGATTGCACCGGACCGCGGATCCGCACCTGCCGCCGCAATGACTTCCAGTGAAAGAGCAGCGCCGCCTTCGGGTTGCCTTCGAGCTCCCGCCCCTTGGCACTTTCGAGATTGGTATAGAAAACGAATCCGCGGTCGCGCCGTTCGGGTCCGTCGAGGCCCTTCATCAGCACCATGCGCAGATTCGGAAGCCCGCTCGGGTCGGCGGTCGCCACCGCCATGGCGTTGGGATCGTTGATCTCGCTGCGCGTCGCTTCGGCGATCCAGGTTTCGAACAGAAGGAAGGGCTCGGCGGCGGCGGTGAAATCGGGTGTCGGCGGCGCATCGCTCGCGGACCCGGCGTTTTTCTCGTCCGGCTTGTCGCTCATTTCACCTCCGCTGTCGCGCGCCCATGATTTGCGCCGTGTTGAAACCTGAACGAATTCGAGCCACCCGGTACATTGCTTAGCCGCGTTTTAACCAAGCCAAGGCAGATTGGGAACGAAGTATCCAGTGTCGCCCCGTTTTGTTGCGTCCCAGTCCCGAGAGTGCCCCCGTCATGCGTCAATCCAAGTCCCTGCTGCCGATCACCGCCACCGCGGTCACGGGCTTCTTCTTCGCCGCCACAATTTTACTGACCCCGACCTTCGTCATCGCCGCCGACCAGAAGCCTGCAACCCCTGCACCCGAGCAGCGGAGCGGCGGCGCCTCGTGCACCTGCCCCGAGCAGCGAACCTCACCGTGGGCGCGTCCCAAGTATGCCGGCCTTAAGCCCGCGCTCGATGGACGCGACCACGTCGCGGCTCTCGAAAGCGTGCAATTCGCGTTGACCGAGGTGGGTGACGGCGGCACGTACACCTGGGAGTTGACCAACGGCCATCTCTCCGGCGCCGTGCAGCCGACCTCCTCGTTCAGGGACGGAAGCGGCAAAGTATGCCGTCATGTCATCGTGTTGCTGACGACCGGCGACCGTTCGTCAAAGGCCGAAGGCGTCGCCTGCCGCCTCGACAACGGGGTTTGGCAGCTCGAAGGCTGAGAAGGGAACAGGTTACAGGGGACAGGTCGCCCGGAGAGACAAGTGATTGCTCCAGCGCCCTCCCTGTCCCCCGTATCCTAAAACCTGTCACCCCTACTTGATCAGACCTTCGGCCTTCATTGCTTCCTGCACCGCGGGCCGCGCCGTGATACGGGCGATATAGCTGTGAAGGCTCGGGAAGTGCGTCATGTCGATCGACAACGGTTTCGTCCAGCCGAGCGTGGTGAACAGATACGCGTCCGCGACGGTGAACTGAGAACCCATCAGGTAGTCGTTGACGCCGAGATGCTTTTCCAGGAACGCAAAACGTTCCAGTAGCCTGTCCTTGACCACTGCCTTGCCGTCGTCCGGCATCTTTGGATTGAACAGCGGAGAGAACCCCTTGTGGATCTCGGCCGAGACAAAGTTCAGCCATTGATGCAGCTTCGTCCGCTCAATCGTGCCATTTGCCGGCGCGAGATCGGTCGCCCCCGCTTTGTCGGCGACGTACTGCACGATCGCCGGCCCCTCGGTGATGATGGTGCCGTCATCGAGTTGCAGCGCCGGCACGTAGCCGTTCGGATTCACTTCGAAGAAGTCACTGCCGTCGGCGACTTTCTTGGCGCGGATGTCGGTCTTCACCAGTTCGAACGGGGTGCGCGTTTCGCGCAGAACGATATGGGGCGATAGCGAGCAGACGCCGGGGGCATAGTAGAGCTTCATGGGCACTCTCTCCTTGGATTGATTTTGTTCGAAGCGAACGGACAACATTCCCGGCGGGACTTGCGATGCATGCAGCTGCATAGGTAGACGCAGATGTATGCACTTGCAAGCATTCAATCCGGCATTCGCTTGTGCTATCGGTTCGGTCATGTCGCAAAATGTGTGTCCCAATGCCGTCGATGCCTGGACGCGGCTGGTTCGCGCGGAGCAATCGCTGATCGACAAGGTCGAGACGGACCTGAAGCAGGCCGGCTTTCCGCCGCTGACCTGGTACGATGTGTTGTGGGAGCTCGACCGTTCACCCGAGGGCCGGTTGCCGCAGGCGCAGGTGCAGTCGCGAACACTGCTGGCGCAGTATAATCTCTGCCGCCTGGCAGACCGGCTGGGCGACGAGGGCCTGATCGAACGCCGCCCCTGCCCCATGGATGGCCGCAGCAAGCATCTCGTCATCACCGACAAAGGCCGCGCTCTGAGGGCCGCGATGTGGCCCGTCTATGCCGACGCCATCCGCGCCCACGTCGCATCGCGGCTGACGGCAGAAGAGGCCCGCCAGCTCGCGCAACTGCTCGGCAAACTGATCGAAGCTGATACGACCCCGGCTGCGCTGACGGCCGGTCTCGAAACTTGACACGTCGCTGTACTTTCTGAGGACAGCCAGCAAGTTGGCCTCGTGATAGCTGGACCGACCGTCCCTTTTGTGTAGGATGCGGCGCGAAATGGCCGACTTGCACACGAAACAGAGGGTCCCACCACCCATGTCGACAACCGCTCCCGCCGCCACCACCACGACCGGCAACCTGATGGCCGGCAAGCGCGGGCTCGTCATGGGTGTCGCCAACAATCGTTCGATCGCCTGGGGCATCGCCAAGGCTGTAGCGAGCCAAGGCGCGGAGGTTGCGCTCACCTATCAGGGCGACGCGCTGAAGAAGCGCGTCGAGCCGCTTGCCGCCGACTTGGGCTCCAAGCTCGTGCTGCCGTGCGACGTCACCGACGCCGGCTCGATGGACGCCGTATTCGCCTCGCTGGAGCGCGCCTGGGGCAGCATCGACTTCCTCGTCCACGCCATCGCCTTCTCCGACAAGAACGAGCTCGACGGCCGCTACGTCGACACCACCGAGAAGAACTTCTCGCAGACCATGCTGATCTCCTGCTTCTCCCTCACGGCGCTGGCCCAGCGCGCGGAGAAGCTGATGAAACCGGGCGGCTCGATGCTGACCCTGACCTACTACGGCGCCGAGAAGGTCATGCCGCACTACAACGTCATGGGCGTCGCCAAGGCGGCGCTGGAGGCGAGCGTGCGCTACCTCGCCGCCGACCTCGGCCGCAACGGCATCCGCGTCAACGCGATCTCGGCCGGCCCGATCAAGACGCTGGCAGCCTCCGGCATCGCCGACTTCCGCTATATCCTGCGCTGGAACGAGTACAATTCGGCGCTACGCCGCACGGTGACGATCGAGGAGGTCGGCGCATCCGGCCTCTACCTGCTCTCGGACCTGTCGCGCGGCGTCACCGGCGAGATTCACCACGTCGACAGCGGCTACCACGTTCAGGGCATGAAGAACGAGGACGCTCCCGACATCACCGTCGTCAAGAGCGACCCGGCCTGATCTGCCTTCCAACGTCCTCGAGTGTCCGCGTGCCTTTGCGCGGGAGAAACTGAGGATTCCGCGTTAAAGTCGTCCGAAGGACCGCAGTTTTGCGGCCTCGTTTCGCGGGCCTCGCGTTTCGACGCGGCTAGCCCGCGACAGCGCTAGGATGACGATAGGAGTCCAACCATGACGAACCGCATGGTCAAGCTGGCGCGACGGCCGGTAGGCCTGGCGACGCGCGACGACTTCCTGATCGAGGACGGGCCCGTGCCGGAGCCGGGCGAGGGTCGAATTCCGCGTTCGTAATCGCATTACATCTCGCTCGATCCCGCCATGCGCGGCTGGATGGCCGAGGGCAAGTCCTACGTGCCGCCGGTTCCGCTCGGCGATGTCATGCGCGCCTACGCCGTCGGCACCGTCGACGCCATCGAACCACCCCGATTACAAGCCGGGCGACGCCGTGCAGGGCACTCTTCGGCGTGCAGACAGTACGCGATCTCCAAAGGCGAGCGGCGTCATGCAAGGCCGACCCGGCCTGGCACCGCTGCAGCGCTGGATCGGCGGACTTGGCATGCCCGGCTGGACCGCCTATTTCGGTCTGCTCGAAGTCGGCCAGCCCAAGGCCGGCGAGACCGTCGTCGTCTCGGCGGCGTCCGGCGCCGTCGGCTCGCTCGTCGGGCCAGATCGCCAAGATCAAGGGCTGCCGCGCCGTTGGCATCGCCGGCGGGCCCGAGAAGTGCCGCTACGTCACGCGAGAAGCTCGGCTTCGACGCCTGCGTCGACTACAAGTCGCCGACGTTCTCCAAGGAGCTGAAGGCCGCCTGCCCGAGGGGCATCGACGTCTATTTCGAGAACGTCGGCGGCGAAGTCCTCGATACCGTGCTGCCGCAGATGAACATGTTCGGACGCATTCCCGTGTGCGGCCTGATCTCGGCCTATAACGCCACCGAGTTGCCGCCTGGGCCGAAGAACATCCGCGTCCGTGCTGACCCAGCGGCTGAGGATGCAAGGCCTCATCGTGTTCGACTGGGCAAACCGTGTCCTCGACGCGATCGCCGAGCTCGGCGGGTGGCACACCAGCGGGCAAGCTCAAGATCCGCGAGGACGTGCGCGAAGGCGGAATCGATGCCTTCCCCGACGTGCTCAACCTGCTCTACACCGGCGGCAACAACGGCAAGCTGGTGCTGAAGGTCTAGATGCTGCGAAGGTCTTACGCTTTATTTCGTCCGCCACGGCGAGACGGACTGGAATGCCGCCGCACGCTACCAGGGTCAACGCGACATTCCTTTCAACGACCGGGGTCGCGCGCAGGCTCAGCGCAACGGCGAGGTCTTGAAAGCCCACCTTGCGGATCTGCGCCACTACGACTTCCTCTGCAGCCCACTCGGTCGGACGCGCGAGACAATGGAAATCATGCGGCGGGCGATGGGCCTGCCCCCGCACGACTACATCCTCGATGAACGCGTGCGCGAATTGCACTACGGCCATTGGGAAGGGCAACTGGCGGCCGACCTGTCGCGCGCCGACCCCAAGGGCGTTGCGGAACGCAGCCTCGATCCGTTTCACTGGCGCCCGACGGGCGGTGAAAGCTACTCCGATCTCACGGTGCGCACCAACGAATGGCTCGCCAGCATCGTCCGCGACGCCATCGTCGTAACCCATGGCGGGGTTAGCCGGACATTGCGGGGAAGCGTGCTCGATCTCGAGAAGGCGTCGATCACGCGGCTCGACGTGCCGCAGGATCGGGTGCTCGAACTGCGCAAGGGGTTTATGCGCTGGATCTGAGCGCGGACGCTGTTACTGCGCTTTCGGCGCAGGCTGCGGGGTCGCACCTGTCGCCGCTACCGGCTTCTTGGCAGCGGCCGTCTTCGCGGTGGGCTTCGCCTTGTGGACGGTAGTCGCGGCGCATTTTCCGGTCTGCGCATCGACGGCATGGCCCTTGCCGCACGCCGGCTTGTGAGCGGTCGCGGATTTGGCCGCGGGATGCGGTACGCCATGCGCGCCCAGCGCTGACGGTGCCGTGATCTTGGCCGCCGTCTTGTGTCCTAGCTTGTCTTTCGATGCCACGGCTTTGCCGGCCGCCGGCTTTTTTGCGGACTTCACGGGTGCTGCAGCATGATCAGCCGGAGTCACCGGCATGACGCGTCGAACTGGCGGCACCACGGGCTCGACCGTCGTCGCGACGGGCGCAACAGGGGCGGCCATTGCCGGCGGGGGTGCCGCCGCCGTCGACGGAGCGCCCGCCACGGCCGGCGTCGCGGGTGAGGTTGCCGGCGTCGCGGCGGCTGCGGCGACGACGGCTGCCGCTGTCACGGCGGAGGAGGTGCTGGCGATCGGAGAGGCAGGCGCAATCGTCGCTGCCGGCTGAGCACCCTTGTTCTGTGTTTGCGCCACCACGACCGGCAAAGCCAACCCGGCGGAAAGAATGGCCAGCCCAAGCGCCTTGCGCATGTTTCGAACTCCAATTCGTGAGACCGGGCGAAAATGATCGTCAGTCAGACAAGCTAGTCCAGCGGTGGCGCCGATACCGTCGTCGCAATAAATGAGCAGTGGCCGGACCGTAGTCGATAATGGTTTACGCCACGGTAAGGGCAAGTGTGAAGCATCGAACGTGCCAGCGGGCAGCTTTGTGCCGCGAAAATGAAAAGAGCCAGAGCAGCGGCTGCTCCGGCTCTTCCCGATGGCGATTGACGAGACCGCATCCCGGGTTGCTCAGACCTGAAGGGATGGTCTCGTGATCGGATACACTCTCCAGCCGGCACTTTGTGGCCGGTCTCGGAAACCGCGTCCGTTAGTGACTATTCGAGTACTCAACGGGCCTGCGACCCTCATCGGACCTGGGTAGGGCCTCTCGAGGCACGCAGTGAGCCCAACAAATGAGACGCAAAAACACGCATCGCATCCCTGCGATGCAACGGTTTCGCGTTGCCTCCTTTTGCTGTTGTGCACAGGAATCACGCATGACACCCGCACTCATAAGCGGTTCATGCGCCGTCTGTCATCCGCTTTACCGCCAAGGACCAGCCTTGCGGCGCCGCGAGCGCGCCCCTATGAGTTATTGAAGGCACACTTCGGACGCACGGCAGCTTTCAAGTTGCAGGGACTGCGTTTTTTCCGCGCCAAGCGAACCATCCGGGACCGCCCGCCAACGATGTCACACAACACTTTCGGTCATCTCTTCCGCGTCACCACATGGGGCGAGAGCCACGGCCCGGCGATCGGCTGTGTCGTCGACGGCTGCCCGCCCGGCATTCCCCTGATTGCGGAGGAGATTCAGAGCTTCCTCGACAAGCGCAAGCCTGGCCAATCGCGTTTCACGACCCAGCGCCGCGAGGCCGACCGCGTCGAGATCATGTCGGGCGTGTTCCCCGACGACAGCGGCCAGCAGGTAACGACCGGCACGCCCATCTCGCTCGTCATTCGCAACGAAGACCAGCGCTCGAAGGACTACGGAGACATCAAGGAGAAGTTTCGCCCCGGCCACGCCGATATCACGTACTGGGAGAAGTACGGCATCCGCGACTACCGCGGCGGAGGGCGGTCATCGGCGCGCGAAACGGCGATGCGGGTCGCCGCCGGTGCAATCGCCCGTAAGATCCTGCCAGGCGTCGAGATCCGCGGGGCGCTGGTACAAATCGGCTCCTTGAAGATCGACCGCTCGCGGTTCGATTGGTCTGCTGTCGATATGAACCCTCTGTTTTGCCCTGACCAGGGCTCGGTGCCCGAGTGGGAAAGCTATCTCGACGACGTACGTAAATCCGGCTCTTCGATCGGGGCCGTGATCGAAGTGGTCGCCGAGGGCCTGCCCCCCGGCCTCGGCGCACCGATTTACGGCAAGCTCGACCAGGACCTCGCCTCGGCGATGATGAGCATCAACGCGGTCAAGGGCGTCGAGATCGGGGCCGGCATGGCAGCCGCGGAATTGACCGGCGAGGCGAATGCCGACGAGATCCGGCTCGGCTCCAACGGCGAGCCGCTGTTCCTGTCCAACCACGCCGGCGGCATCCTGGGCGGCATCTCGACCGGACAGCCCGTCGTCTGCCGTTTCGCGGTCAAACCGACGTCGTCGATCCTTACCGCGCGGCGGACCATCGATCGCAGCGGGCACGAGGCCGACATCGTCACCAAGGGACGTCACGATCCGTGCGTTGGTATTCGTGCAGTCCCGGTCGGGGAAGCGATGATGGCGATCGTGCTGGCCGACCACCTCCTGCGGCACCGCGGCCAGTGCGGCGCGCAGCTCTAGAGCAGCGTCGGCTTACTTGTCGTTGAACATGTTCGAGCCGTCGGCGCAGAACGTGAACGAGACTTTGCACTTGGCCGCGGCTTCCTTGCAGCGCGTCAACGAGAGTTCGCGGGCCGCCTCGATAGTGTCGCCGGTGGCATAGCCCCAATTGCCCTTGTCAGGCACGTCACGCGACATCGCCCAGCACTGCGAGCCGGAGAGCGTCGTGAGACTGCACTTGCCGTCGGTGTGCTTGGCCTCGCAATTCTTCTTCGCTTCTTCCCGCGCCTGCTCGACCGACGCCTTGTTCCAAACGCCGTAGAAACTGGCCTCATGACGCGCGACGGCGCCCGCGCGGCCGAGCCAGCTCACGATTTCCGGACCGCAACGCTCGGCCATCTGTTTCATCGCGTCGCGATAACCGTCGGACGAATATTCGACCGACAGATCCTTGCCGGCGACCGAGGTGCCGACGATCTTGAACGTCTTGGCCTGGTCGATGGCCGCCGTCGCATCACCCGATACCGAGGTCTCACCGGATTTCGCAGGCTTGATCGCCTTTTTATCGAACTGCAAGGGCACCGTGCCCACGCCCGGCGCCAACAACTTGACCGGCTGATTGATGTCGTAGAACTCGCTTACGCCGAGAAGAAAGCCGAGGCTCGCCCCCTTCGAAGCCTTGTTGCGATAAAACTCGACCACCGGCGCGACCGACCCGAGATAGCGTCCGCCGACGTGCGTCGTCTCCGACCAGATCTTGCAGCGCTCGTTGTCCTCGAAGAACTTCCACTTGCCGAACGTGCTCGTCACCTTGTTCTCGGCCCACGGATAGCCGACGGCCTCGTCGAGCAATGGGCCGAGTTGCTCTTTCGACAGGTAGCCGGTTGGCTGGAAGCCCTTGCGGCTCTGGTAGCTTTTCAGTGCCTCGCGAACCTCGTCGGTCGACACCGATCCGCGCTTTTCGGGCATCAACGTCAGCCGCAGGCGTTGCCAGAGAGCCCCGCCTCGATCCTTGACGACCGGGATCTCCTGCTCGGCTTCCCAAGGTGTCGGTCCGCTCTGCATGTTGACGAGATAAGTGACCTGATCCTGAGTCAGCTCGCCCGTCACGTTGTAGCTGCGCAGTTTCTGAAAGCGCTCGAACGAGTTGCGCATCCGGTCGTGCACGGCGCCCTTCTCCACGAAGGCGCCGTCGATCACCGGGTCCTCGGCGGCTTTGATCTCGTAGAGCGCGCGCGCGATGCGCAGCCGCTCCGTGAGCGTGAGAGACGCCATGGAAACACCCGAGGTGGCCGGCGGCTCGGGCTTCGGCTGAGGGACGATTTCGGTCTTTTCCGGCTTGGTGTCCGTCGCCGGCGGATGCTTGGCGTCCGGCTGCGGGTCCACCTTCACAGGCTCGGTTTTTGGTGCCTCGGCCTTTGGTGCCTCGCTCTTTGGTGGCTCGGTTTTTGATGGCTCGGTCTTCGCCGGATCGGTCGTCGCGATGGTCGGCTCGGCCGGCTTCATGAACGTCTTGATACCCCAGACGCTCGCGCCGAGCGCCGGCACCAGCAGGGCCACGCTCAGGATCAGCGGCATAGGCAGTCGTTTGGGCGGCGTCGGGATCGTCGACACTTCGGACTGATATGCGGCAGCGGGATTCGGGGCGGCCGTCACCGCCGCGGCGGGCGCCTTGCCGGCCTGGCTAATGACACGGGTGCCGCCGCGCGAAATCACGGTCGTGGCCGCCAGCCCTGGCGTCTTCGGCTCCGGAATGACCGGATCTTCCGCAAAGAACGCTGCGCGCCATTCCTTGACGGATTGCGGGCGATCGCGAGGCATCAACCGCAGCGCCCAATCGATCGAAGCGAGGAAGCCGCCACGGTAGGGCATTTTGGCGCCATCGGCCGCGGCCACGTACTTGTCGTCCATGATCCGGTCGGGCGCGTCGAGCGGGTGGGCGCCTGTGATCATCTCGTAGATGGTGGCGGCAAGCGCGTAGATATCGGTCCACGGCCCCTGGTTTGAGCCGCTCAACGTGTATTGCTCTTGCGGCGAGTAGCCGGCCTTGACGATGGCGCTGACGCTTCTTGAACGCTGGCTGATCGCCTCGCGCGCCGATCCGAAGTCGAGCAGCACCGGGGTGCCGTTGTCGCGGATGTAGATGTTGTCCGGCGCGATGTCGCGATGCAGCACCTTGTTATTGTGGAGGAGCTCCAGCGCATCGAGCATTGGGCCGACGAGCAGATCGACCTCGTCCTGCGTCGGCGGCGAGGTAAGGCCGTCGAGCCAAGTCCTCAGGCTGCGACCCGACTCGTAGTCGAGCACCATGTAGGCGGTGCCATGCGCCTCGAAGAATTCGGTAACGCCGACGATGTTCTGGTGGCGAAAGCGCGCCAGCGTCTGCGCCTCCTCGATGAAGCGCTGCTGGCCCCACGCATAATCGGGCCGGCGCTCTTCGCGGGGGTGGATCGTGTTGCCGTCGCGAGTGGCGAAATCGTCCGGCCAGTATTCCTTGATGGCGACGAGCTTGTTGAGCCGGCGATGCTCAGCGAGATAGGTGACGCCGAAGCCGCCGGTCCCGAGAATATCCTTGACCACGTAGGTGTCGTGCAGGACGAACCCAACGGGAAGCGTTGCCTTGCGAAGAGGCCTCGAAACAGTCTTACCCTCTTCCGTCAAAGTGACCTCCAGCTCGCGCGGTCCCGGCGTAGTCCGGTTGCTGCCGGACCCATTCGCGACACCGAGCCTCAGCTCTTCAGGCTGCATTCTTTATCGAAGCATGGTCCGTTTCAAGGGCCATCAAAGCACTCTTCCACGCCGTCCACTGTCCCGGAAGTGACAGGCTATCAGTTCGCCGCAAGAGCATCCGGATACGCTGGGGGATGCGGGTATCACTGCTTGCAGCCGGGCGCTTTGGCTCAATGCAGGCGAACGACGACGTTGTGGTGGACCAGTTCGGCTTGGCCGGTGCCGGCCTGGATGCGCGGCGAGTACAGCGGCGCGGCTCCAGCGGTGCTCGCCGCCAACAGGGTCGCGGCGCCAACGAGCGCAGCGGAGAGGATACCCCGGCAGTGAGGAGGAACGCATGACGCATGGTGGACAAATCCTGCATTGAACGCGTGACGACGGGATCGAACCGATCCGCAACGCGATAATCCAGGAAAACGCTGAGCAAATTGCAAACACCGGGCGCGATTGAGTCAATGCTCAAACAGCGGCAACGATAGACCGCCTCGGCAAGCATAGCCGCAACTTAGAACGGTCCGCGAAAGACGAAGAATGCGCCCACTGCAATGAACGCGAAGCCGACGATGTGATTGATGGTGATAGCTTCCTTGAGATAGAGCACCGAGAAGCCCGCAAACACGATCAGGGTCACGACCTCCTGGATCGTCTTCAGTTCTGCGGCCGAATAAACCGCGTTGCCCCAGCGGTTTGCCGGGACCGCGAGGCAGTACTCGATGAAGGCGATGCCCCAGCTCACCAGGATCACCATCCACAGGGGGCGATCGGTAAACCTGAGGTGCCCGTACCAAGCAGTCGTCATGAACACATTGGAGGCGAACAGCAACGCGATCGGGGTGATCGCGGCGGGCGTCAGTGTCATGGACTGCTATCCTGTTATGGCGAAGATCCGCGCCCGGCTGTTAAGCCATCGCCCAACGCGGACCAATCCCAGGACGTTCCGCGCTCGCCGGGAACGCTGCCACCCAATGCTCTACGTCGGCGATTACTGCGGTGTGCAGTCCTTGAGATCCTGGTCCTCGACTGAGAACACTTTGCCGATTTCGACCTTGAGGCCCCGTGCGTAACAGACGCGTCCCTTCGGGAAGGTCACACGCGCATCGTAGGTGCCGGCGTCGACGCCTATAATCTTCAGCCGCTCGTCATGGTCGACGGTGCCGTCCTTGTCGTTCTTGCACTGGTCGGCGCCCCAGTTGGTGGTTCCTGCAGGCGCCATCTCAAACTTGGCAATCGTCGTTCCTGTCAGGTTCCACAAGCGCGTGCGCGGCTCCTTGTCGGCCGCCAGCGCGCCCGAACTCATCAGCATCGCCAGTCCGGCGGCCGCCCACTGCAAACGAGACATCGTTTACTCTCCGCGAATTGCGCGGCTGCCCCGCCGCTTGATTGTCAGGTTGCTTAGCAGGCGTGCAACTTGTGGGCAACGGTACGGGGATCAACGTCTTGCCAATTACCGCGTGCGGTATTTTTTACGGAGCAAACAATGCGTTAATCGGCTACTACTATTTTCCCGCGTCGGGCTCACGTGCATTCAGACGAGGCACGACAGTTATTGAAACGGTTGGGTTGAACCGAAAGGTTTGCTGGGAGGCAACGCCAAATGTTTCTGGATCGCACGACGGCCGCAGTAACGGCCGCTGCCGCTTTATTGCTTTGCACGGCCCCGGCGGTCGGTGCCGAAAGCCCATTCTCATCCCTCGCCGGCGCTTGGGGCGGCTCCGGCCATGTCACATTCACCGGCGGACAGCGTGAAGCCCTGAAGTGCAAGGCGTACTACAACCCCAAAGAAGGTGGCTCGGGACTGAGCTTGGCCATGCGCTGCGCCAGCGCCTCCGCCAAACTCGAATTCCGCGCCAATCTCGAATACGCGGGCGGATCGGTTTCCGGCAGCTGGGAAGAGCGCACTTACAATGCCTCCGGCAAGGTCACCGGAAAGGCGTCGAACAGCCATCTCAACTTGCACATCAATGGCGGCGGGTTAACGGCCTCGATGTCTGTGCAGATGTCGGGTGCCAGCCAAGCGGTCTCGATCTCGACCAACGGCGCTGGCTTCAGCGGCGTCAGCATCAATTTGTCAAAGGGCTGAGCAGTCTCTCGTGATGCATTGCGGCCACGCCTTCGCATGGCTTGCGCGGACCCGCGTCCGGACGGCCATGCAATCGTGTTATGAATGGCCGTTACCGACGCACGTCATAAGAGCTTCGGGCCGGGACCGGGTCCGCACTGGAGACATTCGATGAAGACCTCGCTTGCCGCTGCCCTCGCGCTCTCATTTTTCGGCCTGGCGGCCGGGTCAACAGCCGCATCAGCTTTCGTGAAGCGGCCGCCGACGTCCTACCCGAACGGTTACGTCGTCGCGGAAAGCCAGTTCGGCAATGGCACCGCGTCCGGCCCGGTGCGGCAGGCAGCAAACGGCTGGCAAGTTCGTCTACCCGGCGGCTCGTGGGTCTACTGCCGCCGCAGCTGCTCCGAAACGCTGCGCGTCGAAACCGTTGATTTCTGGGAGGCGCAAAAGCTGCTCACCCACGAATGCGGCATTTTCGGCTGCCTGGAACTGAAGTACCCGCGATAAGAGAAGCAGCCATCACCCTCAACGAATGAATGGGTTTGAACGCCGCTCCGCCCCGAGCGTGCTTGTCGGACCGTGCCCGCAGATGAAGGCGTAGTCGTCGCCGAGCGGCAGCAGCTTGGTCTTGATGGCTGTGATGAGCGCGTCATGATCGCCATAGGGGAAGTCGGTGCGGCCGATCGAGCCCCGGAACAGCACGTCGCCGACCAGGGCGAACTTCTGCTCTTTGTTTACGAACACGACCGAGCCGGGCGAGTGGCCGGGGCAGTGCAGGATTTCGAAAGCGTGGCCGGCGACCTCGACGCGGTCCCCTTCGGCGAGCCAGCGATCAGGTTTCAAATTGCGCGCCGAGAACCCATAACTACGTCCCTGGCTTTCCAGCGCGTCGAGCAGAAACTTGTCCGCGATGTGTGGGCCGACCACTTGGACGCCGAACGCGTCCTTTAAATCGGCCGCACCACCCGCATGATCGATGTGGCCATGGGTGATCAGGATCTGCTCGATCGTGATTCCGACTTCCTTGATCGCGGCCTTGATGCGGTCGACGTCGCCGCCGGGATCGACCACCGCGCCCTTCTTCGATGCCTCATCCCACAGCAGCGTGCAGTTCTGTTGGAACGGCGTCACTGGGATGATCGCAGCCTTCAAACCGGCAGCAGACTTCTCAGACTTGGCAGCTGTCATCGGGTAGGCGTCTCCTAGCGATGGAACGACGGCCTCTCTAGACGAGAACGCCTCCCCGCGCCAGGGACGTGCAAATCGACAACTCGAGCCCAAAACGCAAACGGCGAGAGCCTTTCAGCCCCCGCCTGGTCGTGCGTCGTGTTGGTGATCTTATAGCGTTGCTTCGTGACGGCGGCATGACGCCGGCAGAAAGCGTCAGGCTGCAACGATCGAATCGTCACCCGGATCGCGCAGCACATAGCCGCGGCCCCAGACCGTCTCGATGTAGTGGTTGCCGCCTGTGGCCATCTGCAGCTTTTTGCGCAGCTTGCAAATGAACACGTCGATGATCTTGAGCTCTGGCTCGTCCATCCCGCCGTAGAGATGATTGAGAAACATCTCTTTGGTGAGCGTGGTGCCCTTGCGGAGCGAGAGCAGCTCCAGCATCTGGTATTCTTTGCCCGTCAGGTGGACACGCTGGCCGTTGACCTCGACCGTCTTGGTATCCAGGTTGACGCGCAGGTCGCCGGTCTCGATGACCGACTGCGCGTGGCCCTTCGACCGGCGCACGATGGCATGGATGCGGGCGACGAGTTCATCCTTGTGGAACGGCTTCGTCATGTAATCATCGGCGCCGAAGCCGAGGCCGCGCACTTTGTCCTCGATCTGGGCATGACCCGAGAGGATCAGGATCGGCGTCTGGACCTTGGAAACGCGCAGTGTCTTCAGGACCTCGTATCCGCTCATGTCAGGCAAGCCGAGATCAAGCAGAATGATGTCGTAGTCGTAGAGCTTGCCGAGGTCCACCCCCTCCTCGCCAAGATCAGTCGTGTATACATTGAAACCCTCGGACTGAAGCATCAGCTCGATGCTTTGCGCCGTGGCATTGTCGTCTTCGATTAGAAGGACCCGCATGTCGTTCTCCGCTTCCGTGCCCCGATGTCAGGCCCGTGCTCTGGTATAGAAGAGAACTCTGGAACTACGTCTGAGCCAAATCATCACTAAGAGGTTACGGCGCAGAAGTTAACAAACCCTAATTTTGTCTTGCGAACCCTACCAACTCCTACAAGGTGGAGTGCAATACTTGGGGCACACTGTTCATTGACGCACTGAGCAAGACAAGACACACGTGACCAAGGCGCGAAAAGCCGGAAGGCTGCCGCACGCCCTATTACAAGTTGTTGTGGTTGCCCTGTCCCAGCCCGGAACCCGGATGTCACCTTCTCCGTCCCGGCCGGTAACGTTTCCGCCCCAGTCCGATACAGCTTCGGTGTCTCCTGCCCCTAAAATCAACAGCTAACATTATTCGCGCGCCGTCCCTAGTGGCCCACAGAGATTTTTTTGGCCCCTCAAACCGCCAAGCGATCCGCGCAAGGATCGAGGCACTTTACTTCAACTTAAGCGCGATGTGCGACAGTGTTAGTGAGCCGCGCAAGTCCACAACGCATCTTGACCTTTTTCCTGTGAGACAGCAGGTTAACTAGGTTGGCGGAACTAAGTCCTGAGCCTGTCTTGTCAACTTGGCATGAAACTTGTTTGTTTCGTCGCTCGAGTGTTCGAGTTTGTAAGGGGTATCGAACGATGAAGCCACGTGACACCGCTCTGCGCCTCAAGCAATTCGAGGCCGACGAGAAGGGCCGCAAGGTCGCCGACCTGCAAGCCATGATCCGCGATTTCGAGAATATGGCGAGCGATCTCGACCGTCAGATCCGGGCCGAAGAAGACCGCACCGGCGTGCGCGATGCGAGCCACTTCGCCTATTCGACCTTCGCCAAATCGGCCGCCCAGCGCCGCGATAACCTGAAAGCGTCGGCGGACGAGTTGAGGACGAAGCTCGAAGCCGCTCAGAAAGAGCGCGACGAGGCTGTCGCCCAACTCAATCGAGTGAGCAATGGCGAACAGCGCGATGATGCCCGTGCTCGCCGCCGTCCAGACCGCCCGCACGCTGCAATGATGCGCTGATAGTCACGCGGCAAGCTTTGATCGACGCAACCCGCAACTAAACTCGGAGGCGCTGCTGTCGCTCGCGGCGCCTTTTCAGTTGCTGATCGCACTTCGCCCCCATCAACCGCGTTTGTCCTTGCGCCTCAACGGTCACACGGGTGGCGCGTCCTGTTGACTGCTGCCGCATCCAAGCTTGTTTTTGCGCTGCACCCATGCAAAGGCCAATCCCTGCACGCGCTCGCGCCACGAGCCGGCCGCATCGGTTCGTTAACGCCGGTCGGAAGCAGATCGTAACGGGGACAGCACAAGGAATGGCGGCAGCACTCCGCAACACGCTGTCGAAATCAGCACCAGTGATCGCCGCGATCCTGGTTTCGGCGTGCGCTGGCAGCCTGACGCCACCTCAACTCGCCCTGCCCAGCCTGCCCAAGGTTGAAATTCCGGAGGTCAAGCTCCCGGAAGTCAAAATGCCGAAATTCGAGTTGCCCAAAGGCATAGGCCCCGTAGTCGGCACCCCAACCGAGGTCTACACGCGCGTCGCTCGCGGCGCCATGCTGTGCTGGTTTGGATCAAATGGGCCGCTGAAGGGCAAGTACATCTACCACGCCGATGCCGAGTCACCCGCAAAGGGCGGTCGCGCTGAGATCGGCATTCATTTGATCGACAGGGATGCACCAAGCCCGCGCGGACTGCGTGTCTACAAAATCGGAATCGAACCGGCCGGCAAAACCGCGCAATTGACCGTCGACAACACAAAGCTGCCCGACGCGCTGGCGCAGCGCATGTGGGAGGATGCTCACCGCTGGGCCGCCACGGAAGAGCCGGACGTCGCCTGCAACGACACCCCTATCGATGGCGGGTGGCAACCGCAAGCCGCGGAACCGCCTGCGTCTGCGCCTCCAACCACGAAGAAGGCCGACGCCAAGAAGGTCGCACCAAAGAAGGCTGCCACCAACTGACGGTTGGCAGTTTCTCCTAGACGGCATCTTGGAAAAAAGAAAACGCGCCGGTGACGCCGGTGCGCTCGCCTTTCGCTCGATATCCACGTGACGAATGGATCGGCTTATTCCCGATAGTCCTGCACGCGGGTCGCCCTCAGTCCGGGCAAACCGTGACGGTCGATCGACCTTTGCCAGGACAGGAATTCGTCGACGGTTAGTTTGTAGCGATCGCAGGCCTCCTCGATACTGAGAAGCCCGCCACGAACCGCCGCCACGACTTCCGCTTTGCGGCGGATGACCCAGCGTTTTGTGTTCTTGGGGGAAGATCGGCGACTGTCAGCGGGCTCCCATCGGGCCCGATGACATAGCGCACGCGCGCTCTGACGTGTTGATCGGTCATGTTACTCATTACACACCACTTGACCAGGAGCTTCACCATAGCCCGGCCCGGATTAAGGTTGAGCTAAACCACATGATGAAGATAGCATAAACCATTGTGCCCGTTCACGCTATTGGCACCCGAACGCTGACGCTAACGTTAACTCCGGGAGCATCTTGACCCGAAACGCAGCACCGATCGCTGAGAAGCGGTCACGCCGCGGAGTGCTTCACAATCGCGTGTTGTGCCACTAAGGTCATTTCCGCTTGCCACCGGTCGGCGTTTTCTCTGCCGCCATTCCGTCACGGGAGCATGTCAGACACCGCGGCCCTCCAATGCTGCGCGCAACCTAGCCCGCGATGCGCCCACAAAACCGACGAGCATGACGAACGAACCAGACGAGCCCAGTATCGAGCGCTTTGCCCGGCATCTCCGCGACGCCGGCTAAAGTCGTCGTGGCCATGTCCGGGGGCGTCGACTCCTCCGTCGTCGCCGCGTTGCTGAAGCAACAGGGCCACGACGTCATCGGCATCACCCTGCAGCTTTACGACCATGGCGACGCCGTCGCGCCGCAAGGGCAGCTGCTGCGCCGGCCAGGACATTCACGATGCGCGCCGCGTCGCCGACTCGCTCGCCATCCCGCACTACGTGCTCGACTACGAGAGCGCTTCAACTCCACGGTCATGGACAGTGTTTGCCGACAGCTATGTCGCCGGCGAGACGCCGATTCCGTGCGTTGTCTGCAACCAGCAGATCAAGTTCCACGAGTTGCTGGCCACGGCACGCGATCTCGAGGCCGACATGCTCGCGACCGGCCATTACATCCAGCGCCGCGATGGTCCCTGCCGGCCCCGAGTTGCTGCGCGCCCTCGATGCCGATCGCGACCAGAGCTACTTCCTCTTTGCCACCACGCGCGCCCAGCTCGCGCACCTGTGGTTTCCGCTCGGCGGCCTGCGCAAGGCCGAGGTGCGCGCGCTGGCGCGCCGCTTCGCCTTGCCGGTCGCCGACAAGCCCGACAGCCAGGACATCTGCTTCGTGCCGCAGGGCCGCTACACCGACGTGGTCGAGCGCCTGAAGCCCGGCGCCGCTCGACGCCGGCGACATCGTCCACGTCGACGGCCGCGTGCTCGGCCGCCACGAGGGCATCATCAACTACACCATCGGCCAGCGCCGGGGCCTGGGCATCGCCGGTGGCGGACCGCTTTACGTCGTGCGCCTCGATGCCGACCGCAACGAGGTGGTCGTTGGACCGCGCGACTTCTTGCGCACTGCGGGGATCACCCTTAGAACTATAACTGGCTCGGCGACGAGAATCCGACTCCGGGCGTGCCGTCTGGCCGCCCCTCTTGTCCGCATGCGCTCGTCCCAGCCGCCACAGCCAGCCAAACTGTTCGCCAACGGCGATGGCACGGCTGTCGTGGAACTCGGGGACGGCGAAGATGGAATTGCCGCGGGACAGGCCTGCGTCTTCTACGCAGAGCGACGCCCATGAGGCGCGCGTGCTCGGTGGCGGGTTGATTGCCCGCACGTTGAGCCTAGCGAGCAGCCGTTACAGAACTTTGACAGTGCTGGACAGGCGTCATCCGGCGAGGCTGCGGCTCTGCCAAGCGCGGCCAGGAATTAGAGAGGAGCGAGTGCCTGCGATGAGATCATCTTTGCGCCCCGAGGCTCGTGGCCGATCGGTAGCTCTTCAAGCGTTTCGGAGGCCGCATCGTTGGCATCGGCCATATCGATGAGGACGCCGTCAGCAGCGCCTACCGCCGCTGGGCACCGGTCTACGACCATACCTTCGGGCTCGTCGCCGCCGAAGGCCGGCACACGCTGTCGAGGTCATCAACCAGCGGCAAGGCCGCGTGCTCGAGGTCGGCGTCGGCACCGGCCTGTCGCTGCCGGCCTACGACAGGCACCTCGAGATCGTCGGCATCGACCTCTCGCCGGAGATGCTGGAGAAGGCGCGCGAGCGCGTCGCCGCCGAAGGGCTCGACAATGTCACCGGCCTGCACGAGATGGATGCGAGCGATCTGAAGTTCCCCGACGCCTCGTTCGACACCGTCGTCGCCATGTACGTGATGACGGTCGTGCCGGATCCCGAAAAGGTCATGCGCGAGCTCTCGCGCGTGTGCCGAGCCGGGCGGCGAGGTGATCATCGTCAACCACTTCAGCGCAGGAAGAGGGCATGCGCGGCTGGGTCGAGCGCCGCATGGCGCCGTTCGCCGACAAGCTGGGCTGGCGCCCGGTGTTCGACGTCGAGCGCGTGCTGGTGTGCGAGGACCTCCGCGTCGATGGAGAAGCGCGGCCTGCGGCCGTTGGGCCTTTTCACGATGATGCGCTTCCGCAAGCGGGACGTGCCGATGGCCGTCGCCGCCGAGTAGCTGTACCGGCCGCTTCATAACCCGTTTCGAACAGCGGCGTGCCTCCCAGGCGCGCCGCTTTTGTTTGTGGCTACAGCCGACTGAATTCCTTCATATCTCTGCTCCACGTCTCAGGCGCAAGCCAGCGCCAGCGATCGCCCTGAGTGACGGCCTCGCATCGAAGCCGATGCTGTTTGGGGACCGCGGAGTCGCCCAACCTCATAAGGAGGCTATTGCAATCCGGACCTGACACTCTTCTTCCCGTCCCGCGTCTTCGCGGTGTCGCCTACCACGACTTTTGGGCGCCTGCCCGGCTGTTGACGGGGGCCACCGCGTCCTTTACATAGCGCCTCTCACGGCGGGATAGCTCAGGTGGTTAGAGCGGCGGACTCATAACCCGCAGGTCGGCGGTTCAAGTCCGCCTCCCGCTACCATCAAGCCCCTCGGAAATCATTGGTTTCTTGGTGTTCTCTTGGCCCCGATGCGGGTGGCAGGGGCCGCGGACCGAGCGACAACAGCGAGTAGAACACCGCACAAAGCCGGGCACATAGCAGGCTGCGACCGAAGCGTTTTAGTGCCCGCTTAACACAAAATCCGTCAGACGCCGGTTGTAGCGTCTTCCAATCATTGCGTGCGGCGTCATTGCCACCTTCGAGGTGTCGAGACGTGGCTTGGCGGGACGCTTACCACGCCCGCTGACTCGCTTTAGTGATGGCCAACCCCCCGCAGGCGGCATGAGGCGAGGTTGAGGCAATCGTCGCGCCGCTTGCAGGTAAAGCCACTTGGCAGTCGCGGCGAGTTCTAGCCACGGGTCCTAGAGAGATGGCCGACCTAACCCCGGCAAACAATGGCCACATAGCGATTACGCGGGGCGGACGGAGATTCGGGCGCGGACAGCGCATCGGGGCTCCCGCGCATCGAGCCAAGTCAGCGGCGCTGACCGCAGGAGGACTTCCCGAGCGACAATCCCAGACGGTCGAAGATCAAGGCGGCCGGGCAGAAACCGGTGGAAACTTACTTGGATCAGATTGAAGCCGACGAAGGCGGTCAGCAGAAGCCAATAAGGACTGTGGAGCGACGACAGTGTCAGGCTGGCCAGAACCATAATGCCAGCAAACACGATTACTGCGCGGTCAAAGATCATCTTTGGTCTCCTCCTGAACGCGTCCCGGCGCCTCGTCGGGGCGACAAAACATCTGATGTAACAGTGCAATGACGCGCGCGACTTCGTCGCTGGCAACCGCGTAACGAATCTTATGGGCCTCACGTCGGGTGGTGACAAACCCATCCGCACGCAGCCGCGCCAAGTGCTGTGACAACGCCGACTGGCTGAGACTCGACCTCGGCCTGCAATTCGCTGACGCAGCGCTCGCCCGCGTGCAACTCACACAGCACCATCAGGCGATGACGATTCGGCGAGCAGCTTTAGCAATTGCTCGGCCGCCTCTGCCCTGACGCGTATGTCCATTATATTCATGGTTGCTAATTTAGCTATCTCTAATATATAAGTCAAGTCGCAGAGGCAGGAGATGATGATGCGCTTTTCAACAGTCGCTGGTTCGATACTGGCATTGAGCAACATCGCTCACGCCTCGGGCGAGGCAACAGTCCGGCCAGCGAGCGTCGATGACTTCAAAGCGGTCATCGCCACCGTAGAGCCGCTGCACCAGCTCATCGCCAGATCGCGAATTGGTGGCACCGTCGTGTCTTTCACCACACGCGAAGGCGACCAGGCGCAGCCCAGTCAGGAGCTTGCGGTCGTTGCCGACCCGAAGCTTGCGCTGCAGATCCAGGCGCTTGATCAGCGCATCCGCTCGCAGATCGCACAGCGCGACAAGGCAGCGAGCGATTTCGGCGCGCACGCAGGAGCTGGTGAAGCGGGGCGTCTCCACGCAAGCCCTGCTCGACACCACGAAAGCGGCCCTCGACGTCGCCGAGCGCACGCTCGCGGCAATGAGGTCCGACCGCGACGTCATCGTGCAGCAGGTCGCAGAGGGCGCAGGTCTTGTCGCCGGGCGCGGGCCGTGTGCTGACACGTGCCGGTCTCCGTAGGCCGCGTCGTCCTGCCGGGCGAGACGATCGCGACGCTCGGCCGAGGACAACTACATCCTGCGCCTGCAACTCCCCGAGCGGCACGCGCGCTCAATGCGCGCGGGCGACGCGGTGCTGATCGGCGCGCGCGGGCCTGCGACTGACGACCGAGGAACGCTCCGGCAGGGCCGCGTGCGGCTCGTCTATCCGGAGATCCAGGGCGGCCGCGTCATCGCCGACGTCGAGGTGGAGGGGCTCGGCGACTATTTCGTCGGCGAGCGCACGCGCGTCTACGTCGTCGACCGGGAAGCGCGAGGCCATCGCTCATCCCGCCGGCTGCCGTCTATCGGCGCGCCGGCGTCGACTACGTCAAGCTGAAGGACGGCACCGAGGTGGTCGTGCAGCCCGGCGAGCTGCCGCGCCGGAAGGCCAGGAGATCCTGTCGGGCCTCAAGGCCGGCGACGTGGTGGTGACAGCCATGAAGCTCGGCCTCTCTGGCGCTCTGACGCGCACTTTCATCAACTCGCCGCTGACGCCACTGCTGCTGCTCGCTCGCCGTCGTCGGGCTTCATCGCGCTCGTCGCGCTGCCGCGCGAGGAGGAGCCGCAGATCAGCGTGCCCATGGTCGACATCGTGGTAACGGCCAACGGCTACAAGGCGGGCGAAGCGGTCGAGCTCGTGACGCGGCCGCTCGAGGACATCGTCAAGGGCATCAACGGCGTCGAGCACGTCTATTCGCAGACCGAGGACGACCGCGTGGTGGTCACGGCCCGCTTCTTCGTCGGCACCGATGAGGACACCGCGTCCTGCGCGTGCACGAGAAGATCCGCGCCAACATCGGCGGCTTGCCGAAGGGCATCCCCGAGCCGCTGATCGTCGGCCGCGGCATCAACGACGTGGCGATCGTGTCCTCACGCTCGCCGCCGATCCGGCCAACGGCTCGCGCGCTGGACGGACAACGGGCTCTTTCAGGTCGCCGAGGAGCTGCAGCACGAGCTGGCCAAGGTCGACAATGTCGGCTCGAGCTACATCGTCGGCGGCGCGCCGAACCAGATCCGCGTCGAGCCCGATCCGGAGCGGCTCGTCGCTCTACGGCATCACCCTCAACCAGCTCATCGACAAGCTGACGAACGCCAACCGCATCTTCCAGGTCGGCGCCTTCCGCGAAGGCGGCAAGTCGCTTGCCCGTGCTCGCCGGCCAGACCTTGCAGGGCGTGCCGGACATCGGGCTTCTGCTGATCACGTCCCGCGACGGGCGCCCGGTCTATGTCAAGGATGTCGCCAACGTGGTCGTCGGCGCGGCCGAGCCGCGAAGCATCGCGCCTGGACGATGACCGAGCGCCGCGGGCGGCGAGCTCGACAGCGCGCCCGGCGGTCAGCATCGCCTTCGCCAAGCGCAAGGGCGCCAACGCGGTCATCGTCGCCAACGAGCTGCTGCAGCGCCTCGAAGATCGTCAAGGGCCGCATCGTCCCGGACGGACTCTCGACTGACGGTCACGCGCAACTTCGGCGAGACCGCGACCGAGAAGGCGGACGAGCTGCTGTTCCATCTTGGCGCTCGCCACGGTCTCGATCGTGCTGCTGATCACGTTCGCGATCGGCTGGCGCGAAGGCGTCGTCGTGCTCGTCGTCATCCCGACGACGATCCTGCTGACGCTCTTCGCCTCGTGGCTGATGGGCTACACGATCAACCGCGTCAGCCTGTTCGCGCTCATCTTCTCGATCGGCATCCTGGTCGACGACGCCATCGTCGTCGTCGAGAACATCGTGCGCCACTGGAGCATGCGCGGACGAGCGCGGCTTCGGTCGAGACCGCGATCGAGGCGGTGGCCGAGGTCGGCAATCCGACCATCGTGGCGACGCTGACCATCATCGCGGCGCTGCTGCCGATGATGTTCGTCTCCGGCATGATGGGCCCCTACATGAGCCCGATCCCGGCCAACGCCTCGATGGCGATGCTGTTCTCGTTCTTCGTCGCGGTGACGATCACGCCGTGGCTGCTCTTGCGCATCGCGCGCAAGCGTTTCGAGAGCGACGCCGGCGGTCGCCATGAGCGAGCACGAAGGCGGCGCGATGGGCCGCTTCTATCGTCGCGATCGCCACGCCGCTGCTGACGGACCGCAGCAAGTCGAAGGTGTTCCTGCTCATCGGTCGGCGCGCGCCACGCTGATCGGCCTGCGCGCTGTTCGCCACCAAGACCGTGCGCGTGAAGCTGCTGCCGTTCGACAACAAGTCCGAGATCCAGGTTGTCGTCGACCTGCCGCGCGGCGCCAGCGTCGAGGATACCGACCGCGTTCTGACGGCGGCGGCCGAACGTCTGAAAGACCTGCCCGAGCTGACGTCGATTCAGGCCTATGCCGGCACGGCGGCGCCCTTCAATTTCAATGGCCTCGTGCGCCATTACTATCTTCCGCGCAAGGTCCCGAGCAGGGCGAACTCGCAGATCAACCTGATGCCGAAGCACGACCGCAGCCGCGCGAGCCACGCGATCGCGCTCGATATCCGCAAGCGGCTCGCCGGACTTGCCAAGCCGCCGAGCGGACCGCCGTCAAAGTTGTCGAGGTGCCGCCCGGGCCGCCGGTGCTGTCGACTCTGCTCGCCGAGATCTACGGCCCCGACCCGGAGACCCGTCGCGCCCTCGCCGGCGAAGGTCCGCGAAGCCTTCCAGGCTGTCGATTTCGTCGTCGACGTCGACGACAGCTTCCATGCGCCGTCGGAGCGCCTGCGGCTCGCGATCGACCAGCAGGCGCTCGAGTTCCACGGCGTCTCCGAGCAGGCCGTCTACGACACGATCGGCGCCCTCATCGGCGGCGTGCAGATCGGTTTCTCGCAGCGCGGGCAGGGCCTGAAGCCCATCGACATCTCGGTGGCACTTCCGCGCGCTCGACAAGCGCTCGAGCGAGCGGATGCTTTCGACGCCGCTGCCGGCCGGCGGCACCGTCCGCCAGGGCAACAACGTCGAGCTCGGCGATGTCGTCAAGCTCAGGCGCGAACGGGCCTCCTACCCGATCTTCCGCCACAACGGCCGCTTCGCCGAGATGGTGAGCGCGGAGGTGGCCGGCCGCTTCGAGGCGCCCATCTACGGCATGCTGGCCGTGGCGGACGAGATCAAAAAGCTGGACTGGGGCAAAGCCGGCGCGCCGATCGATCGCGCTTCCACGGCCAGCCGGTCGACGATGCCAAGCCGACGCTGCTGTGGGACGGCGAGTGGGAGGTAACCTACGTGACATTCCGCGACATGGGCGCGGCGTTCATGGTGGCGATCCTCGGCATCTACCTGCTGGTCGTCGCCCAGTTCGGCTCGTTCAAACTGCCGCTCGTCATCCTGGTGCCGGTGCCGCTGACGCTGATCGGCATCGTGCTCGGGCACTGGCTGCTCGGCGCGGCGTTCACGGCCACCTCGATGATTGGCTTCATCGCGCTCGCCGGCATCATCGTGCGCAACTCGATCCTGCTTGTGGATTTCATCCGCCACGCGCGGGCAAGCGGGCATGATCTTGCGCTCGAGCCTGCTGGAGGCTGGCGCGACACGCTTCAAGCCGATCTTCCTGACCGCGGCGGCGGCGATGATCGGCGCGGCGTTCATCCTGACCGACCCGATCTTTCAGGGTCTCGCGATCAGCATGGTGTTCGGCCTCGCCTCCTCCACCGCGCTGACGCTGCTCGTTATCCCGGCGATCTACGTCTGGCTGCGCGACGACCAAGTCTCAGCAAAATAGACACGAGGTATCTCTCTTCGAGGGTCTTCATGTAGCTCCGGTCACTCCAAGGTCGAGAAGATCGGCTCGTCCTACCTGTCGCGCTAGCTGTAACTAGGCTGCCCGCGACAGCTCGATCAGCCGTCGTATCAGCCCAAGAGTGTAACCATGCGCCTGCCGGACTGAGCTCGCACGTGGTCCGGCAACGTTAAGTCGCAGAACGCCGTTGGCTCCGCAGAAGGCAAGCAACCCGATGGCAGCGTGTCCAATAGGCCAGGTGCTGCCGTCGACAATGAAATGGGGCCTCGGCGCTTTCTGAGCCACCTGGAGCGTATACAGGTGCCGCCGGTAATTTCTCCGAAGTGGATGATGAGGGTCGCGTCGCTGTCGATGACATTCTGGCGCGTACGCTTCCGGTAGCGGGCACCCGGCAGGACTTGCAGCGGATACCGCGATGGAATTTCACCGTCCTCGGCCTCGTCACGGCCACCAGCGGGACGCCGCGCCTTCTTGGTGGCGCGACAGGGATGGCGATCTGCTCCACCTTTGGCAATTCGACAACTCGACCAGCATGTCGGAACAGCGACACCGGAAACGTGGCAAGCGCTCGTTCACAAGCTCGCCGGACCGGAGGGCGGCACGGAAATCAGCAAGGCACAATAGACTTCCTACGCGGCTGCGATGACAGCGCCATCGCAAGCTGGGAGACCGAACTATCTCGACGTACGAGTTGTGACGGACCCCGCCTAAGCCTAATGTGCGAGCTGTTCGAAAAGGGGCACTTAGATCCAGCACTAAATCATTGTTTATATTGGTGGGTGATGCAGGATTCGAACCTGCGACCCGCTGATTAAGAGTAAGAGTTACGGAGAGAGTTCCGCATCTGTTCAACGTCCCGTCGGCACTGGTTTTTCGCGGCCTAAGTATCGACAAATCAGCCCGTTATCCCCAGCAAGCACTGCAACGTCATGTTGCATGCGATAGCGAACAATTGCACAGCGTCGCGCAAAAATGGGCCACAGAATGGGCCACGGATTTGGGGGCACAATGAAGCCAAGCGACAAGCTGCTGACGTTCGAGCCTAAGGGCATCAATCGCGTCATCCGCGAGGCGAGCAAGCGCCGGGAATATCGGCTGCGGACACCGCAAGGTAGCCTCCTCAACAGGCTGGTGCTCGAGGTGGTGGGGACGGGGCGTTGCGCCTGGCGCGTCGTCTACGATGTACGGATCGGCGGCCGGCGCGTCCGTCGCAAGATCAAGATCGGCGACCACAAGAATGACATCCCCACCGTGCGGGAACGCTGGCGGGCCACGTTGGTGCGCATCGAGGCGGGCGGTGATCCGCTGGGAGAGGAGCAGGCCCAGCGCGAAATCGACGCCGAACGCGTGCAGATGACCTTCGCCAAGCTGGTCGAGGATTACCTGCTCGCCAAGGAGAAGGCCAAGCGCCGGTCGGTCGACGAGACCCGCCGCATCCTCGAGAAGGATGCCTTGCCTGATCTCGGACGCAGGCCGGCATGCGAGGTCACGGCGCTCGATGTCGAGCGCATCCTGGAGCGCATCACCGACCGAGGCTCTCCGTCCGCAGCGCGGGCTTGCCACGTCGCGATCCATGGCGTCTTCTCCTGGGGCCTGGGCGTTGCCCGATGGCGCGCGACAGGCCTCACCCAAAATGTCGCGGGCCAGGTCAGAAAGGCCGCACCACCAGCGCCACGGACCCGCAAGCTGACCAACGATCAGCTCCAGACGTTCTGGCGCGCGCTGGCGTCAGGCAATGGCCTTGAACCTGGCACCGCTGATGCTGCGAGATTGTGCCTCTTGCTTGCTCGCCGGGCCGACGAGGTGCTGGGTGCAGCCTGGACTGAGTTCGAGCTGAAGGCGCCGGCTCCCTTTGGCGCATTCCACCCGTTCGGACCAAGAATAAGCGCGAGATCGTGGTGCCCCTGTCGGCGCCGGCCCTGTCTATCATCGAGCGGCGGCGGACCGTCAACGCAGAGGAAGCGCGACCATCGGCGTACGTGTTTCGCGGGGCCTTTGTCGATCGGGATCAGCCGCTGACCGAAGGCGTACTCCGGACTGCGCTGCGCCGGCTGTGTTCATCGGGGGTGATTCCCGGCGAGCCATTCAGCCCGCACGATCTGCGACGCACGTGCGCGCATCGTGCCGCCGAGGAGCTGGACTTCGACCGCGAGACGATCGAGGCGCTGCTCGGTCACATCAGTGGCAGCGTGACCGATGCCCATTACACGCAAGCCTCGAAGCTAAATCGCATCCGCCGGCTGGTTGAGGCATGGGCCGCACACCTGCAGAACATCATCGACGGAAAGCCGGACAGCAATGTTGTGCCCTTGCGCACGCACGGTTAACACGGAACGGACGGGCTAGGCCGGCCAGCCGGACACAGCGCACGCCATGCTGTTCCCCGTCTCTCAGAACGCACGGAGCGCGCAGCTGTGGGCAGGCCAAGAAAAGGACGGCCTTATTCAGGTGTCCTGAAGAAGCGCCCGAGGTTCATCGGGTTTGAGGGCCTAGAGGCTCCAGAAATCGTAACGACAGCAGCGTGCATATTTAACATCTCGGAAGCGGAGTGGCTCGCGGCAATCGAACGCAGAAGGCAGCGCGACAGAGACGAGCTTCTCTCCCGCATTCAGGCGCTGGCCGAGCACTATGATGTCGATCAAACTTGCCGGGGCTGGGAAACAGATCTGCTCCTGCACATGGCACGCCAGCATCACCCGGAGTGCATGGTGTCGGGGCTTCCGCGCATTTCAGTGCTGTTCGCGAAATACAATGCTGACCCGTATGCGCCTGACGCCGAATTCAAGCTTATTCTGGCACTCGCGCGCGTGCACGTCGACGCATTCAAGCCGGCGAAGGACGATAGCAGCACCTCAAAAGAGGATCTCGACGGTATTCCTAGAACGCAACTGTCGGATCCTGAAATCGCGAAATTGGTGATTGCGGACCTTTACCTCAGTCGGACGGTCAAGAGCGCGCGGCAGCGCCGCGCTATCCTCAGGGATCGTCAGAAGAAACGCCTCCTTAGGGAAGCGGTCGGCGAGAAGCTCGCTATAGAGGTCAACAGCATCCTTGTCGGGAAAGATGGTCGCAAGGGGCGATCCGACTCTTGGCTTAAAGGGTTCTTTTCCGACCTTGAGCATGCGCTCGATGACTTCCGGGCTGGCAAGGCCAATAGGTTGCAGGTGCAGTTCATTGGAGGCGTCATCCCTCTCGTCTTCCGTCCACCGAAGTCAGGTGGGCAAAGTACGGGTTGAGATCAAGGTGCATATTAGCTTCTGACTTTGTCCATTCCGGCTGGCAAACCCGTCGCAACGCAATTCGACGGAGCCCAACATGACGCCGCATTCCATCGCATCCGGCTTTTACACGCTGACCGACCTTTCCGCACTGTTCCATGAGCACCGCACCACGACATGGCGAAAGGTCAAGGCGAGGATCTACCCTCCGCCAATCTATATCGTTCCCGGAAAGCCCCTTTTTCTGCGCGCAGAGATCGACGCGCTAGTGCAGCGCGCCAAGTCCCAGCGCGATCGCGCATCCTGAAAACGGCACCGCCGCCCCGGCGGCAGACCGGCAGCGGCGGCAATTTTCCGACATCGACAACGGCAATCATCGACTGCCAGAGCTGATACTTGAAAATGTAGTCGCGTTCAATGCATTCGAGCCATCCGGCAGTCGGTCATCAACGAGACCGGACACATGAAATACAGATCCATCATTGATTTCGGCGCGATCAACAGGGCGGCACTTCCGTACCTGCCTGACCTGTGCGCCCGATGGCTTCCTGATGGCCAGCGCCGCGGCCGTGAGTACGTCGCTCGGAACCCGCGTCGGGCGGATCAACGAGCGGGCTCGTTCTCGATCAACCTCAATACAGGCAAGTGGTCCGACTTCGCCGTCGGCGCCCGAGGCGGTGACGTGGTGAGCCTTGTCGCCTATCTGGCCGGGCTCGGTCAAGCCGATGCAGCACGGCACCTCGCCGACATGCTCGGGGTGCAGGACTATGATTGAACCTGCCGGGATGTTCGATCCTCTTCCCGTTAGTGCTCGGCTCAACGGTCATGCTCAAGTGTCTGCGGCAAAAGCTCAGCAATGGGTCTCCGTGGTCCCCGATGACGCTCCGGCGATGCCGCCGCTTTGCGGCACCCAGCGCTGGAATTATCACAATGCGGAAGGGTGCCTTTCGTTCGCCGTCGATCGCTACGATCCGCGGCGCGACAACGACCGCAAGCAATTCGTGCCGCTGACGCTGTGGCGCAACGATGTCGGCACGCTGGCATGGCACAAAAAACACCCGCCGCAGCCGCGCCCGCTCTACGGGCGCGATAGGCTGGCCCAGAGCCCAGGTGCGCCCGTGCTCGTCCTTGAGGGCGAGAAATCCGCCGATGCCGCCGCTAAGCTTTTGCCCGGATTCGCGGCCATCACGTCGTCCGGCGGTGCAGGGGCGGCAAACACGGCCGACTGGTCACCACTCGAGGGTCGCATCGTGGTGATCTGGCCGGACAATGATGAGCCCGGCAGCCGATACGCGGAGCAGGTGGCCCGGCTGGCGCTTGCGGCCGGCGCGCTGTCTGTCCTCATTATCACTGTCCCGGCTGGCTGGCCCGAGAGTTGGGACCTCGCTGATTTGCTGCCCGAGGACGTCACTGTCGAAAGATTGCGCGAAATGATTGTTGCGGCGGAACCCGCAACATCTGCCATCCCTGATATGTCGATTGTGCAGCGGACTGCGCTGCCAGCGCCAATCCTCGACCTAAACATGTTCGGGCCAATCGCAACGTGGATCAAGCAAGCAGCCGAGAGCAAATCGGCCCCGATCGATTACTTGGCTTGGGCTTTGCTCGGTAGCGCGGCAGGCATCATCGGCGCCGCGCGGTGGGTTTCACCTTGGCCCGAATGGCGTGAGCCGGCGATCCTCTGGGCCATGTTGGTCGGCTCCATCGGGGCTCACAGACCGCAGCCGGACTGATGGCGTCGGCGCTCGGCAAGATGCCAGGGCAGGCGCTGCGGCTGGCGCTTATCCTGGAGTTGCTATGGTGGGCTGCCGGCCCGGAAGGCGTCGCGGAGCCTCATGAGGTTTCCGGCAAGGCGCTGGGCTCCGCTCTCGACCTAGTCGAGTCATACGTTAAGCCGATGTTGGTCCGCGTGCTCGGCGAGGCGGCCTTTCCCAAGATAGACCAGCAGGCTGCAACGCTCGCGCGCGCGATCCTGGAGCGACGCGCGACCTCGATCAATGCGCGCGAGGTTCGACGGGATTGGAGGTTGCCGGGCCTACGCGAGGCAGGCGCCGTTGCCGCGGCGATCGGCGCCTTGGAGGAAGCCAATTGGCTGAAGGCAATCGGTGGACGTGACGGCACCTCTTCAGGTCGCCAGCGTAGCGACTATGCCGTCGACCCTCGTGTGCATGGGGGACGGCCATGACGAGCTGGTCGAGCAGAATGGCGGTCGCAATTTCATCGGGCCGTGCCATAGCCAATAATGACGATAGTGCCAATAGGTCGGGGCAGGAGGCTATTGGCGTTAATGGCACTATTGGCGCGGACGTGTCGCGCTTGGACCCGGCCGGACCCCGCGGGCTATCGGCACTATTGGCTCTAACGGCACAGGGGACGGGGGCGACAACGATCCCCGCCGACCCGTCGGCGGCGATCGTCGCATACCGCGAGCGCCTCGCGCTCCGCACCGAGGCTTGGGACATGCCCGCGGCGCAAGCCCAGCGCACCGCTGCCGGTGAAGCTGGCGCCGATCGCGACAAATTGGCGGCCCGTCAGATGTCTGCATGGCGCCAGCGGATCACGCCACCGCCCGAGCCTGCCGAAGTGGGGCTCGCTCGCGGGCGTGAGTTGCCGACCTGTCGAACCTGGGGCGGTCCCACCTCAAGTTGTGCCCGATCTCAATCACAAGCCGTCCGGGGCACCTCAATGGAACGTCGATGATTGGCGTGCCTACTTCGACGAGCGGGCCGGCATCGTCGAGCTCGATGGCGGCCCCAGTCGAGCTGATACGGAAGCGCGGGCCATGGCCTGTTGTGTCGCGAAATGGCTGAACCGCCATCCTGTCCGCTCGTCCCCGGACCGATGCCACGCATGCGGTGATGGACCCGAGCGCGAAGCCCTGGTGCCGTTCGGGACGACGAACACCGGTCACGTCTGGCTGCATGGACGGTGCTGGCGTGAATGGCATGAGTGCCGGACAGCAGAAGCCGGGGCGGCGCTCGCCGCGCTGGGAATCCCAACAACCTCGGAGCCGAGACAGTGATGGGCCTCAAAACCAACAAACCGACGGTCTCGTCGCCGACGCCATCCACCCCGCCAGAGCGGCCCCTGGAAATCACCCGGAAGCCGGGTGAGAGTGACGCGCTCTCCAAGGCGCGGGCGGCTTTCGATCCTGCCGTTCGGGCCGTCGTGACCAGCCGTCCCTTCATCAAACCCATAATGGGTGAGCACGGCGTTACGGAGTGCCTTGAGGCACTGAGCCTGCACATCAAAGAGGTCAAGCGCGGCAATCTGGAAGGCGCCGAGCGCACCTTGCTCGTTCAAGCGGGCACGCTCGATGCGATCTTCAACGAAATGGCCCGGCGGGCTGCTGCGAACATGGGTGAATATTTACTGGCCACGGAAACGTATTTGCGGCTGGCGCTGAAAGCACAGAGCCAATGCCGCGCAACCCTTGAGACCCTGGCCGCGATCAAGAACCCGCCGGTTATCTTTGCTAAGCAAGCCAACGTCACGACTGGGCCGCAGCAGATTAACAATGGGGCGACGGTAGCCCCGCGCGCGCCCGCGGCAAAAAACTCAATTCAGCCGATCCAACTATCAGGAGTTAACGATGAGCTATCCACGAACGCCCGAGCATCGAGCCCTGCGATCCCAGATGATACGTCAGTGGAAGCCGTGGCAACGGTCGACTGGGCCGAAGACGCCCGAAGGTAAGGCCACGTCCGCCATGCGGGGTTTCAAGGGCGACGAGCGCGCAATGCTGCGAGAGCTTGCGAGGCTGCTCAAGAGCCAGGCAAAGCTCCTGAAAGAGAATTGTTGAGCATGCTGACGCGCGGCGGGATAAAAGCGGTACGGCAAGATGGGAAAGCGCGATGATTGGCACGCTCAATGCGGGTCGAAAAGATTCCAAAAGGCAGGCTTCTAAAATTCGATTCGCAAGCCGGTATGGTCCTGCCAACACCGGCAGCCATTGCATTCGGTAATATGATCGCGGAATTCAATCCCGACCTCAAGTGCAGGCGGCTCAGGGATAGCGATTGCCGCGATCGCGTCGCATGCAGACGGGCAAACGTCGGTGGGCCGCCACACCCCTACCCAGAATAGCGATTGCCCGTCCTTGGCGCGGGCGGGCGGCCGCAATGGTGCGGTCCTCAGCGGTCAAAGGAGGGTGACAGCGAAGGCAGATTGCGCCGGCTCTGCCCATTGCGCCAACCGGCGACGCAACGAAAGCCACACCGCACCTCCGCCTGCCGGGGGAACACACCGGAGTACTCGCCATGTTTCGTGCCATAGCAAGATCGCTGGGCATTCGATCGGATGAGACCATCACGGCCAAGGAGACGATCTGTTGCAAGACGGTCCGCGAGGGCATCGACGAAACCGCCCCAGCGAACACCACTCGCCTCAGCGAACACCGATTCGCCGCGCGATCCGAAACTTTCACGCGGCATCGAGTGACACCGGTGGCAAAGGAGGCTAGGCGACCCCTGACGGTCTCGGGGGTAGCACCGGTGACAACCGACGCCAGCCAACCCCTTCCGAAGGCCATCGCCGGTTCAGCATCTGCATAGGAAGTGCGACCGCGAAACGCCGTCGGCACTACCCGCGAGTGAAGTGCGTTGCGGGGATATACCGGCGCTCGTGACCCTCATCAGAACTCGCGCCGATCCTCCCACCGCCGGCCAGCAAGCGATTCGAGTTCGCGTTTTGGGCGAACCGCGTGTTCAAATTGGCACTGGGTCAATTGACGACCTCTAGCTCATCCAACACCCAATTGGGATAAGGCGGATATACTCCAGCGACGTGGCCCAGCAGATGAGCTGGGCGTTATGGCCCCAGAACCTCCCCTCGAAATGGGGATTTCTGGTAGTAGCGGTAGGCAGACGTTCAAGATGCGAAACGCTCCAACATGATTGCGTTGCCACCGCCCGATGAGGTTGCGGTTTCCAAGTTTTTGTTAAGCCGAGCCCGCTTTTCCGAACATCAAAACGCTGAGGTTGGCGACCTGTTCGCGGCCTACAAATCATGAGCCGGACATCGCGCGCAATACCTAAGGCGATGGCGTCTACCTCGCAAACATGCATCAACAGCTAACGAGGGGAACGACAAATGGACTATGATTTGCTCGGCGTCACTCTGTGGCAGAGAGCGTTCGTCGCAATCCGCGTTTGGCTATTGATCGGAATCCTGTTCCTGTTGTTTTGGAGTCGTGCTCGCATCAGCCCTATGCCCGCTTGGTCCTTTGATTAGTTCGTCGGCGCAGCTGACTTTGGCAAGCGCCAGATTAGAATGTGAGCTGGCCTTGACACCTCCAACGAGGCCAGAGCGGCTCGCTAAGCAGTAGCCGCAAAAAGGCTCAAGAGTGCGGAAGCCAGCTCTTGGGGCCAGAGCACGCCTGCCGTCGCCCATCCTTCCCGACGACAGCGTGCTCTTTTGTCTATCGCGCTCTCCGGGGCGGATGTCGCCGGTCTGCAGCGAATACGAGATCGGCGAGCCGTAAGTCGGGTGCCCGGTAGCTGGGCTGTCGGTGCCAGCCACGGTGCGGAATTGCACCTCTTTTGCATCCGAGGACATTGCTATTGCTTATAGACCGCTTCCATACTTTCAAGCCTCTCGAGAGCCGCCGTAAGAGCTATCGGATGTAGCGGATCAATCCCTGAGAAAGGCCATTGGCTGCTATATAGGGTAAGGACAAATGGATTGACCGTGCCGAGATAGAGAAGACAGGCAGCCAAAAGCGCGCGCCCGTTTGTGATGTGAACCAGGGCAATGCTGAACAGAGACATCACCTCGAGAAAAATCAATGAAATCCATTTTACCCTATTGGGGCGTAACGTTAAGAGCGCGACGCGATCGAGGCGTTTGTCGCGAACAATTGCCAATTGCGCAATAAGCATTGTTTTAATGATTGGGTCCAGTCTCTCCAAGAATTTGCTGCTTAAGATAACATCGGACAAAATAACAAGGGCGGGCAAAGAGGTCTTGTCTGATCGAGGCGGCATCCCCTTTGTGAACACCAAGGGGTGTTTCTGAAAGTCATTCTCTATTGTCGCGTGGAGGTATTGATGTGCAGCAGTAAAAACAGGAAGGCCTCCGTGGTCGGGAATGTTGGCGGCAATCCGCCCGATATTGCGCAAAGCTTCAGCTTCCCGCGACATGGCAAGTATCGCGGCATCTCTACTTTGGCCAAATTTCATTGCATATGAAAATAAGGTTCAAACCAAACAGCACGCCCATTAAACCCATGAACTGTGATTGCACACCATCGAGGCTGCGCAGGAAACACGAGAGCCGTGATCGTTGGCTTAGCCACCAGATCGCCATGGGCGGAAGTAAAGTGAACGCGATCAATAAGATGACGATTATCGGCCACTCGTACATGGCTGGGCACTCATTCTTCAGCACGACGCTCGTGACGGTGAAGAATCCTATCGCGTTGCAATGGACGGTCGGGCCGGCTCCTCTTATGCGCAGTGTCTCATGCCAGCAGCATGGTGGCTATCTGGTGGCTTAGTTTTGCGGTGTTCACGCGCGGTGAACATTAACTATTTGAAATTACTGGCGATCCCTACGGGAGTCGAACCCGTCTTCTGACGGTCACTGCGGAGGGCGCGCCCCGCACCGAGTCGACCATGGAGGCTCGACGGCCTGCGGACCACGCCGAGATGCCGTCTGTTTTCAACCTGCGTTACTATCATGAGTTCAACGTCAAGAATTGCTGGGAAGGTGATTTAATTATTGGCTCTGGCACCATCCGCTTTTGAACCAAGTTGCTCCAGTCCAGCCCGGTGCTGCCGGGACTTTGGGTCAAGCCCAGTGTTGGCATCAAACAACACGGGCGGCCTTTTTGTAAGCCGCCCGGCAGTGGTCGCGAGGATTGGCGGCGCAGCTACTTCGCTATCGCAGACCTTGCCGCCGCAATTTTTGCCTTTACCGCGTCGAGATTGAAGCTCGCGCCTTTATTCGACGACGTTCGGATTGCCAGCGGCGGCAAGAAGGGTCGGGAACCAATCAAGCCCCGAGATGATGCCGTTTTCGACCTTACCTGCGGGCACCTTGCCCGGCCAGCGCATGATGGCCGGTACGCGGAAGCCGCCTTCGAAGATCGTGCCTTTGCTCTGTGCAAACGGCGTCTGACCGCCATCCGGCCAGGTGAAGACCTCGGTGCCGTTGTCGGTGGTGAACACGACAATGGTATTTTCATCAACACCCATGTCTTTGAGCTTCTTCATCAGCAGCCCCATATTGAACTGTCCCGACTTTCTCGGAGGCTGTTTCGTTTGTGTCACGCGGCGAGTTTGGCAAGTTCTTCCAGGCTTGCGTAGTAGGCGGCTTCGGCTTCAGCCGGCGGGATGTTGCCGATGGGCTCCAGCAGGCGGCGGTTGTTGAACCAGTCGACCCATTCGAGTGTGGCGTACTCGACGGCCTCCAGAGTGCGCCACGGCCCGCGCCGATGGATCAGTTCGGCTTTGTAGAGGCCGTTGATCGTCTCGGCGAGCGCGTTATGGGATGGACGCCTCCCGCTCCGCGCCTTTTTCTGGGGCGCCTTTGATGATGAGCTGGAGGATAGAGCGATGCAGATGCTGGCAATTGATTTGGCGAAGCATTCGTTTCACGTGCATGGCGTGAGCGCTAACGGGGAGATTGTCTCACGACGTGTCGGGCGTCAGGGGTTGCCAGCACTGGTCGACAAGCTCGACCCAAATGTGATCGCCATGGAGGCCTGCGCGACCGCGCATTACTGGGCGCGCCTCTTCATCGCCTCTGGGCGGCAGGTGCGACTGATCAACCCGCACTTCGTCAAGCCCTTCGTGCGTGGATCGAAGAACGATGCGGTAGACGCCGAGGCGATCTTCGACGCGGCCTCGCGCCCGACGATGCGCTTCGTGCCGGTGAAGACGCAGGCGCAGCAGGACTTGCAGTCGCTGCATCGGGTGCGTGATCGCCTTGTTGCCCAACGCACGAGCCTGATCAATCACCTACGTGGTCTGCTCGCCGAGTATGGCTTGATCTATCCGAAGGGTGCGGCGCTGCTTCTGCTTCGGATTCGCAACGGGCTTGCTGAAGCCAACCTCTCGGCGATGGCGCGTGAGACTTTCGAAGCGCTTCTTGACGAATTGGAGATGATGGATGGGCGGATCGAACGACTTACGAGAGACTTGGCACCATCAGCCGCGAGGACGAGACCTGCCGTCGCCTGATGACGCTTCCTGGCGTCGGCCCGATCGTTGCGACCGCGCTCGTCGCCAGCATCAGCGATCCGCGCCAGTTCCGCTCAGGGCGGGAGATGGCGGCATGGATCGGCCTGGTGCCACGACAATACTCGACTGGGGGCAAGTCTCGTCTCGGCGGGGTGGGGCGGCGTGCGAACCACTACCTGCGCCGGCAACTCGTGCATGGCGCGCGAGCCGTGGCATTGCGATTGAAGACCAAGAGCGATGCGCGCTCACGCTGGTTCCAGGCGGTCATCGATCGACGCGGATTCAATAAGGGCATCGTGGCGATGGCCAACAAGACAGTCCGGATCGCCTGGGCCATGCTGATGCGGCAGGAGGATTACGCCCACGCCTGATGCGGGCCGAAAGATCATCGCGCAAGCGATGATGCGTGCGAGATGAGAGATGATGGCGACACGGCAAGGACCGCGCCCTCGACCCTGACCTACGACATGGCCTTCGAGGCCGATCGCGTTATGAGGGAGAAGGCAGCGGATTCCCATCTTGGCCAGGAGCGTAGTCGCTCCAGCAACAGGCCGGATAGATTTACGCACCCAAGGCCGGTGTCGACATCAGAAAGCATCTTGCCGCGGGAGGCGTCCATAGATTGTCGTAGCTGTCGCCGACGCTGCCGACCGACGGCACGAGACCGGCCTCGGCGAGTCGCGCCGTGTACTTGATCGAGACGTACTGCACGCCGCGATCGGAGTGGTGCACGAGGCCGCCGCCGGAGACAGGTTTGCGATCATGGATGGCCTGCTCCAGCGCATCGAGAACGAAACCCGCATGCGCTGACCGGCTGACACGCCAGCCGACGATGCGACGAGCGTACGCGTCGATGACGAACGCGACGTAGACGAAGCCATCCCACGTCGCGACGTAGGTGAAGTCCGAGACCCACAGCACGTTCGGCCGGGAGTGCCGGAACTTCCGATTGACGTGATCGAGTGGACAAGGCGTCGCTCTGTCGCTCACGGTCGTACGCACACGGCCACCACGGATCACCCCTTGGAGAGCCTCTTTCTTCATCAGCCGCGCCACCGTGCAACGGCCGACGTCGTGGCCCTCGCGAAGCAACTGACGCCACACCTTGCGCACGCCGTAGACTTGAAAGTTCTCATCGAAAACCCTTCTGATCTCGACGCTGAGCATGGCATCGCGCTTGACGCGCGGCGGCGCCGTCTCCGGCTTGTAACGCCGAGCGACGTGGGCATGGTAAGTCGACGGGGCGATCTCAATAACTCTGCAGATCGGCTCGATCCCGAGGTCAGCCGCAGGCACCTTTGCCGACCGAGTACACCGATCGAATAGTTGGGGGGAGGTAGAGACTTGATTGGATCGGACTTCAAATGCAAATCCTGTTCCAATCTTGACGAGTTTGCTGAACGTCGCCGAGCTGAAATCCAGTGCTGGATGAGGGGCTTGCTTTGTCCTCCTTGTCGAACCTTTCACTCGCCTCGGCACCCCGCTCCTGCCTTTTGGCCCAGGCTCGATCGGACGGGGCGTTCGGCTGCGCAGGTGACGTGGTCTTCGAGTGAAGTTGACAATTCCATCACTGCGCTGCGCAGATACCGTCGGGTCATCTCAACGCGATCGTGGAGGACCTCATCAAAGCCACAGGGATTTCCTGCGTTCCGGGCCTCACATGGCCGCTTCCGCTATCGCGGCCGCGCTAACTTAGCTTACTGACCGTTACTTACACCGAGCGACTGCCGCGAAAGACCCCGACCAAGCTGTGCGTCCGGCAACGGGCCGCATGGAGCCCGATGAGGGGCCACAGCATCACGGTGCACCACGTCGACGCTCTCGGCGGCTACGTTGAGTGTTTCAGCGCAACGTGCTGGCCTCGGGCGTCATCCCGGTACTGCCAGAATTCATGATCTCTTACTCCCTGGATGATGGGCCGGCGACTGTTTCAAAAATAAACAATCAATGCCTGCAATGGCCTTTGTCACTTGGCTACGAGCAACTGCTGTGCCGCCTTTTGGCGGTTAGTTTACACTGTTGGTTGAGTATTTGGTTAAAGCCTGTGACCGAAAAGCCGTTCGCACATACAGGGCGCCTTAATGACTTCGATTGGACGCCTTTTGCCGGGTGCGCGCCCTTGTTCGCGCCCTTGGCACACACTTTGCTCTCTGCTCTGCAATGCGCAGGAGGATCAAAAATGGAAACAAGAACTGCGGCCATTCCGACATCAATGGGCTCGGCAAGGCCAGTGAAAGAGGCATTGGCCGTGTGTCGATTTGGCATTGTTGGGGCAGTCCTGATCAGCATGGTCATGAACGTGCTGGTTTTGACGGGACCATTCTACATGCTTCAAATCTATGACCGGGTGCTTCCCGGACATAGCATCCCGACCCTCGTCGCATTCAGCATTTTAGCCCTTATTCTCTTCGTTACACACGGCTCTTTGGACCTCATCAGAACGCGACTGATGGCGCGTCTCGGCGCCGTCCTCGATATCAAGCTCGCAGACGCGGCATTCAATCAGCATACTCAACTCTATGGGCAGGTCGCAGGCGGCAACGAGGCTTTGCGCGATTACAGCATCATTCGCCAGTTCCTCGCCGGGCCTGCCGCGGTAGAACTTTATGGATATTCCTTTGGTTGCCCTTCTACATGGGCATCATTTTCCTGCTGCATCCCGTTGTGGGCTGGGTCGCGATCGGGAGTGCTGTCGTTTTCCTGATCATTGCGGGTTGCAATGAATGGGCAAGCCGAGGACCGGCGCGGGCTGTGGAGGCATACAGGCGACGGGAAGATCAGTTCGTGGCCGATGCCCCGAGCGAATTGTCGATTCGCTCAGGGCATAGGCCGCGCTGATCTTCCCGTGGTGTTTATGCCTCCACAGCCCGCCCCAGTCCTCGGCTTGCCCATTCATTGCAACCCGCAATGATCATGCTACGGCACCCAAGCTCAACACCCAGCCCACAACGGGATGCAGCAGGGAATGATATATATGTAGAAGGGCAACCAAAGATATCCACAGGAATACCGCAGCAGACCCGGCGAGAGGAACTGGCGAATGATGCCTAAATCGCGCAAAGCCTCGTTGCCGCCTGCGACCTGCCCATAGAGTTCAGTATGCTGATTGAATGCCGCGTCTGCGAGCTTGATATCGAGGACGGCGCCCCGAGACGCACCATCAGTCGCGTTCTGATGAGGTCCGAAGAGCAATGTGTAACGAAGAGAATAAGGGCTAAAATCTGGATGAAAGTCGGGATGCTATGTCCGGGAAGCACCCGGTCATAGATTTGAAGCATGTAGAATCGTGCAGTCAGAAAACCAGCACGTTCATGACCATGCTGATCAGGACTATTCCGACGATGCCAAATCGGGACACGGCCAATGCCTCTTTCACTGGGGGTGCCGAGCCCATTGATCTCAGAATGGCCGCAGTTCTTGTTTCCATTTTGATCTCCTTCGCATTGCAGAGCAGAGAGCAAAGTGCTCCAAGGGCGCGAACAAGGGCGCGCACCCGGCAAAAGGCGTCCAATCAAAGTCGTTGAGGCATCTGGCTGTGTCCGAACGGATTTTCGGTCAACAGGCTTTAACCAAATACTCAACCAACAGTGTAAACTAACCGCCAAAAGGCGGCACAGCAGTTGCTCGTAGCCAGATGAATTATGCAATTGCAGGCATTGATTGTTTATTTTTTCAACGGTCGCCAGACCATCATCCAGGGAGTAAGAGATCATGAATTCTGGCAGTACCCGGTGACGCAAGAGGCCAGGATGTTGCGCTGGAACACTCAACGTAGCGGCCAACATAATGCGACGTGGTGCGCCGTCAGTGGTGTCGGCCCCTCAACATCGGGCTCCATGCGGCCCGTTGCAGGACGCGCACAGCTTGGTCGGGGTGTACCGCAGGCAGTCGGCTCCGGTGTAAGTAACGGTCAGTAAGCTAAGTTTGCGCGGCCGCGATAGCGGAAATCCATGTGAGGCTTAGACAGTAGGTGATCTTTATGGCTTTGATGAGGTCCTCCACGATCGCGTTGAGATGACCCGATGGTCTCCCAGCAGCGCAGTGATGAAATCGTCAACTTCACTCGAAGACCACGTCACCTTCGCAGCCGAACGCGGCGTCCGATCGAGCCTGGGCCAAGGCAGGCGCGGTGCGCCGAGGCGAGTGAAAGGTTCGACAAGGAGGACAAAGCAAGCTTCTCATCCAGCACTGGATTTGAGCTCGGCGACGTTCAGCAAACTCGTCAAAATTGGACAGGATCTGCATTTGAAGTCCGATCCAATCAAGTCTCTACCTCCCCCCAACTATTCGATCAGGTACTCGGT
>CAWJZR010000003.1:0-115718 GCA_963847435.1 uncultured Alphaproteobacteria bacterium | reverse complement strand
ACAGGCAACTGGCGAGCCTACGGGCTCGAGGTGCTGGTCCGATCAGGCCGAATAAGCGGCGTAAACAAGCCGACTGGGCCACGACGCAACTCAACCTGGGCATTACACTTCGGGTCCCGGGCGACCCGTGGGACCATCGGCTATTGGCCGAGGCGGCGCGCGCCGTATTGCTTAAGTCTCGCGGATCGCGACGCAAAAAGACGGAACAGGAGCGCGAGCTCCCATTCCATGTTGCCGCCTTGAGCCCAACAACGCCGGACGCTCAAGACGTGGGCTACGGTCGAGGTGCGTTTGGCCAGCGATGCGGAACTGACCAGCCGCTCTATGTTGCAGTGCGGAAGCCTCCCCCCAATTGGTGCTGGACCAGGACGGGCGGCTCATCTATTCACAGCGCGATTCCAAGCCCGCATGGGGGGCTGCGTGTTGATGGGTGGGGGTTATACGCGAACGACTCGGAGGTCTGTGGGGGCTCCGGGCCGTTCGGGGCTTGGAGGATGCGATGTAGAAGTGCGAGCGGTGGGGATCGAAACCCACTTGGACAAGCGAACGAAGGTCGGGCCGTCCTGGCAAGCCCAGGCGCGGTAGCGAGGGGAGCGGAATGCTACAGCGAGCTATTGCGGCATTACTCATTGTGACGACACTAATGCCAACCAACGGTTGGACGCAGGACAGGATCTCGATTCCGAGCCAATCATTGCGACTACTGAATCAAGGGAGCTTTGGCAGGTAGCGACTATTTGCAACGCGCTCAGCCATTTTTGGACTTCGTTGCAAAGCATCTATTCAAACGCGACGTTGCGGCGCTCAGCGAAACGGAAAAGCCTATCCAAGGTGACAGCTGGTATTGGGCAGACGACAACGCCAAAGCGCTGGAAGCCTTTATTGTGCCAGCGGCTTACGCAAAATATAGGGAAGTTGCGGACGGGCTAACAAACTTTATCAAGACAATGTGGAACGACTCGGCTATCTATCGCCGTTTAGCTGCCCCCACCTTGGTAATTGATCGAGCCGACGCAAGCAGCTTCAAAGTCCACAACGGGCTGCTGGAGGTCACCGGCAACTTGCGCGCCGATGAAATAAACGTGTCCTATAGATTTCATGACGGACGAAGCACCAATGCTCTTCGGTTTGGAGGAAACTGGCTACGGTTTAACGCGAATGGACGAGAGTATCAATTCTTCGTCAGAGATCACATTTCGGAAGCGGTTATAAAACAATCAGAGAATTCTGTTGCCTTGAGCTACACTGCCGCTTTGCGGTTGAACCATAGCGACAAACATCCTGTTGCCCTCATAACATACAGGTATTTTATCCATGCTGCCTCCACCTACGTGGACCAGCAAGTGAATATCGAGGCTCTCGACCCCGCCGCTCCATTGAGCCGCGTCCGGTTCACGAGCAGCATGGACCAGCTTTCATCTTTAGTCCGTCAATTTCATATTCGCGTTTTTGTTGGCAGTCGGCTGGGCTTCCGAAATGCACGAACTCCCCAGCAGACGGTCGACAAAGTTTAGCAACCGGCCCGACCTCCTGGAGCAACGTCGTTCAGCTCGGCAGCCCAGGCTTCTCCTATTCAATAAGTTCGAGATACGACAATCCGAATTCCCTTATTGAAGTTGTGGCGGAAGGCCAGCGTGGTGGCAACTTTCATTGGCTATATAGCTTGTATGCCGCTGAGACTATATTACCGGGAGTTACCCATTCGATTTCGGAACGAAAGCTGCTGCGCGCGGGCGGCGTGCAGAATGACCCGACTCAGTTCTTGAACCATTCGAAGACTGCGCTGCTGGACTATAGCGAGACTTACGATTATGGCGCAGAGTTGAATGCGATCAGTTGTCAGTATATGTTCGCAAGCCATCGTCGCTATGACGACTATCCACTTTATGATCAGTCTTTATTGTCTTCAACTCGCTCTTGGTATGATTCCCATTTGCAACACTATGAACAAAACTTCACCTCGAACAACGCTGGGGGCTCCCCGTTCGTCAGAGGCTTGGCCTTTGCAGTCATGTCGCTCGACTGCATGTATCGCGCATCAGGAGATCAAGAATATTTGAGGCACGAAATAAGGCTGGTGGACCTAATCTTGGCAACGCAACATGTCACCGACGCGGGGACAGCCCATGGCGTTTTCCGGTGTTTAGATGGAGACGGCTACATCGATTGCCAAGCTGCTGCTATTTTGGCCCTGTGTCGCGCTGCCTACTTCATAAAGGATGAACGGCTTAGTTCGGCCATAGGATTGGCAATAAAGGCTATTCAAATTGACGAATGGAAAATTGGTGGAGACGACGGAGTGATAGAGCGGACTTTGCCAAAAATAACACTACTATTGCGACCCGGAAGCAATAAGAAAGATGGCATTAGATGGGGCTTTAAGGCGGGCCTCCTGCTCAGGGCGCTCGCAGCCGCTGATGTTGCACGCAAGCAGGCCATCATAAATCTGTCCGATGATGTTAGCTCCCATATAGCGCGCCTTGATAGCCTAGCAAGGGGTTATATTAATGCATTGAATGTTGAACATGATGATGGCCGGCAACTATTGACCGGTTACGGGGCGGGTGAAACAAACTCCAAATCACAACCTTGGATGCTGTTGGGACTGTTTCCGATCGATGAGGAAATCATCAAAATAATGCCTCCGGGACGTTAAATCTGGTCGTCGAGCACTTACCGTCTACTGCTGTCTCACCTTCGAAGGGGCTAATCTAAGGGGGATCTCTCTCGCGCGGCTATGTGGTCTGCGAGGGCGGGCGCGGGTGTCCCCGATTTCTAACTCATTCAAGGGCTCTCTCTGTCTCACCTTTGGAGGACAAAATCTGAGTGGCAGCCTCTGCGCGCGCCCCGATTGCCACTCAGATTTGGCGCACGCGCGACCGACCATGGCTGCCAAGACGGCTAAAAAGGGAGACAGGAGGAGTAACCGGCCTTACATCATCAGCGACGAGTAGGGCAACAGAGCCGTTGCCCCGCAAGACGGAGCGCTTCTGGCCCAAGGTTGGACACCTCCTGCGCTCGAACGCATGCCACCCCTGGACGGCAAGCATTACACAGTCCAACGGCTATGGCGCCTTCAAGACACCGGCCCGAGGACCTGACCAACGGCCGGTCTGTCCCTGAGGGCAAGCTCGTCCTCAACGCCCTACGCGGCGCTCAGCGCGGCCGCCACGAAGAGCTTCGCGCAGATGAAGAAGACGGCCTGATTCGGATCCATCGTTTGATCATGAGCACGGCGCGCGCCATCACCTGGCGCGCGCCGTGCTGTTTGTGAGCCGTCATTTGAGGCTGAACTCGCGCGCGTCGGATCGATCAGTATCGAACGCCGTGGCCGATGGTCACACCCGGATCTAACCACGCGCGAGGTCGCAACGTTATGAGGGGTCGCCTCGTTTATATCGCATTGCAGCAATATATATTGCAGTGCAACAAAGAGAGGTCACATGGCGGGTCAGCGAGACAATCTGGTGAGGGTCCCTGCCTCTGCGCCAAGAACTCCCCCCGAGTTCGTCAGCGACGCATCCACGCCTTGCGATCGCGCCGGCGGTGCTGGCGTCAGTCCATTGCACGAAGTTGATCAATTTGGCAGCAATCCCGGTCAGTTGCGCATGTTTGTGCGTGCGCCGGAGAGACTGACTGAACCCCGTCCGCTTGTGGTTTGCCTGCACGGGTGCGCCCAAAGCGCCGCATCCTATGACGCAGGCTCAGGTTGGTCGTTCCTGGCCGAGCGTCATGGCTTCGTCGCCCTATTTCCCGAGCAGCAGGCTCGTAACAATCCGAACCGCTGCTTCACCTGGTATCAGGCGGGAGACACCTCCCGCGATAGCGGTGAAGCCCTGTCGATCCGGCAGATGATCGATTACGCCCTTGCCGCCTACGACGTCGACCCTAACCGCATTTTCGTGACCGGACTGTCTGCCGGGGGCGCTATGGCGTCGAGCTTGCTCTCCGGCTACCCGGACCTGTTCGCCGGCGGTGCCATCGTGGCCGGCCTGCCTCACGGCAGTGCCGCCAACGTCTACGATGCGATCGACGCCATGGCGCGGGGCCGCGAGCGAACGCCGCAGCAGTGGGGTGAGATCGTGCGGCTGGCCTCGCCGCATCGGGGGCCGTGGCCGCGGTTGGCGATATGGCATGGCACAGACGATGCCGTCGTCCACCCGGCCAATGCCGAGGCCAGCGCGTTACAGTGGATCGATCTGCACGACGTCACACTCGACCCCACTCGCGAAGTCACGTCCGGCGATCATCGTCTCCGGATCTGGCGCGATCAGCAGCGACCAAGATGTGATCGAAATGCATACCATCAAAGGCATGGGACATGGCGTCGCTCTCGCCGCCGACGGCGCGGAAGGGTGTGGCCAAGCTGGCCCCTTTCATTTCGATGTTGGGATCGCGTCATCGGTAACGGATCCTCGACTTCTTTGGGATCACGGCAGAAGGCTGGAAAGCTGATGACGCAGTGAGCCCAAGCGCAGCAGCGAACTCTGAACAGCAGCATATCTGGAGAACGCTGTCGTTGACCCGCGGCGAAAACTGCGGCGAAAAGCGGCGTTGGCTCATCGTTGAAGCAATCTAACAAACTGACGGCGGCCTATTATCGATGGACGCTGGGGCGTGCTATCCAGCAGTGAGGCCGTGGAGGTCACCGGCAGCGCTGGATTGGACCGCACCCCCCGGTCCCCTCCCCCGAGTCAGCTTTTGCAAGGTCATGCGCTTTGAGGCTTCGGCCTCCGAGCGCATGCGAGCGGCGCTAAGTACAAGATCCCCGGGCTTCATGGGCTTTCCGCTAGGCTCGAGGCAATGGAGACAGCTGACAATCACGCGCCAGGCCGGGGGATAATGACGCATCTGACCGCCGGATCAACCGGTTGGCGCGGGCTACCTGCGTTACACCTCAAGCAGGGAACTGGCACTCACGACGTCCCCAGCGTCGTCGCTAACAGCAGCTCTTTTAATCCGGCAAGAAGCCGCTGCTGCTCGGCCCAACTCTCCGGCGTATCGACAAAGTCTTCTTCGTCTTCCACCCCGGCAACTACCGCGGATGCGGCCTCTTCCCCATCAGCCAACACCCGCTCGAAGAATTCGAGATAAGCCGCAATTTCTTCTTTACTGAAAATGCTAAGCACTTCCGCCACGAAATGTGGCAACTCCCGCGCAAACTCGGGCCGCGTCGCCGCCGCCTCGGCGTACGTCATCAGTTTCTCACCGATGAGGTAGTCGAGCGCTGAGACGATGCCATGCCGATTGCGTATACCGCGCGCCGCCGCACACTGTTCTATCCAGTCATCTTGAGATCGCCCCATCACTGTCAACTCCCCACCACAGCAACCCCTTGATCCCAGCGAACACTGATCAGTATTGGCGGACTTGCCGATCCGCTACGCCTGGGTGATCCTGCCAGCCAACCACCGCACGATTAATTTCTTTTACACCGCCAGCACTGAGCGGATCTGCTCCTCATATTGGTCCACCGCGTTGAGCGCACGCTTTTTCGTAACGGGGTCGGCGTGGGTGGCGGCCGCGAAATTTCCTCGTTGACCTTCCGGGTAGTGGGGCCACTGGGGTTCAGGCCAGATGAACCGCCCGAAACGCCGCGCTGTCCGCTCAAGTCTGATCGGTTCGATACCGCAACAGCAGGTGCCGCAGTGCCCGGAGCACTTCTCGACCCTCGCTGCGAGCCTGAGCAGCCGCGGCCGTAAATCGCCCGTGCCGGCAATGAACCGCACCAATCTTGGCCCGCCCCTCGGCAGTGCGCGGGCCGGTGCTGGCGCCTCCGTGCATTCGGCACCGACCGTTCGGCATCGCGGGCTGACGGCAAGAGTGGCCATCTGACTTGCACCGCGCCCCGCATCTCGGCGCCGCATCCGCTAGTCTGAGGCGTTCGAGCAGTTTGGTGGGCGCATGAGGTTTAATTACCATTTCTGCCACCTCCCCCGGTCGGATCGGAAAGGCCGCCCCCTCCGGATACCTGTCCGGCAACAACAGCCTGTCCGCCTGGGCCGACATTGACGTACTGCACCGTCACGATCTGCCGGCCGCCGCTACGCAGCCGTTGCAGCGTCATGGCGCCTTGCTGGAATGTCTGCATCAGCCGTGACACTGCGCCGGCCAAGCGGGTTGCTTCGACGTTGGCGGCCGCCCGCCGATCGTCCTTGAACACGTTCATGCACTCGATCTGCCGATTCATCTGCGCCGCCATCTTGAGCGCGGAGCGGTGAGCAACGGCGAGTTGATGGGCGAGCATCTGCTCGATGCTGTTGTCCGCCCCTACCGTGTCCGCCACGTCCAGGGCGGTTTCCAGCGCGCCGGCATCATGCAAGAGGTCGAGCCGGTCCCGGCTGGCGCTGGCCGCCACATAGTCCGGTTTGCGGAGGGTGTTGCGGTACTCGGCCGGCGCTGCGATCTCGGAGCCGTGCGGCACCAGCTCGCCGCCAGCACCGATCATCGCGAGCCGTTCGGGCAGCGGCTCCCGTGCTCGCGCTTCCACCGCATCGGCGTGGCGGAGGTCATGAGCGATGGGGCGGCTCCCATCGCACGCCGTGGCCTCGTTTCGCATGCGGGCCGCGCCGAGGATCAAATCCCCCGGCTTGGTCCGCCTCCTGGTCTCTGTCGTGTCGGACATTGCTGCCTCGTCAGAACGGGATTTCCACGTCGGCGGGTTTCGTCTTGTTAAGCGCCGGCTCGGCGTCGGCGGGTGGCACCTGATAATCGCAGCGGGCAGCCGATGCGCTGTGTGACTTTCGAAGCGCCGGGTCGCCTTGTGCCGTTGCAGCGCTAGCGGGCTTGGTAGCGGGTGCCTCGCTCAGAACCAGGTTCCATATCTCCGCGCCGTGGTCGGCAACGTCGCGGCTCTTTAGTAGAGCGACTTTGCAGGCGCCTCGCCTGCCGGCGAAGTAGTCGTTGCCGCTTGCAGAGTCTGCGGCGATACCGCCGAGCGGCGGTGATCTGAGATCCGTGGTCAGCCATGAGCGGCGGTCCTTTCAATCCTGATGCACAAGCCAGCCACAGCGCCACCAGGGCTCCGAGGCTTCGAGATCGGCCACAGCAAACCGGCCGCGCATGGCCTCTGTGCCGCATTTGTTGGTGAAGCACACGCGGTCGGGTGCGAAAGCTGTGATCCTTGCCGGCGGATCGGCCATTGCCGCGAGGCACACGATGCCGGCGACGTGCCAGCCGTCGAAAGGCGCACGCACGCCAACGAGCGCCGGGACGCTCCAGCCGCACGACATGGCAGTGTCGAGGTCCGTGGACATCACGAACGCCTGCGTTGCGCGCTTCAGGCGGACGGCATCGATCGAGCAAGTCGGCGGGAGCACGGCCAGCTCATCCAAGATATGGCGGCGCCACTCGCCGGCATAGGCGGGCCAACCATTGAAACCGTGCTCGCGCAATACACGGGTGTCAGCTTCCCGAGCAGTCAGCCCGGCAGCCCCGGCGCGGATCGCTGCCGCTTCGGCGATGTCCACCGGATCGGGCGGGGGGGCTGCAGGCCTTGCGATCGTGCCGCAGTCAGCCACGCGAAGCTCGGCCGCGATCTCGGCCTTGAGAGCCCTCAGACGCGCCAGCAGGTCGGTGGGAACTGCGCCGCGCGGCCCCCGGCAACGGATGTCATCACCTGCGAGGTAGACTGTCACCCCCCTCGCACCGAACTCCCGGATAATGTCGCGAACAGCGCTCATGGTGCCCAATCCCCATCCGTGTCGTTGTCGTCGGAGGCGTCGGCGGGGGCTGCGAAACCTGCGAAAGTTGCGAAAGTCGTCGTGCGTGCGGCATCGGATGGCTCGAAAGTCGCGAAAGTTGCGAAAGTACGGGGGCAGCTTTCGCAGGGTTCGCAGCTTTCGCAGGGGGGTGGGTGTCTGCCCGCACGATCGCCCACACATCGCGGCGGGGGACGCTGCGAACGGCGGTGCCCGCAGGGCAGACGGTCAGCCAACCGTGCCGGACCAGGATGTCAATGAGCCGGCGAGCAACGTCCGCGCACCGCAAGGAGTTGGGGCCGAGTCGCACGATTTCCGTTGTCGAGACGACGGGCTCGGACCACTTCTGATGCAACCAGTCGAGAAGGCGTTGAGCTTCCGCTATGTTGGCGGGCAAGATGGCGGCCTGCCGCAGGCGCAGCGCCTCGGACATGTAGTGCCTCGTGATCACGAGCGCGTCTGTCAGCGTGGCCGCTGTCACCTCCTGCACGGCATGATCCTCGAACCACGACAGGACGGCAGCGATCCGCGCCGCGTGCTCGCCGGCCTTCGACGCAAAGCCCGAGATAGGCTCGAGTTCCCCACCGGGGGATAGCTTACCCTCCACGTCGTCGCTGAACTCGAACCACAGCTTGCAAGCCGCCGCCGACAACGGCAGCGTTCGAGGCATCAATTCGTTGCGCGTGCCGTCGCGGATCGGAAGGGGACGAGCCAGCGCCGCCTCAATGCTCGCCGTGAACTTCTCCACGGTAGCCAGCGCCTCCGATGATGGGTCTCGGTGAAACCGGCTGCCCATTGTCGTCTCGGGGCAGAGAAGAAGCATCCGCGATGTCATCCCTTGATCCGTCAACACTGGGTCGTTGAGAAACTTCGCCGCAACGTCGGGCTGCATCATGAGGTGCATGGACACGCGCCGGTCGGCGATGACGGACGGCCCTTCGGATGCGCGGATGCGCTTCACTGGGTCGCCGCCCCATAGGTCCGACAACGTGGCTGCCGACCGCAGCTTGGCATCATCTGCCATGGCGTGGCCGCCAACGAACTGACCGCCCTCGGCTGAGAAGAGACCGACCGAGGGCTGCCCCGCCAAAAGGAGCTTGCACAAGCCCTCCGTCGTCGGCTCGGACATCACGATAATTGGCTGTAGCGGGGGATCGGGCTCGGGGCCTATGGCGCGAAGGTCGGCCTCGCGGCTCGCTAGGTTGACCGCTTTGCCCTTGCCGACGCGAGCGTTCGATGATCGAGCGCCGCTCGGCCTCCCATGCGTCGTGGCGCACGCGGCACTTCTTCAATTCGGCGTCATAGGTGGCACGCAGATCAGCCTCACGCTTCCTAATGCCGCGCGTCACGATCTCGTCTGCGCCAGTCTTGCGCTCACCGGAGCGCCCCACGGTGATGAAGAAGGACACCGGCCGCAAGGGGCGGCTACCGAACGGCATCTGCACGTTGATGTGCGGCTGCGCCGCCAGCGTCACTGCGGCCAGCACGCTGTTAGCGGCCAACGCCTTCGGGCACTGGACCGATTCTTGGACGGCCAGCACTGCGGGAGCAAGGACACCCATTGCGTCCACGGGGAAGGGTTCGGGCGGCGGCATTGGACGGACCAACGGGATAGGTTCGATCCGCTCCGGGCGGGCATTTCCGTTGACCGGCTGTACCTTTGCAGCATTGTCGATGGCCAGGCACACGGCAGACACTCCGTGCACCCGCGCAAGATCGTTCATGTCCTTCCTCTCGGGAGAGTGCCCGCCCTCGAACGTGGGCACGGCTAGCCGGCCGCCGACGGCGTTTGCTGCATCCACCGCGTGGCGATCGGGTGCGCCCGTCCGCTTATCGATGTCGGCGCAGATAACGATGTCGGCTTTCGGGTAGCGCTCGCGCATCTGGGTGCGTGACGGCGGGCAGGTTGTGATTCGACATTGCCGCGAGGCCCATCGCCTTCGGGGCGTGCCTCCGTCGCATTGACGACGGTCGCCACGCCCTCGGCGATCAACACCTGAAGGCCGGATGCCGTCAGCCTCGGGCATCGCTTGCGTGGACCAGTAACCGCCGCTGATTACGCCGCCTGCCAGGAAATGTTTACGGCCGACACTGTCTATCAACTGCACGCTGGCGAGCGTATTGCCCTTCGTGATCGGCACCACGGAGCAAGCGCCGGCTAGGTTTCCGCCCTTGGCGCTGGGGGTGTATCGAACATGCGGCGGCCTTGCTCGCCTCGATCTGCCGCAACGTGGGGGGCGGCGTGATGCCCTTGCGCTGGCTGTACGGATTGTCGGCAGGTATGGCCTGCCATGCTCCAGACCGCTCTGCGCCATCCGGGCCGCCTTGGCTGCGTTCCCATCGCGGCGGGCGCGGTGGCTGGCGTCGGCAGCCTCGCGCACTCGCCGCCACTCGGCCAGCTCATCGGGGCTGGGCACGATGTGCCCGCCATCGTCGCGCCAGCCTGCCTCCATCGCCATTCTGTAAAGCGACGCGATGGTGATGCCACCGCCACGGCGACATGAGCGCCAGCGCGTGCGATTTTCGCGCGCGTCGTAGTTCTCGGCCTGCTTCGACCAACCATCGAAGGCGGACCACGCGGCATCGTCGAACTCGTTCCGGAGCGCCATAGCGGCCCGCAGCCAGACGTCTGAATTGTTCGGGTCAAGGTAGGAGAGGGCTGACGCCGCGCGCTCCAGCTCGTCAGCCTCGGACCGGGGTTGAAAGGCGGAGCCTGAATGGCTATTTTGCCGGTTGAAGCGCCGCTGCGCGCTGCTCTCTCGTGATTTCCGGGGCCCGGTCGCTGAGGTAGCCACCCTCAGCGCCGGGCTTTTTCATTTCCTGATCCCATTTATGCGGCCTCCATCGAGTTGCGGAGGAAGCCGCTCAATTTCCGCGCGGCGGCATCACGGCGCCGACCACCTTCCATCACCTTGATTTCATTCCGCCCTGCTTTGATCTCTCGTATAGGCCTACGTGCGCTCGATCCCAACCGCATACGGAAGCCTCGTTGACTGCGATAGGCCAGCTGCTATGGAGCGAATGGCGGGTGCGCCGCCTGCTTGGCTATTAGCGGTGTCCATGGGTCTACCTCCGATCTGTCTCCGAGGTCGAAACAGATCATAGGCCTCCACCCGCATTCCGAAGATTGGGGCCAATTAAATCAGGGTGTGCCTTAGCTCAGCTCGTTGTCCTCGCCCGCAGGACGCTCCTGCCAGCCCTCTCCGGAGAATTTGACGCTCGACAGTGCGAGCAGCAATTTTCCAACCGCGCCGCCTGTTACCGCCGCTTGGCTACCTTTTTAAACACAGTCGCTGGCGCTGCCTGTAGGGGCGCCGCAACGGGACGCGCTGCACCCCGAAGAGTGCGGCCAGCCCGCCTGCGATTCTTCGTCAAGATCGGCGCGCACATCGTCTACGCGATCCCGCAAAGCATCGTCGCGGCCCGCATCGTATGTGCCGTCGTCATCCTGGGCCTCGGCTGTGGCTGCCCGCCGTTCCCCAACGCCTCCATTTTGCCATCTCGCGGTGGCGTTCGGCACACCGCTCTGCGTTGAGGAACTGTGCGGCGTATCAGCCGCCGACGCCGCGACTTCCCGCTCAGCCTCGATCTCACCTCGCACAATCTCGCATTCGGCGATGACGATAGCCGTTGAAATGTCGTTCCACCTAACCGAGCCAACAGGACGCCCTCGCTTGCCACCCATGCTCGTTCCCACCAGCAACCAAGACACCTCGCGGCCGAACGTACACGGCTGTCCGCCGCGATACACAGCCGAGATGGGTTGTCCCCAGCTCGTGGTTGTGGGGACAAGTCGGGCACGCTCCAACCAGTTGATATTGCGATATGTCCCCGCGTCCCCGCTGCCCCTGCCAAAACTTATGGAATGTCCCCGGTGCTGACGTGGCGGGAATCCGGTGGCGACGCTTTCCAGTCCAGAAATCGCGGAAATCGGCAGAAAGTCCCGACACGCGATGAAAGCCGGGGCACTTCGGGTTCACGAACTTCACGCTCGGCCAAAACTTCCCGTTGCCGGGCCCGCTTCAAGTTCGTGTGACGTCGGACTGGCCGCTGTACACCCGTAACCGACGTCTGTAGTTGTCTGCACCGAAAATGCGATTAGGCTGGCCGGCTCATCGGCACAATGTTGCGCGCCCGCCCTTCGCAGTAAGCGGCCCACGCATCCATCAGCTCCCTGCGCTTTTCGAGTGCATCCGCTCGGCGGTATGCCAGTTCAACGGCATTGCCGACCGCATGGGCAAGCGAGGCCTCGCAAATCTCGCGGGGGAAGTTGGTGCATTCGCCGGCCCAATCGCGGAACGAGCTACGGAAGCCGTGCGAGGTCATGTCCTCAACCTTCATCCGCTTGAACAGCGCCTTCATCACCATGTTGGAGAGCGGCCGGCCCTCGGACTGACCGGGGAACACGAGCGCATCCTTGGCCCCGGTCCCATCTCCATCAGGATCGCGACGGCTCGTGTCGATAGCGGCACGCGATGCGCCTTGCGCGCCTTCATCCGCTCCGCCGGGACACTCCCAAACGCGGGCCGCAAGGTCGATCTCGCCCCACCGCATGCCAAGCACCTCGCCGAGGCGGGCCGCCGTCAGGATGACAAATTCGAGTGCGCGAGGCGAAACGCCGCTGCGCTCCCGGAGATGCGCCACGAACGCGGGCACGTCCTTGAACGGCATCGCCTTGTGGTGCTCGGGCCGCGGCGGCGCCGGCAACAGGTGGTCGAGGTGCCCATGCCAGCGGGCGGGATTGGCCATGTGGGCGGGCACGAGCCCATGGGCGCGGGCGGCATCGAGAACGGCCTCGATGCGGTTGCGGGTGCGGCGGGCCGTCTCCGGCTTCGTCGGTCCAGATCGGCTTCAGCGCTTCGAGCACATGCCCGGTCGCGATCACGGCGACAGGGATGTCGCGCATGGACGCGGCGTAGACCTCAAGGCTTTGGTGCCACTGATAGACCGTCTTGGCGTTCGACCACTGCCGGCGGTTGTCGGTCAGGAACTCGGCCGCGACTTGCCCGAACGTCTTCGCTTTCTCGGCCTCGGCCCGCTGGGCAGCGGCGGCTTGCTTCTCAGCCTCTTGTGCCGTCCGACGCGCATCGAGCGGATTTCGCTTGGCCGCGATGTCCAGCCGGCAGGCCGCGGCCAGTGCGCGGGCGCGGACGAGAGGCACACTGTCGAGCCCGCCCAGCCCCATCTCTTTCAGCTTGCCTTCCCAGCGGAACAGGAACACCCAGCGCCGCCGCGTCGTCTCGCTGTCCTTTGAGATGTTGAGATAGAGCCCGCCGCCGTCCGAATGCCGCCCCGGCTTCGCGAGTGTCGCAACCGCTCTCGCGCTCAGCTTATTGAGCCCCCGTGCCATGTTCCGCTGCCCCTGCTTGACCAGCCGGCCCCAACTCCGGCCCCAACACTATGCACGGATTCTGGTAAACAAGGAAGGACAAGTACGAACACAAGCGAGAGCGTGATGCAGGGAAAGCACGTCGATATCAGTTGGTTGCTGATGCGGCTACGATCGACGGCGAACGGCCGTGGACGCCGGTATGGTGCCGGCCCTGGGCACCATCAGATCGTTGGCGTAGCGTAATTCAGTCCGCCTATCGCGATCCCTTCCCGTTACGATCATGATACCACTTCTAGCTCGCAGCTAGATAAGGGCGTCGACTAGTTGCCCCCTTGGCTTGACCCCAGCGCAATCACGACTAGTTCAGCGGAAATCTCAATGTCGCGGTGCCGCTGACGGCACTGTAAGAGCCGCTGCCGATGCCGTCATAGGCAGTCGAGAAGTCAAGGATCTGACCTATCCGCGTCTGCAATCTCAGCCCGACCTCTACCCGCCCGCGCCATTCATCGGTTCCCGACACAGCGTCGAGCTCCGTGTAGCCGATGGATGAGTGAGTGAAGTTCCAAATCGCTTCGAGCTTTGCGCGCGGCTCGATGGTGTCGCCGCTGGCATTCATGAAACGATAGGACGCCTCCGGACCGAACTTTAGCTGTCCGAGAGTGCTCTTGGCGCTCGGGATGGCGACACCGAGAGAGTCGGTGTAAGCCTCCGTCTTGTCCTCGATGTAGCCGACGGTTGCGCTCGGCATGAAACGCCACGGGCCATGTTCCCAATAGCCCTGCAGCGTGCTGCGCCCCAGCCAACGCTCGCTGCCGAACGTGTCCTCATACGTGAGGTAAGGGCTGATGGAGTTGTTCGAGCGCCCCCAAGCTACCCGACTCTGCCAGAACAGGTTCTCCGTCAGCTTTACCGTCGCATACGGTCCGGTCAACCAGCCATGCCCGCTGACCTCGTACGACTGCGCCGTCGAGCGCATTGTCATCGAGTTGTACTGAACCAGCGTTCCGACAAGCAGCCATGGATTGACCACGTAGTCGGCGCCGAGATAGAGGACCCCGAAATCACCGTCGGCATCCTGCTTCATCCGATCGTCGCCGAATTTGACGATCCGGCCTTCTGCCCAGATATCGAACCGGCTCGGCGTATAGACCCCGGGTCCGACCTTCCCACCTAGTCCCATCGGTGTGGCGCCCGCATTAAGGCGTCTCGCGTCCTGGTCGGTGGAATACTTCAAAACGTCAGCAAGGCTGACCGAGAACGACATCGACGACGGCCCGTCGGACTGGCCGGCGAACCTGAAGGGCACGACACCACCCCTCATCGGTTCGGCCCCTTCGTCCATGCCGTAGTTCTGCCCGAGCAGCCGTTCGAACTGAGGCTTTGCCATCTGCGACCCTGAACGGAATGAGCTGATCGGCCCGGCGGCACGATCACTGAGCAAACCGCTCGTCGTAATTGAGCCGCCAGCGAAGCCGGCTCCCGGCTGAGCACCCCCGCGCCGCCCGCCTCGCCAAAAGCCCTGAGCCGATCGATCTGGCGCGTGCCGTCAGGCTCGTTGCTGAGCAGCATGTCGTTACGGCGACTGAGGAAGCTCTGGATGACTTCGACGGTCTTCTTGCGCGAATTGGCCGCCGAGAACGTGCACGTGACGGCTTCCGCCGGGGCGAGCACAATCGTCGCGGAATGGTTTGCGACACTGGCCGAGCTGTCGGAGTCCGAACAGTTCACGCCTGTAAGCCCGAAGCCCGACGGCAGGCTGGCCGTCACCGTGTAGGTGCCCGGATTGAGAGATATTGCGGTCGTCTGGCCGCTGCCCCCGTTCGTCGTAATAGAAACCGACAAGGCAGGAGTTGAAGACGAGAAGGTCACCGTTCCGTCGCCGTCCGTCGTGACAACTCGGAGCGCGATCGTGCCGTTCGCCGTGATGTTCTGAGCAAGCACCGGCGACGTCGACGTGGCATAGCTGGCGTTTCCGCCGTAGACCGCAGTCACCGAGTGCGAGCCGCTCGACAGGCCCGTGGTCGCGAACGTGGCGATGCCCCCCGCGAGGGTTCCTGTTCCGAGCGTTGCCGCACCGTCCTTGAATGTCACAGAGCCTGCCGCAGCCGTGGGCGTGACACTTGCCGTGAACGTCACCGGCTGCCCCACAAGCGTGGGATTGGCAGAGGAGGATAGCGCGGCGGTCGTCGTGGCCTTTGAAACGGCGAACGTCTGCTGCACTTGCGGCGCGCCGTTGTAGTTGGCGTTGCCGGCCTGATTGGCGTCGATCACGCAGCTGCCGGCGGCGAGGAAGCTGACGACGCCGCCCGACATGGAGCACACCGAGGCGCTGGCCGCATCGACCGTCAGCGCCACCGTCAGTCCCGAGGTCGCCGTCGCAGCCGGCGTGTAGGTGGCCCCGCCGACCGTCGCCCCCGAGGGCGCCGTCGACGTGAAGGCCACGGTCTGGTTGCCCTTGCCGACCGTGATCGTCTGCTGCACCTGCGGCGCGCCGTTGTAGTTGGCGTTGCCGGCCTGATTGGCGTCGATCACGCAGCTGCCGGCGGCGAGGAAGCTGACGACGCCGCCCGACATGGAGCACACCGAGGCGCTGGCCGCATCGACCGTCAGCGCCACCGTCAGTCCCGAGGTCGCCGTCGCAGCCGGCGTGTAGGTGGCCCCGCCGACCGTCGCCCCCGAGGGCGCCGTCGACGTGAAGGCCACGGTCTGGTTGCCCTTGCCGACCGTGATCGTCTGCTGCACCTGCGGCGCGCCGTTGTAGTTGGCGTTGCCGGCCTGATTGGCGTCGATCACGCAGCTGCCGGCGGCGAGGAAGCTGACGACGCCGCCCGACATGGAGCACACCGAGGCGCTGGCCGCATCGACCGTCAGCGCCACCGTCAGTCCCGAGGTCGCCGTCGCAGCCGGCGTGTAGGTGGCCCCGCCGACCGTCGCCCCCGAGGGCGCCGTCGACGTGAAGGCCACGGTCTGGTTGCCCTTGCCGACCGTGATCGTCTGCTGCACCTGCGGCGCGCCGTTGTAGTTGGCGTTGCCGGCCTGATTGGCGTCGATCACGCAGCTGCCGGCGGCGAGGAAGCTGACGACGCCGCCCGACATGGAGCACACCGAGGCGCTGGCCGCATCGACCGTCAGCGCCACCGTCAGTCCCGAGGTCGCCGTCGCAGCCGGCGTGTAGGTGGCCCCGCCGACCGTCGCCCCCGAGGGCGCCGTCGAGGTGAAGGCCACGGTCTGATTGCCCTTGCCGACCGAAATACTCGCTGTGGTAGAGTTGTTGCCTGTCGTCACATCATTGGACGCGCCCGTGGCGCCTGTCACCGTCGCGTTGCCTGCGGTGGTCGGCGTGCCGCTGACAGGGCAGGTGATAGAGCTTCCGGCGGCAAGAGACGCCACCGGCGCCGATGGACTGCATGTTCCCAATGTCAAGCCGGCCGGCAGTCCAGATACACTGCAAGTTGCGCTGGTCGCAGCAGCACCGCCCGCGGCGTTCGTGCAAACGACGGTCCCCGAATACGCCGCACCCACGGTTGCCGAGGTCGGCAACGACGAAAGCGAGACCGACATGTCGGATGTCGCTGTGCGGTTATAGGTGAGCGTGTTGGATGTACTTATATTGAATGCCGTGAGCGGCGTAGAGGACGCCGTGGCGCTGATCGTATACGAGGCGGCCGGGCTTGCCGGCTCTGTCCAAGTCGCGGTGCAGATCGCCGTTGAGATCTTATTCGATCCGTTGGGAATCGAGTTCAGCGCAATTGACGAGCATGTCGATCCGGTAAAACTACCACCAGTTGAACTTGGCGTAATCGTAACAGTCTCGTCTAAGCAACCGCCGCCAGTAGCAGTCGTGTTATAGCTCGCAGTAAAGGTAACAGTGACACCGCTACCGCCTCCGCCAGCAGGATAGGTATAGCTTGGTGAAGCGAGGGTCAGTGTGGTGGAGCTGTTAACGGTACAAGCCGCATTGGCAACCTGGGCGCTGCAAACCGCAAGAAAGAGCGTTCCCAACGCCGCAAGTCCGCGTCGCACTGTGGGCATTCGCAGACCATTTTGTTTGCACTCTTGCGCGTTTTTATTCCGGGTTTCGCTGAAATGAAATTCGGTAGCTTGCGCGAACGCTCGCCTTAGCCGCTGTATGAGCGTACCGCGAGTTTTGGCGAAGTCCCGAGATCTGCAAGAAAACATAAATGCCTCTCATCGGATTACGCCCAAATGCGCTAAATTAAAGTATTAATTTCTCCCTACATAAATGCGTGTGAGTCGCAAAGTCAGTACGTGATATTCTTGTGAAGCAATTTCTCCAAGCAAAATTTCTGTGTCTGCTTAAGCACAAAGTTTCAACTTCACGATTATAAAGTTGATTGGCGCAACTTAAGGTTGCGTTGGGGCGCCGAAGCTTTTTCGAAGAAATTTCGCGGGGGCAATTATTGACGGCTTCGTCGCGACTAGGGGGAAGGCTTCTGTAACCGCTATCCCGGAGCCGTTGGGCCGGTTGGAAAATGCAATAATATTAGGAGATTGCATGGGAATTTGGCCAGATCCGGCAAGAGGAAGTGGCTAGCACAACCCTCATATTTTTGGACGCCTTTTGAAATCTGGCACTAACTCCGCCATAATCGGCTTATCTGCGGCGCAGATTATTCGCCGAGCTTTGAACAATCCATTGCGGTGCATGCTTCCTTATAGCCTATTACTCAGCAATGCCCCAATTGCCACCTTTTGTTTTGTATCACTGAAGCGCGAGGAGGCTACCCGGGCGGGACCAGCCCATGCTCAAAGGCACAAAACGGCCTACACGCGTGTCAAGCCCAGGCATCATGATTCTGAAATGCGGCTACCGAAATGGCCATCCGCCGTTGCAACCTTCGCCCGCCTGCATATCAGTCTAATTCGACGACCGCTTATGTTGGGCGTAGGCTCACGAGCCGTAACTGACCGCGCAGGGACCGATTGGCTCTCGCCGTCGAATTTCGAGAGTGCCGATCAGCCGGTTCCAACGAGCCTCTGCCAGAGGCCAGGGCGGACGACGTTGTCGATGGTTGTGGGGGTTGCAACTCTCGGCATCTTGATCTCGATAGGCTCCGCAGCCGCGCCGTCCTTCTCAGGGAAGGCTTCCTGAGCCAGGCGGTGCACAACTCCAGCCATTTCATCGAGGCTGCTGACCGCGCGCACTGGAGCGCGCTCTTCCCCTTCGCCGTGACCGATCACGTACCCGCCCTCCGGCAGTTCCGTCACTGTAATCGTTATTTGCCTCATTGGTCCCTCCAGCGTAATGCGACCCTGCTCACGGGCTGACATCAACAGGCACTCGGTGGCAGGACTGCGACTAGGCATAGAAATCGATACGCCAATCTCAGGATAATGGTCCTGACGCTATCCAAGCTCCTCGCGCACGGGCATCCCCGACCCGGCAGATGTCGGCGGCACCTCCGCGCAGAAGCGCGCGACTTTCGAAGGCGGTTGCGAAGCTGGCGGCCGCCGAGTAGCGCAGTTGATATTTGTCATTTCGCCATCCAGCGAAATGATGCTAGTCATGCCTCCATGCTCGAAGCTTTCGACATCGTCAGCAGCGCCGTTGCGGACCCGAGCCGGGTGCGCATCCTGAAGTTGCTCGAGCCCGGCGAGCTGTGTGTTTGCCAAATCACCGCCGTACTCGACCTGGCGCCGGCGACAATCTCCAAGCATCTTGCCATCCTGAAGTCATCGGGGCTCGTTCAGCAGCGCCGCGAGGGCAAGTGGATCTATTACCGCCTCGCCGAGCATGACCTGAATGATTACACCCGGCCGTTTCTCGCCCTGGTCAGGAATGCACTCGCAAGCGATGTGACGATCGATGGCGATCGACGACTGCTCGCGAAAGTGCTGAGCACGCCGATCCGGCTCGTCGCCGAGCAAGGCCGTGCCGCCTTGAACACCAGCGCCGAGTGCTGTCCGCCTTCGCTTAGCGAGCCGACACGCGCGCGCCGAGCGGCCCGCGCGCAGCAACGAGCAAACACCAACAGCAATTTAAGGAGGACGCGCCCATGAAAACACTCGAAGTCTACGATCCCGCCATGTGCTGCTCGACCGGCGTGTGCGGCCCCGACGTCGATCCGGCCTTGGTTGCTTTTGCCGCCGATCTGAAATGGGCTGGCGAGCAAGGCGTGACGATCAAGCGCTACAATCTCGGCCAGGAGCCGCAGGCCTTCATGGCAAATGCCGCCGTCGTCAAAGAAATCGAAGCCGGCATGGATCGCCTGCCGATCATCGCCGTCGACGGCCGCATCGTCTCCACCGGCGTCTACCTGTCGCGCTCTCAGATCGCGCAGAAGCTCGGGCTCAACGAGGACGTCAGCCTGTTTAAGAAATCTTCGAGCTGTTGCACGCCAAATTCAGGCTGCTGCTGAGGAGACGCTCATGGCCTTGCCACATATCGCCACGCGCTACGCCTTCTTCACCGGCAAGGGCGGCGTCGGCAAGACCTCGCTCGCCTGTGCCATCGGCCGTCGCACTGGCCGACGCTGGCCGGAAGGTGCTGCTCGTCAGCACCGACCCGGCGTCCAACCTCGACGAGGTGCTGGGCACCGAGCTCGGCAACACGCCCACGCCGATCCCCGGCGTGCCGAAGCCTGTTCGCCCTGAACATCGACCCCGAGAAGCCGCGCGCGGACTACCGCGAGCGCATGGTCGGCCCCGTACCGCGGCGTGCTGCCGGAGGCGGCCGTCGCCAGCATGGAGGAGCAGTTCTCCGGCGCCTGCACCGTCGAGATCGCGGCCTTCGACGAGTTCTCCCGCTTGCTCGGCGACGAGACCACCACAGCGCAGTTCGACCACGTCATCTTCGACACCGCGCCGACCGGGCACACGCTGCGGCTGCTCACGCTGCCCTCCGCCTGGACGGAGTTCCTCGACACAACGACGGGGGCGCATCCTGCCTCGGCCCGCTCGGCGGGTCTTGCAGCACAGCAGGACCTCTATGCCGCGACAGTCGCCAGGCCCTGGCCGATCCAGCGCTGACGACGCTCGTGCTGGTCAGCTCGGCCCGAGTCGCCGGCGCTGCGCGAGGCCGAACGACTCAGCAGCGAGCTTTCCGAGCTGGGCATCAGAATCAGCACGCTGGTCGTCAACGGCGTCTTCAAGGCCGCTACGGTCCGGGCGACGCAATCGCCGACGCCATGGCAGACGCAGGGCCGTGCAGGCGCTCTCGGCGGATTCCGGCCGGCTTGGCACGCTCCGCGAACGCAGCGAGGTCGCCATTCGCTGCCCACGGGCTGCTCGGCGATTGGCTGCGCTGCGGGCGCATGACTGCAAGCACCGTCAGAAACTGCGCCCGTCGCGGCATCGCCGCACGGATGTGCCGAGCCTCCCGAAGCGGTCTGACACCACTGATCGACGAGCTCGCCCGCGCCGGGCATGGCGTCATCATGACCATGGGCAAGGGCGGCGTCGGCAAGACGACCGTCGCGGCGGCCATCGCCGTCGCCCTGGCCCATCGCGGCTACACGGTCCACCTGTCCACGACCGACCCCGCCGCGCATGTTGCCAGCGCTTCGGAACGCGCATTGCCCAATCTGACCGTGAGCGCGCATCGACCCGCGGCCGGAGACCGCCGAATATCGCGACGAGGTGCTGGCCAAGGCCGGCGGCTCGCTCGACGCGGCCGGGCAGCGCTCTGCTCGAAGAGGATCTGCGCTCGCCTTGCACCGAGGAAATCGCCGTGTTCCGCGCCTTCGCGCGCACCGGTCGAAGCCGGACAGAACGCTTCGTCGTGCTCGACACGGCCCCGACCGGGCACACGATCCTGCTGCTCGACGCGGCCGAGGCCTACCATCGCGAGGTGCTGCGAACTCAGGCCGACATGCCCGAGGCCGTCCGCGAACTGCTGCCCCGCCTCCGCGACCCCGCGCTTCACGTCGCATCTTGATCGTCACGCTGCCCGAGGCCACCCCGGTCCACGAGGCGGAGCGCTGCAGGGCGATCTCGCCCGCGCCGGCATCAAGCCGTTCGCCTGGGTCATCAATCAGAGCCTGCTCGCCAGCGGCACACACGACCCTCTGCTGGCCGAGAGAGGCAGATATGAGTTGCCCTTCATCGGCCGCGTTGCTGGTGAGCTCAGCCCCCGTTGCGCGCTGATCGCTTGGAAGGCCGTGCCTCCCATCGGAGAGGCAGGCCTCGCTGGGTTTCTCAGCGACTGATGTTCAACCGGGCCGAAGGCGCAAACGTTAGCGCGAGGCGGCCGATCTTACGGTGTGGGAATGAACCAGTTGGCCAGTGGACCTTTGTCGTCAAAAGCCGTCGCAAAGGTGAAGTTCGATACAGCGATCGGGTCGTAAATTGCGCTATCAGTTTTAGGAACGTCTGGGCCGGCATTAGATGGCGCGCGACGTTAAACTGCCCTTCCTACAAGGGTGCCGATTGCAGCGGTTGAAGCCATGGCAACCGCGCCCCAGAACACGACCCTCAGCGTCGGTTTGAGCAAGTCGGCACCCCCGGCGCGTGCGCCAAGCGCGCCGAGAGCGGCAAGGCCGATGAGGCAGGCGACCGACACGGTCCAGACGATGCCGCCGGCAGGGGCAAGCAGCGAAACGACAAGTGGCAGCATGGCCCCAACCGCAAAGGTTACGGCCGACGTGAGGGCCGCCTGCACTGGCCGCGCAATCCCATGGGCTGAAAGGCCAAGCTCATCGCGTGCATGAGCCGCGAAGGCGTCCTTGGCCATCATCTGCCTGGCGACCTCAAGAGCCAAGGTGGACTCGACGCCGCGCTGCTCGTAAATCTTGGCGAGTTCAGCGAGCTCTGCTTCCGGCTGTTCCGCGAGTTCGCGCCGCTCCCGCGCAAGATCCGCCTCTTCAGTATCGGACTGGGAACTGACCGACACATACTCGCCAGCCGCCATCGACATGGCGCCGGCAACGAGCTCCGGCAACCCCCGCGACAAGGATTTCGTGACGCGCGGTCGACGCGGCAGCCACACCTACAATCAGGCTTGCAGTTGAAATCAGACCGTCGTTGGCGCCGAGCACCGCAGCCCGAAGCCAGCCGATCCGTTCGATAAGGTGGTTTTCACGATGGAGGGCGCGCATGATGGGTGTTCCGCTCAGGTGGATCGGATGAGTGCTTGAGATCCGACGTGCTGGTGCTGCTCTGCCAATTTCTTCAAGTCGTGGCGATCAAAGAAAATCAGTCGGGCCGATACACAGTACGCCGGGCTAGTTAGGGACGCCAACTCCTTGCTTGAACGCCTCAAGGACGTGCCGAAGGGCATCTGGTTGCTGGGCCTTGTGTCGATGCTGATGGATATCTCCTCGGAGATGATCCACGCTCTGCTGCCGATCTATATGGTCACGGTTCTCGGCACTTCGACGCTGGCAGTCGGCGTCATTGAGGGCATTGCCGAGGCAACGGCGTCGATCACTAAGATCTTCTCGGGGGCGATGTCGGACTGGCTGGGTCGACGTAAGCAATTGGCGGCTTTCGGTTACGGCCTTGCAGCTTTCACGAAGCCCGTCTTTCCCTTGGCACCAAGCGTAGGTTGGCTGGTTGCCGCTCGTTTTGTCGATCGCATTGGGAAAGGCATCCGTGGCGCGCCGCGCGATGCCCTGATTGCCGACATCTCGCCACCAGATGCGCGGGGCGCAAGTTTTGGTCTCCGGCAGTCTCTCGACACCATCGGTGCCTTCGTGGGCCCGCTGCTCGCGATCATGTTGATGCTCGGAACCGCTAATAGTTTCGCGACCGTGTTCTGGATTGCCGTGATCCCTGCTTTCCTTTCCTTCCTGCTCATCGCTATCTTCGTGCATGAGCCGGAACGGCCTCCCGGGTTGCCGACGGTCAGATCGCCGCTGAGCCGTGCCGAACTGGAGCGACTTGGTGCGCGCTACTGGCTTATCGTGGGGCTGGCAGCCGTCTTCTCGCTCGCGCGCTTCAGTGAAGCGTTCCTCGTGCTTCGCGCGCAATCCGTTGGCTTGTCCGTCGCCCTCGTGCCAGCCGTTCTCGTCGCGATGAACGTCGCCTATGCCCTGGCTGCTTATCCGGCTGGAGTTCCTCTCGGACCAAACCGGCCGGGTCGGCCTTCTTGGTGCGGGGCTCGTCGTGTTGATGGTGGCAGACGTTACTCTCGCGCTCGTCGCCACCCCTGTTGGCGTCGGCTTTGGTGTCGTGCTGTGGGGCCTGCACATGGGCCTGACACAGGGGCTGCTAACAACGCTAGTCGCAGATACCGCCCCCGCCGAGCTGCGGGGCACGGCCTTCGGCGTATTCAATCTTGTATCTGGGCTGGCGCTTCTCGCCGCCAGCGTCATTGCGGGCGCATTATGGGATGCCATCGGTCCCAAGGGGACATTCCTTGCGGGCGCTGCCCTGGCCGGAATTTCGTTGGCTGGTCTCATCGCCGTCGTCTGGTCTGGGGTGGTCAGCGGAACCCGACGTGACGGATGAGCTGTCGTGCCCTGGCGTACGCGATGGGGCGACGCAGGGCCGGGCCGGAAATCATCGGCTCGGGTAGCGAAGCTCCAGGCAACCGAGCAGACCGCAACGATTCGTGGTTCTGTTCTGCGCCTCCCAGAAGTCGACGGTTTCCAAACGCAGGGTCTCGCTGCAGTTATTCGCGCATTCGACCCACGTGCCTCCAGGGAGGCGCACTTCGAGACCATTGCGGCCGGTCCTCACGGGGCCTGCAACGAACCCGTTCCCGAACCGGCTCTCGGCGACAACCTCGTCGCCGGGCCGAAGTTCTTGTTGATGTGCGCATGCATTGTCTAGATGGCAGGCCGTTAAAACCGCCAGCGACAATGCCAAGCTCTTGATGCGTCCGATCGTCATCCGCAGTCCCTTACCCAACCGCACCGTTTACTGAGGTATAGCAGCTCCGCGAGACGTTACCTCAACACTTCCGTTCTGGCGGGGGGGTGGTCTGTTGCAGGTCGCGGGGACGCGCCCTTCCATATGCGGAACGTGTCGTCTTCGGCCGCGATGGGAACTCCAGCCAGTTGGGGATAACTCGAATGTTTATCCGCAAAGATCCAGATTGAGCCGCGCCGATTGGCGATCAGCTCCGCGAGCTTTGCGTCGCCGACCAGGACGCGACCGGAGGTGGGCTCGAACTCACGCCCCTCCGCGAGTTGTCGCCGGAGGCTGTCCGGCATTTCGTCGGCATGCGCGCGCCAATCGCCATAGACGTAAACAGGGACGTCGCGATCGAGGCGTACCAGCACGTCATAGGAAAAGCGGTCCATGAAGACCACGGCGTCCTGAGGTGCGATCCGATCCGCCACCAAGTCCGCAAGCGCAATCGCCGTTTGCTTATGCCAATGCGGTCCAAAGGCGCCGAGCCCAAGACAAAGCAGCGCGGCGACAGTCAAAGCTTGCACGCGCCAGCGCCAACTCGCAACGAGCGGACCAGCGAAGAGTGCGAATGCAGGCAAAACTGGAAAAATGTAGCCGATCATCTTGGACGCCGGCAGCGAGAAGAACAGCATCACGAAGGCGAACCAGATGATTCCGAGCGCAGCTATGTTCCGGGCCTGCCTTGTCTTGCGCGCCTTCAGCCGCCAGGTGGGGAAAAGCACCGCTGACCACGGCAACAGGCCGCACACAGCCACAACGGGGTAGAACCAAGCCCCGTATTGCCCATTGAACCCTCGTGTCAGATAGCGCTCGAAGTGGTGATAGACGAAGAAGTAGTCCACAAATCCAGGAAACTTGCTGTCGACGGCCAGGAACCACGGCACGGCAATACAGGCGAATAAGGCAAGACCCGGGATCGAGATCGCTTCGCGGATGTAGCCCGGCTTGCCCTGGGAAAGAGCCCACACCACAAAAACACCACCCGGAAGTACGACTCCGATCAGACCCTTGGTCAGCACTCCGAATGCCGCTGCGGCATAGGCTGCAACCCAGATCTGCCGCGAAGCGTGGCGAGGCGAAGTCGCGGCCGTCACGGCGAGCGTCAGCGTCAACGTGATCAGTGAAGAGACGAGCATATCGAGGTTCGCGAACTGCGCGCCGGCGAAGAACAGGGGCGATGTCGCCAGCACGGCCACGGACCAGCGCGCGGCATGCAAGCCGCTTGTGCGCTTCACCAGATGATGCACGCAGGCACAAGCCATGAGAGCGGCCGCAAGGGACGGCAGACGCGCGCTCCAGAGATGTAAACCGAAGACGTTGATGACCAGCGCCTCGAGCCAGTAATAAAGCGGCGGCTTATGCAAGAAGGGTAGACCGTTGATGCGCGGGATCAACCAGTCGCCAGTTTGCGTCATGGAGCGGGCAATATGGGTGTAGCGACCCTCGTCTGGTTCCGCCAGCGGGCGAAACGCAGCAAACGCCGACAGCCATAATGGCAGCACGAGCATGACCGTCCATGAACCGGCCGACCATTCGGTAAGACGATCGCGGGTGGTTATCCGGCGGGCATCCGCGTCAACGTCAATGAACATCAGCCAGGTCCTGGGTTAGCACCGGTCATGCTGCGAAACAGGTTATGCCTACGAAGGCTTGGTCCCAGGTCGCTCGTGCGCCTTACGGCAACATTACGAGCTTCCGAATTGGTTGCTGAAGCTGCGTAAGGTTGCCGTAATCATGCCGTTGGTCACTCCCCGGATATAACTACGGGGGACATTCGCTGCCGTGCGACTGCTATTGGTCGAGGACAATGAACGTCTGGCGGAGCATCTGAGCCACGCTCTGCGTGCCACAGGTTTCGTCGTCGATATGGTCGGAAGCGCGGGCGACGCAGAGGCCGCGACGCGAACGACGCAATATGATCTGATCCTGCTGGATCTCGGTCTTCCAGACGAAGACGGTATTACTTTGCTCGGCCGCCTGCGCCAGCGCGACCGCAGCACGCCTGTTCTGGTTCTAAGCGCGCGCGACAGCACCAAGAGCCTCGTCGAAGGCCTCAACAAAGGTGCTGACGACTACCTGCGCAAGCCGTTCGAAAATGAAGAACTCGTAGCCCGCGTTCGCGCCCTGCTGCGGCGTCCCGGAAGCGCACTTGGACATGAGCTTTGCGAGGGCAACCTGACGCTGGACACCGGCACGCGCCAGACAGTCATCGCAGGTGTGGCGCTCGAGCTTGGCCGCCGGGAGGTCGACTGTCTCGAACTGCTGATGCGGCGTGCCGGGCGCGTCGTACCAAAGAGCGCGATCGAGGAAGCGATCTATGGCAATGACGACGAGATCGCCTCCAACGCCATCGAGGTGCTAATCCATCGCGTGCGCAAACGCCTGCTCGACGGCGGTGCCAGTGTGACGATCCATACGGTGCGCGGAATTGGATATGTTCTCGCGGAACAAGCGTCATGATCACCCGATCGGGCGCGCCGAGTTCCCTTTGGCTCAGGCTGATCGGCGGCCTTGTCGCGGTCAGCATGTTGGCCGTCATCGCCGCCAGCATCATGCTTTTCCTGAAATTCAAGGCCACCAATTCGCAGTTTCGCGAACGCACGCTGCAAAGCCAGGCTAGAGTGCTGTCAAAAGTACTTCGCCGTACCGGCTCCGGCGAACCGCTACAATTGCCGGACCTGTCCGAGGGCTTTCGCGATGGAAAAGGAAAATTTGCCATTGTCAGCGAGGCGGGTGAACTCGTCGCCGCATCGCCCGGCGTAAAGACCGCGCTGGCGCCCTATAGCCCGAGTGCGGAGCAGGAGTTCTTCCTGCTGGGCGCCAAAGCCAACGAACCGCCATTTTACGGTATTTCCATTCCTACCACCTACGCCTCCAAGAAAGTGAGGATCCAGGTCGCTTTCGTTTCCGGCGACATCGTTTTCGATTCGGTGCTCGAGGAATTTCTCAAGGACGTCGCCTGGATTTGGGGGCCTTTCGTCGGCCTACTACTGGCCGTGAACCTCGCCGTTGCTCGGATAGGTCTGAAGCCCCTCAGGGAGGCTGCCGGGAAAGCGGAGTCGATTGGCCCCGGGGACGTCTCGACACGAATTCCGGAAGATGGACTTCCGCGCGAGGTGCTCACCCTTGTCCGCAGCGTCAACTCCGCATTCGACCGGTTGGAAGACTCGATCGAGGCGCAGCGGAGTTTCATCGCAGACGCTGCACACGAGTTGCGCACTCCCGTCGCGGTGCTGAAGGCTCATGTTGCTGTGCTGCCGACGTTTGCCGGCCTCGACGCTCTACGGGAAGAGGTAGGCACCCTGCAGCGCCTCGTCGAGCAACTGCTCGATAGCGCCCGGCTCGATGCCCTCGAGATCGGGCCGGAGGATCGCGCCGATCTCACCGCCATCGCTCGCGACGTCGCGACCGATCTCGCGCCAATCGCCATTGCGCGCGGACTTGCGATCGCCGTCGACGGAGCCGATGGCGAGGTCCCGGTGCGCGGATCAGCAGATTATCTCGAAAGAGCCGTTCGCAATCTGGTCGAGAACGCGATAGACCACACCGCCGCCGATACCACGATCACGATGTCCGTCATTGCGCCAGGGACGATCACGATCCGCGACCAGGGGCCCGGCATTGCGCCCGACGTCCGGCCGCAAATTTTCAATCGTTTTTGGCAAGCGCGCAAAAAGCGCTCCGGCGCAGGCCTTGGCTTGGACATCGTCGCGCGAACCATCGCGGCGCATATGGGGGTGATCGAGATCGAAGACGCGGAAGGCGGCGGTGCTCTATTCAAGATCATGCTGCAGCCTGCGCCTCCGTGAGACGTCTCCACGCGGCCAAATGCGCTCAGGTCGCCACACTCCGCCACGCTGCGCGCAGCAGGTGGAAGATTGCCAGCACGATCGCCTCGACGATGCCGGCAAGGATGAGCAAGAATAGCGCGCGCGGCCCCAGCTCGTCGGACAGGCCGGCGCTGACCTTGTATTTGACCGCTTCCGGCAGCCGGTTATCGATCAGCGAGTAGAGCGCGATCGTGACCGGACGGAGCTTCGCATAGATCCAGCCCAGCATGTCGGGTTGGTAAGCATACAGCCCGACGTAGGCGATCCAGACCAGGATCACGACCGCGACGAACAACAGAAGGCGCAGGAAAAGTGCGCTCAGTAACGAGTGCCGCGAAGGGTCGTGCATCATCACCAGGCCTCCCAAGCCACATCCGGGCCGCCACAACGCGCGGCCACACGCGACGTTTAGGCCGGGAGCGGCGCGAAATGATGACATTGGCAATGTGAGAAACGGAGCAATTCGGAGTGGGATTGTTGCCGAATCCGGGGCAAGCCGGGGATGACACCCTCCTTACTCCGCCGCCTGTTTGGAATACCCGAGCTGGACGTTGAGCTTCTCGATCAGGTCGGCGGCGGCTTCGGGGATGTTGGTGCCGGGGCCGAACACGGCCTTGGCGCCTGCCGCGAAGAGAGCGTCATAGTCGGAGGGCGGGATGACGCCGCCGACGACGATCATGATGTCGCTCGCGGCCTTCCTTGTCGAGCGCAGCCTTCAGCTCCGGCACGAGCGTCAAATGGCCGGCGGCCAGCGACGACACGCCGATGATGTGCACGTCGTTCTCGACCGCCTGGCGCGCGGCCTCGTCGGGAGTGGCAAACAGCGGCCCGATGTCGACGTCGAAGCCGAGATCGGCGAACGCGGAGGCGATCACCTTCTGGCCGCGGTCGTGACCGTCCTGGCCCATCTTGGCGATCAGGATGCGCGGACTGCGGCCATCGTTCTTCTCGAACGCCTTCGACCAGCTGCCGACACCTGCGTCGACACCCTTGCTCATCGGTCCGGCCTCCGCTCTGTAGACGCCGGAATGGCGCGGATCTCCGCGCGATGGCGGGCGAACACCTTCTCCATGGCATCGGAGATCTCGCCCACGGTCGCCTTGGCGCGCGCCGCCGCGACCGCGAGCTCGAGCAAGTTGCCGTTGCCGGCTGCGCGCCTTCGGTCAGCGCGTTGAGCGCGCCTGCGACGGCCTTCTGGTCGCGCTCGCCGCGCAGCCGCTCCAGCTTGGCGATCTGCTGCTCGCGCACGGACTTGTTGTCGACCTTGAGGATGTCGATCTTGGCCTCATCCGTCGACGCGGAACTTGTTGACGCCGACGATCGTCTGGCGGCCGCTGTCGATGCGCGCCTGCGTGCGGGCGGCGGCCTCCTCGATGCGCATTTTCGGGATGCCGGCGGCGATCGCCTTTGCCATGCCGCCGAGTTCCTCGACCTCCTGCGATGTGCGCCAGCGCCTTGTGCGCGAGCTCGTAGGTGAGCCGCTCGATGTAGTGGCTGCCGCCCCAGGGATCGATCGTGCGGCAGGTGCCGCTTTCCTGCTGGATGAACAGCTGCGTGTTGCGGGCGATGCGGGCCGAGAAGTCGGTCGGCAGCGCGATCGCTTCGTCGAGCGCGTTGGTGTGCAGCGATTGCGTGTGACCCTGCGTGGCGGCCATGGCTTCGAGCGCCGTGCGGGTGACGTTGTTGAACACGTCCTGCGCGGTGAGCGACCAACCCGACGTCTGCGAGTGCGTGCGCAGCGACAGCGAGCGGCTGTCCTTCGGCTGGAACTCCTCCTGGATCAGCTTCGCCCACAAGAGGCGCGCGGCGCGCATCTTGGCGATCTCCATGAAGAAGTTCATGCCGATCGCCCAGAAGAACGAAAGGCGGGGCGCAAACGCGTCGATTCCGAGACCGTTGGCGACGCCGGCGCGCGCGTATTCGACGCCGTCGGCGAGGGTGTAGGCGAGTTCGAGGTCGGCCGTCGCTCCGGCCTCCTGCATGTGGTAGCCGGAGATCGAGATCGAATTGAACTTCGGCATGTTGCGGCTGGTGTAGCCGAAGATGTCCGAGATGATGCGCATCGAGGGCGCGGGCGGATAGATGTAAGTGTTGCGCACCATGAACTCTTTGAGGATGTCGTTCTGGATGGTGCCGGCAAGTTTGTCCGCTCCGACCCCCTGCTCCTCGCCCGCGACGATGAAGAGCGCCAGAACCGGAAGCACCGCGCCGTTCATGGTCATCGACACCGACATCTGCGAGAGGTCGATGCCGGAGAACAGCGTGCGCATGTCGTAGATCGAGTCGATGGCCACTCCCGCCATGCCAACGTCACCGCGCACGCGCGGATGGTCCGAGTCATAGCCGCGATGGGTGGCGAGATCGAAGGCGACCGACAGACCCTTCTGACCGGCGGCGATGTTGCGGCGGTAGAAGGCGTTGAAATCCTCGGCCGTGGAGAACCCCGCGTACTGGCGGATCGTCCACGGCTGCGTCACGTACATCGGCTGGGTACGGCCCGCGCAGGTAAGGCGCAATGCCGGGGTAAGTGTCGAGGAAGTCGAGCTTCGCCGTGTCCGCGGCCGTGTAGACCGGCTTCAGCGGAATGCCCTCGGGCGTCGTGTACGCCTCGCCCACGGCGGCCGGAGCGGAAGCCGGAGCCGGCGCCGGAGCGCTGCCGAGGTCGATCTTGGTAAAGTCGGGGATGCGGGTCATGGCGTCGTTGCCTATCGATCGAGGCCGCTTAAGGCCAAAGCTATCACAATCCGGGTCGTAACTTAGGCCGTGAGCTGGCCTTGCAATCCCTTCAGTATCGTCACCGCGTCCGCTCCCGCGGCGAGGAAGCTGTCGACGCCCGCGGCCTTGTAGGCGGCCTCCTTGTCGCCAGGGCGGCCGGCCTGGAGAACGAGCTTGGCGCCGGCAGCCTTCAACGCCTTGGCGGTCGCCTCCGCCTTGTCAGCGTAGATCGCGTCGTTCGAGCAGATGCAGGCGGCGGTCGCCCCGCTGGCTTTGAAGGCGCTCGCGGCTTCGTCGGCCGTCGCATAACCGTCGGAGGTCAACGCCTCGATGCCACCGGCTGCGAGGTAGTTCTTCACCCAGGTCGAGCGCATGTTGTGGTCGGCAATGGCGCCCAGCGAGGCAAGGAAGATGGCCGGCCGTTTCCCGGACTTTGCCTGTGTTGCGTCTGCGGCATCACGCAAGGCCTCGAACGGCTCGGCAAGGCGGCGGGCGCGCAGTGGTTTCACGAGGCGGGCCGAGCCCACCGACATTCGGGGCGCAGGCCACGGCTCTGCCTTGACGCCGTCGTCACCGATCAGCGGGAACGCGGAGACGCCGGTGAGCTCGGCCTTGCCGGTGGCGATGGCTTTGTCGCGGGCGGTGGCGACCGCCTCGATCTGGTCGGCGATGAGCCCCGACTTCAGGCACCCGATCATGCCGCCCTCGGCTTCGATTTCCTGGAACGTCTCCCAGGCCCGCTTCGCCAATTCGTCGGTGAGCTTTTCGACGTACCAGGAGCCGCCGGCCGGATCGACGACGCGGCCGAGCGCGCTCTCCTCCTGCGCGATGATCTGAGTATTGCGAGCGATGCGGCGGGCGAACTGGTCTGGCTTGCCGAGCGCCCAGGAATAGGGGAGCACGGTGATCGCATCGGCCCCGCCGAACGCGGCTGCCGCACACGCGGCCGTGGTGCGCAGCATGTTGGTCCAGGGATCGCGCTTGGCCATCATCCGCTCGGACGTCGAGATGGTGAGGTGGATGCTGCGGGCCTCGTCACCTGCGCCGGCGGCGTCCGCGACGCGCCAGATCAGGCGGCGGGCGGCGCGCAGCTTGGCGACCGTCATGAACACGTCGGCGTCTGCGGACAAGGCAAATGCAATGCGTGGTATCCCGGCGCCGGGCGTCACACCTTCGATGTCGAGCGCACGCAGGTAGGCGACGAGCGAGCCGATCATGCCGGCGAGTTCCTGCGCCTCGGAGCCGCCCGCCTCATGATACGGGCGTCCGTCGGCCAGGAAGGTGGTGACGGGGCAGTCGTAGGGGCTGATGCTCGAGGCGTACCGCGCGGCAAGCCCGATGGCGGCGCTGATCGACTGGCTCAAGCCGCCAGCGCGAGCGAGGGCGCCGAGGGGATCGGCGTTGAACGCGCCGCGGCGGTCGCGGCCGGCGATGCCCTGCTTGTCCCAGGCAGCGATGAGAGCATCTGCGGCCGACAGCGTGTCCTCGCCGCCGGCAAGTTGCACCGAGACGAGGTCGAGCTTGACGCCATGGAGCGCCTGCTCCAGCGCCTTCGCGGTCGCTGGCAGGCCGGACTGGCCTGGCGCCTCTGTGCGGATGACGACGCCGGTGGCGCCGCCGTTCAACTCGTCGAGGATGATCTTGTTGGCGGCCGCCGGATCGGTCTCGGCGACGAGCTGATGAATGCCCCAGCCGAGGCCGTCGACATTGGCGTGGGTGCCGCGTGTGAACGGAGCCGCCCCGGGGACCGCGGCGTCAGCCGCGGGGATCGCATCGGCGCGCGTGTAAAGCGGCTCGATGCGCAGGCCATCCGCCGAGCGGGACACCATCCGCTTCTCGAAGTCCCCGCCCTTCAGCGCTTTCTCGACGAGCTTCAGCCACATCTCACGGGTCGCGGGTGCAAAATCGGAACCCAGCGTCAGGTCGTTCTGCGGCGTCGTCATTGCGGTCGTCTTCCCCTAGTACTGGCCCTAGTACGGCCCTAGTGCTGGCCCTCGAGCCGGCGACCGCCCGAATGGGAACGGAGGCGAGCGCGTTGCTTTATCAGGAGGTATAGTCGGTAGCAGTCCCTCCGGCGACGTCAACTGCGGCGTTTGGCGAACGCCAACCGAAAGAGTTCCGGACCGGGGCCTTGAAAGAGCCGCGGGACGGATAAAGAGTTATCCACCAGTCGGCGATGCAACATGGGTTTGCAACGCTGATCATTGCGTGCATTCAGAATTGAACGTCGGAATTTCGAGTCGCTGGGGAGGACCCGGCGACGCCTGAGCAGGAGATGCGGGATGGCGGACAAGCAGCCAGGGGCGAACGGCAACCCGGCCGCCGATCCCCGCTTCTACGCGCAAGGCGGCCACATCCTGATCGGCGGTAGCGACGCCGGCATCGAATACATCGAGCTGAAGCTCGCCAACCGCCACGGCCTCGTCACCGGCGCGACCGGCACCGGCAAGACGGTGACGCTGCAGGTGCTGGCGGAGGGCTTCTCGGCGGCCGGCGTTCCCGTGTTCGCCGCCGACATCAAGGGCGACTTGTCGGGCATCGGGGCCGCGGGCGAGCCGAAGCCGAACCTCGTCCAGCGCGCCGAGGAGATCGGCCTTGCCGCGCTACGGCAACGCCGCCTTTCCGGTCGCGTTCTGGGACATTTTCGGCGAGCAGGGCCATCCCGTGCGCGCACCGTGCAGGAGATGGGGCCGCTGCTCCTCTCGCGCCTGCTGGAGCTGACCGAGCCGCAGGAAGGCGTTCTCAACATCGCCTTCCGCTGGGCCGAGGACGAGCGCAAGGCCGGCGACGCCAACATGGTCGATCCTCGATCTGCAGGATCTGCGGGCGGTCATCGACGAGATGGGCAAGCCGCGCCCCGAGCTGCGGCAGCAAGTACGGCAACGTCGCGCCGGCAGACCGTGGGCGTCATCCAGCGCCGCCTGCTGGTGCTGGAAGAGCAGGGCGCCGACAAGTTCTTCGGCGAGCCGGCGCTCGACATCAACGACTTCCTGAAGCACGGCGCCCGACGGGCGCGGCGTCATCAACATTCTCGCCGCCGAGAAGCTGATGAATACGCCGCGCCTCTACGCCACGTTCCTGCTGTGGATGCTGTCCGAGCTGTTCGAAAAGCTGCCCGAAGTCGGCGATCTCGATAAGCCGAAGCTCGTGTTCCTGTTCGACGAGGCGCACCTGCTGTTCAACGACGCGCCCAAGGCCGTGCTCGACCAGATCGAGCGCGTCACGCGGCTGATCCGCTCGAAGGGCGTCGGCGTCTACTACGTCACGCAAAGTCCGGGCGACGTGCCGGATCGCATCTCGGCCCAGCTCGGCAATCGCATCCAGCATGCGCTACGCGCCTTCACGCCGAAGGAGCAGAAGGCGATCAAGCGCGGCGGCGCAGACGTTCCGCGAAGAATCCCGATCTCGACACCGAGCGGGCCATCCAGGAGTTGCAGGTCGGCGAGGCACTGTCTCGCTGCTGCACAACAAGGGCGAGCCGTCGATGGTGCAGCGCACGCTCATCCGCCCGCCGATGTCGCGCGTTGGACCCCTCACCAAGGATGAGCGCGCTCGCCTGATCGCCGCCGATACCGCGAACAAGGCCAAGTACGGCGAGGAGCAGGTCGTCGAGGGTGCCTACGAGCGCATCCTGGCGCTGAACTCGTTGACCGGCAGCGTCACCGACAAGCTCGGCAGCGCCAAGGACGCGGTCAGCGGCTGGCTCGGCATCGGCCGCAAGGATCGTTGACGGCGCGGACGTTGTTGGTCCGTGATACAACTCGAATAGTTTGTCGGGCGCCCGCGTCACTTGGGCCCACACCCCGAGGCACCCGCACCACGAGGAGAGACGAAAATGGCCCTTCTTCCTACTGGCGTTCGCTTCCGCAAGACCATCACCATCCTGCCGGGCGTCAAGATCAACCTCAGCAAGACCGGCGTCTCGACCAGCCTCGGCGGTCACGGCGCGACGGTCAACGTCGGTACGCAGGGGCAGAAGAACCTGACGCTGGGCATTCCGGGCACCGGCCTCAGCTACCGCGTGCCAGTCGGCGCCGGCATACTGCTGCTGATCGTAGCGGCGATCGTCGTCGCCGGCCTCGCCTACCTGATCGCGCCGGATTACGTGAAGGCGATGCTGCACTGGTGGCAGCCAAAGATCTTCTAATCGCGCGGCCCTCGGACGGCCGCGGTGCCGCCGATTGATCCTGGTCAACGGACCAGGGCGGGGCTGGGCTACGCTCGAATCCGCGGCCGAAAGCAAGATTCGGGAAACTCGAGGACTTGGGGCAGGGGCCTGAGGGCGATGGGAAGAGTGTGGGCAGCCGCTATCGGGATCGCAATCGCACTCCTCGGGTCAGCGCCGGCAATGGCGGACGAACAGGCCGACAAAGCCGCTGAGGGCAAGCGTATCGTCGAGACCAATTGCAAGCGCTGCCATGCCATAGGCATGGACGACACAAGCGCGCACGACAAGGCGCCGCCGTTCCGGGACGTTGTCGAGCGTTACCCGAGCGAGAATCTTGCCGAAGCGCTGGCCGAGGGCATTGTCTCCGGCCATCCCGATATGCCGGTATTCGTTTTCAGTCCGCCGCAGATCGAGGCGTTCCTCGCCTATCTGAACAGTCTGGAGCGGCCCAAGAAGTAGCGGGTGGTTGATAGCTAGTTGCCAGAGGCCCGTCGCGATTCCGCAGGCGCGCGAGGCCCTCAAACCGTTCCAGCCCAGCATCAGCCTACAGTCGACGCTGTTGCCAACAATGTTGCGGTCGAGCCACATCCTGGTGATCAAGGACGTTCTGACGTCGACGTAAAAGCAATTCCTGCCACGGTGTTGCCGCGAACACCGATTTGTATACATCATGAGCGTCTGGCTATTGACCGCCGCGAGTTTGGTTTCTTTCGGGTTTTATCATGAGCGCTGGCCGATTTATCCGAGTTTGCGAAGCTGCCGGCGTTGCGTCGGCGCGGTCCAGGTTTACGCCGGACGAGACCAGGCAATACGCGATCATGAAGCAGCGCATGATCGCTGCCGTGACGATGAAGCTGATCGACTGCAAGGCCACGACAGGGCCGGTCGTGGAGTGGCTGGCAGGTTCGGGGATTACGGGGGCGCTCCATATTTTCGGCGAGCACGTCAGCCTCATGATCACCTCCGTTTGTTTTAGCGGCGGTGACGATGACTTCGACCCCGACGGAGGCTTGGACAAAGCCTACGATGCGCCGCAAAATCGCGCTGCATTTCTCCTGCGCCGCTACGAACGCAAGTGGCTTCTGGAGCAAGTCGATGGCGATCCCGTCTTCCACCCAAGTGATGACGAACCGACCAACAAAGGGATTACATTAGGAATCGGACTGGCAACAAAGTTTCCAACAAAGAAGGGCCAGACTTATTCATCCGGGGATGAGGTTTATAGGCGGATTTGGTTCTTAATCGCGAGCGCTCGAGCGGATTCACCAAGAAACCCTTCTCATGGGTCTGGCAATAGCGGCGGATCGAGTTTTCTCAACAAGGAAGGGCTGCTGCATCTCCCTATAATTGCAGTCTCCACCACGCCGCCTAGGGTGGCATCGCCGCGACCGACTTTTGATTTATGCAGATTTGCTTCACGACAATCATCTAATTGAAAATGCCTGACCCGCATCCGGAATAGAAATGCTTCCGGTATTGAATTCCAGCATCATCTGGAAAGCCGTTGGCGTGCGCGCGGCGCTGGGCGGCGCAACCGGACATGTTCTAGAGGCGAGCTTTGCGGTGCTCAAGGCGGCTTGCCCTGACAGTGGTGCCGCGCGCATCTATGATGAGACGGAGATCCTCGCTCAAGACCGATAGGAGCGGCGCCAACACATGCGCCGACACCCCGGCCTGGCCGCGCTCACGGGGAGTAGCGCGCCGGTAGGCACAAGGGGGCGTCAATGGCAATGTCATTTTACGGCGTGACCAGCGCGATCGTGCGCCTGTCGAAAGAATTCTGGTTCTCCGGCGTTTGCGACGGCGTGGCTGAAGCTAATTTGGATTGTTGGGACGCGCGTCGCTGATGGCCTGTTGAACGGCTTTTCGGAACTCCAATGCGTTCGAGATTAGCGGCAACCGCATATCGTCATCACCGGTGCCGCTTACGATCAAGTTTCCGAACCCGAATAGGCGGCTGAGCGGATCCTGCTTCAAGTCGACTTGCTCAATCGACCAGAGCTGCAATTCCTCGGTCGTACGGCCGAGAATGCCGCGCTTTACGATCAGGCGCTGGCTCGTAACGCCAATTTCGGTGGTCCAGACTGGCGCCATGATGACGCCGGCGCCGATCAAGCTCAAAGCCACGATCGCGACGGCGACCATTCCGGACTCCAGCCCAAACGCATGTAACCCGAAGGCGAGGAGCACCCCCGCAAGCAGAACCAAGCCGGCCGCCACTTTGTAAGCCCATGCAATGTGAGCTGTGGCCAGCAAGCGCTCCCTCTCGCCCAAGCTCTCAAGTATGTAAGACATGACCCTTCCGCCTTGAGTTGTTTGGAGGCAATTTATGCGGAATAGCGGCACAAGGCTATGACGCTGCGCAATGGGAGTGCGTTTGCACAGGAGCCGGCTTAGTTGTTTAGGGGTAAATCGCTATTGGGCGTTCGGTCGCTCGAAAAGGACCAGAGGGAGACCGTGGTCGGCGCGCCAGCCGTCCCAAGCGACGTCGGTCGGGCCGGTGGCGTGTTCGACGAGAGCCCAGGTGGAATCGATCCTTTTGAGGAGGAAGAATGACCCTGCGGGGTCGAACATCCCGTTCCTCACGTCGTCCGCAAATTGCGTCTTGCGCCAGTCGATCGGCTGACCTCCGGGGCGCTGGAGGCGAACGTCGCCGAATGCCCAGTCATTCCAGACATTGAGCTGCCGCACCACGAATTCTATCGGGCCGTTGGTTTCGCCCACAAAGATCGGCCGTGCGGAATCCAGGATCTCGGCGCGCAACGGCGCTCCCGGCGCCGGGTGCGTGACGTCCTGTGCGAAGACCACCGTGACGGCGAGGAAGAAAAATGCAGCGATAAAGCCGGCGAGGCCGTAAATGTGGCGCATTCGGACCTTTCGGATGTGTGAGAACGGCCGATCCGAAGGGACATCGTCGTCGGGGAGATCCTCCAACCACGACAATCGATCGAACTCAGGACGGAAGCCCTGAAGCCGGTAACGTGCCTCGGGTATGTCGACCGCCGTTGAGCCGTCGGTCACGTATGCCGTGTCAGGTCTGCCTCGAGTGCCGCGCTTGCGGTAGATGCCGATGCCGGCGTTCGCCATGGGAAAGTTCCGTTGCTTTCCCCCGTGCCCCCGTGCCACTACAATACCACGCGGCGGAACAATATGTTAAGAGATCCTCGCGACGGTAAACAGGTATCGGCGACATCGCAAATACCGCGACATAGATGATCGATCCTGGCCGCTATACGAGCGGTCAGGACTGGAAGTCTGCCTGGGTCTCAGCCCTTATCGACGAATGTCCGGGCGATCAGCGAGCACAACCGCTTCATGATGACGAACCCGGCTTGGGGGTGGCGGCTCAGAATGTCGAGGAGGGCATCACCGTTGATCGAGAGGATGGTGCATTCCTCAAGGCATTCCGCCGTTCCGATTCTGCGAGGGTGTTCAGGAACGAGAGCCGCCCAGCCGAAGATCATGTGCCGCTTCATAACGGTTTGCACATTCAGGAGGCCAACTCCGGTCTCAGTGGTAAAGCTGACCAAGCCTCTCAGCAGCACGAACATGTCCAGGGCTTCGGTGCCGGCAGCATAAATTATAGTGCCCTTCGCGCAATTTCGCTCACGGGCGATTGTAGCAATCTCGCTCAAGCATTCGGGTGAAGAACCCGCGAAAAGCGGAATTTCGTTGAGGATGTCCTGGATTTGAGCAAGCTCGAGCATGGTGGCGGCTCCGAGGTCAGTTAAGGATCTCCTCCGCACAATACTCCCGCCGCATCCCGCTCATCCAATCGAAGCCGTCAATCACACGTAAGGGCCGCCGCCTAACGCCTGAGGTGCGGTCTATATTGAACCTACCGCCATGCCATCAGACTGGCTTCCCAACGAGAACACGCGATACGCTTCATAGGCGGCACGCCAACGCAGCTTCGTATCGGCCACCGATATTGCCGATATGCTTCCTTCGACCGGATATTCGACGACCCGCTCACGCTCCTAATGTTCCCGATTGCATTCTGGAGTGCGCAACAGGGTTACCATCTAGGGCCGACGTACGGCGGCCTATATCGCGCATCAGCGCAGAACTCGCCATTCCAATATCGATATTCACCGCAATTCGCGGGACGTGGCGGCGGAGCGACCCAACCATACACCGGTGGCTCGTAATGGACTGCTGGAGGTGGAGGAGCCCTATAGACCGGCGGTGGCGGGACATACTCGATGGGCGGGGCATAGTCGGAATCGTCATCGCCATCGTAATAGCGCCAATACCCCACATCCCGAGCAACTTGCTGCCGATGGGGTGGTATCACCCGCGCGCCGAACAACGCAGCCGAAGCCGCTTCGCCAGTTGCCGACACGACGGCAAAGCTGGCAGCGAGCAAACAAATCACCCCTCGAAATGCAACACGCATGTCGAGCTCCGTTCCCGAAAGAATTCGGTAATGATACCTCCTAATTAACGCGGAGTTGCGCTAAAAGTGTGACTTCGGTCAATGTTTTGAGACGGCCGACTTCATCGGCGGCAACCTATGAAGGGCGAAAAGTTCGACAATGAAATTCGGTCATGTCGCATCCGAAACAGCGGCGCTAATATATGGGTAACACAGAACATCTGTTGTTTGACTCGCTATTCAGTACAAGCTAAGAAATGCAATTATTTGTTGAGTGTTAGGTGAAGGGTTGGATTATGAATAATCGGCGACTTTGGCGCTCGAAATTAGTCCTAGTTATCCTTGCTTTCGGTGGCCCGGCCGCGGCACAGCAAATCACCGGTACCCCGGGCGCTCCAAGCGCGACCACAACAATCGACGGCGCGCAATTGCCAGCTCCGCCGCAGCCCTTCGGCGGCAAGATCGAGCCAGAGGCATCGAAATCGACGCCCTATTGGCCCGCGCGGGTCGTACCGCCCAAAGGGGCTCCCAATGTGCTCCTGATTATCACCGATGACGCCGGGTATGGCGTGTCGAGCACATTCGGCGGCGTAATTCCAACTCCGGCGCTCGACCGGATCGCGCGGGACGGCTTGCGGTACACGAACTTCAACTCGACCGCGCTCTGCTCGCCGACGCGCGCCGCCCTCATCACGGGCCGCAACCATCACTCGGTCGGCTATGGCGTGATCGCCGAGCAGGCCACGGGCTATCCCGGCTACGACAGCGTGATCACCAAGGACAAGGCGACGGTCGGGCGCATCCTTTCGGACAACGGCTATCACACCGCGTGGTTCGGCAAAAACCACAACACGCCGGAATATCAGGCGAGTCAGGCCGGTCCCTTCGATCAATGGCCGACGGGGATGGGCTTCGAATATTTCTACGGCTTCATGGGCGGCGACACCAATCAGTGGGAGCCGGGCAACCTCGTCCGCAATACCACGCCAATATATCCGTATGTCGGGAAGCCGGGCTGGAATTTGATGACGTCCATGGCAGACGAGGCCATCGATTACGTCAATCGCATGAACGCGTTGTCGCCCAATACGCCGTTCCTGATCAAGTTTGCGCCGGGGGCCACGCATGCGCCCCATCATCCGACCAAGGAGTGGGTCGAGAAGATCAGCCAGATGCACTTGTTCGACCAGGGATGGAACAAGCTGCGGGAGCAAATCTTCGAAAACCAGAAGAAGCTCGGCGTCATTCCTGCCAACGCGAAGCTGACGCCCTGGCCGAAAGACCTGCTGAAGGAGTGGGATCAGCTCTCGGCGGATGAGAAGAAGCTCTTCCTGCGGCAGGTGGATATTTTCGCCGCCTACGTGGCCTATGCCGACCACGAGATTGGCCGGGTTATTCAGGCTGTCGAAGACATCGGCCAACTCGACAATACGCTGATCATCTACATCACCGGCGACAACGGCACGAGCGCCGAAGGCACGTTGAACGGCACGCCGAACGAGGTCGCCATGTTCAACGGAGCCAATCCGGGGGTCGAGGAGCAACTCAAATACTTTTACGATGTCTGGGGGACGGACCGCACCTACAATCATATGGCAGTTGGGTGGGCCTGGGCCTTCGACACGCCGTTCTCCTGGACCAAGCAGATCGCCTCGCACTTCGGTGGCGTGCGCCAGGGCATGGCAATCTCCTGGCCCAACGTGATCAAGGACAAGGGCGGCGTCCGACACCAGTTCCACCATGTGATCGACGTCGTTCCCACCATCCTGGAAGCAGCTCACATCAAGCAGCCTGAGATCGTCGACGGCATCAAGCAGAGCCCGATCGAAGGCGTCAGCATGATGTATACGTTCGACAAGAAAAACGAGACTGCCGAGACGACTCACAAGACGCAGTACTTCGAAATGTTTGGAGACCGTGCGATTTATAATGACGGCTGGATTGCCAGCACGAAAGTGATGCGGCCACCTTGGGTTCACAATCCTCCGAAGGAGAGCGTGCTCGATTATCCTTGGGAGCTCTATGACCTGAGGAATGACTGGACGCAACACGATGACGTTGCGGCTAAGTATCCCGATAAACTCAAGGAGCTTCAGACGCTATTTTGGAAAGAAGCCGACAAATATCAGGTCAAGCCCCTCGACGCGACAATAACTGCCCGGCTCATCGCGCCGCGTCCGAGCCTGAGCGCCGGTCGTAACGTATTCACTTGGACCAGGCCGATTACTGGCATCCCGAATGGCGACGCGCCGAGCCTTCTCAACACGTCGTACACCTTCAAGGCCGAAATCGAGGCCCCGCAAGGTGGCGCGGACGGCATGCTGATCACCCAGGGTGGGCGCTTCGGCGGGTATGGCTTCTACGTGTTGAAGAACAAGCCCGTGTTCGTGTGGAATCTCGTGGACTTGAAGCGCGTCCGGTGGGAGGGGCCAGAGTTGACGCCCGGTCCCCACGTCTTGGAGTTCGATTTCAAGTATGATGGGCTCGGCGCGGGCACCATGGCGTTCGGGAACTACAGCGGCGTCGGTCGGGGCGGGACGGGCGTGCTGAAGGTTGATGGAAAAGAGGTTGCGACCGAGAAGATGCCGCATACCTTACCGTTCATCCTCCAGTGGGATGAGGCCCTCGACATCGGCTCCGACACGGGAACGCCCGTCGACGATGCCGATTATCAGACCCCGTTCACCTTCACCGGCACGCTGAAGAAGATCACGCTGTCGATCGATCGCCCGAAGCTGAGCCCCGAGGACGTGAAGCGTCTACAGGGGACGGCGCGCGCAGCCGGGGACGGACCATCAACCGAGGCCGCCGCGACGTCTGCTGGGGATGCTGTGTTGCATCCCACGGGCGACACGCCCGCACCCTTGGTCGATAAAATCGAAATGCGGATTGAAAAGCGGGAAGCCTGCCGCAAAGAGGCGCTGGCGAAAGACCTCGGGTTTGTCGAGCGCATGCGCTTCATCCACGAGTGCATGCGCTGAGGTTATCTCTGCTTTTCGACGTACTGGCTGTGCTTGAGCCGGTTCGCAGGTTACGGTACGAAGCGGTTATCGCCGCTTTTACGGAGACGGCAGGCGGGGCAGGAACTCCGGGCACGCAGCCTGTGATCTCCCTCGCCGCCGTGATTGGGCAGCTATTCTTGGCGGTCGCTTTGTTGCAAAAGTTTTTGGGAGTTGCTTTGGCCGTAGCCTTCCGCAGCCTCTCACTTTCGCGCTGGTGGACCAATCGCGCGCCGCTGACCACTTTGCTGTGCGCGGCCGCGTTATTTTCAATCGCTTTCTCCGGCCCGCCCCCAGGGCTCGCTGAAACCACCATAGGTGCGACTGCAACAAGCTCGAAGACGGCGGAGTATGTCGGCTCCGAGAGCTGCGCGGACTGTCACGCGTCCGAACACGCCGATTGGGGAAAATCCCATCATAAGGCGGCCATGCAGGTGGCGACCGACGCGACCGTGCTTGGAAACTTCAATGGCGTCACGTTCAACAAGGACGGCACAGAAAGCGTTTTCTTCAAACGGGAAGGAAAATTCTGGATCAGAACGGACGGACCTGACGGGAAACTCGAGGATTTCCAGGTTCTCTATACTTTCGGCGTCGCGCCGCTGCAGCAGTACCTGATCGGATTGCCCGGAGGCCGGTTGCAGGCATTCGGCATTGCATGGGACGCGAGGCCCGCGAGCGACGGCGGGCAGCGCTGGTATCATTTGTACCCTGATCGCAAACTCGCGGCAGGAGATCCTCTTCACTGGACCGGGATCGATCAGAACTGGAACTACCAATGCGCTTTCTGCCACTCCACAAATCTGCAAAAGAATTACGACGCAGCCACGACCCAATTCAAGACGACCTGGTCTGAGATCAGTGTCGGTTGCGAAGCGTGCCACGGACCCGGTTCGCGCCATCTCGATTGGGCAACGAAAACCGTTGATGGAAAGCGTGTCGATGATCCCGGCAAAGGATTTGCCTTTACGCTGGATGAACGGCCAGGAGTAAGTTGGCGGACGGGGCTCGACGGATACCTGTCCCGCTCGGTGCCCCGAACCGAAGATAAGGTCGTGCACGTCTGCGCCGCATGCCACTCACGCCGGCAGCAGTTTTCGAGCGAACCGCTTGCTGTTTCGAAATTCTTTGATGCCTTCCGGCCCTCACTGCTCGCTGCGGACCTCTATCATTCGGACGGCCAGCAACGCGATGAGGTTTATAATTACGGCTCCTTCTTACAGAGCCGCATGCACGCTGCCGGCGTCACCTGCTCCGACTGCCATAACCCGCACTCGGGCGCTTTGCGACACGAAGGCAATGCAACTTGCACGCAGTGCCATGCGTCCGAACGTTTCGACGCTCCGGCCCACCACCACCATGAACCGCTATCCAAAGGCGCCGAATGCGCGGCGTGCCACATGCCCACGACCACCTACATGGGTGTTCACGCACGTCATGATCATTCGATCCGCATCCCCCGACCCGACCGCTCGGTCACACTCGGCACACCGAATGCCTGCAATCAATGCCACGTGGACAAGACTGCGGTTTGGGCCCGGGATGCGATCAAGATTTGGTACCCGTCGCCAAAGCCTGGTGCGCAAGATTTCGCCGAAGCGTTCGACAAGGGCGATCTCGGCAGCCCCGGGGCGCAGTCTGCGTTGTCGAAGATTGCAGCCGCAGAAACTTCGACTGACATTGCCCGTGCAAGCGCGCTGGCGCGGCTCCGGCGGTACCCGTCTCCCGAGGTGGTAGCGCTAGCCGCAAGGGCGCTGCAGATCGACGATCCGCTCGTTCGCACTGCGGCCGTTTCGGTGATCGCCAACGTCGACGCAGCCACCCGTCAGCGCTTTTTGGTGCCGCTGCTCCGCGACAAGGCGCGTCTTGTCCGGATGGACGCTGCGCGAGCGCTGGCTGGGGACGGAGAAGCCAACCTCACGGCAGATGACCGCACGGCGCTGGAGTCGGCAATGGCCGAATATGTGGACAGTCAGCTATTCAATGCCGAGCGGCCGGAATCGCATGCCAATCTCGGCGCCCTGTTCCGCGATCGGCACAAGGTGGGCGAGGCCAAGGCAGCATTCGAAAAGGCGCTCCAGATCGATACAAGGTTCTTCGCAGCCAGCATCTCGCTTGCGGATATTGTGAGATTTGCAGGCGACGAGAGCGCAGCTGAGAAGATACTGCGAGACGCTCTTGCCGCGAATCCGGGCTCCGGCCCCGTCCACCACGCGCTCGGGCTCAGCCTCATTCGCCAGAAGCGAACGCTCGAGGCGGTTGACCAGCTCGCTCGCGCGGTCGCGGCCTCGCCCGAGGATCCACGCTTCAGCTATGTCCTGGCCGTGGCCCAGCATGATACCGGCAAGCGAGCCGAGGCGATCGACACCCTGAAAAGCGCGCTCACTCGCCACCCTTACGATCGGGATAGCCTTTGGGCGCTGGCGTCCTACGAAACAGAAGCGCAAGACTTCTCGTCAGCGCTTGCAAGAGCTGCGCTGCTTTCCGAACTCGAGCCGGGGAGTGCAGAAGTCGCTCAGCTCATGGCAGTGCTGAAACGAAAGACGCAACGATGACCGCCTAAACTGGTGCGGTTGTGCGGAGATAAACGCTAACTGCAAGCTCCTGTTACATATCATTGGCCGTTTTGCCCGTCATCGGGCTATACTACTAAAAAAGCGGTTACCGATGAAGCCGCAAGCCCGTGCTCGTTGGCGCGCGCAGCGGCATTGAAATTTCGCAATTTGTCCCCGAGGCCACGATGTTGATGCAGCCAGGACCAATTATCCGACTTCTTGTCGCCATTCTGCTTTCGGGCACATGCCTGGTTTTGATGAGCGCTTCAACTGAGGCCCGAAGATCTTCGGCATCAATCCTGAGAATGCTGGATACCAATCACGATGGGCACGTCGACCTCGCCGAGGCCAAAAGCGCAGCCTCGATGCTTTTCGATCGGCTTGACCAGGACAAGGACGGCACATTGGACGCAAAAGAGTTGCACGGCCGTTTGGCCAAGAAAGACCTCACAACTGAGGGCAAAGAGCGCACTACGCTGACCAAAGCCGAATACCTCACTATCGTTGAGGAACGTTTCAAGAAGGCCGACGTGAACAACGACGGTAAGATTGTCCTAAAAGAGCTCGAACTCGCCCGCGGGAGGAGCCCTTACCAAGCTTCTGACATACGTCATCGTCGAGTGAGAGGCGCCTTTGCCCGCCTTTGCCCGCGGATGCCTCGACGAAGCTCTGCTCTCGCCAGAGGCTGGCCGGTCCATTCCGGGAACCCGGGTCTTCCCTTTCATTCGCAGTCGATTTGAGGGGCGCAGCTGAGACTAGGTCGGATGCGCGCCCTTGCGTGGGGTTTAATTCGAGGCTGCAGGCGTCATCTTGTGGTCTAATGTCGACGCAATCTTCGGATAGGGACCTCGTTCCACTACGCACCCATCATGCGCTAGGAGCGACCTCATGAAGCATATTCCCTTCACGGTACTGTCTCTTCTTTTGGTGTCCGGCCCTGCAGCGGCGGCGGACCTAGGTCCTCCTGGACCCTACATCGAGCGACCAGCCCGGCCACCAATCGTGGAGCGCGAGCGCATCATCGAGCGCCGCTACGTCCCAGTTCCCGTCTACCGTGAGCGCAGAGTGTATGTCGAACCCCGGTTCGTGGAACCGATCTTCGTCGCTCCACGAGTCTATCGCCGCTATGGCTACCCGTACGGTTATGGCCGTGGCTGGCACCCGGGGCGCTTCTACGGCGGCGGATGGGGTCATGGTCATCGCCGCTGGTAAGCGTATTCCCGACATTCTCGCCGAGCTTGCTGGTGGTTTGCGATCGCCGCGCGGCCGCCAGCGGCTGCACCGTGTAGGCGCCGCGCTTCGCGTCCGCGCTGCTTGCTGGGCAGCCTTGCATGCGAGGCCCCACCGATCACCGCGGCATAAGCATCGGAGCCGGCCAACTACGAACGGCCGGCCTATCGCGCACAAATGCGGCGAGAGCCTTTCGTTTTGTCGAGCATATCTTCGGCGGTCCCTGGGAGGGGGCCGCCGCTTCTTGCGTTCTGACCGCGCAGGCGATCTCGGTCGGAGCGTTCAGCCCACTGGCACGGGAAGAGCCACGTAGTGGTCCTGGTTGTCATGGCGAACGAGGGCGAGCGTGTGCTTCTTGCCGCTACTCCTCGCCTGCGCCAGCGCTTGTTGCAGGTCCTCGGCCGACGATATCGTTGTGCCACCGGCCTTCAGGATGACGTCGCCTGCCGAGAGGCCCGCGTCGGCCGCCTCACTGCCGGGATCAACGCCGAGAACCGCGACGCCTTCGTTGCCGGCGCCCTCGACGCTAGCAGCCGGTGCCAACCTCAGTCCGAGCTTACCAACCTTGTTGCCGCTATCGGGCACGGCCTGCGCGTTCCGGCTCGACTGGTCCTTGAACTCGCCGAGCGTCACCGTGAATTCCTGCGACTTGCCATTGCGGAGCACCGACAGCGTCACTGAGGTCCCGGGCGCGAAGCTGGCGATGGTACGGGCGAGCGCTCTCGCATCGTCGATCTTTTTTCCATTGATCGCATCGACGATGTCGCCCGACTTGAGGCCGGCCTTGGCCGCCGGACCATTGGGCTGCGGCTCCGAGATCAGCGCGCCCTTCGCCGCCTTGAGTCCGAGGCTGTCAGCGACCGCTTGCGTCACCGGCTGGACCTGCACGCCGAGCCAACCGCGCTCGACATGGCCCCGCTCGCGCAACTGTGTGACGACCGTTTTCACGGTGTCGGCCGGGATATCGAACGCGATGCCGACCGATCCGCCCGAGGGCGAATAGATGGCCGTGTTTATGCCAATGACCTCGCCCTTCATATCGAATGTCGGCCCGCCGGAGTTGCCCCGATTCACCGGAGCGTCGATCTGGATGTAATCGTCGTAGGGGCCGTTGCCGATATTGCGCCCTTTGGCCGAAACGATGCCGGAGGTCACCGTTCCGCCGAGGCCGAACGGGTTGCCCATCGCCACCACCCACGAGCCGATCTTGGGCGAGCCCGCAGCCAGCTTCACGAACGGCAAGTCGGTGCGATCGGGGACCTTGAGCAACGCGAGATCGGTCCCTTTGTCCGTGCCCACGACCTTGGCGTCGAGCTGGGTTCCATCATCCAGCAGCACCTGCACAGTGACGGCGTTGTCGACGACGTGATTATTGGTGACGATGTAGCCGTCCGGCGAGATGATGAAGCCGGAGCCCTGCGCCCGCATGAACCGCGGCCGCTGACCGTTGCCGAACCCGTTGTTGGGTTGGCCGAAGCGGCGGAAGAACTGTTCGAAGGGCGTGCCTTCGAAGGGATTGTCCTGCGGCGTTTCTTCAGCCGAGCGGGATTTCACTCGCACTGATACGACGGCCGGCTTCACCGCGTCGACGATCGGCACGAAATCGGGGATCGCCACGCTGGCTTGGGCCGGCTTGTGATTGGGATCGTTTGCTGCGGCGAATGGATCGCTGCCGAGGCCACTGACTTCGGCGTGGACGGCATAGGCCACAATCGAGCCGCCGAGAAGAGCAACTGCCGCCGTGCCCGCGAGCAGCCGCCGCCCCAGCAAAGTGCGGGCACCGCTGGGTTGCCGTAATGGGGTGGGAATTGGACCGATCGGGTTGTCTTTCATTTGTCGTCTCCTGCGGTTTCTAGCCCCTCTCGCTCCCTTGTTCCTGCATCTTGCCAGGGGGTACATCACTGGAACATTGCCGCCGGCCTAACTTTCCGTAAGGGACTTTCACAAATTCGCGATCGTGATCGCTCCTGCTGTCTGCGGCTTCGAATTCGATCACCCTGTGGTGCCAGAGAGGGGGCGGTGGATTATCCATCACGATCGAGTCCGCGCTGTTATGAACTGTCCCGACTTTATCGGAGGCTGTTTCGTTTGTGTCAGGCGGCGAGTTTGGCAGGTTCTTCCAGGCTTGCGTAGTAGGCGGCTTCGGCTTCTGCCGGTGGCACATTGCCGATGGGTTCGAGCAGGCGGCGGTGGTTGAACCAGTCGACCCATTCGAGCGTGGCGTACTCGACGGCTTCGAGAGTGCGCCACGGTCCGCGTAGATGGATCAGTTCGGCTTTGTAGAGGCCGTTGATTGTCTCGGCGAGCGCGTTGTCGTAGCTGTCGCCGACGCTGCCGACCGACGGCACGAGACCGGCCTCGGCGAGACGCTCCGTGTACTTGATCGAGACGTACTGCACGCCGCGATCGGAGTGGTGCACGAGGCCGCCGCCGGAGACGGGTTTGCGATCATGGATAGCTTGCTCCAGTGCATCGAGAACGAAGCCGGCATGCGCCGACCGTGACACACGCCAGCCGACGATCCTGCGTGCGTAGGCGTCGATGACGAAGGCCACATAGACAAAGCCAGTCCAAGTCGCGACATAGGTGAAGTCCGAGACCCACAGCACGTTAGGCCGTGATGCCCGGAACTTCCGATTGACGTGATCGAGCGGGCAAGGCGTGGCTCTGTCGCTCACGGTCGTACGCACACGACCGCCACGGATCACCCCTTGGAGAGCCTCTTTCTTCATCAGCCGCGCCACTGTGCAACGGCCGACGTCGTGCCCTTCCCGCAGCAATTGACGCCAGACCTTGCGCACGCCGTAGACTTGAAAGTTTTCATTGAAAACCCGCTTGATCTCGATGCTGAGCATGACATCGCGCTTGACGCGCGGCGGCGCCGTCTCGGGTTTTTCGCGACGATCGACGTGGGCATGGTAAGTCGACGGGGCGATCTCGATGACTCTGCAGATCGGCTCGACCCCGTGTTTGTCGCGATACGCATCGACGAAGCTGATCATGGCTTCCATCGGCGGTCGAGCTCCGCCTGGGCAAAATATGCGCTGGCCTTGCGCAGGATCTCGTTGGCCTGGCGCAGCTCGCGGTTCTCGCGCTCCAGCGCCTTCAAGCGTTCACGATCATCCGTCGTAACCCCGGGCTTCTTGTCCTGGTCGGTCTCAGCTTGGTTCACCCACCGCCGCAGCGTCTCTGCTGTGCAGCCGATCTTCGCCGAAATCGACACGATCGCTGCCCACTGCGAGGCATGCTCGCCCCGATGTTCGACGACCATCCGGACGGCGCGCTCCCGAACTTCGGGCGAAAAATGTGGCGTCTTTGATTCTCTCGTCATGGCTCCAGTCTCTCAAGAGTTGGAGCCTCCGGCAAATCCGGGGCGGTTCAGTTAGGACACTTTTGTCGATTGAAATAGTTTTGGTCGCAACGGTCCAAATAAACAGGAGTTGTGGCCCTGCGTAGGCGTGAGTTTCCGAGATCTATGAGGGTTGACTCCTGATTTCGCCAGCCTGTTTGCATTTATTTCCATCACCTCGGCGGTTCACAGGGAAATGAAAATGCTGACTTGATGCTGACGCCAGCAGAAACGGTGAAAGCGACGTAGAAGAAGACGCCGCCTTTTAGGTCTGCTTTCCCGGAACAAGTTCGATTGAGGGGGCAATCAGCCAATCACACAATGGGAAATGTCTGGATTGGAATTTCTAGGTTGCGGCCAAGTCGCGCTGAGTGTTGGCCAGGAACGCCGTGAGGCTGGACGCGTTGCTTCAAGGCAAAGTGAGTGACCGGCGTATAGAGGTGACAGATGCGGCAGGTCGTGGTCATAACAGGTGCCAGCGCCGGCGTCGGGCGAGCTACAGCGGGGGCGTTCGCCAAGGAAGGCGCGTCGATCGGGCTCGTGGCACGCGAGACCGATGCGCTGTACGCGACGGCACGAGAGGTGGAGAGACTTGGCGGCCGCGCTAAGGTCGTCGCTGCCGATGTCGCCGACGCGGGCGCAGTCGAGCGGGCCGCCGACGAGATCGAGAAAGCGCTCGGCGCCATCGACGTGTGGGTCAATGACGCCATGACCACGGTCTACGCCCCCATCGACGAGATAACTCCGGAGGAATTCCACCGCGCCACCGAGGTCACCTATCTCGGCTACGTCTACGGCACCATGGCCGCTCTGCGACGCATGAGGCCCCGAAATCGCGGTACTATTGTTCAAGTTGGCTCGGCCCTCGCGTATCGAGCGATCCCGTTACAGTCGGCGTATTGCGGCGCCAAGTTTGCCATTCGCGGTTTTACCGATGCTGTCCGCTGCGAGTTGCTGCACGAGGGCTCCCGGGTGCATCTGACCATGGTGCAACTGCCGGCGATGAACACACCGCAGTTCGAGTGGGGACGCAACAAGCTCCCCCACAGACCGCAACCAGTGCCACCAATCTTCCAGCCCGAGGTGGCAGCCCGCGCCATCGTGTTCGCAGCTCATGCGCGCCGCCGCGAGGTTTGGGTCGGCCGTTCTACCGTCGGCTCGATCCTGCTCAATAAAATCGCGCCGGGGTTGCTCGACCGCTATCTGGGCGTCATGGGCTACGCAGCTCAGCAGAGCGCGGATACCGCAGACCCTGGGGCGCCGGACAATCTGTTTACACCTGTGCATGGCGATCACCGCTCGCATGGCCGCTTTGATTCACGCGCGGAGCCTCAATCCCTGATGCTGGAGATGTCCATCTATAAATGGCCTCTCCTCTGTGCCGGCTTATTCCTGCTGGCGACGTCCACAGCCTTCCGCCGTGGGAGGCTCCCAAATTATCGGCGGTGGTGAGGCGGCTCGGCGCGGATGTTGAGGATCGAGGACTACGCGCTGATCGGAGATTGCGAGACGGCCGCCCTCGTGGGGCGGGACGGCTCGATCGATTGGTTGTGCTGGCCGCGCTTCGATAGTGGAGCTTGCTTTTCAGCGCTTCTCGGAGACGCCCGGCACGGGCGTTGGCTCATCGCACCCCAATGTGAAACGCACAGCGTCTCGCGCGGCTACGACGGCGATACGCTCGTGCTCCGAACGCGTTTTGAGACCGGGACCGGCAGTGTCGACGTCATCGACTTCATGCCCCCGCGTGGCGCCAAGTCCGATATTGTGCGGCTGGTCGTCGGCGTCGCAGGACACGTCATGATGCGCACCGAGCTGGTGCTTCGTTTCGACTACGGCGCTCTCGTTCCCTGGGTGACACGACTCGATAGCCACAGCATTCGCGCCATCGCCGGCCCCGACATGGTGATCCTGCGCACGCCCGTCGAAGTGCGCGGACAGGACCTCAAGACGGTAGCAGAGTTCGGCGTTGCCAAGGGCGAGACGCATCCGTTCGTCCTCACCTATGCTCGTTCCCACGAGCCGCCGCCTGCGCCCATCGACTGGAAGAGCGCCCTCGATGACACCCGGGAGTTCTGGACGAGCTGGTGCGCCCGCTGCGAGTACGACGGACCGTACGCGGAGGCGGTCCGCCGTTCTCTAATCACCCTCAAGGCGCTGACCAACGCCCCCACTGGCGGCATGGTCGCCGCGCCGACGACGTCGCTGCCGGAATTAATCGGCGGCAAGCGCAATTGGGACTACCGCTACTGCTGGCTGCGCGATGCCACCTTCACGCTGCTGACACTGATGAGCAGCGGCTACCACGAGGAGGCCAAGGCGTGGCGAGACTGGCTCCTGCGCGCGCTCGCGGGGATGCCCGCACAGGTGCAGATCATGTACGGCATCGCGGGAGAGCGCAGGCTGGACGAGTGGGAGGTGCCCTGGCTCGACGGCTACGAGGGTTCGAGGCCGGTGCGGATCGGCAATGCCGCGCACGTCCAGCTCCAGATCGACGTATTCGGCGAAGTCATGGACGCTCTACATCATGCGAGGCTCGCGGGCCTCGAAGGCGAAGAGCCGGCTTGGGCGCTGCAAAAGGCGCTGCTGCAGCATCTCGAGCAAATCTGGCGGCAGCCCGACAAGGGCATCTGGGAGTCGCGCGGACCGCCGCGTGATTACACGCACTCGAAAGTCATGGCTTGGCTGGCATTCGACCGCGCCGTAAAAAGTTGCGAGACGTTCGCGCTGGAGGGCCCGGTTGACCACTGGCGCGATCTCCGAGACACCATTCGCGCCGAGATTCTCGCGCACGGCTACAACCGCGACGCGGGAACATTCACGCAAAGCTACGGTTCCCGCGATCTCGACGCAGCCTTGCTTCTGCTGCCGCTCGTTGGTTTCATCGAACCGACGGACGAGCGCATGCTACGAACCATCGAGGCCATCGAGCGCAACCTGACCCGCGACGGCTTCGTCATCCGCTATGTGACCGATCAAACCCAGGACGGGCTCCAGGGGGGCGAGGGCGTCTTCCTCGCCTGCAGTTTCTGGCTCGCCGACAATCTACTCTTGCTGGGGCGGCGCGACGATGCCGAGCGGCTGTTCGAGCGGCTTCTGTCGATCCGCAACGACGTCGGCCTTCTCGCCGAGGAATTCGATCCGGCTGCCCTTCGCATGCTCGGAAACTTTCCGCAGGCACTCTCCCATATCGGGCTGGTGAACACCGCCATGAACTTCCACCGCTCCGTTGTCCAACGCCGCGAGACGTGAAGTCCGCGCGATGGAACCATCCTCTAACGCGAGTCTTTCGACATGTACGCATCGCGCTTCTGTGCGTGAGGAAGGAGCCCCGCCATGGCCTCAACCGCCGCCGACATCCTGGTCGAGACCCTGATCGACTGGGGCGTCGATACCGTCTTCGGGCTGCCCGGCGACGGCATCAACGGCATCATGGAGGCGCTGCGCAAGCGCAGGACGACGATCCGCTTCGTCCAGGTGCGCCACGAGGAGGCGGCGGCCTTCATGGCCTGCGCCTACGCCAAGTACACCGGCCGGCTCGGCGTCTGCCTCGCCACCTCGGGCCCCGGCGGCATCCACCTGCTCAACGGCCTTTACGACGCCAAGCTCGACGGCCAGCCCGTGCTCGCCATCACCGGCCTTCAGTTCCACGACCTGATGCACACCTCACGCAGCAGGACGTCGAGCTCGACAAGCTGTTCATGGACGTGTGCCGTCTACAACGCCCGCGTCATGGGCCCGGCGCACGTCGAGAACGTCGTCGAGCTGGCCTGCCGCACGGCGCTCGCCTATCGCGGCGTGGCGCACATCACCATCCCGGTCGACATCCAGTCGAAGGGGCTGGCCAAGGACGGCCGTTCGCAGCGCAACGTGCCCGAGCCACGTCTCGGACTGACATGGCCGAGGGCGCCCATGTGCCGCCACCGACGACCTGATGCAACGGGCCGCCGACGTGCTCAACGCCGGCAAGAAGGTCTGCATCCTGGCCGGGCCGCGGCGCGCTCGGCGCGGCGGGCGAACTGGCGCAGTCGCCGAGCGCCTGCGGCGCCCGATCGTCAAGGCGCTGCTCGGCAAGGCGTCGTTGCCGGACGACAGCCCCTACACGACCGGCGGCATCGGGCTGCTCGGCACGCAGCCGTCGCAGGAGGCGCTGGAGAGCTGCGACACGCTGCTGATCGTCGGCAGCTCGTTCCCCTACATCGAGTTCTATCCCGAGCCCGGGCAAGGCACGCTGCGTCCAGATCGACCTCGATCCCAAGCGCATCGGCCTGCGCTATCCGGTCGAGGTCGGCCTGGTCGGCGATTCGGCCGCGCGTGCTTCGGACGCTGCTGCCGCGCTCGACGCAAGGAGGACCGCTCGTTCCTGGAGAAGGCGCAGGCCGGCATGAAGGAGTGGCGCGAGCTGATGCGGGAGCGAGGCACCCGGACCGGACAAGCCGATGAAGCCGCAGGTGGTCGCGCACGAGCTCGACAAGCTGCTTGGCCGACGACGCCATCGTCGCCACCGACTCAGCGGCACGATCACGACCTGGGTCGCGCGCACATCTGATGATCCGCGGCGACCATGATGTTCTCGTGCTCGGGCAACCTGGCGACCATGGCCAGCGGCCTGCCCTACGCGATCGCGGCGGCGGTCGCCTATCCCGGCCGGCAGGTGGTCGCCTTCGTCGGCGACGGCGGGTTCACGATGCTGATGGGCGAGCTCGCCACCTGCGTGAAGTACAAGCTGCCGTCAAGATCGTCGTCATCAAGAACAACACGCTCGGCCAGATCAAGTGGGAGCAGATGGTGTTCCTCGGCAACCCGGAGTACGGCTGCGACCTGCAGCCGATCGACTTCGCCGGCGTTGCGCGCGCCTGCGGCGCCACAGGCTTCACGATCGACGACCCGGCGACCTGCGGCGACGATCCTGCGCGAGGCGCTGGCTCACGCCGGGCCCGGTGTGATCGAGGCCGTGGTCGACCCGTACGAGCCGCCGATGCCGCCGAAGGTCGACGCTGGAGCAGGCCGCCAACTTCGCCGAGGCGCTGGCCAGGGCACGCCGCACGCGGCAAGATCGCGCTGACCGTCGCCGCGACGTGGTGCGCGAGATCGTGTGAACGAAAGCATTGCTGACAGGGAGCCAGGCACGTGAGGCCGAGGCGCCGATCACCGGGATCGAAGCTAGCGCCTATCGCATCCCTACGGATGCGCCGGAAGCCGACGGCACGCTGGCCTGGACCAGCACCACGATCGTGGTGGTCCAAGTCGCCGCGGCGGGCGAAACAGGGCTTGGCTACAGCTATACGGATGCGGTCGCGGCCCCTCTGATCCGCGGCACGTTGGCAGAGCCGCTCGTCGGTCGTGACGCATTCGATATCCCGCACCTGCACCGGGCTATGCTGCGTCAGATCCGCAACATCGGCCGGGCTGGACTGGTCGCCACCGCGATCTCGGCCGTCGACACGGCTCTGTAGGATCTGAAGGCCCGCATCCTGGGCGTCGCACTCTCGACGCTGCTCGGCAGCCTGCGCGACGCTGTGCCGGTCTACGGCAGTGGCGGCTTCACGAGCTACGACGACGAGACGGCTCGCCTCGCAGCTCGGCGGCTGGGCCGAGCAAGGCTTCCGGTTCGTCAAGATGAAGGTCGGCAGCGAGCCCTGCCGCGACATCGCGCGTGTGTCGCGGGCCCGCGACGCGCTCGCCAGGAGCGGGGCCACGCTGTTCGTGGATGCCAACGGCGCCTACTCCCGAAAGCAGGCGCTGGCGTTCTCCGAGACCTTCGCGGCGCTGGGCGTCGACTGGCTTGAGGAGCCAGTCTCGAGCGACGATCTCGCTGGCCTGCGCCTCCTGCGCGACCGCGCCCCCGCGGGAATGGAGATCGCCGCTGGCGAGTACGGCTACGACCACTTCTATTTCCGCCGCATGCTCGAGGCAGGCGCCGTCGATGTTCTCCAGGCCGACGCCACCCGCTGTCTGGGCTACACAGGGCTTCTCGTTGCCGACGCGCTTGCCGCCGCGTTCAACATTCCGCTGTCGCTGCATTGCGCGCCGGCGTTGCACTTGCCGGCCGCTCACGCGCTCACGCAATTGCGTCACCAGGAATGGTTCCACGATCACGTGCGCATCGAGCACATGCTGTTCGACGGCGCGCCGGAGCCCCGCGATGGGGTTATCGCTGCCGATCGCAACCGCCCCGGCAACGGCCTCTCCTTCAAACGCAAGGATGCCGAGCGGTTCGCGCTTTGAAAGGATGCGCCATGGCCGAGCATGCGCCCGAGACTCCGAGGCAACACGAGACGGAGCTGCCGTTCCGCCCGCGATCGGATCACAACCAGCGCACATCAGAGCCGAGGCCTTGGACCGATCTCGTGAGCCGTGATGGCGCCGAACGCATTGCCGCCGCGATCCGGTCGCGCACGACAGCCGAGGTGCGGTTCGACGACCAGAGCCGGGCCCTTTATTCGACCGACGCCTCGAACTATCGGCAGATCCCGATCGGCGTCGTCGTGCCACGCACCATCGACGACGTTGTTGCAACGATCGCCGTCTGCCGCGAGCATCGCGCGCCATTCCTCTCGCGCGGCGGCGGCACCAGCCTGTGCGGTCAGTCATGCAACGCGGCCGTCATGGTCGACTTCTCGAAGTACCTGGACGATGTGCTCGAGATCGACTTCGGGCGCCGCCGGGCGCGCGTCGAGCCGGGCTGCGTGCTCGATATCCTGCGGCAGGCGGCGGAGGCGCATCATCTCACCTTCGGCCCCGACCCTTCGACACACGACCACAACACGTTGGGCGGCATGCTCGGCAACAACTCCTGCGGCGTGCATTCGGTCATGGCAGGCCGGACCGCCGACAACGTCGAGGTCGCTCGACATCTTGACCTATCGCGGGTTGCGCCTGACCGTTGGCGAAACGCCACCAGAGGCTTTCCAGGCGATCCTCGCAGCAGGCGGCAAGCGGGCCGAGATATATCGCCGTCTTGCCGCCTTGAGAGACCGCTACGCCGACCTGATCCGCGCGCAATTACCCGCGCATCCCGCGCCGCGTCTCCGGCTACAATCTTGACGAGTTGCTGCCCGAGAACGGTTTCAACGTCGCCCGCGCGCTGGTCGGCTCTGAGGGCACCTGCGTCACCATTCTTTCGGCCGAGCTGGACTTGGTGCCGAGCCCCCCGGCGCGCGTACTTGCCGTCATCGGCTTCGACGACATCTTCGCCGCCGGCGATGCCGCGGCTTTGGTGCGCAGCTACGGCCCGATTGGCCTCGAAGCCATGGACGACAAGCTGATCGAGTTCATGAAGCTGAAGCACCGTGATCTCTCCAGCGTCGAAGTGCTCCCGCAAGGTGGAGGCTGGTTGATCGCGGAGTTCGGCGGCGAAACGGCGGACGAGGCCGCCGCCAAGGCGGAGAAACTCGCTGCTGTCTTGCGCGCTAGCCGCCATCCGCCGCACGTCAAGGTCAGCAAGGACGTCGCCGAGCAGAAGCAGATCTGGAAGGCGCGCGAGGCCGGGCTTGGCAGCACGGCATTCGTCCCGCATCATCCAGACGCCTGGGAAGGCTTCGAAGACAGCGCCGTTCCGCCCGAGCGCCTCGGATATCTATCTGCGCCGAGTTGAAAGGGCTGTTTGACAAGTACGGCTACGACTCCACGCTCTACGGTCATTTCGGCGACGGCTGCGTTCATTGCCGCATCGATTTCGGCCTGCGCACCAGCGACGGCTTGAAAAAGATGCGCGCCTTCCTCGACGAGGCGGCCGATCTGGTGGTCGCCTGTGGCGGCTCGATCTCGGGCGAGCACGGCGACGGCCAATCCAAAGCCGAGTTGCTGCCGCAGCATGTTTGGCCCGGAGCTGATCGAGGCATTTCGCGAGTTCAAGGCCATCTGGGACCCGGATGGGATGATGAACCCAGGCAAGGTCGTCGATCCTTTCCCCATTACGTCCAACCTCAGGCTCGGACCCAGCTACACGCCGCCCGAGATCGCCACGCACTTCCACTTCGCCGACGACGATGGCAGCTTCTCACGCGCCGCCATGCGGTGCGTCGGTGTCGGCAAGTGCCGCTCGGCGCTGCCGGACGGCAATGTGATGTGCCCGAGCTATATGGTCACCCAGCGACGAGCGGGACGTGACGCGCGGCCGGGCGCGCATGCTGTTCGAGATGCTTCACGGCGGAGCCGTCGAGAAATCCTGGCGCAATGACGCCGTCGAGGACGCGCTGATCGCTTTGCCTCGCCTGCAAGGGCTGCAAGAGCGATTGCCCGGTCAACGTCGACATGGCGACCTACAAGGCCGAGTTCCGCGCCCACTATTATGAGGGTCGCTGGCGCCCGCGGGCAGCTTACAGTATGGGCCTCATCGACCGTTGGGCGAGGCTGGCGAGCTTGGCGCCGGGCCTCGTCAACTGGGCGACCCGGATGCCGGTGCTCTCCGACGCGATCAAGTGGACGGGCGGCATCGCGCCGGGGCGGACTGTGCCGGCCTTCGCCCGCCAGACTTACTACGCATGGCGGCGCAGCAGACGCGATACGATGCGGCCGGGGCGCCGCGTCGTGTTGTTCGCCGATACGTTCAACAACTACTTGCGGCCGGACGTAGCCATTGCAGCCACCCGGGTCCTGGAGGCCGCTGGCTGCGAGGTGGCCATGCTTCCGCGTCCGCTCTGCTGCGGCCGCCCGCTTTATGACTGGGGGATGCTGGACACCGCCAAGCGCTACCTGAAACGCATTCTTCAGGCGCTCGCCAACGACATCGGCGCCGGCACCCCCGTGATCGGACTCGAGCCGGCCTGTGTCACGACATTTCGCGACGAGTTGGTCAACCTCTTTCCCAATGACGACCTCGCCCGCCGCCTCTCACGTCAGAGCTACGTGCTCAGCGAATTTCTCGAATCGCAGTGCCGCGATTTCGAGTTGCCTCACATCGGTGGGAAGGCGCTGGTGCAGATCCACTGCCACCACCACGCGGTTATTACCGATGCCGCGGAACGGGCAGTGCTCGATCGCCTTGGCCTGGACTATGAGGTCTTAGCGTCGGGCTGCTGCGGCATGGCCGGGTCGTTCGGCTTCGAGGCCGATAAATACGAAATATCGCAGGCAGCGGGCGAGCGCGTGCTGCTGCCGCGCGTGCGGCAGGCCGGCGCCGATACGCTGATCCTCGCCGACGGCTTCAGCTGCCGCGAGCAGATCGAGCAAGGAACGGGACGCCGGACCCGCCACTTGGCCGAGGTCATTGCCGGTGCTCTTCCCACTAGAGACCAGACGCCGCATGGAGGCGATCATGCCCTCGATCGGTAGGACGGTGTGGGCCATCGCCGAAGGCTACATCCCGGGCTCCAGCCACGGACCGCAGCCGGCCATGACCAGTCACGAGACGGCCTGCCTGCTCAACGCCGGCGACGTCGATGCGCACGTCGAGATCACGCTCTACTTCGCCGACTGCGAGCCCGCCGGACCCTATCGCGTGACCGTGCGCGCGCGGCGCACGCTGCATGTCCGCTTCAACGCGCTAGACGACCCCGCGCCGGTGCCGCGCGACACGGACTATGCGAGCGTAATCGTTTCAGACGTACCGATCGTGGTCCAGCATACCCGGCTCGATTCGAGGCAGGCCGAGAACGCCTTGCTGACGACAATCGCATTCGCCGGGAACTGACGACGATCCGAGCCGGAACTTTCCGAATCCACGCAGCGTTCCCGCGGTGGACCCTGTTACGAGACGCCGAAGTGGCTCAGCTCTTCTCACGGCGTGCAAATACAGTCGCGAGGCTGGCGGTCTTCGCCATTCCCGCCATTCCATTCGTGATCGTGATGCTCGGCGCCGCGTACGAGTATACGAACTATGCCACCGGCATCGGCTACAACCGGCGCCAGCCCGTGCCGTTCAGCCACAAACATCACGTCGGCGACGACGGCCTCGATTGCCGCTATTGCCACACTTCCGTCGAGACCTCGGCGATAGCAGGCGTGCCGCCGACCGAGGTGTGCATGACCTGCCATTCGCAGCTCTGGACGAGCGCCGAAGTTCTGGCCCCCGTACGCCAGAGTTTCGCCGAAGGCAAGCCGCTGCGTTGGAACAGGGTCAACCGGCTGCCGAAGTATGTGTACTTCGCTCACGCCATTCACATCAGCAAGGGCATCGGCTGCTCGTCGTGCCACGGCGCGGTGGACGAGATGCCTCTGATGCACAAGTCCCAGAGCCTGACCATGGGCTTCTGCCTCGATTGCCACCGCGCACCGGAAATGCAAGTCCGGCCCAAGAGTGAGATATTCGCGATGCATTGGACGCCTCCGCCCAATCAACCGGAGGCCGGCGCGAAGCTGGTCGAAGCCTACCATATCGACAAGGCCCACCTCACCGACTGCTCGGTGTGCCACCGATGACAGGCAATGCGAAAGAGACCGATGGCGTGGACCGGCGCACAGCCTTGCGCTTGATGGCGGCCACACTCGCATGCACGACCACGGCTTGCGAGCGGCCGGCCGACACCATAGTGCCGTACGTTCGCATGCCCGAGCGCGTAACTCCGGGCCAGCCGCTGTACTTCGCCACGGCACTCGGTGTCGGCGGCTACGCGGCCCCGGTCGTGGTCAAGAGCGACACTGGCCGGCCGATAAAGGTGGAAGGGAACCCGGACCACCCGGCCTGCCGGGGCGCGACGGATGCCTTTGCCCAATGCGAGATTTTGGCGCTCTACGATCCCGGTCGGTCCCGTGCCGTGCAACGCCGGGGCCAGATCACCGCTTGGGGCAAGTTGCAGGCGGAATTGACGGCGCACCGCCAGCGCTGGAGTGCTACCCAAGGAGAAGGATTGCGCCTGCTGACGGGTGCCACGACGTCGCCGTTTCTGGCTGCTCGCATCTCAGCGCTCCTGGCCCGCTTTCCGAAGGCGCGCTGGCATCGCTGGGAGCCGATCAATGCCGACAACACTCGCGCGGGCTGTGAATTGGCGTTCGGGGAGCGTCTCGAGCCTCTGCTGCATCTGGACAAGGCACGGGTGATCGTCGCGCTCGATGACGATCTGATCGGCCCAGGCCCGCGACAAGTCCGCCACGCCCTAGCGTTGACGAGTGGGCGCCGGCCGCGGGCGGGAACGGCTCGTCTCACGCGTCTTTATGCGATCGAGCCGGTGCCGAGCCTGACCGGTGCTGCCGCCGATCACCGTCTGCCATTGCGCCGTTCGCGTGTCACGGCGCTGGCCGTGGCGCTGGCCCGCGCTTGTGGCGCCGAACTTCCTGCGCAGCCCGAGCACGGCGACGTTCCCCTCGATAAAGCCGCGCACGCATTCGTTGCCGCGGTCGCGGACGATCTCAAGCGTAGCGCGGGGGCCGCCCTGGTGACGGTTGGGGAAGCGCAGCCACCTGAGGTGCATGCACTCGGGCATTGGATCAACGAATACCTCGGAGCTTTCGGCCAGACGATCGAGTTGATGCGGCCCATCGAGGCGGACGCCGTCGATCACGTTTCGTCGCTCACCGGTTTGAGCCGCGACATGGCCGCAGGCGACGTCGATACCCTCGCCATTCTCGATTCCAATCCCGTCTACACGGCGCCGTCGGATCTCGACTTCTCGGAAGCGCTGGCGCGCGTTCCGTTGTCACTCCGGCTCGGGTTGTACGACGACGAGACCTCGGCTCTGACCACTTGGCACATCCCGGCAGTGCACGCCCTCGAAGCCTGGGGTGATCGCGCGACGACTGACGGAGCGATCTCGCTCGTGCAGCCGCTGATCGCGCCCCTCTACGGTGGGATGACGTCGCATGACATTCTCGACGCCCTCGACGGCGCTGCCGGCGAGCCCGGCGGCTCTTATAAAGCGCTGCAGGCCTTCTGGCGCAAACGCTCGAACACTGCAGACTTCGATGCGTGGTGGCATCGTACGCTCGACAGCGGCGTCGTCGACGGCACCGCTTCCGTTTCCGTGCCGCCGCCGCGCTCGGCTCGGCTGCCCGCGATCCCCGCGCAGGCCCATCCCGTCCAGCACGAGATCGTCTTCCTCGCCGATCCTTCCGTGCTCGATGGCAGCTACGCCGAGAACGCCTGGGCTCAGGAAACCCCCCGCCCAATGACCAAGCTGGTGTGGGGCAATGCCGCGCACATCTCTCCTGCCGACGCGAAGTGGCTGAGCATCAGCGATGGCGACATCGTGCGATTGCGGGCGGCCGGCCGCAGCATCGAGATCCCCGTCGTCATCGCTGCCGGCACCGCGGACGGAAGCATCGGCCTGCATCTTGGCTACGGCCGGCGCACGGGTGTGATCGCTAAGGGCGTCGGAACGGACGTCTACCCGCTACGCACCAGCAAGGCGCTGTGGACCGTGGGGGTGACGGTCATGGCGGCCGGGCGCCGCTCCGAACTGCTTACGACTTAGGCGCAGACCCGTATCGAGGGACGCAATCTTCTCCGTACCACCGCTCTTTCTGAAGTCGCCTCCGCCGCGCTGCGAACCACCGACGGAGCGCCGCCGGCATCGCTCTATACGGAGCATCCCGCGACCAACGTCAGCCCATACCAATGGGCGATGGTGATCGATATCACGGCCTGCATCGGCTGCAACGCCTGCGTCGTCGCCTGCCAGGCCGAGAACAACGTGCCGGTTGTCGGCCCCGACGAGATCGCGCGCGGGCGCGACATGCATTGGCTGCGCGTCGACACCTACGATCGCGGCGGACTCGGATAGCCGCATCGGGCTTCCAGCCCGTGCCCTGCATGCACTGCGAGAAAGCGCCGTGCGAGCCGGTCTGCCCCGTGGCGGCCTCGGTGCACGACAGCGAGGGCCTCAACGTCCAGGTCTACAACCGCTGCATCGGCACGCGCTTCTGCCAGGCCAACTGCCCTTACAAGGTGCGGCGCTTCAACTTCTTCGGCTACGCCGACGGCCAGGAATACGCCAACCTCGGCAGCGGCATGCTGGCCGCCGCCAAGAACCCCGACGTCTCGGTCCGGGCGCGCGGCGTCATGGAGAAGTGCACCTACTGCGTCCAGCGCATCAGCCGCCGCGCGGCGCGAGGCAGAGGGCGAGAACCGCCTGATCCGTGACGGCGAGGTTGTCCCCGCCTGCGCCCAGGCCTGCCCCACGCGCGCGATCGTTTTCGGCAACAAGACCGACCCGCAATCAGTCGTGTCGCAATTACGCCGGCAGCCCCACGAGTACGCGCTGCTCGGTGAACTCGGCACGCGCCCGCGCACGACTTACTTGGGTCTGGTGCGCGACCGCAACGACACCCTCGAGGAGTCGCGATGACCAATACGACGGCCGGTGCCGGATTGGTCGCTGTGGGTTCAACTCCGCGCTATCTGGCGCCGGAAACGGGCTATCACGGCATCACGACCATGGTCAGCGGCGCGCTGTTGCGGCCGGTGGGACTCGGTTGGTGGATCGCCTTTTTGGTCTCCCTATCGCTCGCTCTCGTCATGCTCGTCGCCGTTGCCTGGCTCTTTATCGAAGGCGTCGGCATTTGGGGCGTCAACACTGCCTCCGTCTGGGGCTTCGCCATCGCCAGCTACGTCTGGTGGATCGGCATCGGCAACGCCGGCACGCTGATTTCCGCCATGCTGCTGCTCACCCGGCAGCGCTGGCGCGCCTCGGTCAACCGCTTCGCCGAGGCGATGACGCTCTTCGCCGCCTGCATTGCCGGCCTGTTCCCGATCCTGCATCTCGGCCGGCCCTACCTGTTCTACTGGCTGGCGCCGTATCCAAACACCATGCAGGTGTGGCCGCAGTGGCGCAGCCCACTGGTCTGGGACCTGTTCGCGATCGCCAGCTACATCCTGTTCTCACTGATGTTCTGGTACGCGGGGCTCATTCCCGATCTCGCAGCGCTACGCGACCATGCGCAGCGGCGCAGGAGCCGCATATTCTATGGCGCATTGGCCTTGGGATGGCGCGGCTCGGCCCGGCAGTGGCAGATGCTCGAGAGCTACTACTGGGCGATGGCGGCGCTGGGCGTCCCGCTTGTCGTCTCGGTGCACAGCGTGGTCGGCCTCGATTTCGCAGGCGGCCTGATGCCCGGGCTGGCAGGAGACGATTTTCCCGCCATACTTCGTGGTCGGCGCCATGTTCTCGGGCTTTGCGATGGTGATCACTCTCGCCGTGCCGATCCGCTGGGGTATGAGCCTCGAGCGGCTGCTGACGATCGATCACCTGGAGGTGATGGGGAAGGTTCTGCTCGCTGCCTCACTCATCATGTCGCTGTCCTATCTCACGGAGTGGTTCCTCGCCTGGTACTCCGGTTCGGACGCCGAGCGCCGCCTCGTCGCCTTCACGTTGAGCGGTGTCACGGCGCCGTTCTACTGGACCATGATCGCCTGCAATTGCCTCGTTCCTCAGGGCCTCTGGCTGCGATCCATTCGCCGCTCGCCCATGCTGCTCCTCGCCATCGCGCTGCTCGTCAACGTCGGCATGTTTCTCGAGCGCATCCTTATCATCGTCAACACGCTGACGAGGGGGTTCGCGCCGGCGCAATGGAGCTCTTACGTGCCGACGCTGTGGGACTGGCTGCTGCTTGCCGGAACCCTGGGCTTTTTCGCGACGTTGTTCCTGTGCTTCGTCCGTATCGTGCCGGTGATGTCGATGCACGAGGTGCGGCGGCTGGCCAGCGAGGTCGACGGACCATGACCGCCGAGGTGAACTCCAAAGCTCTGCAGAAACATGCTCTCGTCGCGCAGTTCGAGGGGCCCGATACGTTGCTGCGTGCGGTTCGATTGGTAAGGCGAGAACGCTATCGCCATCTGCAAGCATATAGTCCCTTTACCATCGACGAGCTTCCCGACGCTCTCGGTTTGCCGCCAACCCGCTTGCGCGTCGGAATGTTCGTCGCGGGCGTGTCCGGTGCGCTCATCGGCTTGGTCATGCAGTACGTCTCCGCCGTCCATGCCTACCCGATCAACTCGGGCGGGCGCCCGCTCGCGAGCTGGCCCGCGTTTATCCCCGTAGCGTTCGAGCTCGCCGTCCTGTTCGCCGCGATCTTCGGATTTGGTGCGCTGCTCACCGGCGCGGGCCTCTTTGAGCTGCACCATCCGGCGTTCGATCAGCGCCAGCTGGAGGCGGCGAGCGACGACGGCTTCTTTCTCGTTGTCTCGGCCGAAGATCCCGAGTTCGAGACGGAGGCCACGACGCGGCTGCTGCGATCGCTGGGGGCGACGATGGTTACGGAGTGGTGCCAATGAGAAGCCGCTCGCTTTTCCTGGTGATGCTCGCCCCAGCGCTCGCCCTCTCGGGGTGTCGCCAGGACATGGCGGAGCAGCCCAAGCTCGTCGCCAACGGGCCGGCGCAGGCGTTCCCCGACGGCGCCGCCAACAGGCCGCTGATCGCGGGGACGGTTGCGCGAGGAGATTCGCCCCAGGTACGGGTCGCGCCGCCGGCGGTGTCTCAGGCGCTGCTGCAGCGCGGCCAAGAGCGTTACATGATCTTCTGCTCGCCCTGCCACGGCCCGGACGGCGACGGCGACGGTCGTGTGGTCGAGCGCGGCTTCCCGCGCCCACCCTCGTACCATGATGACCGCCTCGTGCGGGCGGACGCCCAGCACTTTCTGGACGTGATCGCTCACGGTTACGGGCTCATGTACTCTTATGCGTCCCGCGTCCCGTCCGCGGACCGCTGGGCCATCATCGCCTACATACGCGCGCTGCAGGTCTCGCACGGAGCACGCCTCACTGCCGCGGAATCTACAAGCGAGCCGGCTTCAGGAACAAAATGATGGGCGCTGTGACCGCTAGCCTGCGCAATCTCCCGAATCGCCAAGGCGTGGCCATTGCGGGCGTAGCCGGGCTTGCTGGCACTGTCGTCATCGACCCGGTGGCAGGCGGCGGTGCAATCATACTGGTCCTCATCCTCGGACTCGCCGTTCCTGCCGGGAGCGCCGCACTTCTCGCCATCCACGCACTCACAGGTGGACGCTGGGGCGAAAGCTTGCGGCCGTTCTTCTTAACTGCGACCCTCACGCTTCCATCACTCCTGGTAGCGTTGGTCTGCCTCGGCATCGTCAGCAAATCGGTCTACCCGTGGGCGGTCGACCCTTCCGCTGCTGAGCACCAAGATGTCGCCGCCTATTACCTGAATGCTCCAGCGTTTCGTGTGAGGGCCCTTCTGATTGCAGCCGGGCTCGGGTTCCTGTGGTGGACCGTCGTCAAGCGGCCGCGGAGCCAGCTGCTGAATGCTCTCGCGCTGATCGTCTATGCAATTGCCGTCTCGTTCTCCGCCTTCGATTGGATGATGTCGCTTGAGCCTCGCTGGTCGTCGACAGCCTTGGGCGCAATGACCGCCATCGAGAATATAACCGCGGCGCTGGCAATCGCGGCTGCTTTGCGCACGATTCCCGACTCGGACCCGGCCATCGCTGATCTGGCCCAGCTGCTCATCGCCGCTGTTCTCGGAGTCGTATATCTCGGTTTCATGCAGTTTCTGGTTATCTGGTCCGGCAACTTGCCCGACAAATCCATCTATTATGTGCGCCGCGACTCCGCGGGCTGGAATGCGGTCATATTCGCCGCGCTGCTGGTCGGTGGGCTGTTGCCTCTTCTGACGCTGCTCTCACAGAAAGCTCGCCACAGCGTCGCAGCCGTCTCGTTCGCCGGGGTGTGCGCACTTGCAGGCCTAACGCTGCACTGGATCTGGCAGGTCGTTCCGGGATTGCCCGCGGCGTCCGTTCCGCTGATGGTTCTGGCCGGCGTATCACTCGCCGCGCTGGCACTCGCAACGGCAAGCTATTCCAGCGGCTTCTCTGAGCCGAGGCCGCCATGACGGAAATTCACCATGAGGCGGATAGCGTGACGGCGCGGCCTGTCGTGCTCGTTATTGCCTCTGTGTTTGGAGTGGTACTTCTGGCGCTCGCCGTGATCGGGTTTGCCTATGATCGTCAGTTGGGACGGCCACCGTACGAGTTCCGCGACTGCGCCATCGCCTCCGTTTCCCTGGCACCGCCTGGAGCTCGCGCCGCGCGCGGAGCTGGCCCGATGGCGGGAACGGCAAGCGAGCAAACTGCATCAGTCCGGCCGTGTGCCCCTTGAGCAGGCGATGCGCCAGATAGAACATCGCGGAGCGCGAGCCTACGACGCGTTAGAAGCCAGTCCGCACAAAATGGAAAACAACACGCAAGAGGGCCAGCGGTGAGACGGCAGGTCTCTGACAGAGTGTTGCAACGGCCAACGGCGGGCGTGGCCAGTGTGCTCGCGGCCATGCTCCTGTTGGCGTCTCCTTGCGCAGGGGAGCTGACAAAGGAGCAACTGGCCTCTGTCGGTGTCGATCTCAAAAGCGGTGCCATGCTGCCACGGGATGTCGCGATGCGACTCGACGACGGCAGGGCGATCACGCTCGGGGCACTCATCGCGGGAAAACCCGCCGCGCTCATGTTTGTCGATTATGTTTGTACAACCTTGTGTGGCACGGTCGCCGGCGTATTCGCGCACGCCTCGGACGACGCAAGCCTCCGGGCGGGAAAAGACTATGCGGTGGTGTTGATCGGGTTGCGCACTGGCCGCGACGCCGCCGGAGAGGCTGCATTTCGGGCGCATGTCCTCGGCGGGTCGAAGCTTGCCCGTGTCGCGTTTCTGGCATCAGCGGACAGTGAAGATGACCTTGCGCGGCTCCTGAGGGCCTCCGGCGTCACAGCTCACTATGACTCCAGAAATGACCAGTTTGCGCATCCGGCCGTGGTATTCGCCATCGATCCACGCGGTCGCGTGTCGGCGGCGCTCGACGCGCTGTCGCTGACGACGGGCGACCTATCGGATGCGTTGGCGGGGAGGCCCTCTGACAGCCTGAGCGCGCGGGTTCGCTCCGTCTGCTCCGGGTTCAAAGCGGCCCTCGGCGTTCGCAGCGCCGCCGCCATGGCCGCTCTCTCGGCAGTCTCGATCGCGTTCATGCTCGCGCTGGCGCTCATGATCTTCTGGCAAGCCCGCATCTCCAGCCGGTCGGGCAGCTCAGGAGAGCGGCGATGAAAGGCTTGCAGGTCTTTCCACCGGAAGCGTCGACCGTCGCCACCGGCACCGACAGCATCTTCCTTGTTCTGTTGGCGGTGTTCTTCGTGCTGCTATTGGCTATTACCGGGACGATCATCGTTTTCTCAGTGCGGTATCGGCGTGGGAAGTACGTGCAGCGCGGCCTGCTCAGCGATGCTCACAGCCGAGAGCTGGAGATCGGGTGGACCGTGGCGACGCTGGCGGCCTTCCTGTTCATCTTCGCCTGGGCCGCTGCGCAAAACTTCTCGGCCATCAGCAGTCCGGGCCGGTCTGCGCTGACCGTGCATGTCGTCGCCAAGCAGTGGATGTGGAAAATGGAGCACGAAGGCGGGCAGCGTGAGATCAACACCTTACATCTGCCCGAGGGCCAGCTGGTGCGGCTGATCCTGAACTCCCAGGACGTCATCCATAGCTTCTACGTACCGGCCTTTCGGATGAAGATGGATCTGGTGCCGGGACACGACGAAGCCATGGTGTTCGAGCCGACGCACGCGGGCACCTACGACCTCTTCTGCACCGAGTTCTGCGGCACGGCCCACTCCGAGATGCGCGGCAAGGTGATCGTGATGCGTCCGGAGGACTTCGCGGGCTGGCTTCAGGCCCATCCTCCCGACGATGCGCTGGCGAGCCAAGGTGCCGCACTGTTCGCATCACTCGGCTGTGCTGCGTGCCATATGGCTGGAACAACCGCAGCGGTGCGGGCGCCCCGGCTCGAAGGTGTCTTTGGGAAGCCCGTGCCCTTGTCGGATGGCCGCGTCGTCACCGCCGACGACGCGTATCTGCGTGATTCCATCCTGCAGCCCAAGAAGGACGTCGTCGCCGGTTACGATCCCATCATGCCGAGCTTTGCTGGTCGTGTCAGCGAAGCTGACCTGTTGAAGCTTACTGCCTATATTCGTGCTCTCGGACGCAAGGAGGCCGCGCGATGACGGAGCGCGCCATGGATCCGACCCTTGGGCCAAACGCACCAGGCGACCGGGAAGCTGGCGCGCTGGGCGGGCCCGGCAGCGGCTACCTGTCAGACTGGACGCTCCGCTCTTGGCTGATGACCACCGATCACAAGCGCGTCGCCATTCTCTATGCACTTTCGACGACCGTCTTCTTCTTCATCGGCGGCGCGGCGGCGACATTGATCCGCCTCGAGCTATTCACTCCGGACGGCCGGTTCTTCACCCATGACGGGTACAATCGGCTGTTCACGCTGCACGGCGTGATCATGGTCTGGTTCTTTCTGGTGCCCGTCATCCCGTCGACATTCGGCAATTTCCTGCTGCCATTGATGATCGGCGCCCGCGACGTCGCTTTTCCGCGGCTGAACCTCTTGAGCTGGTACCTCAACGTAGCGGGCGGCCTCGTCGTGCTCTATGCCCTGTTCGCTGGCGGGGTCGACACCGGCTGGACATTCTACGAGCCGTACTCGAGCCACTACGCCAATGGCTTTGTCACGCTGGCTGCGATTGGCATTTTCATTGCCGGCTTCGGCACGATTGCAACCGGCCTCAATTTCATCGTCACCACCCACACGCTTCGTACCACGGGCCTGACGTGGTTCCGCCTGCCGCTGTTCGTGTGGTCACTCTATGCGACGAGCATCATCTTTCTGCTCGCCACGCCCGTTCTGGCGATGACGCTGCTGCTTGTCGTGGCGGAGCGTGCATTCGGATTAAGCTTCTTTGATCCGAACAAGGGTGGCGACCCGATCCTGTTCCAGCACTTGTTCTGGTTCTACTCACACCCGGCGGTCTACATCATGATCCTGCCTGGCATGGGTGTGGTCACCGAGATCATCACCTGTTTCGCGCGCCGGCGCGTGTTTGGCTACACGGCCATGGTCTACGCGTTGCTCGCCATCGCCGTGATCGGCTTCCTGGTCTGGGGCCATCACATGTTCGTCGCCGGGCAATCGTCGTTCGCGAGCCTCGTCTTCTCGCTGCTCTCGTTCCTCGTCGCCGTACCGTCGGCCATCAAGGTGTTCAATTGGACGGCGACGCTGCACCGCGGCGAGATCACGTTTCCGGCGCCGATGCTCTATGCCCTTGGCTTTGTCGGCCTGTTCACGATGGGCGGTCTCACCGGGCTGTTCCTCGCCTCCATCCCGATCGACATCCACGTCACGCAGACGTACTTCATCGTCGCGCATTTCCACTACATCATGGTCGGCGGCATGGTCAGCGCATTCTTCGGAGGACTGCACTTCTGGTGGCCGAAGATCACAGGCCGGCTTTATACGGAATCCTGGGCGCGCTTCGCTGCCATCCTCATGTTCTTCGGCTTCAACTTCACCTTCTTCCCGCAGTTCGTCATGGGCTATCTCGGCATGCCGCGGCGCTACCACGTCTATCCGCCGGAGTTTCAGGTGTATCACGTGCTGTCGTCGGCTGGCGCCGTTGTGCTTGCTGCGGCCTACCTGCTGCCGCTCTTCTATCTCCTCCACTCGCTCGTCTATGGCCGGCCAGCCGGCGCGAACCCATGGGCCGCGACGGGTCTCGAATGGGAGACAACATCGCCCCCGCCTGAGCACAACTTCGAGAGGCCGCCGCACGTCACGACTGAGCCGTACGATTATCATCCGGGGAAGGACAGCCCGCGTGACTGATATCGTAACGAGTCCGTTCGAGACACCAGCCCAGCAACGCCATGCCGCCGCGTTCGGCATCTGGCTGTTTCTGGCGACCGAGGTGCTGTTCTTTGGCGTTCTGCTCACGGTCTACGCCGTTGCGCGCAGCCTGCACGGGGACGACTTCCTGGCCGCTGCGCGCCATTCGCGCCTCGGCATCGGTACCCTAAACAGCGTGCTGCTGCTTACGAGCAGCCTAATGGTCAGCCTCGCGGTCAAGAGCGAGCAACTCGGCCAGCGACGCTCGGTTGCGCCGCTTCTCATCGTTGCGATTGGCCTCGGCATGGCGTTCGGGGCGGCCAAGGGCGTCGAGTACTATTTGGACGTGGCGGATGGCTACTGGCCGGGACCAGGCTCTGCGATCGCGACGTCGGGCGGTCAACTCTACTGGTCTTTATATTGGCTGATGACGGGGGTGCATGCTGTGCATCTGGCGGTAGGCATTGCCGTATCGACAGCTGTCGTGGTGCTACTGGTCAACAGCAGCGAAGGCGATGAGACGCGCCGCGTCAACCTGCTCCGCGTTACGGCGCTCTATTGGCATCTCGTCGACATTGTGTGGATCGTTTTGTATCCGCTGCTCTACCTCGCGGGACGTGCCGCATGAGCAATCTTCACACCAAGCTGCTCTGGCCCGAGGTGGGGATCTGGGCCATGCTGCTCGGAACCCTGGCGGCCAACGTGGGTCTCGCCTTTGTGCCGCTGGGCTCGTTGAATGTCGTGCTTTCGTTGAGCCTGGCTGCGATCATGGCCGGTTTGGTGTCGGTGCTGTTCATGGAGCTCGACCGCGCCGTGGCAAGCTTAAGGATTGCGGCGGCGGCAGGTCCGATTTGCCTGCTCGTGATGCTCCTGCTCACCTTCTCCGATCTGGCCACCCGGTGAGGAGCAGGGATCTTAGCGCATCGACTCACGGCGCGATATGCTGAGGCGCGCGCATACTTCAGCCGCCGCCCCAGTGGCACTCGCGTCACCTCCGAAGTGGCAACTCGGTCCGGCCCGCCTCCTTCGAGGCGGGCGTCCAGAACGCTGTCGCGCAACTCGCCGCACATCAAGCACACAACGAGCTGGCGCAGGAATTCCTCGTCTTCTTGTTAGCGTCGCTAGCCGAGCTGAGAGTCGCAACTCCACATGCTACTCGGAGATAATCTTCCCCGTCGCCGCCTGATACGGTTCAGCATGAGCGATCTCTGCGGTCCTCGCCTTCGTACCAGGCATAATTTCAAAGCGCGGATCGAAGTCCACCATCGTCGCGGCCAATTGACCAAGGATGGCCGCGTTGCCCTCGACCTTCGCTGTTCCGTCAGCGATTTGTGCCTCCAACGTCTTCGCGCCCATCATCGCCAGTTCAAGATCGGCCCGATTGATCGTGAGCGTGAGATCGGCGTTTTTCGCTTGATACCCCTGGATGTTGGTCAGGGTTGCATTTTCCAATTCCACGACGAACTTTTCGCCGTTGTCAGGCGTGATCAGATTCATTGTGAAGCTCAGGCCCTCGGCCTTGCGGCTGTCCATCCGAATTCCGAGGAAATTTAAGAACAGCTCAGTGGACATTGCCCGGATCACATCGGGCGAGCTGGTGCTGGCAGTCTCGCCTTGCGGAATGCCTGAGCGCAACTCGTAGGCGGCGGCGAGAAAGCTGTTCCGTAGCCCCGGGTTTTCCTGCTGGTATCCAAGCTGCTCGAAAATGTCGGCCAACAGATCCTTCGCGTCAGCGTTTCCGGGTTCCGCCTGCACCAGCTTGTTCACGATTTCCGATGCTAGCAGGTACTGACCAGCTTCGTGCAGCTCGCGCCCCTTGGCGATGATCTTGTCCGCTCCTCCCATCATTTCCACGTACAGCGGTGCCGAATCCTCCGGCGACAGCGGAATGAGGGTCGCAGGGTTGCAGTCCCAATAGCCGAGATATCGCTGAATGACGCCGCGTGCATTGTTCTCAGCCGAGCCATGATAACCGCGACAATGCCATTTCTGCAGGATGCTCTTCGGCAACTTGTAGACGTTATGAATCTGATTAATTGTTACGCCCTGGTTGGCAAAGTGCAGCACTTGGTTGTTCATATGAGCATAGAGGTCGCGCTGGTCGCGCAGCACTTCCTGCACCCGTTCGTTGCCCCAACGCGGCCAGTGGTGGGAGGCAAACATCACCTCGGCCTTCAACCCGAACAGATAGAGCGACTCGTTAATGTACTTCGACCAACGCAGAGGGTCGCGGACCTGGGCGCCACGGAGGGTGTAGATGTTGTGCAGCGAGGCGATGACGTTCTCCGCCATCCATAGCGCTTTCATGTCGGGAATGTAGGTATTCATCTCCCGGGGTGCTTCGGTGTTCGGCGTGTTCTGGAAGATCATCCGAACACCATCCACCTCAAATTCCTCGATCGGGGCCGAAACATAACGGTTGGGAGCGATTAACCCGGTTGCACCCGCCGAAACGCCCTGTCCAAGGCCCTGCCCGACATAGCCATAGGGGCTTGCTGGCAACAACAGACCGTATTGATAGAAAAGCCGCCGGTTCATCGCGTTCCCAGCGTAGACGTTCTCGGATATCGTGAAATCCATAAAGTCAACCGGGGCGATTAACGCAACCTTGCCCGAACGCACATCCGCCTCGTCGATGATCCCCCGCACGCCGCCCCAATGGTCGCCGTGAGTATGCGAAAAGATGACGGCCGTCACCGGCAGCCCTTCTCCCACGTGCTTCTGAAAGAGCTGCCATGCCGCGCGCACCGGTTCGGCCGATACGAGCGGGTCGAACACGATCCAGCCGGTCTTGCCGCGCACAAAAGTGATGTCGGATAGGTCTACACCGCGCACCTGATAAATGCCGGGAATGACTTCATAGAGGCCATAGTTGTTGTTGAGCCGCGATTGGCGCAGCAACGACGGATGGATGCTATCGAATTTACGGTCCTCGTTCAGAAACTGGAACCGCTCCATGTCCCAGGCCGTATGGCCTGCGTCAGCCATAATCTTCAGGTCAGGCATGGGCGCGATAAAACCCTTAGCCAATTCGTCAAAGTCGCGTTTATCGCCAAGAGGCAGAGCGCCTTGCGACTTCTCCAGAATGGCCTTGGTGAAGTTCGACGGGGCCTTGCCTTTGCGATGGAAATGGCCAGCGACTGGAGTGCCCGCTTCGCCGCGCGCGGATGTCCCTTCCAGGACGAAGTTTGCTCCAATCGCAAATGCTGCGCCGGCTGCGGGAATCAACTCGAGGAACATTCGTCTGGTCGTCATGGCGCACTCCGTCGTTTTCTGAAAGAAAGTTGAAAACATCAAGCCATGAGTGAAGGACGAGAAAATTGACCCAAGTCAACGGCAGAGCAGACTGGTCGTCTATTGATATTAACTTCAGTAAGTCCACCGAACGTGGATACACTGAACAACTTCAATGAAAACGCAAGACAATGATCGCTGTATTAGGGAGATAGTTTGATGAGAAGAGTTTTTCCGACCGTTGCCGCGGCAATGATCCTTGGTGCCCTCCTGTCACCCGTTGTCGCTCAAGACCGGCCCACGCCGATAACTCCTCCGAAAACGATGGGCGATGAAGGCAAGCTTCCCCCGACCGCGAAGGGTGCAGCCCCCGAGATGGGGGCGACCGCCCCCGCCGAAATCGGTACACAAAAGAGGATGGGTGACGAGGGTACGCTCCCGGCGACAAAGGGAATCAGCGGCGCGACACCGCAGATGAATCCGCCCGTCCGGCCGTCGACGGATAAGTAAGATCACGTGAGAGATCTGGCGGCCAGGCCCAGCAGCGACACGCAGTGGCCGCCGGATTTCGTTGATATAAAAAACGAACTAACTCTGTATGGCGGAGAGCGATTCCGCATCAAGTCCCAGCGTTCTGAGCGACACCGTCCGGGGCGGTCGTATTTGCGGGTCCGCTGATTTTTCCCTTCGGAAGAAGATGCGAGTGAAGCCGCCGCTTCAGTTCGTGTTGAGCTACTCTCAAGTACGAAGTTGCCTCCCACAATGACGTTCGCGCGTGCTCCTGAACACCGTCGTCTAGTTACCAATATCTCCTGGAATCAAATCCAATAGGAGGCCAATTGGACCTATTGTATTTGTTCATCAAACGATGCCGCCTTCGCTGTCGCCCGGCCGAGCGCTCAGAGAGTAGATGCGCACTAGGCGGATTATCTCGCGCCCGAAACTGAAATCCTTAAGGCGTTGTAGCAAAATAGGTTGTTTGATCAGTCAACCCGAAGTATCGTCTATCTATCGACGCTGGTCTTATGGCTTCCCATTTTTTGACGTCAATTCTACGAGGCGCAGATGACTTGCAGAAGCTGGTCAGCGCACTTTTCGACTGAAAGCCCGCGTTAACTTTGATGCACCGTTTAAGTGGCCATCGCTGTAGATGGTGGGTCTCGAGTGAGGAGTACGCCCTATGGCGATAGTCGGTGGCTTGATTATGGTGCTGACGGGATTGGCAATTTTGTCTTTCGGGCTGTTCCTGTTCTATGCTTGGCTTCCCTTGCTTTATGCCTTTGTGGGCCTGGATATTGGCCTCTTGCTCGGCAGGTCCTTAACCGGTGACGTTGGGGCATTTGCAATTGTGCTGGGAATTGCAGGTGCGGTTGTATTGGGCGCGGCGTCGTACTTTCTTGAACCCTACCGGCGAGTATTGCTCGGGATCTCAGGGGGTGTCTTGCTCGGGTTTTCGATTGCTGCCGCCTTGAACCTCGATGGCTTGCTGGGTGGTTTTTTCACCAGCCTGCTGGCATTGGCTTGCGGCCTATTAGGTGGCATCCTCGTGCCGCGATTTTTTGATGCTTTCGTCGTTGGTGCATCGGCGATAAGCGGAGCCGCTATGGCCGTCACAGGCGCCCACCATATTTTCCCCAGGGCTGCACTGTTCGACCTCGCCGGCGGCGGTCCGCTGCCAGCCGTGCTGACGATCATTCTGGCTTTGATCGGCATAGCTTGGCAGGGCAGGAATATCGCGAATTGGGTTCACGCGGTTTCTTCGCACGACACCATCATCGGCGGTCCAAGGAGAGATCACCCCTCGCGGCCGGCACCGTAGGGTCCGGTGGTTGATCACTTCGAAGCTGATTGAGCGGGCGGCCCAGCATAGCGGTCGCTGGATCGGCAAATCCTCTTCGCAGCAGCGGGCGGTCGGAATGTTACAAAGTGGATTGCTCTAATGGAAATGAGTAAATGTGCGCGCAATGCGCGACAATCTCATTTCTGATTGAGCTCGCAAACTGGAACTGCCCAGCATTGCCGCGGAGATAGTCCATGCCCGACAAAGTCGTTCCTCCGAGTAGGAACGTCGCCTCTGAGGGCCGCGTGGTGAGACCGCGTGGCGAGCCTCTCCTGGTTGATCTAGCGCTACAGGGTGGCGGATCGCACGGAGCGTTCACGTGGGGAGTTCTTGACCGCCTTCTGGAAGAGGAGGGAGTAAAGCTCGAGGCCATTTCCGGCACGTCGGCTGGCGCTATGAACGCAGCGGTGCTAGCTCATGGTTTGCTGGTCAATGGCCGGGAAGGAGCTCGTGTGGCACTGCACGAGTTCTGGCAAAAGGTGGCGGAAGCGGCCACCTTCAGTCCGTTTCAGCGAAGCCCCCTAGATCGCATGATGGGCCGCTGGTCTCTCGATTACTCGCCCACCTATATCGCGACTGATCTCATAGCCCGACTCATTTCCCCCTATGCGCTTGGCGCAAATGCAACAAACCCGCTGCAGAACATACTCACACAGGTTGTGGATTTCGAACGCCTGAAATTGGGTCCCATCAAGCTCTTCATCACTTGCACCAACGTGCGGACCGGTCGCGGCCGGGTGTTTCGAAACCCCGACATCACGCCGGAAGTGCTGCTGGCCTCGGCATGCCTCCCGACCATGTTCCAGGCCGTCTACATTGACGATGAGCCGTATTGGGATGGCGGCTATTCGGGCAATCCGACAATCGCGCCGCTCGTCCGCGAATGCGCATCGCATGATACCATTCTAGTGCAGATCAACCCGGTCTTCCGATCCGACGCCCCAATCACTGCGCAAGAAATCCACAACCGCGTCAATGAAGTCTCATTCAACGCGCCGCTTCTCAAGGAACTGAAGATGATCGCGCTGCTCCGCAAGGTTGCGGATCAGGGCGATGGCGAGGGCTGGCAGTGGGGGCAGATGAGGATCCATCTGATCAGGAGCGAAATGCTGGCAACGCTCGGCGCGTCCTCCAAGCTCAACGCGGAGTGGGAGTTCTTGACGATGCTGCGTGATGAAGGGCGTCGCGCGGCAGACGAGTTCGTCTTAAAGCATAGGGATGATGTCGGTGTCCGCTCCACCTTTGATCTCGACAGCTTGTTAGAGGACATTTGAGCGGTGGGTCTAACCGGTATCCTTGCAGGCCTTGCGTTTCTAATGCTCTTAGCCTTCCGGGGCTGGACGATACTATTGCTGGCCCCGGCTGCCGCATTGATTGCAGCGGCATTCGCAGGTGAGCCGCTGCTTGCGCACTGGACTCAGACTTTCATGACGGCGGCCGCGGGCTTCCTTGCGCAGTTCTTTCCGATATTTCTATTGGGTGCGCTTTTTGGAAAGCTGATGGACGATAGCGGGTCGGTAGCGACGATCGCTGATTTCATGACCGAAAAGCTGGGGCCAAGTCGCGCTTCATTGGCGGTTGTTCTTGCTGGTGCCCTGGTGACGTACGGCGGTGTCAGCCTCTTCGTCGCATTTTTCGTCCTCGCTCCCATGGGGCTTGCCTTGTTCAGGGCCGGGAATGTTCCCCGGCGGTTACTCCCGGCGGCGATTGCGCTCGGCACTTCGACGTTTACGATGTCGGCCCTGCCGGGTACACCAGCCATCCAAAATGCGATTCCGATGCCTTTCTTTGGCACGACTCCCTTCGCGGCGCCGGGTCTTGGCGTAATCGCCGCGATCGTGATGATTTCGTTTGGAATGTGGTGGATCGGCTTTGCTGAAGCGCGGGCGCGACGTTCTGGCGAGGGCTTTGGAGGGGCTCACGAAGTCGAGCCGGGCACAGAGGCCGGCGATGCTCGCGATCAGCTAACCGTTCGAGAGCTGGCTTCGACGGCGCGCGAGTTCGATCCGGCTGAAATCAATCGAGGCGATCGCACTGCCAACCGACCTCCGATCGCCCTAGCCGTTTTGCCGCTGGCTGTCGTTGTAGGAACCAACTTTCTGATGACGCAGGTTGTCCTTCCCAAAATGGATTCGGCGTTTCTGGCTAAACCGCAATGGGGATCGACGAACATAACGGCGGTTGGAGGAATCTGGTCGGTCTCGATTGCGCTGTTCGTCGCTATTCTCGTGGTCGTTGCTCTGAACCGTACCCGGTTTCCCGATTTACGTGCCTCCGTGGACGCAGGAGCCAATGCCGCGGTCCTCCCGGTGATGAGCGTGGCAAGTCTCGTGGGCTTCGGAGCGGTCGTTGCGGCTCTCCCGGCATTTGAGATGGTGCGTGACTGGGTGCTCGGCATCGGAGGTGGACCCCTCGTTTCCCTCGCAGTGGCGACCAATATCTTGGCTGCACTAACAGGATCGGCATCTGGAGGAATGACCATCGCGCTCGATGCCTTGGGGCGTACCTTCATGCAAATTGCCCAGGAGACGGGGCTAAGTCCATCTCTGATGCACAGGGTGGCCGTGATTGCATCCGGCACGCTCGATAGCCTGCCTCACAACGGTGCCGTCGTCACGATGCTGGCCGTTTGCGGTTGCACTCATCGTGAGAGTTATTTGGATATCATCATGGTCGCGATCGTCAGTGCGGTCCTCGCACTGATTGCGGTTATCGTGTTGGGCAGCTTTTTCGGATCATTCTGACTATTCGTCAGCGATACGGTCCAAGAGCATCCAAGCCTAGTTGTGTTCCGCGGGATGCTTGGCAAATGCGCTGTGATGGGGGGATCGGCATCATGCCGGCAGTGTGGCCGGCTGCGGCAGCACGACCGGCGCAGACGTCTGATCTCTCGGCTCCTCAATGCGAAACCAGGCAACGTAGAGAGCCGGTAGGAAAATCAGCGTCAGAACTGTCGCCACGAGAAGACCGCCCATGATTGCATAGGCCATCGGACCCCAAAAGATTGTGGGCGCGATCGGGATCATGCCGAGCACTGTCGATATCGCTGTCAGCATGATTGGGCGAAAGCGGGAAATGGCTGCCTCCACAACCGCGTTCCAGGCGTCCATGCCATCCGCCCGCTCGGCTTCGATCTGATCGATGAGGATCACAGCGTTCCGCGCGATCATTCCAACGAGCGCCAATATTCCGAGAATGGCAACGAAACCGAGGGGTTTACTGAACAGCAGGAGAGCAGCGACAATACCGATCAAACCCATAGGGACCACGCTGAGCACCAGGAAGAGTCGACTGAAGCTGCGAAGCTGAATCATCAGGATCGTAAGGGTGATGAACAGCATGAGGGGCACGACCGCATAAACGGACGCTTGGGACCGCGCGCTCTCCTCCACCGTCCCGCCTACAGTGATTTTATACCCCTCTGGCAGGCTTGCACCGAGCTTCTCCATTTGGGGAGTTAGAGCTGAAATCACGCCTTCCGGGGACGCGCCACGAATCACATCGGATTGCAGGGTCAGGGTCGGGACGTCATCACGTCGCCAGATCAGGGGATACTCCTGCTCGAAACTCAAGGTCGCAAATTGGGCCAGTGGAATTATGCGGCCGTTTTGTAGGGCAACCTGTAAATTCCGCAGCGTCGAAAGGGAGACGCGTTGTTCGTCGGTTGCCTGCATCTTGACATCAACGAGATAGATGCCATCCCGAACCTGAGTGACTGCAGCGCCAGATACCACAGTGCTGAGCTTGGCCGCGATGGCTTCCGAGCTCAAGCCGAGCAGCCGCGCCTGATCCTGATCTATCCGCACTCGAACCTTGCGGCCGGGCTCGATCCAATCAAAATTGACCTGCTGCGTACGCGCGTCCGACGCGACGATCTGGGCGGCCCGAAATGCGATATCCCGCACCTGGTCCAGATCGGGACCGCTGATCCGATACTGCACCGGCCATCCGACGGGTGGACCGAGTTCGAGCGGAACGGCTCGGGCCACCGCACCCGGAAATTCCTCGGGAAGCAAATGCTCGAGCTTTTCGCGAAGCCGCTCGCGAGCTGAAATGTCTTTGGCGATGACGACAAACTGGCTGAGCGAATCGTTGGGTAATTCGACGCTCAAAGGCAGATAGAATCTGATCGCGCCACGCCCCACGTACGTGCTCCATCGCTCGACGTCGCGATCACCTTTCAGAATAGTGTCGAGCTTAGCCGATAGATCGGCGCTCGCATAAATCGAAGCATTCTGCGGCAGCCTGACATCGATCAGCAGTTCCGGACGATCCGACGATGGGAAGAACTGCCTCGGGACATATGGGACCGCGAGCAGCGAAGCGACGAAGCACGCAAGGGTGACCAGAATTGTCGTCCATTTTCTCCGCATCGCGGCGAGAAGGGTATTGCGGAAATTTCGAATGATCGCGCCGGGCTCCCTTGGTTCTGGGGCCTTTGGTTTGGTTAAGAACGCCACGCCCAGGAGTGGGATGAAGAGCACCGCAACCAGCCAAGAAGCGAGGACGGCGATGCTGACGACGGCAAAAATCGAGAACGTGTATTCTCCCGCAGAACTCTTCGCAAAGCCGATAGGCACGAAGCCCGCCATGGTCACAAACGAGCCGGTGAGCATCGGAAATGCCAAAGTCTTGTAGGCGAAAGTTGCGGCCGGGACTTTTTCGTCACCTCGGGCCAGCCGCATCGTCATGGCATCGATCGTGCTCATCGCATCGTCGACGAGTAGGGTCAGTGCAATGATGAGAGCGCCGAGCGAAATGCGCTGCAGGTCGATACTCACAAGCTCCATGACCGGAAAGACGATCGCAAGAGTCAGGGGAATCGAGAGTGCGACGATGGCGCCGGGCCTGAATCCGAGACTGACGACGCTTACGACCATTATGATGACGATGGCCTGCCACAGCGAGGTCATGAACTCCCCAATCGCGCTCTTAACAACGGCAGACTGATCGGCGACGAGAAAGGGCTCGATGCCAAGCGGAAGGTCGGCCGTGATCTCACGCATAGTTCGCTGCACGTTCTGGCCCAATGTGAGGATGTCGCCGCCGTCCCTCATGGCGATTGCAAGCCCGATCGCGGGTTTCCCATTGACGCGGAAAATGGGCTGCGGAGGATCAACGTAGGAGCGCTTGACGTCCGCGATATCGGCCATCCGAAGCAGGCGGCCATTGGAAGCAACGTTGACGTTCATAACATCAAGCTCGGACTGGAATGCGCCCGAGACACGAAGAGCGAGCCTTTCGCTCCCAGTTTGCAGAACGCCGGCGGGGCTGACTGCGTTCTGAGCCTGCAGCGCCGCGATCAATGCGGAGCGATCAATTCCTAACCCCGCGAGTTTCTTAGTGGAGAACTCGATGGTGATTTTCTCGTCCTGCGCACCGAGGACCTCGACCTTGGAAACGTCCGCAATACGGAGAATCTTCGGGCGGATTTTCTCGACGTAATCCCGAAGCTCGCGGTGTGTGAAGCCATCCGAAACGAACCCATAGATGATCCCATAAGTGTCGCCGAACTGATCGTTGAAGCCTGGACCCACAACCCCGGCCGGGAGCGTATGGCGGATGTCGCCGACGCTCTTGCGCACGTGGTACCAAATATCGGGAACGTCTCTCGGCTTCGTGCTGCCCTTCAGGTTGACGAAAATGGTCGTTGCGCCGGCGGTCGTGAAGCTGCGTACGAAGTCGAGACTCGGCGTTTCGTTGAGTTGGCGCTCGATGCGCTCGGTGACTTGGTCGATGGTCTCGTTCAGTGTCGCCCCGGGCCACGCGGCCTGCACGACCATCGTCCTGAATGTGAACGCGGGGTCCTCATTGCGGCCAAGGCGGTAATAGGACAGCCCGCCAGCAATCATCACCGCAATCATGCAGTACACGACCAACGAGCGATTGTTGAGCGCCCACTCTGAAAGATTGAACCGCATCACTTCGCACCCAAAAGGCGCGTTCTCTGGCCGGGATGGAGTGCATGGACACCTGCAGTTACAATAATGTCTCCTATGTCGAGACCTTCGGATATGACGACAGTCGCAGGGTCCTGACGCACCACCTCCACGGTCTTGGGAGTGACAGTCAGTTTGTTCTTATCTACCACCCAGACTGCCGGCCGACGATCAAACTGAATTCAGCGCGGTGGCGGGAATTTCGACCATCGGTGCGGTGTCGAGCTGCATGCGTCCGACGACGATCGAGCCGAGCTGCATGGCAGCCGGTGGATTGATCAAGCCTACCTTGACCTCAAAGGTCCGAGTGACGGGGTCGGCCTGGGGAGAAACCTCACGGACACGGCCGCTGGCTGTCACGTTCGGGTCGTTCGTCAGACTTACGGTGATGAGAGGATCGCTTGGCGCCGATTGAAGCAATTGGCCGGGTATATCGAATACTGCATCCCGCCCATCTTTTCTCGCCACGCGAATAACCATTTGGCCGGCCTGAACCACCTCGCCAGGCTCGGCGCCGGTCGCCGTTACAACCCCTGGGGCATCCACTTTCAGTTCGGTGTAGCTCACGCGATCTTTGGCGGCTTTGAGCTGGGATTCCGCCATCGTGACCTGGGCGCGGGCAGTCTCCATGGTCTGCTCCGCGCGCTCGAGTTGGGCGCGAGAGGCGACGTTGCGAGAGACGAGAGTGCGCTGACGCTCGAATTCGCTCCTGGCCTCCGTGAATTGCGCTTGTGCGGCCGCAACACCGGCCTGGGCGGAACGAAGCGCGTTCAGTTCGTCCTGGGGCTCGAGCTTTGCAACCACCTGCCCCGGAGATACGGTCGCACCAACATTGGCAGATCGTTCGACCATCCTGCCCGAGATGCGAAATGAGAGGCGAACATCGCTCTCTGCCTGGACGCGACCCGTATATGTGACCGTGTCGCCGACCTCGCGCTTCGCTACAATCACGGTCCGGACCGGGCGGGCCTGCACCGTGGCGTTTTCGACTTCGGGTCGGCAAGCGCCCAGGGCAACCATTGCGACGGCCAGCAGATAGTGGCGGACGCTCTTGGCAGGGTCCTTCAACCACGCTCTCATTCAATCCTCCCTGGCCGCTGTCGTGTCGACGGTCGAAAATCGCTGAATGCAGTCAGATGATGGATAATGATCGTTCGCTCGCTGCGATCAACTCCCGAAAAGCATTGCTGCGCAGAGCACGATCACGACGACGAGAAGAGAATTGCTCGCTGCCGGCCATTGTTGAAGCAGCTTATCGATGCGCTCGATGACGTCGCTGAAGGCCAAGGCCAACCTCCGCGCGGCGCCGACCAACGCGCGGTCTCGGCGCGTCCCCGAGCGCGACAGCAGGACTGCAAGAACGCAGCCACCGAGGAGCGGCCATAGCACCTTCGCAAACGTTGCGATGCCCAGGCGCTCCGATGGCACCTCGGTTCCTGGCAGAAAGGATTGCCATGGCAGGAACCCCAGCAGCAGCGAACAAAGAGCGAGCGCGAGAGCTGCTGTTTCCTGCACACGCGGCCTGGAGATATTGGATTTTGCCGGCTCCTCCGCAGGAGCGAGCGCGTGCGCCAGCACCACTAGAGATAGCCGCTCGTGAGCATTCCGCCGGCCTGAATCACAGCGGCCCACCACCATTGCCCTGTCCTGGCAGCAGCCTGGAGCAGCAACTCTTTCGCAAGATAGGAGCCGCTGGGTGGAAGCCCGATCAATGAAACTCCGCTCAGCCCAAAGGCAATGACGCTGATCGGCAGTGCCCGGCCTGCGCCGCCGAGGCCCGCGATCCTATCATGCCCCAGGCCGGCATAGATCGTCCCCGCCGTCATGAACATGGCAGCCTTTGCGCTGGCATGCGAAATAGCCTGTAAGATTCCACCCGCTAGAGCGCCGCCGCTCTGGAGTTTTGATGATACTGGATCAAAGGCCAGCGGAAATATCAGGAAAAGGTACCCGATCTGCGCGAGCGTCGAGTAGGCGATCAAAAGCTTAAGTCGCTCCTGGCGAAACGCCATGACGCTAGCAACAACAATTGCTGCCGCACCTAAAATCGCCAAGACTTGTGCGGCTGCCGAGCCCGGCACTTCTGGCATCAGACTGAACCAGATCCGAACCACGATAAAGAACGATCCCTTGACGACAAGCGCCGATAGGGCTGCGCTTCCAGCTGCAGGAGCCCCCGCATGGGCAGGAGGCAACCATAGATAGAGTGGGAAAAGCGCAGTTTTTGCCAAAAGCCCTGCCGTCATTAACGAGCAAGCGATCTTTGTCGTCGGCTCCGGATGGACCAGATGGGAAAGCAGTTCGATGTCAAGTGTGCCGTAAACGCCGTAGAGCAACGCAGTACCGACGAGGTAAAGCGCCGAGCCGATAAGTGCAAAGAGCAGATAGCGCAGAGCGGCCTGCAAAGTTTCCGCTCGGCCGTCTAGGCAGACCAGGGGGACAGCCGCGAATGTCAAAAGTTCCAACGCGACGTAAAGGGTGAAAATATCCCCGGCCAAAAACACCGTATTCAGCGCGCCCCATATGGCCAGAAGCAGGATCCAGAATGCGAATGGGGTCCGCGCTTCGACTGAACCGCGAGGCGTGCTGAAGTCCTTGATCGCATAGACGCCGATGGCTGATATCACTAATGCCGTGATCACCATCATGATCGCCGACAAGCGGTCTGCGCGCAAAGCTACGCCGAGAGGCGGGCTCCACCCCCCAAGCGCATAGACGAGTGGAGAGTCCGCCTGCCCCACGGCAAAAAATATTGCGACTGCGATCGCAAGTCCAAGGGGCATAACTCCGAGCGCAATTCGCTCGCCTTGGCGTCCGCCCACAGCGAAGGCGAGCAACACCCCTGCCATCGGCACCACCAGCGACAGGACCATCAGGTCCCCGCCCACAGTCGTCGAGGCCCGCAGCAGGGGTGAACTCGGTATCATCTGTCAATCGGCCATTCTGCGCGCGGTCGATGCCGCGTCCGGAAGCAGGGTCGCCGCACCACATGCCCGAAACAGTTGCAACAGGAGCGCGATGGCCAAGGCCGATGCTCCAAAAGCGACGACAATCCCCGTGATCACGAGTGCCTGAGGGACCGGATCACCACCGAACCCCGCCGCCGCCCCCCTTCGCGCAACCGCGCCAAAGACCAGGAACACGCCTGTCCCGATGAGATTGAATGCCAGGATCTTTCTGAGCGGATGAGGATTTGTGATTAGACCGTAGAGACCGAGCCCGACGACAGCGGCGCCACACAATCCGAAAATATTTGCCGCAAACATCAGGAGCGCTCCCCTTCGGATGGACCGATGAACAACATACAAAGCATTACTGCGACCGTCAGTGTCATCCCGACTTCAATCATCACAATCAAAGGCTTTGCATAAGAGACAGGGTAGGCAAGAAATGCTTCGCCAAACCAGAGACCTCCCAAACCGACGATGAGAAACACGGATGGACCGGCAACCAGGGACAAGCGCAGCGATTTATCATTTGTATGTGGTAAACTCACCAATCCCGCCATCGCAACCAAAAGCCACATGGCGGCAAAGATTGTCGCTCCCTGAAATGCTCCGCCAGGATAATCGGAACTTACCCAGAGAACGTGGACTCCAACAACGATGCCGATCGGTGGCAGCAGCCGGGCAAAAAACACGAGCAAACTATCCGGTTCAGGATGGTAGCGCGGACCGGGGCGCCCCCCCCAGAAGCCATCGGGCGCCAGCGACCACACGCCCACGAGACCCAGAACAAGCACCACCTTTTCCAAAAAAGTGTCCATCGCGCGAAAGGCGATCAGCACATTCGTCACCGGATTGAGAAGACCTGTCCGCCCAGCATTCTCAGCGGCCGCCGGCGCGAGCGTTGGCGCAGGATCGGGAAGGAGGAGCACAGCTGCGACCAGCAGGACCGTTACGGCCGACGAAAGCAGCGCCGCCGTAAGCCGTGGCAGCGTGCCGGGGTGTTCGACTACAGCAGCAGTTTCGCTGGCACCAAGGCGCGACGCCGCACCGAGCAACATCGCTCCCGTCAATCCACTGCCGATCGCCGCCTCCGTCAGCGCTACGTCGATAGCGGACAGGGCCACCCACACGATTGCGAGCAACAATCCGTAACTTACGAATGCGATAACGGCGACGGAGGCCTCTCGTGCCGAGACAGTCCATGCGCCAATTGCCAAAACTAGCGAGGCAAGGCCGATCTCGAATGCAAATGAGGAGGACATCCTTCAGTCCTCCTATCGCACAACGCGCGCAATTAGCTGTGCGACGATGGAGCTCGAAAATTGGACCAGCAACCATACGCTCAACAGCTTAATAGCGCCGACGGCACTTCCCGCGTATGGCAATAAGCCAAGCACGATCAGTCCCAGTCCGAGATTATCCACCTTGGTCAAGGCGTGCAGTCGACAGCGGGCGTCGGGAAAGCGCAGCAATCCGATTGTCCCCGTCATAAAGAAAAAACAGCCAACGGAGACGGCTGAGATCGTCAAAATAGCCCATGCGACGCTCATCGGTTTGATACCTCCGGAGGCGTCCCAGGGGAAGACGCACCCCTGACGAACGCGAGCGATGCAAAAGCTGCAAGCAGGGCCAGGACCAATGCAACGTCGACGATGGGTGGCGTCTCCGTCGCCGCCGCCAGCAGCAACAGCGCAGCAACACCACCGGTCCCGATCAACTGCGCGGCCATCATGCGATCGGCCTCCGCAGGGCCACGGAGGATGCGAAAAAGCCCCAGAGCTATCATTGCCAGCACGAATATTGCTGCGTCAAAAAAGAAACTCGTCATCGCTCACGTTACCTCCCACGCCCGTCGGAACAGTTCCTCCTCGGCCGACAGTTGCTTGACCACGGGTTGTGAGACGTCAAGACAATGGATGACGAGGGCGCCGCTATCGTCAGTTCCGCATGGAAGCGTGCCGGGCAGCAGACTGGTTAGCGTGCAGAACGCATTCTGTGGCCCGCCCGCCCGAAGTTTACATTGGTAGCTCACAAAGCCCGGCTGCAAGGGCAATCGGGGATCGAGGATCCGCCACGCAACCTCAATTCCAGCGGCAATTGATTGCCGCATGACGTTCATCACTAGGCGCACCAATGGCAAGGGGCGAAAGCGCACTTGCGTCGGTAGCAATCGAAGGCTTGTCCAAGTGGCCGTGGCGGCGGTCGCCACGCCCACAAGAAGATCTACGAGATTGAATCCCGAAAGAACTACCCAAAATGCAAAAAGCCAGATGGCTCGCACGAACGCGGATCGCATAGGCGATCTCCTTGCCCGACCCGGCCCCGACGTTCACCAAAATCGAGTGACTACGCTGCGGCGGGAGCTACGCAGCCGAGAGCGGCCTTGAGTTTCTCTTCCTTTTCATTCGAGAGGGATGTTTTGAGAACACGAGGTTTAAATGGCTCGATCTCGGGTAGGACTTTGTCGGCAGTCGAGCTTTTCACTAGGACAAACAGAGCCGAGGACCCGTTTGGAAGGGTTTGGCCCAGGCTCTTGATGAAGTCTGTCATTGATCCCGAAATCCACCAGCGATCCTGACAAGGCTCCCATGCCGGTTCCGGCAAGCCCACCTAGCGCCATGCCTGCCAATGGATTGAGTATGAGCATTCCCGCAAGCAATCCCACGAGCACACCTGTGCGCATGCCATGAGCCGCCCCGATGGCCGTCAGATTTACGGCCTGCTTGAGCTGCACCTTTCCGTCCTGGTTTCGGATGACGACGCAGGCGTCATCAAGATCAAGCTTTCGCAAGAACTTGCCCTACGTCGCAGTGCTGTTGCTGGCGGTATTTGGTGTAGCCTACTCAAGCATTACGCAGCAGCATCTTGTCGGTTATTGGGAATTTCTGACGGTTGCTGATCGGCATAGGCTGCGTAGCGACGCAGTGGAATAATGCTTCTGACGCCGCGTCTCGGCGGCGATTGATCTGGACCCAAGCGCTACACTGGGCGACCTTTCTGGTTACGATGAACATCGTGCTGCTGCCCGGTGTTCGAAACATGCTGCCGCCGCCCGCGATAAGTTTGGTTCTATTGATGTTGCTTGCGCTCGGAACGTCCTCGCGGGTGTTAATCTGCTGTCCCTGCCGATAAGTTTTCTTGGGCTCGCGATGGCCCTTGCAGTTCCTGCAATCGCATGGCTCAAGCAATCGGCGCTCTTTCTGTTCCTGGCGGCTGTTCTCTTTGTGGGGCTTGGCCTGCTCTTTTGGTCGCAACGCGATAGCGAAGACTTCGAGAACTCTCCCGCGACAGGTCCATCTGATGCAATCCAGCGGCCGGACGGAGTTTGTTCGCAAATAGTGAACAATGCAATTGTGACGGGAAGACCAATAAACGCACCGGGGATGCCCCACAGGAAATCCCAAAAGAAGAACGCACAGAGCATGGCGAAGGGTGAAATCGCAAGGGCTGCACCGGCGATCAGAGGTTCAAGGTAGCTTCCAATTATGAATTGCAAGAAGTACAGGCCAGCGAATATGACAGCGACCATCTGCCAAGACTTAAACTGAATGGTCGCGAATGCCACTGGTAGAATGACGGCAAAAAGTGATCCTATATATGGAACGAAGTTGAGTACGAAAGCTATGACGCCCCATGCTGCAGGCAGTTCTACACCCATGGAGAAGGTGAAGGCAAATACAGCGAGGCCAGTGGCGAGACTTCGCGATGGATCGTATCAGCATGTATTGTCTCAACCTTCTGGCTATCGCTCCGCAGGTTCTGGAGACGCTCCAGCCCATTGCCTCCTTATCCAGTGCTTTGATCTTCATTTCAAAATGGTTGGAACTCGATGAGTGCAAACGTCAGAAGTAGGAACACAATAACAGAGAACACGGAGAAATACCGCAATCGGCTTCCGACACCCTGAACAAAGCCGACCAGCCAAGAGGCGTCGAGGAGCTTAAACAGATCCGTCACAAACAGGCCGTGTGCCTCGAGCCATTGCGCTCCCCGGGTGTAAAAGCTTTCGAAGCGTGCAGCGTTCGCCAAGCTCCAGTGACTTACTTCACCAATGCTCCAAATGACGGCCAGTGCAAACATCGAGATTACGGCTAGTGTCAGAAGGATGGTGAGCGCAAGCGCAGCAGGCTTCGGCATCCTAGCCTCGACCGCCTTTTGAAAGGGCCAGACCAGCGCCATCGCGAAAAACGTAAACGCAATTGGCTCGAACACGACACGCGCTGAATAGAGTGCGGCAGAAACGAGAATTGCAGCAATGATGGTGAGAGCGCAGCGATCGCGGCTAGCGGCGCTGACGATGGAGTCCCTATTGCTCAAGGTGATGCCCTCCGGGGTTCAAGTTAGGCGGCGAAACACGAGGCTGCCAACCGGAGAACGATACGATACGCTCAAAGACTAGCAAGGTGAGATTCTCTGCCGAACATAAAAAGCGGCACCTGGCGTAACTGCCAGGTGCCAGTCAAACACGGCATTGGGCCGGCGCGTGGTGGCAATCGAACGCTCCGACACCATCACCATGTTTCTGAAGCAAGAGGACGCGCCGCCGTCGGATCGAAGAGGTTCGCTTCGTTATCGCGCACTGACCGTTACGGCTGCGTGGCCAACGCATGAAGAGTTCGCAATAGTCCGATTGCATTGCGTCGAGTGGTCACGTGGTCCGACTTGTGTGATGCCGGTCAATCTCGCCCTGACGGACCGATAAAGGTTATTGCGATCTGCGAGAAACAGGATTGGTTTGCGAGCGGCGGCGGTGCAATAATCACCAGAATCACCGTCTTTGAAACGAAAAGACCCTATTTGATTTCCTGGTCGCGTCGCATCTCGATCAGGAAGCGATGAAGCGAGCAATTGCGGAACTTGATTCCGGGAACGCGACCTTTCGATTGGAATGTCGCTAACCGACAGCGGAAGCGCTCGGGGCAAGCAGCGGCCGGTCCGTCCATGTGGGATCGCGCGCAGGCGATGCGGCATCGACGCAGGCATATCTGAGAGTCTTGACCGGCCGATTCGCCTGCTCATGGCGTCAATCATTCAACGGGACGACGACCTCGGCGGCGGAGGATGAGTTCTTGAATGTCGTGCTGACGCATCGGTGGTGGATGAGGCGTTGCTGACCGGAGAAAATTCAGAAAATTGGCGGATGGGGTGTCCGACGAACTGCCGTCCGCAGATAATTGCAACGTGCGCATAACCCGCCAAACATAAGCTTTTCTCATCCAGTGTGTCCGCCGTAGTTCGCGAACGTGTGCTACAATCCTCGTTGCTTACTAGGGGCGATACTAGGGGCTCACCCCTGGTTGGGGATGGCGGACGGGGGCGGAAATGGCAAAGGGCATGCACCGGCTGAGCGCGCGGACGGTCGCGACCGCGAAGGCTGGGCGGCATTCGGACGGCGGCGGGCTCTATCTCGTTGTGACGCCAACCGGCGCGCGGCAGTGGGCCTTCATCATCTGGCGGGACCGCAAGCCGCAAGAGGTCGGGCTCGGCAGCGTCGCCCAAGGTGTCTCGCTAGCCATGGCGCGCGATAGAGCCGCCGAGTGCCGACGGCTTGTTGCGGAAGGCCACCCCCCGAAAAACTGGAAGCAGCCGGCCGGGACCGCGCCGACCTTTGGCGAGTTTGCCGATCAAGTTATTTCCTCGCTTGAAAGCGGCTGGCGGAACGACAAGCACCGGGCTCAATGGCGCTCGACCATCGCAATCTATTGCAAGCCGATCCACGCCAAGCCGCTCAACGAGGTCACAACGGAGCTGGTGCTCGGCATCCTGCAACCGATATGGACCGCAAAGAACGAGACAGCATCACGCCTTCGCGGTCGCATTGAGAAGGTGCTCGATGCCGCCAAGGCAAAAGGCTACCGCGACGGCGAGAACCCCGCGCGCTGGCGCGGCCACCTCGATCACCTGTTGCCCAAGCGCCAGAAATTGCAGCGAGGGCACCACGCGGCACTCGACTGGAAGGAACTGCCTCCGTTCCTCACCCGGCTTCGTGAACGGGAGGCAGTCGCAGCGCTGGCGCTCGAATTCACCATTCTGACCGCAGCACGCTCGGGTGAGGCGCTTGGCGCACGGTGGGACGAGATCGACCACGAGGCCAAGGTGTGGAACGTCCCGGCCCTGCGCATGAAATCCGGCCGAGATCATCGTGTGCCGCTCGCCCCAAGAGCGCTCGCAATCCTAGACGCCATGCGGCAGGCTCAAACCTGCAAGTACGTATTTCCCTCCCAGCGAGGCCACAAGCCACTGAGCAACATGGCGATGGAGATGCTGCTGCGGCGCATGAATGCCGGGGACATCACCGTGCATGGCTTTCGTTCCGCCTTCCGGGATTGGTGCGGCGAGGCAACAAACTACCCGCGCGAGGTTGCCGAGGCCGCACTCGCCCATTCTGTTGGCGATGCGGTTGAACGCGCTTACCGGCGCGGCGATGCGCTGGAGAAGCGCCGGTCACTCATGGAGGCATGGGCCAATTATTGCGAGCCGCGCGTCGGCAACGTGGTGCCGCTGCGCCGGCCAGCAGGCTGAATGTGGCGTGCGGTAACATTTGACCGCCTCGGCATAGTCCTGCGGGACGCCTTGGCCGCGTTCGTACGTGACGCCGAGGTTGTTCTGAGCCGTGGTATCACCCTGCTCGGCCGCCTTGCGGTACTATTTCACCGCCTCGACATAATCCTGCGGGACGCCTTGGCCGCGTTCGTACATGACGCCGAGGTTGTTCTGAGCCGTGGCATCACCCTGCTCGGCCGCCCAGTACCATTTCACCGCCTCGGCATAATCCTGCGGGATGCCTTGACCATTGCCGTACATGAAGCCGAGGAGATGCTGAGCCCAGATGTCACCTGCTTCTGCTCTGCGTTTGCAATTCTCCGTCGCCTCCCCCTCTCGAGCGGTCGCTGGTTGAAACACCCCGGCAAAGACTGCTAGCGCTAGCGCCAAGATTATGGCGGTGACAGATCCATGCTTGCAAAGCACCCTAGTCCCCCGGTTATTACTTGCGCTTCAACGCTCGGATGAGCACCGCACGCCGCGCCGTGACCGGGCCACATCGCGCTGCGGGGCACAACAGCCAAGGTGCCGGAAACGAAACGGGGATCGCGAGCAAAACAGCGCTGCGATCCCCGATCCACCCCGCATAATCCGGCGGCATAAGAGAGAAAGCGTGGTGTTTTGCCCATCCCCAGTCTAGGGGAGACTTTGAGAACACGGGAGTAGACGATTGTTCACGGCGTTAGTCGGCTTGAGCGTCGAGAACATCATCCCTGTCGCGGGCGGCGCGAAGGCCTCGGAACAGCGTCCGCCGCGAGACCTCGAGCCTGCGGGCAACTTCCTCAGCGCTCAACTCGTCTTAGCGATGTCCCCAGCATGTCCCCACCCTCGGCACGCTGGGGACATCTCCCCGGACAGTTTGCCATGGTTGTTCGGGCGCGGCCATGCCGACACGCTGCCGTGGGCGGCGAGGCATTTGGACTGAAGCGCATGCCGCTCTCGCTCAGCCACGCCTGCATCGGGTTGGTTTTGGGCCAATGCGGACATCGAACGGCAGGTGATGCCCGTAGACCCGGTTTTTTACACGACCAAGACCCAACGCGGCCATCCTTTGACCTAGATCAACACCTGGAAGTGTGCCGCCTTGTTGCCACCCTGTCGGTCTTACCGACGCGGATGGCCACGCGCTCGACGCCTCCAAGAACAAGTATGTCATTCGCTTCGCAAGCAAAAACGACCTGCCGCCGGCCCACGGCTTCTGGTAGCTGACCATGTATGACAGCGGCTACTTCTTCATCCCCAACCCCCTCAATCGGTACACGCTCAGCGCGCGCAACCAACTCAAGACCAACGCCGACGGCTCGATCGACCTCTATCTCCAAAAAGACAACCCGGGTTCAGATAAGGAATTGAACTGGCTTCCTGCTCCGGACGGCAAATTCATTCCGATGTTCCGCCTATACTGGCCGAAGGAGAATCCACCGTCGGTTCTGGATGGCTCATGGTCGCCGCCGGTCATTCGGAAGAGTTGGGGCAAGGTCAGGTTTGAATACGGTGGGCTCCGGAGGTCCCTGATAGACAGCGCGCGTTGACGACCACTCTTGCTGCGGTCGTGATGTCAAGCGATAAGGTCGCCTCCACGTTCAAGGCGTGGTGCCCGGAGATATTCTCCAGGCCGCGCCGGTTCGGGCTCGCGCGCACCAAATTCAAGGCCGGCGCTCTGACTGACAAGCTCGATGCGGTGCTGCATGCGCGTCCAGGATCCCGTCCGCTTCGCCGAAATCATACTCGGTGAAGACAAAGGCTGGTCGCCCGGCCACATCGGGACGCTGGTTTCAGTATCTCCCAACAATGAGATCGCGCTATCGCATCAAATTGCGGTTCACGTAACTTATTTTACTGCGATTGCCGATGCCGATGGAAAAGTGAAGTTCACTGGCGATCCCTATGGGAAAGACGTACGGCTCGCAAGTGCGCTTGCCGGTCAACCTGTCAATCTCGACATCCCTCCTGAGGCTGTCGACAGCCAGTTCGCGGGGGCGGGCGCGGCCAGCCGCGAACGCCGCTCGATGAGGGTGGATTTGATATCTTCTTGGTTCTTTTCAGGAATTGAGGTGGTAGGCCCAAAGAGTAGAGCGGCATTGAGGACGTGCTGGTCTTCTCGAACAGCATGAAAAAGATTTATCAGCTCGAAATCCGCTGTTGGATATTCGCGTGGTGACCCCCTCGTCGTGCGGAACGCGAATGGGAGTGGACTCCCGGTATCGCGTGGGCGATGCGTAACAGCCCGACGACGAGGAACCCGGAGGGCTTGCAACTCCTAGTCGCACAAGCGGTTGGGGCTACTGTCTGGACCTTGTCGCGATGCCGCGGCCGCTTACGCGCGCAACTATGATTGTGCGGTCGTTGCGAGAGCACAGCGCGCTCGCACGTAGGCGATATATGCGATTTAGACGACGTGGCATGAAATGGTTGGCTTGTCACAGCTAGCTGACTGCGCCTAGCTCCAGTGACGAGCGCACTTGCCGAGTAAAGACTTGTGGTGCCGCGATCGCGGCGTGACGACGGCCGGTCACAATAGCCTCCGTCACCCCCAGAGCCCCGATCGTTGATGGTGACGACCACCGACTGACCATTGCGCCTATTGGTGACGCGCACCTTGGTACCAAACGGCAAGGTCTTGTGAGCTGCCGTCAGGGCGTGCGGATTGAACCGGCCGCCGGAGGCGAGGCGCTGGGGCTCGTGATAGTACGACGCCATGCCTGAATGTGCGCTCGAACCAGCGTTATGGACACGCGCATGACGGCGCGAGTGGTGCGACGCAGACGCGGTGTGATGAGAGCGCCGTTTGCTCGCGTGATGCGCTCGCGCTGTGGCCGATTTTGCTGAGAGATGTTCGCCGGAGCAGATATGCTCCGTGCAGGTTCTGGCGCTTGCCGGCTGACCATCGATCAGAGCGAGCGTGGAAAGAGCCAGGGTCGCGAAGATCCAAGTCCGCATGTATCAAACTCCGTAAGCTTAGCCTGCAGTGCACAATGAGCCTGATTGTCGCCAGCCCCAGAGCTCGGGCCGGTTGCCTGCCGCACGACCCGAGCAGCCTCAAGCGTAATTCGAGTTGATCCGTTATTGGATCTTCTGCACTTCCACCGTGGGTCGTGGAGGTGGTTCCCCCCGGACCATCTGTTTGCCACTGAAAAAATCTCGGTTGCCGAATGCATCTCTGACGCTAGCGCCGCATGCGCAGAACTCTCATGACATCGATGAGTTGCAGAACTTAAGAACGCGTTTCGGTATTAGCCGTTAGCCATGCGATCAGCGTGTGCGCACTCATTGCGCGGATGGGACGGCAAGCTTCCTTACGTCGGCTTTCAACGCTTAGCTGCCGCTCCGGCGCCACGACCGAAACGCTTCTTACCCGAAGCGTCTTAGGAAGACTATCGATTGTTCCTCGGCGGCCACTTCGGCTCGCTATAAAGGCTGACGCCGCATCGGGGGCGTGCTGCCCCAGGAACGCGGACTGAACTCAAGCGCGAACAGTCGTCCGCCATGGCCGCTGGCATTACTGATCGGCTCTGGGAAGTGTCCGATCGTGGTAGCCCTAGTCGGCGTCGAGCGTCACGCGTCGTGTCGAGCCGGGCAGATGGCGGCCGATCATGCCGAAGGCCGCCGCCTGTTCGGCGTAGCCGTCCGCCTGCGTCAACTCGGTCTCGACGACGAAGCCGTGGCGGCGTTCCATAGGGCGTGCCCCATGTATGTAGCTGGCGAAGCCATCCGGCTGATCGGATTTATGACCCGCGCCAACTTAGCTCAGCGACACCCACGACGTAGGATGAAGTCGAGAGCCTGATTCACCCTGAACCAAATAGGGGTAGGTCATTGAGTGCAGAGGCCGATTGGTCGAAATTCGATACGGTCACGCCGAGCAGTCGGATGCCTTGCTGTACCGGCAAAAGTATTCGCACGAGTTCGATGCTGGCCCGCACCAGGCGTTCGCGCTGGCCAACGTCCGATGTGAAGCTGTGGCTGCGGGTGATCTGGCGGAAGTCCGCGAACTTCACCTTCACCGTCACGGTCCGGCCGTAGGTGCCGGTCTTCGTGCACCATGCCCAGACCCTATCCGCCATAGCCACCACCCCGGCTTCGATTTCGGCAGGCATCGTGAGGTCGTGCGCAAAGGTCGTCTCGGAGCCAGTGGACTTGCGCTGGCGGTCGCCAACAACCGGCCGATGGTCTTCACCGTTCGCGATGCCGAGATACCAACCGGCCGACTTGCCGAAGTGGCTCTGCAGAAAATCAAGCGGCTTGGCCCGCAGATCTGATCCCGTCACGATGCCGAGCCTATGCATCTTCGCCGCGGTGACCGGCCCTACGCCGTGAAAGTCGGCGACGGGCAGCGACGCTATGAAATTCTGGCCCTTCTCGGGTGGGATGATGCACTGGCCATTGGGCTTGCGCTGGCCCGAGGCGAGCTTGGCGAGGAACTTGTTGTAGGAGACGCCCGCCGACGCTGTCAGCCCGGTCTCTTCGAAGATGCGTGCGCGGATTTCCTTCGCGGTGGCCGACGCGGTCGGAAGTCCCTTCAGATTGTCGGTCACGTCGAGATAGGCCTCGTCGAGCGATAGTGGCTCGATCAGCGCCGTGTAGTTGGCGAAGATGGTGTGGATTTGGCGCGAAATGGCCCGGTAGACATCGAACCTTGGCGGCACGAACACTCAGTTCAGGACATTTGCTCATGGCTTTGGTCGACGGCATGGCCGAGCGCACACCGAAAGCGCGGGCCTCGTAGCTCGCCGCAGCAACCACGCCCCGCCTGGCCCCATGGCCAACCGCCACCGGCTTACCGCGCAACTCGGGATTGTCGCGCTGTTCGACCGACGCATAGAAGGCGTCCATGTCGACGTGGATGATCTTGCGCCCGCCCATGGGGCAGGCCTACCAGATTCTGGAACAAAAGGAGAATACTGCAACCCTGGTGCGCTTGCTGCCAGGCTAACTGGCGGGCTCGCCGGCCCAGACGCCCAGACCCGGAAGCTATCAAGGGTGCACGCACGTCGCGCTGAGGTTGGCGACATCGAAGAAGCTCTGGCCTTCTATGGCCGGCTGTTCGAATTCGCGCTGCGCGGCATGGCATTCCAGCACCCTGACTCGAGGGGTCTCGCTGATCTCGCAAAATACGAGCGGCTGCATCTGACCACGTCAGAGCTTCGATGAAACTTATGCCAGGGCACAGCTTGACGCCCATGAAGACGCTGTTGTCCTGTTTCGAGGCTATGCGCAGAGTGGTCCAACCCAAGCTGAAAGCTTGTTTGCACAGAAGACACGGCCGGCCTAGCATCATCTAGAATGTTAGGCAATTAGTCGGGATGGGCAGGCCTGACGCGCGGAGTGCCAGGTCCAGCTGTCGGTGCGGTGCCCCCCTCGGCTGCGGTCGCCGACGCCTCGCAGAGGTTGCAATGATCGCCCACGACATCACCAGGACCAACCGCGCGGTGAGATTGCTCATTGAGAGCACCCACAACGCGCGCCATCGTTTTCTTCTCATGGCCTACGACCGCCACCGCAACCTTGAGATGGCTGGCCGCTATGAGGAGCTTTTCGCGCCCGATATGATGGTGAAGGAGCCGGTGTATCACCTCAATGCGCATGGCTCACGGCTGACGCTCAAGGGCGCTGAGGCTGTGAAGAGCCTCTATAGGATGTGGGCAGCGACCAATCAGGCGGTCTTCTACGTCGAGAGCGAGCAACTGGCGGTCGCGGATAATTTCATCGCATCGGTGGCGGTTGGCTTTCAGCAGGTTTCTGGCGGTGCACTGTTCTTCGATAAGGTGCTGTCGTATCTGCCTGCATCCGTTTCGAGGTATGTGGCCATGGGGGTACTTGCGGCAAAAACTGACGAGGCACGTTGACCAAGGTTGGGCAAGGCTCAGGAGCTACACTTCGAGAATGCCCCACAATCGGCCCATCTGAATAAACGGGTAAAATTGAAAAAGAGTTTTCTTCGCTCATTTCTTGTAGGGTTGTTACAATAACTACCAAACAGATATGCCAATTTGGAGGAATAATTCAGGTTTGCGAACCGTCGAAGATGCGGCGATTGCAAGCGCATTCACTTGCTTTAAGCTTTTTTTCGGGCGCCCGAGGTGCTTTGGTCGCTTGCGCGATAGCCATCAGGTTTGCTTCCCACCTTTGCAGCGCATCGGCGCTTTTCGTTCTATATTCATGCTGATCGTACCTCGCGCCGATGCTAGGCCGCTTTGCGGCGCGGCATGTCGCGCATGAACGCCGACGTGGGCACGTTCAACTTCCACGAAAGCTCGATCAGTTCAAGCAGGTTGAAGGCGATCTCGCCGGTTTCACGACCATTATATTCGTTGATTTTCAACCCGAGCCATTTGGCGACGGTGTGTGCATCAACACCTTTGGCAACACGACTTTCCTTCACCCGCTGGCTGACGTGCTGATCAATTATGTGGTCCATGTCGCATAGCCTTTCGCGGTGCTGAGTATCGTGTAAGTCGGTTCGACGCAGAATTTCTGTATATAATCTCCCAGGCGGCATAGTCATATATAACTTAATGGGTGCGGAAATAGGGAAGTGGCGCGACGCGTTTGTGGCAGCGTGTCGTCACACAAGACACACTTGATGCAGTTGTTCCCATGAAACGAAGTAACACGCGAGTTGTGTGGAGTTCGACAAGGCGCCCCCCATCGCTCGGGGATCGAATTCGCAACTCGATGTCGCCCACAAGATGCTGTTGCAACCTTGCACCGCCCGAACGGGCCTCGCACCAATGAGTTCAATTTCTCCTGGTCCCGTCACCTCATGCGCTGCTAGCATTATTTTACGGTAATGGTTTTCATGGAGGGACAATGAGGACGGGGATCGTTGTGGCGCTTCTTGTGGCGTCTTTGGGATTGGTCGCCTGTCGACGCGAAGTCCCTTATGAGCCGCTAAAGCTTGGCGGTCCGACAGCTGCTGCGGAGCAGCCAGCCCACTAGCCAGGGCTTGGCCCTACTGATATCCTGATGACTTGCTAGCTGAGCTCCACATGATTGGGGCTCCTTTTTTTTGCGGCACACCGGTACGAAACGGTAGCGGGACCGCTCTCTCTCCGGCACTTAGAAGGCTGGCTTTGATCTGTGATCCCAGCCTAACAGATGATACCATGCGGCCAAATCAGTCAGCATGCCGGCATACGACGAGATGACATCTGCCTTACTTCAGAAGGACATTGTCTTGGGTACTGCCCCTTCGGACCTGCACGCGCCAGCCGACGAATTTCACCACGCCAGGGATGTAGTATCGGCCAGGCCGTGGCCCTTGATTCCAAATCCGGTAGCGACCGTGGGCAAAGGTCGCAACTTCGCTTTGGACTGGTGGGTCCTGACAGAGCTTGTGGCATCTCGACGCCGACGTGAGAAGCTGCCGACGGATCGCCAATCGGCAACTTCTGGACTTACATACTAAATCGAGGCTCGCCCGGGAGTGCACTTCAAGTAACATTCCAAACGGACAACTTATTGGGGCCATGGTCAGATTCTGTACACTGTCGACCGGTGATTGCGGGTGAACCCATGGCCTTTGGCCGAACCCTTTTGATTGGGCTTCTGTTCTGGGCGCTCCTCATGATCGTCCCAGACCTTGTGCGGGTGGTGCAGCCGCTGGGATCATTCGGCTTCTACGCAAACAACGATGGCTTAATATACGACGTCACCGGTCCGTTTCCCGACAGGACTGCCTCGCCCGCATGGAAGGCCGGGATCCAGGAGGGCGACCGGATAGACCTCTCGCGGATGCGCTGCCTACCCTACAACGCGGCTACTTGCGGCAGCACTCTCGCTGCGCTGGGTGGAGTCCGGTATGTGCTGCCTGGCAGCAGCGCGACAATCGATCTTACTTCGAGTTCCGAGCGAGGGGCGAGGCGGGTAAGCCTCGTCGCCGAGGTACGGCCAACTAACTGGCTCGTCCGTAGCGTGTTGCTCTTGGCTCAGATAGCTGGGATTCTGGTCGTGCTAGCCGCGGCGTGGCTCGTCTGGTCCCGGCCTGGAGGGATGAGCTGGGGCTTCTTCCTGTACGTCGTATGGTTCAATCCAGGGCAAAGTTTTCAATACTATGCCCTCCTGCAGCAATATCCGGTGATGCTGCTCGCGCAGCACGCCGCTGGCTGCATCGCTGAAGCCACGGGCTATGCTGGGCTGTTGCTCTTCGTGATGCGCGTTCCGACTGACAAGATTGAGCCCCCCTGGCACGCGCTCGAGCGCGTATTGCCGATCGTTGCGATCGCAATCGCTCTGGCGCTGCTCTCCTCATTTGGTAGCGCGTTTGGTTACCAAACCGAGACCGCAACACGCGCGGCAATCCTAACCGGCCTTGCCGTCGACTTATGTGCGCTCGCCGTCTTAATGATACGCCGGCGAACCCAAACTCCGGAGGACTATCAGCGAATGCGCTGGGTGATCTGGGGATGTCTAATAGGTCTTCCCGCATTCATCATCGCTGAGCTTGGAGAGAGCACGACATTCTTCCGGACTTCGTGGGTTGATCTGACGCCGCCCGAAGACCTCATCGGCCTCCTTTATATTGTCAATGGAATTCTCTGCCTCTTCGTATTCGAGGCCGTTCGCAGACCCCGTGTGATAAGTGTCTCAATCCCACTTCGTCGCGTGACCATCCTTGGGCTGACGCTAAGCATCCCTGCACTGCTTCTCCACCATGAGGTCGATCGCATCCACGAACACCTCGAACTTCCAAACTGGGCTTGGCTTAGCGCCGGAGCAGTTGCCCTCTATCTCATTTCCCGTCTTCACGAGACAGCGGCTCATCTCGCAGACCACTATTTTAATCGGGGGCTCGACCGCGCAGAGGCGGAGTTACGCCACGCAATCGCAAGAGCCGGAAATCCGACAGAGGTCGACCGGCTCTTGGCCAACAAACCGTTTCAAATGCTCAAGCTCACCTCGGCCGCCGCGTTCCGCCGAACAGGCCTCGTCTTCTGCCGGCATGAGAACGGCGAAGGTTGGTATGACTCCGAGATGCGCACAATCTCCCCCGACGAGCCAATGCTCGCGGCTTTGTCGAAGGGCGCACCATTCGGTTTGACCGACGGTGAGGTAGAAGAGGCGCGCCTACCCCCGGGCCTGAAACGGCCGGTGCTTGCTGTCCCAGCGGCAACCCGAATTCGCTGCTTCGCCGTCACGCTTTATGGGCCGCATGCGTCTGGCGCCGATCTCGACAACAATGAGCGCGTCATGCTCGCCCGCCTTGGCGATAATGCGGCCGACGCGTACGCCGAACTGGAGAAAGAAGATCTGCGAAGAAGGATCGCAGCCCTCGAAATCTGAATTGTCAATGGCCATGTCTCGCTCAGGTCTTGGCGCCTCTGGCGCGTAGGAAAAATTCCATGCGCGGCTCTAAAGTCATTATCGCTGCGCAACTCCTTACGCGACCGAATATGGCCCACTTGGCTGTGTGCAGATCCCGCGTACCCGCTTTGCCTTCAGCACAGGCGCCGGACGTTGGTGCGCCGCACGCGGAGCTCATGCGTCGAGCCGTAGAAGAGCCCGCAACAAGCTCTGCGTGCGTTGCCCGTTAACGCGCTCTCTGTCACCAAGGCCGGAGTCAATGTTGGCGAGCGAGGCGGGCTGCCTGAAACGCTCAGGCCAGAGAAAAGTTCGCCACAGAGAGCGTCCGGAGCCGGTCCCGCGCAGGTGCCGGTCCTCGTTTAATTCATGTTGCCCTGCGGAACGCTTCCCCACCCGTGCCGCTGAGGCTCGCGGGCCAGTTCACCGTCGGCTGCGATCGTGATAGGTGAAGGTTGTATATAACCCCACCCTTGCCGAGCCCATCTTGAGCACGATCCCTGCATTCATTGAGCCAGCCGCCCCCGCGCTGCGCGCCGCACCGCCGGTCGGGCCGTCATGGCGCCACGAGGTCAAATTCGACGGTTGGCGCGTCCAGGTTCGGAAACGCGGCAACGTCGTTGAGCTGCTTTCGCGGCGCGGTCACGACATCAGCTATCGCGCCCCAGCCGTCGTGCGCGCAGGTCGCGGCAATCGGCGCCCGTGAGCTTGTCCTCGACGCCGAGCTGGTGGCGCTGGACGAAGCTGGCCGACCCGCATTCGAGGCGACGGGCGCCAAGCGCAGCCGGCACTGCCTGACGTGCTTTGACCTGCTTTGGCGGACGGCGCGGACTTGCGGGCGCTGCCCCTTATCCGAGCGGCGCGCGAGGCTGGCCGAGGCGCTGGATGGCTCCTCACCCGCTTTGCACCTTGTCGAGCAATTCGAGGATGCGCTGGCGTTGCTGAGGGCCGCCGAAGAACACCGGCTTGAGGGCATCGTCTCCAAGCGGCTCGATCGTCCCTACCGGTCGGGCACGCGCTGCGGCTGGGTGAAGGTCAAGACGTCGGCATGGCTGGCCGCCAATCGCGACCGCTGGAAGCGGTTCCAGCGGGCCTAGCTTTATCCCGCAGATCCACCGGCCGGCCGGTAGGCCTGATGCGGCCAGCAATGCGCCTTATGCGCACCGCACGCCATGCACTTCAAACGCTGCCCGACCGCCAGTAGCGGCGTGGCCGCGTCGAGGTCGTGGAATGCTGCAAATACTTAAGCCGGCGACGATCCAGAAGATCATTTCTGCCATCGCGTTCGGGCACCGCGCCGCCGGGCATCCTTTCGACCGTAAACAGCTCAGCATGACGAGCGCCGGTATCAATCGCGTTCACGGCACGGCCGAACGTCGAGTGACGGCTCTGACGGACACGGAGCTTGCGGCGCGCCGTTGCTGAGCTGCCCGGCACCCTGCGCGGGCCTCCGCGATCGCGCGATCCTGCTCATTGGTTTTGCTGCTGCGCTTACGGCGTTCAGTGAGCTTCTCGATCTGGATGTTGGTGCTCGGTGCCGGCGGCAATGGCGACGGTATGCTCGAGATCATCGAAGACGGCATCCGCATCACGCTGCACAAGTCAAAGACCGATCAGGAAGGCGCTGGCCAGGTCGTCGCGATCCCGCGTGGCTACGACTTCGGCGCCATTGCTGCGCTTGAGGCGTGGCTAAGCGCAGCTGTATCGTGAGGGTCCGGTGTTCGTCCGCTGGTCAAGGGCGGCACGGTGAGGCCGCAGCGGCTGACCACGCATGCGGTTGCCATCATCATCAAGGAGGCCGTGTTCGCTGGCTGTGTCGCTGGCGGCATGAGCGCGGAGAAAGCCAAGGACCGCGCGGACTACTTTTCGGGCCACTCGCTGCGGGCCGGCTTCGCGACGAGCGCTGCTGCCTACGGCGTCACGGGCGAGAACATTGCCCGGCAGACACGGCACAAGTCGACGCAGATGGTGCAACGCTATATCCGCGAGGCCGAGTTGTTCGCGCGAAACCTCTCAAGCAAATGAACTCGTGAGGGGTTGGCGCGCGCTGGAGTTCGACACCCCGAACTCGACCGAATGCGGGGTACTGCTTAAGGTCGCCGGTCACCGTGTACGCCATCTGTGGAGGATGTCGCAAAGCGCGCTCGCCAGGGCAGCCTCCCCACTTAGGACATTGAGCGACTTTCCTGCTCGTCCACGAGGATGGCGAGCGGCAGCCGCGGGTGGCTTTGTGTGGATGTGCCCGAACTCTCCGTTGCCGGCCCGCCCTAAGTGATCCAAGGTGCGACTGTTGGTTCAAGGGGCACCGAATAAATCTCGTTCGCATATTCCTTCTGACTTGGCTCGTTGGCTGCGCACCTGTTGGCGGGTCGGCACAGGCTCAACAGAGGCCTAATTTCGAAGCGTCAGCTACAAATCTTCAGCGAACTCGCTCTGCCGGTTCGATACAATATCCAAATGCTTCTGATCGCGAGCGGCTTCCTCGACGCTGTCAGCAATGACGACTTTAACACCAGGATTTATGATGCGATCACAAACTTTCAGACGCAGAACGGATTTGCCCGCACGGGAATGATAGGAGGCGTTGAACTGGGGCGGGTGCAGGCACTTGCTGACCCGCATCTCGGCAGATGGCAACTTGAGCGCATCGTGCATCCTGAGACCGGTAGCGGGCTCTGGGTTCCAATGGGGCTCAATCTGAAAGCAGAGCGCGATAAATTCGGCTTATCCTTTAACGGAGGGGGCAATGTTGAAATCAGCTTCAAATATTTCCCTGGATTGGCACTAGCATCATCCTATCAAAACGCGATCGCAGCATTCCAATCGCTCGCAGCTAAGGGTGTGACACTCAACTATCAAGTCGCGCGAAGTGATTTCTATGTAATCCAGGGCTATGGGCCCGATGTCGAACTGTATTGGCGTTACCACAGCTTTGGGTCGGGAGTTATCGGCTACTCGATGATTTGGAGGCCCAGTGCGATCCCTGATGGAGCAAGTCTAAATACTCTTATGTCAGATCTTTTTCGAGCCAGCTATACCCAGAGGCTGGAACGCGCGCCGCCGCCGCCTACGACGCGAACCGCGCGAGCATCACAAGCCAGCCATCCGCCAACGCCCCAAACGCAAAGCGAGGAGCCACCGACTTCTAGCGCGTCGAGTGGCACCGGATTCTTTGTTTCAAGCGCTGGCCACGTTCTAACCAATTCCCATGTTGTGGAGGGATGCTCGCAAGTACAGATCGTCCACGAGAATGATGCGCCAGTGCAGGCCAGAGTTGCTGCCCGAGATGCTGTGAATGATCTCGCCCTCCTGCAAACGTTGGCCGTTCCTCGCGCCGTTGCACCACTTCGGACTGGCCCAAAGGTCGGAGAGAGCATAGCCGTTTTCGGCTTTCCTTTAGCTGGCCTTCTTGCCTCTTCCGGAAATTTCACGGTCGGCAATATTACGGCTACTGCGGGCCTGCGGGACGACAGTCGCATGCTCCAAATATCTGCCCCGATCCAGCCCGGAAACAGTGGTGGTCCGGTTCTAGATTTATTTGGTAATGTTGTGGGAGTAGTGGTTTCCAAGCTCGACGCTTTGAAATACGCTGAAGTCTCGAAAGATGTCGCGCAGAACATTAATTTCAGTATCAAAACTGCCGTGGCCATCAACTTCCTTGAGACGAACAGCATTGCCTTCAATAGTCGGCGCAGCGACAAGCAACTCGCTCCGGCAGAGATCGCCGACCAGGCCAGAAGCTTCACTGTTTACATCGAGTGCAAGAAGTAGCGCGGGCGTCTGTCACCAACTTTAACTCAAGTGAGCCCCACGTTGTTCCTGGAACGTGCCACGACAGCGCGTCTGCATTATTTCATCAAGTGCCCGGTAACGACAGGGCCGGTCCGCCGGCGTTCGGACGATGCTTTTCACCGCGTCGTAGTCTACTAACGCGCGACCAAGCCGGACATAGGTGCCAGATGGATGCTTCTCGGGGATGGCCAGTTCACGGGTGGCGCGATAGAGCAGCTCGCCGGCATCATTGAGCGCAAAGGTCTGTAGCAGCGGTTTCCTTTGGTGGCCGCATCAAGCCATGCATCATGTTGGGGCCGATGTTAGGACCGATCCACTGGCGACCCCACAAGGTGTTGTTTCAACTTGGGAACTGGTGGAGGGGGCTTCCGTCGAATTAGCGTCCAGCGCTGCCCTCTGGCGTCCGCTTAATGCCTGGTTCAGCGGGTATTTTCCGGCGAAGTATCCAACTGCGTCCTTGCCAGTGCATCGCAATCCGTGCCAACTGCTGGGGTGAAAGCTGGGGTGCCGCATGGTTGGAAGGTTCCGGCAGGGGCATGGCAAGACAACTGAACAAGCTCACGGCGAGGAAGGTGCAGACGGAAACTGCCGCGGGCCGCCACTCGGATGGCGGCGGATTGTACCTGGTCGTGGACAAGAACGGGGCCAAGCGCTGGGTCTTCATCTATCGACGGCAGAAGGACGGTAAGCAATCTGAAATGGGACTCGGCGGCTTGATATCGGTTCCGCTGGGACGAGCACGGGAGTTGGCGGCCGAGGCGCGGGCACTTCTGGCCTCTGGAAGCGACCCTGTTCAAGCGCGCAAACCCGTCGCGACCGCGGTGGTTCCTTCCTTTGGCGAGGTGGCTCAAACGGTCATCGCCTCGCTCGAGCCTGGCTGGAGGAACGACAAGCACCGCTATCAATGGCAAGCGACCATCGCCACCTACTGCGCCCCGATCGCCGCCAAGCCCGTCAACGCGATCACGACAGAGGATGTGCTTACCGTCCTGCGTCCCATCTGGACCGACAAGAACGAGACGGCCTCACGCCTCCGCGGGCGGATTGAGAAGATCCTCGATGCCGCCAAGGCCAAGGGATATCGCTCGGGGGAGAATCCGGCCCGCTGGCGCGGCCATCTCGACCACCTCCTGCCCAGGCGTCAGAAGCTTCAACGGGGCCACCACCCGGCTTTGCCCTATCAGGAGCTGCCTGACTTCATGACGCGGCTCAGGGAGCACAAATCGGTTGCCGCCTTGGCGCTGGAGTTCTGTATCTTGACGGCAGGTCGTTCAGGGGAAGTGTTGGGGGCGCGCTGGGCCGAGATCGACTTCGAAGCCAAAGTCTGGACCATCCCGCCCCCACGCATGAAGTCGGGTCGGCAACATCGGGTGCCGTTGTCGCCGCAGGCGCTCGCGATCCTTGACGAACTGCGGCAGATCCGCAGCGGCGACTTCGTCTTTCCGTCACCCCGCAGCGCCAAGCCGCTGAGCAACATGGCCATGGAGATGCTGCTTCGGCGCATGAAAGCCGACGCGATCACCGTTCATGGCTTCCGCTCCAGCTTCCGCGACTGGTGCGGCGAGGAAACGGATCACCCGCGCGAGCTCGCCGAAGCGGCGCTGGCCCATGCGGTCGGCGACACTGTCGAGAGGGCCTACCGGCGTGGCGATGCGCTGCAGAAGCGCCGAGAACTAATGGACGCGTGGGCGGATTATGCGGGAAGCGCGGGTCGGTAACGCCAAGAGCACCTTGGGTGACAGTATCGTCGCGACCATCAACCTGCACTCGACATCGCGACATGGAGACCGATTCCGCGTTGCGCATTCGATAATGCGCTCGATCGGGTTCGGGGAACCGGAGTTCTCGCTTGTCCAGTTCAATTCGAGACGAAGCGTTGGGCCGGCCGCTTTCAAGAACAGCCGATATTGTGGCGGAAGCGCATCGCTTTGGGCTTTTTGACGCGAGGCGGCGCTACTGTCTCAATTCGAGTTCGCGCATTAGCTAACTTATTCAAATCCGCAAATGATTCGCTCGGAGCTGACAATGAGAACGACTTTCACCTTGTTGCTGGTCGCGGCGGCCATCACATTAGGGGCCTGCCGTCGTGAGGAGCCTGTGGCGCCTGCACCGATGAAACTCGGCGCACCCGTCGAACAGCCGGCTCGATAAGAAATGCTCGCCGAATTTCAGTCCTGCTAACTCCTGACGCTCAAACTCGGCAGCCCCGCTCACAACGGGGCTTCTTTCTTGGCCTAACAACGTACGCGCCAATGACTGCACCGGCCGGATCCGTGGCGCGGGTGCATGATGTTGGTTGAGTGTGGGGTGCCGAACGGTGTCCTCAGCGGCCTCGCCCCAGCGCTGATTTTCCGTTTTCCAAAATGGGCCAAGAAACGGACTTTGGTAGCTCGCGATAGCTGCGTCCGCGTCCATGCCGTACTTCACGGGTCGCCCCGCATCTGCTCGCACATTGACCTGCGGGCCGAGTTGCAATGTCGATTTGCGCTTCAGGTTGATCGCACATCTGTCATTGCCTCCCTGAGAGCTTTTTCACATCTGTGCTGTGGTGACCTGCTTTTTTAGGCGCCGCGGCGCGGTTTGGTCATCTATCGCGAAGAAATCACTATCTCTTCTGTTTCTCGGGTGCTGGAGGGCCGCGATGCTCGATCGCATTCTGCATCACGCGACCATCGCGCAATCTCCCGGCGAAAGCTATCGGCTTAAAGACAAACGCCGTGCCGGCATCATGGCGCGACCGACGAAGCCGAAGAGACCGGAAGCGGAAAAAGTCTGACGATCAACGACGCGGGCGGGTCAGTTCCAAGTTGCCGATCCGGACGCAGGCGGATCAGATTCAAAGTGCCGTTGACACCAGTTCCTCTCAGGGCGCTGTGGCAAACCACTAACTGCGCCAGCAACTCGTGCATGGCGCGCGAGCCGACTGGTCAACGACCGCCGCCTGTTCGAATCCATCGGCAACTTGATGCCGGCGGATCGGTGAGCCCTCCGCTATGCCGGCCAGGAGAGAGCAGCACTCGCCGCCTAAAAGCGTCCGGAGAGCCGCGGAGGTTCAGGTGCAAGCACTGTTGAACCGAAAAGGCAGGGGCGCTCGTCGTCATCACCCCCTCAGTTCCCGAAAAGACCCGAAAAAAAATCAAATCCACCCTCATAGCGGGGTGGGCGCGGCCGACCTTGCCGTGCTCCCGCGACTTGGGCTTCAACAGGCTCGGGCGGAATGTCGAGATTGACGGGTCGACCGGCAAGCGCGGTGGCAAGCCGAGCGTCCTTGCCATAGGGGTCGCCAGTGAACCTCACTTTTCCGTCGGCATCGGCAATCGGCCGTGAAATAAGTAACGTGCACCGGGATCTGACGCGACAAAGCGATCTCATTGTTGAGCGGACCTGAAAGCAGCGCCTGCGACTTGGGCCGACGACCAGCCCTTGTCCTCGCCGAGGATGATCTCGGCAAAGCGGACCGGATCCTGGACGCGCATGCAGCCATGGCTGAACGCGCGGGCCTGCCTGTCGAACAAGAAGCGCTCCGGGCGTGTCATGCATGTAGACGTCATGCCTGTTGGGGAAACGGAATTTGACGACGCCCAGAACGTTCTTCGGTCCCGGAGGCTGAATGAAATTGAACCGGCGAATATCGACCTGAGACCAGTTGACGGTCGATGCATCGACCGGCTGACCTTTGTAGGTCACGCGCAAATTGTGCTGCCTCAGAATATCAGTATCGCTTGGACCTTGCCCGTAACCCTGCCGCGGTCTGAGCTGTGGCAGAATGTTCTTGGACCTTTATGGATTCCGGCACGCCCCACTCGGGATGGAACACGACATAACGCATATTGGCCGAGAATATCGGCGTCTGGTTATCGATCTTGCCGACGATGATCTTTGTCGAGTGGATGGGCTCCCCCCTCTTCACGATCCGCGTTGTGTACTCGGGGATGTTGTCCCACACGTAGAGGTCGCCCAGTTGGGCTCGGCATCCAGCGCCAGCGCTCCATGTTCAAGATGATGCGCTGGATCTCCGTGCTCGCATTGCCCCTGGCCCCTCCCTTTACCGGAATAGGACTGTTTCTGGCATCGCCGTTGAGCGCGGCTCGCGTGCTGCTGGTGATAACGCCATCGGGGCGCAGCTGATGCTGTCGCTGCACCATGCGCACGGCGGCCTCGAGTCTCGCGTCGTAGAAATCGTCGCGGCCGGTTTCGCTGTGCACGCCCAGCTGCCGCCGCACAGAAGCGATTTGCGGATGGGTCGTGCCGGGCCTGAGGTTCGGGCCCTCGGGCAGCATTGCGGCGCGAGCACTCTGCCTTCCGGCCTGCCGCCGCGCAGCTTCATGAGTGCTTGCCGCAGCCGCAGGAACTGGGGGTGCTTTGGGTGCAGGCCGCGCAAGTAGCTGTCGGGCTTCTCGGCGCTGCCGATGGCGTTGCAGCACCGCTTTCGGCGCGATTAGGGCGGGCTTGTGGTCGCTGTTCTGACCGGCTTGCATAGGGTCGACGCGTCCGCCACGTGCATGACGCGCATATTTGAGCACGGCGAGGTCGAGCTTGAGTTCGGCGTCGGCCAGCGCAGCCTGTGAGGCGCGCGACACATTGGCATCGGGCAGCTCGAAAGCAGCCGATGAAAGTCCCCAATCGTCAGCCCTGCCGATCTCTGCCATCACCTCCCTGGCACGACGCGACAACTCCCCGCTGCACCCACATTGGGAGCCGTCCAGGTTCGGCGTAAAACGCCTTCAACGCATCACTATCGCCCGATCGAAGCCTTCGCCCCGGGCGCGCTCCGCAAGGCGTTGACGCACGAGGACAACGATCGGGTCTACTTCCGGGGGTGGTGCGGGTGGCACCTCTGCGGTTGCCGGTCGAGATTGCTGGTCCGGGGGACTGTCTGGACTGGCTTTTTCATCAGTCAGCGGCAGCTTTCCGCCGTGCTGCGGCTTTTGCACCTCCGGCGCCGTGTCATCGATGATATGCGGCAACTCTTGCGCGTGGGCGGCTACGATTGCCGCAACGCCCACCAGTGCGGATAAAGCAGCTTTGATGCAATTCGAGAGACAACGCCACCGTCCGGGCTTCGCCAACATTACATCGACCTCGTTACGCGAGCACCGCTTACCGCAGCGTCAAGTAGGCTTAGCGCGCTGCTGCACTCGCTTCGACTTGACAGAGCTCCAAACTAATTCGCCTGGACGTCCAATGACTAACACAGCGACTGATTTAGCCGCTTCGAGCCCATTTCGGTTCGTGCGCAGGACCGTTAAGCACGAAAGCAACTACCGCACACAAAAGAGTCGAGATGAGGGTGCACCTCTGGCTCGCGAACTTACGTTTGCGTTCCCCTTTGTATTCATCGAGGCCCCAGAAGCGGCAGACCGCCCCCCGCGTTAGTCTCTTCACCATCCCAGCTATCATGGTGACTGTGTGAGAGTGCTGATGTAGGCCACGACCCGGTCGATGTCTGCGTCGGCAAGATCAAATTTGGGCATTTCGTCATGCGGAGCGGCGATGGCGCGAGTTAGTGGCTCGTTCAGTGCGACCATTGGGTGACGCCACTGAATAAATCTAAATTCCGGAGCCTTGGCGTTGGGACTTGTGCCTCGCACGCCGGTCGCGTGACAGCGGGCGCAATGCTGCTCGGCCAGAATTTTTCCCTGCTCAGCGAGCGTTTCCGCTTCTTTGATCTCGCGGCCGCGGCCCAGTCGTCTCAAACCGTACTTTGCTCCTGAAAGCGTTGGATTGAGCAAGAGAGCGCGTGCATAATCATCACCAGCCTTTTGCTTCTGGCGTTGCGCCTCATAGGCGTGGCCGCGATTCAAGTAGGCGACAGCGTACAAGCGATTGGCTTCGATCGCAGCAGTGTAGTCGGCGATGGCACGGTCGAGTTCGCCGTTCTTCCGATAGGCGACGCCACGATCGTTCAGGGCAACGACGCTGCCCGGTTTTAGTGCGAGCGCCTCGGTGAAATCGGCTATAGCCGCGTTGAAGTTATCTCCGACCAGATACGCGTGTCCGCGCGCCAACAAGAACGGGTAGGATTTTGGCTTTAAGCGGATCGCTTCGCCAAGATCGACAACCGAGCCCCAGTGATCGCCCCGAGCCAGGCGCACCTCACCGCGTCCCGCATAGCTTTCGGCATCTGCTGCATTAATTGCAATCGCTGAATCATAGTCGCGCAGTGCCTCAACTTGGGCGCCGGCTGCTGCCCGCACCGCGGCGCGATTCCGCAGCGCGGCGGCCAATTGTGTCGCCGTCGAAGACAGATCTTCGATGACCGTGGTACATCCCTGAAGACGAACATTCAGGCTCCGGCTCGATCCGCAATCGCCTTCGGCGTCCGCCCATGCCACTGCCGCGCAAGTGATGCTTAAAACTCCAACCATCATCACTCGTGTCGGCATCTTGGCCTCATCGCACGCGATACGAGCCCAAGAGATTGAATTCACTCATTAGGCATATGATCCACACCAAAGGAAATCGCCCGGTACCCAGTAAATGCGATCGGCCAGCCCGTCGATACCGGTCTGGGGCAAGATATTTATCATCGGGAAGACGCATCAAGTAGTGTGGTGGCTCAGATCTCGCGCGGATCGCTTCTTCCAACGCGGGCCAATACTTCTCCTGTTCCGGTGTCAGCTGCAATGCAGCATGGACAAGTCCGACTCTCAAATCGGTTAGACGCTTCATGTCGCTTTGGATTTCCTGCGCGCACACGGTGTACGAGCAAATCAACACGACGATGAATACAGCGAAGGGCGATACTCCGAGCATCGAAACCTCCCTGGTTGCCGATCAACCTGTACACACTTCCCGCGTGCATGGTCGAAATCCTGCGTGAACATGAGAGGCGATCGTGAATATACCGGTTCTGGTTCTCCTGGGCTTTGCCGCATGGACACTGCTGACTTTGTTCGGGAGTGTCGGCGTCTACCGGTGGAGCCGTATTATCACAGGACGCGTCTCTATTGCCGCCTGGCGGGCAGACGTGATGCAGGGCTGCGAATGGTACAAGCGCGCCATGCGGGCGCATATGAACTGTGTCGAAAACTTACCCATCTATGGAGCGCTCGTTGTCGCCCTGTCGGCCACAGGCTTGCGAAGCTCTTTCATTGACGGGCTCTCAATCGCCATGCTGGTCGCAAGAATTGGGCAGACTTTGGTGCATATCTTACTTCCTCCTTCAACCAGCACTGCAAGTCTGCGCTTCGCTTTATTTCTGATTCAGGTGATCTGCATGTGCTCGATAGGCATCACGATCGCTGCAACTATGGCACGTTAAAGAGCGAATGCATCTCCGAGTGCTGGCGCTAATCTGGCAATGGCCAAACCTTCCGTCGCTACCGCCCCAAACCGGAGCAAGGACCATGCGGATAAGTGCGCCTCCCGTCACAGCTCCACGGCAACGCTTTTCGGTCAGATGAGCAGGATCCGCGACGTCCTGACGTAATCTCCGATCGCCGTACGTCGCGATGAGATTTGCAAGGGCGCACTGTCGGCCAAAGCTGGTCCACCAAACAGGCCGCCAAGAATGTCGGCAGATAAAGATTTGGTCCTTGCCGTACTTGGTGAGCTGCGGATCCTTGCGCTCGCCAAGGTAAACAGACCAGCAATAAGCGCGCCAGCACTAACACCGGCGTCCACGTCCGCTTTGCGGTACACCGCGACGGCCTGGCAATACTGGTACGACACCTCGGCCGACGTCGGCGTCGATGTAATTTCTACAACGTGCAGTCACGAGGACGGTTGCGAACGGATTGACGGTGGGAAACCACTTCGTCATCCCAAGAGTTGTGCCTGCAAATTCCGTTGCTCGTTCGTGGAGATAAAGCATGTCAACCCGGTTCGGAATAGCCGCACTCGTCTACATGATGCTGCAAGCGATGCTCTTTGGCATTGGTGCGGTGCTGGTATTGGCGACTCCTTTGAAAGAGGTCGCAATGCAACTAATGCCGTGGGTCGTTGGCGTATCCGTTGTCGTTGCCGCGCCGCTCTCGTGGTGGCTGGCTCCCCGCCTGAGAGCCCGGTACTGGCACCGTGGACGCAAGAATGGCGCGGATAGAATGCTCTCATCGCTTTCGTGACAGCCGCGTCAGACGGACGCTCTCACCCTTACCAGCAGCGGTGAGGATGGGCGTCAAGCGCAGGCCGTCCTTCCGAATGCAAGTGCCTGCTGCGCTACGCTCCTCCACCCAAACCGCCCAGCGCCAATGGAGTTTGATACATGCGGACTTGGATCCTCGCGGGCTTGGCCATTGCCACGGTCGCTCTGACTGACGCTCGCCCGGCAAGCGCGAGAACCTGCATGCGCGAGCATGGCTGCGGCTCCAGTGCCTCGGTAAAATCGGCGACCGCGCGGGCGCACCACGCCAGCAAACGGCGGTCGCATCAGACCGCTGCTGCGTCGCGCCGCGCGCGCCGCGGCCATGATGGTGGTTCAAGCGCACATTCGGGCATGGCCTCGTACTATCACGAACCCCAGCGCCTCGCCTCGGGCGGCCGGTTTAATCCGAACGCCTTGACGGCAGCTCACAAGACGTTGCCATTTGGCACCAAGGTGCGCGTCACCAATAGCCGCAACGGGCAGTCGGTGGTCGTGACCATCAACGATCGAGGGCCCTTTGGCGGTGGTCGCGTGATCGACCTGTCGGCAGCTGCCGCCGGCGCGATCAACATGAAGTCGGCAGGCGTGGCGCCGGTCAGCCTCGCCGTGCTAGGCCGCTGAACCCGTTCGACCGCCCGAGCGTCTGCGACGGCGGCCGACAATAGCCGCCGTCTCCCCGTGATGGGAGCAAGGGTGGGGCAGCCATATCCGAGTCGATCTCTACCGGTTGATGAACCACATGATGAGGATCAGTAAGATACTGATCACGACACGCACGTCGTGAGCAGGAAATAAAACTGTTACCCGGGCCGCTCGACCACGATATTGCCCGGCAAGATTTTTACTCCCTTATACCGCGAGCACTGAACGGATCCGCTCCTCGTCCCGGATCTGTCGGAGGCTCCAACTCTTGAGAGACTGGAGCCATGACGAATCACACGAACGTCCCCGAAGTTTTCGCCCGAGGTGCGTGAGCGCGCCGTCCGGATGGTGTTCGAGCACCGCGCGCGAGCACGCCTCGCAGTGGGCGGCGATCGTGTCGATCGCGGCCAAGATCGGCTGCACGGCGCAGACGCTCAACGAGTGGGTGCAGCCAGGCCGAGCGTCGACAGCGGCCGCAAGCCCGGCGCTGACGACCGACGAGCGCGAGCGGATGAAGGCGCTGGAGCGCGAGAACCGCGAGCTGCGCCAGGCCAACGAGATCCTGCGCAAGGCGAGCGCGTATTTTGCCCAGGCGGAGCTCGACCGCCGATGGAAGCCATGATCAGCTTCGTCGATGCGTACCGCGACAGACACGGGGTCGAGCCGATCTGCAAGGTGTTGCCGATCGCCCCGTCGACCTACCACGCCCACGTCGCCCGGCGCGCCGATCCGGAGACGGCGCCGCCGCGCGTCAAGCGCGACGCCATGCTCAGCGTCGAGATCAGAAGGGTTTTCGATGAGAACTTCCAGGTCTACGGCGTGCGCAAGGTCTGGCGGCAGCTGCTGCGCGAAGGGCACGACGTGGCCCGCTGCACGGTGGCGCGGTTGATGAAGAAAATGGCTCTGCAAGGGGTGATCCGTGGCGGCCGTGTGCGCACGACGGTGAGCGACAAGGCCACGCCCTGTCCGCTCGATCACGTCAATCGGCAGTTCCGGGCACCACGGCCGAACGTGCTGTGGGTCTCGGACTTCACCTACGTCGCGACGTGGGCGGGCTTCGTCTACGTCGCGTTCGTCATCGACGCCTACGCCCGTCGCATCGTCGGCTGGCGCGTGTCGCGGTCGGCGCACGCGGGCTTCGTGCTCGACGCGCTGGAGCAGGCGCTCCATGATCGCAAACCCGTCTCCGGCGGCGGCCTCGTCCATCACACCGATCGCGGCGTGCAGTACGTCTCGATCAAGTACACCGAGCGGCTCGCCGAGGCCGGCCTCGTGCCGTCGGTCGGCAGCGTCGGCGACAGCTACGACAACGCGCTCGCCGAGACGATCAACGGGCTCTACAAAGCCGAGGTGATCCATCGGCGCGGGCCGTGGCGCTCGCTTGGAGGCCGTCGAGTACGCCACGCTCGAATGGGTCGACTGGTTCAACAACCGCCGGCTGCTCGAGCCGATCGGCAACGTGCCGCCGGCCGAAGCCGAAGCCGCCTACTACGCAACCCTGGAGGAACCTGCCAGCACTCGCCGCCTGACTCAAACGAAACAGCCTCCGAGGAAGTCGGGACAGTTCACCTGCTACCTCCGCCTGAGGTGCAGTGTCTCTGGATGCCGGTATCCCCTTCGAGGAAAACATGCTGTTGTAGCAAGCGGCGACATTCTTGCCCGATTTTGCATCGGGAGCAGCGAGGAAGATTTCGATAAAGCGAACTTTGTGCGTGCTTTCGAAGCGCCTGCTGACTGCCCCGTTGCCATCAGCCAGTACCTGCGTTTGCGGCGCGCTCGCTTCCTGCGCAAGGGCTCCCACCGCGGATGCGGTCGGTCAGACAGACCGCCGCAAATATCGCAATTTTCATCTCACTCTCCTTGTTAACTTGAATTCTGCGTCTCTTATGGCAGCATCACCCTCGATCGAACCGAATAGCGCTACCGCACAGGCGTAGCCTCCCGAAAAGTCCACTTGTCGCTGATAACTGCCAGGCTGGGCCGGTAGAGGCGCATCGACATAACTCCAGTCGGCATGATGCGCAGATAGTTAGTGGACTTGGGGTCGCCGCCAAAATGGATAGTGAACGTGCCGTGGGGACTGAACCACATTGATCCCGAACACGTATGATCATTGGCCAGTCTGAGAAGGTTGGGGATCTTTCCCAGGCCAAGTTGGGGCGGTGCCCCCATCACCGATCGTCAGGTGCTCTATCGATCAGCTCCCGAACCGCATGCATAGGATCGTCGGATTTACCCGGTGCTTCTTCGACCTCTGGTTTTCCGCTACGGGCCTCTCCATGGCTCATAGATGACGGGGAACCGGCCGTCACCGAACCCGAGGGCAGCGACGATGGGCTGCCCTCGATCACTTCTGAACGAAGTCCCAAGGGGACATCATGATTCAGCAGTTATAAACGCCCGCCGCGCAACGACGCACCGTTCGGCGCGCCGCGCCCGCCACGCTGACCGGCGTAAGAGGACGACCGACTCGGGCTTCGGCCGGCTTTACAACGCTCTGGAATCCAGGAAGGAATGGCACTCCAACCAATTCCGATCCAGCCAATGCAGCTATCAGAAGGAACCTGGAGCAACTTGGTCGTTATCATTTCGAATCTCCTGTTGTGAAATGGCTCGGCAACTGAGTCATGCCTTTTTGTCTCTCAGCTCTTTCATATCGATCTTCTTGGCATCTTCCGGTGCCTTAAAGCTGAACTTATCCGATACGACATCGCCGCCGGCCTTCCAGTCTCTGATCTGAATACTGTATTGGGGGGCTTGGTCAGTCTTTGAGCTGGTAATGACGTATCGGCAGGGATGGGGCTGCTCGCCTTGCGCAATCCAGATTTGCCAGTCGAGCTCTTTGGTGCGGAACGCAAGGTGATCACATTCCTTGCCGCCGATCACGCCGCTGCCTAGGTCCTTTACGTCGACTACGTCCTGCGTGAGTTCGCCATAGACATCTTCCAAGAGTAGATCAGCGCCGGGCACAGGCTTGTGGTACTTCTCTCGCAGGTCATCGATCAATTGATAGACTGTACCGGGCGCTTCTGCCTGAGCATAAAAACTCCCATCCGACGCATTGGCGAGTATCGTGAATGTCTTGCCATCAAAGACCAACTCGGCGTCAGCAAGCCCCGGCACGGGTCACATGGATTTTGTCGGGTCGGACGAGATCAATGGCACCTGAAGTCGCCAGCAAGATCTTTTGATGATCCTTCGTCACGACCTCGAAGCTGGCATCATAACTAAGAGAAATGGTCTTCTGGGCGGCAAGGTAAGCGGACATCGCCTTCAAAGATTCTTAGGGAACCTCTGAACAGCTCGTGCCGCGAATGCGGGGAGTGGGATCGATTCCGATTTTCGCCTTTTTTAGCGGCTTGCCGCTGTTGGTAGGGGCGTCTCAGCGCGCATCAGCGCGCATTCTCCTTCATGCGGACGCAAGTCGGCCGCGGGCGAGATACAGATTGGCGAGCGCAAGCAGCGAGAACACCTGCGCGCCATTCTTGGCGATGCCGCGATAGCGCACCTTGCGATAGCCGAACTGGCACTTCATGACACGGAACACGTGCTCCACTTTGGCGCGTACTTTGCCGAAGCGGCGATTGCGCGCCTGCTGTCGCTTGGCAAGCTTGCGCCCCGGTTTCGCCTTCTCCTTGACCGCCCACAGCACGCCGGCGTCTTCGGCCGCGCGCTTCTTCTCGTCGCTGGCGTAGCCCTTGTCGCCGTAGACCGCGCGGTCGTCCTCGCGGATCAGGTGATCCATCACCTTGGCGTCGTGGACGCTCCCCGTCGTCACGCCCGCCGTGT
>CAWJZR010000002.1:0-218507 GCA_963847435.1 uncultured Alphaproteobacteria bacterium | reverse complement strand
CCAACACTCCACTGCTGGAACTCACCAAATAGCGTGGTTTTACCGATTCCGAACCAGTTCTGCTCGATACCACCCTGGACGATCATCTGCGTCTGTCGTCCTTGTTGGCCGTTTTCCGCCGACAGCATGTCTTGCGTTGTCGTCATGGCGCGCGCCGTAGACGCCAGTCACGAACAGGCCCGTTGGGACATGCATGAGAGAGGCCGACAGACCGAGCTGTTGGCAGTTCATGTCAGAGGGCACCGGCGCGTTATGACCAGCGCGCACGACGATCAGTCAGACCGGTCGAGGTTGCCGCCCCTTCTTCCGTCCCTCCACTGCTCGTAGCCGATGCCGAGCAGCGATCTTGAAGCCGTAGAACTCGCCGGCGTAACGCAGGGCAGCATCCCACATGTCGTCCTCGCCGACCGAGGCCGAGGCAATGAAGCCGAAAATGGCCGGCCTCGTCCTTGATACATTGAGGCGGTTGCCCTCACCAATTTGTGCAGTGTTGCGGGCGTCCCTGTACCGCCGAACAACTGATAGAACTGAAACGGCCCGGCACGGCCGTACCCTTAACGACGGGCGAAAAGCCGCCGATCATCGAGGCGGAGTTCTGCGAAGCGAAGTGACCAAGTTTTTGCATTGATCTCGGTGATTCCATCGGTGGCCTGCGACGTCTGGCCCACCCATACCCTACCGAGTTGCTTGTGCTCCAACCACCACGCGCTGTGCCGGACAGTGAAGGCGCCGCCGTTCACTCGTCGTTGTTAGCGTTATTCCATCGATTTCCGGCCACCGGTGCCGATCTCAAGCAGGTAACCGGCCGCCACATCGGCGGTGATCTTGGCCTGACCGACAAAACGAAAACGCGTCTGGGCAACCAGGTTGGTGCCGATGTAGGCGTTCCGCTCGTGGCCGTCATCCCAGAACAGGACTTCCTCGTTGACGTGGCCCGAAACCGTGAGGCTGACCTTGCGGTTGCCCTTGCGGGCCGTGGTGGCCTCGAGCTCTGCGACGCGCTCCTCAAGATCGGCGCAGCAGTTGCCGCCCAGGTCCGCGGCGCTGGCCGAAGCCATGCCCGTGAACATACCCATCGCCGCCAGCAAGGCTAAACGGCTGTACTTTCCCCCGACCATACTACTCTCCACTTCCACTGAAAACTCTCTCGGCACTCGACAACGTCACCGGTACCCACTTTCTTCTGCTGCACCGGACCCGCCGCATCTAAAATGGCCGCGCCCTTTACTGCTCGACTTGGACCTAGGCTTAGCTCATGGCTGAACGGTCCGTAAACTCGAATTGGCCCTATGACGGCTTTCTGCACCTGCTCTTGCCCAAAAGTCACGCAATCTGATTTGCAACTTATGTCAGAGCAGCGAACCTAATACGTTGGTTTTGTTGCCGAGATTATGGCGTCAAGCAATTATTGCGAGGTGGTTGGCGGAAGAGAAGGTAACCGATTCGCGGGCTTCCCGGTCGCATCCGGACAGTGCCGTCCTGAAGGCGGCCCGCTCAACCAGCACCCGCCCACGCAAAACAACACTGGTTCCCGCCTAAACGCCAAGTGCTAACCTAACAACAAAGCGACGCGCTGCAGGCGAGAAGGCACTGGGCCTCACCGACACTCGTCGCGGGACTCTGGCCGCTCGTGTTTCCGTCAAGGCGCATCCGACGATGGAAGTCATTCCGTTCGATGGCGACCCGGTCACGGAAGCTGGGCTGATCTCCGACGAACGGTCGCAACCGGAATGGCAAGCCTGAAATTTCCCCGCACTTCGTGGAACGCGTTCTTAACCATTTGAGCGGAACATTTGCGGGCGTAGCAGGTGTCTATAACGGGTTTGGTTATCTTGGTGAGATGAGGACGCACTCGCAAAATGGGGAGCAACTCAGCGTTCTTACAAATGCAGAGGGGACCCAACAGCGGGGCGGAGCTATAGCCGAATGTTGGTGACGGCCGCTGGGATCAGGCGGCGGCTTTAGGCTGACGATCGGCGCTAGCGACGACCTCCAGCCCATCCTTGAACTTCGCACCGAGCACGAGCTTGGGCAACTGGTTATGGCCGTCGAGCCGTCGCCAGCTTTTCTGCGCGGCGTCGACGAGTTTGAACACCATCGCCAGCGCCGTCGTGTTCGAGAGGCAGCCCTTCGCGCGGATCGTGCGGTGACGCACGGTGGCGAACGTGCTCTCGATCGGATTGGACGTTCTCAAGTGTTTCCAATGCTCGGCGGGAAAGTCGTAGAATGTGAGCAGCGTCTCGCGATCCTTGGCCGAGACAGTCGGCAGCCTTCTCGTATTTCAGCTCGTACGCTTCGATGAAGGCATCGAACGCCATCTCCGCCTCGGCCTTGGTTTCTGCCATCCAGATCTCTTGCAATGATCGCTTGGCCTTCGGCTGCTGGCTCTTCGGCAGCTTGTTGAGGACGTTGGCGGCTTTGTGCACCCAGCAGCGCTGCTCCTGGCAGGTCGGCCAGACTTCTCCGAGCGCTTTCCAGAACCCGAGCGCGCCATCGGCCACCGCGATCTTGGGTGCGATGGCGAGACCTCGGTTCTTCAAGTCGATCAGCAGTTCGCGCCAGTCCTGCGCGCTCTCGCGGGCGCCGTCGTCGAAGCGGAGCTTCGCTCCGACGGTGAAGCCGATCAACTCCTTCCTGCCTTCCGGAGTGGCGCCGATGAGCACGAGAATGCACGGCTTCTCGTCCTCCAGCCGGGCTTGCAGATGGATGCCATCCGCCCACACGTAGACGTATCGCCGCGCCGACAGATCGCGCTTCTTCCAGCGATTGTGCTCGTCGACCCAGGCCTCCTTCAGCCGCGAGATCGTCGACGCCGACAGCCCCGGCGCGTCTTTGCCGAGCAAGGCCGCCATCGCCTCCTCAAAATCGCCCGTCGAGATGCCCTTCAGGTAGAGGATCGGGATCAGCACCTCCAGGCTCTTCGAGCGGCGCGCGTAGGGCGGCAGGATTGCAGGCGTGAACCGGATGCGGGCGGTGTCCTCGGCGGCAGCGCCGCGATCGCGCACGCGCGGCTGGCGAACCGTAACTGGCCCGATGCCGGTCATCACCTCGCGCTCCGGCAGATGCCCGTGGCGAACGACGCGGGCAAATCCGCCTTCGGTCTTCAGGTCGGAATGCTTGGCGAGGAATTCGGCGACCTCCGCCTCGACGGCCTGGGTCAGCAGGGCGCGCGCGCCGCTGCGTAGGATTTCGGTGAGTTGGTCGGTGAACGTGCCTGGCTGAACGAGCTTGACGACGGTATCTTCGGACACGGCGTATCCTCCTTCGGTGGAGAAGTGGCTGGCTTGATCACCGCCACGATACGCCGCCTTCACCCCTTCACGCCGTCACCAACTTTCCCGCATAGCTCGCCCGGCAAGCCGCAGCAGAATGCGTTCGTCGAGAGCTTCAACGGCCGCCTACGCGACGAGTGCCTGAACGAGACGCTGTTCTCGTCGCTCTCGGAGGCCCGCAGCCTGCTCGCCGCGTGGCGCGACGATTACAACCGGGCGCGACCGCATTCGGCGCTCGCCAATCGCACACCGGAGGAGTTCCACGCCAACGCTCTCACCCTTGCCGCAGCCGCCGGCAACGGGCAAGACTTCACTCATGGATTTCCCTGAGTGGAGGAACGAAGGGTCTCAGGTCACCACGTCTCCTGGGCAATTTGCATGAAGGTACGCCCCAAGGCATCGAGCGCGATGGTCATTCCTCCAGATGCCGATCCTGTTAGTGCAGCCAAGATATTGGTCGCCACTGCGAGGGAAACGAGGGGTCCACCTCCGATGCCGAGCACCCAGTCACGCACCATCTCAAATGCCGGGAGAGCCGCAACGACCGCTCCGAAGCCCACGCGACTTGCAACGCTCATCACCGGAAGGACCGCGGCATTGGCTCCTGCGTCCACGGAGGCACGTAAATCGGGAAACCGGGTACGGTTCAGAGCAACGACCACGAGAATAGCGACGAACAGCGCAATCGAGACCGACCAGATTCCTCCAACCGCCGTTATGTTCGTCGATCCCCATTGCGGTTTAGCCAGAAACGCCGAATCCATTTTGGGAAGGACCACCTGCGTCATCAGAAAGTTGGTTCCTACAACGACAGCCAGCGGCAAAACGGCTAGGGCGATCGGAGGTCGGTTGGCAGTGCGATCGCCTCGATTGATTTCAGCCGGATCGAACTCGCGCGCCGTCGAAGCCAGCTCTCGAACGGTTAGCTGATCGCGAGCATCGCCGGCCTCTGTGCCCGGCTCGACTTCGTGAGCCCCTCCAAAGCCCTCACCAGAACGTCGCGCCCGCGCTTCAGCAAAGCCGATCCACCACATTCCAAACGAAATCATCACGATCGCGGCGATTACGCCAAGACCCGGCGCCGCGAAGGGAGGCTCCGCTGATCGCCGATGCACCAACGACAAAAGCATCAAAAAATCGCGGTACATGCATGGCGCCTAATAGGCCACGCCAACGCCAGCACCCTGGCAAAAACGCGACCCAACACGCCATCGAGGTTCAGGGCGGCGGCAATCGAAAGTCCGAACAAGACGCCCCCTGAGGCTCCGAGCAATATTCGCCGGTAGGTTCAAGAAGTACGACGCCGCGCCCAAAACAACCGCACCTACAATTCCCAGCATAATTGCAAACGCTCCAACGTCGCCGGTTAAGGACCTGCCGAGCAAGAGGCCAATATCCAGGCCCACAAAAGCATAGAGGAGGGGAGCCAAGCATAGAACAGGAACAGACCGAAGGATAAAATTACCAGTCCTGTCAGAACCATAATCAAACCACCAACTATCGCCATAGGGCGTCCTCCTCATCTGAGGCCCACCGCCTAGAACGATGGATACTTGAGTGATACATCAAAGTTAACGCGCGTAATTAGTCAAAAAATTGCACCGGCCAAGCTTCCGCAAATCCATCCGCGCCCCTATAAATCGACCGACAAAAGGAAAGCCATAAGACTTTTGCGGGGAAACAACCGAGGGATAGAATATACTGCGGGTCGACTGATCAAACAACCTATTTGCTCCAGCGCCTTAAGGATTTTATTTTCGAGTAGAAGGGGCGAGATAATTCAGTGTTGATGTGGATCGACTCTCCGAGCCCCTGGCCGTACGATAGTGAAGTCGGCGCCGTTTGATGAAAAATACAATAGGCCAATTTGGTCCGCAATTGGATCTGGTTAATGCCGATCGGGAACATTTGCGGGCAACTCTGCTTGGCCGCTCGCCGATGTCAGCGGGCAAGCGGTAGCGGCGCGGCCGGGCTTTAAAGGCTTGGGCCGCATCAGCCGCTCGATGGCATGTAGACCACAGGACATGCCGGTGGCCACACGTCGTGCCAGACGCGGCGTGCGTCGTACGTTGTTTGGGGGACCGCCCGGGCTCCGCGTCGCCCACCCATAAAAGCCGCTGCACAGTGATCGGGATCGCAAGGGGGACCGGATAAGGGCGAGGGCGCCAATATTCCGCGCACTCGCTAAGGAAACCGAGATGCCTCTCGCTATTTGTCGGCGGGCGAGTTCATTTTAGGAGTCGCGCCGCACATAGTTCCCGTCGCGGGAAGCTTACCCTCGTCACCCATTCTCTTCGACGCGCCCATCTCTTTGGGAGGTGTGGCGCCCATCTCGGGTGTTGCACCGCCTACGGTGCCTGTCGCGGGAAGCTTGCTCTCTTCACCCATGGTCTGGGCGGCCCCTTGGGCGAGGGCTGTTGCGCCACAGCTGGCGTCAACGCGGATCCAAAGATCACAATCGCTGCAGCGGCCGACAAAAGCTGTTCATTGCAAAACTCCCTGGTGACTACGTCTCCATTTTCCGTCCTGCCCATCGATGATACTTATCGGGTCGCCTGACGCGCAGGGACAGAACAGAGCGTACGGCATATGCTGGACTGTATATTGATTTAGCTCAAACCGTCTCGATGGTGCTGACGGGGGGACCTAGCTCTCGTGCCGAGAGTTCTGGTCATCGAGAATATCCGTCGCCAAGCACCGGCGCCCGAGACTGTTCGGGCAAACACGACGCTGCCCCGAGTGGCCGGCTTCTTGACTTTAATTTCTTGGCCAAATTTCGCCGCCCCCGGAGGGACTAGGTGAGGACTTAACCAACCGGACTTAAAGCCGCCGTCAAGGAAAGACCCTTATCGGACGAGCTGCCGAGAAGCGGGAGTACTTCCCACGCGTTGTCCTGGCGTTTGCGTTGCTGAGACACAGCTCTAGCGGCCACGCCCGGCGGGCGGTTTAGCGGAGCCGTGCAGGCGGGTGTGATCAGAAAGCCAAGAATGCCTGGAGCTAGAACGGCCTGCAGCGTACGAGACTTTTGAAAAGGGAAGCACGGAGATCGCGATGAAGGTCTTTATAGCAGCACTTCTTGTCTCTTGGACTCTCAGCTCAAGTGGCGTGAGTGCTGAATCAAGAAGAACGGGCCACTAAACGGGCCGAATGCAATAAGCTAGCGAATTTAAAGCGCTTTGGTCGAAGTTTTAACGCACGCAACATCTTCATCCGGCACGGCATGGCGGCGATCTTAATCGCACGATCGAGAGCACGTTCGCCACCGTGCGTCACCGCACGATCCGCGTGAAGGGCTAGCCTCTCGAACGCGACGGCGCTGGCGATGGTGTTCAAACTCGTTGATGCCGCGCAGAAAAGCTGGCGACGGCACGACAGTCATAACCAGTTGCCGAAGCTCGTGCTCGCTGCGAAGTTCAAGGATGGGCTGGAGGTCGTCGCTAGCGCCGATCGTCAGGCTAAAGCCGCCGCCTGAGCCAGCGGCCGTCACCAACATTCGGCTATAGCTCCGATCACGAGCTATGCGGGAAAGTTGGTGACGGCGTGAAGGGGTGAAGGCGGCGTATCGTGGCGGTGATCAAGCCAGCCACGGCTTTTCTTCTTACGCGCTTGGCGGGAGCGCCTTTGGGGCGGGCGCGACCGCCCCCGCTGGTACGTATGTCACCACTGCGGCAGGCAACTATTCCGGAGAGATCGGCACCGCCGTCAGTTTCGGTGGCGTGACCCTCAATGCCGGAGCCAAGGTCGATCTCTTCATAAGCGGCCTGAAATGATCAGACAACATATGAATAGCTTAACTACTTGTCCGGCGAGGATTTTCTTGACGGAGGTTATGTGCCAGCGCGCAAGCCTCTAAGGTTATTCATTTGCAGGTGGCCCGTCCGTGGCACGACCCGCCCTGGCCGATCAGTTGCCCCCGCAAAAGTTGATTTTGCGAGGCGCGGTGTTGCAGCGTCGCCAACGGAGGAGCGGGTTGATCATTGGTAACGACGAACCTTGGGTTAAGACCATTGCCGCCGCGAACACAGCACCATTCCTTCCAATGGCAAACGATCTTGGCTCCGCCGTTGCGCTATTAATCACCCTATCAATACGTTAGCTGATGTGAAGCCCGGTGTTTGGGAGGAGGTGCAAAATGCGCTTGAAGCAGGGGTTCCTGATCTTGGCATTCGCCACAGTTTCAATCATCGCACTGACGTATGGAATCTCACCCTCCTGGTTTGCGCGCACATTCTTGGGGGTGACAGACCTTGATCGGAACTTTGCTCACATCCTCAGGGCCATCATGTGTCTCTATCTGGCGCTTGGATGTTTCTGGTTGTTCTCCGCCTTCAGCGAGACGCACCGAAACACTGCCATCTTGACGACGATCTTATTTGCGGGCGGGCTCGTGACCGGGCGGATCATGAGCTTTATCGTCGACGGCCAGCCCGCTCCACTGTTGTTGATCTATGCCGCGATGGAATTCGCCTCGTCCCTATCGCCTATTGGATATACACGCGGGCCGAGTGATACTTCCAAATCAGCCTCGCGACCGCTCCAAGGATATCGATGCCAGATGGCCAAAAGACAGTCAAACAAGCAATATCGTAGGCGTTGTTAAATCAGCCGACAACGTCCCCGGCGGCATCGCGAGCGAACGAAGAGGTGGCTCCGGACGCGGGGTCGACCCGAAACCACCTCCCCAGTCACCGAGACGCAAGTGAGGGCTAACGTCTCGGCTTCAGGGGAGTGTGATCGCCGGATGGCTAATGGATCCCTGAACAAAAAAACATTCCATCATATCGGGAATAAGTGCGCATCCAAATCCGTTGCCCTTGGTTGCTGACAACGCTGTGGCGCAAGGAGTGCTTGCCGATCTGCTAGTCCACGGCAATTCCACTGTCGAACTTGTTAATGCGTTTCCGCCTAATAATTTTCAGGCCGCTCTGAGACTTCCGAAACCCTTCCTATCGGCTGATCTCATCGACATCGTAAGGAAACTCGTCAGCGAGCCCCCTCCTTTCATAATTAGGGGATCGAGCAGCTTCGTTCGCCGGATTAGCAGCCCCAAACGTCGTTGATGGCAAGCCATAGGCGGGCGACAGCTTCGGTGGGGGATTTGCCTGTTTGTCTTAAAAGCTGCCACTGTCGTTGGCGGGGGAGCACGTGCCTCTGCCGACGCCTTGACCGGGAGATCCATCATACGGGCGACCAGTATTACCCTTTCCTTTGCCAATTGATTGCACTCGAGCTGAACTTCCCTCTCCGACAAAAGATAGCTGCCGTTGGGCCGGATGCCGTATTTCTTTGGACTGGCGATCTCGGGGAAGGATGCGCAGCCGGAGGCGGCGAGCGAAATGGCGCAAATAGCCACCTTCAGGTCGCCGAAAGGATCTTCGCGATCCATGGGCGCTATATCATTGCGCCCAGTGCCGTTATCATCGCAATGGCCTCCGGCAGGCGGAACAATACGATCTCCGTATCAAACCCGCTGGGAGACGAAATTTTTAGTAGAAAAAAGGCGTTTGTTACGATTGTGTTTCGTGCCTGCTTGCGGCCCTTCCACCGCAAGGGCCTTTGAAGCAGAGCGATCCGCCAACAAACACGCTGTGCCAGAACTTCATTCAACGAACGACATGTGACACTAGGCAGAGGGTGGCTAAGATCAGCCAATACAAATGGGAAGGTGCGAGGCGCACCCGCAACGTGACCGTCGGCGACCGGTTCTGTCGCTAGCCGTCGTCGCGGGTGAGGGCGCTCAGTGAGCCAGTAGCCGCGATCGCCTACTTTGACCAAGGGGATAGTTTGTCCGGTGCAAAACTGACCTTCTTCAAAGTACTGGCTTCCATTGCAGAGCTCGGTCGCCTACCCCGTACCAACGGACCGTATCGAGGGGCAAAGAATGAGCAACGTTCAAAGCCGATTGCAAGCGACGCTGGTTTCCGCCGACGCCAGGCGCGATGTGCCTGGTGCAAAGAGGCTTCGAAATGGGACCTCGGTCCGGCTCTAAGTAACTCACTCATCATGGACGGAGGAAGAAGCCGTGGATGGTGACGAGATCAAGCTTGAAATGCCGGTAACGACTGTCATCCGTCAGCGGCCGCGACCGGATGCCGTCGCGCACTACGAGGCTTGGCTCAAGGAAATTACTCCCGATTGCGCAGTCTTTTGCCGGCCACCAGAGCGTCAACGTCATCAAGCCGCACGCGGCGGCCGAACCCTACACGATCGTGCTCCACTTCGACACCATCGCAAACCTGCGCAAGTGGCTGAATTCGGACACGCGCAGACGTCTCGTCGATACCATCAAACCATATCTTCACAGAGCCGAGGACGTTGATATTCGGACCGGCTTCGAGTTCTGGTTCACGCGACCGCCATCGCCAAGCATGCGCGGCCCTGGAAGCAGTACCTGGTAACGCTATCGGCGATTTTCCCCCTCACGGTCGTGGTCCCTTTCATCCTTGAGCCACTCCTGCGTTTGGAACTCCGGTTCTTGCACTGCCCGGCGTGCGACAGCTGCTGGTTGCCGCAATCATCGTCGCCCTCATGGTCTACGTCATCATGCCCCGCTACACCCGCGCAATCGCAAGCTGGCTGTTCCGCTGAGGTCCCGTCATCATAACGCTTGGACGAGGCCACCGGCATACTGGAAAGAAACCCACTCCGGCTACACCGAGGACCGGAAGATAATCGATAAGCCGACGCTCGGCATAACCACGACCACAACTGCGCCGGCTGCAATGCTCAGCATCATGAGCATGAATGCGATATTACGCATGATATTCTGCGTCACTGAAGCCTCCTGCGATCCATGCGGTGTGCCGCCGTTAATTGGGAAAGAGTAGCCTGCAAGGCCCCTTTCAAAAATTTATTGTTTTCATCCGGTCCATTCACACATTGCATGGTGTAAGGCCGTCGTCCACATATTTCCGTGTAAAGATCGCATCGCGCAGTTAGCTGCAACGTCCGCATCCGGTGAAACCGGTTCGGCTATCGCAAGGTGCGCTATCGCGGCATCGCTCAGAACAACGGGCGCCGTCGCACTGCTCGCGCTCTCCAACATTTTCGCGCGGCCGACTTGCGTCCGCTTGAGGCGAATGCGGGCTGAGCCCCGCTATATCCGGGCCTACCGCCAGTCCTCGTCGGCAAACGAATGCACGATGAGGTCGCCGGGGTCGGTCGCGTGCGCCATGATTTTGACCGAGCCATCGCGGCGGCTATGACCAAGGCCCGGCACGAGGCCGTACCGCCCGTGCCACTCGCCGCCCAGCACGAGCGTTCACTGCGCGAGGATCGCCTGCCAAAGAAGCAGTGTTTAGGCCCTCTGCCGAGACCAATACTAAGGAACCTCTGAATAGCGTTGACGTTACATGCCCGTAAGATCCCGGCAATAATGGGGTGGAGCCGACCAACCCCACGCTGTCTGAGGATTGGCTAGACTTCCGCCTAGCCGGTTGGAGCAACGTGATGCTTTCGGCTGGAATGGAGGAACGATGTCGATAAGTCAGAGAGTTGTCGATTCGCTCGTACGCAACAAGATCGAGTTCGTGACGACCGTTCCTTGCAAGCAGCTCGCCGAAGTCATCGAGCTCATCGATTCTAACGATCGGTTCCTGCACGTTCCATCGAACAAGGAAGACGAGGGCATGGGGTTATGTGCCGGGGCCTTCATGGGCGGCAAACGCCCCTGCATCATCATGCAGAATACGGCTATCGGCGTCACGATCAACACCCTCGTGACGTTGATTCAGTATTACAACATCCCGCTGCCAATGCTCATTTCCTACCGCGGCGAGCTGGGCGAGAAGGTCGCTTGTCAGACGGAGATGGCCGTCCATACCAAGGCGCTCTTGGCGCTGCTCAGCCTCCCCACTTATCATTTCCACAAGGCCGAGGACGTCGCCGAGTTGGACCGAGTCCTCAATCACGCGTTCATGGCAAAAAAGCCAGTTGCTATCCTCACGGATGCGACGTTCTGGAGTTCCGCCCAATGATCCGTTCCGAAGTGATCAAGTCCATCGTTCCGGTTATTGCTGGCGAGTTGGTCGTCTGCAATATCGGCCTGCCCTCACAAGAGCTGTTCATGTATGGCGACCAGCCATCGAACTTTTACATGCTCGGCACGATGGGACTTTCTTCCTCTATTGGGCTCGGACTCGCGCTTGCACAGAAGAAAAAGGTCATCGCCATCGATGGCGATGGGTCCGTGCTCACAAATTTTGGGACACTGCCAACAATCGCCAACAATGTCGCCGATAACTTCATTCTCCTCATCATTGACAATGGCAGTTATGGGTCGACCGGCGATCAGCCGACATACGCCGGCAAGAAAACGTCACTGACGGCGGTCGCCAAGGCCTGCGGGTGCGAAAACGTCATCGAGTGCCAGGCCGAGGACACCGCAAATAAATTGCGCGCCGCGCTGAAGTCCAACCGAATGACCGTGATCGTCTCGAAGTGTAAGTCGGGCAATATCCCAGTCGGCGTTATCGATCTCGACGCGCCCGTTATCAAGCATCGGTTCATGGAAGAGGTGCGACGCGTAAGCTAATCGAATGTCTTGTCCATGATGCGCTGCTTAGTCTCAAGCAGACGCCGACGCTGATACCGTTGTATCGCCGGTCAATTCAGAAATTCGAAGAGCGATGGCATTGCCAGATAGCTTTTCCATCCCGTTCGATGCGATGGGAACCCACATCCGACAGTGCACCAGGTCCGGTCGGCGACCAATGAGAGTCGGCCAAGGAGATCGGTTCGCCGGCCGCTGCCTCTTCGGGAATGGGCCTCACTGAATGTCGTTGGCGCGGCGCCGCTGGAAGGGAGCCGATAATGCGCTTCTTCAAGCAACTGTACGTTCAAGTCATTTTGGCGATTGTGGTTGGAATTGCGCTTGGAGCCGTTGCTCCGGAAGTGGCCGTTAAGTTCAAGCCACTCGGCGACGGGTTCGTCCGTCTGATCAAGATGATCGCACCACCGCTCATCTTTGTGACGGTCGTCGTCGGTATCGCCAAGATGGGCGATATGAAGGAGCTCGGGCGCGTCGGGCTCAAGGCCCTGATCTATTTCGAAGTCGTAACGACGATCGCGTTGGCCATTGGCATGGTTTTTGTGAACCTCGCCAAGCCAGGCGCGGGTATGAATATCAACCCGGCACAGCTCGACACGAAAGGGTTGGCGCAATACCAGAAGGTGGCGGCTTCGGAAAATACTGTCGATTTTCTCCTGAACATCATTCCGACCAGCGCAGTCGAGGCCTTTGCGAAAGGAGACATGCTCCAAGTTCTCCTGTTTTCAGTTATATTCGGCGTGGGCTTATCCTACACGGGAAAGACAGGTAAGCCGGTAGTGGAGTTTTTCGACCGAATATCGCATGTCTTATTTGCAATGGTTGGCGTCATCATGAGGGTCGCGCCGTTCGGGGCGTTTGGCGCAATGGCTTTCGCCGTTGGAAAGTTTGGCGTCGGCACCCTATTGCCACTCGGCAACCTGATGGTCGTCATTTACGGGAGCTGCTTCTTCTTCCTCATTTTTGTACTTGGTTCGATCTGTTGGATGAGCGGGTTCAGCCTATGGAAATACCTCCTGTATTTGAAGGACGAAATATTCGTGGTCCTGGCCACCACGTCTTCGGAAACTGCGCTGCCCTCGCTTATCAAGAAACTGGAATATGCCGGCTGCTCCGAGCAAGTGGTCGGGTTGGTGGTTCCGATGGGGTATTCATTCAACCTGGACGGCACGTGCATATGCCAAGTGATCTGCGCGATGTTTATCGCCCAGGCCATGGGGATTGATCTCAGCATTGGTGATCAAGCGACACTGGTTGCGGTCTCGATGCTGACCTCCAAAGGATCTGCCGGGGTGGCCGGCGCCAGCTTCATTGCTCTCCTCGCCACCCTGGCGGCATTCCGCCACATCCCCATCGAGGGCGCTGCCATCATTCTGGGCGTCGACCGTTTCATTTCCGAAGTCCGCGCGACGCTCAATATGATTGGTAACGGCGTTGCCGCTCTGGTCGTCGCTAAATGGGAAGGCGAGCGAGACGATGTGCGAATGCATGCAGCGCTGAACCGCAGGAGCCCTGTTCCCGACGAGGTTGAAATTGCTGCGGAGGCACTGACCTCTTAGGAGGCAAGGTGTTTCCTGGGTCAATGTGACCTTCAGCCCAAGCTTGGCCGATTGAGGATGCCTTGACTGTTGATCTTTCGCTAGCGGCCCGGTTGAAAAAGGCGATCGACGGAGAAGTGCGCTTCGACACGGGCAGCCGCGCGGTGTACAGCGCCGACGCATCGAACTACCGCCAAGTACCCATTGGCGTCGTTATTCCACGCAATGTCGACGAACTCGTCGAGACGGTCCGTGTATGCCGCGAGTTCGACGCGCCCATACTGCCACGCGGCGGCGGCACCTCGATGTGCGGTCAATGTGTGAACGTTGCCGTTGTGATCGACGTATCGAAACATTTGAATGGGGTTCTGGAGATAAATCCGGTCGAGAAGTTCGCCCGCGTGGAACCGGGCGTTGTTTGCGACGCCTTGCGCGATGCAGCGGAAGAGCATGGATTGACGTATGCTCCCGATCCCGGCACGCACAGCCGCTGCACGTTGGGTGGCATGATCGGCAACAACTCCTGCGGACCGCATTCCGTGATGTCGGGCAAGACCGAAGAGAATATCGAAGCGCTGGAGGTGTTAACCTACGATGGTGCCCGATTTTGGGTGGGTCGGACCAGCGAACCGGAATTGGAGAAGATTATCGCGGCAGGAGGCCGCCAGGGTGAGATCTACGGCAGGCTGCGAGACTTGCGCGATTTGTACGCCGATGATATCCGCCGAGGGTTTCCGCCAATCCGACGGCGCGTCTCTGGTTACAATTTGAACCAGCTGCTGCCCGAGAACGGCTTCAATGTGGCACGAGCGCTGGTCGGCTCCGAAGGGACCTGCGCTTTGACGCTCCAAGCGAAGGCGACGCTTGTTCATAGTCCGCCGGCCCGAGTGGTCGTTATTCTCGGCTATCCCGACATCTACCTCGCCGGCGATGCCGTGCCTCGGCTCCTACCGTTCGGCCCGATCGCGATGGAGGGCCTCGAGATCGGCATGATCGACGGCTTGAAGCGCAAAGGCCTCAGGCGCGAGGAAATCAAGCTCTTGCCGAACGGACGGGCGTGGCTGGTTGTTGAGTTCGGCGATGACACGGCCGATCGTGTGGTCGCGAAGGCAAAGGATTTCATCGAGGATCGGGCTCGGGATCTTGTTGTGCCACAGGTAGTCTTGGTCGAGGATCCGGTTGTTCAGAAGAAGGTCTGGTCAATCCGAGAGCTTGGCGCCTCCGCCTCCTCGCTTAGCGAGATTGCAGGGGAACTGGACCCAGCGGTGGGCTGGGAGGATGCGGCTGTCGATCCGATGCGGCTCGGCGACTATCTGCGCGAATTCCAGAAGCTGCTCGATCGCTACGGTTATAAGACATCACTTTACGGCCATTTCGGCGATGGCTGCATTCATGCTTGGATCACGTTCAACCTCAAGACTTCTGAGGGATTGAAAGCGTGGCGTGCATTCTTGAACGAGGCGGCCCAGTTGGTCGTCAAGTACGGCGGGTCGATCAATGGCGAGCACGGCGACGGCAAAGCCAAGTCGGAGTTCCTACCCATCATGTATGGCGAGAGGCTGATGCAAGCCTTCCGCGAATTCAAAGAAATCTGGGATCCGAAGCACAAGCTCAATCCGCGTAATCTCATCGATCCCTATCGGGCCGACGAGAACCTGCGCAAGGGACCGGACTATCGACCCGCTCGGCCGGTGACCCATTTCTCCTATCCCGACAAACAGGGCAATTTTATTCGAGCTGTGGACCATTGCATTGGGCTGGGCAAATGCCGCGCGAGACGTGCTGGCACGATGTGTCCGAGCTATCGGGCGACGGGGGAGGAGCGATATTCGACGCGCGGACGCTCCCGGTTGCTTCACGAAATGCTACGCGGCAAAGTCATCCGCGACGGCTGGAAAAGCGAGGCCGTCAAGGAGGCGCTTGAGCTGTGCCTGGCCTGCAAAGGCTGCCGGAGCGATTGCCCGACGCACGTGGACATGGCGACCTATAAGGCGGAGTTCTTGTCGCATTATTACAAGGGTCGGTTTCGGCCTCTGAACGCCTATGCGATGGGGATGATTGGGGACTGGGCAGTGCTTGCGGGCGCCATGCCTTTGCTGACGAACATGGTCACGCAAACTCCTGGCCTCAGCAGTCTCGCCAAGGCGATAGGTGGTATTGCGCCTGAGCGTAACATACCCCGCTTTGCCTCAGTGCCTTTTCGCCGGCAGTTCGCGAAACGGCAGACCGAGCCCGGCACTACGTCGCCATCGGGTGGCAAGGTGTTGTTGTGGCCTGATACGTTCAATAATTATTTTCACCCGGAAACCGCTATGGCGGCCGTCGAAGTGCTGGAACACGCCGGGTTCCAGGTCGCGATTCCGAAGGACAAGCTATGTTGCGGCCGGCCTCTTTATGATTTCGGCATGCTTGATACCGCAAAACGCCGGTTGCGCCAAATTCTCGACGCGTTGGGGTCCGAGATCGACGCCGGAATCCCAATTGTGGGGCTTGAGCCGGCGTGCATCGCCGTTTTTCGAGACGAACTAGGCAACCTGTTTCCCGGCGACGAACGCGCCGCGCAGCTCGCGCGACAATCGTTCATGCTGTCTGAATTCCTCGTAGGCAAGGCCCGGTATGTTCCCCCTCCGCTCCCGCTCAGCGCTCTTGTTCACGGGCACTGCCACCAGAAGTCGGTGATGGGGATGACCGACGAAATAAGCCTACTCAAGTCTGCCGGTCTCGACTGCCATGTGCTCGATGCGGGGTGCTGCGGCATGGCGGGATCGTTCGGGTTTGCCCGCGACAAATATTCAGTCTCAATGGAAATTGGCGAGCTCGGATTGCTGCCCGCCGTGCGCGGTGTGGGTCGCAATACCTTGATCGTTTCCAATGGCTACAGTTGTCGCGAGCAGATTGCCCAGGCCACCGAGCGCGAGGCGCTTCATTCCGCCGAAGTGCTGCAAATGGCCATTCGTCACGCGAATTAATTGCGCTCGCGCGAACTCGGTGAGCGTTCTGGAAAGACCGTTAAACCTTATCCTGATTACGCAACAACCTAAGCCATGGGTTATGATCGAATGTGATCGGCGGCACGAGCGTGACGCCCTCGCGCTCGCGGGCGAGCAGACGGAGCATGGCCATGTCATCGACCTCGGCGAGGATGGTCGGCCTGATTCCAGCAAGCTCGAGGACCCGGTTAAACGCCACGCGGATATCGCTGTCCAGGCTGGGCAGCAGCAAGGGCTCCGTGCGCAAGTCCTCCGGGACGCGGAATTTTTGTTTGTCCGTCCGCGGGCGGCCGACCAGGCTGACCGGTTGTTCGTTCAGCAGGTGATTGCGCAGCGACGAGCGGGCGTCGCGGGGCGCGGCGCTGTTCGCCAGAACCACGTCGACCGCGTGGGCTTCCAACTGCGCGAGAAGGTCACGGATGTTGCCGGACCGAACGATCAATTCCACATCCGAACGGCCGACCAGCGGCCGGAGAAATTCGAGCTGGAAGTTCCGCGACAGCGTCGTCAGCGCGCCGACCCTGAGGACCTGCCGGCTCGCCAGTGGCTGCCCACGCAGCGCTTTCGTGAACTGGATGTTCTCGTAGCCGACGATCTCGATGCGGTTGCCCCAGGGTCGAGGAAATCGAGGATAGCGCCCCGGCAGCGCTTTCACCCCAGCGGCGGCCAGCGCCTCGCGGGCCAGCCTCCTTGTCATCCACCACCAGCCCGAAGTGACGCGCATCATCGCCGGGCTGCCTGCGGCCTTTCTGAAGGGCGAGAAACTGATCGCCGAGATCGATGAAGGCGGCGTCCTCGCTTTTGCCGCGCAGCGTGAATTCGAACAGCCGGCCATAGAAGGCCAGAGCCTCCTCGATGTCGCCCACCTCGAGCGCGATGTGGTTCACGCCCAGTGCTCGCGCCTTTCTCTTTGTCGTCATGGCACCTCTCCAGTCATGTTCTCTGCCGATGTGGTGCCGACGGGCCGACGCCGCAATCGTCAGAACGGGGCCCGCGTCCCGGCGGCGGCTACTTGAGAGTAGGACGCTGACATCCCACCTATGAGGTGCGCGTCTAGCGCCCACTCTCTCAGTATACGGCCGTGCAGCGTTTCGACGCGGCGATGGCGCCTCCGCGAGAGCCCGCGACGCGCCAATGATGAACCAGAACACGAGACGGAGCGGTCCGCGGGTCGCACGCGATGCGTCGGCCGCAGAATGGGGGCAATGCACGCCAGCACTACGAGCGGTATCTGGCGCGCGCTCGCGAGGCGCAGCTCGCCGGTGGCGTGGTCGAAACGGAGAGCTGGTACCAGCACGTGGTACACCACTTCAGAATTTAAGCGAGGTGCAGGCGATGAGCGCAGACATTAGTTACAAGAACTCATATCCTCATCGGCGTTCGCGAGAACGGCGTCATGGCCGTGATCGCCGATTGGCCACACCTGCCGAAGCAGACTGAAGTGCAAGCGGAAATCGACGGCGTACGGAATGGCTACGTTACCTTCGTGCTCTGCACGCCGACCTCGATCCTGCCGGCAGGCGTCAATGGCGACACGGAACAGTATCGGTCTGATCCATATCGCCGGCGAGGTTGGAGGGCGGCGCGGTGATCATAGTTCGAGAATGACTTCCTGCCGCAGCAAGTTAGGATCGTGGCCGGGTGCCCGGCGAGCTGGCGCGGGCTCGCTCTAGCAGCGGCATCGACGTGCTGCTGTCGGCGCGCCGTGTGGGTCCGACCGGAAAGGCCCGCGGGCTCGATATGACCGACGGCATGCTGGTGATGGCGCGCGAGAACCAGCGCAAGGCGGGCTTCACCAATGTGGAGTTCGCCCGCCTTGGGGCCACGAAAGAAGTCCTCACTTCTCGATAAGTTCGCCCTGTATGGCAACTCCTGGCCGAACAAATGGATCAGCCGCATTCAAGGCCAAGGTGGCGATCGCGGCGATCAAGGGCGAGCGGACGATCCCCCCAAAATCGGAACTCCCGGCTGGAATAAATCGGAAACCGCAGGCTTATCCTTGTCGACGTTGAAAAATGAGGGAATACAATTTGTCCTCCCCTATGACCCTGCCGAGCTCCCGGAAAGCAAAGAACGGTATCACCTCGGAAAAAATTCTTTCCGTTGTGCGATGAATTTGTTCCTTGCGCATTTGCCAATCTCCGAGGTTGCGGCAAAGGCCCCCAAATGTCGTATCGATAGCATCACGGTTGCCGAGCGGCAGCGAGGTCCTCCGCGAGGATCGGGAGGCCGAGACCTTCAATTGGGCTGGGCACGGAACCGAGCATCTTTGAACATTTTGACAAACTCTGCACTCCAAGGTGGCCAGTGCCAACGCGAGCAGATCAATTAGCGCGCCACGGCCGGCCAGTGGGGCGCAATCTGTGGCTCGCAAAGAACTTCGATGCGGCGATCGCCAAGGCGGCCACAGCCAAGGGGCTGACGCTCTCAGAGATTGTCCAGACGGCATTGAGGCGCGCGCATCAGGTCGACGAGCTGCAGGCCGAGGTCGCGCGACCCTTTGGCGAGTAACAGGAATTAGGGCCGGTGCCTGAGACGAGAGTACGGCCGCGGCGTCTCAGCGACGAGCGCCTGTGCTCCCTGCGGGGCCGCTGGTGGAGCCTCTATGGGTGCCTTGCCTGTGTTGGCAGCAGGCCGGTACGTGGCTAGCTCTGTGACAGAGGCCGCGCACGGTTCAATCCCGGCCTGGTCCTTAAGCTTGGGGTTTAAGACGCCGACACCCGCCATCGTCTGCTTGCGCGAAATCGATGCGGCCACCCGATTGCACTGCCGAACAGCGCAATAAATTGCCTGCCGAAAACTCCCGTTGGGCCGCGCTACCTACCCACGACGCGCTTGACCACCATGGCCGCGATGCCCGCGAGCACGGCCTTGGCCATCGGGGATGACAGGATGTCGGTGATCGGACTTGACCCTGACGCTTGCTGCTGAGGTTGGGCGGCGTCACCGCCGAGCATATCCCGGAGCTGCCCCGGCTTCTTATGCAGATCGGTGAGCACTTGGCCCAGTTCCTTCGGTTCGGGCGCCAGCTTTCCCGGCAGCGTTACGCCACGCGCCGAGGCTTGGTCCTGCAGCATCTTCGCGAACATCGCTCGCTCTTCCGGCGATAGCTTGCTCACCGCCTCTTGCGCAGCCTGAGCGTACTGGTCTGACGACACGGCGTGTGATACTTCCCCGTACCGCTTCAGAACCTCTTGATCGGAGTAGCCCTGGGACGGGTGTCCTTGTTCGTATCGATCAACGAATTCGCCGTACTCTTTCTGGCGTTGCCCACCGGCAAGTAACTCATCAAGGATTCCCATGTGCAGCACTCCTTTGCGCATCGGTCGCCGCCACGACGACCCTACTGGAATGTCAAATCCATGGTTCTCGTCGCCCAATTTAGAGCCAGGGCGTTGGAGGAACAAGGCAAGAAGAGGAGGCAAAACGCGCTGTGGCCGCTTCATCGGTTGGATGAGTACCGCGACCATTTGGTGGGTCCGGGTGGCACTGGTTGCCTGAACTCTCTGAGACGGCGGAAAAGCGGGCTCGGCTTGACCCGTGCCGACGCGCCACATTCGAAACCAAACCGCCAGGGGCTCGACCCGCGCACGATCGCGCGCTTCTGCGTCCGCGTCCGACGCTAACTTGCAATCATCTCGAACGACGCGCAAACCTGTCTTCAGGTGTAGTGCCGACTTAACTTCAAGCTCGCGCTACCCAGAGCCGAATGCGCGGCTGAGCTCTGTACCGGTGTGCTGCGGCACACTGGGCGATAGACCGCGCGAAGCCTCGCCGCAGAGACAGCTTTCGGAACTGACGAGCTCGCACGCTGGCGAGCACGGGACAGCGATCCTTTCCACAGCACTAATCGGGACCCGCGCCATGGAACATAGCTTCGACGCCATCATCATCGGGTCCGGGCAGGCAGGCCCCTCCCTCGCCGGACGACTGACCGCGTCGGGGATGAAGGTCGTGCTCGTCGAGCGCAACCTGTTCGGCGGAACCTGCGTCAATACCGGCTGCATGCCGACCAAGACGCTGGTGGCCAGCGCCTATGCGGCCCATTTGGCCCGGCGCGGGAGCGAGTACGGGGTCGTGATCGAAAACGCGATCCAGATCGACATGAAGCGGATCAGAGCCCGGGCCGACACGGTCTCGACGAATGCGCGCACGGGTGTGGAAAATTGGCTGCGCGGCATGACTGGACTGACCGTATTCCAGGGGCATGCACGCTTCGAAGGCCCGGATCTCATCCGGATCGGCGAGATCCCTTTTGAGAGCGCCTCGCATCTTCCTCAATGTCGGCGGCCGCGCGAGCGTGCCGGACATGCCGGGCGTCGATAAGGTCGACTATCTCACCAACACGTCCATTCTCCAGCTCGACACCGTCCCGAAACACCTGATCATCGTCGGCGGAAGCTATATCGGGCTCGAATTCGCCCAGATGTATCGGCGTTTCGGGGCGCAGGTCACGATCGTCGAAAAGGGGCCGCGGCTGGTGGCCCGCGAGGATGAGGACGTATCCGAGGCCATTCGGCAGCTCCTCGTCGATGAAGGAATCGTGGTGCGCACCGACGCCGCCTGTATCGCGCTGGAGCGCCACGCAGACGGTGTCAGCGTCGGCATCGATTGCACCTCCGGTGAACCCCTGGCGGTGGGGTCGCATGTTTTGCTGGCGGTCGGTCGTCGACCCAACACGGATGATCTCGGCCTCGACAAGGCCGGCGTCGCAACGGACGCGCGGGGCTACATCGCCGTGGACGACAGGCTGGCCACCACTATTCCGGGGATCTGGGCTCTCGGAGACTGCAACGGCCGCGGCGCCTTCACGCACACCGCCTACAACGACTTCGAGATCGTCGCCGCTAATCTGCTCGATGGTGGGAACCGTCGTGTCAGTGACCGAATCCCCGCCTATGCGCTCTATGTCGATCCTCCCCTCGGCCGCGTCGGATTGACCGAAACCGAGGCCCGCAAGACCGGCCGGCCGCTACTCGTTTCCAAGCGCCCGATGATCAGGGTGGGCCGTGCGGTCGAGCGTGGGGAAACCAAGGGGTTCATGAAGGTCGTGGCCGACGCCGAGACGCAGAAGATCCTTGGCGCCGCGATCCTGGGCGTCAGCGGCGACGAAGCGATCCACGGGATCCTCGACATCATGAACGCCGGCGCGCCCTATCCGGCACTGCAATGGGCCGTACCGATCCATCCGACCGTATCCGAACTGATCCCGACTGTTCTTGGAGATCTCCGACCTATCGCTTGAACTGCGGCTTGGCCTGCGAGAGGCAGGGCCTCCCTCTCTTCTCGATACGATCAAGAGTGCCGACCTGGCACGACCGATGACGGTCGGCTGATCCTCGATCCCAATTTCGCCTCTCCTGGGCCTATTCCGACGCCTGGGTGTGCCCGCTGTCGCCGATCGAGAACCGTTTGCCGATGCCGGTTCGTGGCGGTGATAGGAATTGCTTGCTAGCCTGTCATTCTCTGGCGCCTAGGAGCTCAACGCCATGCGTCCCATCCCTGCCTTCCTTGCAGCTATCGCTCTCCTAGCCTCAGCCGTGACGGCGGCTTCGGCCCAGACCATCAAGATCGGCTCGAAGAACTTCACCGAGCAATTCGTCGTGGCGGAACTCTATGCCGCCGCGTTGGAAAATGCCGGCTTCAAGGTCGAACGCAAGATCAATCTCGGCGGGACAATGGTCGCGCATGAGGCTCTGAAGAGCGGTGCGATCGATCTCTATCCGGAATACACCGGCACCGGGTTCAACGCGGTGATGAAGGCGACAACGACCGAGACCGACCCCGAGAAGGTGCGCCAGATCGTCAAGGCCTTATACGAGAAGGAATTCAACCTGACCTGGCTGAAGCCGTCCAACATCAACAACGGCTATGCGATCGTGGTCCGGCCGGAGACCGCCAAGGAATACAACCTCAAGACGCTTACCGATCTCGGCAGGGTGGCGAGCAAGCTCAGCCTTGGCGCCGGCACCGAATTCGTCGATCGCCGCGACGGGATCGCCGGCCTGAAGGAGGTCTACGGCGCTGAGTTCCGCGAGCTCAAGCAGTTCGCCGCGCTGCGCTTGCGCTACGACGCGCTGGCGCAGAAGCAGATCGACATCGCCAACGGCTTCTCGACCGACTGGCAGATCGCGGCTGAGAAGTTCGTCGCGCTCGACGACGACAAGGGACTGTTCCCGCCCTATTTCCTGGCGCCCGTCGTGCGTCCGGATATCGCGAAGAACGAGAAGGTCGTCGCGACCTTGGAGAAGGTCGACGCCGCGCTCGACAATCCGACAATGCAGGAGCTCAACCGCCAGGTCGAGGTCGACAAGAAGGAGCCGCGGACCGTCGCGGCCAATTTCCTGAAGGCCAAGGGGCTGTGAGCTTCAGCCCCGGTGGTGATCTCATGACCTGGACAATCGAGAATTATGACCGGCTGCTCTTCGCGCTTTGGGAGCATATCCAGCTCGTCGGGGCGGGCTTGATGATCGCGCTGGCGATCGGCCTGCCGCTCGGCGTCCTGTCCGCCCGGCGGCCGGGTTTAGGGCTCGCCATCCTGCTGGTATCGGGCGCGCTCTACACCGTGCCAGCGCTGGCGATCTTCGCGCTGCTCATTCCCTATCTCGGCCTCGGCTTCTGGCCGGCCATCGTCGCGCTGGTCGCCTATGCCCTCCTGATCATCATCCGCAATGTTGCGACGGGCCTGCGCGAGATCTCCCCCGATATCCTCGATGCCGCTGACGGCATGGGCTATGGCAAATGGCGGCGCCTCTTCGCCATCGAACTGCCGCTGGCGCTGCCCGTGATCATCGCGGGCATCCGCATCACCGTGGTGACGCAGGTCTCGGTCGCCACCGTTGCAGCCTTCGTCAATGCCGGCGGCCTCGGCGACATCATCTTCCAGGGCATCGCCCAGGATTTCGGCGAGAAGGTCGTGGTGGGCGCCGTCGTAACCTCCGCGCTCGCAATTCTCTGCGACGAGACCCTGCGCAGGATCGAGACCGGACTGCGCGCGTATCAGGCGGAGCAGGCCTGATGTACGGATGGATTTCAGCCAACCCCAAGATCTTCGTCGTGGCCCTCCAGAATCATCTCTGGCTAACCGCTGTGGCGCTCGCCGCCGTCCTGCTGATCGCGCTGCCGGCCGGCGTCATGCTGACGCGCTACCGCAGCTGGGCCCAGAGCGCGATCGCGCTGGCCAATATCCTGCGGACGGTGCCCTCACTGGCGCTGCTGGTGCTCATGCTGCCCGTTCTGGGGACGGGTTTCCTGCCGTCGGTGGTCGCGTTGACGCTCTATGGCCTGCCGGCCCTGCTGCTCAACACCTACACCGGCATGATCGAGGTCGAACCCGACATCGTCGATGCCGCGCGCGGCCAGGGCCTGTCCGATCCCCAGCTGATGATGCGGATCGAGCTCCCGCTCGCCCTGCCCGTCATTTTCGCCGGCATTCGCACGGCCGCCGTCCAGATCGTCTCGGCGGCGACGCTGGCCGCTTTCATCGGTGGCGGCGGGTTGGGCGAGCTGATCACCAGCGGAATGGCCAATTTCAACTTCCCTGAGCTGATCGCCGGGGCCGTGGCTGTCGCAGCCCTGGCTTTCTTGACGGAAATTGCCTTCGCGGCGCTGGAGCGGCTGATGACGCGCCGATTGCGGTTGGGAAGCGCATGACGATCCGCCTGGAACATGTCACCAAGCTGTTTTCCGGCGCGGTGCATCCTGCCGTCGATAGCCTCGACCTGACGGTCGAGGCGGGGCAGGTTTGCGTGCTGATCGGCCCGTCCGGTTGCGGCAAAACTACGACGATGCGGATGGTGAACCGGCTGATCGAGCCGACATCCGGGCGCATCCTCGTCGGCGGCCGCGATGTCGCACACGGCGAACCGGTCGAGCTCCGGCGCCATATCGGCTATGTGATCCAGCAAATCGGACTGTTCCCGCATATGACAATCGCGGAGAACGTCGCGACCGTGCCGAAATTGCTCGGCTGGGACGCAGCACGCATCAAGGCGCGAAGCGAGGAGATGCTGGAACTCGTCGGCCTCGACCCAGCGCTATATCTCGCACGCTATCCGCGCCATCTTTCGGGCGGGCAGCGCCAGCGTGTCGGCGTGGCCCGGGCGTTGGCAGCCGATGCGCCGGTGATGCTGATGGACGAACCCTTCGGCGCCGTCGATCCGATCGTACGCGGCCGGCTCCAAGAGGAGTTCCTGGCGATCCTCAAGCGGCTGAAGAAGACCGTGATCTTAGTCACCCACGACATCGACGAGGCGATCCGCATGGGCGACGTCGTCGCCATCATGCGCGAGGGGCGGCTCGTTCAGTACGACACGCCCGACCGTTTGCTTGCCGCCCCGGCCGACCCTTTCGTCGCTGATTTCGTGGGAGCCGATCGGGCGCTGCGCCGGCTCTCCCTGGTGCGGGCCGCCGATGCCGTCGAACCGGGCCGCGCGCCCGACGGCCTGGAACTCCCGGCCTCGCTCTCGGCTCGTGACGTCCTGTCAGCGCTGCTCGCGGACGGGCGCGAGGCCGCGACCATTATCGATGAAGACGGCCAGGTCCGCGGTCAGATCACGCTGGCGGCGCTCCGGGCTCGCTGCGCCGGCCGTGCCATCGCCGGAGGAGACATCGCTTAGTTTAATGCGGCGGTTTAATGCGGCCGCGCGTATCGTGCGCGCGCACGCTCGGGATCACGATGTCGAAGCGGCCAGCGAGCTTGTCTGCGACCACCGAGCGAGCGGATCGGTATTCCCCACGACTACACGACAGGCTGCTGATAAGCTAAGCAGATTTTCTGCGTTTTGACGCACCCTTCGAGAAGTCATTGAGTTGGACGCTCGGTAAACCTACCAGACGGGAGGTCAGCATGTTCAATCGCCGTTCGTTGTTCGCTCTGGCGGCTGCGCTGCCAGGCGCCGGTTTGGTCTTCAAGGTTGCTTCATCCGCGAAGGCTGCTTCCCCTGCAGCCAAGCAGCGCGTCGCTTATCATGTCAGCGAGGTGGAGAAGGTCGAGTTCGTACTGAGCAATATCAAGAACCACATCGCCGGCGTAGGCGGACCCGACAACGTGGAGGTCGTGCTGGTCGCGCATGGTCCGGCTCTGAAGGCTTTGCACGCCCGCGACGGTCGGCCGCAAGCGATCGAAGCTCTCAACGGTCTTCTCAAGCAGGGTGTCCTATTCAATGCCTGCGGCAACACCCTGAACGCCTTCAAGTACGAGTTGACCGATCTGCCAGCCGGCACCATCCGCGTGGACCAGGGTGGTGTGGTGCGCCTGACCGAGCTGCAGCAGCAGGGCTTTGCCTATCTCCGGCCTTGAGGTTCGGGAGAGGTGTTGAGGGCGCGGTTCAATGAGCAGCGGCCGCGGTGCGTGAGTGACTAGCGGGTTGTCTGGGAATCGAGAGTCCTAAAATGTATCCGGGATTACGAGAACCTCTCGCAAAGATATCGCATGCGGCGCGCGCGGATTTCCCGGGCGGTAACGCCGGTGAGCTCTGGCACAGCATCCAGCGTATCCTGTCGTTGCCGGACGAGACGCATCTCTTCACGGGTCATGACTACCGGCCGAACGGTAGATCAGCTGCCTGGGAGAGCACAGTCGCGGAGCAGAGGGCCTCAAATGTGCACCTCAGACAGGCAACGGACGAAGCGGTCTTCGTGGAGTTCCGTCAGAAGCGCGACCGCGAATCGGCGTGTCCGAAGCACATCCTGCATGCATTGCAGGTCAACATCCAAGGGGGCCGGCTGCCCAAGAAGAACGGAAAGCGGTATCTGAAAATCCCGCTGGATGTGTTGAAGTAAAAAGGCGTGGCCGGCGCAGGGTAGGCCGCCGATCGCGCTCAGCGCATTGGCCGCTGCAGATCGCGAGCGTTAAGAGCTGGTCGAGCGTTCGATTGAAGCCGAAGACTTAAAATATGGTCGCGGTTCGTCTGCCAACGCTGGAACCACCCCGAACTTGGCCGCCGACTCCGACCGGAGTCGCGTCTCGGCCTTTCGGCAGTCGCGGGTCGTGGTGGGCCGTTCTGGAATTTGAATTTCTGGAATTCCTCTGAGCGAGGGCATGCGAGAGAGTGAGGGCCACAACGGCCAACGTCGCCAGCAGAAGCGTGGCTCATGCATGTTACTATAGCCCGCAGATCGCAATGGCACCTTGATCGAATCGAAAGATCGGCTCCTAGTCCATTAAAGGGTCTATGGTTTGAATATGTTGGCCCATGCAAATGGGTAAAACAATGCTTGCAATTAGAAGCGGCACGCGTTGGACTTGAGGCAACCAATGGCAGCTCTTCGACTGATGAGGAACACTCAATGAAAGTAGCGGATCTTAACCGCCGGCAACTCTTTGCCGGAATGGCTGGCATGATTGCGGCTACGTCTGGCGGCAAGTTGCTGACCGACCGTGCAGGAGCCGCTGACGCTCTTAGGCTGGAGCCGGCTCTGCCGGCTGGATTGCGCGAGGCTGCCAAGCTCGAGGCGCTCCCCGGGAAGGTCCCGCTCATCAAGCTCAGCTATCGTCCTCCCAATTTCGAGACGCCGATCAGCTATTTCAAAGACGTGATCACGCCCAATGATGCATTCTTTGTCCGTTATCATCTGGCCGGCATTCCCGAAGTCGACGCTGCGAAATGGCGCCTCAAGATTGAAGGCGATGCCCTCGCCACGCCTATCGAGCTGACGCTGGACCAGCTCAAAGCCTTCGAGCCGGTCGAGGTCGTTGCCGTGTGCCAATGCTCCGGCAATCGACGGGGGCTGTTCGAGCCGCATGTGCCGGGCGTCGAATGGGGTTACGGTGCCATGGGCAATGCCAAGTGGAAAGGGGCGCGCCTCAAGGATATTGTTGCCAAGGTTGGGCTCAAGGATACCGCCAAAGAGCTTGTGCTCGATGGCGCAGATGGTCCGGTCCTCGACAAAACGCCGGACTTCATCAAGAGCATACCTGTCGGCAAGGCGTCTGATGGCGACGTGCTCGTCGCCTATGAGATGAATGGCGCGCCGCTGCCGCACTGGAACGGGTATCCGGCTCGCCTGATCGTGCCCGGCTGGACTGCGACCTATTGGGTGAAGCACCTCACCTTGATCCGTGCGGTCTCTCAGCCGTTTGACGGCTTTTGGATGAAGTCAGCGTACCGCATCCCCCAGGATAAGTTCCCAATCAGCTCACGCTTCCTATCGCAGGATACGGCCGCCAACACGCCGATCACCGAGATGGTGGTCAACTCGCTGATCGTCACGCCCACAGAGGGCGCAAAGGTGGACGCTAGTGGCGATGTCGTCGTCAACGGTATTGCCTGGGACGGCGGCCACGGCATCACTTCGGTCGCCGTCTCGATCAACGGAGGCATGACATTCGAGCAGGCGCACCTCGGTCAAGATCTCGGGCGCTATTCGTTCCGGCCTTGGAGCTATCGGTTCCGGCCGAAAGAAGCGGGAGCCCTCTCCATCATGGTGCATGCGACCAATGCGATCGGCCAGTCACAGACCGGCCAAATCATTCCCAATCCGGCAGGTTACCATCATAACGTCATGCATCGCGTGACGGTTCAGATCGGGTGAAAGAGGCAGCCATGAACAAGACACCGATCGTTCTCGCCACTCTGGCGCTTGCCGCTTCACCCGCGATTGCCCAGGGAACGGCGATCACTCTTAAGAAGGATACCGGTTCCGACATCGTCGAGAGCTATTGCTCCGCGTGCCATAGCCTCGACTACATCTTGATGAACTCGCCGTACCCGTCGGCGCAACTCTGGGACGCAGAGGTGACCAAGATGATCAAGGTCTTCGGTGCGCCGATCGATGACAAGGATGCGCAGGCAATCAAGGGCTACCTAGCCAAGAACTACGGGAATTAGCGACAAACCACAGGCTCCAAGGGCAGACTGCGGGGCGGAGCTGCGCGCCGGTCAATTGTCGAACTCATACGAAACTCCTCTGGATCCGCTCTCCCAAATCGGCGTCGAGTTCGACCAAACCCGCCTCGATGGCACGGTATAGGCGGGCAAGCCCTTCCTTTTTCTCTCCAAGCTCGATCACCAGCGCCTTTCGGCGCTCGGCAACGGCTTGAGGTTTTGGGTTTCTCGTAATCAATCCAGACTACCACCGAATAATGAGGTCGTTTTTCAGTCCGCTGATTTTGCGCTTCGGCCAACAACGAATTGGCCGACCGGGCCTTCGATGTGGAATTCGATTCCCGTCATCCGGGCGAACAGATCGATATTGCCGGTGCCGATAGCACAGCCACCCAAACCCATTTCGGCCGCCATCCCGTAGAACGACTGCATCAGGACGCCAACATCTTTCAAAATGAGCGCGTAGGCGATCGCGCTGTATTTCCAAGATATGCGACCGAAACGCGCGGCGATCGTCACCACGATTTGTGGAACGGCGGGCGCGCCCATCGCAAATTTCGCGCCTTTCAGCATTGCCTCCAGCTCGGTTGCGCGCACGGTGATAGGCACCAGCGCGTGCCGGCCTGCGTCGTAATGATAGAAACCGCGGGCGAGCCCCGCGCAGCGGTCGACCGACAGGTAGAGCTCAAGCTCCCAAGCCGCGCCGGCCGAAGGATACGGCCGGGCCGCGTACTCGATCAGCGGTCCGCCGCCGTTGCCGTCGAGGTCGACGCGGGCGTTCCACTTCGCCTGGACCCGCGCCGTGCCATCGAGAAACAGCGCAAGCTCCGCCAACGTGATCGGATGCTCGGCGTCGAAAACCCGGGTCGAGTGTCGATGGGCGCGCGGCCTTGGCAGCGCTGCGGCGGCGCCAGCGCTGGCAGCCGCCGCCGTGAGCTTCTTGAGATCGATCGATTTCCCTGGCCAGCGCGGCCGCAGCGCCGGCGGCGGCGGCATGACGCCGACATGGGGGTAGAGAGCGCCTGCTGGGTTGGCGTGGCGGCCTTGCGTGCTGCGCGCGTGGAACAAGAGGTCGTGGAAGTCCCAGAGCACGAGATCGTCGTCGCCCTCGGCCAGGCGGAAGCCGCCGTCGCGACTCGGCTCGACCGCATAGACGATCCGGCAGTCGACGAGCAGAGCGAGAAGCCCATCGCCAGCGTAATCCTCCCGGGACCGCAGCTGCGCGATCGATTGCGGCGTCGCCAGCGCCGCGATCGCCGCCGCGAGTTTTGGATTGCAGAGCTTGAACAGCGCACCGGCACGCGGCAATTCCAGCGCCATCTCGGTGCCGCGCCGACGCAGATAAGCGAAACGCGACAGGGCAAAAACGCCGGTGTCCTCGAGCGGCGCCAACCGTGGCCAATAATCGGGCAGCTGCGGCTCGATCACGACCTCATCGTGGTCATCGCTGCCAAGGCAATATTCGAGGAGCCCGTGTGCTGCCAATCGACGAGCAAGACCGTGCATCGCCTGGTCGCTCGCCGCGTCGAGATTCAAACCGCGACGCAGCTCACCAACGCGTGCTGCCGTCGCGGCATCGAACGGACCAAGGTCGACCCTTTGCCCAGTGAAACTCGCGGCGATCCTACCCGCCGCATCGGCCTCGAGCGTAACCTGATCGACAACCCGGGCGCGGAGCGTTGCCGACCTCGGCGGCGGTGCCTTCTGTCTCCGGGTCCGGTCGGCGCTCACCATGTCCCTCAGGTCTTGGGCAGGAGCGGGTTTAGGTCCTGCTCACGCAGCGGCGTCTTGCGCAGCCCGAGCTTGACCGGCACATCATAGAGGCGGCCCGGCGCAAAGCGGCGATAGAAATGCCGCAACCCCGGCACGATGACGCGAATGACGGGCACTCCGATGTCCGGCCGTGTCTGGTCGAGCACGAGGAAATCGAGCCCCCTTTCCTCGGCGAGACGCACACAAGCCTCGACCTGCGCGCGTTTGTCGAGTTCGCCGAAAGTTGCGTCGGGGCCTGCCCCGGAGCGACCCGGCAAGGTCGCAGCAAAGTCCGGACGGACGACCGGGCTGCCATTCGGGCAAAGATAGGCGTGGTCCTGGAGCCGGAATGGGTCGGGGTCGTCGTCATGGGTGTGGTCCGGCGCCGGGCCGCCGCCCATGAGCCCGACGGACAAAAACTGATTGATCTCGGTCAGCGCCCGCAACGCTGCGATGCGCGCATCGAAATGGGCACCGGAGCCGAACTCGACCTGCTCGCGCTTGCCTTCCATCCAATGGGCCACGGCGACGAAGCTCGGAATGCCGAGATCGCTCGTCACGTCGAGCAGCCAGAGCCGGCGCCCGGTCTCGGCGAACTGAACTTTCAAGTCGCGAATATAGGAATCGTTGAACCGGGCGAGATCGACCTCGGGCCGCTCGAGCCGGTTGTACCACCAGATGGCATAGGAATCGCGTTCCACAAGCTCCAGGAAGCCCTGGACGATGGCCTCCTCGCGCGTGTTGCCGGCGGCACAGCCGTTACTGTCGGCGCCAACCGCCGCGGACGGGTAGGAGAAATAGAGGATGCTGGTCGGCAGATACCTGAAGCGCTTGTCGCGGAGCGACCAAACCGGCGACCATTCGATTTCGGCCGCGGGATCGAACAGCTGCGGCGCATGCTCGCCCTCGGCGTCGGCATCGGCCGCGTTCGGGCTCGGCGTCACATTCTCCTTTCGCCCCGATGCGAGTTGGGCGGCGCTGAACAGCAGGATGTCGTTCGGCGGAATCGCCTCGCCGGTCGCGAAATCCTTGTATCGTCGCGTCAGCCGGATCTCGTCACCCTGATAGACGCCCGAGTAGCGCTCGATCGCCTCCATCAGCGCGCTGGCTTCGGCCTGCTCGGTGCTGCTGCCTTTACCGTAGCTGCCGCCGCCGAGGCCCGCCTTCAATTCGTCGACGGTCCGCGGGCTCGCGTCGAAATTGTGGGTGGCGAGATAGTTGGTGTTGAGCGGCAGGTCGGCATTGATTCGCTCGAGCCGCGACACGACGCCGGTGAGCGGGCTTACGTGTTTGCGATACCGCGCGACGGTATCGGCCGGCGCGACGGCGCGAAAGCCGCCGCTGGTCATGACCAGCTTGCCGCCGGCCGCGAGATCGATCGGTGCCGGCGCACGCGCGGGATCACGCAGCTCCACGCTGCCGCAGCTCGGGCACTGCGGCCGGGCCGGCACGAAATGTCGAACGATGCTCGAGCCCAACAGGTCCAGGCTGATGAGGTGATCGCGCAAATCCGTGCGAAAGTCGGTGGCGATGGCCTTGGCGATCTCGACGGCCGAGAGTTGGATCGCGCTCTGTCCGAAAACGCCCTGGTCGAGCGGCGAAACCGCGACGCGACGGGCTTGGGTACGGTCCAGGAACGCCTTGATCTCGCGGTTACGCTTCATCCGCTCGGCGAGGCAGGCCCAACATGGTCCCTGCCCGGGCCGGAACACGGGCCCGATCAGCGGAAATATACCGGACGGCTGAACGAGCATCCAGGAGCTGCCACGCGCAAGGTGCTCGCGGTTCACCTCCGCCAAACGCTCTTCGAGGTAGTCGTTGACCAGCGCCACCGTGAGGTCCCCGGTACGCTTGGAGACGCGGATGCCGAGTGCTTCGAGGGCTGCGCCGAGCTCGGCTTCGCCGTGCACGTCAATTGCGCGCAGGCGTACCCGGGTCTTCTTGAATATGCGCTCGACGGCGTCGGGCACCAGGCCGAGCGCGGACCAGTAGGCGCGTGTGGCGCCGGCCTCATCGCCGGCTGGCGTCGCCGGCACAACGAACCGCCGGTCGACCAGCCGCTTCAACGCTTCACGAACCGAGTCGGCGGGAAACCGCTGCTCCAACTCTGCGGCGAGCGCCTTGAATGTCTTGCCGCCTTCCATGGCGGCAGCGAGCGCGCAATAGAGTGCGCCATACAGAAAGAATTTCCGGTGCTCCGAATAGAGGCACACCACGTCGGGCGGCAGAATGTAGACGGTCAAATTCGGCGAGAACTGTGCAACGTCTTCGCTATCGTGCGGCATGAATTCCGTACCGCGATAGCTCGTCATGAATGCCGCCCATGCGCTTCAACCCATCGCCGAGAGTTCGGCTCGCTTGCAACGAGCCAAACTCATCCCGGTCTCAACTGTGTGACTGTCCGATTGACGGGCTCCGCCGACGAGTTGGCACTCGCGTGCGTCACCCGTATGGGCCGGATTATGTCAGCAGTTCCAATACGGATAGTAGCAACAACCGCCGCAACCAACGCAACCCCGGCAGCCTCTGCATCCGCGGCAACCCCTGCAGCCTCTGCAGCCTCTGCAGCCCCGCGCCAGCTCGACACCGGGTTGAGAAACCCCGACGCTCTCCTTGTCGAAGACGTAGAACGCCGCCAAGCTGACGTCGGCGATTTCCTCCTCGCCCAGTATGACCGCGTGGGTCGGCGAGACGGCTGGTGCCGGCACGTTGACGCCCGGCAGGGCGCCGACGGACGTGGCGCCACCCACCAGCGACAGCGACATACCGACGGCACCCAATGTCGCGGCCTCACGGCCCTTCACCTTGGAAGTACGTTTGGACTGACACATCGTCGTATCCTCCTGGGGCGACCGCCGTCACACGACCTTTTTCAATCGCCTACGTTACTATAGGCTTTAAAATGGGTAGTTTTCAAGGTCGAACGTGGTCGAGGCGACCTGCTGATTGTCAAAAAGCGCAGTACGGTCAGTAGAGAAATCATATGTAAGATGATTAACTCCAGTGAGGGCGCCGGCAATCTATCGATTGAGCCATCGAGAACCCGTCGCTGCATTCCGAACGGAGAAGGATATGGCCGACGCTCCAGGCCGTTTCGTCTGGTACGAGTTGATGACGCCGGACGTCGAAGCCGCCAAGGTGTTCTACGCCGATGTCATGGGCTGGGGCACCACCAACGCATCGATGCCTGGCAGCGCGTACAGCTTTTTCACTGCCGGGGAGACGCGCATTTGCGGCCTTCTCGAATTGCCGGCCGGCGCGCGAGCCGGGGGCGCGATACCGTTCTGGATCGGATTCATCGGAGTTGACGATGTCGACGCTGCTGCCGACCGAGTCTGGGAACTCGGCGGCACCGTTTATGTCCCGCCGAAAGACATACCTGGCCGCAGGCGCTTTTCGGTCTTTGCCGACCGGCAACAAGCGACCGTGGGATTGCTCAAATGGCTGAAGGTGCGCCCGGAGCCATCGCCGGAGCCCGGCGCGCCGGTTGGCATCGGCTGGCATGAACTGCTCGCGGCCGACCGGGAGGCCGCATGGTCCTTCTACAGCCGCCTCCTTGAGTGGCGCAAGGAGGGTGCAATTGCCGGACCGATGGGACTTTATCAGCCGTTCTCGGCCGGCGGGCAGACCATCGGCGCCATGGTTACCAAGCCGCCCATGGTGCCGGCCTCCTTCTGGCTCTACTACTTCAACGTCGGCGATATCGATGCGGCCATGAAGCGCGTGACGGCCGGCGGCGGACGGACGCTCGGCAGCCCAGTTTACATGCAAAACGGCCGCTGGGGCGTCCAATGCACGGATCCCCAGGGCGCCATGTTCTCGCTGATCGGCACGCGCAGCCCAGCCACCAGCGACAAGCCCCGCTATGACACGATCACAATCTACAAGGTGGACTTTTCGGCAAAAAGCTAGAAGATTCGTCTTTGACTGATCACAATCGAGAAAACAATAATTTCGAATTACGTTATGTCGATATCGCACGCAGCGCCGCATCGGGACCGCAACTCGAGAAAGCATGAGACGTTCGACAGCGAAGTTGTCCTATCGGGAAATTCAGACCAGAATTGGCATTCGTGTCGGGTGACGCTGTTTTCGAAAGAGTACCAAGCCAGGACGCTTATGGCGAGTGGACTTTGGTTCTTCGCGCTTCTCGGCATCTTTGGCCTGAACTCGTGGATCACCGTTCTTCTCAAGCAGCACGGCTACTCGATCGTGAATTCGGTCGGTTTCGTCACCTTGATTACGACCGGCGGCATTCCCGGGTTTGCGCTGGCGGCCTATGGGCTCGAGAAGATCGGCCGCAAGCCGACAACCGTGCTGTTTCTGATCATGTCCGCCGTCACGGCCTGCATCTACGGCACCGCGTCGGACCAGGCGGTCTTCACTCATGCCGGGATGGACGTCTCGAAACTCTCATCGCCGGCTGGATCATGCAGTTCTTCATGTTCGGCATGTGGAACTGGCGCGCGCGCTCGACGGGAGCAGGCTTTGCATCCGCTGCCGGTCGCGCCGGAGCGATCATTAGTCCGATCGTGATCGGCTCCATCATCAAGGATCTCGGCGTCTTCTCGCTTGGAGCCAGCAGCTTCATGTTTGCGGCGGTGTTTGTCTTTATCGTCGGCGTCGAAGCCCGAGCTATGATTGAATGTTGGTGACGACGGCCAGGGCTCAAGCGGCGGCTTTGGGCTGACGATCGCCGCTGGTGACGATCTCAATCCCGTCCTTGAACTTCGCACCGAGCATGAGTTTCGGCAACTGGTTGTGACCGTCGAGGCGGCGCCAGCTTTTCTGCGCCGCGTCGACGAGCTTGAACACCAGGGCGAGTGCCGTCGTGTTCGAGAGGCACCCCTTGGCGCGGATCGTGCGGTGCCGCACGGTCGCAAAAGTGCTCTCGATCGGGTTCGAGGTGCGCAAGTGCTTCCAATGCTCGGCGGGGAAGTCATAAAAGGCGAGGAGCGCCCCGCGATCCTTGGCCAAGCATTCGGCCGCCTTCTCGTATTTCAGTTCGTAGGCTACGACGAAGGCATCGAACGCGACATCGGCCTCCCTTCTCGTCGCGGCCATCCAGATGTCCTGCAATGACCGCAAGCATCCCCCCATTGCGCGCAAGGACCTCGGCTTCGAAGTGCCGGATGCCTTGCTCTCGGGCAATCGACGTAAGGCGCCTCAATATCAGGCTGGCGCCCCCGCGTCCCTGGTAGGCATCGACGATCATGAACGCGATCTCTGCGCTGTTGTGCGCTGCATCACGGTAGTAGCGCCCGCCTCCGACCAGCCGCTCTCCATCCTTGTCCAGTCAGCACCGCGGATCCAGAGTTGCCGTGCTCATGTGATGTCATTCCTCCCAGCTCCTTATCCGCCTGCATGTCAGCGACAGTGAAGCTCGATAGAGACCCCGCTGCTGGTGTGCGGAGCGATTAGCGATATGGCAGCATGTCAAGCGGCGTTGACGCCGTCAGCAAAGCAAAACAGTTCTTCAACCTACACGAGTACCGGCGAGTTTCGTTGATCGAAGATAAGTCCCCTACCGGGATCATTATGCCTCCGCGCGCGCAAGGCCTCGATGATGTGCACGAGCGCGGCCTGTCGACGTCGATGCTGACCGCACGATGCGCCCGCCGGCGATCGTCAGGTCGATTCTGTCCGACCGGGAGGCGAAGATGAGGGCGGCGAAGGCTTGGCGGGTTCTGCAGGGAATTCGCTGCAGCGCATTGCAGTGCAGATCGTGCTCCTCCAACGCCGGCCAGTAACGTGTCGGAAACGAAACGGGATCGCGACGGTTCACCCCGCATAAACCGGCGGCAGTTTGAATTTAGCCCGAGCCATGGCCTTTCGCCGCCGAAGTCGAGACGGCTCAGAACGAGCGGCGCGACCGCATTTAGGTCAACGCATGCTTGCTGAACGACGCGCCACTTCAGCCTTCGAAATTTCACCGTCCGCAATCAGCGCGTCGATGCACCCTCGAGACAGCTTCGTGCCGTTCTGCCTCATACAATGCCTCAGTTCGCTGCTGCCGACAGTGTAGGTGCTGCAGTAAGCACGATAGTCCCCGAGACACGCCATTTTCGATCGAGGCCCAATGGCGTGCGCTTGGCTTCCAGCCACACCAGCAAACACGGCCATCGCAGCTGAAATAGCGAAGCGGATGCTCTTTGTCGTCATCAAAGGATGCCCTCTTCTAGTGAATTCTTTGCCTTGTGCACGCCCCCCATCGCGTAGACATGAAGTCTTGCGCTTAAAAGTTTATTACCGGTTAATATCCGGTTTATTTTTGAATTGGACTGCCAATGTAATCGACGAAGCACAGGCGATGGGATGAAATGGCCACGGCCAGCAAAATCATGCTCGCCGTTTTGCTCGCCGAGGCCGTACGCGATCGGTATCGGGACCGAGGCGGGCCGCCTGCAGGGATGGACGTTATCGCGTTGGAAGCAAGTATCTACCGTCCGCTGCTAAACCCAGGAGCCTGCAGCTTAGCATCGATAACCTTGCCACAATCGCCGAACGCCTGACACCATCATGATGGCGGACCAGGACGGTGCTATCCGCTATTGGAATGCCGGATGTTTGACCTTGACCCACCCGCACTTGGAGCCGGCTCGGTGGGGCGCATCGAGGGGCTTGGAAACGATGCCCTCCCATCCAAGCCTTGCAAAGCTCGAGAAGGTCGGAGCCTTGCGGGAAGGGCTCGGGAACACAATCGGCCGCCGGCGACCGGCGTGGCTTCGACGACGCGGCCAAGGGGGCAAAGCGGCGAGTGAGATCGTTGCTGTGGCGGGAGAGGAGGGAATGGCTGCGTAGCAAGGGACGAATGACTAAACAGGAGACGGCCGGGCAGATACGCGCACGACCCGGCCGCCCCGCCGCTGGCGCCATGCAGCAGTCCGACAACGATGGTTCGGAGCAATTATTCCATCGACGCAACTGACCAGAGCAATTCGCGCAGACGCATCAACTTACACTAATTCCGGCTTTCATTACTAATTCCGACTTGTATCAAGCTCATTTTGTAACCTTAATCCGAGATAGTCGCGCTCGCGGCTGACGTCTGGAGCACATTTGGCTTTGCCCCTACACCTCTGCTCCAGGAGAACCATTATGCTCGCCCGCATCGCATTTGCCGCTACAGCTCTTGCCATCGCCGTTTCGGCGATGCCGAGCACGTCGCAAGCTAACGGATACCATCGCCGCCATGCGGTCGTTGCTACCCGAGCGTCCGGCGATTGCTTCGGCATCTTTACCCGGGTTGGCCACTTGTTCGACTTTCTGCGTTGCGCCCGTTGAGGACGCCCCAGTGGGATTATAAGCGCGCCCAAGCAAAGCGAATCTCAGACCAACGGGGGCGGGCGTGCGGCGATCGAAATCCTCACGCGCCGCCCCTCTATCTTATATGGATTGCGAATAAACAGGCCGGCGTCGCGGATAAAAGCGCTGCACCATTCGCATCGACTTATGCCGCGTCTGCCGCGCTATGTTCTCCCCCGTGATTAGCCGCCGCAGACGCAGAGAAGCCGGCGGAGCACGGCCTCTATAATAATGATTGCGACCGCGTGCGTGGTAACCCTGGGACCCGCATGCAGGTGGCCGCTGGTGGTTGACACATTGGAGCGGCCAAGGGGTCCCTGTCTGCACGATAGGCAGCTCAATTGGCCCATAGGGCCGGGGCAACCGCCGACGCAGCGGGAGCACAGCGGAAGTTGTCGCTTCACGCCCTGCGCTTGAAGCAATCAGCAACCACTTTCGCCGTTCCACAGAGGTTCTTGCTTTGAGACGTGTGCCGGGCCGGATTGCAACATGCATTGCTTCTAGTTTTCCAGCCGGGCTTGCGGGTTAAGGCCGTCCGCCCCTTAAAACCCTGAGAGACACACCCCGTAGTTGAGTCAATCCGCGATTTTCAGGCGAGAATAGAATGCGCCCGTCGCTCGGCGCAGCGGTGTTTGCCGGAATGATCGGCGTGACACTATTCGGGCTCCTCTTCACACCGGCCTTCTATGTCCTGACGCGGCGTGCAGCGCTCTTCTTTCGACGCCAGCCGGACACGACGCCGGCGGGCCTTCTCGTTTTTGTCGGCAGATTTGATGGCCGCTCGCGCGCCATCGGTCCGCATCGCGCAGAAACTGAGGTGTTTTATCGGTTGGCTAGCTTGACGATCACGCCGCCATCTTTTCCAGGTCGGCCGTCCACTGGCCGAGTGCGGCTAGCCCGTTCATCTTGGCCCGATGCGAGAACGCGCGCTGAGCGGCGGCGACGTTCTCGGCCTTACCCCTCCAGGTGGTCTGCGGCGCGTGCTGCAGCGCGCGGCCATAGGAGAATGTGAGCGCCCACGGCAGACCGCCGATCTTGTTCATGGCGTCGAGATGGGCGGTGGCCTCCTCGTCGCTTTGCCCGCCCGACAGGAAGGCGATGCCCGGCACTGCAGCCGGCACGCAGGCGCGCAGGAGCTTGACGGTCTTTTCGGCCACTTCCTCGACGCCGGCGCGCTTGCCGTTCTTCTGGCCGGCAATCGCCATATTGGGCTTGAGCACCATGCCTTCGAGCGCGACGCGCTGGTAGTAGAGCTGCTGGAAGGTTTCCTTCAGCACCCATTCGGTGACCCGCACGCATCGGTCGATGTCGTGGTCGCCGTCCATCAACACTTCGGGTTCAACAATAGGAACAATTTGCGCCGCCTGGCAGAGCGCGGCATAGCGCGCCAGCGCATGCGCATTGGCGTAGATGCAGGTGTGGGTCGGAATGCCGGCACCGATGTCGATCACGGCGCGCCATTTGGCGAAGCGCGCACCCTGCTCGTAATATTTCGGCAGCCGTTCGGCGAGCTTGTCTAGGCCGAGGGTCACCACCTCGCCCGGACAATTCGGCAGCGGCTTGGTGCCTTCGTCGACCTTGATCCCAGGGATCGCGCCGACCTTCTTGATGATATCGACCAGCGGCGTGCCGTCCTTAGCCTTCTGCCAGATGGTCTCGTCATAGAGGATGACGCCGGAGATGTTTTTCATGCCGTCGCTCGAGCGAAACAGCATCTCGCGATAGTCGCGCCGATTGTCCTCGGTCGATTCCACGCCGACGGCGTCGAAACGCTTCTTGATGGTGCCGGAAGATTCATCCGCCGCCAGGATGCCGCGGCCAGGCGCTACCATGGCCTGCGCCACTTTGTTCAATTCTGTGAGATTCATGTTGTCCTCCAACGCATGGCATTCAACGCCTATCGGTACCGGCCCAACGGGGAACGCCGCGAGGGCGCGCGCAATGAAAAAGTTGGCCGTCATCAGGCTTACTTCCCGCATTAGCGGCGTGGAAGGTTTGGCGTCTCGGCGGTAGGTTTCAGCAGTAGGACGCACCGCAATGCGAGCATGAGGTTTGCATCTTGCAGCGGTTTAGGCACCACTGGAAGTTGGTCGTGGCAGCAAGCTCGCGATTGCCGTGATCGTCGAGCTGCTGATCGTCTCCGTTGGGGGAGCACTCGGTGCTCTCAAATGGATACGGTGTCCGCAATACAGCCCGCGGGTTGGCGACGCGCCCACTACCGTCGCTGACCGGTCAGGAGTAAAAGAACAGTGGTCCGGTTCCGCGCGCGGGTGAATGACATGAGTACACGGTTCCACTGGCGCTCGCCCCCGTGCTTCTCCTTGCACTCGTGTTGCCCGGCGCCGGGCTCACCCGAAAGACGGAAACCCCGTACACCCAAGGCCCTGGCGTCCTATGCGAGCTCTCTCGTGCGAGCCCGCCCTCGCCAAAACCGACGACGATGCGTTCGATCTGGGTCAACACCCGAATGTTGTCGGCATCGGCACTGAGGTCGCTTTGTCAATCGGCGCAAAATCGACACCGCCAAAGAAGGCGACTGTGCCATCCTTGGCGTTAGCAACCACCACGGTGTCGCTCGCACCCACATAGGCCACGTCCTGGGGCCCCTAAACTTGGCTCTTCAGGCAAGCCCAGGGGAGTTTGATATGGTTCGCTTTCTGACGATTGTGCTGCTGCTGCTCGTCATGCTCGGCGTTGGTTTCTACTTCTACCAGCGCAACATTGCCGCTGTGCCAGTCACAGCCGCCGACCTTGAGAAAGGCGGCAACTTCTCGGCCGAAGAACGCACAGCATTGACGACGGCATGCGCTGCGCGCATCAAAAAGGACAGCGATAAAGTTTGTGGATGCATCGCCGACAACGTTGCAAGTCAGTTCTCTCAATTCGATCGGATGGTAATGACCGCAACGTTTCAGGAGAAGCTGTCCGACATTGTTGGAATCACCAAGGGTTTGATCCAAAGCGGCATCGCGCCCGAGAAGGTGAAAGCGACAGAGGACGGCAGTAAGGCGCGTGTGAAGGAGATGCTGAAGACCTGCAACGCCGAGTAGGCGCAGACTTGGCGCTGGCGTGAGCTGATGCGGCGTGCTGCTTGATGCGCGCGTGGGCCGTTCCTGAAGTGATAGGCCGCTGGCGCGGACTGCGCCCCAATGCGTTCCTTATAAAAAAGCAATGGAGGCTTGAATTAGCAGGAAATCCACGCCCGTTTCCGAACGCACGCACGAGAAGTATGACCGGCTGATCGCGAAGGCGAAGACCATGCCGGCGGTCGCGACCGCGGTGGCCCATCCCTGTGACGAAGCCTCGCTCACCGGCGCCATGGAGGCCGCGAAAGCCGGCCTGATCGTTCCTATTCTCGTGGGCCCGAAAGCGAAGATCACGGGGCTGGCCACTAAGCTCGGCATCGATTTGGAGGGAGTCGAGATCGTCGATATGCCGCACAGTCAGGCAGCGGCGGCCGCGGCCGTCGAGATTGTGCGCTCAGGCCGCGCGGAAGTCCTGATGAAGGGAAGCTTACATTCGGACGAGCTTCTGGCCGAAGTGACGAAGCGGGATACGGGCCTGCGGACCGCGCGGCGGATCAGCCACGTCTTCATCATGGACGTTCCCGATCACCCACAGACGCTTTTCATCACTGATGCTGCAGTGAACATCTTCCCCGATCTCATGGCCAAGCGGGACATCATGCAGAATGCGATCGATCTCTATCAGGGTCTCGGGCTCGGAATGCCGAAGGTGGCGATCCTCTCCGCGGTCGAGACGGTGATGGTCAGCATCCCGTCGACCATCGAGGCAACCGCGCTGTGCAAGATGGCCGACCGCGGACAGATCACTGGCGGTCTTCTCGATGGTCCGTTGGCGTTCGCGGAGCCGGCCGGTTGATAGCTCTCGACGAACGCGTTCTGGATCGGCTTGGCCGGCTGGATGTAGTGCCAGGCGAGGCCCGGCTCGCGGCCATCGTCGTCTCGACGCGCCTTCTTAACCAGCCTGAGGTCGGTCTCCATCCCAGTCAGCAGCAACAGCATCAGGATGCCAAGCTGCGAAACGGCATCTATCATGCTTTTCTGTTGCGGACCTGCGGCGAAGACCGCACGTTGAGCCTCGGGCCAGATTGAGCCGAACACAGAAGGCCCAAGGAGAATTCCGGCGAATAGCTGCCCCATCACGGCCGGTTGGCCGATGCGCAGCATCGCCTCACCCATCAGACGTCCTACCAGGAGCAGCAGAACAATCTGCGCGAGGAAAAGCGCTTCCGAAGGAGCCTGCATCGCATCCTCGGCGGTGGACAGCGGTTTTCAATGTTGAGTGGTAGTCAGACTGGGTTCACTTGGCGTTGATCTTCGCTAAATGCGCGTGTTCGAAAGAATTCTAGGTCCGAAGGGGGGCATGGCCAGTCATCTGCGCCACGGCGCTCGCGCTGTCTACCCGTAAGCGACCGTCGGCGGCACGAACCGGGAAGCCCGACGTGACGGTCCCGAGACCTTCCGTCCTGCAAGCAGCCAAACGTTGAGAAGGGCCATGAGCCGACAACAACCGCCATTTTGCCGTACCTGCGACACGAACGCCTCGTCACCTCGAGAAATGGCGTGTCGCGAACTCGGAAAGCGACGAATGTGAAGGCAGCTAGTGCGTTCTTAGAACTCGGAAGCCTCGGTAGATGAAGCGAGCGGTGGGCTGAGCTAGACCGCGATAGGCCGAACGCGCGGCCCTTGGGGCGTCGATCCAAGAACCGCCGCGGAGAACGCGGGAACAACCGGGAACATCGGGAATCGCACGGCCGTCTGACGGCGCGCTGTTGTACGCATCAACGTAGCAATCCTGGACCCATTCCCGCACATTGCCGTGCATGTCGTGCAAACCGAAGGCGTTTGCAGGAAATGATCCGACTTGCAAAGTTTGCTGGCGATACGTGCCCTTTGCGCTGCCGCCATATGTACCGGTGCCATCGAAGTTTGCCTGCTCGGTGGTGATTGTCGTGCCGATCGAAAAAGGACTTTCTGTGCCGGCCCGCGCTGCATATTCCCACTCCGCCTCGGTCAACAGACGGTAGGTCTGGCCAGTCTTCTTCGACAGCCAGGGAAGATACTCTTTCGTCACGTCCTCCCAGGAAACGTCGATCACCGGCCGCATGTCACGGCCCCACCCAGAGTCTCGTGGCTTGTACTTACAGCCGCCTTCGGCGACGCAAGCGTCCCACTCGCCAAACGTCACCTCGTACTTGCCGATCGCAAGCGGTTGCCCGATCGATACCCTGTGTTGTGGTCCTTCGGAGTTCGATCGCTCAGCTTCGTTTGGCGGCGACCCCATGAGGAATTCACCAGCCGGCACGACGACCATCGCAGGGCAGTCCACACAATCCTTGAATGACTCCCCCGGCTTGACGCATCGCGGGGCGCCCTCAATGGTGATCTGCATCCCATCGCATTCTGATGAGGAACTGGTTTCGGCGGCTGCCAGATTCCGAACGCCAGTGTTCATGGTGACCAGAAGTGTGGCAAGAAGCAGAAGGCTTTCAGAAATCGAACGCATAATATCCGCCCTCAGCGCATGGTCCGGCTGTGGCCGAGGTTAGACCTCCGGACTGCTGCATAGCCTTACGCGAGATCAAAAGCGGACAACGCGGCCCGATGGAACACTCCGCATCTGGTTGGACCCCAGCACCTGTCGGACAAATTGAGGTTGTTGCGCGAGACGGAGTCACCTCGCGTTCAGCTTGCACACTTCCTTTTTTGCAGCTTTCAACACTCATATCCGCGCCACCGTCACTTCCCCGGAGCCCCATGTGAACTCGGCTGTTCATCGTCCTCCTGAGCTTTACTTTCAGCCTGACCGGCTCCGCCCTGGGTAATCGCATGCCAGGACGCCAGATCAACATACATTTGCCGTCCTTCGCTCAACAACTCCCGGAAGAATTTCGAAAAAACGGCATCCACATCGTCTTCCTCGCCCCCCGTAGCGCTCCTCCAATTCGTGACCGCCGGCCGGAAATACCCTCGCCAGTTTGTTATCGGGACCGTGCTCGGCGACGGAAACGCGCTCCCGGATCAAGGGGGCATTGCGCGGTAAGTTCCAGGGATGAAAGCTATCCAGCTGTGGAATCTCGTCGATGATGACTTTCCATTGATCTCGGTTCGCAAAGTAAACGAAGATCGATATATGATTGCTGCGTGATCAGAAGACACTCCTCCGGTATCGGGTGTCTCGTCCTTGAGATGCCTGACAATGGCCCGCTTGACGTTCTTGGGGTCGGTTTCGGAGGAGATAACTGTTGGAGTGACAGTTCAGCCCCTTCAAAGTCGTCGTCGTCTGGTTCAGCAATTCGAGCGTTGGCGCAACATAAATATGGTTGTGACAGCTTTAGTTCTCGGAAATGAGTTCGCAGGCCGCGTAGATTTTTCCGGTCGAGCAGGGAGCCGAGACGATAAAAAGGTTAGGCTTCATATGAAACTCTGACATGGATGTTTCCTTCAGTATGAGCGCGGTAAAAAGCGATTGAGCGGCCGCTAATGGCACCCAAAATAAAATGCAGGTATAAGCGCCACGGCTGACCAAACCAGCCGTGGCGAATGTTTTCCTTTGCAGACCGTTCCTGTCGGGCCGCGAATATCGGCAAGTACCAATCTTCATCCTGCCGGCTGTGATCCCGAGCCCCAACGTGCTCTTGAAAACGGGATATTCGCAAGCACGTCCGCCGGCCGGATCAGCTTGTTTAGAGCGACAACGATTTAACCAGTATTTAGTGCGACGTGCGGTTCTGCTGCTTCATGAGGCGGAGATTGCTTCGTGCTGTGTCGTGTCCTTGTTCAGCGGCAAGCCGAAACCATTTCGCCGCTTCGCTATAGTCTTGTGTGACACCCTCCCCATTATTGTACGCGACCCCAAGGTTGAACTGCGCGAACGCATCTCCTTGTTCAGCGGCAAGGCTAAACCATTTAACCGCTTCACTAAAGTCTTGACCCACACCGTGCCCCTTTGCGTACGCGGCCCCGAGATTGCATTGTGCGTGGGCGGTTTTCTTGTTCAGCAAGCGGATGCCAAATCCCCAGCACAGTCGCATAATCGCCACGTTGAAGTGCCGCAATAGTGATTTGATCATCGTCCTTTTCCATCGCTCATCTCCGTTATTATTGACCAGGGACCATTTCCGACCCATTGATCGTGTCGACGAGCCGACAGCCATCGGGCTGGTGCCACGGCAGTGCGCCGACTGTGGTTTCATTGACAGCGAAGATGCGGATCGGATCGCCCGCGCTTTTCCAGATCGTATTCGTAGAAGTCGCGCCAAATTTTGAGCACGGCGTCGCGGTCATAGGTACCGCCGTCATCCTGGCGCACAAACAGATCAAGGTTTTCCCCGTCGGGGGTGTCGGCTTGCACGAAGTAAAGTGTCATTGTGGTTTATCCTTTTATGTTGTTTCGATTGATTTTGGTCAGGCTGGTTTGTCGCGCCGTTATTTGATTTCTAATCTAGCGGCATGTGAACCTCCTTTTTCAAAATTCGGCAATAAACTACCAATAAGGCAATGGCTATCAATCAAGGCACACCGAGCAGGGCACCTTTTGGGTTGGTCAGGCGAGTGGGGCTGCTAGGTGGGTCTTAGGACCTCACGAGAGTATTTTGGGATTAGCAGTTGGCCGGTCTGTGCCGGTATTGCCGAGTTCGCGCTCGCATTTAGTTCCTTTTAGACGCCTTTGCGGGCCAGTTCGTGGATATCTTCAAGACGCCAGCACGTGATTCGATCCCCGAGCTTGACCGGCTTTGGATATCTGCCCGCTCGCACACCTTCCCACCATGTCGACTTGGCCAGGGGGATCAACTCAAGCACCTGGTTTAAACGAATGAGTTGCTCGGCGTCATCGTTTTTTTTCATTGCTGCTTCTCCTTTGTGAAATAATCATTATCGCGACTTCAAAGCCAAGCCGAGTTCAAAAGACGAAGCAATTGGCGAGACTTGAAAATCGTGACAACCCTAGTCGCCAGGAGCTTCCCTCGCGTTTCGAGAAACTGCTGGACCTAACGTCACCGGCTTCCTCGGCGAGTTCGCCGCCTCAATGAGAACGGCGGGACGAACAAAACGAGGTCCCCGAGGCAGAGCGCGCCATTGCAGGCGGTGCAGCGCGGATATCCGTTCGGGCAAGGAGCCGCAGGCGCTATCTACGGAAAATGGCCCCTTCGACCTTGGTGTCGATTTTCCAAAGGCAAACTCGGGACCGGCATAGGTGACCGGGGGAGCCAGGCGGGGTGCGCACGCCGCCGGCTTGGGCTTATCCCGAGAAGCCGCAGTTTCGAGGGGTGGTAGGGGAATTGCCGGCGCTGGCGCGAACGCGCTTCGGGCTTTCGCCAGTTGGGCCGGGAGCCTACCCGGCGATCCGCCCGAGGGTTGGGGGTACTGCCACTCGGGACGCTATCTATGAACGGCTCTGTGAGCAGGCCGTTTTGGCGCGAGCTCGGGGTGACGATCTTGAATGCAGCTTTCAGGTATGCCTGATAGCATTCCTACCCGCGCCATATATCGCCTACGCCCGGGCTACCTTTGCGAGCTGCTTTCTAACTTCGGCTGCCACTATCAACAGTTCCTGCAAGCGCAACCTCCGGCGGAAATAGGTAGCGCGTATCAGGCCGACGTGGGCAATGGCCAAATCCTGTTTGTTGGTGAACAGGCTACTCAGCTGAACCGCTATTTCGTCGGCGCAAAGATCTAGAAGTTCCGCAGGGTGCACCCGCGACTTAGTCAAATCGCAGATCATGCGGCGCAAAGCATCGTGGACTATTGGGAGATGCGCTCCGAGCGCGTTTGATGGCCCGACTTCGTCGTCGACTTTAACTAAGTGGTCTAACGCTTCGCGGGCGGCCAACAAGAGCCTTTCAACCTGAGCGGAAGAGGGTGTTTGGGTGTGCGCAGTCTGTGAAGGCCCCGCGTGGACGAAACCCTCTGACACTGCGGCACCCAATGCTGCTACGACCTCGCGCGTACCATCGATCGGGTGTCCGGTGCGTCGTCGCATGCCAAGCGCTTCGGTCCAGTCCTTTCCAAATTGATGCATTCTCAATGGTTCGACTTTTCGCATTATTGCAATTCTCCGATTTGTTGTTTTGCTCTTTGACGTTTCGCTCATTTCTGTTCCATTCCATGCATTTTTGAGGGTGAAGCTGTTGCCCCCCGCCGGCATCAGCGAAATGCCTGCCAGCATTGCGGGGGCGTGTGGGTTCGCGGCCCTCCCTTGATCCTGGGCAGTCTCAACGGGGATCGGAGCGCAGCACGGGTTGTCTCACCGTGTCTCACCTTTGGCCCGCTCGGATCTAAGCGTTGACCTGACCCGCGGACTAATTACCGCCGATTATTGCGGCGCGCGCGATGAGCCACCGCGGTTTTGGGGCCGGCCAAAGGTGAGAGAAGGTGAGACCGGTTGATGAGGCGCCGGCCTTTAGGGCTCTTTATCCCCGTCATCGGCGTCGTCCGCGGGCTCCGGGATGGCAGACGCACGCTCCTCGTCGGTTATGAAGCCCGTCTCCCAGGCGCTTTGGATCGCCTGTCGGCGCGGAGGCAAGATGCGTACGGTTCCGAGTTGAGGCCGCTTCCCAGTTTGTGGGTCCAGCCGTCCTTTGGGGCGCGATTGCTGAGTTTCACCGATACATCGGTGGAGCGTTTCAATAATCGTACTGAGGGTTGCGTCGCGCCGCGCCAGGCCCAGGTACGACGCTACCAGCTGTTGCAGCTCCTGTGACGCAATACGAAGCGGTTCATCCAGGTCCCAGATGCGCGGCGCCGCACTGTCGGGGCCGCCGGCGGCACGGGCCTTGCCGGCTCCGAAATCTCCTCGCAACACGAAGGAGGCGATGCAGGCCTCGAGCGGCGAGCGCGAGAGCGACATCTGACGTACCGCGGCGGCGGTTTTGAGGTTGGTGTCGATGACCAGTCTCTGGGCTGCCCTCCAGCCGGCGAAAGGGATGGTTCAGGGCGTCGTAGACAAATCGCGCTGCCCCGCCGTGGTCCCACTCGTAGAACGAGCTGCTCGAATTTGGCGGTCTGGCCGCGCCACGCCGCCGACGACTCGAGAACCGTGTAGCGCCGGTCCCCTGGCTTGATGTGCAGGAAATGGGGATCGTTGGAGATGAGGACGAGCCGTCGAGAAATTTTCAATGTTGATGGGGGCCTTGAATTTCGGATTTATTACGGTCTGGTCTGCGGTGATCAATTCCTTCAGCCGGTCGAAAGATCTCGTGTCTCTCGCGAATGTCGCCTCCTCCAACACCGTGACGAGTTTACCCATTAAAGCCTCGTTGAAATTCCCGGTGATCAGATTTTGGTTGGCAACCCGAAGCAGCATATCGCCAAGGATCTTGCTCAACAGTCGCTCGAAGACGATGCTTTTGCCGTCGCCTTGTCCGCCGCGGATGGCGATGCTCGTTCCCACCCTCTCGCCCGGCCGCGCGATGATGTGCATCAGCCACTCAAGGATCCACTCCGCAAGCTGCCTTATCGTTTGCTGCCCAGACGGTTGTGATGAGCTCGCGGAACATCGCGCACGACCCAGATGCATCAGGCCGAACGCGCATCCCGCGATACAGGTTGTACTCGTCCGCCGCGACAGTGCCTGAGGGGCAAAAGACGAAACCACCCCTGAAAAACGCTGTGTGAGGGGGGGGATTTTTGATGAATTCCTCCGCGGGGTAAATTCGCTCCTTTTCGCCGAGGCTGTTGGTAATCTCGCTGGAATCATTACGATGGAGAATTGCGAACTCGCGGGGCCGCACGAGCGACCTCAAAGGATCGGCCGCCGTAAGTTTCATGATGAAGGCCTGCCCCCCTACGCCGACAAAGGCGAAATCACGCGCATACTCCCGCGTCGCCTTTACAAGAAGCGTCTCTACAATAGACAGAATTCCAAGCCCCGCCGCCTTCACTGAGGAGGTTACTTCCTGCTCGGCGCGCTTGAAGTCTTCGTCAATCGTCTTCTGCTTCACGCTGAACGCCGCGCGGATGGCGTCCAGTTGTTGATCGACCTGGCGCCTCGACAACTCGCGTGCCAACGTCTCTTCTGCAAGGGCCTTCAGCTTCGTGTAATAGGGGTCCTCGCCTTCCGAAGGTACAGTCTTGGCGATGTTCCCTGGTCCTCGGGCTCGGGCGGGGCGTCGCGCGTCACGCGCCTAATCGCCGCTGTGCGAGCGTGAAGATCTGGCGTGCCGGGTAGGCGGTCGCAAAGGCGAGTTTGACGCGCCGCACGCTCACCGTGACCAGCGCGCCGATTTTCGGCAGCGCCAAGCGAATGGTGCCGCAGGTCACCCGCTCCATTTTTGTGCCGGCGAGTCCGATACGGCGTAGCGCGCACAGCAGCACCTAGGCCATCGACGACAGCCAGACAGCACGACGCCGCCGTTCGAGGTGATCGCGCCGCCAATCGAAGGCGCCCACAAGCCGGCGGCCGTCCGAGGTCCCGAAGTCGAGCGAGTCCGGGTGTCGGCACGCAACTTTCTCTGATTCGAAGTCCCGGTGCTCACCATGCCTAGGAGAACCTAAGGCTAGCCATTCCGCTTGATGTGGCTGAAGTCGAGATCATAGCGAAGCTTGCAGATGGTCTCGTGCATGGTCGCGAGGTGGGCCCCCGGGGCATAGGTTTTGAGCCCCTCGCCTTCGCCCGCATGGCTGTGCCCCGTGATGTCCTGGACGACATATTTCTCCACCCCAGGCCATAGAGCACGTGCTGGAAACTGTGACGCAGCGAATGGAAGTCCTTTTGGGTTTTGCCGATACCGGTGACGCCGCAGGCCTCGCGATAGCGCGCGAAGCGCTTGGAAAATGCCGAGAACTCGCCTTTACTGGACAGTTGCTCGTCCGGGAACAGGCGCTCCTGCCCCCGCATGCGGCAGCGTTCCACGTAGTCGAGCCAGCCGAACCGGGCCGGCGTTGGATACTGCTGATCCTGGCAGAAGCTCAGGAACATGTTGACGGCCTGGGCATGGCTGAAACGCGTCTTCGGGGCCAGCGGCGCTCGCCCCGCGGCGACGAGTTCGCCGAGCGGCGTCGGATCGCTGAGCCGCACCCGGGAGGAAGCCGCGGTAGCGTGTCGGCGTAATGGCGGAGAGCCTGCGGCGTGATGTCGGACATCCGCAGTTGCGAGGGATCGCCGTCGGCGACGACCTTGAGGAACAGTCGGCACTGGTCGCCATACTTGTCCGCGGTGCCCGCGCGGGTGGCGAGGCGCTTGGCTTGAACGAAGCGGGAGAGCGCCGTGTCGACAAGCTCGTCGCCTGAGACGGCGATCCGGGCCACGAGTTGAGGTAATAGATTAGCGACGCGTTGCTGCGGCGCCGGTGCGGGTTCAGGCCTCGGTGGCGAAGCCAGCGGCGCGGTCGTCTCCGGCGACGGGCCCGGCTGCTGCGGACGGCGCTCGTTGGCGAGTTCGTCGAGCGCCAACCGGTAGGCTTCGAGGTCCACGCCCTCATCGGTCAGCCTCTCGACCGCGAATTCGTCGTTGAGGTCGATCCGCCCATAGCTGCGCTGCAGTCTCAAGCCCTTGCGGTACAGCTGCGCCCGTCGCCCGGCCTCCACTTCCCAGGGTGCGGGATAGGGAAAATGCTCGTCCATGATCAAACTCTTCAGCAAGCATGCGCGTTTGGCGCGGCGCGGGTCCTTGGTGCGCAGCGAAATGCGCACCACGCGGCCTTTCAGACCGAGCAACACTTTGGCGTCAGATGGGATCACCGCACGGAAATAGTAGATGCGTGCCGGCTCTTCAGCAAATGGGTCGGTCGTGCTACGGGTGGATCACCGTCGTGTATCACCGACCCGATTCCGCTCCACGCCGAGCCTAACGCCTTGGCTTGTCTGGGAACCTGGGGCACATGGCTGTGCTGGCAGTCTGGCGCGAACGGGTCTCCATAACAGGGTAATTCGCGCCTTTTCGGGCTTGAATTTCGCCACCGAGCTTTCATGCGCTTATTCAGCGGGTTAGACCCATCCGCGGCGGCGACCATAACAGGGAATTTTGCGGGGGCATCAGGGTGCGCAGCGGGCTGATCAGCGTAGCCGTCGCGATTATCAGGGCTGTGCGCGGCTATTAACCAGCGCGCATGGCCGGCAGCGCGTCGGCCACGCCGCGACCTTGCATTTCCCCGTGCCCGCCGCATATATTGCAAAGCCAACGTTCCACCGCTCACTCGGCGGTGCGGCATTGTAATGATGCTGATCGAGCGTTGAAGAATCCGTGATGCCCTATGGCGTTGAGGACCACCGTGCTCGTCTGGAGCGCGACCCCTTCGCTGGGACCAAGAGGAGGAAGCGGTTCGATGGCGACAACCTTGTGTCAACGAGGTGTCGCCCGATCGCGTCCGGTTCACCCCGTTCGATGATGGCGGCGCCTCTCAATTGGAGAGGTCGCTATTACCAAACTTGCCATCGAGCATCGCTCACCGAGCGAGCTCACACCCTTCGCCCGCAACGCCCGCACCCACAGCCCAAAGCAGATCGCCGAGATCGCGGCCAGCATCAACGCGTTCGGCTTCAACAATCCCGTTCTGATCGACAAGGCCGGTGGCATCGTCGCGGGCCACGGCCGCGTCGAAGCCGCCAAGCAGCTCGGCCTCGAGACGGTGCCAACCATCAGCCTCGAGCATCTGACCGAAGCGCAGAAGCGCGCCTATATCCTCGCCGACAACAAGCTCGCCGAGAAAGCCGGCTGGGATCGCGAGATCCTCGCCATCGAGCTGCAGCACCTGACTTCCCTCGACCTCGATTTCAACATTTCGGTCATCGGCTTCGAGATGCCGGAGATTGACCTGCTCATCTCAGGTCTCGAGGCGGCGCCGCAGAAGCCGGATCCTGCCGATGCCGTGCCGGAGATGGCCGGGCCGGGCGTCACCCGCCGCGGCGACATTTGGCAGATCGGTCCGCATCGCGTCATCTGCGGCGACTCCACAGACCAGGAGACCTATGCGCGCCTGCTCGTGGGCGAAAAGGCGCAGCTCGTGTTCACGGACCCACCCTACAACGTCAAAATCGATGGCCACGTGTCGGGTCTCGGCTCCGTGAAGCATCGCGAGTTCGCCATGGCCTCCGGCGAGATGACTGAGGATGAGTTCGCTGCCTTCCTCGGCAACGTCATCGACAACTTGATCGACGCCTCCGCCGACGGCGCCGTCAACTACATCTGCATGGACTGGCGGCACATGGGCGAGGTCCTGGCTGCTGCCCATGGCCGCTACGCGGACCTCAAGAACCTTTGCGTCTGGGCAAAAACCAACGGCGGCATGGGCAGCCTCTACCGCTCGCAACACGAGCTGGTCTTCGTGTTCAAGGTTGGCAGCGCGCCCCACATCAACAACGTCGAGCTCGGAAAGCACGGCCGTTACCGGACGAACGTCTGGACATACGCTGGCGCCAACACTTTTGGCGCCACGCGAGAGACCGACCTCGCGATGCACCCGACCGTGAAGCCTGTCGCGCTCGTCGCCGACGCCATTCTCGACTGCTCGCACCGCAAAGGCATTGTGCTCGACGCCTTCGCCGGCTCCGGTACCACGCTCGTTGCCGCTCACAAGACCGGGCGGCGCGGCTACGGCGTCTCATCGCTCTACTGCGACGTCATCGTGCGTCGGCTGGCAGTTGCCCGCCTCGAGGCGGTGCACGCGGTCACCGGCCAGCCGTTCAACGCGGTTGCGGCCGAGAGGCTCGCACCCCCAATCGAGCAACGCGACGTCGCGGTGCCGGCCACCGCGGAGGCCGCAGAATGAGCATGGGCAGATCACGCAAGGGCGGCGAAGCGGGCCACCAGATCGATCTCAGCGGCGTCCTGGAGGCGCCGCTGAGAGTGCTGCGCGATCAGCGCGCAGCAAACGTCCATCCACTCGAGGCCATGCTACGTCAGCATCTCCGCAAGGCCATCGTCGACAAGTCGGTGCCGTCGATCAAGCTCATCCTCGACCAAGCGGAAAAGCACGATGTCATCGCCAAACCGACGCCGCCACTGCGCGGCGGCGTCTTCACCGTGCCCAAGGGCCTGCCGCTCGAGGCCGAGCGCGCCATCTTCGACCACGATCTGCCGCCGGAGCAGCCCGAACTCGATGGCCCGCATCATCAACATCATCTTGAAGGTTCTCCATGGCGACAAGCAATGACGAGGCCGACTATGAGGTCGGCTACGGCAAGCCCCCGGCGGCAACTCAGTTCAAGCCGGGGCGATCCGGCAATCCGCGGGGACGACCGCCCAAGTCCAAGAGCCTGCAAAATCTCGTCGTGAAAGTGCTCGGGGAGAAGCATCGCCTGAAGGACCAGCCACGCGGCGCGCGCGTGTGCTACACGGCGCTGGAGGTTGTCATGCTGACGCTGAAAGCCATGGCGGCGCGCGGCCACGACCGGGCCACCAAGCTCTACACGACATGGCTCGAGAAGCACGGACGCAATCTGCCGGTAAAGCGAGCCTGTTACATCGTTGTGCCTGAGCTATTGACCCGCGAGGAGTGGGAGGCGCGCTACTCGCCCAAGGATGCGCCGCCTGCTGGAGACGGCCCCGGATGAGGTTGGCAAAGTTGCGCGCGGCCGGAACTCAGACGCGCCGGGGCGAGGACTAGCCGACACGGTCCATGAGCCACTCGAACAGCCCGGATTTAACGGCAACCTCGGCGAGGTGGTCGCCGGTCCAAAGATGGACGCCGGCGGCGCCCTTGTGATTGAGCGCGCCGTCGGGAGAGTGGCAGACAAAGAACGTCCGCGACTGTCCGCTCGAGACGAACCATGCGACGGGCTCATCGAGAACGACCTGGCTGGCGCGCGACTTCACCTGCACGGAGGCGGTCTCGCCGAGTGTCGGCTGCTCGATCATGAGGTCGATGTCGGCCATCGTGCCGCCGAGCACCGAGACACGCTGCCATCCGCCGCGCGCGAAGATGAGGTCGACCATGATTTCGAAGTCGGCCCAGTGCAGTTCTGCGATCATCGACTTGGCAGAAGCGATCATCGCGCTGCGCGCCGCCGTTGCCGCCAGCAGGACCGGCTCTTCCTCTCCGTTGATCTTGCGCAGGAGATAGTCGCTCGCTCGCACGGCGCAGATCGTGCCGCGATAGTTAGCAACCTGCGTGAGACGTGTTGTCAGCTCCGACATGGCAAGTGGGGTTCCCGACAGGCTCGTCTTGCGCCACCCGCCGATGATTTTCCGCGCCCGTGATGCGTTCGGCGGTGCCGAGGCTTCCAGCAATCGAACCTCGGGTTCCGCAAAGCCCCACCAGAGGTATCCATCGACGAAAGTGATCCAGAGGCAGTCGGGACCGAGAGTGTAGAAGTCCTGCACCTCTCGCGTCGAAGTTCTTGGCCTTGCCGGCCGTTCGCCGCAAGGACTGGAGATGCCGCAGCACGCCGTCCCAGTTGCCCGGGGCACATAGGTCATGCGCGATCTCGTGATACCCGAGTCGAAGCTCTCCCCGATCGAGGCTTTGACGCGCGAAGGCGCCACCGGCACCGAGCTTTATGTATCGGATCTGCGAGGGACGGATCGGCTGCATGGCAAATGAAACTCATCGGCATCACTTCCTTGATTGCCAGATCGCTCTAACGGCCTGTGAAGTCCAGCAGAATGAGACTTATCGTCTGTAGATTGATCGTCTAGGGTGTCCAAACCCTAGTCGGTATGGAGGTACGCCGCCGGCTAGGCCTGAACTTGAAGAGATTGCGGGAGGAGCAGGGTTTCTCGCAGGAGAGCTTCGCCGACGCCTGCGGCCTGCATCGCACCTACATCAGCGGTATCGAGCGCGGTGTCCGCAACCCGACGGGCAAGATCGCCAAGGCGTTGAAGGTCCCAGCAGGGGTGCTTCTGGATGATGCCGGAGTGGCGACAAAGAGGTCCTGATCCGCGACCTGCGCGAGTTCACCCCTAGCTGATACCCGGCAAAGGGTCCGGGTGAGGGTGCTCTGATCCGGCAACTAGCGGCCGTCGCGAGCCGCCTTCCAACTCGACGGCAACAGCTCGGCTATGCTCCTCGCGAGTGATCGCCGATGCTGCGGCATTGTTCGTCGACGAGGGTTTTCCCCGAAACTCGCGAGCCATATCACGTCGCTCAAGCTTCACCGCTGCGCCAATATTTCGTATATGCTCGATTCATATCCGCTCGAACTCATTCTTTAGCTGCATTGGGCAGCAAGCAACAGCTCGCTTCCCAATGACGCGCCGGCGTGCCGTGTGCGAGCGCGCGTCGAGATGTGGCGCCTGTGCTATCGTTGGTCGTTCTACTTCTTCCAGAGCGCGCCGAGCACGAACCCAAGCACCGCCGCGCCCGCGAGCGTCGCCATGGGGTGCTCCAGGGATTTCTCGACGAAAGGCCCGACCTGCTTCGCCGCCTCCTGCGCCTGCTCGCCGTATTCGCGGGCCTGATCGGCGATGTCACCCGCCATTTCCTGTGCGCTGCTTGCGACGTCTTTAACTTTTCCGCCCGCGGCGTCGGCCATGTCGTGCAGGCGGTCTTTCGCAGTTTCGATAGCGGTCTGGCCAAAGTCCTGCGATGAGTAAGGGCCTTTCTGTCGTGTCATTTGAAACTCCTTTGACCGCCAAGTGCGGCGCGTGACCCAACGGCGATCTTGGCCTGAAGGCCACGCGCTGTGGCTTAAGGCGTCACGGTCTTTTCAGTGGTCACGGTGCCCATCTAGTGGCGCTTGCGCGGGGGAGGAGCCGTTCCACAGCATCACAAGCGGAAGCCACGCGTTGGAGCATCTTCGGAGTCGCTAGTCACTGCTAACCGAGCAATGAGCGTCCGTCTCCCTACGTAAGTGTCGGACGTATGCCACACCCCAAGCGAGGCCTAGCATTGCGGTGACCAGCAACCCCACCAGCACACCAAGTTTCGCGGCACCGAGGAGATCCCCATCGGTGAAGGCGAGCATGGCGATAGCGGTCTGAAAATTTACGGGCGCGCATCTATTGGATTGGGTGGCGTCGAGCGGTCCTGGATCCCAACGGTTGATCTCTCGTGCATATTCCGACGCGTCCCACGAGACCATTGAGGTCAGGAACACGTTCGCGCTACGCATGTTTAGTGAACGCGGAAAGCCGGTTTAGAGGCTGAATGGCATTCGACGAAATTTTCGGCGCACAGGATCATATCACCCCGGCACAGGAATGCGCCCGGGCGGTGATAGTGTTCGTGTACGGTTTGATACTCGTCCGCGTGGCAGGACGACGCGCATTCGGCAAGTGGTCCGCATTAGACATTATCGTAGCCATTATGGTGGGTTCAAATCTTAGCCGGGCACTCACGGGTGGCGCAGGGCTATTTGGGACGCTGCTGGCGACCACCCTACTATTGGTGATGCACTGGATTTGCGCCCAGGCGGCTGCACGCATCGGGTGGGCATCTCGGCTTCTGGAGGGCCGTCCCGTGAGCTTGGGGGAAAGCGGCCGCGTCGATCGGCAGGCACGCGTGAAGCACGGGGTTAGTCAGGCCGATATCGACGAAGCGTTGCGCGCCGCCGGTCTCGATCAACCCCATGGCAGTCGCACGATCCTGCTTGAGCCAAGCGGCAAAATATCGGTGCTGAAGGATCGGTGATGCTTGAAGGCGTCAAGTCGATCACAATTTGGCTTGCCACAATTACGGAGTGCATTGCTGGGATAATCATTGCCCTCTCCGTGATCGAGGCTACAGCGCGTACCGCGCTCGTCTTCTTGCAACAGTTTGAGCAGAGCACGACAACTTCACATGAGGCAAAAGAAGCCGTGCGGCTGAACTCGGCCGTTGGCTTGCGCTGGCCCTCGAATTTGCGCTCGGCGCCGACATACTGCGAACCGCGGTGGCGCCGACGTGGTCAGAAATCGGACAGCTCGCAGCTGTCGCGGCGATTCGGACCGCCCTCAATTATTTTCTTCAGCAAGAAATCGACAAAGCCGCAGTCCGCCGGCGCGAAACGACCGTCCAATAGGGTGCCGACGAGCCACGTCGCGGACCATGACGAGTTGATTGCCCGCTGATAGCATTACCTCGGCGCCCTAACTCTCGGCCACCGGCGCGAACAGCTGGCCGAGACCTTGGCTGGGTCTGCCTCCGTCCTCCACATTGTTGGCAATTCGAGGATCCGCTGGCACTGCTGCGAGCGCCCGAGCAGGCACGGCATTGAGGGCATCGTCTCGAAGCGGCTTGACCGCCCCTATCGGTCGGGGTCGCGCTGCGGCTGGGTAAAGGTAAAGACATCGCTGGCTGGTCGCCAACCGCGACCGCTGGAAGCGCTTCCACATGTATAGCTTTCCCTTCAGAACCACCGACCGCGGGGCCCGTGCGTTCAAACGACGATGATAGCGGCGCGGTAGCACGTATGGATGCAGCTTCAGGCGTTCGAAGCAGCTGAGGCCGACTGGCCGACATCGCGTATAAGTTCGACGACGCCCAACAGCAGGCCATTGAATGTTCGGTAGGTGAGCACGGATGCGCGAGCTTAGCGGCGTTGATGCGTTGGTGAGAGCTCAGCGCGGTTACTTATGGCGCGTACCTAGTCGGTACGTGGAGACCTCGTCTCCAATTCCGGCCTTGCCGTCCTTGGTGATCCGAACCTCGACCCCCTTGGCCGTGAGATCGGCAAGCTCGCGCGCGTCCCAGTTGGTGAGCCGAATGCAGCCGTGGGACGCAGTCTTGCTGACGGCCGAAGGGTCTGGCGTGCCGTGGATGCCATAGCCTTCGCGGTTGAGGCCGATCCATACGACGCCGACTGGATTGTTGGGTCCCGGCGGGATGTTGAGCTTTTTTTTCACGTGGACGCCTTTGAACTTCAGCGCGGGATCGTAGTGATAGACGGGATTGTGAGAGATCGTCGTGACGCGGAACTCACCCACCGGCGTGGGCCGGTCGCTGCTACCCACGGTCGCCGGATAAACCGCGATCAACCGTCCATCTCCGGCCAGCGCCCTCACCTCCTGCCTGGAGCCGTCGACCTCAATGCGGGACGCCTTAGCGCTGTTTTTGTGCGCGATGTTCGGAACGACGATCTCCTGGCCGGCCCGACGGAAATTGACGCCGGGATTAAGACGCTTGAGGAGAGCTTCGCTGACGTGGAATTTCTCTCCTAGCAGTTCGAGGACACTGGTGTAGCCGAGGGCATGGAGACGAGACTGTTGCTTGAAGGATTTCGGCACGCGTGCGAGGAACGGTCCCTTGACATCCTCGTCGGTAACCTTCGTCGTGACCAGGGCCGGCTCTCGGTCGGCATCGCTGAGCTTCTGCCACCCTCTGCCACCCTCAGCCGAATCGCCGTTTTCCCGAACGTAGGCCGATACGGCCTTCTTTGTATTCTCGCCGAAATTGCCGTCGATTTCGCCAGGCGAGAAGTGCGCGCGATCGAGAAGAATTTGCAGCTTCAGCAGCGCAGGGCCCTCCTTCGTATTGGCGCCGATCACGGCGGCATTGACGCTATCGATACTGAAAAGCTGCGTCCTATTTTTTCGGGGTTTAGCTGCGGTGGTGGGAATTGATCCTACCCCGATGGCAATGCAAAGCAGCCCGAGAACAAGAACAGCTGAGGATTGCTGCATTTTCTCGATCTCCTAATCGCGTGCTTTTGGCTGTTTCGGGCTTTTCCGGACCATCAGACATAACAAGGCCGCAATGAGGATGTTCCCCCTACCGGAAGGACCGCAAACCCTCCCAACGCGGCCGAGAAACAAGAAAGAGAATCGGCGGGATGGCCCAACTGTTGCGGTTGGAGTAGGGATGTGCGCTTGCGATTTCCCTTGCGCTGAATCTTCAAGCTGTTCGGCGTTGGCAGTGGCAGCGCCGGCCGGACCACTAAGCGTGATCACAGCAGGAGGCGGCCATTGCAACGATCTGCACTTGGACTTGGCCCGCGGGTGCCAAGGCGCATTTCGAATAGAGGTGTCGAGGTCGTGGGCGAGGGTGGTAGTGACCGGCCGAGTGCCATTAGCCGTCGATGCAAACCGTTTCGACACCATAGGGGCAACCGGAGCAAATAGTCACGTGTCATCGGCCTGAGCGACAGACCGATATGCACCGACGTATTTGAACCCACATATCTACAGCGACGGACGAGCATCGACGAAGGAGCCGATGCCCGCGATGGCCGCATCAGCGACACAGTTGCCGATAGCGACGGCAGTTGCCCTGCCCTTCCTCACCTAACTGTTCCTTGTGCGTGCAGGCGGCGCGCAACTCGCGGCAGTTCGGGCGGTCGCGATAATAACCGTGCGGGCGTGACGGCCTGACTTCAACGCCATAGCGGCCGATGCCGACCTCCGCGGCACTTGCCGCTGTCGGCAGGCTGAAGGCCAGCAACATCAACACTGCAAATCGCTTCATCGCATTCACTCCCTTACGCGGAATTCAAATAGAATAGATACGGACTACCTTAGTCCCAGGACAGGCAAACGCCCCCACGACAATCAGGTTCCGAACGCAGATGAGGTGCCGGCTGTGAGGGCACCAGTGCGGCTAGATCAAGACACCTGGCATGGTGTCGAACCTGGCAGTGAATCAGTTTAAGCGGCTAGGAACTCGAGGCGGTCCTCGGCGTTGAGGCGGCATTGGAAGCGATGCCGGCCGCCTCAGCCGGCAGAGACCCGACCCCATCGGGTCCTCGGCCGCCGGAGCCCCCGCCGGCGGCTATGCCTTGCTTCCGGACATTCATGCCATTGATGCGTTAAACGGAGACGGAGATATCCGAGCAGCCGTCCCTGGCACAATTCGGATTCACGCCCTTTGAAAGTAATTTTATAACATTAGTAACAATTCTCTGGAGAGAGTATGCGCCGTGGCACGAGAAGACGAGTTCGCGCCATACCAAACTTGTCCAAAAGCTCGGCAATTCGCCATCGAATACGCGAATGGCTTAACCGCACGCCCCGCCGCGATCGTCTGGCTGACAAACCCCGAAGGAATCAAAAAAGCGCGCCTATAAATTGCTGCACCGGCCGGCCGTGATGATGGCCACGAGGTGCGCCACGCTTGGCACTGGATGCTCTGATATGTCCGGTCATGTTAAAAACCCGCCCTCAAAGGGCGCCGAGCCCGAAGGCGAAGGCCATGGCGAGAGAATGCATCGGCCTGATTGTGCAGCTGCACGCGCCCACCAAGCGGGGGCTGGAAGACGCGCAGCGACGGCCGGAATGAATTTCGGCACAGGCGCTATGAGGCGCAGCGTTCGTGGCGGACGTATCCTTTAGATGCCACTTCCAGGCCAGGGGGGCAGGGGCGGAAGACCGAGTATAGACCGCACCGGGCCAAATGAGCTGCGATGCAGTGGACAGGGCCCCAGCTTCTTGAGCGCATCGAGGTGCTCCGGCACCCCGTAGCCTTTGTGTTTTGCGAATCCATAACCGGGATGCCTCGCGTGAAGATGCTGCATGAGCGCGTCCCTCGCCGTCTTGGCGAGGATCGAAGCGGCCGCAATTGTCAGGCTTTTTGCATCGCCACCGATGATCGCCTGCTGGTCAATCCCGATGTCCTTCACCCGGCGGCCATCAATGAGCATGTGAGCCGGGCGTACCATTAAACCTGCTACGGCGCGCTTTATTGCCAGCTGGCTGGCCCAGTAGATATTTATGGTGTCGATCTCCGCGACTTCTGCGAACGCGACTGACCACGCCACAGCGCTGCGTTTGATTTCCGCCGCGAGCCGCTCACGCTCGGCAGCGCACAGTTTCTTTGAATCATCGATGCCGGGAATCCGCGCGCCAGGCAGGAAGATGACAGCTGCGGCCGATACAGGCCCGGCCAAAGGGCTCATCCCCGCTTCATCGACACCTGCAACGTGCAGGACACCTCTATCCCACAAAGCCGCCTCGTACCGCAGCAACCTGCGCAGCCGCTGACCCTCGGCGCGGTTTTCGAAGCGGCGCCGTTCGATCGCCTGCAGGATCGCCCGCGCGCCAGCCCGCCGGTCAGCGCGCAACGCAGCTTCCGTGGCGATGTCGAGCGGCCGGCCATTCGCCACGTAGCGGCGCTTGATTTCGCTGAGTGAGACCCGGATCATGGCGCGATTCTTCACGCCCAGCCGACCTTGTCAATTCCGGCCCTCGGGCGAGGGCCATGTCGTCGCCGTACAGCGCTCCTTGATCGAGATTGCCAGCGGCAAGCTCGCGGTCGGCAATCTTGAACGCTCCCGCTTTGGGTCTAGTCCCGGTATGGAAGCGGGCATGTTCTCGTCCCGCGCCGTTATCAAGCTGAAAGGGCTTCGATCGCAGACAAAGCTGCAACGAATGCGGCGTAGTCGAGTTTGTTGTTATATTCGTCTTTGCAGAAGTGACCCATCGTGCCCAGAGCCGTGATCTTCGACGTCGACGGGACCCTGATCGACAGCAACGATCTGCACGCCGCGGCCTGGGCCGAGGCCTTTCGGCACTTCGGGATAGAAGTAAGCCAAGCCGAGGTCCGTGGCCAAATGGGCAAGGGTGGGGACCAACTTATGCCGATCTTTCTTAGCCCCGATTTGCTACGGGCGTACGGGGAGGAAATAAGCGACTTCCGGGCGGAACTGTTCAAGCGCCGTTACCTGCCGCGGGCGGCGGCGTTCCCGGGCGTGCGGTTCCTATTTGAGCGCATTAGGGCGGCGAGTCAGACAATCGTGCTCGCCTCCTCGGGCAAGGCGGACGAGGTCGACCACCACATAAAGACGGCCCAGATCGGCGACTTGGTCGATGCTGTCACCTCGGCCGACGACGCCGAGCTCTCGAAGCCGGCGCCGGACATCTTCGCGGCCGCCCTAAAGCACATCACCCCGTTTAGCGCGACGGACGCCATTGTTGTCGGTGACTCCCCCTTCGACGCGCAAGCTGCCGCCAAGCTGGGCTGCCGACGGTCGGACTGCTGTGCGGCGGGTTCCCAAAGGAGGTGCTGGAGGATGCTGGTTGTGTCGCAATCTTCCGCGACCCTCTGGACCTTTGCGACCGCTTCGATATCTCGTCGCTGGCACCATGACGGCTCAGCCTTCGTCGAACGCGCTCGCCACACATCAAGCAGCTCCCACCGTCGAGGCGGCCAATCATCCGCTTGACTGTCTCATAATAGGTGGCGGCCCGGCGGGGCTGACCGGCGCGCTTTATCTTGCCCGTTTTGAGCGGCGCATCGTCGTGGTGGACGCGGGGCAGCCGCGAACGGCATGGATTGAAAGGAGCCACAACATCCCCCTTTTCGCTGAAGGCATTTCCGGGCGCGCTCTTCTCGTTCGCCAACGCGAGCACCTCCAACGTTACGGCGTTTCCGTGCTCTCCGGAACGGTGTCGCTGATCAACAAGGGACGTAACGTGTTCAATGCTCAGATCAGCGCAGAGGGCCAGTCGTGCGAGGTCGCCGCTCGCCATATCTTATTTGCCACGGGCGCCGTCGACGTTGAGCCTGAGTTTCCCGACCTCTCAGACGCTGTCCGGCGCGGTCTCGTCCGCTACTGCCCAATATGCGACGGCTTCGAGGCCAGGGGTAAGCGAATTGCGGTGATCGGCCATGGCGACCGGGGCCTTGGCGAAGCGGTATTTGTTGCCCGCACCTACTCGCGTGACGTGACTCTTATGACGCTCGGCCAACCGATGGAGCTCAGCGAACGTGAGCGGGCCGACAAGCACGGGATCAAGGTCGTGCATGAACCCGTCGCTACGCTCGACGTGGCCGACGGCCGCATCGTAGCGCTGCGCACCCAAACCGGCGAGGAGCACCGCTTCGAAGTGCTTTACTCAGCGCTCGGGCTGAAGCCGCGCTCCGAGCTCGCCGTCGCTCTCGGTGCTAAGCACGATGACACCGGCGCACTCGTTGTGGACGATCATAATCGGACCACCGTTCCAGGAGTTTACGCCGCGGGCGGCGTGATGCGGGGCCTTGATCAGATCGTGGTGGCTATGGGGCAGGCAGCCGTGGCCGCCACCGACATACACAACCGCTGCGAGCTGCCCACCGAAGACGAGCCGTGAGCTGTCATGATCGCCTTGAAGTGCCGGCCGCAAAGCCGGTCGACGCGGCCGTCGCATGCGCGGAATATCCTTGGACAACGGGAACGCTTTGCGGCGGTTCCTTTTTCTGGAGCCAACACTACGGTACGGCCATCAACTATATAGGCCACGCCGAGCGATGGGACCGCCTGGGCATCGACGGCGACCCCGCTGCGCATGACTGCGCAGTCACGTATTGGCGAAATGGCAAGCGCCTCGCATTCGCGACTGTGGGACGGGATCTCGACAGCCTGCGCATGGAGCTAGCGTTCGAGCAGGAGACATCGGCATGACAATGCTCCCCTTTCCTGCATCGCATCTTCGGCTGAAGCGGGCTTACGAGCCGGCGGCACCGGATGACGGCATAAGAATCCTTGTCGATCGGCTGTGGCCGCGCGGGGTAAGCAAAGAAGAAGCCGCTCTCGATGAGTGGATGAAGGACATCGCCCCAAGCGCCGAGTTGCGACAATGGTTTGGTCACGATCCCGAACGCTGGGTGGAGTTCCAACACCGCTACCGGGCCGAGCTTCGTCAACATGGCGAAGAGTTGGAGAAAATTCGTTCCTTGGCCAAGAAGCAAGCAGTCACTCTCGTCTACAGCGCCCATGACGAACAGCACAATGATGCCGTCGTGCTGAGAGATGCCCTCCTAAAAGGGAAGGCTACGAGATGACCAAGATGTTCGAACTCGGCGATCATGTAAGTTGGAATTCCGAGGCTGGCCGGGTGTCGGGGACCATTATAGCAGTCCATACCCGAGACTTCGATTACAAGGGACATGTCCACCACGCCTCCGAGAACGATCCCCAATATGAAATCAAGAGCGACAAGACCGATCACGTCGCGGCTCACAAAGGGGGCGCCCTCGAGCGCACTCGCAGGTAAAGGCGACGTGTGAATCTTCCGTTCTTCACCATCGGCCACTCCAATCGAAGTCTTGAGGAGTTCGTTGACGTTGTTGCGTAAAGCCGATGTCGCTCTCGTCGCGGACATTCGAAAGATGCCACGGTCGTTGAAGAACCCGCAGTTTAACAAGGAGGCGCTTCACGAAACATTGGCGAGTTTCCGAGATTTCCTACGAACACATGGCGGCCCTCGGTGGTCTTCGCGCGAACGGCGCGAGGGTTGTTCGAGCATGCCAATGATCTCTGGACCAACAAGAGCTTTCGTAACTACGCTGATTACGCCCTCATCCGAACGCATTTAAGGCGGGCATCGAACATTTACTCGACGAGGGACGCAATCAGCGCTGCACGATTATGTGTTCGGAAGCCGTCTGGTGGCGATGTCATCGCCGCATCGTCGCTGACTATCTCATCGCCAATGGAGAGACTGTTTTTCACATCATGGGAGAAGGTCGTCTTCAGCGCGCGCAGCTGACGACGGGCGCGGTCGTTCAGCCCGACGCGACGATCGTCTATCCCGCGCGCAAGAATAGCTCGGTGCCCGAACAATAATGAGAGACGTCCCGCATGTCGTAATAGTCGGCGCCGGGTTTGGTGGCCTCGAAGTCGCGCGCGGGCTCAGCACGACAGATATTCAAGTCACGGTGGTCGACCGTCGTAACCATCACTTGTTCCAGCCTCTACTTTACCAAGCCGCAACGGCATCGCTCGCGCCATCGGAGATTGCGTGGCCGATCCGCTCGCTCTTGATTATGCAAACGTCACCATGCTACTCGGGACCGTGGTTGGAGTGAACAGCATCGGCCGACACGTTCTTTTAGAGGACGGAACAGCTATTTCGTTCGATACATTGGTTTTGGCAACAGGCGCGCGCCACGACTATTTCGGTCATCATAAGTGGGAGCCTTTTGCGCCTGGCCTAAAGACGATCGAAGATGCGACTGCCATCAGGCGACGGGTGTTGCTTGCCTTTGAGGAAGCCGCACGAACGCTTGATGCCGCACAACGCGCGAAGGAACTGACGTTCGTCATTATTGGAGGTGGACCAACCGGTGTGGAACTCGCGGGCACGCTCGCAGAACTCGCGCGAGACACTTTGCGGAAGGATTTTCGAGCGTTCGACACACGAAACACTCGCGTCGTTCTCGTCGAGCAGGAACCCGTCTCCTTCCGGGCTTCCGCGAAGGTCTGTCCGGCTATGCGCTTCGGGCACTGACGCGGCTTGGAGTGGAGGTGAGGCTCGGACAGCCCGTTTCGAAATGTACGCCCGAAGGCGTCGAGATCGGTGATCAGTTTGTCCGAGCGAGCACAATCTTATGGGCTGCAGGTGTTGCTGCGTCATCACCATCGCGGCCGATCGCGCCGGGCGCATTCTGGTGCAACCGGATCTGACGGTCCCAATGCATCCCAATATTTTCGCGATTGGCGACACGGTCCACCTCGAAATGGCAGATGGAAAACTCACCCCGGGAATCGCGCCGGCTGCTAAGCAGGAGGGGCGCTATGTCGCCGAAGCGATTAAATTGCGATTGCGCGGTGAAGCATCGCTTAGCTTACGCCGTTCCATTACAAGGATGCCGGAACGCTCGCCACAATCGGAAAGCGTGCCGCTGTCGTTGACTTCGCGTGGATCACGCTGACCGGCCGTCTGGCGTGGTGGCTATGGGGCTTCGTCCACATCTATTTTTGATCGGGCTTCGCCATCGGCTCGCGGTCGCACTGAGCTGGCTCTGGATCTATTTAACGGGGCAACGTAGTGCCCGGCTTATCACACGAGATGGTACGGAGGATGAAACCTCGACGCCGCCGCGAGACGGACCGTGACAAATCAATGAAACTACAAATGCCTTCCGCACACGGCGTTTCTAAAGCGAGCGAGCAACCCCCTACATTTGAGATGCTGGCGAGTTGCATCCGCGGTTGCCACATTTGCCGGGATGAGCATCGCCGCTGGGCCACGAGCCACGCCCCATCATCCAGGCCTCGGAAACCGCCCGCATTTGCATCTCCAGCCAGCTCCTGGAAGCAGAGTACATAGCCTCAGGTGGCTGGTTCAATCCGAACGCCCTGACGGCCGCTCATAAGACCTAGCTCAGCGTCTGGGAACGGTCACTCCGCAGTGCGCGCGGGGCGCAACTCGGCAATTGCTGCCCTTTGTAATGTCACTTCGTCCATTATGTCCGTGGCTGGCAAATTTGAGGATCAGCATTCGCAATGTACTCGCGCTGCGCCTCGTTACCCTCTTGGCGATCGAGCCTCAGTTCAGCACACGCGCCATCGAATGCCCGACCTAGCACAGTCAGCTCATCGGGTAAGAGGCCCTCGGCCAAAGCCCGGAACGGCATAGAACCCTCCGTCAAATTCTGATGCAGTGGATGCGATTTTACGAGCCTGCACGGTGGCTTGCAACACCTCGTCCCGCGTGCGGTGCACTGTTATTTCGCAGCCGCGAGCCACCGGGAGTGACATTATCCGAGTGAACCACTCATGTTTTGCGGCGTTCTTCCTGCATGGAGCAGCATTCGAACCATCGCCATCTCGCGGAAATAGACTGGCACATTGAGATCGCACGCATGCTGGTTGCCAGCCAGCGAGGGCGCGTCGACTACCTCAAGCGGTCTCACCAGGACACCAGCCAGGCGGAGCGACAACTTCGGCACTACGTGGCGACCCTTCAGCTGCATGCAACGCCAGCGGGAAAGGATGGCGCATGAGGGAACATGACTGATTATCACGACGCGTTCGTGCGGAAGCGGTAAGTGGCCACTTAGCACAGGCCTCGACACAGCGGTGGAGCGATCAGCGGAACTTCATCAGCTCGCCAATGCTCGCCACGTTCACGGACTGGAATGTTTGCTGGGCGACCTTTGTCGAAAGCTCAATCAATTCCTGTGACTGGGCGGCAGCCAAAGCGAATTGTTGCTGGATGAAGTTAGATTGCAGCTGCATCAGCTCTGGGACTGTTTTGGCGCGCGCAATTGCCTGAGCGGCATCTAGCACAGCGATCGCGTTCTGCTCGGTATTGTGCAGAAGCACCTCGCCGATGGTTTTAACTCCGGCTTGCGACACCCCCACCACATTCTCGATCACCTTTGCACTGTCTTTTGCGACCGTGCTGAGCTTATCGTAGACTTCGCGGGTCTTCGCAACGTTGTCCTCAACCATCGCCGTCACGTTCTCGGGAATGCGGGCATCCTGAAACGCAGTAAATAGGTAGCGGCTGAGTTGGTCGTTCACAGGGCTTTCCTTTGAAACTGATCGCTGCTCAGTTCGCAACATCTAGCCGCTATTTTGTGAGACCGTTTCGCGCTTTGAAGCCAAACTGGTGTTACTACGCGTAGGCGATCACTTCGCCTGTGATGGTGTCGACCGGTTCTGTCAGTAAGTCAGCGGCGTGTTCTCGCACATACTGAGCCGCAACGACATTGGACTGCGCGGCGCTTTCACTGCTACTGAAAAGGCTCACCGACGCAATCGAGCCATCCTCGCCTTTGATCACATAATAGGCCCGGAAGCCATCTGAGAGCGCTCATCGCCTCGACCGCGATCGGCAGCCGCCTTTCCAGCTCACCGATTTTCTGGGGTGTACTTTGTAGCGGCGCACGCTGGCGTACATGGGTTTTCCTCGGCGTCCAATTTCAGAGCGGCTACACTATTTCGGACAGATTCGGGTGCAGGTCCCGACCGGCGGATAACTGTAGGTGCTCAAGTCCGGCCACCCCACTTGCGCCTGGTCGGACTAGTCACAATGTGACGCCAAACTGGGGATAGCTGAATCGGGTGTCGGGCCGGTGGTCGCTAACCTGGATCCTTGTTGCCTCAGCGCATGCTTGCTGCGCGCCGAGCCACTTCGGCCTCCGAAATTTCACCGTCAGCCACGAGTGCACGAATGCACTGGCCGGAGAGCTTCGCGCCGTTTGCCCGCATGCACCGCCTTAGCTCGGTGCTGCCGACCCCGTACGCGCTGCAATAGGCCCGATAATCACTGAGGCACGCGATCTTCGAGCGCGCCCCCACCGCATTTGCTTGGGTGGCAGCCGAAAGACATGCAAGGAGCAGAACGGCCCCACGCCAGAGGTTGCCGCGTGTTGCGGTTCGAGAGGTTATGCCTGATGTGGTCATGGGATCTCTCCTAGGCCCGGAAGTCCGCCGGGTGCGGGCTCCTGCAATAAAAATATAGGCCTCTGCGTATCCTGTGCTCAGGAACGACGCAGGTCGGCGATCACGTCCTTGGTGAACGAGACGGCCTCCTCAATTGAACTGGTTTTGAACAAGGCCGATCGATCCCCCTCAACGCGGAAGAATAGCAAGCCGCGCGAGCACGTCCACCAGCCAACTTCTTTATTGCCCTGGATGATGCGGACAGCGCCGAGGCCAAAAACGAAAGTTACCGGATGCTCAGCCGCCACGTGCCTAGACTGCACCGCGTTCAGCAACTCGCGGAGGGTTGCCTGTCTCTGCCTGAACATATGGAACGTGGCGTTCCTGTCGTGTCGCGTCGCACTGTGCTGCAGTCTCAATTGCATTGACCGCCTCGCGATCTCGGCAAGCTGAAGTCATTCCCACGCCGGAAACACTGTGCCGAGCACGCGTTGAGGAATAATGAACAGCTGTCCCATTGCGGGCACTGTCTCGGGCAAGCGATAGCTGCACCGGCAACTCAACCACGAAGAGCCCGAACGCGCTACATCTTTCGGTATACCGCATTGATGCTAACGTTCGTGTTCGGTGACAACATCGACACTGGTACTCGGTGGCCGCGTGCAATCAGATCTTCGCTCGCGCGGTCTCTAATGCGTCGTCGCCAAAGCCGCAAGGCTTCATCTGACCGAGCGACATCCTCAAGACCAATCGACGTCTCATGTTAACTGTCGCGCAGCCTGACTTGCTGCGCGACCAGTTCTTCTTCACTTTGGCCGACTTGAACGCCGCCAATCGTGACTGCGTGGCAGCGATCAACGCCAAGACCCTGCGCAAGATCTGGCAAAGCCCGCGATATTGCTGGAGAAGCTTTCCGTCGCTCAGCGCGATGGCGGCCATTGGCTACAGCTACGCGGAATGGAAGTGGTTAAATACTTGGCGAGGATTCGAACGCCCCAAATTCCCAGTCGAAGATTGAAGATTAGTATGAAGCTGACTTTGAGCTGGGCGAGCCCGCATAGCAACTCCAACAGTGGGCATCTTGCCGACTTTTGGTGCCGGCCCTTGTCCGGGTTGTCGGGGTAGTCCGCAATTTCACATGTCACCTGGCAAGCTGAGTTAGTGCGCTTGTCACCCTGTGGGACCAATCATGTGCGGGCTGTCCGACGCCACCCTTCCGAAAAAGCCCCGTGGGAGGTGCATTGTGGTGGGGGTTGGCATGGCCTCTGCAGCGATTGCGGCGGCGCTCGATGCGGCCTGGCCTGACGTTGCGTCGTCTCAGGCGTTGTCGTCACGCGTTACGGCCCTGCTGTGCCTGCGGTCGGATCAAAATCGTCGAGGCGGCGCATCCCCCGGAAGCAGGGAGCGAGGCGGCGGCAGGCGGGGTCCTCAACGCGGTGCCTCGAGGCCAACGCGATTAGATGCGGGGGTGGGCGAGATCTTGCCTCACAAGACGCCATCCGTGGCAGAGGTGTATCCGCGGCGCGATCGCCGCCTGTCATCGCGGCGATACGCTGCATGCTACAAATTCAACGAGGCGGCACTCTCGGCGATAGGCGTCGCACTACGAACGAGTCCAAAGCTTCGCTTCTCGCCACTCGCGCAGCTACAGTCGGTGGCCAAAGGCGAACGAAGCCTCAGCTACTTATACTCGAACGTTAAACTGCTATGAGCGGCGCTGTCGGGATCTTAGTCGCGTTGGACGGAACAAGCGCATGGACTGCGCGTTCGCTGGCCAAGGACCGCGCCGCACCCGGCGGTCAAAGGAGCCTCAAATGACACGACAGAAAGGCCCTTACTCATCGCAGGAATTTGGCCAGACCGCTATCGAAACTGCGAAAGACCGCCTGCACGACATGGCCGACGCGGCGGGCGGAAAAGTTAAAGACGTCGCAAGCAGCGCACAGGAAATGGCGGGTGACATCGCCGATCAGGCCCGCGAATACGGCGAGCAAGCGCAGGAGGCGGCGAAGCAGGTCCGGCCTTTCCTCGAGAAATCCCTCAAGGAGCAGCCCATGGCGACGCTCGCAGGCGCAGCGTTGCTCGGGTTCGTGCTCGGCGCGCTCTGGAAAAATTAGAACGACCAACGAGAGCACAGGCGCGCGACAACCTCAACGTGCGCTCCGCATTCCCGCGCGTCATTTATCTGATGACGAACCATAGCATTATTGGAGACCAGGGCTGAAGCGGTATCGTCGGATGCTCGCGACCATACCCAGCGATACTTCGGCTTCCGCAAAGTGAGCAAGGCGCCCCTGATTTTCTTCCGTCTCGGTGACTGGGGAGGTGATTTCCGGTCGTCCCCGGGTCCGGAGCCACCTCATCGTTCGCGCTCGCGATTGCCGCCGATGACACTGTCCGCTATCAGTCCCATTGCCGCCGCCTGTTTGGAGATAAGCTCCTCGATCAGCAGGCGTCAGTCTCGGAAGGACAGGTTCGGGCTTTGTTCAAGGTGGAGCCCGGCGGCAGTAGCGGTTCAATCAGTGCGACGGGCTTTATTGCCTCAACTCCAGCACTCCTCTTCGCGTGTCATGTCAAGCAGGCCAATGGATAACAGCCGGAGGTCAGCCTCCTAACCGATGCCCTCAATTATTTTGCCTGTCCCGTCGCAGCGCTCGCACTCTTCTTCTGTCGGCTTGCCGGTCTTTTTGTCCACCTGTTTGCCGGTTCCGTGACACTCCGGGCAGACGTCTTCCCCGGTGCCAGGAGTTCCGGGTTCCGGGTCGTCGTCGGGTGTATGATGCCGGGTCGGGTTCTTCATCGACTTGGACTCCGTCTTGAGTGAGCTTCGACGCCGACCAGATTGCGCCTAGCTGCGGAGCAGCGTCGTGATTTTAATCAAGGTAGTCAATCCCAAGGCCATGCTGGGGGCTGCTCATGAGTGACCCCGCGCAATTGACCGAGGGAGCGCAGGCTGGTCCTCGAGGGAGGGAGGAGCCCCTGAAGCACGATGGGGGGACCGCTTCAGGCGCGCTTGCTCCAGGCATCGCAGGAGAAGCCGGAGAAGATAATCCAAGTGCTCTCTAGAATCTGTCGGAAGGCACGTCGCGGAGTTTCGGGAGCGGCCTACTTATCCTGCGCGACGAGCGCGAGGGGGCAATAGCGCAGCGGCGTTTGGCGAGCCGAACTTGCTCCTCAGCGCGCTAAGGCGCCGCCAAGAGGACCTTATCGACAAACGGAAGCAATTCTTCGCTTTTGACGGGCTTGGTCAGAAGTGGGGCACTGGCGAACGCGGCCGGTAGCCCCTCGCGCCCGTAGCCCGTCACAAAAGCAAACGGAATGTTTCGTCGCACGAGAACGGCGGCAAGCTCGTCGATGGGTTTGCCGCCAAGGTTCGCATCGACGAGCGCCACGTCCAACTCCTCGGCCATCGCCACCGCGAGCGCCTCCTCCAGCGTCGCCGAGGGGCCCACGACCTGGAAACCTCCCGCCTCCAAAGCGTCAGCCAACTCAAGCGCAATCAAAGGCTCATCTTCAACCAGGAGGATGCGTCTAGGATGAAGACAGTCGAGGCGATGACCCGTATCCATACTGCTATCCAGTCCGCTCAGCGCGGGGGCAATCAACGATCTCGGTAGGTCCAGGGCGATTTCCCAGCTTACGCCGTCAGTGTCTGTATGCATTCGTGCCTCGCCACCCGTAATCGACTTCATGGTGCGTTCGATCAACAGGGTGCCAAAGCCGGTGAACTTCGTTGCCTGAGCTAGGACCGGATTGCCTCGTTCGGACCACCGCAGATTTAAAATTGGTTCGGGTTTTGACTCGATGCTCCAATCCACGGATACGCTGCCGTTTGTTGTCGAAAGTGCCCCATGCGTGCGGGCATTCGTCCCGAGTTCGTGAAAAACGAGAGCGAGGTTCGACGCAAGCTGCGGCGGCAGCATGATCCTGGGACCAGAACAAGAAATGCGCCTGTGCCTGCCAGCGCCGGTTTGTGCTTCGATCAGCGCGCCGAGCTCGACACCTTCCCAGTTCGCATTTGCCAGCAGATCATGCGTCACGGCCAAGGAGCGGATACGACCAATAAAGTTGCCCGCGAATTCGGCGGGGCTGACTGTGCTCCGCAGGGTCTGCGAGGCTATCGCCTGCGCAATGGCCAGATTGTTTTTCACGCGGTGATCAAGCTCGGCGACGAGGTGTCTTTGACGCTGCTCTGACCTTTTCCTTTCGGTGATATCGCGGGCAACTTTGGCTGCGCCGATGAGCCTGCCCGCGCGGTCTCGAACAGGGGAAATGCTCAACGATACGTCGATGCGGCGGCCATTTTTTGCGACCCGCACGGTGTCATAATGCTCGATACGCTCGCCCTTCCGCAGCTTGGCCAAGATTTCCTTTTCCTCGTCGTGAAGCTCCGGCGGGATAATCCTTGTGATCGGCTGGCCCACAATCTCGTCGACCCCATAGCCGAAGAGCCGCGCCGCACCAGGATTCCAGGAGGTAATGATGCCGTCGAGGGTTTTGCTGACGATGGCGTCATTGGAGGAGACGACGATGGCCGCGAGCCGGGCCTCGGCGTTTTCGGCTTCGGCATCTAAAGTCACACACCGGGTGCCCGCGAACTCGCCATCCTGGAAGCGCCCGCTGGAGGTGATGCGGACTTCACGGAGGGAGCCATCCTTCTTCCGCAGCCTCGCCAGACGACCCTGTATGTTTTCCCCGTTTGCAAGACGAGCAAGAATATCGCCGATGACGTCTTGATCCGCGTGAAACTCGGCGATGTGGCGTCCGATGTAGTCCTGGGCGGGGTAGCCGAGCAGATCTAGTTCTGCCTTGTTCGCGTAGAGCAGTGTTGCGTCGTCGCCCAAGATATGAATTGCGACGGGCATTTCATCGAAAAAGCCTTGGAAGTCAATGCGCCCAGCCGACATTACGCGCTCTTTCGCCGCCCTCCGGGGCAGAACGCTCCCAAGAGGTGTGCTGTTCCTGCCAGCACTCAGCCACCCGCCTCCCTACGGAGAGAAATCGGGCTAGGGAGATTCTCCAACAACGTCGAGTTTTGCGGCGTCTCCACCCTCGCCGCTTCTGACCGGGCTGAAATGCAAAGGCGGTATCGACAGGATCCACCGCAGGCCATCAGAAAGGAACTTCAACTCCACCGCTGGATCCACTTCTCCTCCTCGCCGCCGAAGGGCGGGTTGGTGAGGATGACGTCGACGCGCTCCTTCTCGCCGATCTCCGAGAGCTTGAAGCGCAGCGTGTTGCCATCTCCGGCGCGTGGAGGCCATGCAGCAGCAGGTTCATTTGCCCGAGCGGCAGCGGCTTTGGCTCGCAACCCAAGAGCGAGCCGGATTGAGCCTTCTTGCGGTCGCCGACGGTCTTGACCTGGGTGCGCAGGTGCTCGAACGCCTAGACCAGGAAGCCCGCCGTGCTGCAGGCTGGATCGAGCACCATTTCCCCAAGGTGCGGGTCCATCACCTTGACCATGAAGCGAACGACGGCGCGCGGCGTGTAGAACTCACCGCTGTCGCCCGCCGCGTCCCGCATTTCGCGCAGCATCGATTCATAGAGCGATCCCAGCGTGTGCAGCTCGTCGCTGGCAGTGAAGTGGATGCCCTCCACCTTGTTGATGAGGTCGCGCAACAGGTAGACGTTGATCATCCGACTTTGCACGCCGAACCGTTCGGCGAGCGGCTTGTCCGCTCAGCAGCACAGTCGTGCACCTCGGGCCGTCCGACCGCGCTCCGGAGCCAGTAGTGGAGTAGACGGTCCCGTGCGAATAGGATGGCTGGTAGGGTGCCTGGAAATGCAGCGCATAAATAGTTAAACTAATTCCGCAACTTACAGTAAGGATGGCGGACACCCCCTCCGCCATTGGCTCCGAGAGTGATCGCGTCAGCTAGCGCCCGCTCACTTGCCCTAAATCCGCTTCGCGAATGAGCGACGACACGTCGACGGCTTCGAAGTCCGAGCCTTTGATCTGTTGAAGCTCGCGGAGTTGATCATTATTCCAAGCCGCGTTCGGTGCGCCACTGAGGAACCAGGGCGACCCGTTGTCCGCGAGAATCATCCCGTAGATCTGCAACGCGCGCAGGATCACCTGATTAGAGCGCGAGAAACCGGAAATATCGAAATCCGCCCGCAACCGGAACCGCTGTCCGAGCGGCGGGAGTTCCTCCTCGGTCGCTTGAGACGCGAAGTGGCGCGCGGGCCAGACATAGGCACGGCGGGAGCGGGGCGCGGTGAACCGCAAGGCGTGGCGGATCTCCCCCGCCGCGACCTCCTCGTAGCGCACGAGACCGGGAAAGATGGGCAAACCTGCTGCGTCCGCGCTGGTGTGGCCGTCGAGGCGAAGCTCATGCCCCTCGAGGTCGAATTTCGCAGCAGAAACAGCGGCCCAACTTCCGTCAGCGTTAGGCACGGCCTTGAACAACTCGAATAACGTGCAACTGCCCTCTTGCACCACGATGACGTGCCGGTCGTCGCGGCTGTCGGGGCCGCCCTCGATAGGCGCATTGCGCGGGATCGGATAGGGCCCGGCATCGCTTTCATCGGCGATGTGAGGTTCGTCGCCGAAATCCTGGAAGCGAATCTCGACCTTCGCTTGCTTCATCGGTACGAGCACGAATGGAATGCCGATCGGTGCTCCATTGTATTGCCCCGATCCGAAATCGGCACGCAGCCCTTCGCCCGCACCGATGCTCTCAACGTAGTGTTGCGAGCGCGGAACCACGGGCAGCCCATCGATCCTGGTGTTCCAGATGTTGTCGGATGGAAAAACCCGGCAACCTCCAATCTGTGGTCCGGAGGCTTGCGCGAGCGAGTTTGAGCCGGAGTCCTGCGCGAACGTGGGCGAGACCCCGGCAGATAGAAGAGCGCCGCCTAGCAATGTGGCCACACCTGCCATGCGGCGGCCCCGCGAGCGCGTCCGTCTTGCCCAGATTGACTGCACCACCCACCTCCAATTGGTTGCGAAGACCAATCTTCCCGTAAACGGCCTTCGCTGCAAGTTCGACGCAGCGCCCGCGCCTCGGATGGCTCCGTCATCGAGCATCGAGAATCGTGGGGGGCGGGGCGGCACCGCGAGGCGCTGCCCTTACAGCGCGTCCTGTCGAGTTTAGAAATCCTTCCAATCAGCATGATCGGGCTCGGAGGCCTTCAATGCGAGGGAGCTGCTTTGCCGCATCGCCGGCTTCGCGATAGAGCGCTTCGGCTTTACAATTGCGCGCGGCGCCTCGCGATGAAGGGCATGCACATTCGCTTGCTGAGCGAGCTTGAACTGGCCCATCAACAGCACCAGCTCAGCGCTTTCTTTGGACAGCGACCGGCTCGCAGCCGTGGCCTCTTCAGCCATTGCCGCATTTTGTTGCGTCATCTGGTCGAGCTGGTTCACCGCGGTGTTGACTTGCTGCAATCCAAGCGCTTGCTCTTGCGTTCCCGACGCAATATTGGCGACCACAGCGGCGATCTCTTTCACCTCGCCCACGATCCGCTCCAGTGATTTGCCGGTTTCGGCGACGAGACCGACCCCTTGCTGCACGTGCGCGGAAGAAGCGGTGATCAAAGTCTTGATCTCCTTCGCCGCTTCGGCTGAGCGTTGCGCCAACGCGCGCACCTCCGAGGCAACGACGGCGAACCCGCGACTTGCGTCTCCTACGCGAGCAGCTTCTACGCCTGCATTGAGCGCAAGCAGATTGGTCTGGAAAGCGATCTCGTCGATCACACCGATGATCTGGCCGATCTGCGTCGAGGATTTGACGATTGCATCCATTGCGGTCACGGCCTTATGCACGACTTCGCCGCCTTTTTCGGCATTGGCCTTAGCGGAGATCACGAGCTTTCGGGCTTGGTCGGAACCTTCGGCGGTCTTGCTGACCGTGGCGGTGATTTCATCGAGTGCAGCGGCAGTTTCCTCCAAGCTCGCGGCCTGGCTCTCGGTCCGCTGGGAAAGGTGGCTGGCGGCTTCCGAGATCTCGTCGGCACCGGAAGAAATGCTGCCGGTCGTTTGCTGAACCAACGTCACCGTCTCTTTCAGCCGCGCCACCGTAGCATTGAAATCGGCGATGAGTTTTGCATAGGCATCAGCGACCTTCGTGTCGATGCGCACCGTCAGGTCGCCACCTGCGAGCCGGTCGAGGCCTTCGCCGACGACACGAACAGCGGTAGCCTGCTCGTCGTCCCGCACTTTCCGTTCCGCGTCGCTGCGGAACCATGTCTCTTCCGCTTCCTTCTCAAGCCGGATCTTGTTGCGACCGGCGTCGCGCAGCGCCACGAGTGATTGCGCCATTTCGCCGATCTCGTCGCGGCCGTCACGGTGATCGATTTCGATTTCGTATCGGCCGGCTGCAAGCGTGCCCATCAGCGATGTCATGCTTTTCAGGGGCAAGATGACCTTGCGCTTCATCCCGCCAATCATCGCCAGCACAACGCCAAATACCAAAGCAACTAATCCAAACAGCAACCCCTGATACCAAATCGATTTTGTCGCAGCGGCCGCCTCGGTCTCAGCAAGATACTTGTTGGCCTGTTCCGACAGCTCCATAATAATCGCGCGATGCTCGGAAAATGTATGCGTAAGTGCTTCGAGTGCAGTTCTTGCAGCGGCATCATCCTTGCGCTCGATCGCAGGCAGGATCTGGCCCTCGATATCATTCCAAATCCGGGCGACAATAGCGTCGGAGCGTTCGTTCAAGGCCCGCTTGAAGGCATCCGGGATCGCCGCCGCCGACCAATGTTTCTTTCGCGCAGAGTATTCGTCATGCAGCTTCGCGAGCCGCGCTTTGTGTGTCTTCAAAGATGAAGTGTCGTCGACCACCTGCTCGGCTTCAAGATAGGCTTCCACCACGTACAGGGGTGGGGGAAGGATGTCGGCGACGAGATCCTTGCCGGCTATGATGCGTTCATACGAGGAACCGCCGACTTTCAGTTCGCTCAACGCGATGCTCGATGCGGCGGCAATCAACGCCAGCGCGACGATCATTGCGGTGCCGAACCCGGAGACCGCGCGACTGATCGTTAGGTTTGCGAGAAAACCGGAGACACTTTGTTCAGAATTATGCCGTGCGGACATAGGATCCTCGACCGAAGGAATTGGGGAAACATTCCGGGTCAAGTCCGGCACGGCAAGACGGCTTCATGCCTCTCGAGAGGTTGTCTCGAGCCTGTCATTCAGAAGTTTATACCGATATCCTCTGAATGCTTAATTCTTGCTCAGTCAAAAATTTGAGACAATCGCCACCGAAAACCTAGGCCGGATGACGCGCGGCCACGACCCACAATGACTAATATCGAGCTTGCTGAAGTTGTGACGACTGCGACTACCAGCGCTAACGACTGGCCGCGACACCCACACCCGGCGGGGCGTTCATCCAGGGATAGCCTTCGCGCCCCAACCGCAGGCTCGACCTCGTAGAGGGCGGTCATATAACCCCGATTGAACGGTTCCGGCAGGGCTGCGTTGAAGCTGTCTGGGATTGCCGCCAGATGAAACCCTATCCCGTCCGCGCCAGCTTTGGCGTAAATGCGCGAGAGATCGCCCAGCGCCTGATATTTGGTTGTGGCGTAGAGAGACCGCTGGCTTATCGAGAGCAGCCCTTCGCCGGCTTTGTCCCATTCGGGACCTAGCTTCCCGTTGCGGATCACGTACAGGTTTCGCGTCACCTTTCGGCCGAGCGCCTTGTCGATCTCGCGGAAGCTGAAATCCGACGGCGAGAGGAAGACTTGCCTCGTCGGGCCGCCGTCGACGTGGAGCTCTTCGTACGTTTTTTCGGCCGCGACCACGCAAATCCTGACGGGTGGAAAGACGCCGGGAATCGCGGCGGATGCGAGCAGCACCGAGCGGATGAGCTCCAGGGCTTCCTTGGTGCCCTTCTCGGCAATTCTGCCGATGTCCCAATAAACCGGCCGCTCTGCGTCGAGGTTGGTCGTGCCGATGAGCAGGATGCGTCCAGCAGAGCGTTGCTGGGCAAGTTGCCGCATCATCTCCAGATCGACGAAGCGGTCGATAAGCGATTTCAAAGGAGCGTTGCTGGCAACAGCGCTGCCTCCCAGAACTCCGGCAAGAATATTCGACTCGTAGATCTGGTCGCTGTCAAACTGCGTGAAAAGTTCGCTCAGTTGCCGATCGTAAGACCGTCCGAGGAAGGCGAACGGCGCAATCAGCGCCCCGGCGCTGACGCCAGTTACCAAGTCGAAGTCCGGACGGTCGCCACGCTCACTCCAGCCCACGAGCAGACCGGCACCGAATGCGCCATTCTCACCGCCACCCGAGAGCGCGAGGATGTTCGACTCCAGCGGCTTGCTTTGCCGGCCGCGCGCTTGATACTTGGCCTTCAAGCCTGGAAGCTGCATCGCTTTGAAGTGTTCCAGCGAGGGAGGCTCGTCTCCCCACCCGCGGACATTCGAAAAATCCTTGATCTCGGCTTGCTTGACCAGTTCAAGGGGCACGAAGGCACGGTCGGATGAGGTGGCACACCCCACGGTCAGAACTGCCAGCAACAAGGTGGTGATGAGGACGCTAAGCGACTGCACTGGCCGCACACATGTTCAAGGCAGCACGCAGGAGCAGGCGCGATTGCATCGCGTTTGAGTTGCTGCGACCGCTAATAAGAAGCGTTACATCTGCAATTGCGGCAGCGAACGAACGGTTCACCAAATGACTGCCCCCCTCTCACCGTTTTCCAGCAGTCTTGCCGGCCACAGACTTCCCAATCCAGGCTAGCGGCCATTTATTGGCGGCTCAGGGCTTATCAATCGTTAACCTCGCCCCAATCCCAACGGCTGCGCCCCCGGAAAACCGAAGTCACGCGGCAAATCTCTGTACCTTCCGTTTGGGGCCGGATTAAGCCTTTGGGTGGCAGACTGCCCTCTCCCGCCCGTTAGGACGAGACTAGATCTTACTTGGACGGAGTTCAATGCGTCGCGCGAGCGTAACCGCTGAAAGCCTCGCCACGAGTGCTCAGTCCGCGCGGTCAGGATGCCGCATTCACTTGTTGGCGAGCCAAGCGGCGTGAACGGTCAGGCTCACGCACCATGCCGCGTCAACACCGCTTCGATATCGCCGACCGAACGGATCTCCATCATCTCGTCCATCGACAGCGCGACCCCGAACTCCTGTTCGAGCGCTCGAATGAGCGCAATGTGCTGAAGAAAGTCCCAGCGCTCGATGTCCTCCTGCGTCGTCGCCGCCGTAACGGGGCCATCGTGATGAAAGATGTCGGCGACGAGCGCGACAATCTCGCGCCTGACGGGAATGAGCTCTAAGGCGGCGGCACTCATTGGCGTCTCCATTCAACATTGACGAACGGCGAGGCGGGCAATGGGTGCTCGCCCTTGCGCCATGACCAAAGTGTTTCTTCATCAGTTTCGGCTTTGGATGAGAAGCCGAGCGAGGAGTAGAAATCGCGGACCATCGCGTTCTTCGCAGTCGGCCGGTAGGCCCCTTCGATCCGCTCGATTCCTGTTTCCAGGAGTCGTTCGATAAAGGCCCCAACAAATGCGTGCTCGATCTGGCGCCCGATGACTTCGGCAGCTCATCAACAAGCTTTCGATCCACGCTGTTTTGCCGTCGATCCGCGCAACGCCGGTAACCGTAATGCCGTGATCCCCGAACCTGTCGCTGACGGTCCCCATCAGCACCAGCGCGCCGGTAGCCTCGCGCATGAATTGCGCCAACTCCTGTTCACTGAAACGGCGCGTCGTCAGGTTGAACTGATTTGTCCGCTGATGCAGCTGCGTGACGCGTGCGAGCGTTGTCGCACTCAACGGTTCGATCACGAGCCGCTGTCCGAGACCGGCGAGATACTCGTCGTAGCTCGTGGCGGCTTCCTGCTCCTGCCGGACCTTGCGCTCCGCCATATACATGTCCGCGCGGCGCGTGTCTTCGGACGTGATGCGGACCGGCCAAGTACACGGCAAAGCGCGCAACCAGCCCGGGCGCAAAGCCGGATCAGCCGGCATTTCTGGAACAATGACTTCAGGGCACATGCGGCGCATGGCCTCGCGTTCGTGCGGGCTGTCGTCCAGGAACAGGAAACTGTCGAGGCCGAGGTTCAGCTCGCGGGCGAGCCGCCGGATGTTATCCGGCTTGGGCTCCCAATTGATAGCGGTGACCGCGAAATCATCCGCCTTCAGCGCCATCCCCGGATGCCTATTGAAGACGTCAATGGCGTCCGGATTGTTCTTGCTCAATCCGACGAGCAACACGCCTTGCGCTTTCAGCCGCAAGCAATCGCGCTGAAAAGCCTTGAATGCGTTTCCTGGAAAGTCGTCGCCGCATGCGAGCTTATCGATACCGTCGTCGCCGAAGACGCCGCCCCACAAGGTATTGTCGAAATCGACTGCCACGACCTTGACAGGCCCTCGCTGGCGCGCCTGCCAAGCTCCTGCGAATGCTGTCGCCAGTGCGCGCGTCGCGGCATCCGAGTACGCTATTCGCCCGTAATAAACGAGCTTGTCGTCGCAGCGATCGGCTGGCGCGAGCGCAGCCATTGCCGTATCGGCATCGACGACGTGCACGCTGGAATGGATCTCCGCAACCTCGGTGACACGCCGATTGACGAGAGCCACGAGAGCCGCAGCACCTGCGCCATGGATGCTGTCCATGTACCCGAGTGACGGTTCCGTTGCTGCTGGTAGCAGATTGATTAGTAACGGGGCAGAGCTCTGACGCGAGTAAGTCTCGATCGCTGCGATGAGAGCGTCGAGTTTCTCTTTCTGATGAACCACGACCACATCCAAGCCACCGCGCCAATCGCTGCCGAAGTAGCTCTCGCGGTCGAGTAGCAGCACGACCGCATCAACATCGGCAGCCGGAGCCATCAAGTCCTGAAAAACAGCGCCGAACGCAGCTTCCTCGACTTCGACCCTACGGCCGATGGCCCCGAAAGCAGGCTTTAGCGCCTCCGCCAGAAGACGCGTAGTCGAAAAGCCGGCCAAGCGGACTCGAAGCCGCGGCAGACCATCGATTTCGGCGGCGATCTGCTTTCGCGCCAGCCGCAGCAGGCTGGGAGCATGTTGCCACTGCCCCAACGCAAAGCGTGATGCTAGTGAAGGCTCATTGCAGTCGACGAGGCGTCCGGCAATGGCGTTCGCCACGCTTGCGTCCATGGCCGCACCGGCAGCCCGCCGCCAAATCGATTGGCGCAAAGTTTCTGGCAACCCCGCGCCCAGTTTCTGCGAATTGATCGCCGCGAGGAGGCCAAGATCCGGTTCCAGCTTCTCAACGAACGCCGAGGGTAGGGCATGGCCTGCGATGAGGATGCCTCGCGCGAGCCACGCCGGCATCGCCATACCAGCGCGCATGAGTTGCTGGCTAAGCCGCGCCACTTGCGCGGGTGTGGCTTTCCGCCAATCCGCCGATGGCAGCAGGTTGCGTTGCCGCACGAGGCTCGGAGCCTCCTCGATCAAGGCGTCGAGCAATCGCGTGACCGACTGTGCAGCGTTGACGTCCGCTACCACCCCGACTTGACCACTCGATATCTGCCGGTCCCCCGCCATTCATCCCCCTAGATCATGACGTCGCCGCCCGTCACCAGCAGGTTCTCGCCTGTGATGAATTGGGCATAAGGCGAGGCCAGCATCAGAATTGCGCCCGCCACGTCTTCGGCTGTTCCCATGCGCCTTAGCGGCGTGCGGCCGATCATGGTCTGGCGCACGCGATCGGGAGTGCCGGCGACAAGGTCGGTATCGATCATCGACGGCGAGACCATATTGACCGCAATTCCGCCCGGCCCGAGTTCCTGCGCCAGGTTCTTGCTGATGGCGTGCAGCGCAGCTTTCGCCGCGACATAAGGCAGCCAGTTGTATGCGGTGCGCCCCAGTGCCGCCGACGACAGTACATTGATGATGCGGCCCCGGCTCTTTTTGAGGCTCGGCAGCGCCGCCTGCGTGATGGCGAAGGCGCTGCCGACGATATCGGCATAAGCCTTCGACATCTGATCCCACTCGAGCCGGTCGAACGGCGCCGAGACGATCTTCGGTCCGGCATTGTTGACGAGAATGTCGAGCCCGCCGGCGGCGCTGACCTCGCGCATCATTGCGGCAATGTCGTTAGCGCTGGTTACGTCGGCCTTGACGATCTCACAACTACCACCAGACTTGCGGATATCCTCCGCCAGCGCCAGCGCAGCCGAATGGCTCTTGTTATAATTAACCCACACCTTGGCGCCGTTCGCCGCCAAAAGCCGCGCCGTGGCAAGGCCAATGCCGCGCGATGCCCCCGTGACGAGAGCAACCTGACCCGCCAGCATTTGTGATGGGGCCGCCGAAGTAACAGGCGCGGCAATGGTCTCCGGAGCCAATCGCAAGACTTTTGCGCGCGCTTTCCCGCGCAACACCCGAATGCCGTTCTGGTTCACGATCTCCGTCTGAAGACCGACAACACGGGTCTCGCGATCGATGCTTTCGATCGTCGCCCGCGCCTCGACCGTGTCGCCAATGAACACCGGCGCGCTGAATTCGATCGTTTGCCCCAGATAGAGTGCGCCGCGGCCTGGCAACCGCATGCCTATGAGTGTCGACAGCAGGCTCGCATGGACGAAACCGTGCACGACGCGTTGAGCGAACTCGGTGCGAGCGGCGAACTCGTCATCGAGATGCAGCGCGTTGTAGTCGCCCGAAAGACGGGCGAAAGCAGCAACGTCCTCGGCGGTGATGGTGCGCGAAATACTTTCCGACTGACCAACACTGAGTTCGTCGATCCGATCGCTGGCAGCGCGCGCGGCCCCCGCGGTTTCCTTGGCGGTATCCCCCATGTCTCGGTTCGCGGCCCCCTCTTCGTTGCCGCTGCGGCACATGCGGCATCTGGTTTGCCGGGATAACCCCCGGCGTTCGCATGGGATTTGACTTCCGTCAAGAGTTGGTAGCGCGAGCCTTGTTAGCCAAGCATCATCAACAGCCTTCAGCCGGCGCACGCGCTCTTTCGTGCACGGCAACTTTCCGCGCCAGAGGGGGAGCTTGGACATGGCTTCGACGTTTGAGACGGTCGCCGAAATCATTTCTTCCACGAGCGATGTGCCGCTCGAGAAGATCACACCTGACAGTCACATCATGAAGAATCTCGAGGTCGATAGCCTCGCCTTCCTCGATATCGCCTTCGAGATCGACCAGCGCTTCAATATCCAGATGCCGATCGAGAACTGGATGCAAAGTGTGAACGAGGGGAAGGAAAGCTCCGACAACTATTTCATCATGAAGAACCTCTGCCAGCACATCGACGAACTCGCAGGCGCGGCAGTGGCGGCCTGAGGCGCAGGATCAATGCGCCTCGAATACTTCCAAATGCTCGACCGGGTCGCAAGCATCGACCGCGAAGCGCCCTCGATCGTCGCCCACGCGCGTGTGCCGGCGACGAGCCCCGTCTTCGAGGGTCATTTTCCCGGCCACCCCTTGGTGCCGGGAGTGCTTTTGCTCGAAACCATGGCGCAGGCGTCGGGCTATCTTCTGATAGCCCTCAACGGCTTCACGCGCATGCCGTTCTTCGCCAATGCCAAGGAGGCCAATTTCCGTTCGTTCGTGCTTCCCGAAACCGATCTCGTGATCGAAGCTTCGCGCATCCATGACGGTTCGGGATACGCAGTAACGCGTGCTCGTATCCTGCGCGACGGCAAGCGGGTCTGCGACGCGCAACTCACATTCCGCACTGTGCCGTTCCCTAACGACGCACTCGCTGAACACGTCCGCAATGAAGGCGCGCGCCTTGGCTTCCTTCCGGCATGAGGGATCAGGCATGAGCGAGGACCGCCAAGTCTGGGTCACCGGCATCGGGCTCATCAGCTCATGCGGCGAAGGCATAGCGGCGCATGAAGCTTTGTTGACCAAGCCGCCGGAAGCGGATGAGCCTCCCGTTACCGAAGAGTTCGCGCCATATCCCATTCATCCGCTCGTTCCAATCGATTTCAGCAAGCAGATCCCGAAAGGCTCTGAACAGCGCCAGATGGGCGTCTGGCAGCGCATCGGCGTCTACGCCGCCGGCCTTGCACTCGCGGATGCTGGCCTCGCCGGAAATCCCGGCATGCTCGGCACGACGGACCTCATCGTGTCCGCAGGCAACGGCGAACGCGACGTGGCTCTCGATCAGCGCGTGCTGGAGACGCTCGGCACCAATTCCATCCCCGGCGCGCTGAATGAAGCGCTCTCCAAAGGCCTGCGGCCGACGCTCTATCTTGGTGAGCTGTCCAACCTGCTCGCCGGAAACATCCAGATCGTACACAACGTCACAGGCTCGTCACGCACGTTCAAGGGCGAGGAAATTGCGGGCGTATCTGCGATCGAAAACGCCGTGCGTCGCATTGCGGCTGGTCAGGGAGACCTGTTCCTGGTCGGCGGCGCGCTCAACGCCGAGCGGGCCGACCTGCTGCTCAATTATGAGCTTGGCGGCTTTTTGTGGCGCAATCCTTTCCGCTCCGTCTGGGAACGCCGCACGGGCGGCGGCGGCTTCGTGCCGGGCAGCATGGGCGCGTTCCTGGTGCTTGAGTTGCGCGGCTCCGCCGAGGCCCGGGGCGCGAAACCCTACGCCCGCATCACCTCAGCCGCCTCCGACCGCTCACGGCGTGAACCGGGCGCGGCGCGAGATGCCATCGCCATGCTGTTCGACGAACACTGTCCCGATCTTCCGGCCGGTCCGCTGGCGGTACTGTCCGGCGCGAGCGGCACCGAACCCGTGACCGCGGAGGAACTGGAGTTCCTGCTTGGCCTTGAATGCGAGGGACTGCATCCCGCCATTCGCGCTTACGGCACGCGCCTCGGACACGGCGTCGAAGCACATTTTCCGTTGGGTGTCGCCCTGGCTGCGCTTGCCCTTCGCGCAGGGCGATTTTTTTCGCCGTTCGACGCGTCCGGTGTCGAGGAAGCCTTCGCCGGGCAGCTGGACCGCGTGCTGGTGACCGGGCTCGGACATTGGCGCGGCGAGGGGCTTGCCCTGCTCGAGCGCGTGAAAGGCTAAGGCCATGGCAACGCAACTGACGGACCCCAAAGGACGCCCCATCGTCGTGGTAACGGGCATGGGGATAGTCACGTCGCTGGGGCGTGGAAAGGCAGACAACTGGGCGGCACTGACCGCCGGCCGCTCCGGAATCAAACCGATCCGCCGTTTTCCAATCGACGGGCTGCGCACTACGATTGCCGGCACCATAGATTGTATGGGCGTCACGGATTACTCGGCCTACGAGTTGTCCTATGCAATCGCCGAAGCCGCTTCGCTCGAGGCCGTTACGCAATCCGGCATCGCGAGTGCGGCCAACTTCCCCGGCCCGCTGTTCATCGCCACGCCTCCCTCAGAGTTGGAATGGCCGGCCCTGCGCCGACTTTACGACGACGCCCCAGTTGATTCCGGCACCGGCTACCAGCGCCTGCTCGCCGCGGCCCGCACGCGGCGTTACGGCGATCTCGCACGGCACGCCGAGTTCGCCAGCATCGCGGATCGCATGCAGGTGAAGTTCGGCACGCGCGGCGAGCCGATCTCGATCTGCACCGCCTGCGCCTCGGGCGCAACCACCATCCAGATGGGCGTGGAAGCCATCCGCCGCGGCGAAGCAACAGCGGCTCTATGTGTCGGAGCAGACGCGACCGTCCATCCCGAGGGGCTCATCCGCTTTTCGCTGCTGTCGGCACTTTCCACCCGCAACAGCGAGCCCGAAAAAGCCTCGCGTCCATTTGCAAGCGACCGTGACGGCTTCGTCATCGCAGAAGGCGCCGGCGCGGTCGTGCTCGAGTTGATACGAGTTCGCTTTGGCGCGAGGCGCTGCCATTCTCGGCGTTGTCCGTGGCTGCGGCGAGAAGGCCGACGACTTCCACCGCACGCGCTCTCGCCCCGACGGCTCCGCAATCATCGGTGCCATGCGCAAGACACTCGCCGATGCCTGCACGTCCCCGGACGAGATCGACTACATCAACGCACACGGCACCAGCACGCCCGAAAATGACAAGATGGAATACGTCTCGCTGAAGGCGGTGCTCGGCGAGCATTTGGCGCGCACCCCGATCAGCTCCAATAAATCGATGGTCGGACACACGCTCATCGCCGCTGGATCGGTCGAAGCCGTGATCTCGCTCATGACGATCGCCAACGGCGTCATTCCGCCCACCATCAACTACGAACGGCCCGATCCCGAGGTGCCGCTCGATGTCGTGCCGAACGAAGCGCGGGCTGCAAAGGTCCGCACTGTTCTTTCCAATTCATTCGGCTTCGGCGGACAAAACGTCTGCCTTGTGCTTGCCGCTGCGCCCACCTGAGGTTCTGCATGTCCCAAACAATCCAAGATGAACGAACTGCGTCCGGGTGCGGCACGATGCGCGCCGTCCAGGTCGTCGCCGAACGCAAGCTCGAGATCGTCGACTTGCCGAGGCCTGCCGCCCCTGCCGCCAACGAAGTGCAGGTTCGCATCCGCGCCGTTGCACTCAATCACATCGACGTCTGGGGATGGCGCGGCATGGCGTTCGCGCGCCGCACGCTGCCGATTGTCGCCGGAGCCGAAGCGGGTGGCGAAGTCGTCGCCGTTGGCAGCGATGTCCGCGATCTCGCGCAAGGCGACGTTGTCGCGCTCTACGGGGCGCGCACCTGCGGCGTTTGCCCGGCGTGCGAAGAGGGCCGCGACAATTTCTGTGAGAAAGCCGACAGCATCTTCGGCTTCCATATCGACGGCTTTTTCCGGGAGTATCTGAATATTCCGGCCCGCCTCGCGGTGAAGGCACCGCCCGGCGTCGACGCGATGGCCGCATCGCTCGCACCGATCACTTTTGGCACCGTCGAGCACATGCTGTTCGACAACGCTAAGCTGAAGGCAGGCGAGACGGTGCTTGTGCACGCCGGCGGCAGCGGGATCGGCAGCGCGGCGATCCAACTTGCTAAGGCGGCCGGCGCGAACGTCATCACGACTGTCGGCAGTGAAGAGAAGATGGCGAAGGCGCTGGCTCTCGGTGCCGACCATGCCATCAATTATACCAAGGAGCGGTTCGAGGGCCGCGTCCGCAAGCTGACCGGACGCAAAGGTGTCGACGTTGTGTTCGAGCACGTCGGTCCGCAAACGTGGGCCGGCAGCCTGTTGTCGATGAAGCGCGGCGCGCGCCTCGTCACCTGCGGCTCCACGACCGGCATCATGGCCGAGACCAACTTGCACATGCTGTTCCAGCAGCAATTGCGGATATTCGGCAGCTTTGGCTGCACCCGCCGCAACATGCGTTCCAGCATGGAAAAGCTTGCGCAAGGGCACGCAAGCCCGGTGATCGATACGCTGATCGGACTCGACGAACTCGAGAAGGGCTTGCAGCGCCTGGAGAGCCGGCAGGTGTTCGGCAAGATCGTGGTGAGGCTTTGATGAGCGCGGTCACGACTGACAATTCTCGTGAGGTCTGGGTGACGGGCATCGGGCTCGTCAGCTCGCTCGGCGAAGGAGCCGAGGCTCATTTCGCCAATCTCCGCGATCCGGCCGGCAAGCCGGTTGTGGACGAGGCCAAGTTGGCGCCGTATCCGTTCCACCCGCTGGCCGCCGTCGATTTCGGCAAGCAGATCCCGAAGAAGTCCGATCAACGCCAGATGGAGCTGTGGCAACGCATTGGCGTCTACGCGGCAGGACTAGCGCTCGAAGACGCGAAAGTTGCGGGCGACAAGGCGCTCCTCTCGCGAACCAACCTGATGGTGGCCGCCGGCAGCGGCGAGCGCGACACCGCCGTCGACGCGAAGGTTCTCGACGCTATTGCTGCACGCGGCGACACGGCTTTGCTCGCCAAGGAGATACTCCCCACCGCTCTGCGCCCGACTCTGTTTCTGGCCCAGCTATCAAACCTGCTCGCCGGCAACATCTCGATCGTGCACAACGTGACCGGATCCTCGCGCACATTCATGGGCGAGGAAATGGCGGGCCTCGCTGCCGTCGAGACGACGGTGAAGCGCATCTGCGCAGGCCAAGGCGACCTGTTCTTGGTCGGCGGCGCGCTCAATGCCGAACGCGCGGATTTGCTGCTGAACTTCGAACTCGGTGGCAACCTTTGGGCCGGCCCGTTCCGCTCGATATGGGAGCGGCGAGGAGACGGCGGCGGCTTCGTCGCCGGTAGCATCGGTGCGTTTCTTGTGCTGGAATCGCGTGCCTCTGCCGAGGCGCGTGGCGCAAAGCCTTACGCACGCATCACCGCTTCCGGCTCCGACCGCTCTCGCAGATTACCGGGCGCGGCACGCGATGCGCTATCGCTGTTGTTCGATGCGCACTGCTCCGGTCTTGAAGCCGGCCCTCTGGCAATCCTCTCGGGCGCGAGTGGCGTCGAGCCCGTGACTGCCGAAGAGCTGGAATTCCTGCTGGGGCTCGAAGGCGCAGGCTACCATCCTGCGATCCGCGCTTACGGCTCACGTTTCGGCCACGGCATAGAAGCGCATTTTCCGCTCGGCCTTGCACTGGCGGCTCTGGCGTTGAAACAGGGCACGTTCTTTCCGCCACTCGATAAATCAGGCGTCGAGGAGCCGTTCGAAGCACCGCTCGATCGCGTGCTGGTGACGGGACTTGGGCATTGGCGCGGCGAGGGTCTCGCGCTTCTCGAACGCGCGGATTGAAGGGATCGGCACATGGCACATGAATTCAATGACGCCAAAGGGCGTCCGATCGTTGCCGTAACCGGCATGGGACTTGTTACTTCTCTCGGCCGCGGCAAAGCGGACAATTGGGCCGCGCTCGCTGCCGGTCGTTCCGGCATTCGCCGCATCACGCGCTTCCCGACCGAGGGGATGCGCACGACGATCGCCGGCTGCGTAGATTTCATGGATGTCGAGCCATTCTCCGCGCCGGCGCTGACCATGGCGATGGCTGAAGCTGCGGCGCAAGAGGCGCTTGCGCAATCAGGCTTCAAGGACACCGCCGTTCCGGGACCCCTCTACGTCGCGACGCCGCCCGCGGAGCTCGAATGGCCCCAGCGAAAAGCCCTCTTCGAGCGCCCGACCAGCGCAGACGTCTCCGGCTATCCGAAATTGCTGGCTGCCGCGCGGAGTGGTGCATTTCGCGACATGTTCGCAACCTTCCAGTTCGCCAGCGTTGCGGAGCATCTCGCCGAGCGCTTCGGCACCCGTGGCATGCCGGTCTCGGTGTCGACGGCGTGTGCATCCGGCGCAACCGCCATCCAGCTCGGCGTGGAAGCCATTCGCCGCGGCGAGACGACAACTGCGCTCTGCGTCGGCACCGACAGCTCCGTACAGCTTGAGGCGCTGGTCCGCTTTTCCCTGCTGTCCGCACTTTCCACACGCAACGACCCGCCAGAAAAGGCATCGCGCTCCTTCTCCAAGGACCGAGACGGCTTCATTATGGCCGAGGGTGCCGCAGCGCTCGTGCTCGAATTCTCTCGAATTGGCAAAGGCGCGAGGCGCGACTATTCTCGGCCTCGTGCGCGGCTGCGGAGAAATGGCCGATGATTATCATCGTACCCGCTCCCGGCCCGACGGCGCCGCCATCATCGGAGCTATCCGCAACGCCCTCGACGACGCCGGCGTGCGGCCGGACGAGGTTGATTATGTCAACGCTCACGGCACTTCGACGCCCGAAAACGACAAGATGGAATACCTGTCACTGCAAGCCGTGCTCGGCGACCACCTTGCGAAAACCCCGGTCAGCTCGACGAAATCGATGATCGGCCATACGCTGTCGGCAGCGGGAGCCATCGAGGCTGTGCTGTCGCTCATGATGATCGAGAAGGGCGTCGTGCTGCCGACGATAAACTACGACCAGCCCGATCCCGAGATTCCTCTCGATGTCGTTCCGAATGAAGCACGCGCGGCCAAGTTGCGAGTGGTTTTGTCGAATTCATTCGGCTTCGGAGGCCAGAACGCATCCCTGGTGCTTTCCGCGCCGGATACGCTTTCCAGCTAAAACGGTGAAAACCGCGATAAGATTGACATAAGTCAAAATCCGCATTGTCTGCTTTCTTAACGGAGATCGCTTCTCGGCAAAATCAGCTGTTATTCGCGATTGTTTCTTTACTTGCCTCGGGCACGATCCACTGCACATCCGGCGACTGGCCGTGATGCACAGCCACCGGGATCGTGAAATGCAATCGGTATCGTCACTTCCATCGCGTCTTGCCGAATGGTATCGGCAAGAAAGCGCGACCACGAACTACGATATTTTTAGCCGACTGCCGGCATTGGCCTACTTCGGCTTCGTGATCTCGGTTCAGAGTTCCGTCGTCGCGGATGCGGTCATGGTAGAATACGGTCTGACGCCGGGGCTGCGCATCGCAACCATCATCGCGCGCGCGGCCGCGTTGATGGTCGTCGTGATGTTTGCGGCCCTGACGCTGATCCGCAGCAAGCCCGTGGCAAGAAGCAAACGTCTCGAGCCGCGGATCATCGCCATCCTGGGCGTGCTCGTTCTGTTTGGTCTCGTATTTCTCGAGCGCGGCGAAACCGTGATGCTCTGGGAAGTCACCTCAGCCCTGCTGATCGCTGCCAGCGGCATCCTAACAAGCGTTGTTCTCCTCTGGCTGGGCCGGTCCTTCAGCACCATGCCGGAAGCAAGGCGGCTCGTGACGAGCGGCCCATACCGTTATATGCGCCACCCGTTGTATCTGACGGAAGAAATCGCGGTCATCGGCGTGCTGCTGCAATATCGATCACCGGCAGCTTTTGCACTCGTGGCGCTTCAGATGGCGCTACAGGTCCGCCGCATGCTTTGTGAAGAGCAGGTGCTGGGCGAAACTTTCCCCGAGTACGAGCAATACTGCGCCAACACGCCCCGCCTTGTCCCCGGCCTCTTCTGAGCGACCGCAATCCTTCCATAGGTCGCGCCATGATACTCACCCGAGGACCTAATTTGAAACGTTGGCTCGGCCGGCTAATCGGCTTGGGGGTAGCGATGCTCATCGTTGCCACGATCGCCACGGGTCGAGAGAGCAGTGCATCGTTGACCGCCGAGCGCGACGACCTTTCTGGCACTTTGACGCATTTGGCAGCCAAGCACGGCGTATGTGCCGTCGTCGCCGCCGTCATCAAGGCGCGCCGGCTTCAATCCATCATTTCTGCCGCCAATTGCGACCTTGCCCCCCTCGTTGGCCCGCAAAGCGTATTTCAGGTCGCCTCGCTCAGTAAGCCGTTATTCGGTTATGCGGTTTTCAAGTTGGCACAACAGGGGAAGTTCGATTTGCAGACCCCCCTAGGCCATTACCTGCCGCAGGGCTACCGTCATCGCCCGTACCCATACTTACAGGAGACGTCAGAGAAATCCGAATTGGTCACGGATGAGCAAGTCTTGGCCGCAACAGGCGGCATGGCTCTGAACCATACGTCCGGGTTACCGAACTGGTCTGATGGCCCCCTCAAATCCAAATCCGCCCCGGGGTCCACTTGGCACTATTCCGGCGAGGGCTATGTCCTGCTGCAGCGCGCCGTAGAGCAGGCCCTGGGGACTGACTTCGATACTTTCATGGGCGCCACGTTCAAATCGCTGTCGATGGACCACAGCGCCTACACCTTCGAGCCCCGGTTCGCGAAGGATTTCGTGCCGGCGACCAATGCTCGTGGCGAAGCCACGAAGGTACTCGCTTTCTCCGAGCCGATTGGCGCCGCGACGCTTTTTACAAGCGCGGAAGATTATGCAAACTTTCTGGTCGCTTTGCTGAACGATAAGACAGCGCTAAACGCTATCGTCAATTCGACCGCGCTCGCTGACCCTGATTTGCCGATTTATTGGGGTCTCGGCTGGGCGCTCGAACGCCAGAAGGGTCATCCCATCATCGTCCACTGGGGCATTTGCCCGGGTTACCGATCCTTTGCGATGGCATCGGCCGAAACCGGCGACGGCCTCGTGATACTCACCAACAGCGAAAATGGGCTGGCACTAGCCGAACCGATCGCTAATCTCGTGATCCCGGGCGAACACCCAATCTTCCAATTCCCAATGCTTCGATCTCAATTGAATAAGATCGCTTGCGAAACCCTGAGCCTTTGCCGCTTACAAGAGATCTTAAAGCGAATGGGCCGCTCAAGCGAATAAAAGAGCGCCCGCGCTCTTCCTCAAAAAAGGACGACGGCACCATCGAGAGCCTTGGGCTGGCGAGAGCCGTCCGCAACCAGTGCCTCGTAACTGTAAAGACGATTGCGCCCACCCTTCTTGGCCGCATAGAGTGCCTCGTCGGCTCGACCGAAGGCATCAGCGCCGTTGTCATCGGTGAAAATGGCGGAGTAGCCGATACTCACGGTGACCTGCCCGACTTGCGGAAACTCGAATGCTTCGATCGCAACCCTCAAGCGTTCGAGAACGCGTTCCGCGAACTTCGCCTCCGTGGGCGCAAGAATGAGGACAAACTCTTCACCCCCGAAGCGAAAGACCTGATCTGTATCACGGGTCGATTGCCGCATAAGCCGCGCCATGAGAAGCAGCACCTCGTCACCGTAGGCATGCCCGAATTGATCGTTGATCCTTTTGAAATGGTCGATGTCGATGACCGCGAGCCAGGGCTGTTGGTCGCTATTGGGCGGCCGCCGTTTACCAAGGAATTCGAACTGGTCGCTGGCCAGAGCGAATGGGGCCTGTTGTGAGACTCGGCGTCGGAAGTAGTCATCGAAAGTCTTGCGGTTGAGTAACCCGGTCAAAGCATCGTAGTCGCTCTCGTGCAGGACTTGGAGATGATTGCGGTAGATACGCAGCATCCCTGCCACGAGACGCAATGCGTATTCGCTAAGCGGCTTGCCCAGACGCATCTCCAATAACAGGGCAACGTCCTGGTTCGCCAACACGGGGAAGAAGTGGCAGTGCGGCCCATCGGCGTCCGCCTTTACGGCCAAAGGGCTGCGAGAATGATAACAGGCCTGCAATCCCACAGGCGCGTCGGCAAGAACGACTTCTCCCAATTCCGCGACCGCGATACGCCCTTTGGCGCCGGAGCGAAGTTTCACACGTTCGCGCAAACGCAATTCGCCGCGGTGATCGACGACCCGCCATACCGACAGGAGGGATGGTCCGAGAAGGTCGAACAACACCGCCCCCAGCGTGTCGTCGAGTTCGTCCCGGTTACGCAGGTCCGTCAGGTCGGCAATTGAGTTGATAAATCGGCTCATTCAGCGAGGGGCCTACACGTTGACGATAAGAAAGAGTTCTGCTTTCGCTCCGAGCAAATTTCAGTCGGACCCGCAGCCATCCTCTAGAGGATTATCAAATGCAGGTTGTTGTTACCCTAACCTCCCGGCTGAAAACCGAGCCGAAACATGCATAGGACTTATTCCAGAAGGCAACCTAAAGTTTCAGACAGCAATACTACGCAATCTTTAGTAGATCCTTAGGAGATCTTGGTTAACCATGCCCTAGGCCAGCAGTGGGTACCTCTGTACCGGGTTTCGCCTGCCCAACCCCAACACGACAACCGCCTCATCCTCTTCGGCGCTTGCGCGTTAGCCTCAGGCACTGCCTTACAAACAGCCGCGCTCCGGCAATCGAGGGCCTATGCAGTGCGAGACTGCGCAAATGCAATCCCACACCCGGGTTAGCCATCTCCACGAAGTTGGAACGCACGCGCTCGGACGCGAAGCGCTCAACGTCATTAGCCTGGCATTGACCCTGCGCGCCGAGGTCGCGCGAGTTTGCGTGCTCTCAGGCCTGTCACTCGGCATCTCCAATGCGATGGCGCGGCAAGATGAATCCGTCAATGCAAGGGAACTGATCGCTTTCTATCCGCGCGAATCCGCACCATTGATTCTTGCATCGTCGCGCCTCAAGCGATTTTTTCCGATGTTTTGCCTGGACGCAGTGCTGAGACAGTTTCACAACGCGGTCGCCGGGGCGAAAGCCGAGACCATGGCCGTTGCCGCCCTTGGCTTTGAGTTGCCGGTCGATCTTTTGAATTGCGAACCCGCGCTTGTCGCCGCATGGAAACACGCTTCTAATGCGGGGCTGGCGCTCATCTCGGCATTGCATGAAACCATAGCGTGCCTTGGGTTCGCCGGGTCGGCGGACGAGGACACGCAACTCCAAGAATTCATCAGCGCCGCCATTGCTGGTCGCTACTCGCTCAACGAAAACGGTTCTATTGCCATGCCGGAATGGGCGGAACGCCGGCAATCTCGCCGCCTTCCGGTTCATTGCCCCGCGATAATGATTCATAAAGGGCAAGAGCAGGCTGTCACGGTACGCGATATTTCGACCAGGGGTCTCGGCATGGAAGGAGGAGAGAATCTCACCGCCGCCGATACCATTTCGATCGTCATAAATGGGGTGTTCCTGAAAGGAACGGTCGCGTGGGTCGCCAACTCGAGGGCCGGCGTACGGCTGGAGCGGCCGATTCACAGCGACGATCCCCGGTTTGATTTTTGCTCGGTTACATCGGCTGAGCAGATGGCATTCGAAGAACGCTAGGCTCGTCCTGTCTTATGCGAAGCTAAGCCGGCTCGCGGGCGCCGCCGACCTTCCTGGCGCCAACCTTACCACCCGCAAAGTCTAACCCCACATCGGCGGAATTCAACAAGATCGCGTAAGAACTTGTAAATCCGAGATGTTTAAACCTGAATAGGCAGCCAATCGCCGGCGCCCCGTCGCCCCAGTGGTATGATGCCCACCGGCTGCTCTCCTCTGACATAGACACGCCTCTGCCCGCCGGGCGGCACACGCCGCCTGTGGCGCGAACTCCACGAGTGGAACCCCATGAGCTTTTTTTCATTTTTCGCAAACCGCAAAATTGGCACAAAGATTACAATCGGCTTCTTTGCGATTTTGATGCTCCTTCCGCTGTTTGTCGGAACCGGCACGTCCTCTCTGCGGGAGATCGGCAAGACATTTTCCGCCTTCGACAACATCATGAAGGTGGTTGCGACAGCGCGGGCTATCGACCAGCAATTCACAGACCTTCGCCGTTTCGTCCGCGAGTATGCGTCCTCGGGCAACGAGTCGCTCATTGCAGAGGCGGAAGGCCGCCGGCAGAAAGTGTCTGCCTCCCTTGCGCTTGCCAAATCTATTGTCAGAAAGCCCGAGAGAATCGCCAAGCTGGATGACATCGCAGTTCGCTTCGACGCTTACTCGAATATCTTCTCGAAGCTCGTGAATCTCAAGCGCGAGCAGATGAAGCTGATTTCCGAAGGCCTCGACCCGATCGGCAAGACGTTACGCCTTGCTCTCGAAGATTTGCATGTCGCGGCAGGCAACAGGCCCGGCAATGAGGCATCGACAAATCTTAGCGCTGAGGCACTCAAGCAGCTGATGCTGGCTCGGCTGGATGTCAACAAAGCGCTGGGGCGCCATCAGAAGCCGGCTGCCGATGAGGCCGAGATTGCATTCGCAGCGCTGAGCAAATCCCTGAAGGCTCTCGATGCGGCCGTTGCCGGCGACGACCGGGCACGGCTTGCCAGCATCAATGCCGGCGTCGAAAAATACGTGCAGCTCTATAAGAAAGCGGACGCGCACGGCCGCGAGGTCGAGACGCTCGCCAATGGGCCGATGCTTTTGGCGGCGAATGGCATCGCGGCTGATAGCGCGGCTATGGTCGATTCGGCGTCGGCCGATGAGCAAGCCTTTGCACACGACACGGATGCGCTCATTCAAAGCACGAACACGACTCTTTATGGGTTGGGCCTTGTCGGACTAGTGCTCGGGGTGCTGCTCGCCTGGACGATCAGCCGCTCCATCACGCGGCCGGTCCTCGCCCTCACGCAGTCGATGACGGCGCTCGCCAAAGGCAACGTTGATCTCGCGCTGATCGAGAAAGACAGAACTGATGAGATCGGCGAGATGGCCCGCGCTGTCGTTGTGTTTCGCGACGGTGCCGTTGAACGAATCCGGCTCGAACAGCAGGCCGGCGCGACTCGCGAGCGCGCAGAAAGCGAACGCGCAGCCCGCGACGCGGAGAAGGCCGAGGAAACAGCCAAGCTGACGGCCGCCGTCGCGACGTTGGGGCAAGGGCTTGGCCGTCTCGCTTGCGGTGACCTCCTGTGCAGCATCAGCAGCCCATTTGCGCCGGCGCTGGAGCAGCTCCGCGCGGACTTCAACGCCGCCGTCGAAAGGCTCCGCGGCAGCATGCGTACGGTCATCGACAGCACCGATGCGATAGCAGCCGGCAGCCGCGAAATTTCCGCCGCCTCAGACGACCTGTCACGCCGCACCGAACAGCAGGCTGCGACACTGGAAGAAACAGCTGCCGCTCTCGACGAAATCACCGTGACGGTGCGCAAGACATCGGAAGGCGCCAAGCATGCCCGCGAGGTCGTAGGTGAGGCGCGGACCGATGCCGAGCAGAGCAGCGGCGTTGTTCGCCGCGCTGTCGAGGCGATGGGCAAGATCGAAAAGTCGTCGCATGAGATCAACCAGATCATCGGTGTCATCGACGAGATCGCTTTCCAGACCAATTTGCTGGCGCTCAATGCAGGCGTCGAGGCAGCTCGGGCCGGCGATGCCGGGCGTGGGTTCGCCGTCGTCGCCTCCGAGGTGCGCGCGCTGGCACAGCGGTCGGCGGAAGCCGCCCGCGAAATCAAGGGACTGCTTTCGGCGTCGAGCACCGAAGTCGATCACGGCGTCAAACTCGTGGGCGAGACCGGCCAATCGCTCGAGCGCATCGTCGGCAAGATCATCGAGATCAACAGTGTCGTTGCCGACATGGCGACAAGCGCCCAGGAGCAAGCCACTGCGCTCCAGCAGGTCAACACCGCCGTCAACGAAATGGACCACGTCACCCAACAAAACGCCGCCATGGCTGAGCAGGCCAACGCGGCGAGCCGGTCGTTGTCACAAGAAAGCGATCGTCTCGCAGAGCAAATTGGCCAGTTCCAGGTCGGAGGCACGCTCGCGCCCGAAAGGCTCCGCTCTGAATTGAAAAAAGTCGCCCCGCACGTCTTCGAAAAGCGAACGGACAAGCGGATCTCAAGCGTTGCGAACGGAGCTGTCCCTGTTGTTCACGCAGGCGCCAAGCAGCGGGCCAAGGGAATGTCGCGATCAGCAGCGCCAGCGCCCGCAAATGACGAGAAGAATGATTGGAGCGAGTTCTAGGCACGAAACTCTCCCCACTTCCGAAGCTCATTTCAAAAAGGACTTGCACATGGCGACCGCCGACGCCCCCCTCAACAGCAGAGCGATCGAATTGATTACTTTCCGCATTGGCGCCCAGGAATTTTGCATCGACGTCACGTCGATCCGCGAAATCCGCAGCTGGACGACAGTGACACCCATCCCGCATGCCCCGCCTTTTGTTCTTGGCGTCGTCAATTTGCGCGGCATCGTCCTGCCGATCATCGATCTCTCGGCACGCCTCGGGTTTGCTCCAGCCGATCCAACGCCACGCCATGCCATCATGGTGGCCGAACTCCACCATCAGGTCGTCGGACTTCTTGTTGATGGCGTTTCTGACATCATCACCGTCAAGAGCAGCGATTTCCAGGCACCTCCGGACGTCGCATCCGATATCGCGAAGTCCTTTATTTCGGGCATTACCTCGCTCAAGTTCCGGCTGATAAGCAAACTCAACCTGGATGCGGTCGTACCTCCGACCGAGGCGCGCGCCGCCTGAGAGGCCGAAATCGCACACCGCGAACACGACGGCGAAACCGCGATACGCTACCTCACGAAGCTAAGGGAACGACAATGGCAGAAAACAATGCGCATCCTCGCCGAAATTCAAAGCCTTGGACCCTTTCGGTCGCAGGGCGAATTTACGGGCTCATTGCTTTCGCCATCGTCTGCCAGGCCGGCGGCATCGCCTACCAATTGGACGCGTATCGTGACGGCATCTGGGAAGAGCGTCGCCATGAGCTTCGCAATCTGACCGCCCTGGCCGTCTCAATCGTCAACGCGGAGCAGGCCGCTGTCGAAGCCGGCCAGAAGACTTTGGAAGCGGCACAGGCGAGTGCAAAATCGCGCGTGAAGGCGTTGCGCTACAACGGCAGCGATTATTTCTGGATCAATGACATGACCCCGCGCATGGTCATGCACCCGATCAAACCCGAGCTTAACGGGCAGGACCTCAGCAGCAACCGCGACCCCTCCGGCAAGCATCTATTTCTGGAATTCGTTGAGACCGTCCGCAAGAGCGGCAGCGGCTTCGTCGATTACAGCTGGCCCAAACCGGGCTCGCCTCAGCCGCAGCCGAAGCTCTCGTACGTAGTTGGCTTTGCACCTTGGCAGTGGGTCATCGGCACCGGCGTCTACGTCGACGATCTCGACGCGATGTTCAACGCTCAATTGCGCTCTGATGGCGTGATGATCCTGGCCGTTGTCGGATTCTGTGTGCTCGTGTCGGTCCTCATAGGCCGCAGTCTGTCAGGGGCGATCACGCGAATGAGCCTCTCAATGGAACAACTCGCCGGCGGCGCACTTCACCAGGCCATCGAAGGCGCAGACCGGTCAGACGAGCTTGGCCGGATGGCAAGGGCTTTGGGCGTCTTCAAGAAAAACGCTGAGGACAAGTTGGCCCTAGAAGCAGAAACTTTGGCCGAGCGCGAACGCAGCGAAGTTAGCCGGCGCAAAGCTGCGGCAGACGCAATCGAACTCGAGCGCAATCGCGTCAAGCAGTCCTTCGGCACTGCGCTCGCACGGCTAGCATCCAAAGACCTCGGCTATCGCATGCGCGACGATGTGCCTGACGCCTACAAGGCGCTCCAGGAGAACTTCAACCGCGCCCTCGACACCCTCGCGACCGCGATGACGAGCGTGCGCTCGAGCGCTGAAAGCATCGCGAACGGGACACGCGAGATATCGTCGGCGTCCGATAACCTGTCCGAGCGCACCGTGCGCCAGGCGGCGTGCCTGGAGGAATCATCGGCCGCTGTGACCGAGCTGTCGGACATCATCTCGACGACGGCGACAGCGTCGACGACGACCAAGGACATCATTGGCGTGGCAAAGCGGGATGCCGAGCAGAGTACGGTTGTCGTGCGCCGGACTATCAAGGCCATGGATGCGATCAAGTCCTCGTCGCAGGAGATCAGTCAGATCCTCGGCGTGATCGACGAGATCGCATTCCAAACGAATTTGCTGGCCCTCAACGCGGGCGTGGAAGCCGCCCGTGCAGGCGAGGCTGGACGTGGCTTTGCCGTGGTTGCCAGTGAAGTCCGGGCTTTGGCAGAGCGCTCGTCGACCGCGGCCAAGGAAATCAAGCAGATCATCATGCGATCATCGATCGAGGTGGATGCAGGCAACGAGCAGGTCGCCGCCACCGGTACGATGATCGACCACATCATGACTCAAATCTCGCAGATCGACGGCGGTATCGCCGACATTGCGCGGCGTTCTCTCGATCAAGCCGCGGCGATCAAGCAAGTGAATGCAGCAATTGCCGACATCGACCAAACCACGCAGCAGAATGCGGCGCTGGGAGAAGAAACGACAGCCGCCTGTCATCAGCTCGCCCAAGAAAGCCGGCGCCTTGCCGACATGGTCGGAGAATTCACACTCCTGGCGAGCAAGCATAATGAGACGCCTTCACGGCACCAAACTGAAAGAATTGCGGCGTAGCTGCGATTGAACACCGATAGCCACTATCGTTTTCCAACAAGGCCGGAACACAGCGATGAATTTCATATCTCCCCGCCCGCTTCCCGAGGCCATGCCGGCCGTCGCCAACCGTTCGCTGGCCAATCACGAGCTTCTGTTCGAGTTCGATCATTTGTGACCTGCACTGGACCTGCCTGCACGTCGGCGCCGTCACGAGCCTGCTCAACGCGTTCTCAGAGACGGATGCGGGCTGGACCCTGCGGTCATGGCGACGGGTCCTGCTCGACGACACCTCGACGATGCGGCTGGCATTGAGATATTGCAGCGATATGGCGCTTCCCCCCGCCGCCGAGGAAGCGCTCGCAGATTTCTATGCCGGCTTCGCAAAATTGAAGTCCGTTCTGGCCCCAATTATCGATCGGCCCGAACGCTACAATAGCCGTCAGCGGCAGGCGATTGTCGAGCTTACACCCATGGCCCGGCGTCTTACTCAAGCTGCCGTTGCAGCGCTGAATAGTGTGGACGGCGAATCGCACCAGCGTCTGAGCTCGTACTATGCGGAGAACGCCAAGATCCTCGCCGCATTTCTGCGAACGGCCGGCATGGGGCGCTCGTCGTGCGTCAACGGTCACGGCGAAATCACTTTGCCGCAATTGGCGCAACGCCGGCGCGCACCTCGCCTTACCCTCAAGCATCCCTGCCAAGTGGTTTTCGCCGACCAGGCAATTCCCGCAATTCTCGAAGACGTTTCCCGGACCGGACTAGGAATCAGCTGCGAACGCTCGCTGCCGCGCGGTCAATGCGTCGTGGTCAAGGTCGGCAGCCGCCAGATTAAAGGCGCCGTCGTTTGGCAAACCGGCACGAGAATAGGCCTGCAGTTAGTTGCCTCGCTCTCGACCGACGACCCCCTCTTCTCTTTGCCGTCGGAATCGGAGAATGCATCATAAATGGTTCGAATTGCTTGGCAGCGCTTGGACGCGCATGCAGCCGTGCTGCATGCCCACCGGGTCCGAGGCAGAGGGAAAACCGTCCTTATCGAAGCATGAGCTGTGGCGAAACCACTTCTCCACCGTCTCGCCAAAGGCTGAGACCGTAGCAGTTGAGCACGAGGGATATACTATTCCGCTCGCAAACAACGATCGCGAGGCCATTTTCTTTGGAGTATTTGCGCGCAGCCGCCCTCCAAGACGACGGTGAACGCCCATATCTCGTAGCATACCACCAAGCGAACGCCGACTTGGTATTCAAGTGCAACGCTGCGGCCGGATCAACAACGAACTCTTCACCGAGGCTGGTTCTTTTCGTTCCACCTGGAAACCGAATAACCGGCATTTCTCTAGACGCTCGCAGGATATTCACAGTTTGCTGCAACCGCCACGCCGGCACTCTTTCGGTCGATGAATTGAGCATCCAAAACCACGCGCTGATCCGTACCCGAGAGCGGATAGCCGCCTTGGCTTGCGCAGACCTAGTTCCAGTTGCACGACGCGAGCGTCAGGACACGCATCTGCGTCGCCGAAGTTGGGTGGCAACGTGACGCTGGGCGGGCGCGACATAGAGGCGCCGATCGTCAAGCAGATCCGGCCCGACAATTTGCCGCTTGTGTTTCGCGGCCGGACGTGAATGGTTGCGCGAACCACAGGAGCCAGCCTACCCAAAATGAGGACCGACCGTATGGACGAAGCCGCTATCGACCGCGCGGTCATGGGGCGACTGGCGAAAGCGCTGACCTTCATCTGTGGCGGGGATCATCCGACGACGGCAGCGCTCGCCAGGGCAGCCGAGACCGGTAGCGCGCGCGACATCAAGGCCGCCCACACGCTGTTCCTGCGCCTCAAGGCTGGCGACCGCCGCGCCGCACTATCGATGATCGAGGATTGATGCTGGACCTGCGAAATCCAGCCCAAGAGACACACCGAAACGAGAAGCAATCGAGGTGACATGAGAAGCTTTAAGGCCAAGACCCTGACCGAACGTCTGTCCGATCAAGCAACAGCCAAACAGGCGCTGCTGCGCAAGGTGCAGGCGCGCCCTGGCCCCGACGATCCAGCCGTCATTGCTCGCGCTGCGGAGCGCAAGGCGGTCGCCGACGCTCGCGCAGAGCGCTTGGCAGCCAAGGCGGCCGCCGCCGAGCAGCTGAAAGCCGAGCAGATCGAACGGGAGGCCGCCGAGAAGGCGGAACGCGAGCTGGCCGAACAGTTGGAGCACGAAGCGCGGATCGCGCGCGATGCCGCGCTCGAGGAAGAGAAGAAGCGAGCACGCGACGAGCGCTACGCGGCCCGCAAGGCGGCCAAGAGGTAACGCTGCGTCTCGTAACCTGCTCTCTGTTTGTAAAGCCGACTTTCTAACAAATCCCCGCCGGGCGGATGCATGTTTGGGAGCAGTTCCCACCCGCTTGGCGTCAAAACTGGGCCCCTTCCGGAGTCTCATCAGTTTAGACCGGAAGGGTTTCCAGTGGGTTGGGCCGCCAGCCGTGACCAGGCCACGTCGTCGGCGGCGTGGCCGCGTACTGGGAATGCGCCCGGGGTCCGAGGTTCGGACGCACGCTCGCGGGCCGCAACCCGCAACCTGCAAGGCGTCCACTGGCGTCGAGAAAGCCTCGAACCCAGCGGCGAAGTATGGGGCTTCCTATAATCCGCGTTAGTCCTCTTTGATGGGGACATGCGGACCGTCAAGGTCGATGTCGGGAGCGCCTTCGTCTTCTTCGAGAATCGAATCTGGGGCCGCACTTCCGATATCTTCGGCTTCGACCTCTTCGAGATCGTCAGCCGAGACCTCGAGGTCGGCTTCAACCGGTTCTGCTGAAGGATCGTCGCTCACTCCAGCTTCGGCCGGCAGCGGAATCAGCTTCTTTGCTCGGCTCTGGAAGGGCGCCGGACGCATTGCGCTGGCCGGCTTCTCGCGTACCTGAACAGGCACATACACGACGCCGCAATTCGGGCATGAGGGGTCCAACCTATTCAAGTCATAGAATGGAAGCCCGCATTCCTCGCTTTGACAACGACGCTTTGTTCCCCGAAGTGCCCTGTTCGACATACTGAGATCCTTCTGCCCACATGGCCGTCCACATATGTGGCAGCACGCAGGCGGCTAAACTGTTATTTCCGGCCTGTCATAGAACCATGGATTGGGCCCTTATGACGGGTGATACCGGCTGGTGCGCTCGTAGCGTCATGCACTCGTCATCGCGACGCCGGAACGGCGCTCGCACTCCCAATCGGCACCGTAGCGCCTCGGGGTCGGACTGCATGCTTATGAGATGAGGGGTGATGGGCCAAGGAGCTGGCGTCTGCGCCACCATGTGCAGACAATCGCCGAGAAGACCAAGCACCGCCCTGCGGAACTCTCAAATAGCATAGGCCCCGGCCTTGGCCATGTCCACCGATAAGCGGAAACCGGGCATGCAGCTATCACGGCGAGAGATTGGAAGAGCGTGCCGAAGAACGCGACGTGTTTGCCTAGGCGCCGGATGCAGCCCCGAATTCCGGCAGACACGAACGCTCGTTTGGCGAATATGGAAATGACGTATATGATAATTATGTGGTTCGTCTTAGCGCTCGGAGTAGATTACGGACAGAAAAGGAGCCGCGCGCCGTTGATGCCAAGCATGAGGACATCACCAATCGAGCGCGGCTCGTCAGCCCCTATACCGAGAGTGAATCAACGATAGCCATCGCGACTAGGAGCCGCGCCGTAACGACTTTTGGCCGCTGACCACCCAACACCAGATCGCTTCCGGTCTGCCGAAAAAAGCGAAGAGGAAACGGGTCCTCGGTCGGTCGCCGTGCCTGCGAAATACCTTTTGGAGGATTGAATGGCACTTCACAAATACAAGGTCGGGCAGTCGGTTCTGTTCGCGCCAGGCAAGCTGGGCATGCCGGTTTCATCACGCGAATTTAAGATAATCCGCCTCTTGCCCACGGAAAACGGGCAACCACAATATCGCATCAAAGGGCTCAGCGAGTTTTTCGAGCGAATGGCGCGCGAAAATGAGTTGACCAAACGTTGACCCAATTGGACTTCGTTCGGAGTTGATCAAAAGCGAGATAGCGCCAGCAACTACAATGATTTACGACGCCAACGCCGCTAGAAATAGCGGCGTTGTGCTTCTTGCATTTGCCTCATACGGCAATAAGGCCGCTCTCTCAGGCTGCCTTGATGTTGGCGACGGCAATCTTGCCGGTCCGACGGTCCTTCTCCGTATCGAAGGACACCTTTTGACCTTCAACAAGGCTGCGCATTCCGGCACGCTCGAGGGCGGTTGCGTGGACGAACACGTCGTTGCCTCCGCTATCGGGGGCGATGAAGCCGAAGCCCTTTGCTTCGTTGTAGAATTTTACAGTTCCGTTGTCCACGAAGTGCTCCTGGGTAAAATAGCTCACGAGCCCACGCGCGCGCAGTGTGCAGATGGGCTCTATCCATCGAATTTTGGGGGTTCTGAACGTCCGCCGGGCAAATGCCAAAACGTAGCAGCCCGGTTATCCGGCCAAGTTCGATGCCACGCATATAGAGGCTATTACGCCGATATACAAGGACCATCGCACCTCAGGTGATTCGCGACGAACTTCACCCCAAAACCTACGCGATCCGGTGGTGATCCCGTCGCGAACGACGAGACCGCAACCGGAAGAGCCGAGCGTGGGTTCTCGTCGGCTTAGCGTTGTCCCTGGCTATGCACCTACGAACCACCTCAACCACGGCCAAGTGGCCCAGTTAGTGCTGACCGACCTCGAAGCGCGAAGGCTGACAACGCTGGCGCCAACAAGGCACCCAATGACAACTTGGTCGCGAATGGCGGGCACAGCGAAGAACGGCCCGCCATTCTCAGTCACTTCGCGGCGGTCGCGTCGGCAATGCACTTTTTCTCGAAACTTGCCTTTGCCGCACCGGCCAGCTTCTTGTCGGCCGAGGCCTTTTCACAATTTGCCTTCGCATCGCTCTCACACTTCTTGGTAAAGCTTTTAAGAGCGGCACCGGCTAATTTCTTGTCTGCGGCTTGCACAGCGCATGAAGCGTCCGCAAGCGTTTGGCCAGCGAAAGAGCACGAAAGTGCAATCCCGAGGACAATCTTCTTCATCGATCTCTCCACTTTTTGTCGTGTCGCGCGAGGCGCGCTTTGCAAGCCACGGCAAGTACTTCAACCAATTCACGCCTGAACGGCAGGTGAACGGGCCGCCAACGCTGCATGCAAATCAGCTCGCAGCTTCCCCGTCAACTTCGGCAACCGTCGCGACACCCACGACTGACGCCCTTCCGACTGACGCCCGTCGCAATTCCTTTCGGGAATAGAGATAAACCACGGTCGTTATCAAGCAAGCAATTACGCGCGTTGTTACGCAGCCGGCAATCGGTCTGCATCAGTAAGACGACCCGCCGAACCCGGGCGTCTCCGTTAGTGGCGTTTCCCCCCATAGTATGCGTGTAGGTGACCAATCCCGCGTGTCGTGAAATCGACATAGGCGAACGAGTTCACGTTCGATGTCCTTTCGTATTCGCGAGCTGGGCCGGTCACCGCAGGATTCTAAGGAGAAACGATGACAAGCCTTGCCCAGCTTATCGAAGAAATGCGGGTTCGACTGGCGGAAACTTCAACTAATGAGACTGTGCTCGTCCGCTCGCTTTCCGATGCACTTCGGCGAATCGACGAGAAACTATTGCGTGATGTACGCAATGTGACGATCGAGCATGAGACGAGGCGCGCGGCGATCCTCGGTGAGATGCAGAACCTCGCAACACGGCTGTGCTCCCTCCCCGTACAACAGGCGCCGCAAATCGAATCCGTCGAGCAGCAACAGTACGTCACCGCATCGATCGACGCGGTCCAGTCAAATGGCGTCAAAGGTGATTGGCGCCAAGCTGCCAGGAACATTGAGGAAGCATTGGAGTATCCTTACAACGCCCACCTGCCGACCCACTGAGGCTAGGGCGCCGGCGAGAGGAAAGGAGCCCGCGAATTTAGACGAGTAGCGGCCGCCGACCAGCCTCTCGGCTGTCGAACCGAGCAGGCGGCAGTGCGGCCGCCCCCGCTTTGGAGCATAGCGGGGCTGTGCCCCACTCGGAGTCAGACGCCTAGCGGATGGACCAAGCTAACCGATTGGATGCGGCCGACGAGAACCGCCATCGACCGTCGGCGAATATTGACGTAAACGCTGTGCTCAGATGTTGCGAGGTCGCCAGCGAGGGCTTCACATTTGCTATCGTCGATAGCCTCCAGAAACGGACGGCTGTTGATGTGGCTCTTGATTGCTTGAAAATGCAAGGACCGGATTTCCTTAGATCCTCCGAAATTATCCCCTGCTGACCATCGTTGACGTTGTGCTACGTGGGGCACGGTAATATTGCCCGGACGAAATTGCATTCCTTCGAATGCTCTTTCAAGAAATCAAATTTGATAACTAGGGGATTAATGCGCTCATGTCGGTGATCATTGGCACTGCGGCGACGATACGATCACGCTTGCCACCACTTCTGCGGCCATCACCTGGGCGTCAAGAGATTGGCCGCGACGAGATCTTCAGGGTCGGTCGGTAAATCTCCTTGGACTTATCGCTCTGTTTTGCCCCGCTGAGGCAGAACTCCCTCTAATTGACGAGAACGCCCTTCAAATAACGCCCATAATCATTCTTGGCATAGCGCTCGTCGATCAGTCGATCGAGCGCGGCTGCGTCGATGAAGCCCTGGCGATAAGCGATCTCTTCGGGGCTCGCGATCTTGTAGCCTTGCCGCTTTTCGATGGTTGCTACGTAACTCGCGGCCTCGAGCAAACTGTCAGGCGTGCCCGTGTCAAACCAGGCATAGCCGCGCCCCATCATCTCTACCGTGAGATCGCCGCGTTCCAGGTAGATCTGGTTGACGCTGGTGATCTCGAGCTCGCCGCGAGCGGACGGCTTCAAGGCTTTGGAGATGCCGACGACATCGTTGTCGTAGACGTATAGACCGACAACGGCCCAATTGGATTTAGGCCGTCGCGGCTTCTCCTCGATCGAGATCGCCCTGCCGGATGCATCGAAGTCCACGACACCATACCGCTCGGGGTCCGTGACACGATGGGCAAAGACGGTTGCTCCGCGGCGCGGTGAAAAAGCGTTCGCCACCAACTCGGAAAGGCCATGCCCGTAGAAAAGGTTGTCGCCGAGGACCATGGCGCAACTGTCGGAGCCGATGAACTTCTCGCCAATGATGAAGGCCTGCGCGAGTCCTTCCGGCTTCGGCTGCTCCGCGTACGTGAAGGACATCCCCCACTGCGACCCGTCGCCGAGTAACGCTTGAAAACCGGGAAGATCGCGCGGTGTCGAGATGATGAGAATGTCGCGAATACCGCCCAACATCAGGACGGATAGCGGATAGTAGATCAGCGGCTTATCATAGACGGGTAGGATCTGCTTGGAGACCGTCAACGTCATCGGATACAAACGGGTACCACTACCCCCCGCGAGAATAATACCCTTCATCCCCCACCCTTCAGATTGCTGGTTCCGTTTAGTTTAGAGAAGCTGGCTTCAAAAGGCGCCTTTGACCTCGGTCGTTCCTGCTTGCGCAACAGCCGCCACTGCACTCGTGTTCGTGCCCGTGACCTAGAGTTACCGCCTTCCCCGCACCGGCCCCATTAGCGCGATCCCGCCGACAAGGAAAGCCGCCGTCACGGCGACGCCAAGGCGCTGACTGCCGGTCGCTTGCGTGATAAGCGCAATCAACAGCGGGGCCAAAAACGCAGTCGCTTTGCCGGAGAAGGCGAAGAGGCCGAAGAATTGCGTCATGCGGTCGGCGGGAGCAAGGCGCGCAAGCAGCGAGCGTGTCGCCGCCTGCACGGGCGCTGCGACGAGCCCAATCAAAATCGCAAAGCCGAGGTAGTACATTTCGCCCGTCGACGAGAACGGCTTTGAGCCGACGGATTTCACCGGAACTTCGAGCGTGAACAGCACGTGCGACTTGTCCACCGACAGGATGCCAAGGATGCCGATGAGCATCAATAGCAACGCACCGATAATGACGGTCTTGGCGCCGAGCTTGTCGTCGATGAAACCGCCGCCGACTGCACCGATAACACCCGCGATCGACAGGATGATGCCGAATATCCCGCGGTCGAACGTGGACCAGCCAAACACGTCGGTACCGTAGATCGCACCGAAGATGAAAATCGCCGCGAGCGCGTCGGAGTAGAGCAGCCGCGCGAGCAACAGGTAGAGAATATCGCGATGCGACGGCAGCTCACGAATGGTGCGCCAGAGACTAGCGAGTGCGATACGGATCGAGTCGCCCGATTTCTGCAGGTGATGCTGGTGTTGGCTTTGGCCCCGGTGCCGTTTTGCGGCATCAGGGACGAACAGAAAGAACGGCAGCACGAAGAGCGCGAGCCACGCTGCGCAAAGCGGGCCGACCAGCCTGTCACCTTCCCGAGACGCGGCGTCGAGTGCAATCAGCGGCTTGAAGCCGAGCAGCGTCTTGCCCCCCTCAGGTCCGGTGACGATGAACCCAGCGACGAGGACGAGGCTCGCGAGCCCGCCCGCGTATCCCGTGCCCCACCCGATGCCAGACAGACGCCCGAGCTTATCTGCCGGCACCAGCGTCGGCATGATCGAGTTCACGAACACGGCCGCGAACTCGGCACCGGCGAATGCCATCGCGTAGGCGGCCACGACGATCCACAGCGTCGCGACATCGGCCTGCGGTCTCGCCACCCAAAGCAGACACAGCCCCGCCAGCATCAGCGCCACGAAACCGGCGATCCACGGCTTCCGCCTCCCGCCGGCGTCGGCCACCGCGCCCAGCAATGGGCTGCCGATCGCGACGAGCACGCCGGCAGCGGCGGCAGCGTATCCCCACAGCGCTTGCCCCTGTTTCGGATCGCCCACAACAGCGGTGGCAAAGTAGGGCCCGAACAAGAATGTCTGCACGAGAGTGTAGAACGGCTGCGCCGCCCATTCGAAAAGCACCCACGACACGAGTGCGCGGCCCGGCACCTCGGTCACGACACGGGGCGCAGATAAGGTCTCGCTGGCTGTCTGTTGCACCGGCTGCTCCTCGCTCTCGACAGTTCGCAACTGGCACTACTTTGCCATTATTTTGGGCGAGCTGACCCCGACCATCCCCATTGATCAACAGGCGCACGATGGCCTCTCGGGACAGACCCGAAGATGGCAACGTGAGCCGTTACGCTAGTACGATCAGGTGGTTTGGGAGTTCGTTCGCGGGCTTCGAATCAGGCGGGAAATGCTCCGAGAGATGTCCTCCGACCGCCTGGATCGCCTTAACAAAACCTTCGGCCGGCTGCCCTGCGCCAATGTCGGCCGTCAGCGCGTCAACCACGTCCTGCCAAGTTGCCGCGGGCACCTTCTGCGCGATGCCGGTGTCCGGAATGACCTCGGCATAGCGTTCAGCAACCGAGACGAAGATCAGCACGCCGGTCCGCTCCGCTGTAGCGGTCATGTTCTGCGTCAGGAACTGCTCGACGGCCCGGCGGTGCGCCCGCTGCCGCTTTACCTGCGACGGCACCAGCGAAAGCCGGATCGCTTTCGGATAGAGCAAGGCCAGCAGTGCGGCGAAGACCATGAGCTGGATCGCGAAGATCCACTGCACCGGCCACCATGTCAGGTAGATTAACGGCCACGGCACCAGCAGCGCGACGCCCGAGGCCCAGAGATAGGGCGCATAGTAGTAGCTGCCGCTCTCGGGCGCGACCACCGCAACGACTTCGCCCGCGGTCTTGTCCTCGACCGACGCGATGGTGTCGGAGATCCGTTTCTGATCTTCGAGTGAGAAAAGGGTCATCGCGTCGTTGTCCTTGCCTCGAATACCGATCTCGCCGTGCACCAGAGAATCTTTCGACGAATTGGCCTCCGGCTCGTCTAAAAAAATGCGACTGAGCAATTAACTTGAAGTCGCAAGCTACCAGCTTCCCGACGCGCCACCGCCGCCGAAATCGCCGCCGCCGCCCGAGAAGCCACCGCCGGAATCGCCACCTCCGCCGCCGGACCATCCGCCGCCGAAGCCGCCGGGGATGATGACGATATTGCCGTCATTGAGCCGGCGCCGCCGCGGACCCTGACTCATGCCCGCCGGCATCTGCCGCGCCTGCCGCATCTGCATCCAGATCATGAAGACGATGATTGCCACCCAGATGAGGAAGATAATGAGGCCAGTGGTATCCGTGCCCTGCGCCGGACGGCCACCGCCCTTGGCACGCTGCTTCACTTCCTCGGCGTTGCCGAGTAGCACATCGTTCAGGTCCTTGACACCGGCCTTGATACCGCCCGAGAAATCGCCACGTCGAAACGCTGGCAGGATGGTCGAGCGGATGATCGTCCCCGTCATGCCGTCGGGCAGCAAAGGCTCGAGCCTGCGGCCGACCTCGACGCGAACCTTGCGCTCGTTCGGCGCCACGACCAGCAGGACGCCGTTGTCCTTGTCCTTCTGTCCGATGCCCCATTTGCGACCGAGCTGGTAGGCGAACTCCTCGATCTCGTAACCCTGCAGCGACTTCACGGTCACGACGACGATCTGGTCGGTTGACTTCGCCTCGAGCGCCACGAGCTGCGCCTCGATCGCCTTGCGGTCCTCCCCGTTGATCAGTCCCGCTTCGTCCACGATGCGGCCGGTCAACTCCGGGAATTTCGGCTCCGCGAAAGCGCCGGTCGCGAGACCGAGCAGCGCCACGAGCGCCAGCACGAGCCACGTCAGCAACCGCGCACAGACGGCGCCGCGATTCACGTTCGCAACCGCGTAGCCGCCACTGTCACGAGCTCTGAGCTTCACCGTGAACCCACTGCGCTGACGACGAAAGGGTTGCCACGTCCGCGAGCGCCCGGCGATGGCTGGAACCCGCCGCCGGGCATCCATCGCTTCGGCTCGGCGTTACTTCTTCGTGCCGAAGTCGACCTTGGGCACTTTCACCTCGTCGGCGGGGATGTCGAACGTCGCCATCTCCTTCGAGCCCGGATACATGAACGATCGCCACCAGCGTCCGGGGATCGTCGTGATTTCCGTGTTGTAGACGCGGACCGAATTGATGTAGTCGCGCCGGGAAATCGCTATCCGGTTCTCGGTTCCAGCGATCTCGTCCTGCAGTTTGCGGAAGTTCTCACCCGATTTGACGTCCGGGTACCGCTCGGAAACCGCGAGCAGTTGGCGCAAGGCGCCGCCGAGGCTGTTCTGAGCATCTTGAAAACGCTTCATCGCCTCCGGATTCGTCAGGATGTCGGAGGGAATATTGATCTGTGCCTGCGTCGCCTTGGCGCGCGCCTCGATAACGCCCGTCAGCACCGACTTTTCCTGATCGGCGAAGCCCTTCACCGCCTCGACCAGGTTCGGAATGAGGTCGGCCCGGCGTTTGTACTGATTAAGCACCTCCGACCACGCCGCCTTGGCGCTCTGCTCGTAGGTCGGAATGTTGTTGATCCCGCAGCCGCCGAGGGTCGGCGTGAACAGGATCAGCGCCATGACGGCCATCACCGGGCCGAGACGCTGGAAAGAACGATGAGCCATGTCGGTTGGGCCTCCACTCGAGAACGGGGATGGAGTACGTCGTATTTCCTCGCTGTGGCGGTAGCAAGACAAATTGATTGACGTGGCAACGTCTGGCGCTTTCCGCGATCCTACAACGAGCCGCCGCCAAGACATTGATTTACCATTTCATACCGCGCGACTTCATCAGCGCTCTGATCTCGGTTAGCGTCTTTGGACGCGCGTCCACGCCGCCCAGCAAGCCGTATGCGGTGCAGCTAGCGGCGGTCGGACTGCGTCCCTGGACTTAACGCGGGGCGGCGCTGGAATCCGCTCGTGTTGTTGGAGTTGTCGTTTGATGGCGTTGCGTACCCTTGCACTGGCTGCGGTGACAGTGGCGGTTCTTCCTTGGTCCAATGGAGCCGCATTGGCGTTCGATCGCGGCTGCGGCCGCGCCGTCGAATGCTATGACCGCGTCCGCGTGCCTGACACCTACGCCACGGTCGAGCGCCCGGTCATCGTCCGCCCAGGGTTCCGGGAAGTGGTGCAGATGCCGCCGGTCGTCTCTGTGCGACACGAACGCGTCGTGGTCGCCCCTGCGCGCGTCCACACCGTGCGCGAGCCGGCCCTTTACGCCACTGCCATCCAGCGCGTTGAGGTCGCACCTGCCCAGGTCCACTACGCGGTCGCTCCGCCGGTCATTCGCACCGTACGCGAAAACGTTGTCGTCGCTCCCGGCGGCGTTCATTGGGAGCGCAGCCGCGGTCTCTTCGGCCGTGAACGCATCTGCAAGGTCGCAACACCACCCGTGGTTCGCACGATTGAACGCAACGTCGTCGTGGCGCCGGCCGAGCGCGTGCCGGTGATCACACCCGCCGTTTATCGGGATGTCGCTCGCACCGTCCAGGTTCGCCCCGCCGCCACGCACCGTGTGCTCGAGCCCGCCTTGCATACGTTTGTCGCCCGCCCGGTGCTCCTCCGCCCGGCCACATCTCACGTCATTGATCACCCACCGGTCGTCGGCGTCGAGCGTCGCAACGTTCTCGTCCGCCCGGGCGGCTACGCCTGGCAGCGCGCCTGCCATGGTTGCCGCTGAGGCTACGGAGGAGCGGCGCCTGCCGCTGGCACCCGATCTTTCGTCTCCAGTGGTTGGGACACGGCCGCCGCGAGGGGTGCATTGGCAGAAGCGCCCCTCGGCTCGTTCGGGCCACCCCTTTTCCCCAGCGCGGACGCCGATCGCCGCGAGTCGCTGGATTGCAACCCGCGAGCCTGCCATATTCGCGCCCTAAAGAGGGGTGGGACGTGGGAGCCGCTGGCGCAGCCGGCTCGCATGTTCGTGGGCGCGCAGACGAGCTTCGGGGACACGAGATATGCTGAATACCATTGCCGTCATGAACACCAAGGGCGGCGTCGGTAAATCGACCATTGTGCTCGCGCTCGCCGAGACGTTGTCGGCGGATCACGGCAAGAACGTCCTCGTCATCGATAGCGACGCGCAGGCCAGCGTCTCCAGCATGTTGATGACGGTGACGAACCTCTACACGCTGCAGCATGAAGGGCGCACGATCGTCGATTATCTCGTCGCCTCCGTCTTGCAGGGCAACACGCTCGACTGGTCGAGCTTCATCGTACCCAAGGTCTCCGACGTTGACGACGCGCGCAGCGTTTACCTGCTGCCGAGCGACATGCAGCTCACCCTGTTCGAGCGCGAGGTCTCGAAGGAGAGCCGCCACACCGCGCTCCGTTCGACCATAGGCCGCTTGCTGGCCGAGGTATCGAACGTGTTCGACATCGTCCTGATCGACTGTCCGCCGGGATTGTCGGTTCTTACTGAAAGCTGGCTGCGGGAGGCGGATTTCCATCTCTCGCCGACCAAGGCCGACTATGTTTCGATCTGCGGCCTAGAGGTTTTCCGGCGTTTCAAGGCGCTGAACCCCGAAATGGGCTTCGCCCACAATCTCGGCGTCCTCGTCAACCTCAAGGACTCCACCTCGGAAACTGACGTCGAATACCACAAGTGGCTCATTGAGAGTGTGGACAACCGCTGCTTCGAACCGGCGATCCCGCGCATGGGCGCGCTTCAGGACGCCGCCCGCTACCGCACGTTGGACCGCTCGTACGCCGCGAAATATCCGGGCGCGGCCGGTCAATCGATCCGGGCCGTCGCATCCGAATTGCTGCGTCGACTGGACACGGCAAAGGCGGCCGCGACCGGCGCCTCGCTTCCGCCCGTGGTGCAACCGGCCCCGGCCGCCAAGCCCGCAGTCTCGTCCGCCGGCGTTGCTCCTGCACAGCCCGCTGCCCCGCAAACCACGGCCGCAGCAGCAGCGGCTCGCCCCGTTGCAATGGCAGCCCCGGCCGCGCCTGCGGCCTCGACCGCACCCAACCCACCTGCGACGGCGACCGCCAAACTCGCATCGACGCCACCCGCGCCGCCGCCGCCCGCCGCAAGTCTTGCCGCGGCCGTAGCGGCAGTATCAGCCTCTGTGCCAGCCAAGCCGGCCACGTCCCCCGACAAATCAGAGCTCGGAGCCCCATCGACTTATACGCCACTGAGGGCATAGGGAGCGCCGCCCTCCTCCACGTCACTACCGTAAACGAAAAAGCCCCCGCCGAGGCGAGGGCTTGTTCAGTGCGAGAGGGCCGGGCTAACCCGGCCCTTATTAGTATCAGCTCCGGCGCTGCCACCAGCCCTTGCGAACAGGCTTGTCTGCCTCGACGACCTGAACCGGCATTTCGACCGGAGCGTCCGGCTGATCGGGACGCACGACCACGCGCTCCAGCTTTGGCTCACTGGATACCGGCGTCCCGCGCGAGCGGCGCTTGACAGGCGTGGCGTCGCCGTTGGAGGCGCCGTCCTGCTGCGCAGCAGGCGGAGCCGAATTCGGCGGCTACAGGCGCAGGTGCAGGTTCGACTGCGATCGGAGCAGAGTCCGCAACCTTGGCAGCTTCCGGCGCCGTCTCGGGCTCAGGCTTTGTCTCGGATTTCTGCTCTGGCTTGGCCTCAGCGACAGTCTCGCTCACAGCCTCGGGCTGCTTCGCACCCTCCTCCACTGGCCGCATTTCAGGCGCGCGAACTTCTACCTCTGCGATCGGCGCTTCCGTCTGATTCGACGCGACGTCGGTCATCGGAGACGCGGCTTCGTCGCTGACCGGGTGACTGCCCGGCTGCGCATCGACTAACCCGGCGGGCAAGTCCCCGCCCTCCGCAGGACTTACATCGCCGGACGAACTTTGTTCGTCGCCATGCTCCCCGCCCTGCTCGCTTCCGGCGACGACTTCGTTGCGATCGCGATCACGACCGCGGCGGCCACCACGACGACCGCGGCGGCGGCCTCGACGCGGGCGATCACCTTCCTCGCCGCCATTGGCAGCGGCTTCGGCGCCCTCGGTTTCGTCCGAGCCCGCGCCGCCGACTTCTTCCGGAAGATCGCTTCCTGCTTCGTCATCTTCGCCCGGACCATCGAATTCCGGCCCCGCGTCGTTGTCGGAGCGCAATCCGCGAACGCCCTGGTCCTCGCGCGGCTGTTCGCCGGACTCCGGACGATCCCCGCGGCGCCCGCGACGGCGGCGGCGGCGGCGGCCACGACGGCCATCCTCGCCTTGCGGCGCGCCGGCCTCAGTGCGGCCCTCGTCCTCGCGGTCGCCTTCGTCGGCCTCAGCCTCGAACTCGACCTCGAGTGAGTCGATCTCGATATCTTCCTCAGCCTCAGCCTCGGCCTCGGCCTCGGCTTCACCCTCGAAGCCCCACTCCATGTTGACGACGGCGCGCTCGATGCGGCGCTGCGGAGCCAGCTGGAGCGCGCCGACCTTCTCGATGGCGAAGTTGGCGCCCTGCATGCGGTCGCTGGCCTGCACCGTGATGGCGACGCCGTAGCGGCGCTCCATGTCGGTGACGAAGGCGCGCTTGTTGTTGAGGATGTAGAGCGCGACGTCGGCGGTCGTCACGGCGGTCAGCGAGCGTGCGCGCGTCGCGCAGCAGATGGATCCTCGAGCGCCGCGCAGCACGGCGAGCGCCACCGATCTCCGTCGAGCGGATGATGCCCGTGCCCTGGCAGTGCGGGCACTGCGTGGTCGAGCCCTCGAGCACGCCGGTGCGCAGGCGCTGGCGCGACATCTCCATCAGGCCGAAATGGCTGATGCGGCCGACCTGGATGCGCGCCCGGTCGTGGCGCAGCGCATCCTTGAGGCGGTTCTCGACCTTGCGGTTGTTGCGCCGCTCCTCCATGTCGATGAAGTCGATGACGATCAGGCCGGCGAGGTCGCGCAGCTTCAGCTGGCGGGCGATCTCCTCGGCCGCCTCGAGGTTGGTGTTGAGCGCCGTCTCCTCGATGGAGAACTCGCGCGTCGCCTTGCCGGAGTTGACGTCGATGGAGACCAGCGCCTCGGTCTGGTTGATGACGAGGTAGCCGCCCGAGCGCAGCGTCACGTAGGGGCTGAACATCGCGTTCAGCTGCCGCTCGATCTGGTAGCGGGTGAACAGCGGCTCGGGCTCCTCGTACTTGACGACGTTCTTGGCCTGGCTCGGCGATCAGCATGCGCATGAAGTCGTGGCTTCCTTGATAGCGCCGCCTCGCCGGCGACGAGGATCTCGTCGATGTCCTTGGAGTAGAGGTCGCGGATCGAGCGCTTGATCAGGTTGCCTTCCTCGTAGACGAGGCACGGCGCCGTCGACTGCAGCGTCAGGTCGCGCACGCTCTCCCACAGGCGCATCTCGTACTCGAAGTCGCGCTTGATCTCCTGCTTGGTGCGCGCGGCGCCGGCGGTGCGGATGATGAGCCCCATGCCCTCCGGCACCTCGAGCTCCTGGGCGATGGCCTTGAGGCGCTTGCGGTCCTGCGGCTGGGTGATCTTGCGGGAGATGCCGCCGCCGCGCGCCGGTATTGGGCATCAGCACGGTGTAGCGGCCGGCCAGCGACAGATAGGTGGTGAGCGCCGCGCCCTTGCTGCCGCGCTCTTCCTTGACGACCTGCACCAGGATGATCTGGCGGCGCTTGATGACCTCCTGGATCTTGTAGGAGCGCATGCGGCGGCGCGGCCGCTCGGGCACCTCCTCCAGCGCGTCTTCGGAGCCGACCTGCTCGACCTGTTCAGCCTCGGCCGTGCCGTTGCCGACGTCCTGAACGCCTTCGTCCTCGACCAGACCACGGCTCTTGGGAGCGTCCGGCGACTGCAAGCGCGTCACTTCGGAGGTGTGGCCTTCGTGGCCAGCGTCATCACCTTCGCCGGCTTCGTCGCCCTCGGCACCAGATTCGTCGCTCTCGATGGCCGGCTCGAAACCTCCGACTGTCTCGGGCGCTTCGCTGTGGGCATCGTCGTGATAGCCGGAGCTTTCCGAGATTACGCGAGGGCCGCCGGATCCGCGCACGTCTTGATCCCGCGCGTCATCGGCCTCGGCAGGAGCTTCCTCTACGCGGGTCGCCTGCGGGCGGATGTCATCGCGATCAAATGTCGCCGCCTCCGCGACCGGCGCGTCGCGGCCGCTCTCTTCTGCGTGGCGCTCCTCGCTTTGCTGAGGAGCCTCCCCACGCGGATGCTCGTCATGGTCATGCTCGTGGTCATGCTCGTGGTCGTGATCATGATCGTGCACGCGCTCATGCCCACGTTCGCCGGCATGATCGTCGTGCTCGTCATGATGGTGGTCATGGTCGTGATGATCGTGGTCGTCACCGTGGCCGTGATCGTCGTAGACCGCGTCGGCGCCGGCGCCCTCGACCTCGGAAATCTCCTCGCCGCGTCCGCCGCCAGCCTCGTCGCGGCGTCCACGGCCTCGACGGCCGCCCTCACCACGTCCGCCCTGCCGGTCGTCCCGTCCGGACTCACCACGTCCGCCTTCACCACGCTCGCGCTGAGCCCGGCGGCGCGCCATGGCTTCGGCGCGTGCGTCCGCGGCGGCTTCTTCTTCCGCTTCGGCGGCTGCCTCTTCATCGAGCAACGCCTGCCGGTCGGCCGTCGGGATCTGGTAGTAGTCGGGATGGATTTCGCTGAACGCCAGGAAGCCGTGGCGGTTGCCGCCGTAGTCGACGAACGCCGCCTGCAGCGACGGCTCCACGCGCGTCACCTTGGCGAGATAAATGTTGCCCCGCAGAAGCTTGCGGGCGGCGACTTTCGTAGTCGAACTCCTCTACCCGGCCTGCGCGTAGCACCACGACCCGGGTCTCCTCCGGATGCGTGGCATCGATAAGCATCTTGTTGTTGGACATCTTTGTTCCTTCGCGCGCCGGCGGGGCTGCCCACCGGTTCCAATCCGCTGCAGCGATGGCAGCGGACAGGTGGCGACCAGACGCCGGTCACGGGCGCGCGCCTTTGAGTTGTAAAGCGAGTGATTGGGAGAATGGGGGTCGCTCGCGCGCGCCGCGTCGGGACGAAATCCCGTCGAACGCCGACCGCTGCGGGAGCCGAGGCTCCCACCTGCAATCGAGCTGAACGTGCGCGCGGTCTGCATAGCGTCGTCTTCCGGTTCGACCATCACGGGCGATGAACGCTGTGGGCCGATATTCTGTTCGGGCAAAAGACCGTCGGGCCGCATCCGCGGTCCGCAAGCCTCGGTTAACGATGGCCCGCGCGTCCCCTTCCTGGACGTGGAGCCAAAGCGTGAAAAGTCCCGTGTTTGTGACGGAACGGCGCTGCCGCTGCTTAATGGTCCTCCGCCCTCGGAACCTTCGTCGAGCGAGGCGGGGTTGTGATGGCCGAAAAGGGCAGGCGGCTGCCGCTCTACCGTCGCCACGGCAAGGATCATTCGCCATTTGATGCGGCAATTCGAGGCCGGGAAAACTGACGTAGCCGAGCTACGTCGCCCTGGCCGAATACCCACGCATCTGGCGTACGAACCCACCGAGGTTCAAGCATCAACTCTTAAGCGTTCGTCGCAGTCGTGGCAAGAGAGTTGTGATTGTTGCAACCCGCCCACACAAACCGCTTCGTACATCCGTACGATGCTGAGATTTGGCAAATAACCTGTTAATGACAGCGTTGTCGTGGTCCACGGGAGGCTGCGGCAGCGCTAGTGGTTGAGAATTCGGAGAGGATCGCGCGGGAGGGGGGCAATTGCAGGTCGATCGCGGTCGGCAGATGCGCCGGCTCCCTGCGGGAGCGTGGGCGCTGGCGAGCGTGTTGCTGGCAACGGTGTGGTTTGCCGCCGCACTGCCGCCCCCGCTACGGGCTGAGCCGGGCGTCGTCGTCAACGGCGCCACACTGAACGGCGACGCCAAGCAAACTTCGTTCTCGCTCGATATGTCGCACGGCGTCACCGCCGAGATCTTCACTCTGGCTAGCCCCTACCGCGTCATTATCGATCTGCCTGACGTCGGATTCGGTTTGTCCGAGACCGCCGGCAAACAAGGACGCGGCCTGGTCAAGGCTTTCCGCTACGGTTTATTTGCCGAGAACAAGGCCCGCATCGTACTCGACATGAACGGTCCCGTTCGCATCACCAAGGCCGAGATGACGCCGGGGTCCGACGGCCATTCCGTTCGCCTCAAAGTCGATCTGGCTCCCATCGACGCGGCGAGCTTCGGCGTCGGCACCGGCGGCGCACGAACCGCCGCGGCCGATCCGCAGACCAAGCCGTCGACGTACGAGGATGCCCCAGGACCAGCGGAGCGAGCCAAGCCCATAATCGTCATCGATCCGGGGCACGGTGGCATTGATCCCGGCGCCCTCGGTCAGACCAACCTGTTGGAAAAGCACATCGTTCTCGCGGTCTCGCGCGAAGTGAGAGCAGTGCTGGCAGCAACCGGCCGCTACGACGTACGAATGACCCGCTCGAGCGATGTTTTCATCTCCCTCGATGATCGCTTGAAGATGTCGCGCAAGCTCGGCTCCGACCTATTCGTCTCGATCCATGCCGATTCGATAGACGCCAAGGCTCTCGCAAAATCGATCCGAGGGGCTACCGTCTACACGCTGTCGGAACGCGCCTCTGACGAGCAGGCCCGCCTGATGGCCGAGAAAGAAAACGCCTCCGACATCTTGGCCGGCCTCGAGACCGGCGACGGCGAGCGCGACGACGACGTGCGCAATATCTTGATCGATCTCATGAAACGAGAAACGGCAAACTTCTCGACCGATTTTGCACGCTCGGTCGTGACCCGGCTGGCGAAAACAATCTCGATGTCGCGTGACCCGCAGCGCTCGGCCGCCTTCAAAGTGCTGAAACAGACCAGCACGCCATCCGTCCTGATCGAGCTGGGCTACATGAGTAACGCGGAGGACGAGAAGTTGATGAGCACGCCCGCGTGGCAGAAGCAGGTGGCGGCGTCCATCGCGGCGGCGACCGATGCCTACTTTGCCAAGCGGACAGTGGCACGGGTCCCTTGAAACATCTGTTGCGGACAGTGAAGCGCCTGACGAGATGAAACCTCGGCCCAGGTTTACAGTGCGACCCCGGCTAACCCGCTAAATTGAGCGGTTGGACAACCGGTGACGGGTATTTGCCACATTTCATGGTAATGTGCCGGCGACTTTGGCGTACTCTTGCTGCACTGCGGCAACGACGGGTACAAGTGCTCCAATCTGACGCTTACGATGGACGCTTGCTAGGGGTTGCCCTTTGAGAGCAGGCCTGGCGCAAACACAGAATCGGAATTGAAGGCGCAATGCGACCACCCATCCTCCCACCTCCGCCGCGCCGAAGAAGCGGAAGCGGCGGCGCAGCTGGCTGTTGAGCCTGCTGGGCTTCGGCTTTGCCTCGGGCGTGGTGCTGTTCCTGGCGCGCCGCGGCTGGCGTCGGCTTCTTCTGTGGAAGGCCTCGCGCGATCTGCCCGACTACGAGAGCCTCGCCAAGTACGAGCCGCCGGTGATGACGCGCATCCACGCGCACGACGGCAGCCTGATGGCCGAGTACGCGCGCGAGCGGCGCATCTTCGTGCCGATCAACGTGGTGCCGAAGCTGGTCATCGCCGCCTTCCTGTCGGCCGAGGACAAGCGCTTCTACGAGCACGGCGGCCTCGACTTCACGGGCATCGCGCGCGCCGTCCTCAAAGTCGTCGACAACAACGTCAACGCGGCGACAAGCGCGCCGAGGGCGCCTCGACCATCACCCAGCAGGTGGCCAAGAACTTCCTGCTGTCGAGCGAGCAGCACGCTCGAGCGCAAGCTCAAGGAGGCGATCCTCGCCATCCGCATCGAGCGCGCCTACTCCAAGGACAAGATCCTCGAGCTCTACCTCAACGAGATCTATCTCGGCATGGGCTCCTACGGCGTGGCCGCGGCCGCGCTCAACTACTTCAACAAGGAGCTGAGCGAGCTCGACCATCGAGGAGGCCGCCTACCTCGCGGCCCTGCCGAAGGCGCCCAACAACTACCATCCGTTCCGCAGGGCCAAGGAGGCGCACGATCCGGCGCAACTGGATCATCGACCAGATGGCCGAGGTCGGCTACATCACCGCCGAGGAGGCCGAGGCCGCCAAGGCCAAGCCGCTCAAGGTCAACATCCGCCCGCTCGGCACGCAGATCTATCGCGGCCGACTACTTCGCCGAGGACGTGCGGCGCACGCTCGTCGCACATTTCGGCGAGGACGGCGCTCTACGGCCGCGCCGAGCGCGTCGCCATCGGCGACGGCGCGTCAACGGCGGCCTGTCGGTCGCACCACGCTCGATCCCAACCTGCAGCGCATGGCGCGCAAGGCGCTGATCGACGGCCTCGTCACCTTCGATCGCGAGAAGGGCTGGCGCGGCCCGGTGCAGAAGATCGACATCGCCGGCGATTGGGGCGCGGCGCTGACGCGGCATCGAGAGTCCCGGCGACCTGGCGCCCTGGCGGCTCGGCGTCGTGCTCGAGGCGCAGAAGACCAAGGCGGTCGTCGGCCTGCGCCCGCCGCGCCAGGCGGACGGCACCTGGTCGGCGAGCGCGAGGCGGTCGAGATCCCCTTCGAGGAGATGCAAGTGGGCGCAAGTCGGGCCGCGAGCGCCCCCAAGGCGGTCGACCGATGTGCTCAGCCCCGGCGACGTGATCTGGGTGGCGCCCAAGGACCCGGCACAAGCCGACCGGCGCCTGGTCGCTGATGCAGATCCCCGAGGTCGGCGGCGGCCTCGTCGCCATGGACCCGCACACCGGCCGCGTGCACGCCGTGGTCGGCGGCTTCTCCTTCGCCACCAGCCAGTTCGACCGCGCCCTGCAGGCCAAGCGCCAGCCGGGCTCGTCGTTCAAGCCGCTCGTCTACGCGGCCGCGCTCGACAACGGCTACAAGCCGACCAGCATCGTGCTCGATGCGCCGATCGAGATCGACCAGGGGCCCGGCAAGGAGGTCTGGCAGCCCAAGAACTACGACGGCACGTCGGCGTTCGGCCCCTCGACGCTGCGGCTCGGCATCGAGAAGTCGCGCAACCAGATGACGGTGCGGCTGGCGCAGGACATGGGCATGCCGCTGATCGTCGAGTATGCCAAGCGCTTCGGCGTCTACGACGACCTGCTGCCCGTGCTCGTCCATGTCGCTCGGCGCCGGCGAGACGACGCTGCTGCGCATGGCGCCGCCTACTGCGTGCTCGCCAACGGCGGCAAGCAGGTGCAGCCGACCCTGATCGACCGCATCCAGGATCGCTGGGGCCACACCATCTGGCGCCACGACAAGCGCGAATGCACAGGCTGCAAGGCCGAGAAGTGGCAGGGCCAGGCCGAGCCGGACCTCGCCGACGACCGCAAGCAGATCATCGACCCGCACACCGCCTATCAGATGACCTCGATCATGGAAGGCGTGGTGCAGCGCGGCACCGCGCACCGTGATCAAGAAGATCGCTCCCCAACGTGCCGATCGCCGGCAAGACCGGCACCACCAACGAGGAGAAGGACGCCTGGTTCATCGGCTACACGCCCGACCTCGTGGTCGGCGTCTTCGTCGGCTACGACACGCCCAAGCCCATGGGCAAGGGCATGACCGGCGGCCACGTCGCCGCGCCCATCTTCGGCAACTTCATGAAGATGGCGCTGGCCGACAAGCCGGCCGTGCCCCTTCCGCATCCCGCCCGGCATCAAGCTCGTCCGCGTCAGCCTGCGCACGGGGCTGCGGGCGCAGGCCGGCGACACGGACGGCATCATGGAAGCCTTCAAGCCCGACGAGGAGCCGGACGACGCCTACTCGGTCATCGGCTTCTCCGATCCCTCGCAAACGGGCGCACCGCCCGAGGAGGGCGGTCCTCCGCCGCCGCCATCGGCTTACCCGCCGCGGCCGCGCCCCTGTTCGGCACCACCTACGAGCGGTATTGATTTGAAGGCTTTGTCTCGCTTCGAGGCCGCGGGCAGGTCGCGCTCGAGCCTCTAGGGCGAGGAAAAGCTCGCACAACGGCTTGAGTTTACAGTTTCTGGCACGACCTCTATACGTTGCCCCCCGATTTTGACTTGCGAAGCGGCGCTGTCGATCGCGCCTTGCCCACATCCGAAAGGACCACCGCATGCGCGCCGAAACCCAGAAGCTCGTCGACGCCATCAATGAGCAGCTCACGCTGCTGCGGAGGCATCTTTGACTGGGATACGGCCCAGGAACGTCTAGCCGAGCTGAATGCACGCACAGAAGACCCGAGCCTCTGGAACAATCCGCAAGCCGCGCAGAAGCTCATGCGCAAGCGCCAGCAGTTGGAGAGCTCGGTGCAAACGTATCGTAAGCTCGAACGCGAGCTCGACGACTGCATTACCCTGATCGAACTCGGCGAGGCCGAGAAGGACGACGCGACGATCGCCGAGGGCGAGAACGCGCTGAAGAAGCTCGATGCCGAGGCGCAACGCCGCGGCGTTGAAGCGCTGCTTTCCGGCGAAGCCGACGGCAACGACAGCTTCCTCGAAATCCACGCGGGCGCCGGCGGCACCGAGAGCCAGGACTGGGCCTCGATGCTCCTGCGCATGTATTCGCGCTGGGCGGAATAGCGCGGCTACAAGGTCTCGATCGTCGAGTACAGCGCCGGCGAAGAAGCGGGCATCAAGTCCGCGACTCTGGAGATCAAAGGCGAGAACGCCTACGGCTGGCTGAAGACGGAGAGCGGCGTGCACCGCCTGGTGCGCATCTCGCCCTACGACTCGCAACGCTCGCCGGCACACCAGCTTCGCGTCCGTCTGGGTGTTTCCGGTCGTCGATGACAACATCGAGATCAACATCAACGAGAGCGACTGCCGCATCGACACCTACCGCTCGTCCGGCGCCGGCGGCCAGCACGTCAACACGACCGACTCCGCCGTGCGCATCACGCACATGCCGACGGGCATCGTTGTCGCGAGCCAGCAGGAGCGCTCCCAGATCAAGAACCGCGCGATCGCCTGGGGCATGCTGAAATCGCGCCTCTACGAGCTCGAGCTGAAGAAGCGCGAGGACAAGGCCAACGCCGAGGCCGCCAACAAGAAGGACATCGGCTGGGGCCACCAGATCCGCTCCTATGTGTTGCAGCCCTACCAGATGGTGAAGGACCTCCGCACCGGCACGCAGACCAGCAACACCGCCGCGGTGCTCGATGGCGACATCGACATGTTCATCGAAAGCGCGCTCGCCCAGCGCATCAAAGGCGGCGCCGCCGTCGAAGTCGAGGACATCGATTAGGTCCAGGGTTGGGGAACGGGGGGCTGAGCGATGTCCGAGCGTGCGGCACCCGCCGTATCTGTCCTGCTCGCGGTGTATAATGCTGAGCGCTATGTCGAGGCGGCCGTCCGATCGGTATTGGACCAGACCTTCCGCGACCTTGAGGTCGTGCTGATCGACGATGGATCTTGCGACAATTCCGTCGCAATCCTCGAACGGCTAGCTGCCGAGGACGATCGCATCCGTCTCGCCGTGCGGCCTAACAAGGGCATTCCGGCTACTGCCAACGAAATGATCGCGCTGGCACGCGGGCGATTTTTGTCCCTAATGGACCACGACGACATCAAGCTGCCGAACTGCATCGCTCGCGAAGTCGCCTACCTGGAGAGCCATCCCGAGTGCGTTGCTGTAGGCGCCCTGGCGAGCACCATTAACGAAACGGGGGAAATCACCAACGTTAAGAGGGATCTTTCCATCCTCCTCACCAAGGTCACACACCGCCGCGGCGATCTCGATGCCTTTCCACCCGACATCCCCTCGATCAGCAATCCGAGCGCGTTAATCCGCGCCAACAGTATGCGCGAAGCGGGATGTTACCGCCTCAATATGCCGTTAGCACACGACACCGACCTCTGGTTCCGACTGTCGCGGTTGGGCGAGATCCACCGATTAAATGAAGTGCTTCTACACTACCGGATCCACGCCACCAACACGACAGTCACGCAGCGGGCCCGTATCGCGCAGTATGAGGCCATCGCGATCCTTTCGGCCATCGCTAGGCGGCATGACTTGGACGATGAGCACCTGATCGGTGGCTTTGAGGGCTCGGCGAATTACGAGTTGACCGTCCGCGCCTACAAAGGTTTGATCGGAGAGCGCTATCCAGTCGAAACCTACCTCTTGTACCGTGCCGTCGGCAGCCGCGTGCCCGCCGTCGCTGGCGCCGCGGACATGGACGAGGCATTCGCGAGGGTCCGCGCCCACGCATCAGCGCCTCCGATGACCTGGGCGAAGGCCCAGCTTGTGCGTCGCGCCATCGCGCGCGCCGCAAAGAAAAAGTGAGCCGACGCCATGCGCCGTACTGCGTTGAACGGAAGTGTCTCAATCGGCGCGGTGATGAAACAGGAGGCACCTTACATCGTCGAGTGGGTTGCTTGGCACCGTGCCCTTGGCATCGAACTGATCATCGCGGACAATGGCGGCACCGACGGCACCTCAGAGCTGCTCGCAAAGCTGCATCAATGGTCAAATCACCCGCGTCGACGTCCGGCATCTGAGCGTTAAGCCGCAGGTGCCTGCATTAATGTCATGCTGCGGCTTGCCGCCTCGGAACGCGTTGACTGCCTGTGTTTTCTCGACACGGATGAGTTCTTCGAGCCCTTGTGTGCCGGAACCTTCGACGGCTGCGGCCCCGCCATCGTCCGCCAACTACTCGAACCAAAACACTAAATCGCCGTTGGCTTCAATTGGATGTGCTTCGGCAGCTCCCCGCCTCGAGGAGGTCTCCGAGAATCCCGTCGCCTTGCGGTTCACTTGGTCAGCTGAACGTGACGCCAAGGTAAACAATCACTTCAAGTCATTCTTCAGAGTCGAGCCTACGCTGCGGGCGTTGGAGACGGAGGAAGGTACTAAGCTACACCCGCATGGCCTATCCCTCCGATACTACCACGACGGAGGGCCCATGACCTTCTCGCCAGAGTTCCGGAGCGAATGCCCGTAATCGTTGTAGCGTTGCTCCGTGCAGTGGTAGCGAACCTTATCGGACGCCTCCGCGGCGAAACCGGCCATCACCTCCTCAAACCGCAAGTCTGCCCCGTCGTGGATGACGTTGAGCCGCCAATTCGAAGCCGTCTGGTTGAGGAAGCATTGGACCAGCACCTTCAGCGGCCCATACCGCTTGTAGGCTACGCACATGACTTCGATGGTGGGAACGGTCTTGGGGTTAAGAAACGGAATACGCATCGGACTTGGGATCTCGATCCTTCGGAGGAAAGCCCTGCCCTACCACGGACGCGACGCCCAGCACAGCGCGACAAAACTTCGGAGCGCATCACCTCTCGATGTAAATACTCACTGTGCTATGACCTGCTCGCCCACTCTGAAGGCACATCGATGAACGTATCAAGCAATCGCTCTGTCTCCACCTCGATCGCCCCTGGGGCTGCCCGCGCTGTCGTCGACGTGCTCGAAATGACTGGCTTTCCGGATTACGCGCTGCTCGACAGCGGCGGCGGTCGCAAGCTGGAGCGTTTCGGCAAGATTATTGTGGACCGGCCTGAGCCGCAGGCATTTTGGCAGCAACGCCTCACGAAGCAGGAATGGGCCAAGGCCAACGCCGTGTTCTCTGCCTCTGGCGAGGACGACGAAAAGGGCCGCTGGCGCGTCGACAAGCCAGTGCCCGACACCTGGCCCGTGCGGATACAGGACGCGCGCATCGACGACATCACCATGCTCTGCCGCCTTCAGGGTCTATGGCATCTCGGCCTCTTTCCCGAGCAATTGCCGCATTGGCAATGGATGCTGGCGCAAATCGCCGCCATCCGCGAGAGCACCGGCGAAGCGCCCAGAGTGCTGAACCTGTTCGGATACACCGGCGCTGCCTCGCTGCTGGCCGCGGCCGCTGGCGCTCACGTCACCCACGTTGATGCGTCTAAGAAGGCCATTGCGTGGGGCCGAGAGAACCAGACCGCGTCCAAGTTGACCGATAAGCCGATCCGATGGCTGCTCGACGATGCCGCCAAGTTCGTCGCTCGCGATATCCGCCGCGCCAAGACCTACCATCTCATCCTTATCGATCCGCCGAAGTTCGGCCGCGGCCCCGAAGGCGAAACCTGGGATCTGTTCGAGCACTTGCCGTCGTTCCTGAAGAGCTGCGTTTCCCTCCTCGATCCGGGGCCCGCCGCGCTGGCCCTCACCGTCTACGCCATCCGCGCGTCCACTCTCGCGTTCGGCCAACTCACGCGCGAGTCGCTGGCCAACCGCGCCGGCACATTCGAGACCGGCGAATTGGTGATCCGCGAGCATCAGGGCGCCCGCGTTGTACCGACCTCGCTCTACACGCGGTGGGTCTCGAAATGAGTGCGAGCCCGCGGCTCATAACCAGCCTGACCAACGACCGCGTGAAGGCGATCCGCGCCTTGGACATGCGTAAGGAGCGCAAGGAAACCGGCCTCTTCGTCGCCGAAGGCGCGTCGATCATCATGACCGCGCGAGAGCACGGTTTTGTCCCCATGACGTTCGTCTACCGCGCAGGCAGCCTCAGCGGGCCAACCAGCGAACTCATCGAATGGGCCCTGCGGGAGGGCTCGGAGGTGCTTGAGGTGACTGCTGCGGTGCTGGAGAAGCTCGCGGCCAAGGATAACCCGCAGACGCTTCTCGCCGTATTCCGCCAGCGCTGGGGTGAGTTGCCCTCGCCGTCGCATGTCCCACCCGGCGCGACCTGGCTGTGCCTGGAAGAGATTCGCGACCCCGGCAACCTCGGCACCATCGTCCGCACCGTCGATGCCGTCGGCGCATCCGGCATCCTGCTCGTCGGCACGACGTGCGACCCGTTTCAGCCTGAATGCATCCGAGCCACCATGGGCTCGATTTTCTCCGTGCCCCTGGTCCGCCTCTCACGCGAGGACTTCCTGGCATGGCGCGCCGACTGGACCGGCGACGTCGTCGGCACGCATCTTTCGGGCAAGCAGGACTTCCGCCAAGCGACTTACCGAAGCCCAACTTTGCTCGTGATGGGTAGCGAAGGCCCAGGATTATCGGAAAGCCTGACGCGCTCCTGCACACAGCTCGTGAAGATCCCGATGGCCGGCCGTCTCGACAGCCTCAACCTTGCCATCGCCACCGCCCTCACCCTCTACGAACTGCGCGGCCCGCACCTGAAACTGTGACGTCGTAAGTCAGCGATCCGCCGCTACCAGCCCGCGATAATCGTTCAGCGCACCCGACACCAGTTCGGCGGCAAGAATACGCGCCGGATCGGCCGGTCCCGGAAACGTGACTTGGCCGTTCGGCACCACACGAAAACCAAACCGCCCATAATACGGCTCGTCACCCACCAGCACGATGAGCTTCACGCCGGCTGCCCGAGACGCCTCGATCGTCTCTGCGATGAGTTGCCGGCCGAACCCTTGCCCCGCGAACTCAGGCGCCACCGCCAATGGGCCGAGCAGAAGTGCGCCGGAGCGTCCGCCGACCGCAACCTCGGTCATCCGCAGCGCCGCAATCAATCTCTCTCCGAAAAACGCGCCCCGGCAAAACCGCGAAACCCCCACCGTCCCCTCCCGCACGCGGTAGGCCGAGCGCGCGAACCGACCTGGGCCGAACACGCGCGCATGCAAGGCACTAATTTCTTCGAGATCGGAGGGAAGCAGGAGCCGCGTCATCAGGTGTGGAGACATTGGAGGTTCCGCGAGAACTCGAACGGGGTGGCGCCGCATTGGCTTGCCACATGGACTTGCAGGTTTCGTGAAATGGCGCTCGGTCAGAGCGCGCTCATCGCTGCAAGGCGTCTCGCAAAGTCTCAACTCCCATTTTGTCTGACGTCGAGACCGTAAAATCACGCCGCCTCTAGCATGCGGCGCGCGAGCGGTCTACCGCGTCGTATCAACGCGTTACCATGCGTCTTGTCGCGGAGCACCGTTCACGATCTCGTTGATCCGCCGCCGCGTACCGCCAACTGTGTCGTGTGGTAAAGCATCGGCAGCAAAGAAGCCCTGCTCCACGATTTCGGCATTCGGCTCCGGGATATGCGTCTGTCGCCAGTTGCGCACCAGATAGACGACGACGTGATCGTTGGGAAAGTTCCGGAAGTTGGCGTAGACGCCGAACAGCTCCGGTTCGCCGGTGAGAAAAACCGCCGCTTCCTCCTCCAATTCCCGCGACAGCGACGTGCGCAAGGTCTCGTTCTTCTCGACGCCGCCGCCCGGAAAGTGCCAACCCGGGCGGTAGCTGTGGCGGATCAGCAGGAACCGGTTCTGATCGTCGATCACAGCCCCTTGCACACCCATGGTCAGGCCGCGCGAAACACGCCAGTAACGCTGCAGCACCTTGATGACGATCTTATCTTTGCGCACCATGCCGTCGCTTCTCTAGTTGACGATCGGGCCCACGCTGGAGAGGCGACCTGGACCGCGCGCATGCTATCCTGCGCAACCGTTAACAATCGGCCCACCGCAGTTAATCCGGATCATGACCGAAGTCATCACGCTCGCTCATCTCTCTGACCTGCATATGTCGCCGCTGAAGGGCTTCACGCCCCGGCACTGGAATGTGAAGCGCGGCCTTGGCTTCCTGAACTGGCAGCGCGGCCGCCGCTTCGTCCACTCGCGCGACGTACTGCAGCGCCTCGTCGCCGACATGTTGATGCACAATCCGGATCACGTTGCTGTAACAGGCGATCTCGTCAACATCGGGCTCCCCGCCGAGTACGAGGCGGCTCTCGGCTGGCTGGAAAGCGTAGGCTCGCCAGACCGCGTCTCCGTCGTGCCCGGCAACCACGACATCTACGTCCACTTGCGATCGGACCCCGGAGTCAGGCGGTGGGACAGCTACATGCGGCCAGACGACTGGGGCTCGCGCCTGAACGGGGCCGGCCGCGACGGCTTTCCCTACGTCCGACGCATCGGCGGATTAGCGCTGATTGGCCTTAACTCGGCGGTGCCGACCAAGCCCTTCGTCGCCGCGGGCCGGCTCGGCTCAGATCAGCTCGCAGCCCTTGGTCCCGTGCTCGACCTCACGCGCGAGGCGGGCCTCGTCCGAGTCATCCTGATCCATCACCCGCCGATCCCGGGGAATGCGCCGCGCCTGCGCGGCCTCGTCGACGCCCCCGAACTGCAGCAGGTGATTGGCCGCCACGGGGCGGAGCTGATCCTACACGGCCACAACCACCGCGATGTCGTGACGCGCGTGTCCCATGCGGCGGGGCAGACGACGGTGATCGGCATCTGCTCGGGCTCGGCCTCGCGAGCGCATCACGGCGAACCCTTGGCTCGCTACAACCTCCTGCGTTTTCGCGCCGCCCAAAACTCCGGCGAGCGCCCTCGCATCGAGCTCCACGCCCGCGGCCTCGCCGAGCCCGGTGGCGCCATCGTCGACCTCGACCGCCGTGCGCTCATCTGATGTGCAATATTGTGTAATGACGCTCGCACGCCGCCCTGTAATGTCGACCGCCGCAGTCGGGTGACTGCAGCGATACGATCTTTCCAGCCCAGGAATCCGCATGCAGCGCCACGTCCCCAATCAGCCAGCCGCGAGACCGTTGTCAGCCCCAAGGCCGCTGTGGCTGATCGTGCTCGCCGCCGCGAGCGCAGCCGGAATCGCCATGGGCCTGCGGCAGGTCATGGGCCTCTATCAGAAGCCGGTCACAGCCGATCTGGGCATCGGCCGTGAGACGTTCAGTCTCGCAATCGCCATCGCGAATATCGTTTGGGGCATCGCTGCGCCGTTTTCTGGCGCAATTTCCGATCGTTACGGCTCCGGTCGCATCGTCGTGATGGGTGCGGTGACGACAGCCGCCGGGCTCCTGGTGCTGCAATATGCCAGCACCGACATTCACTTATTCATTTCCGGCATCCTTTTGGGGCTCGGCGTCGCCGGTGCGGGCGTCAACGCGCTTGTCGGAGCCGTCGCCCGCGTCGCGCCCCCAGAAAAGCGCGCCGCCGCTATTGCAGCGCTCGGCATGGGCAGCGGCGTCGGCATTTTGATCGCGCTGCCTTACACGCACCTGCTGATGGGCGGCCTCGGCTGGAAGCCGAGCCTCTCCGTGCTCGCCGCCACGTCGCTAGCGCTGCTCCCTCTGGCCTGGGTCGTCAGCGGGCGCCCAGCGCAGCCGGCCGCGGGCACCAAGCAATCGTTGGGTGAAGCCTTGTCCGAGGCTTTTGCGCACCCGAGCTTCTGGCTGTTGAACGCCGGCTTCTTCGTCTGCGGCTTCCATGTCGTGTTCTACGGCACCCACCTGCCGGCCTATGTCGCCGACCTCGGCATCAAGGACGTGACGATCCCCTGGCCCGGCGGGGGATTCCAAATGAACACCGCTGTCCTGGCGCTTGTGCTGGTCGGGCTTGGCAATCTGATCGGCACCTACATCGCCGGCCAGTGGGGAAAGGTGCATTCAAAGCGCCTGGGCCTGAGCACCATCTATTTCGGCCGCGCCATCATTTTCCTCGGCTTCCTGTTCCTCCCGATCAACGCGACCACCATCCTGATCTTCAGCGGCGCCCTCGGACTGCTGTGGCTGTCGACGGTGCCACTCACCTCGACCCTCGTCGCCACCTTTTTCGGCCCGAACTGGATGACGATGCTCTACGGCATCGTGTTCTTCTCCCATCAAGTGGGCTCGTTTTTGGGCGTCTGGCTCGGCGGCGTAGTCTATGACCGCTTCAAGTCGTATGATGCGATGTGGTGGATCTCTGTCGCGCTCGGCATCTTCGCGGCGTTGATCCATCTGCCGATCCGCGAAGCACCGGTTGCGCGGCTGCAGCCGAAGCCTGTCACTTCGGCAGCTTGAGCCAACAGAAGGCAGCGATGGCAATATCGACTACTAAGCCGATGGCCGCCGGCGTCTCGACGGAGACGCAGGTCGCACGCATGCCCACCGGCATCAAGTTTGCGCTCCTGTCGACGCTCGCGCTGCTGATAACGGTGGCAGTCTACCTCGCGGCCGTGCGTGGCCCCGCCATCCTGCTCGATCTCACCGGCCTTGCCCGCTCTTTCATTTGTTTCTGAAAGCCATGCTCGCGCTGACCCGTTTCGTGCGCATGTGCTGTCTCGCTCTCGCCGCGTTCGGGCACTTGGCCACGAATGCAAGCGCAAACCCTCCGCAACGCATTGTTTCGCTGAACCTGTGTACCGACCAGATTCTTATCGATCTGGTGGAGCCGGGCCGCATTGCGGCACTGAGCCGCTTGGCATCCGACCCGGCGTTGTCCGCGACGGCGGCGCGCGCCCGTGAGCTTGCGAGCACACGCGGCAGCGCCGAGGAGGTCCTGGCCCTCGATCCCGACCTCGTCCTCGCGATGCAGTATTCAACCCCCGCCTCCGTCAGTCTCCTGCAGCGTCTCGGCAAGCGCGTGGTCATCGTTCCGATAGCCAACGACCTCGACGGCATCCGCACCTCGATCCACACGATCGCCGCTGCCGTGAACGCGGATGCAAAGGGCGCGGAACTCATCGCCGAATTCGACCGCCGCCTCGCCTCCCTCGCCCCCGCTCGCCCACCCCGACCGACCGCGCTCGCCTACGAAGCCAATAGCCTCGCATCGGGACCGTCGACCCTGCTGGACGCGATGATCGATCGCGCTGGCTACGATAATTCCGCCCGGCGGCGCTCGCTCGGACCCTCCCTGCGCCTACCGCTCGAAAGCCTCGTCACAGCCCCGCCGGACCTGCTGATCCTCGCCAACGGCGCAAACGAATTCCGCTCCGTCATGGCCGACAACCTTCGCCATCCGGCGCTTGCCGCGCTGATGGCCGGCCGCCCCACTGTGAGGATCGAGATGCCGTTCTGGCTCTGCGGCACGCCGCACGTCGCTGAAGCCATCGAACGGCTCGCGACCATGCGCGGAGCAGCGCGTCCGTGACACCACCCGCGACAACCACCGCTCAACCAACTGCTACGCCGCACAAGGTAGTCCGCATCTTTGCGCCCCTGCCCGTCTTGGCGTCGTTGACCCTGCTCCTGTTTGCTGTCTCCCTGTCCATTGGCCCAGCCGGGTTCGGACTTCCCGCAAACTCGGACGCCGCCCGCCTCGTGTTTTGGGAGATCCGCGTCCCCCGCGCCGTTCTTGGTTTCCTGATCGGCTCCGCGCTCGGGCTTTCCGGTGCCGTGCTACAAGGCTTCCTGCGCAACCCGCTCGCAGAGCCCGCGCTACTGGGCGTGTCCGGCGGCGCATCTCTCGGCGCAGTGCTCGCGATCCACAGCGGCCTTGCCGCGTCGTTCAGCCTCGCGTTACCGCTGGGCGGGCTGATCGGAGCAGCCATTGCCACCCTTGCCGTCATTGCACTCGCCGGCAGCGGTGCGGGATCGCTGGCTCTGATCCTCTCCGGTGTCGCGATCGCGAGTGTCACCAGTGCCCTGACTTCGCTTGCGCTCAACCTGGCCCCGAACCCGTTCGCCTCGGTCGAGATCCTGTTCTGGCTGATGGGCTCCCTCAACGATCGCAGCCTCACCCACGTCTGGATCGCCGCGCCCCTCATTATCTCCGGCTGCGCGCTGTTGCTGATGACCGGGCGCCAACTGGATGCCTTGACCCTGGGTGAGGACTCCGCCCGCAACCTCGGCGTCGACCTCACCCGCCTCCGCCGGATCATCGTCATCGGCACAGCCATGGCCGTCGGGGCTGCTACGTCCGTCACGGGGGCCATCGGCTTCATTGGTCTCGTCGTGCCGCACCTGTTGCGCCCTCTGTTCGGCTACGAGCCCCGCCGTTTATTGCCCGCCAGCGGTCTGGGAGGCGCGGCTTTGCTGCTCGCTGCCGATATTGCGCTGCGTATCCTCTCCCCGGCAGGCGATCTCCGCCTCGGCGTTGTGACCTCGTTGATCGGAGCACCGTTCTTCCTCTGGCTGGTGCTGAAGACGCGTCGCGAGATGGCGCCATGACCAATCCGCCGATCCTACACGCCGAACTCGATCCACGTCGGCCTCTCCGGCCGTCCCGTGCTCAAAGGTGTGAGCCTTGAAGCGGCATCAGGCGAAATCATCGCCATCGTAGGTCCTAACGGCGCCGGCAAATCGACATTGCTGCGCGCGATCTCAGGTCTCCTGCCACTCAGCCAGGGCCGCGTCACACTGGAAGGTCGCGATCTTGCCGATACCGAGCCTAAGGCTCTCGCCCGCGCAATCGCTTATCTCCCGCAGGAGCGGACGGTCCATTGGCCGATGTCCGTGCGCGCGGTAGTGGCACTCGGCCGCATGCCCTACCGCAGCGCCTTCGCCGGCCTGTCAGCAGACGACGTCGCCGCCGTCGCCGCAGCCATGAAAGCCATGGACGTCGCCTCCTTTGCGGAGCGCTCCGTCTCGGAATTATCCGGTGGCGAGCGGGCCCGCGTCCTCGTCGCCCGCGCGTTGGCGCAGGGCGCCCGCATTCTCGTCGCCGATGAACCGACCGCTGGCCTCGACCCCGCCCATGCCCTCGCCCTTTTCGAGCACTTTCAACGCCTCACATACGAAGGCCGCACCGTCCTCGTTGCGCTCCACGACCTGTCGCTGGCCGCACGCTTCTGTCACCGCTTGGTCCTGATGAAACGCGGCGAGGTCATCGCCAGCGGCTCTTCTGAAACTGTTCTCGCTCCGGAACCCCTTGCAAAGGCTTACGGAATACGCGCCCGGCTGGCCCATGTGGATGGCGTTCCCATTCTCGTGTCGTTCGAAGCGCTGTCCTGATCCCGCCGTTCACGCTATCGTCCCGGCCGACCTATGGTTAACCGCGCAACGTGCGCGGACCATCAGGGAAGCAAAGGCGGGAAATCGATTTGCGATTGTTCGACAAGCAGGTGCGCATTAATCTCGCGCTGCAGGGCGGTGGCGCGCATGGCGCTTTCACCTGGGGCGTTCTCGATCGCCTCCTGGAGGAAGACAGCGTCGAGATTGCGTGGGTCAGCGCCACCAGCGCCGGCGCGGTGAACGCGGTGGCGCTTGCTGGCGGCTTGGTCGAAGGCGGCCGGGCGGGCGGGCGCGAGATGCTGCGCCGCATCTGGCATGCCGTTCACAAGGCCGGTGTCACCGACCTCTTGCGCATGAACCCATTCCTGTATGGCTTGATGCGCACCGGCGGCCTTGCGCACATGACGAGCACGATGTCGCCTTATGACTTCAATCCGCTCGATTTCAATCCGCTTCGCCGCCTGCTCAACGAGAACATCGATTTCGGCCGCGTCAGGGCCGAGAGCCCGATCGAGCTGCTGATCGCCGCGACCGCTGTCGCCACCGGACAGATAAAGATCTTTCGCCGCCACGAGCTCGACGCCGAGATGGTGCTGGCCTCGACGTGTCTGCCGACGCTGCATCACGCCATCCAGATCAATGGTGCCGCCTATTGGGACGGCGGCTTTTCGGCCAACCCGGATATCCTGACACTGGCCCAAGAAAGTCCCGTCGAGGACACTCTCATCGTCCAGCTCACGCCACTGGTTGAAACCGACTTGCCGACCGGCGCGCGGGCGATCGCGGCGCACGTCAACCGTCTGACGTTCAACGCCCCTTTGACCCGCCAAGCCGAGGTTATCGAGACCGCACGCGCGGCGGGCCGCAGCAGCATGTTCGGCCGCCCGAAGGGACCCGGCGCGGCTCTCGTCCGCCACCGCTTCCACCTTATCGAGGCGACGCGCTACACGGCGACGCTTGCCCCCGACAGTAAGCTGAAGCCGGACATGGGGCTGTTCACCTACCTGCACGGCGCCGGCCGCACCGAGACCCATAAATGGTTGGAGCGCAACCGCAAGCTGATCGGCCGCCGGGGCACGGTGGATCTTGCGCAGCACTTCCTCAATCCGAAGGTGCCCGACCCCGTCGCGAGCCTGCCCGCGCCCATTCGCTCCGACGACGAAATTGCGCCATCCAAGACCGCGGCCGGCAATTGATATTGCATCCTATGCACTCGGGCCGCGAAGCTTCTGGAAAGCTGACCGCAGCCTCGCTCGCCCCCGACATTACCGTTTTGACATTTGCGTCGCACAACAAATGCCGTAATTCTAGGGCGTTGAATTGGTTTTGAAACCGCATGCCGGTTCCGGGGTTGCTCGTCGGCAGTGAACGCTGCTTTCCGGAATGCGTCAGCATCGCGATATCGGCGAGGACTTAGCTTTTGGCTGCTGACAGCTCGACCCCGAGGGTGCTCCGCCGGATAGGACCGGCCGCTGCGCTTTTCGCAACATTGCTGCTTTCGGCCGCTAGCATTTCCAATTCCAATGCCCAGTCTGCCGACCCGATCGAAAAAAAGCGCGAACTCGAGGCTCGCCGGGCCGAGAAGGAAGCCGAGGAGCGCCACGCCAAGCAACAGCTCGAAGGCGTGCGTGAAGACATTCGCGAGCGCGCCGATGCAATCGAGAAGCTGAATGCACGCCTGCTCGAAACCGGCGCCCTGATCCAGAACAGTGAAGCGCGCATGAGCGCCATCGAGGCCCGGCTGGGCGAGCTCGAAGCGCAGGAGCGGCTGCTGCAAGGCTCCCTCGCCCAGCGTCACGATCAAGTCGCCAAGCTTATGTCCGCGCTTCTGCGTATGGGCCGTAATCCGCCGCCCGTGATCATCACCAAGCGCGAGGACGCATTGCAGATGGTGCGCAGCGCCATGTTGCTCGCCGCCGCATTCCCAGAGCTAAAGGGCCAAGCCGTTTCCCTCGCCAGCCGGCTCAACGAGCTGGTTCGCGTGATGACCGATATCCGCACGGAGGGCGATCGTCTCAAAACCGAAACGGCACGCCTGAGTGATGCCCGCACGCGTCTTGCTGGCTTGATGGATACCAAGAAGCAGTCGCTGACCGAGCGCCAGGCCGAGTTGGAGGGACTGCGTAGGTCGGTCGCCGCGATCACCAAGAACGTCGGTGATTTAAGCGAGATGATCGGCAAGATGGACCGCGAGGTTACGGCGAAGACCGGCCTCGGCGCCTACGAGGAGGAGATCCGCCAGCAGCAGGCGGCCGCACCGGTCACGTCGGCGGAGGCTCCCGCCGCCGCTCTGGACGCAAAACCCGAGACGGTGAAGCCGCACGCTGCCATTGCGCCCAAGGAGGCCGCGGCGAGCAAAGGCACTCAAGTCGCCGCGCTGTCGCCGCCGCCAAAGTCGGCCATCATCGAGCTGGCGCCTTCGTCGGGCGGCTTGTCCGCCAGCCCCGGCCGCATCAAGCCCGCGATCCCGTTCCAGCAGGCAAAAACGCGCCTGCCTTTGCCGGCCCAAGGCCGCCGGGTTCTGACGTTCGGCGAAAAGACGCAGACTGGCACGACCTCGAAGGGACTCGTGCTCGAGACGCGATCGGGTGCGCAGGTGACGGCGCCCTGTGACGGCTGGGTGGTGTACGCGGGCGAATTTCGCAGCTACGGCCAGCTCTTGATCATCAATGCTGGCGGTGGCTATCATGTCCTCCTGGCCGGTTTGTCACAGATCGACGCGCAGCCGGGTCAGTTCGTTCTCGCCGCAGAGCCGATCGGAACGATGATGGGCACGCCGACGGCGTCGGCAGCCAAGGCTCAAGCTGCGGCCCCAGTTCTCTACGTAGAATTTCGCAAGGATGGTCGACCCATCGATCCCGACCCGTGGTGGGTCGAAGGTCATCAGAAGGTGCAAGGATGAAGATGCGCAAGACAGATTACGCGTTCTGGACGTTCCTGCTGATGACGGGGCTGGCCGGCGCCACGACCCTGCTCAACGTCACGCGCACCTATTCGGCGACACCCTCGCCCAATACCGAACTTTATCGCCAACTCGATCTTTTCGGTGACGTGCTCGAGCGCGTTCGCGCCGATTACGTCGAGAAGCCGGACGACACCCAGCTTATCGAGTTCGGCCATCACCGGCATGCTGGCGTCTCTCGACCCCCATTCCGCCTATCTCTCGCCCAAGCACTTCCGCGACATGCAGGTGCAGACGCGCGGTGAGTTCGGCGGCCTCGGCATCGAGGTCACCATGGAGAACGGTGTCGTCAAGGTCGTCTCGCCGATCGACGACACTCCCGCGGCCAAGGCGGGCCTCCAGGCCAACGACCTCATCACCCATCTCGACAACGACCAGATCGTGGGCCTCACACTTGAGCAGGCCGTCGAGAAGATGCGCGGCCCGGTCAACACGCCGATCACGCTGACCATCGTGCGCAAGGGCGTCGATGATCCGCTCGAGATCAAGGTCGTGCGTGACGTCATTCGCATCAATCCGGTCAAGGCCCGCGCCGAAGGCGATATCGCCTACGTCAAGGTCACCACCTTCAACGAGCAGACACACGCAAATCTGGTAAAGGCCGTCGAAGGCCTGAAGAAGCAGATCGGCAAGCCTCTGAAGGGCTACATCATCGACCTGCGCAACAATCCCGGCGGCCTGCTCGACCAGGCGATCGCGGTCTCCGACGACTTCCTGGAGCGCGGCGCCATCGTGTTGACCAAAGGCCGCAACAACGAGGAGACGCAGCGCGCCCAGGCTCGCCCCGGCGACATCACCGACGGCAAGAAGGTTGTCGTGCTCATCAACGGCGGCTCGGCCTCGGCCTCCGAAATCGTCGCCGGCGCTCTGCAGGACCACAAGCGCGCCACCATCATCGGCACGCGTTCGTTCGGCAAGGGTTCGGTGCAGACCATCATCCCGCTCGGTGCCAACGGCGCGATCCGTCTCACTACGGCGCGCTACTTCACGCCGTCGAACCGCTCGATCCAGGCCAAGGGCATCGATCCCGATACGGTCGTCGATCAGGAGCTGCCGGATGATCTGAAGGCGAAAGTTGCTGCCGAAAAGCCGCGTGGCGAAGCGAGTCTGCGCGGCCACCTCAAGAACCCGAACGAGGGCAGCAAGGAAAAAGAAAACACGGGCTCGTCGGCGTATGTGCCGAAGGAGCCGGAAAAGGATACGCAGCTTCAGTACGCCCTGACGTACCTGCGCGGCGTCTCGACGGAAGCTACCGGTCCCGATACGTCGAAGATTGCTCCTCCGCCGGCCCCGGTCGAGTTCGGCAAGGCGGTTCCGAACTGATCATTCCCTGCTGGGATGACGGAATACAGAAGGGCGCCTCACTGTCGAGGCGCCCTTTCTCTTGTGCCCTGCGTTCAACCAGGGGTACATGCGGACGATACACGGGCGGACCTCCGGCCCCCCTGCGATCAACGAGGCAACACATGGCTCTCGACGTTTCCAAGCTCGGCTATCGCCCGTGTGTTGGCATCATGGTCATCAACGGCGAAGGGCTGATCTGGATCGGACGGCGCCCGGATGTGCCCAACGAGCCGGAAGGACCAGGCAGCTGGTGGCAGATGCCCCAGGGCGGCATCGACGAGAACGAGGATCCCGCCGTCGCCGCGATGCGCGAGTTGGCCGAGGAAACCGGCATCCGTAGCGCCGACATTATTGCCCAGTCCGCGGACTGGCACTATTACGATCTGCCTCCAGAGCTGGTCGGAAAGGCTTGGGGCGGCCGGTACAAGGGCCAGAAGCAGAAGTGGTTCCTCGTCCGCTTTTCCGGGCCCGACAGCGAGGTCGACATTTCTCCGGCCGGCCATCAGATCGAGTTTGACACGTGGCGGTGGGCGCCTCTCGATGAGGTCCGGCAGTGCGTGGTGCCGTTCAAGCGCGCCGTCTACGATAAAGTGCTGGACGAGTTTGCGCCTCTGGTGACTTTGATCGACCCGAGCGCCACCTGATCCGTGGCCGCAATTTGTCATATTTCCAGTGCAGCAACGCCACCAGCATCTGCCTGTGACCATCCTGGGCCGATTTGCAAAGATAGCGGGATCATGACCTCTCGTTCGCCTGAGACCACCAAACCGGATGCGGCCGATCTTCCCTATCGGCCTTGCGTAGGCATCATGCTTCTGAACGCCAGTGGCCAAGCCTGGATCGGCCGCCGCCTGCCGAAGTGGGTGGGCGATCGCTCGGCGTATATCTGGCAGATGCCACAGGGCGGTATCGACAAACGCGAAACTCCGATCGATGCCGCGTTCCGTGAATTGGAGGAAGAGACGTCGGTCACCAGCGCCTCCTTGATCGGCGAGGTCCCCGGATGGCTGACCTACGACCTGCCGGAAGACCTGTTGGGAATCGCCCTGAAGGGCAAGTATCGCGGTCAAAAGCAGCGCTGGTTTGCCATGCGGTTTACCGGCAAGGAGCGCGAGATCAATATCCAGCCGCGCCGGGGGCATAAAGCCGAGTTTGATCAGTGGCGCTGGGAGGATCTCGACAGGCTGCCTGGCCTCATCGTGCCGTTCAAGCGCAAGATTTATGAGAACGTCGTCACCGCTTTCGCCCCGCTGGCGGTGCCGCTCGATTGATTCCGACCCGCCGTGTCGCTAGCTATTTCGCAGCCTCGACCTTTGCTTCCTCCTCCGCGACGCGCTTTTCGATCTTGCGGCTTGGCATGAGCCAGATCGCAGCGACGAAAGCGTAGAAGCCGACCGCGATCCGGGAACTCACGAAGGACATCGCGATCCCGGACAAGTAGAGCGCGATCGAGAGCTTGCCCTTGCGATCGTGACCGATGGCCCGCGCAAGGAGAGAGTCTTCGCCATGCCGGCGGACTATCATATGCTGCAGCAGCGAGTAGGCCGCCGCGCACATCAGCAGCGTGAAGCCGTAGACCGCGGTTGGCCAGGCTGCGAAATGGTTCTCGCCCATCCACGCCGTGGCGAACGGCACCAGCGACAGCCAGAACAACAGGTGCAGTGTTGGCCCACAGCATCGCCGCCGCTGACCCGTTCGACGGCGTGCAGCATGTGGTGATGGTTGTTCCAGTAGATCGCCGACGTAGATGAAGCTCAGCACGTAGCTGAGGAACACCGGCGATCAGACCTGTCAGCGCGCCGAGATCCGTCGCCGTGCGGCACCTTCAGCTCCAGCACCATGATCGTGATGATGATGGCGATCACGCCGTCGCTGAATGCCGTAAGCCTGTCGCTGCTCAAATGCCGCTTCCCTGAAGGTCGTCGTGCGTGACCGCTGTCGCTGATAACGCCGCGACGGAAGCTCCGTTGCCACCTCCCGCGCAAAGCCGGCTTCGTCAAGACCGCATTCGAGACGACATAAGAAAAAGGACCGGTGCCCCATAAGGTCACCAGTCCTCGAATAGTGTCGTCGAAGTCAGCCGTTTCAGGCGGGCGTTTTTGCGCCGTGCAATTGCTTCAAGGCCTCGATAGCGCTCTGCGCCATGAACCGGCTATCGTCGTCCTTGGCAGCAGAGAGATCGGTCTCCGCAGCCCGCAACTCGGTAGCGTACCGGTCGCTGGTCATTTCGGCGGCCTCGATTGCCGTCTGCGCCAGCACCGTGACGTGCTTTGGATCGACTTCGACGAAGCCGCCCTTGACGAACATTCGCTTCTTGCCGTTGGTCATCACGACGTCGAGCAGCCCCGGACGCAACGTCGAGATCACCGGCGCGTGGCCGGCCAGGACCGTGAAATCGCCCTCGGCGCCGGGAAGCTGCACCTGCTCGGCATCCTCGGTGGCCAGAAAATCCGCTCCGGCGAAACCAGCTCGAACGTGAAAGTGCCTGCCATGATCTAATCCGCCGTCGTTAGAGTGTGTGGTCGCTGTGGAAGCCGGAAAGTCAGCCGACCGTCTCCCCGGTCTTCTTGCGAACTTCGTCCTTGGTCTGCAGCTTGGTCCCGCAGAATGGGCAAAAGAACAGGGGGTGATCGACGATCCCCTGCTCGTCATCCTCGAGATCGACGAGACCCACGCCCATCATCAGCACCCCGTCCTCGCCAACGGTGATCATGGGTTCGAACTCGTCGGACGTCATCGCATCCTTGAGCTCGGCACAGCACGAGCCGAAGCTCGGCCTCTCCGGGGCTCCGGTTCCGGTCGTCTCGTCGTCCGCCGCCATGCCGTCGCCTCCGGAAGGCCGCTCCCCCAGGTGAGGGAGCGCGCTTCAGTTCAGCTTACGCCGCCTCGGCCAGCTTCTCGGCCTTGGCGATCGCTTCCTCGATGGTGCCGACCATGTAGAACGCCGGCTCCGGAAGGTGATCGTAGTCGCCGTTGCAAAGGCCCTTGAAGCCCTTGATCGTGTCGGCCAGCGGCACCAGCTTGCCCGGCGAGCCGGTGAACACCTCCGCGACGTGGAACGGCTGCGACATGAAGCGCTCGATCTTGCGGGCGCGCGACACCGTCATCTTGTCGTCTTCCGAGAGCTCGTCCATGCCGAGAATGGCGATGATGTCCTGCAGCGACTTGTACTTCTGCAACACCTGCTGAACCTGGCGGGCCACCGCATAGTGCTCCTCGCCGACGACGCGCGGGTCGAGCATGCGCGATGTCGAGTCGAGCGGATCGACGGCCGGATAAATGCCCTTTTCGGCGATCGAACGCGACAGCACGGTCGTCGCGTCCAAGTGGGCGAACGAGGTGGCCGGCGCCGGGTCGGTCAAGTCGTCGGCCGGCACGTAGATGGCCTGCACCGAGGTGATCGAGCCCTTCTGCGTCGTGGTGATGCGCTCCTGCAGGGCGCCCATGTCGGTCGCGAGCGTCGGCTGATAACCGACGGCCGAGGGGATGCGGCCCAGGAGCGCCGACACCTCGGAGCCCGCCTGCGTGAAGCGGAAGATGTTGTCGACGAAGAACAGCACGTCCTGGCCCTGGTCGCGGAAGTGCTCGGCGACCGTCAGGCCCGAAAGCGCGACGCGGGCGCGGGCGCCCGGGCGGCTCGTTCATCTGGCCGTACACCAGCGCGCACTTCGAGCCGGCGGACGAGCCGTTGTCCTTCTTCGGGTCCTTGTTGACGCCCGACTCGATCATCTCGTGATAGAGATCGTTGCCTTCACGCGTGCGCTCGCCGACGCCGGCGAACACCGAGTAGCCGCCGTGCGCCTTGGCGACGTTGTTGATGAGCTCCATGATCAGCACGGTCTTGCCGACGCCGGCGCCGCCGAACAGGCCGATCTTGCCGCCCTTGGCGTAGGGAGCGAGCAGGTCGACGACCTTGATGCCGGTGACGAGGATCTCGGCTTCCGTCGACTGGTCGGCGAAGCTCGGAGCCGGCTGGTGAATGGCGCGGCGTGGTTGCCGTCTTGATCGGGCCGGCCTCGTCGACCGGCTCGCCGATGACGTTCATGATGCGGCCGAGCGTCTCGTCGCCGACGGGCACCTTGATCGGGTTGCCGGTATCGACGACTTCCTGGCCGCGCACCAGACCCTCGGACGAGTCCATGGCGACGGCAGCGAACGGTATTCTCACCGAGATGCTGGGCGACCTCGAGCACGAGACGCTGGCCCTGGTTCTTGGTCTCGAGCGAGTTCAGAATTGCCGGCAGCGCGCCGTCGAACTGCACGTCGACGACGGCGCCCATGACCTGGCGAATGCGACCTACGTTGTTTGCCATCTTTTTCGTCCTCGAAGGTGTGCCTGCTTAGAGCGCTTCCGCGCCCGAGATGATTTCGATGAGCTCTTTGGTGATCTGCGCCTGGCGCTGGCGGTTATACTTGATCGTCAGCTTGTTGATCATGTCGCCCGCGTTGCGCGTCGCGCTGTCCATCGCGGACATCCGCGCGCCCTGCTCTGATGCAGCATTTTCGAGCAACCCGCGGAAGATCTGCGTCGAGATGTTGCGGGTCAGCAGCGAGCTGAGGATCGTCTCCTCGTCGGGCTCGTATTCGTAGACTGATTCCGCGCCGGTCGCCCCTCCGCTGACCTTTTCCTCCGGCAGCTTTGCCGGGATGAGCTGCAGCGCCGTCGGCTTCTGCGCGATCACCGACTTGAACTCGGAGAAGTACAGCGTCGCGACGTCGAACTCGCCATTCGCGAACATGCCGAGCACCTTCTGGGCAATCTCGTCGCCGTTGGCGAACGCAAGCTGCTTGATGCCCTTGAGATCCATGCGGTCGGCGAGGATGTGCTTGCCGAGATCACGGCGCAGGTTGTCGTAGCCCTTGCGGCCGACGCATAGGATCTTCAGCGTCTTGCCTTCGCGAAGCAGCTTGTGGGCGTCCGCGCGGGCAAGCTTCGCGATGTTGGAGTTGAAACCGCCGCACAGGCCGCGCTCGGCCGTCATCACGATCAAGAGGTGCACCTGATCCTTGCCCGTACCGACGAGGAGAGGCGTTGCCCCTTCCTTGTTGGTGACACGCTTGTTCAGGTTGGCGAGCACGCGGTCCATGCGCTCCGCGAAGGGGCGCGCGGCTGTGGCGGCCTCCTGCGCGCGGCGCAACTTGGCGGCGGCCACCATCTGCATCGCTTTTGTGATCTTACGCGTCGCCTTCACCGAGGCGATGCGGTTGCGCATGTCTTTTAATGAGGCCATCGAATGCCCTTCAGCGTGTAGGCCGGATCAGCTCCCGCGGACCCGGCAATCCCCAGCACGGCGTCGAGGCCGGAACGCGCAGAGCGCGGCCCGGCCACGTTTTATGCGTCAGGCGAAGGCCTTCGAGACCTGCTCGACGACCGCCTTCAACTTGCCGGCGGTGGCGTCGGAGAGATCCTTGGTATCGCGGATGTCGTTCAAGATCGCAGTATTCTGTCCGCGCAGGTTGGCGAGCAGGGCGTCCTCGAACGGCTTCACCTTGGAGAGCGGCATCGGATCGAGATAGCCGTTGACGCCGGCGTAGATCACGCAGACCTGCTCTTCCATCTTCAGCGGCGAGAACTGCGCCTGCTTCAGCAGCTCCGTCAGGCGCGAGCCGCGGTTCAACAGGCGCTGCGTCGCGGCGTCGAGATCCGAGCCGAACTGCGCGAACGCCGCCATTTCGCGGTACTGCGCCAGCTCGCCCTTGATCTTGCCTGCCACCTTCTTCATGGCTTTGGTCTGCGCCGACGAGCCGACGCGCGACACCGACAGACCGACGTTCACGGCCGGACGGATGCCCTGGTAGAAGAGGTCCGTCTCGAGGAAGATCTGGCCGTCGGTGATCGAGATGACGTTCGTCGGAATGAACGCCGAAACGTCGTTGCCCTGCGTTTCGATGACCGGCAGCGCCGTCAGCGACCCCTTGCCGGCAGCGTCGCCCATCTTCGCGGCGCGCTCGAGAAGCCGCGAGTGGAGATAGAACACGTCGCCCGGATAGGCTTCGCGGCCCGGCGGGCGGCGCAGCAGCAGCGACATCTGGCGGTAGGCGACCGCCTGCTTGGAAAGATCGTCATAGATGATGACGGCGTGCATGCCGTTGTCGCGGAAGAACTCGCCCATGGCGCAGCCCGAGAACGGAGCCAGGTACTGCATCGGCGCCGGATCGGAGGCGGTGGCGGCGACGATGATCGAGTACTCCAGCGCGCCGTTCTCCTCCAGAACCTTGACGAACTGCGCAACTGTCGAACGCTTCTGACCGATGGCGACATACACGCAATAGAGCTTCTGGCTCTCGTCGTTACCCTTATTGAGGGACTTCTGGTTCAGGATCGTGTCCAGCGCGACGGCGGTCTTACCGGTCTGGCGGTCGCCGATGATCAGCTCGCGCTGGCCGCGGCCGATCGGGATCAGCGCGTCGATGGCTTTCAGACCGGTCGCCATCGGCTCGTGCACCGACTTGCGGGGAATGATGCCCGGCGCCTTGACGTCCACGCGGGAGCGCTTGTCGGCCTTGATCGGGCCTTTGCCGTCGATCGGATTGCCGAGGCCGTCCACGACGCGGCCCAGCAGGCCTTTGCCGACCGGGACTTCGACGATCGCCTTCGTGCGCTTGACGGTCTGGCCTTCCTTGATGGCGCGATCGTCGCCGAAGATGACGACGCCGACGTTGTCGGCTTCCAGGTTCAAGGCCATGCCCTTGGTGCCGTCCTGGAATTCGACCATCTCGCCGGCCTGGACGTTGTCGAGGCCGTAAACGCGGGCGATACCGTCGCCGACCGACAGCACCTGGCCAATTTCGGAGACCTCAGCCTCCTTGCCGAAGTTCTTGATCTGCTCTTTCAGGATCGAGGAGATCTCAGCGGCCCGGATATCCATCAGTTGACCTCTGTGTCTTTCGTGTTGTCGTTGAGCGCCCGCGTGCAAGGCGGGGGCAGGGCATGGGTGATCTTGTAGTGCTCCGTCTCCCCGGCCCTGTCGTGCGGCCGCGAACACGGAGCTTCAGCGAAACAGGGCGGCGCCACTTGAAGGCACCGCCCCGATTATTTGACCGTCAAGCGGAGCCCTTGAGGGCGACCTTGAGGCCGGAAAGCTTGGTGCGCAGCGAGCTGTCGACCATGCGGCTGCCGATCTTGACGACGAGGCCGCCCAAGAGGCTCGGATCAACTCGCGTTGCGAGTTGCACATCCTTGCCGACGGTCGCCTTCAGCGTTTCCTTCAGAAGCGCGACTTGCTCGTCGTTGAGCGCGAAAGCGGAAGTCACTTCGGCCGGTGTTTCACCGCGGCTGCGGGCAGCGAGCGCCCGGAAAGCCTTGACGATGTCGGCGGCGGCGAACAGCCGGCGGTTGCGAGCGACGAGGCCGAGGAAGTTGGCCGTCAAGCCGCCGATACCGGTCTTGCCGAGCACCGCGGCGAGCGCCTTGGCCTGGTCTTCGGCCGAGAATACGGGCGAGCGGACGAGACGGCGCAGATCCTCACTCAAATCGAGCAGCGACTGGAACGTGTTGAGCTCGGCCTCGACCTGCGGCAGCGCGCCCTGCTCCTTGGCGAGTTCGAACAGCGCGCCGGCATAGCGGCCAGCAACGCCTTCAGTTAGTGGAGATTCTTGTGCCACATCAACGCTCATCTGCGTTCAGGGTGGGGAGAAATCCCGCGGCCCCGAAGGAGCCGGCACCCGCATGCTGGGAAGAAGACCGCGCAAGAAAGAAGCCCGAATCCATCACGCAACACCCGTGACGGAAAGCGACCCCCTCTTGAAATCCGCGTGGTTCCTAACATGGCACGCCGCAGCCTTCAACCGGGCCGAAGCGTACGGGATGCCGCATTATCTGGAAGACGGGCTAGGCAATTGGTCGAGAACGCTCCCCGCACCGCACAGCCGGCGAGGCGCTTCTGGAACTTAAGCGCCCTCAAAGGAAGCTGTAAGGATCGATATCGACCGTCAGCCGGATGTCTGTTGGCAGCTTCGGCAACTCGGCCAGCCAAGCCCTGAGGAATCCTTGCACGTCCATCTCGCGCGGCGCCTTGACCAGCAGCCGCCAGCGATGCCGCCCTCGCACGATGGCAATCGGCGCCTCGGCTGGTCCCAGCACGTCGATCCGGTCCGACCTCGGAGCCCGGTGTGCGATATCGCGCGCGACGACTTCCGCGGTTTCCTTGTCGCGCGCCGAGATGACCAGCGCCGCCAGTCGGCCGTAGGGCGGAAGCAGACCCCGCTGGCGCTGCTCGACTTCGCGATTGAGGAACGCCTCGCGGTCGCCCGAGATAATCGCTGCCATCACCGGATGCTCCGGCATATGTGTCTGGATGAAGCCCCTACCGCGGGCGAAAGTCCGGCCCGCGCGCCCTGTTACCTGATGCAGCAGCTGAAAGGTCCGCTCACCCGCGCGAGGATCTGCGCCCTGTGCGAGGCCGAGGTCGCCATCGACGATGCCGACCAGCGACAGACCCGGGAAGTGGTGACCCTTGGCGACAATTTGAGTGCCGATGATGATGTCGATTTCGCCCCCCTCGATTTTCTTGATGATGTCCCGCATCTCGGTCAGGCCGGGGACCAAGTCGGACGACAACAGCGCCAGCCGGGCTTCCGGGAACCGCTCCGCCACTTCCTCGGCCACCCGCTCCACGCCCGGACCGCACGCAACAAGCCCACCCGGCTCACCACAGTTCGGGCACTTCTCCGGGATCGACAGCGAGAAGCCGCAATGGTGGCAATTCAAGCGCTTACGGAACCGGTGCTCGACCAGCCAAGCCGTGCACTGCGGGCACTGGATGCGCTCACCGCACTTGCGGCACAGCGTCAGCGGCGCATAACCGCGGCGATTGAGGAACAACAGCGACTGCTGCTTGTTGGCGAGCGTTTCGGTGACGGCATCGACGAGTTGCGGCGCCAGCCAACGCCCCTTGTCCGGCTGGTCCTTGCGCAAATCGATCGGCGTGATCTTCGGCAGCTCGATCCCTGAGAACCGGCCCGGAAGTACGAGATGCCGATACCGTCCGGTCATCGCATTCACGTGGCTCTCGATCGACGGCGTCGCCGACGCCAGCACGACCGGAAACTTGCCCAGGCTGCCTCGAACGACGGCCATGTCGCGCGCCTGATAGTGGACGCGGTCGTCCTGCTTGAAGCCGCCGTCGTGCTCTTCGTCGACGACGATCAGCCCTAGATCCTGGTAGGGAAGAAAAAGCGCCGATCGAGCGCCGACCACCACACGGGCCTCGCCGGTTGCCGCCGCCTTCCACACCCGCCCGCGCTCCGGCGGCGACAACGCGGAATGCCACTCGACCGGCTGGCAGCCGAACCGCTCCTTGAACCGGTTCATGAACTGCGAGGTCAGCGCGATTTCGGGCAGCATGATCACCGCCTGATGCCCGGCTTCGAGGCAGCGCGCCACCGCCTCGTAATAAACCTCCGTCTTGCCCGACCCCGTGACGCCATCGATCAGCGACACCGAGAAATTTGCTCCATCCACAGCACGAACGCAGCGCTTGCGACGGCCTCGGCCTGGTGCTCCGAGAACTCGACGGTCGTGTGCTTGGGATCGGGGCGTGGAAAAACCTTATCCGGGATCGCAACCTCGACGAGGTTGCCGGATTCGACCAGCCCGTCGATCACCCCCGACGAGCACCCAGCCTCGTGCGCGAGCGCGGACTTAACCCGGATCATACCATCCGCCGCCACGTCCAGCGCCTTCCGCCGGGCTGGCGTCATTCGCGGCGGCTCCGGCGCACCCGCCACGATGGCAACACCGAATCGCGGCGGCTGCGGCTCGAATGCCGATTGCGCGCTCATCATCATGCGCGCCACCATGCCGAGCGGGGCCAGCGTGTAGCGCGCGATCCACTCGGCAAATCGCAACGAGATGACGGGTAGGCACGGCACATCCAGCCGGTGCGCCACTGCCTTCATCTTCCTGCGATCGAGCTTCTTCTTCGGCTTGGCGCTTTCGCCGTCTTCCTCGTCATCGACCTCGCCGACTGCCTTGTCCCAGACGATACCGATGCGGCTCTGCGGCCCGAACGGCACAAGCACGAAGCAACCCGGCTCCAACTCAAGTCCTTCCGGCACCAGGTAGTCATAAGTCTGGTCGAGCGCGACCGGCAGCAGCACGGGCACGGTGCGCTCCGTGCCGCCTTCTGCGCCGTCCAGAAGCTGAAGCAGACTATCCAACCGGGTTGACCTCGGACTAGAAGTGGGAAAAACGAATCAACGCCATAGCCTATCGGGTACCCTGAGGCGAGCCGAAGGCAGGCAGCAGCGAGGCTCACATGAAATTCTTCGTCGATACCGCGGACGTAGCCGAGATCAAGGAGTTGGCGGCAACGGGCCTGCTTGACGGCGTAACCACCAACCCCTCGCTCGTCGCCAAAGCCGGCCGCGATTTCAAGGAGATCGTTGCCGAGATCTGCGAGGTCGTCGCCGGCCCCGTCTCGGCCGAGGTCGCCGCTACCGACTACGAAGGCATGATGAAGGAGGCCCGCGTGCTCTCCAAGATCGCCAAGAATGTGGCGATCAAGGTGCCGTTGACGCTGGACGGCCTCAAAGCCTGCAAGGCTCTGACCTCTGACGGCACCATGGTCAACGTGACTCTGTGCTTCTCGGCCAATCAGGCTCTGCTCGCCGCCAAGGCCGGCGCGACGTTCGTGTCGCCCTTTATTGGCCGCCTCGACGACATTGGCTTGAACGGCATGGACGTGATCCGCGAGATCCGCGCGATCTATGACAACTATCCCGCCTTTACGACCGACATCCTCGCCGCATCGATCCGCACCGTGAACCACGTGAAGGAGGCGGCCCTGATCGGCGCCGATGTCGCGACCGTGCCGCCGGGGATCCTAAAGGCGCTCGTGAAGCACCCGCTGACGGACGCCGGTCTCGCCACGTTCGTCGCCGATTGGAAGAAGACGGGCCAGAAGATCGTCTGAGTAGCCGTCTGCCGCTAAGACGGAGCTTCAGTGCTCGCATAACTTCATGTAACTGATCTATTGATCGCTCGACCTGCTTCGGTGCAGTGTTCATCTCCGACTTTCCGGATCACATTTAAGGGTGCCGCCATGCTGAGAAATTTCCTTCTCATGGTGCTGCTGACGCTTACCTGCGCCGGTTGTGGCAAGAAGGAGCAAGCCAAAGCCCCCGAGATCCGGCCGGTCCGCACCGTCGTCGTCGATCCGAAGCCCATCGATGACGACCGCCAAGCCGTCGGTGAGGTGAAGCCGCGCTACGAGAGCGATTTGTCGTTCCGCGTCGCCGGTAAGGTGCTCGCCCGGCTCGTCGATGTCGGCGCCACCGTGAAGCAGGGCGACGTTCTCGCCCATCTCGATGTCCAGGACTTCCAGAACCGGCTGCGCTCCGCGGAAGCCGACGTCACCTCTGCCGAAGCCGCCCTGGTCGAAGCGCAAGGCGCCGAAAGCCGCTCGGGAAAATTGCTCAAGGACGGCTACACGCCGAAAGCCACCTACGACACCGCGCTGCGCAACCTGCGCTCCGCCGAAGCCAAGCTGGCTTCCGCCAAGGCCAACCTCGACCTGACGAACGACCAGTTGAAATACACGGAGCTGAAAGCCGACTTCGACGGCGTTGTCACCGCGGTCGGCGCCGAAGCCGGACAGAACGTCAGCGCCGGCCAAATGGTGGTCAAGCTAGCCCAGCCGAACGACAAGGATGCCGTGTTCAACATTGCGGAGACGGCCTTCCGCAACAAACACGATGAGCGCCCGGAGGTGGTTGTCTGGCCGCTTTCCAACGTCAACATTCTTGTCGACGGCGTCGTTCGCGAAGTGTCCCCTGTCGCCGACCCGACCACGCGAACCTACGCCGTGAAAGTCACGTTGAAGAACCCGCCACCCGCGATCCGTTTTGGGATGAGCGTCGGTGGCCGCGTAAAAACGACATCCGCGCCCGTCGTCCTGCTTCCGCTCTCCGTCCTGTTCGACAAAGGCAACGCGCCGGCCGTCTGGGTCTTCGACCCCGACAAGAGCAGCGTCTCGCTGAGACCGGTCACCATCTCACGCTTCGAAACCGACAGCGTCGTCGTGGCAAGCGGCCTCGCCAAAGGCGACATCGTCGTTTCTGCCGGCGTCAACATGCTGCGCGAAGGCCAGAAGGTTCGCCTTGCCGAGGCGGTAGCGGGAGCCGCCGGGAGTGCCTCTAAATGAAGGATTTCAATCTTTCGCGGTGGGCACTCGATCACCGCAGCTTCGTCGTCTACTTGATGCTGGTGATCGCACTCGCCGGCATCATGAATTACCGCAAGCTCGGCCGCGAGGAGGATCCGCCATTCACCATCAAGACCATGGTGGTGAAGACGCTGTGGCCCGGTGCCACCACGCTCGACACCGTGCTCCAGGTCACCGATCGCATCGAGAAGAAGCTCGAGGAGGTGCCGAACCTCGATTATCTCAGGAGCTACACGAAGCCCGGCGAATCCGTGGTGATGGTGAACCTCAAGGACACCACGCGCGCCGCCGAGGTGCCGAACCTCTGGTATCAGGTTCGCAAGAAAGTCGGCGACATCAAGCAGACGCTGCCGTCGGGCGTTCAAGGCCCGTTCTTTAACGACGAGTTCGGTGACACCTACTCGCTGATCTTCGCCCTCACCTCTGACGGCTTCTCCCACCGCGAGCTGCGCGACTACGCCGAGCGCGTGCGCGCCGATCTGCTGGACGTGGCGGACGTCGCCAAGATCGACCTCATCGGCGCCCAGGACGAGAAGATTTACCTCGAGTTCTCCACCCAGCAACTCGCTGCGATGGGACTCGATAGCATGCAGCTCATGCAAACCCTGCAGACGCAGAATTCAATTCAGCCTGGAGGTACGGTCGATAGCGCCGCCGACAAGATCGCCATTCGCGTCTCCGGCCCGTTCACCTCGGAAGAAAGCCTGAAGGCGATCAATTTTCGCGCCAACGGCCGCTTTTTCCGGCTGAGCGATATCGCCAAGGTTCGCCGCACTTATACCGACCCGCCGCAACCCTTGTTCCGCTATAACGGAATTCCGGCCATTGGCCTCGCGGTCTCGATGGCCCAGAACGGCGATGCGCTGGCGCTCGGCGAGCACATCAAAGAACGCCTGGCTGAGGTTCGCAGAGACCTCCCCGTCGGCATCGAGCCGCACCTGGTGGCGGACCAGCCGCACGTCGTCGAGGAAGCCGTCGGCGAATTCATCAAGACGCTCGTCGAGGCCATCGCGATCGTGCTGGCAGTGAGCTTCCTGTCTCTCGGTTGGCGCCCCGGCATCGTCGTCGCCATCGCCATTCCGCTCGTGCTCGCGATCACCTTCGTCTTCATGAAAATGTTGGGCATCAGTCTGCAGCGCATCTCACTCGGCGCCCTCATCATAGGCCTGGGCCTGTTGGTCGACGACGCCATGATCGCGGTCGAGATGATGATCACCAAGCTCGAGGAAGGCGCCGACAAGATCTCGGCCGCCACCTTCGCCTACACCTCGACCGCCTTCCCGATGCTGACCGGCACGCTCGTAACCATCGCCGGTTTCGTACCTGTCGGGTTCGCCGCCAGTTCGGCCGGCGAATACTGTTTCACCTTGTTTGCCGTCGTGGGGATTGCCCTTACGGCATCATGGTTTGTCGCCGTTCTTTTCACGCCGCTGACCGGCGTTTTCATTCTGCCGGACAAAATCAAGGGTCATGGCCACGAGCCCTCCCGCTTTGCCCGTTTTTTTCACGCTCTGCTCGATCGCGTGCTGCACGCCAAGTACGCAGTCATCGCCGGCACCGTCGTTCTTTTCCTCATGTCTCTCGTCGGCATGCGTTTTGTACAACAGCAGTTCTTCCCTGCCTCCGACCGGCCGGAGTTGCTGGTCAACCTGACGCTGCCGCAAGGCGCCTCTCTCAATGCGACGCGCAAGGTCGTAGATGAGTTCGAGAAGGTGCTGAAAGCCGATCCCGATATCGAGCATTGGTCGTTTTACATCGGCAGTGGCGCCATCCGCTTTTACCTGCCCCTCGATCAGCAACTCGCCAACGACTTCTTTGCTCAGGCCGTGGTCGTGACGAAAAGCTTCAAGCTACGGCCCGCCGTGGAGCAGCGGTTGAGCGCAGCGCTCAATGGCCCCGCGTTCGATCAGGTCCTGCCGCGCGTCAGTCCGTTGGAGCTGGGACCGCCGGTCGGCTGGCCGCTCAAGTTCCGCATCAGCGGCCCCGACGCCATGAAGGTTCGCGACTATGCGCAGGCCTTCGGCTCACTGCTGGGCAACACTCCGAGCGCCGTGAATATCAACTTCGATTGGAACGAGCCTTCGAAGATGGTGCGCGTCGAAGTGGACCAGGACCGTGCCCGTTCGCTCGGCATCAGCTCCCAGGCCCTGAGCCAGAACATCAACGCAGTTCTCTCCGGCTCGACGGTCACCCAACTCCGCGATGGCATCTACCTCATTGATATCGTGGCGCGCGCCATTCCCGAAGAGCGCGCCAAACTCGACACGCTTCGCAACCTCATGATCGAGGCGCCGAACGGCCGTCCCGTTCCTCTCGCGCAGGTGGCGAAACTGTCCTACGGCCTCGAGCCGCCGCTGATTTGGCGCCGCCAGCGCCTACCGACCATCACCGTGCAAGCCGACACCGCGCCTGGACTCGAAGCCGCGACCGTCGTGAAGTCGCTGGGCAGTCAGATTGCTGCGTTCAAGGCCAAGCTCCCCGCCGGCTATGACGTGGTCGCGGGCGGTACGGTGGAAGACAGTGCGAAAGCCGAGGGCAGCATTTTTGCCGTCTTCCCGCTCATGCTGTTCATCATGATCACGATCCTGATGGTGCAGTTGCAAAGCTTCCAGCGTCTGTTCCTCGTGTTGGCGACGGCGCCACTGGCGATCATCGGCGTTGCCGCCGCGCTGCTGCTCTCGCGCGCACCGATGGGCTTCGTTGCCATCCTCGGCGTGATCTCGCTGACCGGCATGGTGATCCGGAACTCGGTGATCTTGATCGATCAGATCGAGACCGAGATCGCGCACGGCACGCATCCTTGGACCGCCGTTATCGTCGCCACTCAGCATCGCCTGCGGCCGATCCTGCTCACCGCCGCCGCCGCGATCCTCGGCATGATCCCGATTGCTCCGACCGTGTTCTGGGGACCAATGGCTTACGCGGTTATGGGAGGCCTGGTTGTGGCGACGTTGCTGACGCTGGTATTCCTGCCGGCGCTATATGTCGCGTGGTTCCGCATTGCACCGCCGGAAGGGCAGCGCGCACCGTCGCCGGTCTCGGCCCCGGCCCATATCGTGCCGAAGCTTGCTTGAGGTTTGGTCCAGAAAGCAAAACCGAATTCCGATCCCCGACGCGACAACACAGACGTTCCGGAGCCACGGAACGCGGAGTCGACCGTTGGCGTTGCGCCTTCGTCAAGAAACGAATGGAGAAACGCCATGTTCAGCATGAGCCGCCCGTGGGGTCGTGCCTGCAGCTCGGTCCTGGCCGCTTCGGCGCTGCTTTCGATCAGCGCCGGACAAAGTTTCGCCGATGATGCGGAGGCTGGTCTGCTCGCGTTCAACAACCATTGCCGCCAGTGCCACTCGTACAAAAAAGACGACAATCGACTTGGCCCGAGCCTTCATGGAGTTGTTGGCAGGAAAGCCGGCACCATGCAAGGCTTCGCCAACTACTCCGACAGCTTGAAAAACTCCAAGATTACATGGACAGAGGACCAGATCGACAAGTGGATCACGAATCCTGAGGCACTCGTGCCCAATAATAATATGAAACCTTTTCCGGGCGTGGCTGACGCCGAGCAGCGCAAGCAGATCATCGCCTTCCTCAAGTCGCAAAGCGGCGCCGGAGATGCCAAGCAAAGTGCGAAATAACGCACGCTCTATTCACCAGGACATCTTTCGTTAACCGTAAGTACCATCCAGCGCGCGGCGCGACCCTATGTCTGGCTGGCGGAGTGGCGCGAACTGCACTAGGGCTTCTCGTTGAACTGCGACCTCGGCTTTCGCCGGTTGGCGCATCCGCTTTGAGAAGCTCAATCGCCCATGACATTTCCGTCGACCCATCCGGCGCTCGCCCGCGCCCTCGCCGCGCGCGACTATACGCAGCCGACCCCCGTCCAGCTTGCCGTTCTTGAGGCCGACGCGACCGGTCGCGATATGTTGGTGTCGGCGCAGACCGGCTCCGGCAAGACCGTGGCATTCGGCCTCGCATTCGCCCCCACTCTTTTGAATGACGCAGAGCGTTTCGGTGCCGCCGCCGAGCCTCTTGCGCTTGTCATAGCCCCCACGCGTGAACTGGCGATGCAGGTGCAGCGCGAGCTCACATGGCTCTATGCCGAGGCCAACACCCGGGTCGTCACCTGTGTCGGCGGCATGGATGCACGAGCGGAGGCTCGCCAACTCGAATCTGGCGCCCATATCGTCGTCGGAACACCTGGCCGCCTCCGCGATCATCTCGAGCGTGGCCGGCTGAAGCTCGCAAATCTCAAGACGATCGTACTCGACGAAGCCGACGAAATGCTCGACCTCGGTTTCCGCGAGGACCTCGAGTTCATTCTCGATGCGACACCGGACACGCGCCAGACGCTGTTGTTCTCCGCCACCATGCCGCGCGAGATCGAGGCTTTGGCGAAGCGTTATCAGCGCGATGCGGTTCGCATCGAAACCATGCGTCGCAACGAGCAGCATGCCGACATCGATTACCGCGCTCACCGCGTTGCCGGCCACGACATCGAGAATGCCGTCGTCAATGTCCTGCGGTTCCAAGAAGCACGCGCTGCCCTCGTTTTTTGCTCGACCCGCGAATCCGTCAAGCGCCTGCACGCCCGCCTCTTGGAGCGCGGCTTCTCCGCCGAGGCACTGTCCAGGCGAACTAACCCAGGCCGAACGCAGCCACGCCCTCCAGGCGCTGCGCGACGGCCGGGCCCGCGTCCTCGTCGCCACTGACGTCGCCGCCCGCGGCCTCGACTTGCCCGACCTCGCCCTCGTCATCCACGCCGACCTCCCGCACGATCACGAAACGCTCCTGCACCGTTCGGGCCGCACCGGCAGAGCCGGCAAAAAGGGACTGTGTACCCTCATCGTGCCCTTCAGCCGCCGCCGCAAGGCGGAAGCGTTGCTCGGCGCGGCGCGGTTGAAGGTGACCTGGGGACCGGCGCCTACCGCCGACGAGATCCGTGCCCGTGATCAGGAGCGCTTCCTCGCGGAGCCAATCTTCACCGACGCGGCAACCGAAGAAGAGCTGGCCCTCGCCCGCACCTTAGACTCGGCCCACACTGCGGAGGCGATCGCGCTCGCTCTCGTTCGGTTGCATCGGGACCGGCTGCCGGCGCCCGAAGAACTGTCGGAGGATCTTGGGCCTCCGCGCCTTCGCGGCCGAGTCGACAGCCGGGAGCGCTTCGACCGTGGCCCCGATCGCGAAAGACCGCACCGCGATCGAGTGGAATCCGAGCCGAAACCGCGCCGGGAGCATTCCAAAGAACGCGCGCCTCGGCAAGACACGCGCGAAATGGTTTGGTTCCGCCTCAATATCGGGCGTGACCGCAACGCCGAGCCGCGCTGGCTGCTGCCGCTGATCTGCCGCGCCGGCAACGTCACCAAGTCCGAGATTGGCGCGATCAAGATCAATGACCGCGATACGCGCTTCCAGATCGTGGCCGAGCATGCTGACGCGTTTGCCCTCGCTGCCCGCACCGCCAAGCAGAAGGAAGGTCACATCTCCCGCGTCGGTTCGCACTCGGCGGAGGACGACGCTGCCGTGATGGAAACGATCAAGACCCTAGGTACCCCGGAGCACAAAGCTGAACGCTCCGAAATGAGCTCGGACGCCCCGGAAGCATCGCCCTCGAAACCGGCGGAGCCGCGCAAGAAGGACCGCTGGCGCAATCGCGATAAAGCAACATCGCCGCATGGTTTCCGCAAAGCCCATCACGGTCCAAACAAAGGACCGGCGGGGGACAGACCCCATCGTGGCAAGTCGGCCATTTCGCCAACAGCGAAACCAGCCTCCAAATACGCCCACAAGAAGAAGCATCGTCAAGTTGTCGTTGGGAAAGCCTAAAGCTTTTCTGCGGCCCTTGATTATCTGAGATTTGCCAAGCCTATTGAAGTAATAATACTGCTGTAAGTTCGTTCTCGAATTAGTTTCGGCTATATTCCGCGTCGATACCCCAAGCTCTAATGACGGAACAACTTCCATCCGATTGCGTTGCTGCTGAAATCGGCAACAGATTGGAGTTCCGCTATGGATAAGAAACTTCTCTTGGGGGGCCTTACTGCCGCCCTGATGATTGGCTGCGCATCCACCGTAACATTGGCACAACGCCAGGAGGGCGGTGCAGAGCGGGGAGGGTCGAAGGCTGAACAGGGCGAGCCAAAGGGCTCTGGAGGAGCAGCGGAAAAGGGCGGCGGCACAGCCGATCGCGCGGCTGAGCCCTCTGAATCCAAAGAGAAGTCCGGAAAGCGGGCAGCGGATAAAGAGGAGCCGAAGGGCAAATCTTCAAAAGCCACCGAGAAGGAGCCAGAGCACAAAGGCAAATCAGGCGATCGTGCCGCCGATAAAACAGAGCCTTCCGAGAAACATGGCAAGGATTCCGGCCATGCCGCAACTCCTGCCGATAAGTCATCGAAGGACAAGTCGGCCACCGATAAATCCGGCACCGAGTCGAAGGATAAATCGGCTACTGACAAAACCGGCACAGAGTCCAAAGATAAGTCTGCCGCCGACAAGACAGGCAGAGAGTCAAAAGACAAAGCAGCCGCCGAAAAATCCGGGACAGAGCCGAAAGACAAATCAGCAACCGACAAATCCGGTACGGAGCCAAAGGACAAGTCGACAGCTGGCGCACCTGATGCGAAGGACAAGAAGTCGACGGAAGCAACACACGACAGAAAAGGCGGCGACCACGTTCAGATTTCGGAACAGCAGCGCACGAATATTGGGCAGACGATCGCCAAGGAAAAGAGCCTCAACCGCGTAACCAACGTGAACGTCGAGATCCGGACGGGTTCGCGCGTGCCGCGATCGGTGACGCTAGTCGCCCTGCCGCCGCGGATTGTCGAGATCGTGCCGGAATACCGCGAATATCGCTATTTCGTCGTGAATGACGAGGCCTGCATCGTCGATCCAAACTCCTACGAGATCGTCGACGTGATCCACCTCTCAGGCAGTCAAACGGCTCACGATGACCATCGCGGTGGCGGATCCGGCACCTTGGTTCTAACCGAGGAAGAACAGCGCATCATCCGCACATCTATCGAGCTTCGTGGCAGCGCCAGAGCCGTCTTCGAGGTAGGCGCGACGGTGCCGCAGGATATCGAACTGCGCGGGTTCCCGGAAGCGGTGGTTCAGAAGGTGCCGAAGGTGTCGAAGTACAAGTATTGCACCTCCGAGAACCGTATCGCCATCGTCGATCCGAACAGCGACAAAGTGCAACTCGTCATCGACGAGCGCGGCTAACAACCACTCTTGTTAGGGTTTGGCCTGCTCATCGCCAGCGCGCGTTGGGCGGGCCGAACCTTTTGATACCTTTGCTGGTGGTAGTACGAATATAGCCACCTGCCGGACCGGCCCTTCCATTCCGAAAAACGAGGCTCGCAGGTCACGGTCAAAGCGGTGCAAGCCTTGCAGTGCGAGCGCTTGGACCTTCTCGAGGCAGTCGCCGTCTTTCACGAGACAAACTGCAAGCAGACCGCTCTCAACAATGCGCTCTCGGGTCACCCACGGCGCTTCGGCATATGAAAAATGTGTGAAGTCCGAAGGGCGGTCGGCGATGTAAAACATCAGGCCGAGTGCATATCTTTCAGTCCCCGCCACGTACTTGACTTGCGGGTCAGGCCCGACCGTTTCATGCCACAGCTTCGTAGCCTCTCGGGCCGCTTCTCGGGACGGTGTTGAGCCGTATTCGTCGAAGCCTCCGAACATCGCCAGAGCGATTGCGGGTGACAACAGCACCCAAGCCGCCAGAACCGACGCCCCCGCGACAACCAAGTGATGTGGAGAACTACGTCCGCGCTCGGCGTGTCACGTACGCTTGGATCGCACGAACCAACTCGATGAGGCAACGCCCATTCCTACGGGCCGAGTTCTCATTAGTCGAAAAGAGCTAGACCTCTGAGTCTGAAACCCGGGTGGCAGGATTGCCGCCCGGCGATGAGCCCAATTCGCTGGTGGAAAGCTCTCGATACTACTCGGCCGGATGCGGCGCCTCCGAGTGTTTGGGCGCGCGCTCGAAGAGACCCGCCAGCCACCGGCAGATGACATAGAACACCGGAGTGAACACGAGGCCGAACACGGTGACGCCGATCATGCCGGCGAACACCGCCGTCCCGAGCGCCTGACGCAACTCCGCACCGGCGCCCACGGCCCAAACTAGCGGCACGACGCCGAGGATGAACGCGAGCGACGTCATCAAAATGGGCCGCATCCGAAGCCGCGCCGCCTCCGTCGCCGCGTCCCAGCGATTGCGTCCAGCCTTCTCTAACTGCTCGGCGAACTCGACGATCAGGATCGCATTCTTGGCGGCAAGGCCGATAAGCACGATGAAGCCGACCTGGGTGAGGATGTTGTTGTCCTGGCCGCGCAGGATCACGCCCGAGATCGAAGCAACGAGGCTCATCGGCACGATCAAGATTATCGCGATGGGTAGTGTCAGGCTCTCGAACTGCGCGGCGAGCACCAGGAAAACAAAGGCGACACCGAGCGCAAAAGCGAACACCGCGGCGTTACCGGCCCTGATCTGTTGGAACGCCAGCTCGGTCCACTCGTAGCTGAAGCCTTGCGGTAGCGTCTCCTTCGCGATTTGTTGCATGGCGTCGATCGCTTGGCCTTGCGAGAAACCGGGCGCCGCAGCACCGTCGAGCTCCGCCGCTGGGAACAGATTGTATCTAGGCACGCGAGAGGGCGCAGAAACGTCGCTGGCCGTCGTGAACGAGCCGAGAGGCACCGTGCCGCCGGAAGAATTACGAACTCTAAGCTTCAGCACATCACTGGGGTCCATGCGGAACGGCGCGTCGGCCTGGGCCGTGACGCGATAAGTGCGTCCAAGCAAGTTGAAGTCGTTCACGTAGGACGACCCAAGATAGGTCTGCAGTGATGTGAACACCTCGGAGATGTTCACGCCCAGCATCTGCGCCTTGACGCGATCGATGTCGAGGTAGAGCTGCGGCGTCGAATTTTCGAACAGCGAGAAAACCTGCCGCAACTGATTGTTCTGCGCCGCCTTCCCCATCATGGCACGGACGGCGTCTTGCAGCGCCGCCGGGCCATTGCCCGAACGATCTTGCACCATCATGCGGAAGCCGCCCGCACTGCCGATGCCTCGGACCGGCGGCGGCGCCACCACGAGCACGAGGGCCTCCTTGATGGTCGAGAATTTGCCGAGCAGCGCCTTCTGGATCGCCTCAGCCGACTGAGCAGGATCCTTCGCACGCTCTTCGAACGGCTTCAGGGTCACGAAAACAGCGCCGGCATTCGAGGCGTTTGTACGCGTCGCGCCGGAGAATCCAACCAGGTTCACGGCATGCGCCACGCCCGGCACCTCGAGCGCCAGTTCGACCGCCCGGCGATTGACCGCGTCCGTTCGCGCCAGCGAAGCGGCCGGCGGCAATTGACTGATGGTGATGAGATAGCCCGCGTCCTGCTGCGGAATGAAGCCAACCGGCGTCTTGCGGAACTCGTTCAAGCCGAACCCAATGACGCCGGCATACGCAAGAAGCATGAGCGCCGCGATACGCACGGTCCGCCCGACGAGCCAACTATAGCCCGCCGACATCTTGTCGAAGCTCCAGTTGAACCACCGGAAGAACGCATGCACGGGCCGCATCAGGAGGCTCGGCTTTTTCTCGTGCTCGTGCGCCTTCAATAGCATCGCGCAAAGCGCCGGAGACAACGTCAGGGAAACGACGAGAGAGATGATCGTGGCGCCCGCGATCGTCAGCGCGAACTGTCGATAGAACTGTCCTGAAATACCGGTGATGAAAGCGGAGGGAACGAACACCGCCGTCAAAACGAGCGCAATTGCGACCAGCGCGGCGCCCACTTCGTCCATCGTTTTGTGAGATGCTTCGCGCGGCGACAGGCCGTTGGCGATATTGCGTTCAACGTTCTCGACAACCACGATCGCGTCGTCGACCACGATGCCGATCGCCAGCACAAGTCCGAACAGCGACAGGTTATTTAATGAGAAGCCGAACGTGGCCATCAAAAAGAAAGTGCCGACGAGCGACACCGGGATCGCAACGATTGGAATGACCGCGGCGCGCCACGTCTGTAGGAACAGCACGACGACGAGCACCACGAGCACAATCGCTTCGAAGATCGTCTGAACGACCGCGTTGACGGACTGTTGGATGAAGTCGGTCGGATTGTAGATGATCGTATACGCAAGGCCGGGTGGGAAGTTTTTCGACAACTCCACCATCTGCGCTTTGATCTTGTCGGCCGTCTCAATGGCGTTGGACCCGGGTAGCTGGAAGATGCCGAGCCCTACCGCCTGCGTTTTGTCGAGATACGAATTTACGCCGTAGTCGAGCGCGGCCAAATCAACGCGAGCGACGTCCTTGAGCCGCACGACGGCATTGTTGCTTTGCTTGACGACGATTTCGCCGAACTCTTTCGGATCAGCGAGTCGACCGAGTGTCTGCACCGACACCTGAAAGGCGCCGGGTTGATCGACGGGAGGCTGGTTGAGCACACCGGCCGCGACCTGCACGTTTTGACGTTGCAAAGCCCCGGTCACGTCGCTGGCAGTCAGTCCCAGGGATTGCAGACGGTCCGGATCCAGCCATACGCGCATCGAGTAGTCACGGCCGCCGAATACCGTGATCGAGCCGATGCCCTCGATGCGGCTCAGCACGTCCACGACATTGATGTTCGCATAGTTGGAAATGAACAGGTTATCGCGCGAATTGTCGGGCGATAGGAGATGCACGACCATCATCAGGTCGGGCGAAGCCTTGGCAACGGTCACGCCGATATTGCGGACGTCGCTCGGCAGTCGTGGCTGTGCGATGGCCACGCGGTTCTGCACCTGCACCTGTGCGATATCGAGATTTGTGCCGAGATCGAACGTCACCGAAATCGAGAACCGTCCATCACCCGTCGAGTTTGACGAGATGTAGAGCATGTGCTCGACGCCGTTGATTTGCTGCTCGAGGGGTGCCGCGACAGTGTTTGCCACAACCTCAGCGCTCGCGCCGGGGTATTGTCCGGTCACGTTGATGACCGGCGGCGCGATTTCAGGATATTGCGCAATCGGCAATCGCGTGACTGAAACCGCGCCCAGGATCACGAACACGATCGAGATCACCGCCGCGAAGATCGGGCGGTCGATAAAAAACTTGGAGAGTCGCATCGAACCCTGCCGTTTAATTGGAGCGAACTACCTTCTGAGCTTCGCCGGCCTTTTGCGTACCGCTCGCGGTCGCCGTGGCCTGCTGCGGCGCCACTTTGGCGCCCGGCCGCACACGCATCAGCCCCTCAGTAACGATCGTATCATCAGGACTGAGACCCGATTGCACAACGCGCAGCCCATCCACCACAGGGCCGAGCGTCACGTATTTCGGATTGACGACATTGTCGCCGTTGAGAGCGTAGACGAACTTGCGAACCTGCTCGGTTCCGACAGCGGCATCCGGCACGAGGAGGGCCTCGGCGGGCGCCGAAGAAGCGATTTGAATTCGACCGAACATGCCAGGCGTGAGGCGACCCTCCGGGTTGGGGAACTCGGCACGGCCGCGGATCGTGCCCGACGATGTGTCGATCGCGTTGTCCACGAAGTCGATGCGACCTTCATGCGTGAAGTCCTTCTCGTCGATCAGCTTGAGCTTGGCCGGCAGCCGCATTCCCCGATTGGGGCTGATGACGACATTCTCGCCGCCAGCGGCGCGCAAGTAGCGCAGATACGACGCTTCATCCATCGTGAACTCGAAGCGGATGGGATCGACGGTGGCGATCGTGGCAAGCAGCGTAGTGCCGCCCGACGTACCGCCGGTTACGAGATTGCCCACCGAAACGCGGCGGTCGCCAATGCGCCCGGTGACGGGGGAAGTGAGCTGCGTAAACTGCAGATCGAGTTCGGACTGCCGCTGGGCGGCCTCCTGCGCAATTACAGACGCCTCTGCCACGCGCTTTGCCTGTGTCCGCTGATCGAATGTTTGCTGCGTGATAGTCGAACCGCGCACCAAACCTTCTCCGCGCCGCAGATCCGCTTCCGCATACGCAAGATTAGCCTTCGCCTGCGCCACGGCGCCCTTCGTCTGATCGACTGCAGCTTGGAATGGCCGCGGATCGATGGTGAAGAGACGCTCGCCCTTTTTCACGATTTGGCCGTCCGTGAAGTCAATCGTCTGCAGGTACCCCGATACTCGCGAGCGAACCTCCACGTAGTCGACGGCAACGAACCTCCCGACATATTCGTCGTGCTCCGAGATGACCCGCTTCGTCGGCTTCGAGACCGTAACCTGAGGCGGCGGTGGCGGCGCGGCCGCGGCCTTACTCGTCTTGTCTTCCCCGCAGCCAGCCAACGGCAGAGCGAGCAACAGCGCGGCAATCACGAAAAGGGGAGCGCGATGCGTCGGCATCTTTCCTCCGGGAAACAGCGTTCTAACTGATGCGCGATCGGTAAACAGCAATGCGCTGACGCCAGCGCTCGGAACGGCGCGCCTGACGACAACGAATCTGCCCTCTCGACGGTTGCCGCATCACGAAGCGAGACTGATGACACGGGCATTTGATCGTGCTATTTGGTACCGATCGGTAACATCGCTAGTTACTGGACGGTAACATTGCCGTCAAGCGGAAATTCTTAGCGGGCTGGTTGGAGACCCATGAACGCAAAGGTGAGCACGAAGCCGTCCGTTTCAGATTCGACCGATCTCGGTTCGAAGCCACCGCGCGAACGGATCCTGCTGGTCACCCGCGATCTTTTCTATCGATATGGAATCCATCCAATCGGTGTCGAGGCCATCGCGGAAGCGGCGCTCACCAACAAGATGACGCTCTATCGTCATTTCAGGTCGAAGGATGAGCTGATCGCGACTTACGTGCGCGAGCTCGCTAGCGAGGGCGAGGCTGTATGGACCCGCATCGCCGCTGAACACCCGGATGATCCCCAGCAGCAGCTCGACCTTTGGATCGCGCACGTCGAGGAAGTGCTGACGAATTGCTGCGAACGCGGATGCGCCCTCGCCAATGCCGCGGTGGAATTGCCGCCAGCCCATCCGGCGCGAGCCGTCATCGAGGATTACAAGCAGCGGAAGCGGGAACATCTCGTGCGGCTCTTCACGGCCATCCGCTACCGCGATCCCGAGACCCTAGCCGACGAAGTATTCCTGCTGTTTGAAGGCGCACGCGTGAGCATTCAATGCGGCGGCAAGGGGCCGGCGTCTCGCCTCGTCCGCATGTTGCGCGATCTGTTGGCTGCAGCCCCACGCACGCGCCGGAAATAAAACTGTTCGTCCGCAGCGTGATTGCTCCCAGGTCTCAAGTTCCGCCGCACGTGAAAGCGGCTCGGGCCCAGTCGGGATAACCGCGATACAGCCGGGCAGCGTCGCAAACGTGGCCGCGATATTCATGCGAAACGAGAACGTGACGGCGGTTCTTTGCCTCGGCCGCATTTCCGGCGACCGAGAGCCCACACACAACCGCTCCCAGCGCAACGAGCATACGCATTTGGTCCTCCAAACTTTATACAACTTCGCCGCCATCTCGACGGGTAGGATCAACACGCCACAATCTCCAGTTTTGCGTAAGCCGATTCAAAGATTGTCCTTAATGTCGATATTGCGTGATCGATGTGGGCAGGCTCCCTGCCGACAATCCTGACAGGATCAAGGACATGAGGTCCAAAAAAGCGAACGTGCCCGAGCGGGTTCTTTCAGGCTTCGATCGAAGCCCTGTCGAGCAAGCGGTCGAGAACCTTCGGCAGGCACTTCGAGTTCTCGAACTCGTTCCGCTGACGAGCAGCGATCTCACGCCACACCCCGTCGTGATCGTGCGAGCAGAAATTGAAAATGCCCGCCGCTATCTCGGGCTCATTGAAAATCAAAATTCAGCGGCTGCCTGACCCGATCTGATCAAACGGCGGCCTTTCGCGTCTCCGTTCAAACACGTCCGATCGGCCTAATTCCGTCTTCTCAACCATTATCGTATTCATCATCTGCGGACCGCCGGCGGCACGATTCTGCCGTCCACCACCTCGATAATGCGCTGGCAGCGGCGGGCGAGATCCATGTTGTGCGTTACGACCAGGAAAGTCGTCCCGTTCGTCTCGTTTACATGCTCCATCATTTCGAAAACCGAATTGGCCGATTGCGTGTCGAGATTTCCGGTTGGCTCGTCCGCAAGCACTAGCGCCGGCCTCATCGCGAGCGCCCGTGCAATCGCGACACGCTGTTGCTGGCCTCCCGACATATTGTTCGCAAGATTGTTCTCACGCGCGGTCAGACCAACGCCGCGCAACAACTCATGCGCGCGCTCGCGCATATCATCGTCGGGAAACGCGCGCTCGACGAGCATCGGCATCATCACATTTTCCAGCGCCGTGAATGCAGAAATTAGATAATGGTACTGAAAAACGAAGCCGATTGAATGGCCGCGTAGCTTCGTGATCGCTGTGTCGTCCAGCGTGCTCGTCTCGTGCCCCTCGATGACCAGCTTTCCTTTCGTCGGCCGGTCGAGCAGCCCGATGATGTTGAGCAAGGTGCTCTTACCCGAGCCCGAAGGCCCGATGAGAGCCACGAACTCACCCGGATCCAGCGTCAGGCATATGTCGTGCAGGACTTCCACTTCCACCGGCGTCCCGACGTTGTAGCTTTTGCAGACATTCTCGATTTGAAGAACCCGGTCAGCCACGGATCGCCACCACCGGATCGAGCTTCGCCGCACGCAGCGCCGGTACCGCAGCCGCCGCCACCCCGGTCACGGCCGCCAGCAGCACGGCATTGATGAACAGAGACGGCTCGATCACGAGCGGAAACAACTCACTCCCGTCGGCCTGCCGCAGATAGCTGTGCCAGAACACCACCGCCGAACCGCCTATGGTCGCTCCGATGATTGAGCCGGAGGCGCCGAGCAGCCCACCCTGCAGCAGGAACACGCGCAGGATCTGGCCTTGCGATGATCCCATTGCGCGCAATATGCCGATATCCTTCGACCGCTGGATCACTGAGACGACGAGCACGCTGGCAATGCCGAATGCCACCGACAGGCCGACAAAAATGCGGATCAACGTATTCGAGGTCTGCTGCGCGTTGACCGCCGTAAAGAATTGCGCGTTGGTCTTGATCCAGCTATCCGCCTCGATGCCGGTCGCGGCTTCGACCGCTTGCGCGATTGTCTCTGCCGCATAGATGTCTGTTACGGTGAGGTCGATCGTTGTCACGCCTCCGACAAGCTTCGATAGAGTCTGCGCCGTTCGCAGCGCAACGAATGTCGTCCGCTGATTGGCGCCCTTGTTGCCGAGATCGAAAATGCCGGCCACCGTCAATGTGCGAGATGCTCCGGTTGCCGCCGTGACATTAATTTTGTCGCCGACGCTGACGCCGAGATCCTTGGCGAGTTCAGTGCCGATCAGGATATCTTCCGTGAGCACGCGAGGCTGGCCCGCAACGATGTAGTCGGGGATGCGCACGATCTGGAAATAGACATCGGGATCGATGCCGGTCAGCGTGATCGACCGGCTAGCGTCGCCTTTGATGGCAAGGGCGGACGCGCTCATTGTGGGCGACACCGTCACGACCTCCGGCCAGTCGCCGAGCTGGGTCTTGATCTTTTGCCACTGGTCGATCGAACGGATTCGTTGCGCCGGACGCTGCACGATGGAACCGACAACAGTTCCTTTTGCCGGCTCGCGGAGCGGCCTCGCGACCTCCTGCGGCGGCACGAGCTGAATATGCGGTTGCGATGTCAGCACGCGTTTCAGGAAGTTCGCCTGCAGGCTGGAAAGCATCGCCGACATGAACACGATGACCGCCACGCCGATCGCCACGGCGGTCAGGATGAACATCGTCTGCATCCGCCCTTCGCGCAGAAAGCGCAGAGCGGTGATCCATTCGAAGGGAGACCAGCGGTTCATGGTTTGCTGTTCGGGTTGGCGCGAGCGCGCACCCTCGCTCCCACTTTCAAAACCGATGTCGCCGGCAGCACCAGTTCACCGTCCTTCAAGCCCTCGAGAATTTCGCGTTTTGTTGGCGCTGACCAGGCCAGTCTTCACGGTCTGCCGAGCCAGACGCCCCGACTGCACCTTCAAGACCCAAGGCTGCGCCGTGTTGATGCCACGGATGCTCTTCGTGGGTGCGATGATCGCCGCGGCGCGCGAGGCCGTCTCGATATCGACCGAAACCGTCATATCCTGCCGCAGATAGGCCGGCGGGTCAGGCACGCGCAGCTTGACCTCGACTGAGGCCTTCTGCAGATCGATGCCGGGATTGATGTAGACGACCTCCGCCGGGAACGTCTCCTTTGGAAAGGCATCGGTCGAGGCGAGCGCCTTCTGCCCCAGCGCGATCGACCCCAGGTTCTTCTCGTCGATCTGCACGACAAGCTGAGTATCGCCTGACGGCGACAGCATCATCAGCACCGTTCGACGGCTGCACGATGTTGCCGCGCTCGACATTGCGTGAGATCAGCACGCCGTCGCGCGGCGCGGTGATCACGGTGTAGCTGAGGCGCGATTGAGCCGTCGCGAGACTGGCCCGGGCCTGAGTGAGCTGCGTCTCGGCCATGACGTAATCGGTCCCGCCAGGGCGGCTTGGTGTACACCTGATACTGGTTCGCGCGCACCTGAGCGCGTGCGATCGCGAGCGCCCGTGTTGCCTCGTCGAGCGCGGCGCGCGTCGCGACCCCAGTGCCCGCAAGCCTCGATGTACGTTCGTAGGCAGCCTGCGCGTTCGCAAGCGTCGCGGTCGACTGCGCCAGCGCCTCCTCAGCCGACGGAAACGTCAACTCCACCATTTGGCGGACGCGTGCCTGGGCCTGCGCAACAAAACCTTCCGCCTGCACCACCGCAGCCCGGAGCTCACGGTCGTCAAGCACGATCAGGGTGTCGCCGGCTTTCACCGTTTGGCCCTCGGCCACGGGAACATCCGCGACGACCCCGACGATCTGGCTTCCGATGTTGACGCGGAAAGGCGCCTCGACATGACCGCTCGCGACGACGCTTTGCACGAAATCAGCGCGCACCACGGCCTCGCCTTGGACGACGGGCCCTAGCACCCCAGGGATAATGACGAACCACAGCAGGCCCAGAGCCGCCAGCGCCAGCGCCGCCACTTTGCGCCAGCTCCACACGCGCGCCAAGCCCGAGCGAACGGCCGATTGCCAGCCCGGACCTCGGTAGAGGCGCAGCCGCAGCGCGTCCAAAGGCGAACGCGCACCCGCCTGGCCGCCGCTATGGTCTGGTTTATCGAGCATTCTGCGCCTCTGCCCTACGATTTCCGCCGGCACTGTTCGCTGGCGAGGGCGACACCCCCGAGCGATGGCGCGCATTATCGCCAAATCGGCCCCGCCCAGCATGACGCCGGTCAATTTGCTTTCCGCTGCCAGAGTCTCCAGCGAGTTCAGCCTCAAGCCATCTCAACGGTGTTTTGAATTCGGTTTGTGACCCAAGCAATGTGACGGAGTCATGGCCCTGGGCGGCCTTCAAAACCTGCGGCGTCATGACGGATTACCGGACTTCGGCTTCCCGTAGAAGCGCTGGAAGTCATGCAACCGGAGCCAAGTCTTCAGCCACGTCCGACCGGCAGGAAAGATACGCCGGAAAAAGCCCGGCCGCGACGCCTAGCACCACTGCGGCCGAGGCGATTGATGCCCCCGTTGGCTGCCTCGTTCATTGTGCCGCTCTCAACGTCGACTAGGCGCGTCGCGAGAGCCATTGCCAAACCGTGCCGCCAAGCGTGCCGTGCCCGGCGATCACATATCCGGCAATGGTCGCATTCCTAACGACGTCGCGCTGGTCGATACGGCCGGCCCGCGTACCAGCGAAGAGCAACTTGTCGCCGGCCCGGATCGGCTCGGCGTCGGCTGGCAGCTCAAGGATCTGGCCCTCTCGGACCAGCAGCAGCGCGCAGCGTTGGCCCTGGGTGCCCCTGTCGATCGCGCTACGCTTCAGATCGGCGATAGTGAGCGGACGTGCCAAGCGGCGCATTAAGTCGTAAAGCCCCGGCGTCTCGTTCTGGGAGATCTCGAAGCTCCAGAAGTTCGGCGTCGCCTCGCCCGCGACCGCGACCAGTTGTTCGACGGCCTTGCGCGCCCAGGCGTCGTCCTTGCCTCGGACGATACGCAGGAACTCCGCCAACAGCGGCGTGCGCAGCATCGCAACGCATTCGTTGGCGACGATTTCGCTGGCCACCATTGTCATGTCGGCGGCGAGCGCCTCGAACAGCGTCCTGTTGGAGACGAGGTTCTGGCGGGCGATGATGAATAGGTCCGGATTAAGCTGGCGCGCGGCGATGACGATGGCGAGGTTGGCCGTATCGTTGTCGGTTCCGGCGACGAGGCCAGGGGCGGTGGCGATACCGGCTTCCCGCAGCGCGCCGGAGTTGGTACCGAGGCCGCGGACGTAACGGACACCGGCAACCTCCGCATCGGCACTCCCGCTGCCCTCTGGATCGATAATGGTGACCTCGAAGCCGCCGTGACGGATGGCCGCCACGACTTGTGAGCCGAACCGGCCGTAGCCGCAGATGATCCAGCGGCCCGGCGGCGCGGGGATGCGCGGACGCAAGTATGTGTCAGGGGGGCCGGTCAGCCAGCTGAGCAGCCGGTGCTGGTCGGGAGCGGTCATGGCCAGCATCAGATGCTCGCCGAACTCCACGAACGGGTTGATGGTCTGGTACGTGCCCACATTCGCCATGGACGCCGCGACCGCCGCCGTCTGAGCGCGACAGATGGCCGGAAGGCCAGGATGGAGGAGGCGCACGCCGATGGCGATGGCGAGGTTCACCTCGTCGCTGTTGCTGAGGGCCAATACGCCGCGGCACTCGCGCTTCATCAGCCCGGCCAGGATGAGCGTCTCGGGCGCGCGGGCGTCAGCGTTCAGCGCCAGTGCGTCGGCGCGAAGCTCCAGCAACTCCAACTCGCCGAGCCGCGCTGAGTCGGTGTCGAGCACGATGAAACGCATGCTTTGCCGGTCGAGCGCCTGCACGACCATGAGGCCGGTCTCGCCGAGACCGCAGACGAGATAAAACGGCTCGCGCAGCACTGTGACGGCGCGTCGGAAGCGAGCAGTGACGATGGCCTGCTGGAAACCCTTGTCCTGGGCCAGACCGAGCAGTGACCCGAGCAGGAACGCCCAGCCGATCACCGACAGGTAGATGATGAGCACGACCCACAGCCGCTGTTCGTCGGTGAAGGGATACGGCACCTCGCCGAAGCCGATGGTCGTGGCCGTGTAAGTGACGAAGTAAAACGCCTGGAAAACGCTCAGGTGAAAGGGCTTGCCCTCCCCGTCGACACCGGGAATGAGCACGAGTCCCACCGTGGCGACGGCGAATATCAGGATGATCAAAATGAGCGGTGCGCGCAGCCGGCGGAGTGCGATGAAGAAGACGCTGCTCACCGGTTCACCGCCTCTGCAGCGTCGTTTCGACCACCATGATCACGACCGATACGATATTGGCGAAGAGCGCGCCGGCTGCCAGCGATACGATGCTCGCCATGTTGCTGGCCGACACAGGGCCCGCGCCAGCGGACTTGGTGGCGAATAACCAGACGATCGCCGCCGCGACGAGCTGGAGCAGCGCGACCAGGCTTGAGGCGAGATGCACGGCGCCGATATGCGTTCGATCGCCGAACTTCAACACCGTCGCGATGAGGTTGACGACGATGGCTGCGAAAAACTCCCAGAAGTGATGGTAGTCCGGGTTCCCGATATCGCCTATGACGAAGCCAAAGTTTAGCGTGGCCGCCAACAAGATAAAAAAGCCGAAGACAACCTTCTCGAAGTTCATATGTCCCCCTGGAACCCGCGTTCCGGACCACTTTAGCATGTTGCCGGAAGCAGCCCGATCCCGAGTTGATCTTGCGCAACCCTGAGTTCTGGTGCCAGCCGAAACGGCATCCCGAAGGCCGTTCGCAGGTTCGAAGCGTCGTCCTTAGGTCTCCCAGAGCTTGCTGATCAGAAAGGATTTCCAATCGGCCGCGACAGCAATGGCCGGCCTCACTACCCGCCTTCGCGTCGCCTTCACTGGTCATAATTGACGGACGGTATCGAGAGGGAGGGAGGCGAGCCCAGACCCAGCCGCGAAACGATCACGAACCGGAACTCGTCAGCCGACCCAGGTATTACCCCGACGTAGTCTTGCGCGTGCAGATCCGTTTGCTCAACGAGCGAGACATGCCTACTCTGACTGTCGCAGGCGCGTGTCCAGGCGGAACTACAAAAACGCGCACCTCGGAGCAGGAATACTTTCCTGAACATGCTGGCGGCGGAAACTCTCATGTCAAATACCCCATTCAATTTAAGCCTTCTAGATCGTTTTCACATTCCTCGAAGGCATTTCAGCGCTGGCGAAAAGATATTCTTGGAAGAGGACATCGGCGACCAAATGTACGTCGTGTTGGAGGGAAAGGTGAGCATCGTGACGTATGGCACGGTGCTTGAGAATATCGAGGTGCAGGGAACTTTTGGGGAAATGGCTCTCATGGAAGACGCGCCTCGCAGTGCTTCCGCGATGGCTGTCGAACCCACCGACGTGGGAATTATCGACAGGGCCACTTTCATCGAACTCGTCCGGAAAGAACCCGAGTTCTCACTGTATGTCATGCGGCAAATGGCGAGCCGCATTCGTCGGATGAACAAGAGTTTGTAGTAGGATACGTCGCTCACCTCGAACTGCCCGGTGTTCCCCGCCGCGAAATCGGCTAGGGTATCGTGAGAACGTCTCGCGGGAGGCGCAAGAATGACCACGACAGAAGTTCTGGCGGCGCGAAAGTTTCTCCTCGACCATCGCATGGACTACGACACGGCCTATCGCGATTTTCGCTGGCCTGTCCTCGGCAACTTCAACTGGGCACTCGACTGGTTCGACGCGGCGCTCGCGAACGGGCCGCAATCGCAGCAGACCGCCCTCCACATTGTGGGTGACGGCGCCGCGCACTTGAGCTTTGCCGAGCTGTCGGAACGATCGAGCCGTCTCGCCAATGGCCTGCGCGCGCTCGGCGTGAGGCGCGGAGATCGCATCCTGCTCATGCTCGGCAATGTCGTGCCGTTGTGGGAGACTATGCTGGCGGCGATGAAACTCGGCGCCGTCGTCGTCCCCGCCACGACGCTGCTCGCGCCGTCCGATCTTGCCGACCGTGTTGAACGCGGTCGAGTGCGCTTTCTGGTGATTGGTGCCGCGGATGCACCCAAGCTCGCCGAACTGGCCGGCGGCGTGACGCGCATCGTCGTCGGCGAGGCGCAGCCAGGGTGGCACCGCTATGACGACCTGCTGCGCGCCGCACCCGACTTCGAGCCGGATGGTGCGACCTCGGCCGACGATCCTCTGCTGCTCTATTTCACGTCCGGCACCACCGCCAAGCCGAAGCTCGTACTGCACAGCCACCGCAGCTACGCCGTAGGGCACCTGTCGACGATGTATTGGATCGGCCTGCAGCCCGGCGACGTGCATTTGAACATCATCCTCACCCGGCTGGGCCAAGCACGCCTGGAGCTCCGTCTTCGCGCCCTGGATCGCCGGCGCCACCGTCTACATCATCAATCAGCCGCGCTTTTCAGCCCGCAGCGCTGCTTGAGGCGCTGAAGACCCACGGCGTGACCAGCCTGTGTGCGCCGCCGACGGTGTGGCGGATGGTGGTTCAGGAGGACCTCCGCCAGTGGCGCAATCAGCCTGCGCGAGGCCTGCAGCGCCGGCGAGCCGCTGAACCCGGAGGTGATCGAGAAGGTGCGCTCCGCCTGGGACATCACGATCCGCGATGGCTACGGACAGACCGAAACGACGCTACAGATCGGCAATCCGCCGGGGCTGACGGTCAAGCTCGGCTCGATGGGCAAGCCGCTGCCCGGCTACCGCTTCGAGCTTGTAGCCGCCGATGGAAGCGATGCCGATGAGGGTGAGATCTCGATTCCGCTCGACAACCGGCCGATGGGGCTGATGTGCGGCTACCAAGCCGATGGCGGCACGATCACGCCGCTGGCCGGCAAGTTCTACCGCACCGGCGATGTCGCCATGCGCGACACGGACGGCTACTTCACCTACGTCGGCCGCGCCGATGACGTGTTCAAGGCCTCCGACTATCGGATCTCGCCATTCGAGCTGGAGAGCGTCTTAATCGAGCACGAAGCGGTCGCGGAGGCCGCGGTGGTGCCCGCCCCGGACTCCGTTCGCACGGCGGTGCCCAAGGCATTCATCGCGCTCACCTCCGGCCATGAGCCCACACGGGAGACGGCGCGCTCCATTTTCCAGCATTGCCGCCAGCGCCTCGCGCCCTTTAAGCGCGTTCGCCGCCTTGAGTTCTACGAGCTGCCTAAGACCATATCCGGGAAAATCCGCCGCGTTGAGTTGCGCCTGAAAGAGGCGCGTGCCTTTGCCGATGGCAGTCGGCCTGCAGGCGAATTCCGGGAAGATGACTTCCCCGACCTTTGAGGGCCGCATTACTGAGACGGCGGCAGCTTGGGGAACGGCGAGATAGCGAGGAACGCGAAGTTTGTCAGCCTTATAAAGGCGTCTCGGTGTGGGGCATTTGCCGCGCTCTTCGATAAGCTCACTTTCGGGACTTACTCTGTCGGGGGGTAAGTTCATCCAGCAGCTTACGGATCTCGGGGGGCAAGGGCTTGTCAGCGACGTCGGCATGACGTTCCCTTATTCGGCGAGCGATGAGCCTGAGCCATTCGATGTCGAGGACCATAGGAGCGCCATGCGCATAGACCCCGCTCGTAACCGCAGGGCGTGCGCCATTGAGAGAAAGGAGGGCAGCGGCTTGTATACGCTCACACGCACGCTGCCCTGTCGCCTGCTGGGATGTCCGATCAGGCGATAGATTACGGCTGCAGAACAGCGAACTTTGTCGCAGGAGTTCGCGGCTCCTTGACCTACCTGTGGCCCTTCGAGCCTCAAGCGGCTTCCGGAACGCTCATGATCAACGCATCCAGGAAGGTCTTCAGCAATATATCCGACTTGGCCAGTTGGTCAACACGCTTCTAACCAAGTGGATAAGCTAACTGGCTAGAGGGGAAGCGCGAAGGGTCGGCCCTCACGGACGGTGTATGTTGGATTGATAGCGGTCAGTTTCCTCAACCGGTCTGCAGACCAAAAACGGTAAGTGGCCTATTCTTTTCGCTTTCGTCCGGTGCTGAGTTCCCACTGTTGCAGCTCGGCTCTCGCCTGCTCGGCCCAATTCCTCGAACGATTTCGCGCCCAAAGATCCAAGAGGACCAGCGCCCCTGCCATGCTCAAGGCAAGCAATAAGATATAAAATAACATTGATGGAGTCCGCGTTTTCCAAGCGGATATTCTGCGCGATTTAAATCCGCGGTGCAATTCAGCCGGTCGGCTTAGCACGTTAAGTCTGCCTCCCCCTTTCGCGGGAGCGGCATCCTATTGCAGTCAACCTTTGTGCTCGCCTCACGCTCTGATCCGCGATTCCACGAGCTTCTTGAACGGGTGCTCGTCAACTTTCCCGACAGAAGCCACGGACTCACACTCAAGCTTGTGCAGACGTGCATCGCGTCGACACCGAAGGAGCGTCGCTTTGACGGTGCTCTTACGGCCGGTCACCGAAGTACAGTTGGCGGGTTCTGGGAATGCTACACAGAAATGGACCGTAGGGAAAGCGTCAGATGTCGCGGATCTCGATCTCATGATCGCAGAAAAGAAAGCAAAGGATCGCGATGGCTAACGCGCTGAGCACGGTTGTCCGAGTGCCGGCTGGAATAGTAGAGCAATTAGAGCACGGCTTTGTGGCGGCTACCCTCCTTCTTGGGTCACTTCTGACTGAAGTCTGCGGCCTTTGTGCATCCTATTGTTAAACAAATAGGGAACTCGACGTCCGCATGGATTGTTCTTAAAGAGGTTACCAAGGAGAATGCTGCACGCCTTCGTAGGCTTCAGCTACATCGGCTTCAGCTACATCGGCTTCAGCTTCATCGGCTTCAGCTTCATCCTTGGTGCGCATTGTAAGTCATAACTTGCGAAACAAGCGACGGTAAAGGCAGCGCTGCCAATGCTCAATTTAGGGCTATATAAAGCGAACACCCGTAATCAGGAGGTCCTGATATTCAGTCACTCGCCACTCGTATACTGGTGGCCAGGCTGGCTACTGTCGTACACGTTAGCAGCGATGACATGGCTTCGTGGTGTCTCCGTTTCAATAGGCGGCGCACCTTCCGAACTATTTCTCGCCAATTCCGCCCTGCACGTTATTTTTACCGTTACATTGATGCTGCTGATTTTATTTACGAATGTCAAAATGCGGGGGATTTATTCTGTGACGTTCGTCATTACGATTCTCTTTATTGCAGTCCTATTTGCTTGGTTGGATTGGTGGACATATATTTTACAGTTGCTGCCTCACTTCACCGTCCACATTAATTTGGGTTTTTATCTATTTTTCGGCACCGTTTTGCTTTTGATATGGGCACTGGCCTTTCTGATCTTTGACCGGCTGACCTATTGGCGCGTGAGGCCAGGACAGATTATTGAGGAGCGCGTGATCGGCGGTGGGGCAAGAAGCTTCGAGACCGAGGGGCTCTTATTCGAACAGCGACCGGCAGATCTATTCCAACAAACCATTCTGGGTTTGGGGGCAGGAGACTTGGTGTTGAAGACCGGAGGCGCGTACCGGACCGAAATTTTAATTCCTAACGTCCTTCTCGCTTCACGCACGATCAAACGAACCCAGCACCTCATTGCCGTAAAGCCTGACGAAGTAGAGAACAGCTAACACGACGTTGTTCAGGCTTGTCCCCTCTCATCACTTGGTTCGGTGACATGTGCAGACGCCATGTGCAGACGCCACGCATGAAATTGCGCAGTATAAGCAGCGAATATTGGCTAGACGCCTGCGCCAGAGCGGCAACGGTGAGGTGTTGCCCCACGCGCCGGATGCCTGGATCGACGAGGAGAAGACGAAGGTCGGCTACGAGATACCCTTTAACCGGCACTTCTACGAGCCCTGTCCAAGTGGGCGAGTGACGAAAGAGGCGGTCTCCTTCAACGCGGGATCGGCCTCTCTCCTGGTGTCATGAGGCCGCGCGATTGATGCCCCTTCTACGTCGTCCCGCAGACGACGGCGCGGCCTTGTGATGCCTAGCTCCTGCCGACGAGGAGACTACGCGGATGCGACGCCTTCCAAGCGAGCCAATGCCTGAGACCAAGGAAGAAACTGCCACCGTCGTTACATTCAATGACTACGGTTCAGCGCGCTCGCGCTTTTTGGCAGTCTTCGTATTATCTAAGCTCGGCGGTTAGCTCAGCTGTTATCGGGTGGCAGGTGCCGGTCGCCAAGAAAGATTGTCGGACCAAAGGTAGATCGCGATTGCCGCCAAACACAGAGCGATGCCAATCCAGAAGATTGTGGAATGATGGATCGGGCGCCTGTCACGCGTTGCTAGTTTCATTCGGTCACCTCTCGGCACGAACGAGCGGTACAGCTCAGACGAATGCCGCTGAACCTACTCGTATTCTGTTAGATGTACAAATGCCCGGAATGACTGGACCCCAATAGCAATCGCGTTTCGCGTTGCCGGCAAAATCGCATTGGCACCAAAGCCGGGTGACAGGGGCCTCTGCGACTGTCAATTGCATTTGGACAAGTGAATCGGAATCGCGGAGTTGACGGCGTGGTCGAAGCGTGCCGGCCATCGCGTCGTGAGTGTGTTCGAGGGTCAGGGCATCAGCGATGCCAAGTGCCGCGATCAGCGGCCTGGCTTCAAGGCAGTGCTCAAGGCCGCAATGCTGCCGACACGTGCGGCGCCGCAACGTCCGCACGCTCGGCAGCGGACGGGCCATCACGACAGGTCGCAGCGGTCGTCGCCGGCCGCGACATCGACATCGATCTCGACGTCGCCGCTCTGCTCGATGACCGCGGCCCGCGAGGCGTCGCCGTGGCCGCTGAACCGAATTGACAGCGTGGCATCCCCGACCCGCATGCCGGAGAGAACAACGTCCGGCAGCCAATCCGGCAGTCGCGGCTGCAGGCGCAGACGGTGGTGCGTCGCGTCGGCCTCAATTCCGAGAATGGTGCGCAACAGGAGAAAAATGCTCCCCGATGCCCACGCTTGCGGTGTGTTGGCGTCGAGGTACTGCACAGGCAGACCGTCGTGCCGGCGCTGCAGGCCAGCGAATAGCTCCGGCAACCGGTGGCTCTTGAAGTGCCCGCAGGCGTCGAGAATGCCCTCGGCAATGTGGTTGGCCTCGCGCCAAAAGCCGTAGCGACGAGCTCCGGCCGCGATAAGGGCGTTGTCGTGCGGCCAGACCGAGCCCCGTTGGTAGCTGTGCGGATTGTAAGCGGGATGTTCCGAGGACAGCGTGCGGATGCCCCAACCCGAGTGCATGTCCGGGGCCAGCAGGCGCTCAATGACACGGCGCGCCCGCGCCTCATCGTCGACGATGCCTGACCACAACAGGTGACCGGGGTTAGACGCGATCGAGCGGACCTGCTGCTTGTCGGGATCGAGGGCAAAGGCGTAGGTCCCCTCCGTTTCCATCCAGAACGCAGCGTTGAAGTTCTGCTTGAGCTTGCCGGCGGCGCGGCGCAGCTCGTCGGCGCCGGCGTGATCGCCGAGGATGTCGATGAGCTCGGCAAGACGCAACTTCGCGTCGAAGACGTAGCCTTGCAGCTCGCAGGTGGCGATCGGCTGCTCGACCTGGCGTCCGTCCGGATAGACAAGCGCGTCCCCAGCGTCCTTCCACGACTGGTTGTGGTAACCTTTGGGCGCGAATGTTTTGTATTCTTGGAAGCCGTCACCGTCGAGATCGCCGTAGCGGTCGATCCAGTCGAGGCACCGCAAAGCTGTGTCGTGATGTCTGTGAAGCAGCCCTTCGTCGCCGGTCCAGCGCCAGGTCTCGGAGAGCAGGATGAGCCACAGGATGGTGGCATCGGCAGTGCCGAAGTAGTGCGCGTGTGGCACGATATCGAGAAGGGCGAGCTCGCCGAAGCGGACCTCGTGCACGATCTTGCCAGGCTGGGCATCCCGTGCATCGTCCCGTTGCCGCGCCTGCAGCTCGGCGAGCCTCTGCAGCGTCCCGAGGGCTAGGCTGGTGCTGACGTGCATGGTCTGCAGCGATGTGATGATGCTGTCCCGGCCGAACACCGTCACAAACCACGGCACGCCGGCGGCCGGGATGAAAACATCCTCGCCGGTATCGTGCTCGTAGAGACGTAGCGATCCGATATCGGTGACAGCCTGCGCCGCGGCCCTGGCAAAATCGTCGTTCGAGGAGGCCATGCGGGTCGCCGAGTTGCGCCAGCGCTCCTGCAGGCTTTCGACGGAGAGTGCCGCTGGTGCCCTCAGCTCCGTCGACGGGCGCGGCGGCGCCTCGTCGATGAGCGGAATAAACCGGCAATTAAGCGTCAACCGCTGGCGCGGGGCCAGGGACATGTCGAAACGGATCCGTCCGTTGGCGAAGCGCGGCGTAACTTCCCCCTCGTCGACGCGATAGGCGAGCCCGCGCTTGAAGGAGCCGTTGCGGTAGCGTGCCACGTACTCCCTCCGTCCGGCATCCCAATCGACTTCGATATGGCCGCGCTCGTTGGCCAGGCCGCAGTCGAAGCCGCCCTTGACGTCGAAGATGTCGGCGAAATCCGAGGCGATCTCGATCTCCAGGTCAAAAAGCACCGACGTTGCCGCGTAGCTCGTAATGCACAGGCTCTCGCGAAATTGATCGCCGAGGTCGCGCTCCAGGCTGAGTTCGAGACTGGCGGCGGACAGCGGCTGTCCATCGATGACAAGCTCCGGTGAAAGCAGCCAAGAGCGCGACCGCCGGTAGCTCAGCGCCGCCGAGGTCGCTATGACCCACGGCTGGCCGCAGACGAGGAGGCGATAGAGCGAGACGAGACGCGTGTCCTTGGCAAAAAAGCCGTGGCGGTGGCCGTGGGTTACCTCCCCGCTTGGGCCGCTGACCAGGAACGTATCGCCCTGGTGAATTGTCATGACCGGTGGACCGACCTGGATGCGGCTCGACATCGCAAAGGTACTCTGGAACTTGCGCTAAGCTGGCGTTCGACGAACGAGGCTTGAACCAAACGGTTCCCCGCATCCGCTTGTTGGTTCGCTCATGGCCAGACCGCTGCCGGCGTCGTCGTCAACCGCTCGCGCGTGGAGTATCAATACGATTTACGGCCCGCCGTGACGGCATCATCGGCATCACAGAGGCCCTGTGCCAGGGCGCATCGCAGCGAGCCAGGATGCTTCGGCACCGGACCGATGGACTTCCGAAACGGTTGTTCAGCGACCGATGGGGATGGTCCTGTCACCTGGTGCCAAGGTGTGGAGGCTCACAGCTCATTCTCGCCCGCACCGCGAGAGTTGTTGCGCAGCAGGCCATATTTCTGCACGCGATAGCGCAGGGTCTCGCGCGTCGTGCCGAGTGCCCGGGCCGTCGCCATCACGTTCAGTCGTGGCGTTTGAGTGCAACCTCAATGATGTGGCGATCCATGTTGCGCCATTGTGCCATCGAGCGGCAGACGGATCCAATTGATCGCATCGACAGTAGCCGCCCCAGCATCGCCCGCTCGCACACTCCAGCTGCAGCCATTCGACAGGCAGGCAATCGTCACGCGACAGCAGCACCGAGCGCTCGATCACGTTGCGCAATTCGCGCACGTTGCCGGGCCAATGGTAGGCGCCGAGAATGGACCATATTTTCTCCGGAACCAGCCGCACGCGCTTCTTGGCCTTGGCGTTGAACTCGGTCACGAAAGCATAAGTCAGACCTACAATATCCTCTGGCCGGGTGCGCAGTGTTCTCAGCATCAAATCCGTGGCCAGTCCCATGGTAGTGCCGCTGAGGCCACCGGCGGCGGCAATGAACAGCGTGCCGCCTCTTACCACCACCAGCCCTGTTGCACCCGGTAATAGCCGCCGCGCCGCCGCCTATCACGGTTTTGCCGGTCCGGGCTGGGCTGGTCGAACAAGCCGAAGATGCCGCCGCCCCATGGGTTGCCGCTTGCAACGGGGACATTGACCGTAGGCCGGCGCGTTATGAAGCCGCCTTGGGGCTGGTTGCTCAGAACGGCAACAAACTCCGTGCGGTAGTTGGTCTCGCGGCTCAGCGGCTCGTCGGAAACGATGATCGAGGATCGCGGCAATGCGGTCGGCGCGATGCGATCGAGCACTTCCTGCGGGATGGTGATGCGGTCGAGCGCGTCCTTGGCGTCGGCCCCGTTGTCGATCGTGACCGCGGCCCAGCGAAGGCCAGCGTCGTTGCGGGCCATTGCCGTGAACACATGCGTTCCGATCGGTTTGTCGGGCTCGCGGATCGTGACCGGAACCTCAATTGTCGCATCGAACACCTCGCCCCCGTCCGCCCACGGTTTATGCGTGTTCCGCCGCACGTAAAGCTTTTGCGTCGCGCGGCTGATGTAGACCGAGACGGGCTCGAGCGTGAGCTTTGCCTCGTTCGCCGCTTTGTCGGCATCGGTCTTCCTGTTGCCGGCCACCTTCGCGGCATCCTTTGCTCTGGCGGCGGCGTCGAGCTTCGTCGTCGCATCGGCTCTGGCAGTGTCGAGCTGCGTCCCCGCTTCCGCGGCCTTGGCAGCGGCCTTGAGCTTCAGCTCCTCGGCACGCGCCTTGGCCTGTTCCGACTTTGCGGCGGCGAGTGCCCTGCCGACTTTAGCAAGCTCGGCGTCGGCTCGCGACTTGAGCACTTCCAACTTGCGCAGCGATGCCGTGAGTGATGCCGCCTCGCGCCCCGCTGTCGTGGCGGCCCTCTTCGCCTTGTCGGCCGTCTCGGCAGCCTCCGCGGCCTCGCGGGCGAGCGTCTCGGCACGCGCCGGAGCAGCCGCGAGGGCCTCCGCGTTCGGCACGAACAGCGCCGAGTGAGAAAACACGACCGGAGCTGCGTTGTTCGGCGAGATGATCACCCGCATCCCGATCCGCGTCTTGTCGAACAGCCTCTCAGCAAAGCCGTACGGCATTCGCACGCAGCCGTGGGAGGCAGCATACCCCGGGAGCGGGCCACCGTGCAGCGCGATGCCGTTCCAGGTGAGGCGCTGCATGTGCGGCATCGAGGCATCGTCATAGAGGCTCGAGTGGTGGTCGACGTCCTTCTCGAGAACGGCGAAGACGCCGGCTGGCGTCTCGCGTCCCGTGGTGCCGGTTGACACCGGCGCGCTCAGGATCCAACCGTCAGCGTCATAGAAAGTGACCTGCTGGGTCTTGATCGACACGATCGCCATGATCGGCTCGCCTGCATCGCGCGGCGCCGTCGCCTCGATGGGGGGCGCCGGACGCTCCTGTCTTGCAATGGCGTTGAGCGGCATCAGCGCCGCAATGGCCGCAAGGGTTGCGATGGCAGGCAGTCCCTGAAGCCGAATGATGGATTGCGCCAACGCAAATCGTTTTGCCATGCCAGCCCCGGTTGAAATTACTTGCGTGCATCGATAGCTGATCCGCCATCAGTTTCCAAATCGCTCCCGGGGACTGTCTTCTCATCCCTAGTCAAAATGCCAGCCCACGGAGGAGGAAATGTGGCTCGCGGTGATATGCTTAGGCTCATCAGATGAAGACGGAAGCGTTCCCAGGTGTGAAGCTGTCGTGCAGGCAACGACCCAGCGCTTCGCCACGTCCACACCTTCTCGGCCATGTCCCTGACCCCGGCCTCGATCTCGGCCGGTGCGGTCAGGTCCTGCGCAAAGGTCGTCTCGGCGCCCGATGACTGGCGTTGGCGATCCCCAACGACCGGCCGGTGGTCCTCGCCGTTGGCGGTGGCCCGGTCGAGGGCTGTCCTCGTGCAGATGGCGTCAAGCACTCGGCCTGGGAGCGGCTCCGCCGAGCCCCCCGCGAACATGGGCAATACGTCCGCACCTCCCACCCCGGCGCTTGAAGCTGGAGACGGTCAAACTCAGCAGCCCGATGCCCGTGGTCGTCGGTGATTAGTGCCGCCCAACGAATTCCAGCGATCCTACATCGTTAGATCCGGCCCTTTCACTTCCACCCACCTATTCTTTAGTGATGATTATACGCTGCACCTAAATGCCCTTGCCGACATGATCGACAGAACTTGGCCCCGTAAACAATCCAGTGAAAAGATCGGGCCGTCCGAAACAGCCGGTCGGTATGGGGTGCTCTTTGATCGACTGCAATCACTGGCACCAAAGACTGATGCTCAGCGCGTGCTTTGTCTCAAGTGCGATCTTCCTGACGGCTTCAGCAGTCCTGCTTTCGTTCGCCCCCGCTACTCAGCGGCAGTCTTCCTCGGCGCGCCAGGCGCCTTGCGCTTCGCGGTCGCGGGCGCTGCCGCCGGCTCATCGGCGCCACCAAAGCTGAACAGTGAGGACAGCGGTGCGCTCTCGCTAACGCCGCCCGTATAGGCGTTCAGTACTTTCACCTTCGTCCCGACCTTCGCGATCAAGGCCAGATGCACGACGTGCTCGTTTGTCAAGCGGAAGCATCCGGACGAGTTTGCCCGTCCGACAGAGCGATCGTTGTTGGTGCCGTGAATGCGATATTCGGTGTTACCGAGATAAAGGGCGCGGGCGCCCTGTGGATTGAGCATGCCACCCGTCACCGTTAGAGGCAAACCCGGCACGCGCTTGTGCATTTCCGGCGGCGGTGTCCATGACGGCCACGCAGCTATGCGGCTGATCAGCTTAGTGCCGCTCCAGGTGAAGCCCTCACGGCCAACCGAGATCGGATACTGATAGGCCTTCTTGCCAGGCAGCACGAAATAGAGCTTGTGCCCCTGGGTGTCGATGATAATCGACCCAACCTCCTCGTTCTGGTCAAAGTATACGATCGGCGGCTCTGCGGGCTTGATGTCTGGCCGCTCGCCGCCTTGCATGAATTTCGGATAGACGGTCGGGGCATAGGTCTTGCGGCGCTCGGCGCGCTCGGCCTCGTCCTGCTCTGTTTTTTTCTTGAGATCGCTTTCATAGACCGGGCCGCGGTCGGTCCAGCCCGATTGCGCAACAACCGGCGGGCAGCAGAACACGATGCCGGCGGCCAGCACTGGCAGCATGACGGTGGGGCGTCTCATGCGGATCCCTCAAGCTTAGTCACGATGCTCACCGCGCCAGATCGGTGGCAAGGTAAGAAATATCCGCGACAGGGTGGCCGCCGCAAGTTGGTGCCGACATTGAACGATATCGTCCTGCGGGACTGTGGCTTGGTTGCCCCAATCGACACAGGCGAACACCTCGCCATCGTGGTCGTGATCCAGTCCGGCCTTGAGCGCCAGCGAAACCAACGCGCCTTCCATTGGATCGCCCGCGACGGTCCACCGGCCCGCGAACTGGCGCAACGCGGCGTCATTGCACAGCAGTGCGGTACGGGCCAGCCTCATGAGGCCGATCTCGGAACTCGGATCGACCTCGCGACCGGCGGTGCTGATCGCGCCCGTGGGCGCGTAGCCGCCCCCGCTGACGTCGTAGTGCGCCGCAGTCAGCACGACCGTCGTCGCGGTCATTTCGTTGCGGGTGAGCGTGCCCGTCTTGTCCGAGCAGATGGTCGAGACCGAGCCGAGTGTCTCGACCGCAGGCAGGTGACGGATGATGACGCTGCGCTCGGCCATTCGCTGCACGCCAATGGCGAGCGTGATGGTCAGGACGGCGGAGATTACGCGCCTTGCTGCCGCTCCCGTGGGACGTCACATCATGCAGCCGACGCCGTTCAAGGCCGTGTCGGCCTTTTTCTTTTGCTCGTCAGTGAAGGTGGCATAGAGCGCGGACATTGCACCTTTGAGATCCTTCAGCGATGTCACGCGCTCTTCGAGAATGCCGATGTGGGCGTCAAGCCTTTCAAGCGGCGACTTGGCTTCCATCACTTTCGCTGCAAATTTCTGCATCCCCGGCATGCCCGCCTGCAGTTTCGACTGAGCGGCGGCAACCAATTCCCACGCACCCTTTTGGGCGTCCGTGATGCCAAGTTCGGTCTTGAGGGCGTCGGCCGTCTTCTGGGCAGGGCAGGTGCCCATCATGCGCATCATGCCGCCGCCCTGCATCATCTTGCCCATCATCCCGTCGGCCATCATGCCCATGCCGCCACCGCCCATGTCGCCCATACCACCACCCTTGCCCGTCCCGGGCTCGGCTGGCTTGGATTGCGGTGCTGGCTCGGCGGCTTTCTGGCCCTCCGGGTGGTGGCCGCTGTGCTCGTCCTCCGCGAGCGCCAAGGGCGGTGTCGCGAGCATCCCGGCGACGAGTGCGGCAGCGATCAAAGATTTTGAGGCTTTCATTCCGGTTCTCCTCTAGCAGAGTGCCCGAACGGGTTCGGGACAGGCAACGTACGCCGACGCACGTATCGCGGCGTTTCGCACATATTACATCCGGTTGCACACGCGAGCCGCTGCCATCACTCGATCTTGAATTCGCCCTTCATGAATGAAACCGCCAGTCCGCTGGCTTTCATCGAACGAATTCCTATCGATCCCCAAGGGACTCGGGCTACCCCGCACCAATTGGCGGAACGCTTAGGGTTGTCGGGCAGGTTACTACTCCAACCAGCAGCCGCTTCCCCGACAGCCATTGAAGCCGCGCCTGCGGCATTCATCGATGGCGCTGCGCGCCGCGGCGGCTTTGGTCGCCTCGCGTCCTCCACTCACGGTCTGCCATGTGTTTTGCTTTCCGCCATAGCCATAGGCATTGCAGGACCATGTCTTCCCGACGGTAATCTCGCCCCGAAAACGAGTCTCCGCCGCGGCCCCTCCAGCGGCACATAGGAGTGCCGCAACCAACGCAGCCGCACACCCGCAATCACGGAGCTGACCTTCGCCATCGATGAGCGCGCTCTTGGGGACTATCGCCTGGATCTGGACGCAAGCCGAGCCTGCGCTCGGCACCTGGGCAAGGGCGCGGCGTGAGGTCACGCGCGGCAGCCGCAGGCGCAGTGGCCTGACGAATGCGGTCGTGCTACCGAATTTGACGGCTTTCTTCCGATGGTTGGCGACGATACATGGATAGATGGGACATCGCCACACAGACCTATGCCGATAAACTTCCCTTTCGGCGGCTGGCAGGGTTGTCACGACGACGCTATCGGACGACACCAGCGCAGAGGTCTTCAACTCGATCGGCAGGGTCCACCTTCTGATTGCTTCGCCGGAATGCACAAATCACAGTCTAGCGCGGGGCAGCCGACCGCGTTGTGACGCCAGTCGCAGGTCGGGTTGGTACGTCATGCGCTTCATCGAGGATCTGGAACCCGAATTCATCGTGCTTGAGAATGTCGCCATGATGCGGCACTGGGAAGGCTACGACGAACTCTACCGAACCCTCGAGCGGCGCTACGGCTACAAGCTGCGCTCGCAGGTGCTCGACGCCGCAGACTTCGGCGTGCCGCAGAACCGTCGGCGCCTCTTCATCTTTGGAGCCCGGAAGCGACAACCCTGGAACTCGAGCCATCGATCCGAAGGCACCGGCCGGTCCGCACGATCCTCGACCGAAAGGGGACCTGGCTGCTGGGCCGCTCTACAACGGCCGGCGGGCAGGCAATACCCTCGCGCGCATCCAACATGGCATCGAGCAAGTCGGCAGCGGCAAGGACTTCATCACCGTCTACTACGGCTCCGACAAGGCTGGTGGATACCAAACCCTCGACTGGCCACTGCGGACCCTGACCACACTGGACCGATTTGGGCTCGTGCAGTGGAGGCGGAATACCCCGACCCTGCGCATGCTTCAGGTGCCGGAGTTGAAGCGTGCCATGGGGTTGCCGGAAGGCTTCCGGCTGAACCACGGCACCCGCCGCGACCGCATCCGCCTGCTCGGCAATGGTGTGTGCCCTGCGGTAATGGCCGCCGTGGTCGGAAACCTTCTCGATACCCGGTCCAGCCGAATTGCAGAAGCGGCAGAGTAGTTGACGCGTGGGGGCGGGCATAAAGCAAGCGCCTGCGACACCGGATTGGCACTGGAAGGAAAGACTGGCCGGCGGCACCGGGGCTCAAATTGCTGATATTGTTGGCGATCCCGGCAGGAGCATGAAGATCCCGATAAAACAGACGGTTAGCGCTCCCAAACCAGGTTGACTGCCACACTGATTTGCATAGCATCTTTCGACGGACTCCCAACCCTGGAGTGATGAGTTTGGCGAGCGAGAGGGCAGTGGTAGGAAGACTGCAGAGCGGTTGAGAAGCCCGGTTTTTCAGTCGGGCCCTGTGAATAAGGCTCCGCGCAGCCCACCGGTTGGAAATGCTCCACCTACACCATCGCTCTGGGCGGCACCCGGCTGAGGCGGAACTTCCTGGCGTCGCCGTAGACCTCCTTGCGGATCACCTTGTCGGCGACCTCGGCCAGGAAGGCGGTTAGTGCCGCGTCGAGTTCGATGAACTTCGGCCTCAGACGCCTTCGAGGAACGAGCGGGGCCGATCACCGTCTGCCGTTTCATGCGGGCATAGCGGAAGGGCTTGATGCCATAGCGGTGGCAGACCGCGATGAAGAGACAAGACACGGCGCGAGCGGGGCTCGGAGAGCGGGCACTTGATCTCGATAGCCGCCTCGGGGGCCCCGGTTGGCCAGCTGCCCCCGGATGCGCTCGGGGAAGCCGGCAGCAGCCTTCTCCGAAACGGGTTTGAGAGTCTTGACCAGGAACTATTGCTTTCCCAGCGGGTTCGGAAGAGGGATGGCAGAACCGAGGGGAATCGACCAATCCCCAAAATCAGAGGCTTAGCTCTCCCAACCCTTCAGAAATCGCACATTGTCGGACATAGTCTTTTACGGCCGATTCCCAAACCCGGCGCGGCCGAGAGCAGCCTTCGCGGATAGGTCGTGCATGCGGCGCCCGGAGCCGGTTGCCCCGCGTTAGGTCGGAGGCGCGTAACCGCGCGGTATCGGCGCAGCTGTGCCGCTCGCCGGAGATCGTTGCAGATTGCGAGTGTAGGAGCCGGTCGATGCGGAAGCCGATCTGCCGATCAACAGATCCCGTGTGTAGCTGTGCCCTTTCGGATGGTGCAGCTATAATTTCCGCAACGATTGAATGCCGGCGGCGAGCCGGTTGGACCAGGCGTGATCGAAACCGGTTGAGATAAGGGGCGCCCTGGACATTTTGATTGGAACCGCCGCAGTTGGAATCATCTGCAAACTCCCATGCCGGGCAGCAGCAAGACCCGCATGATCCCTCTGCTGGGGATGCGGGGCAGCGGGCCTCGCTGCCTGTTTTCTGCGCGACGTGTCCGCCGCCATCCAGGCGCTTCCCCCGGAACTCGGTTGTCAGGGGTATGCCGTCTATTCGCCCGAGGGATCGGAAGATCTGCTCCGCACCATATTGCCGCCAAGCTTCCGCTTGCTATGCCGCCGGGACGCTACGCTCGGCGTGGTTCTCCATGGCGCGTCCGAGCATCTTCTAGCGCTGGGGCACGACTGCGTCCTGCTCGTCAATGCCGACAGCCCGACGCTGCCTCCGCCGCTGATCGCCGAGGCCGTTCAACTCCTGCGCCTCCCGGGCGATCGGGTCGTGCTTGGGCCGGCGACCGACGGCGGATACTATTTGATCGGTTTGAAGCACGCTCACGAGAGCCTGTTCACCGGCATCCCTTGGAGCACGGCGGCAGTCTATGCGACGACCGTGACGCGGGCTGCTGAGATCGGGCTTCCAGTGGCCTCGTTGTCGCCGTGGTACGATATTGACGAAGTGGAGGCGCTGGCGGTGCTGCTTGCCGAGATGCGCGGCGAGAAACTCGACTTCGCAGCCGCCGGAATTACGGGCGGCAACGCCGCCTTTACGCGCGCCTTTCTGGCAAAGCACCCGGAGCTGGAGCACCAGGTCGCGAGCCTCGCGCCGCATCTGGGGCCATGACGGCGTCACATGTAAATGTGGCGCCACGCACCATTCCCCTCGGCGTGATCGCAGCTGCCATGGTCCTGTTGTCGCTGTTCGCGACCAGAATTCACGCCGCGGGCGGGCTCACCGCGTTTTGCATCATGGCCGCGGTGATGGCCGCAGCGGGCGCGTGGGCTGCGACCACACCGCAGCGGGAAGTCGACGAGCCGCTTGCGCTGTGGATCATCGTCGGCGCCGCCGTTGCCATGCGCATACCGCTTCTCCTGGCCGACCCCTATTTGTCCAGCGACGTTTACCGCTACATCTGGGACGGCCGAGTGCAGGGATACGGCATCAATCCCTATCAATACGTACCGGCTGCGCCGGAGCTCGCCACGCTCCGCGAAAGCGTCATCTATCCAAATATAAATCGCGCCGACTATGCGGCGACGATCTATCCGCCGGCAGCACAGCTGCTGTTTTTCCTGACGACTCGCGTCAGCCAGAGCGTGTTGCAATGAAATTGTGCATGCTCGCGTTCGAAGCGCTCGGTATGGCGTGCCTGCTTGGTATCCTGCGGCGTCTCGAATTGCCGGCTCAGCGCATTGCGGCCTACGCCTGGCACCCGTTGGCGCTTTGGGAGATCGCCGGGAATGCGCATATCGATGCCGCGATGACCGGAATGATGCTGCTCGGCGCCTGGCTGTTCCTGGCAGGTAGCCCGTTGCAGGCCGCCGTTGCCGTCACGATTGCAGCCTTGATGAAGCCCATCCCGCTGCTCGCACTGCCGGTATTCTGGAAGCCCTGGGATATCCGAATGCCTGCAATGTCGCCGCTGTGGCCGCACTATTCTATTTGCCGTATCTGACTGTCGGCGGGAAGGTGTTTGGCTTTGCATCCGGCTACTTCGCCGAGGAGGGCTATAAGGCGGGGGGAGGGTTCTGGTACCCGGACCTACTGCAAGTCGTAGCGGGACCGATCCCCGGGCTCAGCGGCATCTATCTACCCGGCGCTGCGCTGGGATTGTGCGCGCTCGCCTTGCCATCGCGTTTCGCCACGGACGGTCGGCCCGATCCTCTGTCGACGCCCTGGCATTGATGGTCACCGTGTTCCTTGTTTTGCTGACCCCTCACTATCCCTGGTACTATCTGGCGGCAGCGCCGTTCCTCGCCATCTACCCTCGGGCGCTTACGCTGTGGGCCATCACCGTTGGCGCGCTGCAAATACACGATGTAATTCCGGACGATCTGGTACCCGACTATGGCCAGCGCCAGATCGCTTTCCACGCGGTGGTCTTGCTCGCGATCCTCTGGGACCTGCGCGGGCGAACATCAAGCAGGCCCGATATCAATCTTGGAGGGCCGCGTCAGGTGACGATTTCGATGGCGGACAAGCGCGACGGCATCGATCCGCGCCGCTACCACGACAGCGTCGGCGGCGCACGCGGCCGTGGCGAGGCACGATCCCGGTCTGCCTCTATCTGGAGACGACCAACCGCTGCAACCTGCTCTGCACCACCTGCCCGCGCACCTACGACGAGCTCGAGCCGGAGGCCGACATGAGCTGGGAGCTGTTCACGCGCATCGTCGACCAGGTGCCGAACATCGCCCGCGTCGTGCTGCACGGCGTCGGCGAGCCGATGCTGGTGCAAGGACCTGCCGCGCATGGTCCGCTATCTCAAGGACCGCGGCGCCTACGTGCTGTTCAACACCAACGGCACGGTGCTGACCGCCAGGAAGGGCCGCGAGCTGGCCGACACCGGGCTCGACGAGCTGCGCGTCTCGCTCGATGCGGCCGACGCCAGCGACCTTCTCGCATCGTGCGCGGCAAGGACTACTTCAACCGCATCGTGCGCAACGTGCAGCGCCTTCACCGAGATGCAGGCGCGCGAGGGGCTCGACGCGCCCGCGCGTCTCGCTGTGGCTGACGGGCCTGAAGGAGACCATCGCCCAGCTGCCGCGATTTCGTGCGCATCGCCCACGACATCGGCGTCAAGGAGGTCTACCTGCAGCGGCTCGTGTTCTTCGATGAAGGCGGCCGTCGGCATGGCGCGGCCCGATCAGGCGCTGTTCGAGCGCCTGGCCGCGGAGGAGCCGCAGCATCTGCGCGGCGGCGGAAGCGCTGGCCGCAGCGCTCGGCATCAGCTTCAACGCCTCGGGCGCCACCGAGCCCGGCGAGAGCCTGGCGCGCAAGGCCGACGAGAACCCGTGGTCGCTGTGCCGGCGGCCCTGGACGCGTCATGTACTTCACCGCCAACGGCCGCGCGCTGCCCTGCTGCATCGCGCCGTTCTCGCAGAAGGGCTACGAGAACTACACGCTCGGCGACGCCACGCAGGCGACCCTGCGCGAGATCTGGAACGGCCCGGCCTACCGGGCCTTCCGCGCCGCCCTGCAGTCGGATACGCCGCCCAAGTCCTGCGCCAGCTGCGGCCTGCGCTGGAGTCTGTAGACTGGATGACCGAGGCGAGAACGGACGGGCAATACGATCGCGTCGCGCTGATCGTGCCGTGTCTGGACGAGGAGACGGCCATTGGCCCCATGATAAGGGCCGTGCGGGCTCAGGGCGTTCGCACGATCATCGTTGTGGATTCCAACTCGACCGACGCGACAGCAGCCAGTGCGAAGGACGCGGGCGCCACCGTCATTGTCGAGCCGCGACGCGGCTACGGGCGCGCCATTCAGACCGGGCTCGCGACGCTGCCGGCGGGCGCCGATATCGTTCTGTTCATGGATGGCGATGGCAGCGACCGGCCGGATAACATTCCCGCAATCGTCGAGCCGCTCCTGGAGGGCCGTGCCGATTTCGTGCACGGCACCAGGCTCAAAGGGCACCGAGAGGCCGGCGCGCTGTCGCTGCCGCAAGTCGTCGCCGGCCATCTCGCAGGGCTGTTAATCCTCGCCGTTTACCGCGTCCGCTTCACCGATATGTCGCCATACAGAGCAATTACGCGGCCGGCGCTGGAGCGGCTCGGCATGCGCGACGAGACGTTCGGGTGGAACCTCGAAATGCAAATGCGTGCGGCGGCGGCCGGCCTGAGGATCGTCGAGCTTCCCGTCGGCCAGCGCCGGCGCATGGGCGGCGTTTCAAAAGTCTCGGGCAACATCCGCGTCGTTGCGAGCGCCGTCTGGGTGATCACGACCACCTTCATCAGGCTTGCGATGACGCTGCGGCGCACACATCAGGCCAATCTCCGATAGAGCGCTGCGATCGGACCTTGGCCGGCGAACGGTCCGAACGGTTCTCGATGCAAGATCGCGTCGAGGCCGAGGCTGCGGCCCGCGTTATGCACCAGGAACATGGCCTGGGTGAACATCAGGAACACATACTGCCATGGCCACTCATGGGGATGCTGGTAGAGCCCCAGCCAAAGGTGAGCGACGAAAAGGATGCCGATGGCCGCCATCGGACGCACGGCGAAACCCAGGATGAAGGCAGCGCCGAGAGAGAACTCGGTCAGGAACACGAGCGGGTCAATCACCTTGATCAGAGGCAGATAGACGTTCGTCACAAGGGACTTGTGGAAACCGAAGGCGGCATAGTTCGACATTTCCTCGGTCCAATACCTGAAGCCGTCCGAAACCGGCAGCGGCAACTTCCACAACGAGCCCTGGAACCACATGTAACCGATGAACGTGCGCATAAACCAGGTCGCGACGTGCTCAGCTGTTCGCTGCGCGGGATCAACGTCCCAATTGCGCTTGGCAATGACGAGACCGGCAATGGCGAGCGCATAAAACAAGACCACCAGCAGATAGCGCACACCACTGCCGTCGTGATCGGGAGTCTGGCCGATCAAGAAAAGCAAAGTGTCATAGAACGGGTTCGTTCGCATGGCCCCTGGTCCAATTCAAGGTTGATTGAAGGTCGCGTGTGGCGGTTGCTCCGGTAGACCGTCCGCAATTGCCCTCACTGAGGGAAAATCTCAGCCCTTGATCAACTCCAGCGAGCCGTTGCGCGTGGTGCCGTCCTAGAGCTTGACCTGCGTAGTGGCGCACGCGCCCTTCGGCACGTATTTCCAGGCAGCACCCTTCTCCTAGTCCGCTTTGGCAGTGCCCGCGCAGGAATTGTTGCCGGCCGACGCGCAATTGTTGTGGCTTGCCATCGAGAGGCCGTAGCACTTCTCCTTGTCGGCCATGGCTTCCTCGGCCGCGAAGGCATTGGCCGCGATGAGCGTCAGCGGCTGCGAGCGAGCCAGCGAAAGCGACGGTCTTGGTGCATGTCGTCATGTGAAGTTCTCTTGTTTGATGAGCCAATCGGGGCTCGATAGAATTTCGGGTTCAGAGGACCGATCGTTACGAGGCAACGCGCACGTGATCGGCAGAAGGAGGATGCTGCCGCTCATCCGAGCGGCAACCCCAACTCGTCTTGAGGCATCACGTCGATGTGGATCGTCAGGCCGACACCATTCGCGATGTCCTGCGGGGTGGCGAAGTCGATGCCGGTGACAAAGGCGGGCAGCAGAAACGCGATCGCCGTCAGCATGGATTTGGACATGGGTAGCTCTCCTTCATCGAAGCCGATCGGCGATTGCGTGATCAGAACGCGTCGAAGACGCCGTGCGGGGTGATCTGGCCGCTCATGCGGGCGGCGTCGCGAAGCGCGTTGCCGTAGGTCGGCGCGGCGTTGGCTGAGGCAATGCCCGTGAGGACGGAAGCGGCGAGGACGAGGCGATGCGATGAGCTTGGTCATGATTTCATCTCCTGGGTTTTGAGTTCGGCGGCTGTTGCACTTAGGGCTAGGATCAGAAAGCGTCGAAGACGCCGTGCGGAGTGATCTGGCCGGTCATGCGGGCGAGATCGCGAACGGAGCTGCCGTAGATCGGCTGCGCATTGGCAGACGCGATACCGGAAAGAACGGAGGCGGCGAGGACGAGGGATGCGATGAGCTTGGTCATGGTTTTTCCTTCCTGGGATTTATGATTGGGCGAATTGCAGGGATGGCTTAGTTTCCGCGCAGATACATGGTTTTGAAGTAGTCGGTGGCGAAGTCGCCGGCCGAGGCCGGAGCAACGGCAGCCGCCGTCAGCGAAAGTCCGAGTACGGCCGCGACGATGTAGGCTTTCATGATGATCTCCGATTGTTTTGTTGCCGTTTTGCCGGTCGTTTCGTTTGTTTTCGTTCGACAGGAATTGTTTTAATCGCAGGGCTGGTCCGCGTGAATGTATGGTTCCCATAGCCGGCGCGTATGCAGGCGTGCGGCCCCGCCATCAGCGATCAGGCGGCTAAAAACTTGTGTGTTTTCCGAGCTGTCGAAGGCGAGCGCCGGTCTCGCCGGGCACGCGTCGAGTTCCTATATGCAGCGGGTTCAAATGATCCGCATTCTCGCCATAGGGAGTACGGCGGAGACGTCAAGCAGCGAGGAACGGCAATGGTGAGTTTGCGACCGCGCTTTCTTCAAAACCGGCAGGAGGCGGCGTCAGCGCCGCTGACAGGGATGCGACCTCGAACCGTGGGCCGGACGGCGAATTGCTCGATTCGTATTCGCGGAACGTTCGATGCGCGCCCAGAACGGGCGGTTGATCGGAGACGTGATCCAGACCGATGCGGCGCTCAATCCCGGCAACTGGGTGGCCCGCTCGTCTCCTCGTCGGGAGAGGTGATCGGCATCAACACGGCGATGATCCCGTTGGGCAGGGCATCTGCTTTTCGGTCGCATCCGACACGGTGCTGCATGTGCTGAGCCGAGATTCTGGCTCATGGCCGGGTGAGGCGCTGCCGCGTCGGCATCGTGGGCTAACAGGTGCCAATTCCGCGACGCATCGCGTTTCACGCTGTATGCCGGCGGACCGGCGGATCGCGCACCGCTCGCGGCGAGCGAATCATCGTGCAGATCGGGGAGGCCGCCGTCACCGGGATCGACGACCTCCGTTACCCGCATGCGACATTTGGTCGTTGTCCCGTCGTGCCAGAGGATCGGGACCAGTGGACGCCTAACGGCGACGCGTCGGGCTCGCCAGCAGGACCGCTACGCCCGGTCAGAAACACGCCGTCGAAGGTGCCGGCGCCGCCGATCGATATGATGGGCGCGCCGAGACTTGGCACCTTGCCGAGGTTCAAGAGGTTGGTCCGATCAGGGCCCCTAGCCTGATCCATGCATCCGGCACGCGCCCAGCGTGTCTGCTGGCCAGGCACGTGCAGAAATCGATCGGCGGTGAGGCTGGTTGAGTTCAACTCTTGGTGCAACGCGTTGGGGTTGATTGTCCATTGGCGGGCGGCTTGGTAGGGGCTCTGTGCCCCGCCGGCTATGGCCCCGCCGGCATCAAGCCAAGGGCGATGCGCGGAACAGCACCGCCTCCGGGCAGCTCGTCGGCAGGTGGATGCGGATGCGGGCGATATGCTCGACGACGCGCGCGCCGATCTTGATGAGCCGGTCACGGATGGTCGGGAACTCGGCCTTGGCCAGCGGGCTCGTCTCCGGAATGGCCGAGCGCACGGCATGCATCAGCCAGAAAGCCGCGGTGTGCAGCACGAGGCGCACCTGATTGGCCGTCGCGCCGTGACACGAGGTGCGATCGGACGCGAGCTGGGCTTTGTGCAGCTTGATCAAGTTCTCCATCTGCCCACGCTTGCAATAGACCTCCTCGTAGAGGTGCTGCGCGCTGCCCTCCATCGATGTCACGACGTAGCGGATGTCGACCTCCTGGCGCATGCCACCGCGCGGGTCCCGGTCGTCGGGCCGCATCGAGACCTCGAGGCGGGCCACGATGCGGCGCGGCTTCGACCAGCTCTTGGCCTGGTATTCGAAGCTCGCGTAGCAGCGCATCTTGTCCTCGGTGCTGAGCGCGTGCCGGAAGCGCAGCGTCTGCGCGGTCTCGGCAACGAGGCCATCGAGCACGCTGTTGCCGGCAAAGCCGAAGATGTAGCCGGCGCCATTGCTTTCAGCCCATTCCATCGCCTCGTCGCGGCCGTAGTGGCTGTCGCCGCGCCAGATGAGCCGGGTCGTTCGGCCAGTGCCTGCGGATGCGCTTCGTCAGGTGCTTGATGACGGTGCGCACCTCCGTACCCTTGGGCGTCCTGGCCGGACGCAGGATGGCGACGACCGGCGTGCCGCTCGCGACGTGATAGACGTGCATCGGCGCGAAGCCGCGCTCGTCGTAATGCGCGTTCCAGAACGCGAGCTGCTGGCCGCCGTGAGCCGCGCAGAACGTGTCGTCGATATCGAGGATCTCCTCCGCACCAGGCGTCACGTGCGCGCAGAACTGGTCGACCAGGGCGCCGGTGAGCCGCGCCGCCTCCGTCTTCCGCGGCGCATTCTCCAGACGCGAGATCGTCGATTGCGAGGCGAGCGGCGCTCCGCTCTCGGGCGCCCGCCCGACGGCGAGCTTCAACAGCGGATCGTGGCGCAGACGGTCGAGGTCGTTGCCGTCCTTGTAGCCGCAGCTGATGGCGAAGCGGCGCCGTGACCAGCTCGACATGGCGTGCCGGATGCGGCTTGGTCGCGCGATCGGGCTGCGCGGCGGTCGCCGGGGCACACGCCGAGCCTCCCGCCGCAGCAGCAGGCCGCCGTCGGACGACTGGTTGCCGCCCTCGAAATCAACTGTGAGCTTCTTGCGCTGGACGGCTGGCAGGTCGAACGGCAGAGGCGTATCGTCGGTCATGGCGGCTGTGGCGTCGGCGGTGATACGCGAAGCACGTCGTCTCGACACCGATTTGCTACGCCAGATCAGCCTTCTGCGCCACGCCCGCCAATCGATTTCTCAAGCCTGATGCATGGATCGGGTTAGGCGAGCATGTCATTGGGCGTTCCGATACGCCGCTGGCAATGCCCATTGGCTATATTACCGAACCTCCGAGGTTCCGACAAAGGCGGTGCCCATCAGCGAGATCGCGCCCGTGCCGTGAGCTTTTCGAGCCGCTCGACAAAATTTTCGAGGACGGCTGGGGCATCGTTGCCGAGGTTTCTGACCGTCGCGTCCATACCCGGCGCGAATGCAATATGCTCGGCGAGCCAGCGGCCCGAACGGGCGCCGATGCCTGCTGTGTGCGTCTCGATCGAAACATTTTCGAATCCGGCCGCCCGATACAAGGCCTGGAAATCAGGAAGCTCGCGGAAGCGCAATTGTGCCGGCAGCGCAGCGCCCGGGTGATCCGGCCGAACGCTGGCGATCGCTGCCCGCAACGCGACGGCAAGCTCGAAGTTCTGCGGCTGCGTCCATGTCACCACGGCGACCCTTCCGCCCGGCTTGACCACGCGGCGCATCTCTACGAGCCCTCTAACTGCGTCCGGAAACAAAATGACGCCAAATACGGAAATCGCTGCGTCGAAACTGTCATCTTCGAAATCCAGCGCCTGCCCGTCCATAACGTGAGAAGTGATCGAGGCGCCGGCGGTGCGGGCGCGGGCTCGAACCCGCTCGACCATCGCAGCCGATGCATCGACGGCCTCCACACGGCACCCCATCGAGGCCAGCAACAGGGCCGCACCGCCGCTGCCGCAGCCGACGTCGAGGCACCGCGCACCCGGATGCAGGTCAAAGGTCGCGATGGCCCTGGCCGCAAAGGTCATGCTAAATGGTTCGAACACCGTCTCGTACACCGATACGTAATCGTCCCAACGCGAAGGATCCTGGTCGGGTTGGAGGTCCATCGTTAACATCACCACTTTCGAAGTCGGCTCCGGCCGGCTCGAACAAAAACAAGTCAACCGATTGGGCACACGGATAATGTCGCCGCAGGCCTCTTCAATAGCAGACATCATGGCGAACGTACCGGCGCACTTTGCGCTCGGCCTCGGCCTGACAAACGAATGCAATTTGGCGTGCGCTTTCTGCTACCGCGACCCCAGCCGCACTGACCGGCTTTCGCTCGATCAGGTGCGGGCCATCGTCGAGCGCCTCCCTGTCAGCTCCGTCAATTTAGGCACCGGGGAGAACGGATTGCATCCTGACTTTCCCGCCTTGCTCGCCTATTTGCGCCAGCAGCCTATCAAGCTCACGATGACGTCGAACGGCTACTCGGTGGCCGCTGTGCCGGATGCAGATCTGGTCGCGTTCAAGGACATCGAGTTCTCGCTCGATTATCCGACTAAAACCGAACAGGACGAACAACGGGGCGAAGGCAATTGGGATTTGCTTCACGAGCAGGCCGCACGCTGCACCCGGCTCGGCGTTCCTGTCACTTTCATCGCCGTCATGATGCAATCGAATTACGATCGGCTCGCCGACATTGCGGGCATCGCCAAAGCGTTCGGTGCGGCGCTGCGGATTAATGTCTATCAGTCCGTACGTTCGGACAAATATGCCCTCACTTACGACCAATACTGGGATGGTTTTGAAGAGCTGTTCGCAAAGACCGACGTCATCGCCATCGGCGAACCCCTCGTTCGCGCTATGGCCGGTCTGCCGCCGCGGACCGGAGGATGCGGCGTCGGGACCGTGCGTGTCACGCCGCGCGCAACCGTGCAACCCTGCGTCTACTGGCCCGGTACAGGCGCACCGCTCGATGTTCTGCTCGATGCGGGCTCCGAAATCGTTAAGACGGCGTCATTCGTCGATGCGCGATTGGTCCCGGACCCCTGTCGCAGTTGCAACCATGTCGCGGCCTGCCGTGGCGGGTGCAGCGGGCGGCGGCAGCTGATGGGCGCATTGGCCGAACCCGATCCCTACTGTCCAATCGTGCGCGGTAAAGCTCGTCCGTTGACGATCCGCATGGCCGTTACGCGCGAAATGCCTAAGCTGGAGAGTGCATGCACCACAATCGTAACCGCGCGTTGAGACTGCGGAAACAACTTGGTTTCCGGTGAAATGACCACTTCACCCTTTCCTCCAATCCTGACGGGTAAAGACGCCGGGGAGCCGTCCGTTTTCAGGGCCGACAATCTGCTTCGCGAGGCGCGCCGTCAGAAGCGGCTGCCGTTCGCCGCGGTGCCAGAATATGCGTGCTCGATCCGGACGGCGACATTGTGCGTCGCCTGGTCGCCTCCGGGCAGGCGACGCGGGATCCCGAACTGGGCCTGCTACCATACCGACCTCTTGCGTACGCGACTTGACGGACTGGAACTCGGTATCATCGGGTGCGCGGTCGGCGCCTCTTTTGCGGTGCTCGTGGCGGAGCAATTGTTCGCAAGCGGTTGTGGGCTGCTGATGAGCATGACCTCGGCCGGACGCCTGATGGAGCTCCGCACACCGCCGTACTTCGTGCTGATTGAAAAGGCGCTGCGGGACGAAGGAACGAGCTACCACTACCTGCCGCCATCGGAGTTCAGCACTGCAAATGCGGCTCTGCTGGCGTCGGCTGACGCCGCACTGCAGGGGGCCGATTTGAACGTTGCGCGCGGCGGAAGCTGGACAACGGACGCGCCATTCCGTGAAACGGCTACCCAGATTGCCGCCATGACAGCGAAAGGGCTGCTGGCCGTCGAGATGGAGGCTGCGGCGCTTTATGCTTTCGCGGAGGCACGGCAGAAGCCGGTCATATGCTTTGCCCACGTGACAAACCAGATGGCGCGCATCGACGGCGACTTCGAGAAAGGCGCTGCCGACGGCGCGGTCGAGGCGCTCAACGTCATTGGTGCGGTTGGCCGGGCCTGGAGCAGTTTCGGGGAGTGCTGAAAGGTTGGTCGACGTCGGTCCAGACGCGATCGGCATGCCATCCGCTGGAGCGGCGAAGTCTGGTAACATTCGAACGGAATATTTGTTGAATCCAGCATCACGGTCACGAGGAGCGCACTCGCGATCCTGCGGCGCGGATTTTCAAGCAGCCGGATCAGCGCGTCCCGATGGCGGCCGCGCCCGTCAACATTTCAAGCGTTATGACCAGAGCCCAGCGATCTCCTCCAGATAGGCGAGCCGGTATGTCCTGCGGTCGCTCGTGAACACTCCGATCGACCACTTATGTCCGCAGCGCTACCGCGCCGACTAGGAGGTGTCTACAGCACAAGAGGAGAGATACAGCCACAACGCCAACACTCCCCTTTTTCGAGGAGCAAAGCTGGGTGAGATAGCCATCTGGGAGATGACCGAGCCGACGATCAGGTTCGCGCATTTTGGTTCCCGGCGCCATCGCGGGTCCGCCAGGTCGGGGGCCGGCTGCATCGATTTCATAGCCAAACGGCATTTTCGCTGACCTCAAGTCTCGGTCATTTTCTCCTTCGGAAGCATTAGCCAAGAAGGAGATCAGGCGTGATTGAACTCGTTGATAAAAGGAAGGCCTTGCGCCGCACATTGTGCGGTCTCGGAGCCGCTCTCGTCGCAGTCGCTTTTGCCAGTGCTGCACAGGCCGGTGAATGCCCGGCCGCCAAAGTGACCGCGAATGGTCAAAAGCCCGGCCCAACGGTCAACCAGCGGGTGACCGACAACGTCATCGGCTCGATCGACCTCGCTCAAGAAGCGCCACACCTCGACGATCACAAATTCCGCCTGCGCCGCCTCGTCGTGCAGCCCGGCGGTACCGTCGCATGGCACAGCCACGGCGAACGCCCGGCGATCATCTACATCGTTTCCGGCACCATCGTGGAATATCGCAGCACCTGCGCGGCGCCGATCACGCACCGGGCCGGCGAGGTGGCGACGGAAATCCACACCACGCAGCACTGGTGGCACAACCATACAAAGAAGCCGGTCGTGCTGCTGTCGACCGACATCGTCGGCGAGAAGGCCGACCCTCACGTGATGTGACGAGGCCCTCACCTCTGGCGGCGGCGCATTCTTGCGACCCGCTTGCCGCGCTGGCTCCTCCCCGACGGCGTCGCGCCCCATTCGAAATGAGGTCCGATGTCATGACCGATCATTCGATACTTGCGGACTGCGCCGCCGAGGACATCGCGCACCCCACGATGGTGCCGCGTGTCGCGATTGGCGTCATCAGCTTCCTGACGCTCGTCGATCTCTTCGCGGCGCAGGCGATCCTGCCGAGCCTGGCGGCTGCCTACCGAGTGAGCCCGGCTGCGATGGGCTTTGCCGTTAACGCCAGCACTATGGGCATGGCGGCAGCCGGCATCGTCGTCGCACTTGCCGGCCATCGCATCGACCGCCGAACCGGCATCATCTCAAGCCTCATGCTGCTCTCGATCCCGACGGCGCTCCTGGCGCTGCAGCCTGATCTATCGACCTTCACTGTTCTTCGCGTGGTGCAGGGGGTGTTCATGTCGTCAGCCTTCACGCTGACGATCGCATATCTGGCTGAGACAGCGAGTGGCGAGGCGGCAGCGGGCGCGCTCGCGGCCTATGTCACGGGCAACGTGGCGAGCAATCTGATCGGACGTCTAGTGTCCGCTGCGCTTGCCGATCATTTCGGGCTTGCGGCTAATTTCCTCGTGCTCGCGGCGCTCAATCTCGCCGGCGCGGGCCTCGTCTTCGTTACGCTCGAGAAGGCGTCGGCCATGATGGGGCAAAGCGGACGCGATCCGAGTGGCGACAACGGCATGGGCAAGTCGTCGGCGTGGCTCGCACACCTTGCAAACCCCGCACTCGCCGCCACGTTCGGCATCGGCTTCCTGATCCTGTTCGCGTTCATTGGCACCTTCACCTACGTGAATTTCGTGCTGGTGCGCTCGCCGCTATCTCTCGGCCCGATGTCATTGGGCCTAGTCTACTTCGTGTTCCTGCCGGCGCTTGTGCTGACGCCCTTCGCCGGACGGCTGGCGGGGAAGATCGGTCCCGTGCTCGCCATCCGCCTCGCTTTTGCAGCTGCGATAATTGGCCTGCCGCTGCTGCTCGCCTCGTCTCTGTCCGCCGTGATCGTTGGGTTGGCGATGATCGGTGCCGGGACTTTTGCCGCGCAAGCGATCGCCACCGGGTTCGTGGGACGCCTAGCCACGACCGACCGCGGTGCGGCCAGTGGGCTCTACCTCGCCGCGTACTATTTTGGCGGGCTTGCAGGCAGCGCGATCCTGGGGCGCGTGTTCGACGACGGCGGATGGGCGCAATGCGTGGCCGCTATCGGATCGGCGTTGCTGATCGCCCTCGCGCTGACGTTTCGCCTGGTCCCGCCTGCAAACCGGAACCGCTTTACGCACCGGCGAACCGTCCATGATCGCAAATGAACCAGAGGAGAACACCCTGTGATGAAGCCTGCTATGTGCCTCGTTGCCACGCTCGCGCTGACTAGCGCGCTCGCTACACAGCCGCCGAAGGTAGACGTAATTGGCTCGATCACGTCGAGCATAGCTGACGAGGTGCGGAAATGACCGCTCATCAACGTCTCCGGCTATGCACGCGCGACGGCATTGCGGTTTGCCTGCTCGGCATGGCCGCGCTCGCCGGCGGTGCAGCTGCAAACCCGGCGGCGGGGCCGTCACCAGCGTGCGCAGCATCCGCAGCAGCGCCCGCAGCCGAGCATCTCGCTCGCGCCTGGACAACAGCACTTGAGAGTAATGATGCCGCGGCGATTGCAGCCCTTTATGCAGAGGATGCGGTGCTCATTCCCTCGGACGCACAGAAACCGCTTTCGGGACGGCAAGCAATCCGCGACTACTATGTCGCGCTCGTTGCCCGTCATCCTCGCGCGGCTCGCGTCGATCGCGAGGTGCGGACCGGGTGCGAGCTTGTGACTGACGCGGGCACCGTCACCTTCCGCGTCACCGGAAACCGCAAGGGCACCCGGATGCTGATCGGCGGGCGGTTCAGCGCGACATATGCGATGCGCGATGGCGCGTGGCGGATCGTGTCCCATTCACTGGAGACGCTGCCGCTGGCCTATGCGCAGACGCTGCCGGCGCATTCCGATACGTCCCGGCCGAATTAAGCGAAGCAACAATGACCTGCAGGGAGCTTCAAATGAGTGGTGAAATCCACAGCCCGCATGCGCAAGCGTGCCCCGCCACGACAGCTGGCCAAATTGTCCTTGTGTTCCAGGGCGGCGGCGCACTCGGGGCCTATCAGGCAGGTGTCTATCAGGCGTTGCACGAAGCCGGCATAGAACCGGATTGGATCATCGGTACGTCAATTGGGGCCATCAACGCATCGCTGATTGCCGGCAATGCGCCTGAGGCCCGCTTGCCCGCGCTCGAAGCCTTCTGGCAGCGCATGGCGCACAAGGAGGCGTTCGTGCCTTGGATGTGGTGGCCGGTCTGGGGCCCACCGCCGGCCTACTGGCGGACATTGACAGCCGGTATTGCGGGCTTCTTCGAGCCGAATATTTCGGCTTTTTGTGGCGCACACACCCATCTCGGTGTCGATGCCGCCGGATACTATTCGACGATGCCGCTGAAGCGGACATTGAACGAGCTTGTCGATTTCGATCGCATCAACCTCAACAAGCCGCGATTGATGGTCGGAGCGGCGCACGTGCGCACCAGCCGCATGCATTATTTCGACAGCCGAGAGGCGCGGATCGGGCCGGAGCATATCATGGCCTCCGGAGCACTGCCGCCAGCGTTTCCCGCGGTTCGCATCGACGGCGAGCTGTATTGGGACGGCGGCATCCTGTCCAACACGCCGACCGAAGCTATTTTCGAGGACAACCCACGAAAGAACTCGCTGATTTTCGCGGTCCACCTATGGAACCCCGTCGGCGCCGAGCCCGGCACGATATGGGAGGTGCTGCAGCGGCAGAAAGACATCCAGTACTCGAGCCGTGTCGCCAGCCACATCGCGCGCCAGCAGCAGACGCACCGGCTGCGCCACATCATCAAAGAGCTGGCAGCCTTCGTACCCGAGAATCTGCGTGCGTCCGAGGTTGTGCGAGAGCTGACATCCTATGGCTGCCTCACCCGCATGCACGTAGTTCGCCTGCTAGCGCCGGGCCTGGCCAATGACGATCACACCAAGGATGTCGACTTCAGCCCATCCGGCATTCGTCAGCGTTGGCACGCCGGATATGTCGACACGGCTCGCGCCATCGCGCAAGCGCCGTGGCAGTTCGAAGGAGATCCGCTCGACGGCGTGATTCTGCACGACCCGGACGTCGACGGGCTCTATCGGCCGACCGCCGTCTTGCCTGGTCCCGTTGCCGCTCCTGCCGGAACGGGGGCAACGAGCGGCTCCGGGCCGCTGCGCCCGGCGGCGTGAATAATCAAACAACTCATCCGAGCAACAAAAACAACAGGAGATGACAATGGCGACCACGAGCATGCCCCTGCGCATCAGCGACGATAAGCGCATTTCCGAACCCCAGCCCAGCCGCAGCCGGTCCGGCGAGCTTTGCGGGAAGACCGCGATCGTGACCGGTTCGACGAGCGGCATCGGGCTCGGCATTGCGACCGCGTTCGCCAAGGCCGGCATGAACGTGATGCTGAATGGGCTGAGCGCAACTGCAGACGTCGATCGGACGCGGCGAATGCTGTCTGAAGAGTTCGGCGTCGAGGTCGGCTATTCGCCGGCCGATATGTCGAAGCCCGCAGAAATCGAAGAAATGGTCGAGGAGGCGCGGCGCGCGTTCGGACAGTTGGATGTGCTCGTGAACAACGCCGGTATTCAGCACGTGGCGCCAATCGAAACGTTCGCGCCCGAAAAATGGGATGCGATACTCGCCATCAATCTCTCGTCCGCATTCCATGCCATGCGCGTCGTTGTGCCCGAGATGAAGGCGCGCAAGTGGGGGCGCATCATCAACGTTGCGTCCGCGCACGCCCTCGTCGCTTCGCCGTTCAAGTCGGCGTACGTAGCGGCTAAGCATGGCATGCTGGGGCTGACCAAGACAGTGGCGCTGGAGACCGCCGAGCACGGCATCACCGTCAATGCGATCTGTCCGGGCTATGTGCTGACGCCGCTCGTCGAGAAACAGATTCCGGACACAGCCAAAGCGCGCGGGCTCACAGAGGAGCAGGTGATCCGCGACGTGCTGCTGCACGCGCAACCGACGCGCAAGTTCGTGACCGTGGAGCAACTAGGCGATCTGGCCGCGTTCCTGTGCACGGACGCCGCCGCCTCCATCACCGGCGCCGCGCTACCCGTCGAACGGTGGCGGACTGCGCAATGATTAGCTCGCGGATGACTATTCTCTCTTCCATTTTCACTGTTGCGCAGCCACGCCCGCGTCCTTTGCCTGGCAAACAATATTTCCCCGCGTCGTGATCATCGGGGCGCCGGGTTTGGCGGGCTGAACGCTGCGATCGCTTTACGGAATGCGCGGGTCGACCTGACCGCCATCAACCGTTACAACTATCCCCGTTTCAGCCGCTACTTTACCAAGTGGCGACCGCGGTTCTGTCGCCGGCCGACATCGCCACACCCCTCCGCTCCAATCTGCGGCGCTAGCGCAATGCGACCGTCCCTATGGCGAAGGTGTCCGGCATAGATACGACCACCCGGGACTGACCAGGGAGCGCCGTGTGCCCTATGATCCCCTGATAATCGCAACCGGCGGGAGGCATTCCTATTTCGGGCATGATGACCGGGAGTCCTTTCGCGCCCGGCTTGAAAACCATCGACGATGCCGTCGCCATCCGGACGCCCGTTCTATCCGCCTTCGAGCGTGGAGACGGCATGCCGGGAGTTGCGATCGCAATCTCTCCTTTGTGGTCATAGCGCAGGTCCGACCGGCGCGAGCTTGCCGGAGGGATCGCGGAACTCGCGAAAAAGCCGCTAGCGAATGATTTCCGCCGGATCGATCCGACGATGGCGCGGGTATCCTCGTCGAGGGGGGACCCTGGATGGTCGCGACATTCCCGGAAGGGGAACTTTGAAAAAGCGGTGTGGCAACTCCAAGCACTCGGTGTCGAAATCAGAACCGATGCGCCCGTTTCAGCCTGCAACGCCGAGGTGATCGTCATCGCGGAGAAAGAGCGCATCGCGACGAGGTGTGTGTGTTGTGGGCGGCGGGCGTGCAGGCCTCGTCAGCGGAGCAAAGGCTGAAAGTCGAGCCCGCCCTGTTCATTTGGGCTGGCAATATCAATGGACTACTCAATGGTGATGACACGTCGACCTTTTTGGTCGTGATTTTCGCCGTTGTCTGAGAGAAATCGAGGACAGAACGGACGGGCGTCTTGTTCGCAATCCATCGCCACACTCATGCCAAAATCAAGTCTACGCAGCCCGCAGCTTCCCACCGGCATCAAGTGACGATCATGCGATGGCCAATTATCCTTGACTACGACGGGAGCTCTCTTATTGAGAGCCGACGGGATCAAACCGACCATTTGCTGAAGGTGCTCGAGGCTTTCGGTTGTCCGGGGCGACCGGGAGGAAGTCCCGCGCGGGTGGGGCAAGCCCTTTCGCGAGTTCCTGCGCATAATTGCGCCCGCGACCGAGCATCGGTTCGACGCGTTCGTCCAGTTCTACGGCGATCAAGTCGCAAAATCTCCGCCAACCCCTAGTGTTGGAATTACCGATGCCATTCCGGCGCTGATGGCACTCGGCCCGCTTTTCGTGCATTCCTCCAGCCATAGCCTTTTGGTCCGGCGCGAGCTCGCCGCCCTAGGGATTGCAGGTTCATTCGAGTTCATCTGCGGATCGGACTGGCAGTCACTGCCCAAACCCGACCCGCAGTCGCTCACCCCGATACTCGACCTCCTGCGGCATGGCGGCTACGCCCGGGAGCACTGCACTTACGTCGGCGATGCCCCGAGCGATCTCGCCTTGGCCGCAGCATGTCATATTGACTTCGTGGGCGCAGGCTTCACCGAGGCCGCCGTCTCTGCACTGCGATCAGCCACAAGACAGCCAACAGTTGTGGCCACGTCCATGGACGCGCTGGTCGCCACATTGCGCCATCGCATAGCCTCGCGGCCGCCGACCGGATGTTGACGATCACTCCCGAGAACCGTCGTCTGCATCATGTCGGCGGCAGCGCATTCGGTTACACGCACCGAGCAGGCTCATGTGCGAAGGCCTATTGTGGCCGGGTTCGAAATGAAACGTCAGCTGTCAAGCTCCCATGCGGCAGTTGCCAGGGCCATTCTTCGAGGTGCCCTAATGTGTTAATAGTGGTCTGGCTCGAATAGGCCTGTGATGCGCACAGGCGTGAGGTAAGCTCGGCATGGAAATGCACCAGGTCCGTTATTTTCTCTCAGTTGCGAAAACGTTGAATTTTACGCATGCCGCCGACGACTGTCACGTCGCTCAGCCCTCCCTCAGCCGCGCCATCAAGAAGCTTGAAGAAGAACTGGGCGGCGATCTGTTCCGCCGTGAGCGTGGTTTGACTCATCTGACGGAACTGGGGCGGCTGATGCTCCCGCTGCTGACGCAGTGCTACGATAGCGCGGTCGCTGCGCAGTCGCTGGCAGCTTCGTACAAGAAGGGCACCTGTGCGCCCCTGTGCCTCGCGCTGTCACAGACCGTCAATCTGCAGTTGCTGATCAAGCCACTGACGGAGCTGGTAAAGGCGTTCCCGGGGCTCCGTTGAAGTTCACGCGCGGTGACGCCGCCAATGTCGGCGAGCAACTGAAGCTGGGAGAGGCGGAACTCGGAATCGCTTGCCCGCTTCACGAGCCCTGGGAGCGGTTGGAATCCTGGGTGCTATTTACCGAGCGGTTCGAACTTGCCGTGCCGAAGTCGCATCCGCTGGCGACGCGCAACTCGCTGATCCTGTCGCAGCTCGGCGATACCCGGCTGCTGCCGCGAGCCTATTGCGAGCAATCGCAAGTGCTGGGGAGTATCCTATCGGCGCACGGGCTGTCGCACGATTTTCAGGACCGTATTGCCAGCGATCACGATCTAATGTCACTTCTGGCGGCCAATGTGGGCTTGAGCTTCCTGCCGCAAAGCTCGCTGTCGCTCGACACCCTGTGTCTGGTGCAGGTTCAGGACCTGGAGTTGACGCGTCCGGTCGTGCTCTATGCGGTGTCGGTCGGCAGCGCTCGCCTGCAGCGACAGGACTATTGCGTCTGCTCCGCTCGGCGAACTGGCCGGCTGTTTTCGGCCGCCACGATACGGGCGCTGAACAGGCTATCAACACAGCCTCCGGCGGGGGCGCTACCTCAGCTTCACCCTTGAGGACTTTCACGATCTCGTCGATTGGCATACGGCGGCGAGAATCCGGATCGATGAGCCGAGCCAGAATACTTAACCCACCTCGATCACATGCTGCGTGTGTTCCACGGCCTGTCCGATCTGGTGCGCAGCAATGCCAGCCGCCGCCAATGCCAACAGGGCCTCAGTTGCCGCGCCAGGCGCGATAAACACAAGCAGCCCACCCGAGGTCTGCGGATCGAAGAACAAGTCCAGCAAGTCAGGCGCGACGTGTTCCGCTGCCCTCACCCCTCCCCCGAAGTGCGCGCGATTGCTGCCGAGCCCTGCATTGCGGTTGCGAGCGACAAGGTCAAGCACGCCACCAAACAGTGGAACCTGCGCCGGTTCAATCTGAAGCGTAAGGCCACTCGCTGTTGCGACCTCAGAGGCATGTCCCAGGAGCCCGAAATCCGGTCACGTCGGTGCAGGAATGGACCGGCACGCCCGACGAGATCAAAGCCTCAGCCGTCGCTTTGTTGAGGGTCCGCATGGATTGCGTGACCTCTGCCAAGAGGGCCTCGGGCGCACGGCCATTCTTCACGGCCGTTGCCGCGATGCCGGTGCCAATGGGTTTGGTAAGCAGGATGCAGTCGCCCGGTTGTGCACCTGAGTTGGACCAGGCGCGCTTCGGGTCTACGGCGCCGGTCACAGCGTAGCCGAACTTGATCTCGGGGTCCTGAACCGTATGACCACCGAGCAGGGCGACGCCTGCTTCCGTCAGCTTGTCGAACCCGCCACGGAACACCTGTGAGATGGTATCGGGCGCAAGACCGGATTTCGGGAAGCAGGCGATGGCCAATGCCGTCAGCGGCCGGCCGCCCATGGCGTAGACGTCTGATAGGGCGTTGGCAGCCGCGATTTGCCCGTAGACATAGGGATCGTCGACGATGGGCGTGAAGAAATCGACCGTCTGGATGAGCGCCGAGCCGCCGTCCCAGACATAAACTCCCGCATCGTCCGAGTTGCGAAAATCAACTAGGACGCGGGGATCTGCCGAAAAAGGAATGTTGCCCAGAACCTGGGACAATTCGCCGGCGGCGAGCTTGCTGGCTCAACCTGCGCACTTCACCATTTCGGTCAGGCGCTTTGGTTCGTTGGTCGTCATGGTCGCTCCTTGGGGCGCGATAAGGCACTGACAGCCAGTAATGACACCATATCACCCGCGCTCATAGCAAACGCTTGAGCGAGCGCACCCAAATTGCCGCGTGACCAAGCATCAGCATGTCGAGGATGCCACTCATGATCGGCTTAGCCCTCGATCTCGCGAGCCGTGATCGAGTACTTGAACGTGTCCGGATCGAGTGAGTTGAGCCGACCCTTTCTCGTCTCGGCCTGCGGGTACATCAGGAAAGGAACTTTCGGACCATCCGAGCCGGGCAGCGTGACGTCGTGCGCGTCATTATAGGCTAGCCAGTTTGCTTCCCAAGATCCGAACAGCGCTGAGCGTGCCGCCAGTACCTTGCTGTCGGTGACAGCAAGATTGCCAGGCGGTTCCTCGAGCACGACTTTGCGAACGTCTGCGGGATCAACGGGGATCCATCCGAACCCGGAGACGAAAACCTCCGCACGGCAGTGTTGTGCCTTGGTGATCGTCGGAGAGTTGGCGCCGAGGCTCTTGTAGCCGAAGGCGGAAGGCGCAACGCGAATCCCATAAATGTCGCGAGCCGGCAGACCGGCCGCGCGCGCCAGCGCTACGTAAAGTGCATTGAGATCGGCACACTTGCCCGCGAGGTTTCCGGTTGTCAGCATCGACACGACATCCCCGAGCCCGCAGCCTCGAGTCTTCGGATCGCGGAAGGTATTGTCGACCACCCACTCGTAAATGCGCCTCGCCTTGTCGAGATCGGAGGTCGCGCCAATGACAATCTTGGAGGCGGTATCTTTGACGATCCCGTCGGTTTGGAGAAGTTCTGTCGCTGCCGTGTAAAGGCGGCGTTCTTCAACGCTCAGCTCGGCCTTCTCAGCAGGGTTCATAGTATCGACGAATCGATTGCGCGTGGTAACGCGACTGACGACTTCGACGCTGCGAGAAGCAACGCCCTCCGCCCAAGTGATATGGACCATTGAAGCTCCCGAATTTGCGGCGGTTACAAGCTTCGCTGAGCCGTCTCTTGTCGTCCATGTCGTCCCACCCGGCTGTGTCCAGCCGTCGCCCTTGAAAGACGGCACGGGTACCCAGGCTTGTGTAGCACCCGGCTCCGCCGGCAGCTCGAGTGACGTCTTCACTTCGAAAGTACGCCACGCCCCCGGCTTCGGACCGAATATGGCTGCCTTCGGCGCTTGCGCCCCTGCCCTCCCCCCCAATGTCCCGAGCACGGCCAGAGCAGCGCTTCCCTTCAACACCTTACGGCGATGAACGATCATTTGCCCCCCATGTTCGTCTTGAATTGGTTGTGATGGCTCGGCCCAGGCAACAGCCGCTCGAGAACGTCGCGCAAGTCGGGGCTATCGCATTCTATGAGCCCATCGGCACGCAAGATCGGCTTGAGCCGGGGCCCAACACGAACGTGGTCGGCAAGCCGACCACATTAGCTGCGTCTTGAGGGGGAAAAGACCACAAGTAAGGGGCGCCTGCAAGTCCAGTAGAGGAATTTGCCAAGCGGACAGGCCCCGAGACATTCGCCGGTCTGTCGCGCGTGCGGCTGGTTTCGGAGACCTCGACCGTCATCCGGCTAACTCGAAATTTCGCCATCCGCCGACGACAACTCGTTTTCACCTCTACTACCCAAAGCCGTCGCCGCAATCTCTCATTTGGGATGTGGGCTTTCTTGGAGTTTTTGCGGGAAAAGCGGATGGGTTAACTGTTGCCTCCTCCACATCCTGACGCGATCGCCCTAAGCGGACTGCGGCTCGCTGCCGACGTCGGCACAAACAGAGAGCGCTGTAGCACGTCACCAGTCCAAGAGAGAGCGCGTAGGACAGGTCGAGGTCTGTCAAAACGAGGAACGGAAGCGAGTTGTCCGCTGCTATCTTTTGCGTGAAGCGCGCCGTCTCGGGTACAACTGATACGATCTGGGCGCCGCAGGATGCGACCGCCCCGGCGGCGCTGGCCAGTGCGCGAAGTTCGAGTTTGCAGTAAGGGCACCAATGGCCGCGGTTCATACTCAACACTAGCGGACCGTCTTCGAGTAACGATGCCAGCGAGACCAATTGCCCGTTAGCGTTGGGGCACAGAAAATCTGGCAACACATCGCCAATGTTGGGAGCGCCGAGCAGAGTTTCGCCAGATGCCGTTCGCGCGACCATCCGGTCATAGGCAGAGAGGATATCGGGGACGATCACGCGTGAGGCTCGCTGGTAGGCTGCGAGCTTGTCGGCAAGGCTTAGTTCCGCTTTGTCGATTTCAGCCCAAGCCGCCAACAACGCTTGCTTGACTTGATTTTCTTCACTCTTGTCCGCCTCGCGCTATGTCGGGTGGCGACAGTCAAGAGTCGACGCGCAATCCTCAACCGGTATCACCCGCGTCCATAATTCGAAAATGGCTGGTCAGCCCTTGACTGGCTCGAGCGTGACTTTGCTGACTCCGTCCTCGCGAGCACGCCTATTGCGAGGCATTGGAAACGATGACGGTCACCATGCGGTTTGATACAAGCAACTGCCTCGCGATCCTGCGTGCCTGTTCTAGCGTCACGGCCTTGATTGCGCGCTTGCGACGCTCGACGAAGTCCAAGGGTTCCCCGTTCAAGAGCGCATTCAACATGGCATCTGCGAGCTGCGCGCTGGAGTCCAATGACAGCAGGTCCGCGCCGACAAGGGCCGACTTGGCGGTCTCCAGCCCCTCCGAATTCGGGCCGTCTTCCGCAAATTTTTGGATCGTTGATTGCAGCACGGCGGCTGCAGCGTCCGCATTCGCGTTGCTCGTAGCGACAGTTCCGAGCAATACGCTTGCGTGGCGATCGGCAAGAATGCTGGAATATGCTGAATAAGCCAACGCGCGCTTGATCCTCAGATCCTCTATCAAGCGTGAATCGAGATCGCCACTTCCCAGTAAGTGAGGCAATATTCGCGCCGCAGCATGATCCGGATGGTTGGGAGGCGGCGCGGGAAAGCCAAATACGATGGCGGCGCCGGCGACGTCCTTTATAAGGCGAGAATTTGGGGCTGAGTTCGCCTCGACGTGGGCGGACGCAAACGCGTCGCCGGCGGGGAGAGCCGCAAAGATGCGATCCACGAGCATAACCAGGGCCGCCGGTTCGATTGCGCCAACTGCTGCGACGTAGAGGCCGGAGCGGACGATAACTTTCGCATGCAGCGCCAGAAGGTCGCCGGTCTGGAGCGCCGAGATGGTCTCGCGCGCGCCGTCGGGCCGCCGGCTGTACTCCTCGTTTGCGAATGCCACCCGATACCAGCATCGTTGGCAACAGCCCGCGGATCGGATGCGTCATCCTCGATGTCGGCGATGATCTGCGCCTTGACCTTGTCGAGGGCCGCTGGCTCGACGCGCGGACGGAGCAAGGCCGCTCGCAGAAGATTGGCAGCTTCTCCGATGCTCGCGATCGGGAGATCGAGGCTGCCGAACATCGCGTCACGCCCTGCCTGGAACGTCAGCCGCAAGCCCGCGCGCTGGCTCCTCTTTCGAAAGGTCGCAGCGTCTATGCCGTCAGCACCTTCGAGCAACATTCGGGCCAGTACACGCGAGGCGCCGTCCTTTCCCTCCGGCTCCACTGTGCTACCGCCAACGAAAGCGAACCGGAGCGATAAAAGCGGCGAAGCGTGGTCTTCTCCGAGCCAAATCTTGATGCCATTAGCGCTTGTCATTTCCCTGATATCGCCCCCGCGCGCCGTCCCTGCGCAGGCCAAACACACGGGGAACACGACGATGGCAAGCATCCAGCGGTAGAGTTGAAATGGTCGACGGCTCATTGCGCCGCTCCCTTAACTGCTGCCGGCAGCAAAGCTCCAGTCACGGCTTTTGATCGTGTCATATGGGTGAGCGCCACACGCTGCACGTCCGCTGGGGTTACCGCGGCAAGACGTGCCGGACGCTGCTCGATCTGCTCGATCGCCTCGCCTCGAGCCAAACCCTCGGCGTAGCGCAGTGCGAGCGCGGACTGCTTGTCTCGCTCGAAGAGGTCGGCGGTCGCAATAATGCTGCGTGCGCCTTCGAGCTCATCTTCGCTGACACCTTTATCGCGGACGTTGTCGATTTCCTCGTCGAATGCCGCTTCGATTGTTTCGAGCGAGACATTGGGCCTGGCAACCGCGTAGATCGCAAGCCGCAAGCCACCCTGCGCGACGGATGTGCCGCCTTCGACGCGAAGTGCCGATTTGTCCCGCTCGACGAGACGCTTATGCAGTCGGCTCGTCTCTCCCTGGGCGAGAATGCGCACCAGTAGTTCCAACGCTTCCGCATCGCCCTTGTTCGACATCGCAGGCAATAGTGCGAACATGGTCCGGAACAGGGAGCGGTTAGTGACTTGAGAATCGGCCAAGTCCACGAATCCCCCAATCAATGGGGAAAGTGCCGGCCGCAAGCTTGCCTCGGACGCACGCGATGCCGGAATAGCTCCATACGCTTCTCGAGCAAGTCGCAGAGCCAAGTCCGTCGTCACATCCCCCATGACGACGACAATCGCGTTGCTCGGCCGATAATGGTGGTTGTAGAACAACTCGGCCTGATCTGCCGTGAGGCGCGGGATCTCTTGCGGCCAGCCAAGGACGGGAACGCCGTAGGCTCGGTTTTCGAAAAGGCGCGCCGCCATCAGCTCGTTGAGCCGATTGATTGGACTAGATCGATCCGCTGGCGTCGTTCCTCGATAACAACGCTGTGCTCGCGTTCGATCTCGAGGGGGTCGAAGCGGAGATTGCGCATTCGATCCGCTTCGAGCGCCATCACCTGCGCCAAACCTTCCTTGGGGACGCGCTGATGGAAAATCGTGGCGTCGTGCGAGGTCACCGCGTTCTCGTTGCCGCCGAGTTGGGAAACCGTCCGCGCGAAACTACCCGACGGCAAGCTGGTCGTGGATTTGTACATCAGGTGCTCAAGGAAATGAGCAAGTCCTGAGAAGCCTGGCGGATCGTCGAGTGCCCCGACGCGGTAGGCGATGACGTGCGTCACGACGGGCGCGCGGTTATCGGGGACAACCACGAGTTCGAGGCCATTTTCCAACTTGAAGCTCGCGGCGCGGGTCTCAGCCTTAGCTACCGTGAGCGACGCGGCAAGCGTTGCTATGGAGATGAAAAGCCTGATGGCGTAGGTCATCGGAATGCCGCCACGCGTGCTGCCTGCTCCTCGAGCACCTTCGCGTTGTTGTGACGCTCGGACCCCGCGGGGACACCCTTGATCGTGACCGATGGCGTCGACCAGATCGGAAGCCGGGGGCAATCGTTGCAGCTGTCCTTGTAGCTCATTATGGTCCGCCATTGCGTACCGTAGACAAATCCGTGGCCGAAGGGATATGGCTTCAGGGAGCTGTCCAGCGCATAATCGTGCCGTGCGCCGATGATGTGTCCGATCTCATGAGCGAGGGAGTACATCGAAGTGGCGCACTCGTGATGCACGACGGCGAAAGCCTCCTCGGCGTCGGCCGCGACGCGCGTGGCCAGGCCGCATCCAGCGGGATCGTGCACCATCAGCACGGCAACGTCCGCTCTGTAACTATCCCGCAAGGCGTGCACCTCGTCCATGTAGCCGTCGCCCTTGTCGGCGAAGCGCCATACGTGGTCGAAGTGGTTTCCGCTTTCGACGTAATTGGTCTGGTAAGCGTGGACGAGTTCGAGCCGGATAAACCCGAGGCCACTGCTGCGGAACGATTGGTTCGCCTCTTCGACGGCAAGCGCGACGAGATCGCGGGCCGGGTCTTCGTATCGTTGCGCGACCGCGGGTGTGTAGGCCACGAGCACGGTGATCACGACCTCGGGACGTAACGGCTTGGCAGCGCCGCGGCTTTGTTTGTCGAAGTCTTGGCCAAGCGGTCTTGCGCGTTGGTTGGTCTCGGCTTGGCGCAACCGGTGCATCTTTGAGCTTGTCCAGATCCATCTCGGGTGGCCGTGGTTTGCTTGGCCCTTTTTCGGCGTCCTTGACCATGGCGCGCATGGCGCTCGCGTCACCCTCATGAACGAGGGGATCACGCGGCATGTTCATCGAGCGCAGGAGGTCGGGACTTGCTGGCGCATGCTCTGGCGGCAGCATTTTCGGCGCGGTCTCGACAATCTCGTGCATGCCGCCGGTCGCGCTCTTGACCGTGAACAGGCGATCGCCGTGACGGATCGTGCCTGAGACGTGCCCATCCGGCCACCACAGCAACGTGACCGGCTCTCCGGTTCCGTCCACCTCGCCGCGCCAAACGTAGCCTTCCGCGGTCTTTTTAATGCTTGTGCGGCGGACCGCGACCGTCGCCGACGCGTTCAGCGGAATCCGCAAGACACCAGGTGAGGCACTGCTGTCCGGTTCGGCCATGCCCTGAGCCAGCGCATACTCGGTCATGACAGGATCGCTGAGCTTGGCCATCCCGACACCCATGGTTGAACGCGAGGACATATCGCGCGACATCATTGCGCTTTGATGCGCCGACATCGGTTCGCCGGGCTTGGCCATCGCAAAGATCGCATTCGCATCAGGATCAACCACTTTGACGTGTACGCCCACAGCCGTCGCCGATCTCTTTAGAGCTGCGAGGCGAGACGGCGCAACCCGCCACACTTGTGCGTAAATCATGCCCAAAATCTCGACCGGTGGCTGCCCAGCGGTCCGTTTCAGTTGGTCGTAGCCCCGGAGACCCGGTTGGGGGAAGGTTCGACAAGACGACCAATGTTGATTTGCTGCTGCCGGCGGCTGTGGAATAGGATACGGAGCACGCCGCAACACTACCGAACAGGAGCCCGGTCAAGACCAGCGCGCGCGCTCTCCACATGCGCGTTCCGGCAAATCTCCTGACGGGAAAGGTCATAGCTTAAGCTCGTTCCGATTCCCAAAAAGCGCAAAGCGACAGGCTGCCAAAGCAACCGCTCCGGAAGCCTGCGCATCTCTTTGATCGCCCCGAAATTACTTGGTCTTGGCCATCTTCTCGGCCTCGATCTTGTCCCACACGCCGTGCGCCGAGAAATCGTCACCCGACTTGCAGCCGTCATAAGCGCGAACGCCTCTACGGGCCGCATCGGCAAGCTCATCACCAGACATTTTCATCTTGACATTGCCGGTGAGCTGCAGCTTTTCGAAGAAATTCTTGAACTCGTTGTTGCAATCGCTTGCAGCCTGGGCGGGTGCAGCGGCTGCCAAAACAATCGCCGCCAGAGCGGCCACAGAAAGCGCTTTCATTGTCATTCTCCTGGGAGGGGTTGCTCATCAGGGCCCGGTGTTCCTTGCCATTGACCAAAGCGCCGGATCCTGCCGACCTGTATAGAGAGCGGAAATCTGAAACTGAAATAACAATAGGGTATCGTTTCCATAGCCTCAGGCTATGTAACACTGCGCGCCGTACCAGGCCGGCGGACCAACCCCACACATCGCCTGAGAGGTCGCAGCCGCGATGCCGACGTGAGCCCACCTCGTTCACGGCCACCCACAGCGTTCTCCGCGATGCCCCGCGGCGTTCCGCTCGTCGCCGGCTTCAAGCCACCCACCGGCCGCAAGACCGCCATCGCCAGGACGTCAGCACTGCTAAACCTATTATTTGACCCTGGCCCCTCGATGTCAGACAGACCGTAGCGGGGTCGAGGGCTTTTTCATCGCGGCCACCGATCTGTACGCAATCTACCAAGCTTGGTGCCTGGCACGCGGCAAGAAAACGACTGCGTGGAGGCCTTTCAAGCTGGCCGGAAGCGAGGATCAATGAGCCCGTTGGCGTGCAGGGCACTGGCGCGCTCTCCCGGTCCAAAGTCGCCCGCGTCGATGAGTGGAATCCGTCCACGTCCTTATCGCATTCAGCACTTCCTCAGCGTTAATGTGCCTCGGCAGTGGCAGATGCACGAGGATGCCGTGCACGTCCGGATCCCGATTGAGCCCATGGACGAGCGCGAACAGATGGCTTTCGGTTGTGTCGACAGGGAGCTTGTGTTCGATCGATTTCATGCCGACCTCAACCGGCTGCGCCGCCCGGAGCGGTCCATTTCGGTCTGGGCCTGGGATTCACGCGCGGCGAACTCGATCGAGCGCGGCGCAAGCTCGTCCACGGGCTTCATCCCGATCGGTGGCACAGCCCTGGCCGCAAGGAACGGCTCTCCCGGGAAGGCGCGATTCGAAGATCCTGCTGAAGCGAGGGGTTGCTTCTATTACTCTCGCTTGCTCGACCGTCTCGCGGTTCATGCGCAGGCCGTGTTCGACGCTGCCGCGGCCGAACTGATGCGCGGGCCTCTCGATGGCGGGGACTATGCGCGCGGTTTAAGGAGCCGCGCCGCCCTGCAGATCGGGCAGTTCTTCGAAAAGCAGAAGAGCGCCCAACGGGCGATGGACCTCTACCGTTCGTGGCCATCGCCCGAATGTAACGAGCGTCTTGTGCGCCTTCTCCACGCTTCGGGTGCGAAGGACGATGCGAAGTGCCTGCTGGAGCAGATGATCGACGATCCCGGCAGCGATGACGAGCACACGTTCGCGGCCGACTTGTATGCCCGCAAGTTCGACGGCCGCAGGACAGGTGCTTGCACCGACCTTCTGCGCGCGAGCCGGGAGGTTGTCGTTGATGAGATCCACCGTGGCACTCCGGAGGCCGGGGTCGCCGGTTTTCTGGGCCGTGAGAACCACACCGTCTACTTTGCCGAGAACCTGCTCTGGCACAACCTGTTCGGGCTCCTCTTCTGGGACGAGCTGTTGAGCTATGTGCGGAATTTGGTGACGGCCTGAATGGGGCTCGACGGGGTAGTGGGCAGCAGGAGAACTACAAGAAGTCGGGGTTCGCGCTCGCCTATGCCAATGTCCGCTATGGCGTCACCGTCGCCGCGTACGCGGTCCCACCGGCCAGCGTGATACCGCTGTCCGAGGTCCCATTTGCGACTGTGGAGGCGGACGAAGTTCCCCATTTTGGGTTGCATGCCCCGCCCTTGGTTGGATTGCGCCAGCTACCCCCGTGTTGCGCCACGAGCCGCCAACCGGTTCGCAGTGGCTGCACGAGGTGAAGTTCGACGGCTGGCGCCTGCAGGCACGCAACGCGGCAGCGACGTTGAATTGCTGTCGCGTCGCGGCCACGACATCCGCCAGCGCGTCGGTGGTTGTGGCGCGCTGGCGGGCTCGACACCGATGAATGCATCCTCGACGCCGAGCTTGTGGCTTGGGACAAAAGCGGCCGGCCGACATATCATTCCGTGGGCCTTGTTTCTCGGATCAATCGACAAATACGCTGAATGAAGGCAACAGCAGGACATAACACGTATTGCTCAGATCGGCGTGACGTTCTGAGACACCGGGGTAACGACGTCACCCGGCATCAGCGGGCGTCACCAACGACCTGTCGAAACTTCAGCCGTGCCCGTAAGTGGTTCCGGGCGACATTAGGATTCCGGCGACTCTGACCGAGCAACACGAAACACTTCTTTGCGCAGTCAATTCAGCGATTCAGGCCCTCAGATGTTTCTCGATCTGTAAGCGCCGGTGTTCATAGGGCGGTTCCAAAGCCGCCTGTGACACTTCATCTACTTCGACGGCTTTGCTTCACTGTCAAGCGTTGACATTTGCGCTGCGGCATAGCGATCGCCCGCCGCCGCATTGACCGGCACGGCGCGCTCGATCTGTTGCAGATCGTCGCCGGTCAGTGTCAGCTTCATCGCACCCAGCGCTTCCGTCAAGCGTTCCCGTCGTCGGGCGCCGACGAGCGGCACGACGTCCACACCACGCGACAGCACCCACGCAATCGCCACTTGAGCGACCGTGCGCCTTTCGACTCGGCCACCCGCCGCAGTTGTTCCACGAGCTGAAGGTTGTGGTCGATGTTGTCGGCTGAGAAACGCGGACTGTGGCTCCTGAAATCGTTGGGAGCCGTTGAACGCTGCTTTGGTCCAATGCCCGCTGATGAGACCCCGACTCAGGACGCCGTATGCGGTGATGCCGACGCCGAGCTCCCGACACGTCGGCAGGATTGTGCTCTCGATGCCGCGCGAGATCAGCGAATACTCAATCTGCAGGTCGCTGATCGGATGCACGGCCTGCGCCCGCCGGATCGTTGCGGCTCCGGCTTCCGACAGGCCGATGTGTCTGACATAGCCGGCCTTGACCATTTCCGCCATTGCGCCGACCGTGTCCTCGATGGGCACGGCGGGATCGACTCGTCCAAGACGATAGATGTCGATCCAATCGGTTCCGAGCCGGCGCAGGGTGTAGGCCAGGAAGTTCTTCACGGCGGCAGGGCGGCCGTCCACGCCCAGCCAGTTCCCCTTCGGATCGCGCAGCGCGCCGCACTTGACGCTGATGACGACCTGATCTCGGTTCCGTCCTTTCAACGCGTCGCGGATCAGCAGCTCGTTGTGGCCCATGCCGTAGTAGTCGCCCGTGTCGAGCAGCGTGACGCCCGCATCCAGCGCGGCGTGAATGGTCGCGATGCTCTCCGTGTCATCCGCGGGGCCGTATAGGTCGGACATCCCCATGCAGCCGAGGCCAATGTCCGAGACCGACGGCCCGTTCTTTCCAAGAGTTCTCATGATGCCCTATCCTTCAGCAGCTTGAATGCATGCGTCCAGCTGTTGCTCAGGAATCCGGGAATGCACCAGAGGATGCAGAGCGGCTCGATCGTGGTCCCCGTGGACGGTTGCGGACAAGCATTGCCTCCGTCGAAACGCGATCGTAATCCGCACGAGTGGGGACGCTGCTGTCATTTTCATCGGTCGTCGCTACGGGACGGGCGCACAGCCCCACGGTCAGTATGCTGCCGTCCGGGCGAACCTCCTCGCTGCTATTGTCGAAAGCGAAGGCGTTCGAAGAGGGTCGGCCACGAACTGGCCGTGAGCGTCGGCGACGGGCTTATTCTGAAGCGCTGCGAGACGGCGAGGTGTGCATGTTCAATGTCCACTCTGGTGTTCTTCCCAAGAAGCTCCTTGCCGCCATCCGGGACGATAGCCCGCACACCCAAATCTCGCAAATCTTGGTTGAAGCGGCGACGATGGAGATACCGTCCGTCCTTGCGCGATTCTCGACCCGTCCCGAAGGGTTGACCAATGACGACGCTCGCGCGAGACGCGCTCAGTATGGGCCGAACGTCTTGGCAAGAGACCAGCGAACGAGCCTCGGCAGGCTGCTCTGGCACGCGGTTCTCAACCCGCTGGTGATCCTGCTGGCGATCCTGGCGAGCATCTCATTCGCCACCGGTGACCCTCGGGCGGGAATCATGATGTCGCTCATGATCGCTCTGGGCGTGGGGCTGAAACTCATCCAGGAAGCCAAGGCCGACAGCGCAGCGGCCAAGCTCAAGGCCATGATCTCGGTCACCGCCACGGCGATCCGCGACGGCAAGCCCCAGGAGATCGCCGTTTCGCAGCTGGTCCCCGGCGACATCGTGGAACTGGCCGCAGGGGACATGATCCCCGCCGACGTGCGCATGGTCGCGGCGAAAGATCTGTTCGTCACGCAAAGCTCGCTGACGGGCGAGAGCTTCCCGGTTGAGAAGTTCGAGGTCGAAAAGGAACGCGGCCACGACTGCGCCCATCGATCTGACCAGCATCGCATTCCTGGGCACGAGCGTCGAAAGCGGTTCGGCGACGGCGGTTGTCATCGCAACCGGGAAAGAGACATTTCTCGGCGGCGTGGCCCAGTCGCTGTCGGAGGAGCCGACACAGACGGCGTTCGACAAGGGCATCGCTCAGTTCACCTGGCTGATGCTGCGATTCATTCTCGTCATGGTGCCCCTGGTCTTCGTCATCAATGGTCTGACCAAGGGCAACTGGGTCGAAGCCTTCTTCTTCGCCGTCGCGGTGGCCGTGGGCCTGACGCCGGAGATGCTGCCGATGATCGTGACGGTGTGCCTGTCCAAAGGCGCACTGGCGATGAGCCGCAAGAAGGTCATCGTCAAGCGGATCAACGCCATTCAGAACCTCGGCGCGATGGACGTGCTCTGCACCGACAAGACCGGCACGCTGACGATGGATCACGTCATCCTGGAGAAGCACTGCGATGTCGTGCTGAAGGAAGACGAGGGCGTCTCGCGCTGGCGTACATGAATAGCCACTTCCAGACTGGCCTGAAGAACGTCCTGGACCGCGCGGTGCTCGCGCATACCGAGACCCACACGTCACGCGAAGATCCCCGAATATGCAAAGGTGGACGAGATCCCGTTCGACTTCCAGCGCCGCATCATGTCGGTCGTGGTCCGTACGCCCGAAGGCAAGGACCGAATCATCAGCAAGGGAGCCCCGGAGGCCATCTTCCCGTGCTGCGCGAACTTCGAGCTCGACGGCAAGCTCTACCCGATGGATCACGCCCACATCGACGGGCTCAAGGAGGAGTATGAACAGCTTTCGGCCGATGGCTTCCGTGTGCTCGCGATCGCCAGCAAAGACATCGAGCCGCGCGGTATCGTCGCGGGCGACGCCACGCCCTACTCCAAAGCCGACGAGTGCGACCTGATCCTGAACGGCTATGTGGCCTTCCTCGACCCGCCGAAGGAGACAGCCGCGGCGGCGATCAAGGCCCTGCAAGGCCATGGCGTGGCCGTCAAAGTCGTCACGGGCGACAACGACTTGGTCGCGCGCAAGATCTGCAACGAGGTCGGGCTGTCCACCGAGTTCGTGCTGCTCGGCAGCGACCTCGAGAAGATGTCCGACGCGCAGCTTGCAGACGCGGCAGTAGGAACCACGCTGTTCGCCCGCGTCTCTCCCGTCCACAAGCAGCGCATCATCAAGGCCCTGCAATCCCGCAAGCACACAGTGG
>CAWJZR010000001.1:0-349788 GCA_963847435.1 uncultured Alphaproteobacteria bacterium | reverse complement strand
GATAGAGACGAGCGCATCTCCGGGGCTGGCCCTGAGATCATGCTGCCCCCGCAACTTGTCTCGACCTTATCCCTCGTCTTTCACGAGCTTGCCACCAATGCGCGAAAGCATGGGGCACTTTCGGTCGCCGATGGTCAGGTGCTTGTCGAGTGGGCAATAGCGCCTGCACCCGTCCCTGGCCTGCATCTCCGCTGGATCGAGACGGGCGGCCCGCCCCTCGACATGGAATCCGAGCCAAATCCAAGTTTTGGCACCGTGTTGATCGAGCGGAGCCTAAAGTCGATTGCAGGGGGCACGGCACACATGCGCAGAGAAACGCACGGGGTGGTCTGGGAAATGGCGCTGAGCTTACCCCAGTCGGCGATTGCCATCTAGCTCTTGTAATCATCGATAAGCGCAGTCCCTCACCGCGCTCGACATTCTTATCAGGCCCTGACACCGGAGTTCGTCGGCGCAGACCCTGCCGTTGCCCGCCTCCCCGACAGCGAATAGCCTCCGCACTGCTGATGTCGCCGTGGCTTCCGTCCCCGGCGGTCGGCGTGCCCCGGCGGCTGACCCCAATCGTCGCCGGGGTATTATGCCTTGGCCCTCTGCGTGGCTGTCCCGGATGTTAAAAGCCCGCCTTTCGACTCTGCACAATACTTCGATGCTCTGGCTCGTGACGGCGATTGAACCGCTAGGCGGTAAGAGCGGGGCAAGTCTGCTTCTGTTAGCGTGACACGGCTTGCGACTCCTATTGTCGTCGCCGCGACCGAACGATAATCAATGGCATTCTAACCGCGCCGCATTCCTGACCGCTGGCATCTGGCATCGCCCAATCAGGCCGAACCAAGGGCCTCGCTATTGGATTGATGGACTTGTCAGCGGCCCAGAAGGTCGGCGGAGTAGAAGATGTTGTTTCAAGGCTTCCGAAACCCTTCCTCTCGCGCGATCTCGTGTCCGTCGTAAGAGAACTCCTCAGCGCGCGCCCTTAAAGAAGCATTTTCGTTTGCCGAGGTTATCATTACCGAACGCCGTTGATGGCGAGCCATAGACGGGCAACGGCTTCGGTGGGGGATTTGCCTGTTTGTCTCAGTTCGCCTCCGGGAGCCGCCGCTTCAAAACTCCAGTCGGGTAGCCGCGCCATCTCGCCAAATTGCTCCCCGCAAGCATCTATCAGTTCTTCGAGGGCTGGGACATAGACTAGGTCGCGCGCTCGCCACACGAATGCGGTCGGTGCCCCCATGCGCCTGCCTCCCCCGGATTGCGGGAACCCTGCGTCTCGGAGCCGCTCCGCGAGTTGGTAGTCCATGGCTCAGTCGCAATCCTAGTCCGCGCCGCACCACAGCCATCGGCTGGGGCGAAGCCGAAGGCGCGATGATCTTCGCATCCTGGCCTCGCGACCAACCCCATTCTTGCGAGGGCAGGCGGAAAAGACTGGAACGAAAAGGGGCTCTCGCCGCGTCCGGCAAGAAGCCCCAATCCGGCCCTCAATGTTTTGCGGCTCCCCCTTCATGCTTATGTTCGCGAGCCCAAAAAGAAGTGGCTCTTGAGTGTGCCAGCCAGGAGCGAATGTCGGACCGCTCCAGCGCCAAGGGGGACGCGGGCAAACCTTGATACGGCGGTCCGACGAAGCAATTCTCATCCAAACGCTGCGAATAGGAATTGATTCAGATCAGGTGCTCAGAAAGTTGCGAATGTTACTCGCTGGCTAATTTGGATGGCCTCACGCTCAACAAATGGCGGTAGCGTCTCACCCTCGGTCCCGGAACGCGCCTGCGCCCATTAGCCCCAAGGTGCTGTTGCAACCTTGCATCGACCCACGAAACTTCGCTCCTTGGCGCGTAATATCTCATGTCGCCTCACCTCAAGCCTTGCTACCGTCCTCCAATTCCTGATGCGTTTCACCGGAGGGGCAATGAGAACAGGGATCGTTGTGGCGCTACTTGTAGCGTCGATGGGATTGGGCGCATGTCGGCGCGAAGTGCCGGTCGAATATACGCCGCTGAAGTTGGGCGGCCCAACAGCCGCTGCTGCGGAACACGCGCGCTAAGAGGGTGTGTGTGCCTCGCCCGCCTGACGACAGTAGCTGAGCCCCCGCGCGTCTGCGGGCTCTTTCTCCCTACAGAAATACTTGTGCTCAACATCGAATGGTCACGGATAGGAACAAGAACGACCGGAAGCTTTCGATGCTCAAGCGGGGTCGCGAAACTGGCGAGTTGATGTTCCCAACTCGCCAGCTTCATCGCAGACCCTCGGAACAGTCCTCTTGAATTGCAGAGCTTGAAATGTTCGCCTTGAACGACAACGAAATGGCAATGCTGGAGTTGCTGGTGAGAAAGCCGCTCTCCCGTGTGCCACCTTACCCAGCCATGCTTGCTCGGCGGCTACGTCGCCAGGGACTGGCTGCATTGGCCAATGGCACTTGGTATGCCACTTCCAAAGGCATCAGCCTAACTGGCCGAACCTTGCATTGATGTGGCCCTTTGCTTGATTTGTGATCCCAGCACTATGCGTCTTCGATAACGCGCACTTCTCCCGTGCCAATCGGAGCAGCGGTGAGCCCCTGAAGTATTCCCCCACACCCGCTTCAGGGGCTAAGCCCCTTCACCAATAAAACCGCAGAGATGGCCTGCGGCTCTTTTGTCAGGTAGTGCCGCGGCGTCGATCCATCTTCCTCGGCTCAAATCTCACGCTGCCCGTTTGGACTTGGCCTTCGCTGGCGCGCCGCTATCGCGCGTAGTTTCTAAACATTTCCTAACGGTGTCGAGATTGATTGCCGGTCCGCCGCGGTGCCCCTCGGCCCCTATTAAGGGGCTTCGAGGTTTCACACCTATGTCAGCCCTATGTCAGCGGCCCGGGTGGTGTGTGGAGTAAAATATGGTTGTTTCCCTATGAACCGCCCCGGATTTGCCGGAGGCTCCAACTCTTGAGAGACTGGAGCCATGACGAGAGAATCAAAGACGCCACATTTTTCGCCCGAAGTTCGGGAGCGCGCCATCCGGATGGTAGTCGAACATCGGGGCGAGCATGCCTCGCAGTGGGCAGCGATCGTGTCGATTTCGGCGAAGATCGGCTGCACAGCAGAGACGCTGCGGCGGTGGGTGAACCAAGCTGAGACCGACCAGGACAAGAAGCCCGGGGTTACGACGGATGATCGTGAACGCTTGAAGGCGCTGGAGCGCGAGAACCGCGAGCTGCGCCAGGCCAACGAGATCCTGCGCAAGGCCAGCGCATATTTTGCCCAGGCGGAGCTCGACCGCCGATGGAAGCCATGATCAGCTTCGTCGATGCGTATCGCGACAAACACGGGGTCGAGCCGATCTGCAGAGTCATTGAGATCGCCCCGTCGACTTACCATGCCCACGTCGATCGTCGCGAAAAACCCGAGACGGCGCCGCCGCGCGTCAAGCGCGATGTCATGCTCAGCGTCGAGATCAAGCGGGTTTTCAATGAAAACTTTCAAGTCTACGGCGTGCGCAAGGTCTGGCGTCAATTGCTGCGGGAAGGGCACGACGTCGGCCGTTGCACAGTGGCGCGGCTGATGAAGAAAGAGGCTCTCCAAGGGGTGATCCGTGGCGGTCGTGTGCGTACGACCGTGAGCGACAGAGCCACGCCTTGCCCGCTCGATCACGTCAATCGGAAGTTCCAGGCATCACGGCCTAACGTGCTGTGGGTCTCGGACTTCACCTATGTCGCGACTTGGACTGGCTTTGTCTATGTGGCCTTCGTCATCGACGCCTACGCACGCAGGATCGTCGGCTGGCGTGTGTCACGGTCGGCGCATGCCGGCTTCGTTCTCGATGCACTGGAGCAAGCTATCCATGATCGCAAACCCGTCTCCGGCGGCGGCCTCGTGCACCACTCCGATCGCGGCGTGCAGTACGTCTCGATCAAGTACACGGAGCGTCTCGCCGAGGCCGGTCTCGTGCCGTCGGTCGGCAGCGTCGGCGACAGCTACGACAACGCGCTCGCCGAGACAATCAACGGCCTCTACAAAGCCGAACTGATCCATCTACGCGGACCGTGGCGCACTCTCGAAGCCGTCGAGTACGCCACGCTCGAATGGGTCGACTGGTTCAACCACCGCCGCCTGCTCGAACCCATCGGCAATGTGCCACCGGCAGAAGCCGAAGCCGCCTACTACGCAAGCCTGGAAGAACCTGCCAAACTCGCCGCCTGACACAAACGAAACAGCCTCCGATAAAGTCGGGACAGTTCACTATGTTACTCTGTCCCATTGCCTCACCGCCCGCCCAACCAGGATGGGCGGTTCCTTTTTTGGCCCAGGGAGTGACCGCCCACACCGTGCCCAACCGCGCGCCTAATCTGTGACAGGCTGCGGACAGCATTCCCCACCCCGCGCCAACGTCCGAAACCCCGGCTTTACCGCGATACTGAGGTTTTGCCCCTTTCCGCAGGGGACTGCAGAGCCGAGCACGGTTTCGATCATCGTTCGGCGCGTGATAAGGGACGCCTCCGTCAAGGTTGGCCGGAGACCGCCGTGTCGGTCCAGGCATAGCCCAGCGCTGCGGCGCATATTAGCCAATTGGCTAATTCGATGGTATCGGTTTCTGCGTGCGATCCTTACAGACAGTGCATAATGTCCTTATCGTGTGATGATCCGATGGGGGCTGAATGCCGACGCGAATCCGCATTCTCGTGATTGAAGACGATGTCCTGGTAGCGTTCGCGGTCATGGCGATCTTACAAGATGAGGGGTGGATCGTCGTCGGCCCAATAGGCAGGCTAAGTCCTGCAATCGAGGCGTCAGCGGAGGCCGAGTTCGATTTGCGCGCTTGTGGACGCCAACCTCGGCGGGGAATTCGCGGATGGCGTGGTGGTCAACCTGCAAAGACGAGGCAAGCCGTTTGTGCTCGCGACTGGACACAATAGGGAAGACTTGTCAGAGGAGTTGCGCCGCGCCCCGATGCTGCGCAAGCCATTCAGAACAAGCGATCTTCTAGACGCGGTCAAACGCATGACGGCGCAGCGCGGGCTGGACCTTGAGCGAGCCAACGCTTGAGGCCAAACCTCCGCTTGGGCGATTTCTCTGCAAGCGACGAGCGAAGCTGTTCGCCCTTCCAAAGCCCTTCCTCTCGCGCGATCTCATGACCATCGTCAGAGAACTTGTCGGCAATCCCTCATGCTGGGCTCGGGGAATTGAATCCCACAGCGGGCGCTACAATTACGTTCGGAACGACACCGATGTGTCGACGTATGAGAAGCCAAGGTGGAGAACGCTCCTTCCGGCCCCGCCTTGGCCGCCGTAGTTGCCGCATCCTACGGCGGCCTCTTTCCTCAAGAGGTTCAGAGTCCCCGAGCGGTTGAGGGTGCGAACGTCTGCAACGACATGTGCTGCCGTGCGTTCGACCTCGGGTGGGACAGGCAGTCGAACATCTGAATCAGAGTTTGGGTCGCCGAGCGGCTAGCTCGATGGCTTAGCTCGGAAGCGGGCAGGACATCCCTCAAACCGACATCCCCAAAGGAGAGGACGAATGAGAAAACTGACGACCTTGGTCGCATCTGCGGCTGTAGCTCTGACCCTTCTTGCCCAAACCAGCGCTCCTGTTGAGGCTCGTGGGGGCGGTGGCCACGGAGGTGGGCATCATCATGGGGGCTTTGGCTGGGGTGGTCTGGCCACTGGTCTCGCGGCCGGTGCCCTGCTTTACCCGCGTTACGGCTATTACGACAACTCCTATTACGGCGATTATCCCGGTTACGGTTACGGTCCTTACTATGGTCGTCGCCACACCTATTACGGGCACGGACGCGGCCATTACAGGCACCATGGCGGCCGCCATCGCTAAAAGGCATCGGAGAGCCTCAAGACGTAGTTCTTAGTCCGCACAGCCCTGAGGGCGCTGAACTTGCCGAAGCGGACCTACAGAGCGGGCAAAGAAAACGTCGAGGGGGAAGCTAGGCCCCCTCGCCGCACTATCAAGCAGCCCGCTGGCCCATAGGAACACCGGTCCCACCGTGTGAACCAGCCATACCGCGCGAGCGATGCCAAAGCGTCATCGACCTTCTTGCGCATCGTTGACTCGTGGCCGACTGCCTGGAGCAATTCCCCCCGCACCTCGGCCTCGCTCAAGCCAACTCGGGCTAGCGCCATCGCGGTTTCGAACACTGCCTGATGCCTTCCCGCCTTGAGCGACCTTAGCTCTGCAGTGGCGGCGTCGATTTGCTCGCGGATTGCCGCTGATAGCACGATGGGCTCCTGCGCCGCATTCGGCACTAAGGAAGGGCCGGGGGCAGCCAGGAGGTAGTCCGCCGGGTCAATGGCGCATCGCTCGAGTTCCCGCGTCTTCAGGCCGAATGTCTCGAAGATTGCCGACTTCCGATGGTCCCGGTTCGTGCAGGGCAGGTAGAACGACTGAATGCCCGATTTGCAATTCGGATCGAGCCCGTGCGACCCGTCAGGAAAGCCGTTGGCTTCAAGCCGTCGGATCACGTCGTCGAGGATCGCCTTGTGCTGGCCGATACTCGTCGCGGGGCGCTTGTAGAACATGATCACGCGAAACCTGTTCGGCTGCTGCAGGCTGCGGCTGAACGAGTTGCAGATCAGGAAGCTGCGTTTCTGGCCTCGCCCCGCTTTCGACCAGAAAATTTCGACGAACCGCTCCGGCGATAACTCGCCGTTGTCGAAGTCGAGGACCAGGAACGACGATTGCTTGAAGTAGTCCTGCCGCCGGTAGCCCTCGGCTCCGAGCGGCGGTTCGAACACTGATGAGTTGAACAGAGTGAGGTCGTCCTTGCAGTCCTGAACCGCCGATGCTTGCTTCTTGAGGCAGGCCACGAAGTCACAGATCGAGAATTCGGCGACACGGAACTCCTCACGGGTCTTGGCCTCTTTTGCCCTGTGCAGGGTCACGCAGCATTGAAGGGAATTGCCCGCCTGGATAGCCGCTAGTTGATGCAACTCCTGGCAGCCAAATGAATCATCCGTCAATGAGCCAGGAGGTGCGAGCGAAGCTCGCAATCCAGGGGCTTGCCCCCTGGATTCATTTGAAGTCCATTAGCTCCTTTGGCCGCATCAGGGCCGTGAAAAGCACCGGATTCGATACGACTCCCGTTAATACACGGGGCGCGTGTCGAATTCTGGTGCATAAAGAGCTTCAAGAGCCTTTTTGGCTTCCATACGGGCTGACCGCTGCCTTGGCGTCAGAGGGCTGCGTGGCGGAGCCAGAAGCGCCCCCATCTGCGTCACCTCCGTCGCGCCGGTGAGTGCGGCCAGCCACCGCGCCGACGGCTCATCTGGGAGCACGGCATGAACCTTGGTCTTGGATTTCGGGTTACGCAGCGAGGTCCGCATTACGGCCTGATAGTAGGTCTCGTGGGCGGTGGCGCGGTGCACGTGATCGGCCTCAAGGCCCAACTCCGCCAGCATTGCGAAGTGACGGGGTTCGCGGTTCAAGGCCGCCGAGATGTAAATATTGTGATACTTGGCATAGGCGTTGAGCCCGTGCGAGACGACGGGGATTTTGCGGGCGTTCCGGAGGCCGTCGATTTGCGATTTCCGGTTGTTGTTCGGAACAGAAAGGACCGGCTTGCCGTGAAACGCCGCCGCATTCCCGCGATCGATCCGATCGATCAGCTTCGTGCCGCTGGAGTCCACCTTCTTATACATGGTCTTCGTCGCATTCCTGCCGGGGATCCAATACGAGATGATCAATCGCTTCCCGATGTTCGGTGCGGGCCGCAGCTTTTCGGCAATGGGCTGGAACGTCTCGAACCGGAAGCCGTGGCGCGTCCCGAGCCAGCGGTAGAGCAGGCTGTCCTCGATGTTGGCTCCGAGCAGGATCGCCTCATCGAAAAAGTGAGGCCGTAGCGTCGACAGAAAGTGAATCCGGTGCTTTTCCGCCTTGGATGGCTTCGGGGCATCCGCGTCTTCCTTGCCCTGAATAACGCGCCGCCACGAGGCCACGTCCACCCACATCTCCTTATGCGGGCTCATCAGGTCGCGGTAGAACTCACGGAAGAGTTCGTCCACGCTGTCGTTCTTGCGCTGGTTTTCTTCAAGCTCTTTGCGATCCGTCAGCGAGACGCGAGCGAGCTTTGACCGCCCTGTCGGCAACTCGAGCCTGAGGTGCTCGGTGATGAATTGCGGGTTGCGCGGCAAATTCCAAGCATAATGCCGGTCAAGCGGCGGCACTTCATCGATAATCTTCAACCAGCCGGGAACGAAGGGAAGATCAATGGCGGCTTGCCACGTGATGAGCAGCACCGAGCCGATATCCCCGGCCTCCTTCAGGTAGGCGACAATGGTCTGTTTGACGTTATTCGGATGGGTTTCCGACGTGATCACGGTCGGCGTCACGCCCATGCCGGACAGCGTGGCCGCCGTCTGGGTCAGCAGGTCGAGCGACGGCGCGATATAAATAACGTTGTGGAGGTATTGGTTGTCGGCAATGTAGCGGCAGGTCGCAAATGTCTTGCCCGTGGAGCACGGTGCAGAAACGAGATGGGCGACGCGCCTTGAAATCTTGGACATGAAAATCTCCTTAAAAAAGCACGAAATAAAATTTGATGCTGCCGCCAATGGCAGCCAAAATAAGAAGCAGTAACAATCGCCACGGCTGACCAAACCAGCCCTGGCGAATTTTTTTTACACGCCGTGTTGGGCGAGGCCGCGAACGTCGGACAACCGCCAGCAGTTCGTGCGGGTTCCGATCTTCACCGGCATCGGATAGCGGCCCGCCTTTGACCCCGAGCCACCACGTGGATTTGGAGACGGGAATGATCGCGAGCACGTCTGTCAATTTGATGAGCCTGCTCGGATCGTCAAAAATTTGCTCAGTCTTCATTGCAATTTACTCCTTTAATTGGAAATACGCTTGTCGCAGCCAAAAATGCTCGGTGCGACGCTACTATTTAAACTCGGACTACCGGGTCGTGGCGCGAGACACCCGCATTAGAACTTAATACAGATTATGCGACGTCGGATCGCAATGCAAGCCCAAAATAACAGTTGACTGTATATTTCTACTTCCTGCGACGGCCTCCCCGGACCAGCGAGCGCGGGCGAGTTTTCCCCCGGAGGCCATCTTTGTAGCTCCTGTCTCACTTGTCTCACCTGTCTCACCTTTGGAAGGGAGAATCTAAAGGGAGGTCTCAGCGCGCGCGCCGATTTGCCAGCGATTTTGGCGCGCGCGCAAGCCGATCCTAGCTATTGAGGGGGGCCGAAAGGTGAGACAGCGGAAAGTCAGCTGATGCTTTGACACGGCTTCCACATCGCTGGACGCGAAGCGCCCCCGCAGCGCAGCGGAGGGGATCAAGCAGGTGCTCGGCGACGCCAGGCCGACTCCCATCGCCACCCATGTCGCCGCCGACGGCGACGTCCAGGTGCCGCCGACGCCGTAGACGGGCCGATGCTGGCCTTGTATCAGATTACCGCATGGCATCGCTCTATCGCAGGAACAACTCGAGCGTCTGGTGGGTCCGCGGGCAGAGCGGCGCCGCATCCGCCTCCGCAACTCGGGCCGATGCCAGCGCCTGCCGGTGCTCAAGCCGCGAACGCAGGCGGTCTACGAAGGCCACATCGCTACCCTGAAAACCTGCTTCGGGGACCGCTACATCGACGAACTGCGGAAGGCTGATGTGGCGTCGATTAGTGACCGCCAGGCGTCGGGCCTGAAACCGCCGACGATTCGCCGGTATCTAGCCACGCTGTCATCAATGCTCACGTTCGCCGCTCGCTGCGGGTGGCTCGGTCAGAACCCGATGATTGGCTTCGACAAGCGTTCCGTTCCTGAGCCGCCTCCACGGTCTCGATTTCTTTCCAAGCAAGAGTTCCGCCAGCTACACGACGCTGCCGAGCCTCACCTTCGACCTTTACTCGTGTTCGCAGTGAATACCGGCATGCGGCTCGAAGAGCTTCTCAGCCTCAAGTGGGAGCAGGTTGACCTTGATCGTCGGGAGGTGAGATTGACGGTGACGAAATCCAACCGCCCAAGAGTAGTGCCGCTCTCAGACGGTGCTGTGGCCGTTCTTGTAGCCATCAGCCGATTAGGTCAAAGCCGGTTCGTCTTCACGAACGCGAAGACTGGTCACCGCTTCAAGACCATCAAACGGTCATTCAGGACCGCATGCCGCCGTGCTGGCCTTCGGGACGTTCGCTTCCACGATCTGCGGCATACGTTTGCCTCGTGGGCGATCCAAAGTGGCGTGGACCTCTATCGCCTCAGCCGCATTCTGGGGCACACGACCCTCCAGATGACGACCCGCTATGCTCACTTGACCACAAGCACGCTTCACGACGCCGTCCGCTTGATGGCTACAACGGTGGCTACACCAGCCTCAGATTGTGAACACTGCTCCAGCTGAGCACACCCGCCGTTCGCCGCAAATGCCGACAGAAAAGCGTGGAATCGCAAGAAACTGCCAAGCAGGCACACGGCTGCATTGGCCGTTGAACCCTGACCGACGCGACCAGTTTTAGGAAACTGATGCTCTATCCAGCTGAGCTACGGGACCTAACCAATACGAGCGCGGCGAAAGAGTTCTCGCCGCGGCTGCGGCGCTGGTGGCCGCTGCCCCATATGCCCAAAACCGGCGCCAGCGGGCAAGACCCTTTTCGCCCGGCAGTCACTCCCCCGGCTCTGGATTGGTTCCGGTCAGCTCGTCCCGCGGAATGACGTCGACGGCGACGCTGTGGGTATGCCCGCCGCCCACGAGGATCACCCCGTCCAGCGGCGAGACGTCGGCAAAGTCTCGGCCGACAGCCAACACGATGTGGTCTGTCGCTGTGCGCAACGCGTTCGTTGGATCCAGACCCTGCCATCCGTGCTGCGGACCGCACCAGAGCGACACCCAGGCGTGCGTCGCGTCGGCGCCCTCGAGCCGGGGCTGGCCTGGCGGAGGCATCGTGCGCAGATAGCCGCTGACGTAGGCTGCCGGCAGGCCGAGGCCGCGCAGGCCGGAGATCATGACATGGGCGAAATCCTGGCAGACCCCGTGGCGCATTGCGAACGCCTCCGCGATCGGCGTCGTCGTTTCGGTCGCGGCCGGATCGTAGGCGAAGTCGTCTCGGATGCGATTCATCAACTCGACGCCGGCTTCCAAGATCGGACGGCCCTCCGGAAAGCTCTCCGCTGCGTAATCCCGTATCGCCGGCTCCAACGGCACATAGCGGCTCGCGAAGATGAAATGCACAGGCGACTTGGGCGCGAGACTGGGCCATTGCGCGGCCGCCTCGCGTACTTCTTCCCAAGGCAGCGTAGCCGCCTCGGCCACTGGCAAAGGATGCAACACGCGAACTTCGGACCGCGACAGCACCTCGAACGACTGATGCGGTGTCTCGATGCCGACGTGCGTGACATGGTTGCCGAAGAAGTCGCGCGATTCCCGGCGTTCGTAGACGGCGGGCTCGATCGTCGTCTCGCTCGAAAGCACCACCTGGCCGGGCCGTGACACCGGCGTCAGCCGCAGCAGATGGCGCGCGAACGGCACCGTCGCGCCGTAACGGTAGCTCGTCACCTGCCGAATTTTGTAGATCACGACCTGAACACCTTCTTGGCCGGCTCGCGGTAGCTGAAAAAGCTCTGGCTGATCTCGTTGGAGATCCGCATGAGCTGGTTCTCGATGCCAAGCAGTTGTTCTCCCGAAACGCTGTCGAGAGCGATCGATTCGACCTCGCTAGCGAGAGCGGTTGCCAGCGCCACCGCGGGAGATGGCTGCCGTCTGGGCGGCAATCCGGGCAAGGACAGCATGTGATCCTCCAGGCTCTGCATCTGGAAGGCCAGCGACCGCGGATTGTTGTTGTCGAGCAGAACGAGATCGAGCACGAGCCCGCGCACCGAGCCGAACGGATAGCGCGCCCGGTAGGTGACCTGGCTGTCGGCAAGCTCCAGCAGCGCGTCGAGCTCGAGCGCTTCGGCTTCGGGCCCTCCGAGATGGCGCACAAACCGGCACGTCGAGATGGCGCGTTCGATCCGCCGGCCCAGTTTGAGGAAGCGGTACCCACTCAGCCGATTCATGTTCTCGATCTGGAAGCCTGAAACCGCGGCCATCGTGCTGAGGAGCGAATTCGCGCGTTCCAGCAGCATGGGCTCGCTGACGCTCCCCGGCCGCTTCGCCTGGGCGAATGCGTGCAGATCATCGAGCGCCCGCCAGCCGTCAGGCGGAAAGCGATCGCGAATGACGAAAGCGGCTTGGCGGCCATTGGCGACCAGCGCCGGCACATTGCAGCGGAGCGGTGAGGCGTAGAGTGCCGACGCCGCCGCGACGGTCATGGCCGATGCGGACGGAATGGCCGGGATCGCCCCCCATTTGAACAGCAGATCAGCGAGCAGCGTGATGTCGCGTGTGTGCCCGGAACCGTGATCCGCCATCCGCCCGGCCAGGGTGCGAACCACGCGCACGGTCGCTTCTGCCCGCTCCAGATAGCGGGCAAGCCAGAACAGATTGTCGGCTGCGCGGGATGGCAGGGCCCCGATCGACCGCTTGATCGCGATCGCGCCCGGAGCCGACAACAGTGTCCGCTCCTCCACCGGCCCATCGGATAGAACGCAGACATCGGCCGAGCGCGCGCCCTGCTGCATCGTGACAGCCCGCGCATCGGACCGGTCGGCGAACAGACCGAGCCCCCCCGGCATGACCGTCCAGCCTTCCGGCGTCCGCGCGGCATAGACGCGGAATAGGAACGGGCGCGGCTCCAGCCGGCCATTTGCCCATACCGGGGCCGTCGACAGATTGACGATCTCCTGCCCGACGTAATCGACGCCGCGAATGCCGATGTCCTCGACGAGCTGGCGCCGCACCGCCGGCTCCAGCTCCGAGACGACCGTGGCGCCCTTGCTGAGCGGACCGGAAGGCAGAGCCCGGCGCAACGCGGGCGCTATCGCCATGTCGTAGGCGTATCGCTGCACGAATTCACGTTCGAGCGGCTGTCCGCACCACCACGTGGCGACGTTCGGCAAAATGAGATCCTCACCCAGCACGCATTGCGCGAGTGCAGGCATGAAGCCCAGCAGGGCGGCTTTCTCGGCGAGACCCGAGCCAAGCGCATTGGCAAGCACGACATTGCCCGCGCGAATAGCCTCGACCAGCCCGGGGACGCCCAATCTCGACGACCCCATGAGCTCGACGGGGTCGGCGAAGTCAGAGTCGATGCGCCGCAGCAGCACTTTCACCCGCAACAAACCGGAAATGGTGCGCAGGTAGACCTTTTGATCCCGCACCGTCAGATCCTGGCCCTCGACGAGACGCAGGCCGAGGTAGCGGGCGAGGTAGGCATGTTCGAAATAGGTCTCGTTGAGCGGCCCCGGAGTGAGCAGGCAGACGCCGGCGTCGTCGGGCTCGCGAAACGATGCCAAGGCTGCCCGCATTGCGTCGAAGAACGGGGCGTGGCGCTCGATGTGGAAGCTGCGATAGACATCCGACAACGTCCGGGTCATCGCCATGCGATTTTCCAGCGCATAGCCGGCACCTGACGGAGCTTGCGTACGGTCGCGAACGACCCACCAGCGCCCATCCGGCGCCCGGCCGACGTCGACCGCATAGATGGTCAGGTGATGCTCGCCGCCGGGCACCACGCCCGCAACCGGACGCAAAAATTCGGCATTGCCGGCGATGACCGCCGCCGGCAGATGTCCCTGGCGAACGAGGTTGCCCGGCCCGTAGGCGTCCGCGAGCACGTTGCTCGATGAGGCGCGCACGCTGAGTGACACCGGCCTTGATCGTCCGCCAATCAGCGGCCGAAATGAGCAGCGGCAGATGCGACAACGGCCAGGGACGTTCTCCCGCCGAGGCATCCTCGTAGACGCGGTAGAAGACACCGGACTCTTTGAGATACCGGTCCGCGGCCTCGAAGCGGCGCGCAATCTCGGGTGCCCCCAACGAAGCGAGACGGGCGAGAAACGGTCGCCAATGCGCCCGCACCTCGCCGTTCTCGTCGACCATCTCGTCGTAAAGGCCGCCTTGGGCGCGATAACCGCCAACGAGCGATGAATAGTCAGCATCAACGTCGGTCAGGGACGTGGCATCCGGCGGTGCTGCGATCGTCGCGCCCATGTTCTCCTACAAGATCTCTCACACGCCCGACGGACGCCTGAGATCGAGCGTTAACGGATATTCTCCGGGCGGCTCCTCTGCGGGAACCGTTACGAAACCTGGAGTATGCCCATGATCCTGGAAACGCGCCAGACGCCGCGCTTCAGCTTCGTAAGCGTTGACCGGGAATGTATCGTAGTTGCGCCCGCCCGGATGCGCCGCATGGTACACGCAACCGCCCAGCGAGCGGTTGCTCCACCCGTCGATGATGTCGAAGGTGAGGGGAACGTGCACCGGGATCGTGGGGTGCAAGCCGGACGCCGGTTGCCACGCCTTGAACCGGACGCCAGCGACGTACTCGCCTATCTTGCCGGTGTTCGCCAGCGGCAAGCGGCGGCCGTTGCAGGTGATCACATGCCGCTTCGGATTGAGACCGTCAGTTCGGACCTGCAGCCGCTCAATGGAAGCATCCACATAGCGGACGGTGCCACCGGCCGCACCTTCCTCTCCCATCACGTGCCAAGGCTCCAGCGCCGTCCTCAGTTCGAGGTGGACGCCGCCGTGCTCCACCGATCCATAGAACGGGAAACGGAACTCGCGCTGCGCCTCGAACCAAACGGGGTCGAAACGGTAGCCGGCATGGCCAAGCCCCTCGAGCACGCCGAGGAAGTCCGTCCAGACAAAATGCTCCAACATGAAGCGGTCGTGCAGGGCCGTCCCCCACCGCACCAGCGGCCCCGACTGCGGCTCACGCCAGAACCAGGCGATCACAGCCCGGATCAGCAACTGCTGCGCAAGGCTCATGCGGCCATCGGGCGGCATCTCGAACGAACGGAACTCAACGAGCCCGAGACGACCCGTTGAGCTGTCCGGCGAGTACAATTTGTCGATGCACATCTCGGCGCGGTGCGTGTTGCCGGTGGCATCGACCAGCAGGTTGCGCAAGAGCCGATCCACCAGCCACGGCTGAGGTGCAGCACCTTGGCCCGGCGCCGGGATCATCGCCAACGCCGTTTCGAGCTCGTAAAGCCCCTCATGCCGGGATTCGTCCGGCCGCGGCGCTTGGCTGGTCGGCCCGATAAACAGCCCCGAGAACAGGTAGGACAGCGACGGGTGCCGCTGCCAGAACGTGACGAGGCTCTTCAAAAGATCCGGGCGTCGCAGGAACGGGCTGTCTTCCGGCGACGGACCGCCGACCACGACGTGATTGCCGCCACCAGTGCCGGTGTGACGGCCATCGATCAGGAACTTGTCCGTGCCGAGCCGCGACAGCCGCGCGTCCTCATAGAGACCCAGCGTGGTGTCGACGCACTCGCGCCAATCGTTAGACGGATGGATGTTGACCTCGATCACACCGGGATCCGGCGTCACCTTGATCACGCCAAGCCGGTGATCGGCTGGCGGCGGATAGCCCTCGATGTGGACGGGCAGTTTGATCTCCGCAGCGGTCGCTTCGATCGCCGTGAGCAGTTCCAGATAATCTTCCAGCGCGCCGAGCGGCGGCATGAAAACGCAAAGCTTGCCGTCGCGCGGTTCGATGGACATCGCGGTGCGCACCGAGGCGCCTTCGACGTAGTTCTGCTCGATTTTGGGCTGCCGGTACGGGTTGTCGCCCACGCGGCGATAGACCTGCATGACCTTGTCGGGATCGGGCAGCGGCCCCCGATCCATCATCGGGTCGTCGGGCACGACATGCGGAAACGCCAGCGGCGGCACCCACGGCAACCCCTCCAGCGGCAGTCGGAAGCCGACCGGACTGTCGCCAGGCACGAGGAACAGATACTTGCGCCGCGTGCGCCACTTCTCGCTGACCCAGCCGTACCCCGCCTTTACGTTCCAACGCTGGATCGGCATGACGTAGCCGCGCGGAGTTGTCAGCCCTCCCTCGTCGAACACGCGCGCGATACGGGCGCGATCCTCCGCGTCCTTCAGCTTCGAATTTTCCGGCGTAACATTCGGCGGCAACTGCGCCTCTTTCAACAGCCAGTGCCCCGGGTCCTCGAACGCCGGTTGGACGCAGTCGACTTCGATGCCGAGCCGCTTGGCGATCCCCTCGCCCAGCGCCCGCGCACCCTCCACACGGGCGTTAGCCGGCGCGGCCTCCGGCATCACCAGATCCGGATTGCGCCAGATCGGCTTGCCGTCGCGCCGCCAATAGAGCGCGAACGTCCACCGCGGCAGGCTCTCGCCCGGATACCACTTGCCCTGCCCGTAATGCAGGAAGCCGCCAGCCGCGAACCTCTTTCTCAAACGCCGGATGAGATCGTCAGCGCGGATCCGCTTCGTCGGACCCACCGCCGCGGTATTCCACTCCGCGGACTGGTAGTCGTCGATGGATACGAACGTCGGCTCGCCGCCCATCGTCAAGCGGACGTCCTGCCCGACCAGATCGGCATCGACCTTGTCGCCGAGCTTGACGAGATCCTGCCATGCCGCATCCGAGAACGGCGCGGTGACGCGCGGCGCCTCGGCGATGCGGGAGATCTTCATGTCGAAGGCAAAGTCGACCTGGGCGTGATCCACGAGGCCGGAGATCGGCGCCGCCGATTGGTAGTGCGGCGTCGCCGAAAGCGGGATATGCCCCTCGCCCGCCATTAGGCCCGAGGTCGGATCGAACCCGATCCAGCCAGCGCCCGGGATGTAGGCCTCAGCCCACGCGTGCAGGTCTGTGAAATCGTGATCGGTTCCTGCCGGGCCGTCGAGCGCCTTCAGGTCCGGCTTCAACTGAATGAGGTAGCCCGATACGAACCGCGCAGCGAACCCCAGGTGACGCAGCAGTTCGACCAGCAGCCACGATGTATCGCGGCACGAGCCTGACTTGAGAGTGAGCGTTTCCTCCGGCGTCTGCACGCCCGGTTCCATGCGGATGACGTAGCGGATTTCTTGCTGCAGGCGATGATTGAGATCGACGAGATAGTCGACCGTGCGCTGCCCCTTGGATGGGCGGACCGTCTCGAGCAGCTTGCGAAAGCAGAGCGCGGACGTGCTCGGCTCGAGGTATGCGGCGAGATCGCGCTTCAGCTCGGCCTCGTACGAGAAGGGCATCGTTTCGGCCGCCGGCTCGACGAAGAAATCGAACGGATTGATGACCGCGATCTCGGCCAGCAGATCGACCGTCACCGAATATTCCGTCGGTCTTTTCAGGAAAAACGAAGCGCGCCTGCCAGTTGCCGTGCGGATCCTGCTGCCAGTTCACGAAATGATTGGTAGGCGTGACCTTGAGCGAATAGCTGGGGATCTTGATCCTGCAGTGCGGTGCCGGCCGGAGCCTGATGATCTGCGGCCCAAGCTGGACCGGGCGATCGTAAGTATAGCGCGTGACGTGGTGCAGGCTGGTCAGGATGGCCATGGGTGCGCGGTTCTTCCCTCGTACCGATCGGTGTGATTGCCGTCGTCCGCAGCTTGCCGCTGCGGTGCAGCGAAACCAAATCGCAAGTGCCCAGATTTGGCTGATCGCTGCTTAACCATGGTACGAAGTGGCAGCAGTGATTGAAACCCCTGCGTTTGCTTAATCTTTTTGCACGGCCTGCTGTTTCCTTGGTCACAGATTCCCAAAGTGAATTGTGACAACTCCTTGACGTCCACCTTCGGCAATGCTGCACTGCGTCTAAAGACCAGTGGCCGCCGGGGGGCGGTGCAGAATCACTGACGACGAAGACACGACGGACTCGGAGGGGCTGATGAATTACTACGCCTATGAAATGGCGCACGTCTTCATGTCTCCGCTGCGCATGAGCGCGCGTGGCTTGAAAATGAGCATGGGCCTGCCCTTCAACCCTGTGGGTCAAACCGCATTCGGCAAGAGCATCTCTGCCGCATGCGAAGTCTTCGAAGGCATCACCCGCCGTTACGGCAAGCCGGAGTTCGGGATCGCGGACACCAAGATCCACGGCCTCACTGTTCCCGTCCGCGAGGAGACCGTCTGGTCGAAACCATTCTGCAATCTCATCCATTTCGATCGCGACGAGACGGTTTGCGGCAAGCGTTACGACCCAAAGGTGCTGCTCGTCGCGCCGATGTCGGGCCATTACGCAACGCTGTTGCGTGGCACCGTGCAGGCGATGATCCCGGAGCATAACCTCTATATCACCGACTGGGTCGATGCCCGCGACGTGCCGCTTTACGAAGGCCGTTTCGACCTCGATGACTTCATCGACTACATCGTCGAGATGGTCCAGTTCCTCGGGCCGAACACGCATGTCATGGCCGTTTGTCAGCCTTCGGTGCCGGTGCTCGCCGCTACTGCCGTCATGGCCGCCAATGACGATCCTTGCCAGCCCGCCTCGCTGACCCTGATGGGTGGGCCCATCGACACGCGTCGCAATCCGACGGTCGTCAACAACCTCGCTGAAAAGAAATCCATGGAGTGGTTCGAGCGGTCGGTCATCAACCGCGTGCCGTTCCCCAACGCTGGCGCCATGCGCAAGGTATACCCCGGCTTCATCCAGTTGACCGGGTTCATGACCATGAACCTCGAGCGGCACCGCGACGCGCATACCAAACTCTACGACAACCTCGTCAAGGGCGACTGCGATAGCGTCCGCCAGCACAAGGAATTCTACGAAGAGTATCTCGCAGTCATGGACCTGCCTGCGGAGTTTTACCTGCAGACGATCAAGACGGTGTTCCAGGATCATGCGTTGCCCAACGGCACGATGATGCACCGGGGCCAGAAGGTCGATTGCGCGGCGATCAAGAAGACCGCGCTCATTACCGTCGAAGGCGAGAAGGACGATATCTGCGGCCTCGGTCAAACCGAAGCGGCGCACGATATTTGCCCCAATATTCCGGTCGACGAGCGCTATCACTACGTGCAACCGGGCGTCGGCCACTATGGCGTGTTCAACGGCACCCGCTTCCGGACCGAGATCCAGCCGCGCATTCGCGAGATGATCCGCACGATCCAGTTCAAGCGGCGGACCGGAAACACGTCCAAGGGTCTCGGGTTGCCCTATCGCAAGCTGCGCGACGAACGCGATCAGACCATCTGCTGGAAAGAAGCCGAGGCGAAAACCGCCGAGGCCAAGGCGGCCAAGACCCGGTCGAAACCGGCCGCTGCCGAGTAAAGGTTTACGACCTCGACATTGTCATCCTCGGGCTTGTCCCGAGGACCCATCGTGCAACAGGTGACTCGCACCGGGTCAGAGGGTTCGAACTCGCTCACACCCGATAGACCAGCGCCCCGCCCGTTAGTCCGGCGCCAGCGGCCGCGAGCAGCAGCACGTCGCCGGCCTTGACGCCTCGCGACGCCGCCTCGTGCGACAGCGTGAACGGGATCGTCGCAGCCGAACTGTTGCCGAACTCCGCGACCGTCGAAAGCATCCGATCGGGCGTGATGCCGATCTGTTTTCGCGTCGCCTCGATGATGCGGGTGTTGGCCTGGTGCGGAATGAAATGATCGACATCCGCGACGCCGAGGCCGGCTTGCTCCAGCGCGGCTCTCGACCCGTCCGCCATCATGCCGACGGCCTTCGAAAACACCGCCTTGCCGTCGGACAGCTTCATGGTCACGTCGCTGAGCGTAAGGTCGGGTGAGAACGGCCGCCTGCTGCCGCCAGCCGGGATCTTGATGAGATCGTAGGCCGCGCCATCGGACGCTAGGTCCACTCCGAGCACCCCGCGCCCTGGCACATCGCTGGGCGCGAGAAGCACCGCGCCAGCTGCGTCCGCAAACAGGATCGCGCTCGCGCGTTCGCCCATGTCGATGCGGCGCGACAGGATGTTGGCCGCAACGACGAGCACCATGCGCTTGTGAACGCGCACGTAGGCGTCCGCCATGGCCAGTGCGTAGAGGAACCCGGCGCAGGCACCCGCCATGTCGATCGCGCCGCACTTCGACAACCCTAAGCGATGTGCCAGCAGCGGCGCCGACGGCGGCAGCAGGTGATCCGGCGTCGAAGTTGCGAGCAGCGTTAGCGCGACCTTGCTCCGATCGGCACCGCTGTTTGCGAGCGCCATCTCGCCGGCCTTCAGCGCGATGTCCGTCAGCGCCTCTCCGTCACCTGCCCAGCGCCGTTCGCGAATGCCGACACGCCCCTGAATCCAACCCGGATCGAGACCGAGCACCTCCTCGAGCTCGCCGTTGGCGACGACCCGCTCAGGCGCATAGTGCCCCATGCCGATGATCGTCGAGCTCATTACAGTTCCTGTTTCAGGTAATCGCCGCGGCCGCCGCGTCGATCGCGTCGTAGACGAGATCGAGATCGGCGGCCGTGACGCAATAGGGCGGCAGCACGTAGATTGTCGATCCCAACGGGCGCAGCAGCACGCCGCGATCCGCGAAGAAGGCGTAGAGCTTCGGGCCTACGTCCGCAAGGTAGCCGGCGTCTGGCACCTTGAGATCGAGCGCCGTGATCGTGCCGAGCCGCCGCACATTGCTGAAGCGGGGGTCGGCGCGAAACGCGGCGATCCGCTCGGCTTGGTGCGCGCAGAGGCCATCGATCCGTGCCTGCACCGGCTCCCGCTCCCATACTTCGAGATTGGCCACCGCCGCCGCGCAGGCGATCGGGTTGGCGGTGAAGCTGCTCGAATGGAAGAAGGTTTGCGTCCGGTCCGTGGAGTAATGCGCGTCGAATGTCGGCGCCGTGCACAGCGTCACCGCGAGTGGCAACGAGCCACCGGTGAGACCTTTCGCAAGGCACAGGATGTCCGGTGTGATACCGGCCTGGTCACAAGCGAACCGCGTCCCAGTGCGCCCCCACCCCGTCATCACCTCGTCCGCGATGAGCAGCGCACCATACCGTTCGCAAACACGTTTCATCACGGAAAGCACGTCCGGCGGATAGATAAGCATTCCGCCCGCTCCGAGGATCAACGGCTCGATGATCAGCGCTGCTATCGGCTCAGCACGGCACGCATGTTCCAGCGCGTCGATCGTTGTCTGCTCGCGTCCCTCATGCGGAAATGGCAACCGGATGACATCGAACAACAGTGGCTCGTAGGCGGCATTGAAAACGCCGCGCGCGCCGGCAGACATCGTGCCGATGGTGTCGCCGTGATACCCATGCTCCAGCGCGACGATGCGTTTGCGCGGCTCACCTATATTGCGCCAATAGCCCAGCGCCATCTTCAGCGCCACTTCTACCGATGTCGACCCGCTGTCGGAGAAGAACACATGCCGCAATCCGGACGGCGCGATCTCGACGAGTTTCGCCGCCAAATTCTCCGCCGGTCCGTGCGTGTGACCGGCGAAAATAACCTGATCCAGTTTGTCCGCTTGCTCCTTGATCGCCGACACGATGTGCGGATGCCGGTGGCCGTGCGTGACAACCCACCACGACGAGATCGCATCGAGAATGCGCTTGCCGTCGCTCGTTTCAAGCCAAGCACCTTCGGCACGCGTCACGACCGGCGGCGGCGGCATGAGCGCGTGCTGCGTGAAAGGATGCCACACAGGCGAGCGCATCAGGTGAAATCCTCGCACCGGAAATTCTCGCGGAAGGCTTCCGTCAACGTGTCCGCTGTAGGACCTATGAGGGGAAGCCGGCCGAGAGCACGAACACCGCCCATCTCGACGATTGTGCGCTCGTTGTCTTCGTTGGCTGTCGCCGACGAAAGCGACACCTTGAATCTTGATTTCGCGCGCGCGCAGAGCCTCCAACGACAGCAGTGTGTGGTTGATCGTACCCAGCGCCGTGCGTGCCACCAGCACCACCGGAAGCTTCCATTGCGCGACCAAATCGATTTGCAGAAGATCTCGTCTCAGCGGCACCATCAGTCCGCCCGCCAACTCGATCACCAGCGGCGATACATCGGGCGGCACCAAACACGCCGGATCAAGTGCCACGCCGTCGATCTCCGCCGCGCGATGCGGCGAAAGCGGCTGGGTGAGGCGGTAGGCTTCCGGAAGCACGCGATCAGCGGGCACGCCCAACCGGACAGCTTCCTCCGCATCCGTTCCGGCCGTGCATAACATCATCCCCGCCCGCAGACTGGAATGACGATCTTGCAAGAGATCGCCAACGCCCGCCTGAACCGGCTTCCAGTAAAAAGCTCCCAGCGCGGTCGCGAGGCCCGCCGCAAACACCGTCTTTCCGACGTCCGTATCCGTGCCTGCGATGACGAAACGCTGGCTCATGCGGCCAGCCTCTGAAGCTCACCCGCCAGAGCTTCGACCATCGCGTCGACCGCTTCGTCGTCGACGTTGAGCGTCAGCGCGACGCGCAGCCGCGATGTCCCCTCCGGCACCGTTGGCGGACGCACCGCGCGGATGTCGAAACCATGCGCCTGCATTGCTTTAGCCAGCGCCACCGCGCGCACGTCGCTGCCGACGATCACCGGCTGGATTTGCGATCCCGATGGCGCAATCCCGCACCTCGCCTGCAATTGTTCGCCCGCACGCGCGACTCGCCCGATGAGCTTTGCGCGCCGCGCATCATCTTCCGCCGCCAGACGCAGTGCCGCCCGCACGCACGCCGCGATCAGCGGCGAGGGAGCAGTCGCATAGATGAATGGGCGCGCGCGGTTGATGAGGAAATCACAGATAAGCTTCGGCGCCAGAATGAGCCCACCCATGAGCCCCAGCGCCTTGCCGCAAGTGTGCAGCGAAATAACGTTGCCGCGTCCTTCGAACGCGCATCCGAGCCCGCGGCCTTTGTCTCCCCAGACACCCGTCGCGTGCGCTTCGTCGATGACCAGCATGCCGTCGTGGCGTTCGGCCACCGCCATCAGATCGACCAGCGGCGCGCGATCGCCATCCATGCTGTAAAGGCTCTCGACCGCGATCCAAGGCTGACCGGTCCCGCCCTCGCTGCGCCACGTCGCGATTTGGTCCGCAAAACTCTGGGCATCGTTATGCCGCGCCGCGACCGCCGACGCGCGACCTCCGCGCATCCCGTCATGCACACTAGCGTGGATGAGCTCGTCATAGACGACAAGATCGCCGCGCTGCGGCAGGGTCTGAAAGATCGCGGTATTGGCCGGGAAACCGCCGCCGAGAAACAGCGCGGTTTCGGCGCCGAAGAAGCGAGCGGCTTCGTCTTCCAACGCCTCATGCTCGGGATCATTCCCGCGCAGAAGCCGCGACCCGCCCGCACCCAGCGCAACGCCTCGCGCTAACGCTTCGGTCGCCGCCTGCCTCAACTCCGGCGAGTTGCCGAGACCGAGGTAATCGTTGGAGGAAAAATCGAGCCCCTTTCGCGGCGACAGCGACCGCAGGCGCCCGCGCCGCGACAGCGCTTGCAGCGCGCGTTCATGCGCCTCGGCCATTGGAATTCTCGCACGCGGAGCCGTGCAGTTGAGAGCCGCAGCAGCCGTCACCAGCGTGATGACCGCCGCCGCCCTCGGCGTGCGCGTGCTCACTCAACTCTTGCGGCTCGAGCTCCAGCGGCCTCAGCCCGAGCTTCTTGAACAGCCGCGTATCCGCATCTTCTCCAGGGTTAGCCGCCGTCAGCAGCGTGTCACCGCAGAAGATCGAGTTTGCGCCAGCGAAGAAGCACAGAGCCTGCATCTCATCGCTCATCTCGGTGCGGCCAGCCGAAAGCCGCACGAACGATTTCGGCATCATCAGACGAGCGAGAGCGATGGTGCGCACGAACTCGATGTTGTCGAGCTTCTCCACCTTACCGAGAGGCGTGCCCTCGATCGGGATCAGCATGTTGATCGGCACGCTCTCCGGATGCTCTGCCAGGTTCGCCAGGGTCACCAGCATGTCGACGCGATCCTGCTTCTCCTCGCCCATGCCGACGATGCCGCCCGAGCACACCTTGATGCCCGCCTCGCGCACCCGCGCCAACGTATCGAGCCGGTCTGCGAACGTTCGCGTCGTGATGACCTTCTCGTAGTAGCTCTCGGACGTATCGATGTTGTGGTTGTAGTAATCGAGGCCTGCGTGCTTGAGCTTTGAGACGTCGCCATCGGACAAGCATGCCGAGCGTCATGCACGTCTCCATGCCGAGGGCCTTCACGCCCTCCACCATGGCCACGACCAACTCCATATCGCGCTCTTTCGGGCTGCGCCAAGCGGCGCCCATGCAATAGCGGCTGGCACCGGCATCGCGCGCTTTCTTGGCCTCGGCGAGGACGCGCTGGACCTCCATCAGCTTCGAAGCCTTGAGGCCCAACTCGTGATGCGCCGACTGGCTGCAATAGCCGCAGTCTTCAGCACAGCCCCCGGTCTTGATCGAGAGCAGACGGCTCATCTGGATGGCATTGGCGTCGAAATGGCGCCGATGCACCGTGTGGGCGGCGGCCAGCAGATCGTTGAACGGAGCCTCGTAAAGTGCCAGCGCTTGCGCCCTGGTCCAATCGTGCCGGACGCTACCGTTGTGAGAGTTGGTTTCGGTTGTCGCGCGCTGCATGGAGATCCCGTGACAAGTCTGGTTTAATTGCCAGATGTTTGCACCGCCGAATGGGTCCAGGGCAAGGCACTAATTGGATAGTACACCGCCGGCCGCGGGCGCAAACTTCCCCAGCTCTGCCGGCCGCCCTGCTATAAGCCCGCTCGACGAACCCACAGCCCGAGGCCTTGCCGATGATCTATGCCTTCCCGCCGCAGCCGATCCCCGCGCTTCCCGTCGTCGGCACCGACAAGCTGTTTCCGGTGCATCGGATCTATTGCGTCGGCCGCAACTACGCCGAGCACGCCCGCGAGATGGGCCACGACCCCCATGCGGAGCCGCCGTTCTTCTTCCAGAAAAACCCTTCAAATCTCCGCACTGACGGACGCTTTCCCTATCCGCCGCGGTCGAAGGATGTTCATTTCGAGATCGAGCTCGCCGTCGCGCTCAAATCCGGCGGAACGGATATCGCAGCCGAAGCGGCGAACGATCATATCTTCGGTTATGCGGTGGCGCTGGATATGACCCGGCGTGACATACAGGGCGAAGCGAAAAAACTCGGCCGGTCCTGGGAAGCCGGCAAGGCCTTCGAGCACTCCGCTCCCTGTTCGGGCGTGCTCCCGGTCGAGACCTGCGGATTGTTGACCAAGGGCGCCATTTGGCTCGACGTCAACGGCGTTCGCCGCCAGGCCGGCGACCTCGCGCAAATGATCTGGGATGTGCCGCACCAGATCGCGATCCTGTCGACGTTGTTCGAGCTGAAGGCCGGCGACCTCATCCTCACCGGCACCCCATCCGGCGTCGGCGCCATCAACCGCGGCGATGTCATGAAAGGTCACGTCGACGGCGTCGGTGATCTCCACGTTACGGTTGTGTGAGCGGCATTTCTACTCGGCAGCGAGATCGACGAGCTGGTTGGTCGTGACGTCGGACCGCGAGCGATGGCGCTTCAGCCGGTTGCGCGCCGTTGCCGAGGCATAGGGACAAATCAGTCCTTTGGATTCCAGCGACTCGAGCTTTTCGTAGATGACCGCCACCGTCACCGGTAAGCAGCCGCAGCACTTCAGCTTCTTTTCGAGTTGCCGGTAAACGACGCCGGGAGTCGGAATAGGCGCGTCGGGGCCGCTCATGATGTCGAGCACCGCCATTTCGATATCGTGATCCGAGATCACGGCGCAGGAGCAAATGATCATCTTCGTCCCCCTCTCAGTGCAGCGCCCGGCCCAGTCTCGGAGCCGGCTGGTGCGCGCCCGCGAGATGCCCGATACTCCTGATCGACTGCGGCGCTAGCGTCTGATCCAGGCTGCGCATGACCGCGCTGTAACTCTCGGTGTGGTGCATCACCTCGTCGATCATGGAACTCTCGATCAACGCGAACGTGCAAGCCTTCAGCGCCGGGCAGGTATTGTGCTGACACGCGGCGACCATCGCCACCGCAAGGCATTCATCGCGGCAGAAGCTGCGGCAGTCTCCGTGAAACACAGTAATATCGCGACGGGCGGAAGCGCGCACCGCCTTGACCCAGGAGGACAACTCAGCAACGGCAAGGCGGGCGCCTTTTTCACCGAGTGCACGTTCATAGACGCCCCACGCAGTCTCCCAGCAATGCACGTCGCCGCTCTGGTAACCCGCAAACCAATGCCGGAAGCCAAGCCCGACCAGACGCTCAGGCACCCGGATGATCTGGGAAAGAGCGAGCGGACAAGGATCCGCGCTTCGCTCGTTGTGATCGTCTTCGAACATCGGTCTCTCCAATCGAAGGGGTTCAAGGCCCCGACATCGGCAGCGATTGTGGATCAGTTGAGTATAGAAATCCTCATGCGGCGCGCCCAGTCAAGTCACCGACAGTCACAGTTTGCAGGTATTTGTCGCCGGGATTTTCTACTTAGAAGTATTCCAAATCTAATATACTGCCAATAACTTGTAACTAAACGATTTTTCATATTGCAGCCGTAGCTTGGAACGGTTCTCAGCGAGCGGGCGCGACGCGCGGCCGCAGCCTCGCATCTCCACCCGACCTGAGCGGGCGGGATTTCGCTGCGGAACGCTTACCTGCGACGTCAGTCGTGCCGCGGCGTCCGGACGATGCGGCCATGTCCTCGAGCGTATGCTGGTCGAGCACGCTGATGAAGGCCTCCAGCGCGTCATCGAGCACTTGATTGATCGGCACAGCACCCGGTTTCAAATTCGTCGCCGGTCCTTCCTGACCCTCGATCTCGACGGAGGTGACTTCAGTCGCTCTGACCACGTCCCCGATGCGAATTTCCGCCGCTTTGCGCGCCAGTTTCACGCCGCCGTGGCGTCCGCGCTGTGCCGTCAGAAAGCCGGCATGTGAGAGGATGTGTACGATCTTGAACACGTTCTGGGGGGTGATATCGAGGCGCTCCGCGATTTCGGCGACCTTCACCAGCTCCCCGTCGGCACATGCGCAGTCGACCAGGATGCGAATGGCGTGTCCGGTCTGTTTGGTCAATCGCATCTCTGGATGTCCCTCACTTAGTCTTCTCGGTGGCCGCAATATAGACCAATTCTAAACTAAGGAAATCAAGAAAGTTAATAGGCTGTCGGAGTCGCGTATCCGCGCTCTAAGGCGCACGATTTTGAACTCAACTCCGGCCGCCTTCTTTACTAGCACAATAAACAATATTAGCTTTCCCAGGGGATGACAATGCTGACAAAACTGACGGCAGTGTTGGGTGCGGCGCTCGCTCTGGCGCACGTGCAGCCGGCAGCAGCAGCCGAAGCGGTCACACCGCAAACGGTGACGAGGTTCTACGCCGACATGGCGGAAACCGCCTATGGCGATGCAGCGGCGACGGCCAAGAACCTCGACGCAGCCGTGGCGAACCTGCTCAAGTCGCCGACGCCGGAAACGCTTGCAGCGGCACGCAACGCCTGGAAGGTAGCGCGCGTCCCCTATCTTAAAACCGAAGGATTTCGCTTCGGAAATAAGGTTGTCGATGATTGGGAAGGCCGCGTGAATTCCTGGCCGCTCGATGAAGGACTGATCGATTACGTCGACGCCAAGACTTACGGCGAGACCAAGGACGACAACCCGCTCTACTCCGCCAATGTCATCGCCAACAAGGCGCTGCAGATTGGCCCCGACAAGGTCGATGCGACGACGATCGACAAGGACCTTTTGCGCAAACTGCATCAGGCTTTGGAAGTCGAAGCGAACGTCGCCACCGGCTACCACGCCATCGAGTTCCTGCTCTGGGGTCAGGACCTGAACGGAACCGGGCCTGGCGCCGGCAACCGTCCCGCGACAGACTTCGATCTCGCCAAATGCACCGGCGGTAATTGCGACCGCCGCCGTGCTTACCTCACTGCCGCGACCGGGCTTCTGGTGGATGACCTCGACGAAATGACCGCCAACTGGAAGGCCGGCGGCGCCGCGCGCAAGGAGCTGGAGGACAAAGGACCCGAAGGCGGCCTTGTCTCGATCCTGACGGGCCTGGGGTCGCTGTCCTTCGGCGAAATGGCCGGCGAGCGAATCAAGCTCGGTGTGCTCCTGCATGATCCCGAAGAGGAGCAGGACTGCTTCTCCGACAACACCCACAACGCCCACGTCAGCGACGAGCTCGGCATCATCGGCATCTGGAATGGACGCTACACGACGAGCGAGGGCAAGGTCGTCTCCGGCCCGAGTATCGCCGATCTCACTCGCGCCGCAAACGCCGACGCCGCCAAGCGAGTGGATGCCGCGCTGTCCGCGACACTGTCAAAGCTGCAAGCGATCAAGATCAAGGCCGAGAGCGGCGTTATGGCTTACGATCAGATGCTAGCGCCGGGGAACGAGGAGGGGTCGAAGATGCTCCTCGATGCCGCTGATGCACTCGTCGCTCAGACGCGGGCGATCGAGGGCGCGGTAACGGTGCTGAATCTCAAGATCGAGGTGGCGGAGTCCAAGGGCCTCGCCAAGCTCGAAAAGGAAAAGAAGTAGCTCAGCCCAAGCCCTCTGAATTGTCGTCCTCGGGCCCGTCCCGAGGACCCAACCATTGATGAGTTGGCCTCGAAAATTGCCCGGACGCTCACCCGTGAACGAATCCGGCGGATGAGTTCCCGGCAACAAGCCGAGGTTGACGAAGCGCGGGGCGGGGTTCGAGGAAAGTGGAGAACCCATGATTTCGCGACGCAGGTTTCTGCAAACGACTGGAGCCGTCGGGCTCGGCTTCGGCAGCGCCTATATTCTCCCCGGCCTCTCCGGACCGGCCTGGTCGCGCAATCTCGGTCCCGTCATTGCGCCGGTTTCCGACGGTAAGGACGTCACGATCGCACTCGAAGCGGCAGAGCGCGCCGCTGCATTGCCGTGCTTCGGCGGCAAGACCATGCCGCTTTGGACCTTCACCGAGGCCGGCATCCCGACCGTCAAGCTGCGGCTGGGCGACCGCCTCGTCGCCAACGTTAAGAACCGCCTTCCGCGCAAGGGCGAGCACATCTCGATCCATTGGCACGGCATCCGTCTCCCGAACAATGAGGACGGCGTCTCGTACGTCACGCAGGCGCCGATCATGCCGGGAAGCGAGTTCACCTACTCGTTCACGCCGCCGGATACCGGCACCTACTTCTTCCACACTCACTGCAACACGGTGGAGCATGTCGGACGCGGCCTAGCCGGCGTCCTGATCGTTACCGGCGATGAGACCGTGGCACCCGACCACGAGCTGGTACTCGTCTACAAGGATTGGCGCATCGGCACCGACGGCAAGTTTCTCCCCTTCATCACCGACGAAGGAGCGGCCAAGTCCGGCTCGCCCGGCAACATCCGTAGCGTCAACGGCGAGATTAGACCGCGCTACACCGTGCCCGCATCCGCCGACATTCGCATCCGCTTCCTCGATGTCGATCCCTCTCGCATCATGGAGGTCGGAGTTCAGGGCGCCGAAGCCGCCGTCATCGCCGTCGACGGCATCGCCTGCGCGCCTTTCCCATTGAGGTCCTGGCGATCGGGACCCGCCACGCGGCTCGACCTGCTGGTCCGATCGCCCAAGGCTGGCACGCCGTGCCAGATCGTCGATTATTTTGCACCGAAGCCCTTAGTGCTGGCTGAATTGATGCCCCAAGGCGAGCCCAAGCGAACGGCCGCGTTTTATCCCGCGCCGCTGCGCGCGAGCCGCATCGCCGAACCCGATCTCGCCAATGCCGAGAGGCTAACCTTCGCGTTCGGTGCGACGGCCACGGGCGAAGCCGTCGCCGCCCTCGCCGGCGAAAACGGCATCGAGATGGACGCCCTGTGCCTCGCCACGCGAAATTTCTGGGCAATCAACAAGCGCTCGTGGCCCGGCGGCGATCATAACAAGCTCGGCGGACCGTTGGCTGAGTTGAAGCTCGGCAAGTCTTACATCTTCGAATTGGAGAACCTGACGCCGCACGCGCATCCGATCCACATTCACGGCCACACGTTCACGTTCGTTTCCTCCAATAAGCGCAAGTTGCCGCCACACAAGTGCGACACCATCGTGCTGCTACCGAGAGAGCGGCTGGAAGTGGCGCTGGTCGCCGACAATCCCGGTTCATGGATGTTTCATTGCCATCTGCTGGAACACCAGGAGACCGGCATGATGGGATATGTTCACGTCGCATGAACCGCCGCACGTCGATCTGCGCCAATCCCACAACCCCACGAAGGTGGGGATCCAACCATGCATCGGTTTTCGCAACACTTGCAGGAGTGATGGTCGTCCTGCTTGGCGGGCCAGCGCTTGCCGCGGATGACGGCCTCGATGCGATTGCCGGCCGCGCACTTTTCCGGCGTAATTGGGTGCCCGCCCCCGCCAGTGTCGACGGCGCCGATGGATTGGGACCGCTCTTTAACGCCGGCTCTTGCGTCGCTTGCCACCCTGCAGCCGGCGCCGCACCCATAAAGAGGCAGACTGACGGTTCGGTCGTCATCGGCGGTGGCGCCGTGCGCGTTGCTGGTCCCGGCGGCGCAACCCATCCTTGGTACGGCCGGCAACTGCAGACCGAAGCCGTTCCGGGCCTGAAACCGGAAGCCCGCGTTCGCCTTACTGCGCCAGCACCCGGCGCACCTCCCAAGCTCGACATCGAGTTGCTTGGCCCTCCACTCGGTGACGGGTTCCGCACGGGCATCCGTATCGCCCCGTCTCTGCATGGACGCGGGGAGCTGGACGACATCGACGAAGCCGCGGTTCAAGCGCTGGCGAATCCGGACCGCAATAAGCCGGGCGGCGTCAAAGGGCGCGCCCGCATGATCGTCGCCCCCGATGGCAAGCCTACTCTCGGCCGTTTCGGCTGGAAGGCGAGCCAGCCGACGCTGACTGAACAAATCGCCGAAGCCTTCTTGCTCGACCTCGGCTTGTCGAGTCCGCGCCGGCCACACCCCTACGGTGATTGCACGCCATTGCAGGTCGAATGCCGCGCGTTGCCTCACGGAGAAAGCCGCAACTTCGATGGCCGCGAGGTCTCCGGCCCCATGCTCGAGCTTGTCGCGACCTACCTGCGTAGCCACCCCGGACCCGAGCCGGCCGCCGACCCGGACGCCTCCACGACATTCGAGGCGATCGGATGCGCGGCTTGTCACGTACCCCGCATGCCCAGGCGTGGCGGCGGCGAAGTGCGCGCTTTCACCGATCTCTTGCTGCATGATATGGGCGAAGCACTGGACGACGGCGTCGCCGAACCGGGCGCAGCGTCGAGAGAATGGCGGACGGCACCGTTGATCGAACTCAAGCCTGGGGGGCGCGAAAAGCGCTACATGCACGATGGACGCGCCGCCGACTTGATGGGTGCTGTTCTCGCCCACGGAGGCGAAGCAACGTACGCTCGCGACCGCTTCGAGGCGCTGCCCGTGGAAGTTAAGACACGACTGATCCGCTACCTCGAGCGGCTGTGAAGGAGCACGAGACTTGAAGATCCGATTGGCCGCGGCCGCGTTTGCATGCCTGGCCGTTGCCCCCGCGGCACGAGCCGAGCACCAGTCGCTCTACGTTCTGGTCCAGCACGCGATCGATAATCACTTCGTGCCGCATTTCAAAGTGTTTGAAACCTCAGCCCACGCGCTCGCCAAGGAAACCGCTGCCTTCTGCGCCGATCCGAGCGACGCCCACCGCGCCGCACTTCGCGCCCGCTTCAAGAGCACCGCTCTGGCCTGGGCAGAGGTCGAATACCTTCGCATGGGGCCCGCTTCGGAAGCCGGACGGCACGAGCGGATAGCATTCTGGCCTGACCCGCGCGGCGTTATGGAGCGGCAACTCCGTCCCGTCCTCGCCAACCGAGATGCAAGCCTGTTGGAGCCTGGTGCGCTGACCAAGCAGAGCGCATCGCTGCAGGGCCTCCCCGCGCTCGAAGTCCTGCTTGCGGATGAGACTACCCCGATCGGGGCGGCGACCGACGATGGCACCTACCGCTGCAAGCTCGCCGTCGCTATCAGCGGCAACGTTGCCTCATTGGCTGGCGAGATCGTAACCGATTGGACCAAGGATGGCGGCTGGCGTGACCGCATGCTTCGCCCTGGCTCGGACAACGCATCCTACCATTCCGCGTCAGAGGCCGCGGCCGAGGTCGCGAAGTCGCTTCTGACCGGTCTGCAATTGATGCTGGAAGCGCAGGTCAAGCCACGGCTCGAGGTGGCGAAGGAAGGCCGCGCCAAGAGTTCCGGGCTGCCTTTCCGCAAGCTCGGCTACAGCGACGAATATTTGCTGGCCGGATTAAAATCCACGCAGTCTCTCTATGTCGCGACCGCGCTCGACAGCTACTTACCCGACGACAAGCAGAAATTCCGACAACTCGTGTCGACCGGCTTCGAGACCCTCTCGCGCCTCATATCCGCTGATATGAAAGCCACTCCAAAGCCGGCGTCGGCGCAGAGCGGCAGTGCGCCTGATACGTTCAAGTCTGTGTCGAACATGCTCGGCGGCATTCGCCGCGCTATCGCGACCGAAATGCTGCCGGCGGCCGAGATCAGCCTCGGCTTCAACGAGCTTGATGGCGACTAACCTCTAGGGCGGCGGGTATGCATCGACGGGCATTTCTGATCGGCACAGCGGTTGCTCTCCTAGCCCCAGCCCGTCTTGCGAACGCGGTCGGAGCAATCGGTAGCGTAGGCGCCTTCATTTCCGCGTGCCGCAGGGCCGATGGTGCCTATGGTCTGGTGATACTGAACCGCGACGGGCGCATCGTCCGCGAAATCCCGCTGTCCGCGCGCGGCCATGACATCGCAGTTGATCCGTCAGGGCGAACGGCAGTCGCCTTCGCCCGCCAGCCCGGACGTTTCGCCGTCACCTTCGACCCGGGCGGCGCCCGTGAGCCCACGCTTTTCACGCCGCCCGAAAATCGGACGTTCTTCGGCCACGGCGTTTTTTCTCCCGATGGTCGCCTGCTCTATGCCACCGAGAACGACCTCGACAGCGGCCAGGGCAAGCTTGGAATCTACGACGCCACCGGCGAATTCAAGCGGATCGGCGAATTGGAGACGTTCGGGATAGGCCCGCACGAGGCGGTGCTGCTCGCGGATGGCCGCACATTCGCGATCGCCAACGGTGGTTACGAGACGCTGCCGGAGACGGGCCGCACTTCGATCGATATCGCGGATATGAAGCCATCGCTCGCGTTTGTGGACCGCCTGACCGGCGCGCTCAGCGCGCTGCATACGCTGCCGGCGAGCCTCAACGCGCTATCGATCCGTCACCTCGCGGCAACGCCGGATGGCAAAGTCTGGTTTGGAGCGCAATGGGAGGGATCGGCCCAATCGCCGCCCGAATTGATAGGCTCAGCCTCGCGAGATGCACCGATCAGCCTCGTGAAGCCAGACCAGCCGATGGGCTCGGTGTTGAAAGGCTATATCGGCTCCGTCGCCATCAGCCGAGACGGCACCACCATCGCAGCCTCAGCCCCTCGCGCTGGCAGCGTCGTATTCCTGGACGCTAACTCGGGCACCATTCGCGGCACGACCTCCCTCGCTGACGGCTGCGGCATCGCTCCCGCCGCCGAAGGGTTCGTCCTGACCTCGGGACACGGCGACGTTTTGCCTGCCCTTTCAGCCAGCGGTCCAAGTGCACACCACGTCGGAATCGCTTTCGACAATCACCTCCGCGCCCTGACGTGAAAGAACCCGCGGCAGCTTGTTCGCAAAAGCCGCCGCAGGCTCAAGCCGTTACCAGTTACGCACGCAGCGATGCCAACGCCAATTCCAGTGGCGATGCGGGCCGCAACGCCAGCCGACCTGCTCGACCGCGGTCTTGTCGATCGAAGGGATGCTCGGCAGGGACGGAAGCGCGCTGGCCGGCACCGACAAAGCGGCAAACAGAGTGGCCGTGGAAATCGCAGCAAGTGCGAGTGTCTTCATGGGGTTACTCCTAATTTGGAAGCACTATGCCCATGACAACGCGCCACCCCGCTGGTTCCCGTCGCGCGTAAGCCTGCTGTCAGAAAATTATTTGGGGAGGCAAGCGCTAAGGCGTCCACTTCAGGAAATTGGCGATGAGCTTCAGCCCGAGCTTCTGGCTCTTTTCGGGGTGAAACTGCGTGCCGGCGACGTTGCCCTTGGCGACGATCGCCGTCACCCGCCCGCCATAGTCCGTCTCTGCCACGATTGACGACCGCTCCGCCGTCACCAAGTGGAAGGAGTGCACGAAATAGGCGTGCAAGCCCTGCGGCCCGGTTGCGATGCCGTCGAGCAGTGCGTGCGGGTTCGCAACGTCGAGCGTATTCCAGCCCATATGCGGAATCTTTCAGCGCCGGATCGTTCGGCTCTATGGCCCGTACCTCGCCGGGTATCCAGCCGAGGCCATCCGTGACCTCGAATTCGAGCCCGCGTGTCGCCATGAGCTGCATGCCGACGCAGATGCCCAGGAACGGTCGGCCCTTTTCGCGAACCGTTCGGTCGAGCGCAGCACGCATCCCCGGAACCGCATCGAGGCCGCGCTTGCAATCTGCAAACGCACCGACTCCCGGAAGCACCACGCGGTCCGCGCTGTCGACGTCCTTGGCCGCGGCCGACAATACGATCTCGGCGTCGGCCCCGCTCTCATGCGCCGCCCGTTCGAACGCCTTCACGGCCGAGTGCAGATTGCCCGACCCGTAGTCGATAATGACGACGCGCTGCATGTGTGAGGATCTGTTCCCTTAGGCCTTGCGCGGTTTCGAACCGAACGATCCCGCGAGGCCGCCCAGCAGACCGCGTGGACGCGCCGCACCGACGCTGATGGCACCGATCGGCTGCGACGGCGCTGCACCCGAACGCGCGATCGCCGGTTGCATCGGCAGCCAGACGTCGAAGAAGCGGCGCTCACACTCGACCTCGTTACGGCCCTCGACCGATCCGAGCAGGGCCCAGCCATCGGATTCCTTCTGCGACCGCTCCAGCTCGCTGCCTTCGAATCCGATGAGCACATGGACGGCCGCGATCACCAGCGAAAACCAACCAGGCGAGGCGCCCATCGCCTTGAGGAACCCGAGCAGAACGCCGAGACCCACGGCATAGAGCGCGAACCCGATCCAAAGACGCCGCGCGAGCAGCCAGACGGGCCCGAGAAGTGTCGCGCCGAGATTGAACCCATCCTTCAAGAAGACGACGGCCTGCGCGCGGTCGAGCCGGTCGGCCGGCGGATTCGGGGGCTCGTGAACCGTGTACGTGACCATGGGACCTGCCTTTCAATGCACGAGCGAGCGGGAACTATAGCGATCCCTTCGTCGAGGGCACGCGGCCGCCCTGCCGGGGATCGATCGCCACCGCTTTGCGCAGCGCTCGCGCCAGAGCTCTTGTAGCAAGTCTCGGCGATATGGTGGTTGTTCTCGCCATAGAGATTCTCGACGTGCAGCGTGATGCCGGCATTCTGGGCGAACGCCTGGAACCACTCGCGGAAAAGCTCGGTGTCCATGTCGCCGACTTTGTCGCGCGTGAAGGCGACCTTCCAGATCAGGTAGGGCCGCCCGGAAACGTCGATCGCCACACGCGTCAGCGTCTCGTCCATGGGCAGATGCACATCCGCGTAGCGCGCGATCCCCGCTTTGTCGCCGAGCGCCTTGGCCACCGCCTGGCCGAGCACGATGCCGGCATCCTCGGTGGTGTGGTGGAAATCGATGTGCAGGTCGCCCTTGGCCTTGACACTTGATGTCGATCAGCGAATGCCGCGCGAGTTGCTCCAGCATGTGATCGAGGAAGCCGACGCCGGTCGTGATGTCGTAGGCCCGGTGCCGTCGAGGTCGACGGTGGCCTTGATCTTGGTTTCCTTGGTCTAGCGCGCGATCGTGGCCTGCCGCTTCACGTGAATCACTTTCGGATGGTGCCGGACCGGCGGCCGCGGCCATGTTGCGTGGACTGGTCGAAGCCTTTATCAGCTTGAAGCCCAGCTTCCAGAGCGGCCACCGCGGGAGTCTGACCCTCGCACTTGATTTGTGCCGCTCACTGCCGACATCCGGTCCCATCATGTCCCAGTCCGACCAAGCATCCCCCGCATCCTGGCACGGCAACAACCATCCTGACCGTGCGCAAGGGCGGCCGGGTGGTGATCGCCGGCGACGGACAGGTGAGCCTCGGCGCCACCGTCATCAAGGCCAACGCACGCAAGGTGCGCTCGCTCGGCAAGGGCGACGTGATCGGCGGCTTCGCCGGCGCCACGGCCGACGCCTTCACGCTGTTCGAGCGGCTGGAGAGCAAGCTCGAGCAGTATCCGGCCCAGCTGCACCCGCGCCTGCGTCGAGCTTGCCAAGGACTGGCGCACCGACCGCTACCTGCGCCGGCTGGAAGCCATGATGATCGTCGCCGACCGCCGAGCATCACGCTGGTTCTGACCGGCACCGGCGACGTGCTGGAGCCCGAAGCGCGGCCTGATGGGCATCGGCTCGGGCGGCAACTACGCGCTGGCCGCGGCCCAGGCGCTGATGGACACGCCGCTCGGCGCCGAGGAGATCGCCCGCAAGGCCATGGCGATCGCCGCCGAGATCTGCGTCTACACCAACACCAACGTCGTCCTCGAGGCGCTCGAAAGCAGCTGACGCGTCGAGAGCCGTCCGCGCTACGACTTCGCCCGCATGACCGACGGGCCGAGCTGCCGGCTGATGGGCGCTGGCTGGCCTGCTCCGCACGTCCGTGATGGTGGGGCGACCCGGACGAGCAATTCGCGCTAGTCAGCGGCGATCTCCGCAACCGGCTCTGGAGCAGTCCATCGTCTGCGCGTCGATCGCCCGTTCGGCTATCTGCAGTGCTACGAGCAGCGTCTGGCCGGAGATCGGCTCGGCGCACAGTCCCGATCGGGCACGCGCGGCATCGACCAGTTCATCGGCGAGCCGGACATGCTCGGCGCGGCCACGGCTCCGCAATTCATCGGCGTCGCGTTCGTCGACGAGGCTGGTGGCCGCAGCTCCCGTCGGCGTTGCTCACCGATCCTGACCCCGCCAATGCGCGCGCATTCGGGCCTATGAGAAGGCCGGTTTCCGCGACCGCGAAGTGGATACGCCGGATGGCCGCGCGCTTCTGATGATCCGCGACAATCGAATCGGGAACGACCACCATGACCAGCTTCTCCCCCCGCGAGATCGTCTCCGAGCTCGACCGCTACATCGTCGGCCAGAACGACGCCAAGCGCGCGGTCGCCATCGCGCTGCGCAACCGCTGGCGGCGCCAGCAGCTGACCGGCGACCTCAGGGAGGAAGTGCTGCCCAAGAACATCCTGATGATCGGCCCGACCGGCTGCGGCAAGACCGAGATCTCGCGCCGGCTGGCCAAGCTCGCCGGCGCGCCGTTCCTCAAGGTGGAGGCGACCAAGTTCACCGAGGTCGGCTACGTCGGCCGCGACGTCGATTCCATCGTGCGCGACCTGGTCGAGGTCGGCATCGGCCTGGTCGCGCGAGACCAAGCGCAAGGAGGTCAAGGCGCAGGCCGAGAAGAACGCCGAGGAGCGCGTGCTCGATGCCCTGGTCGGCGCCAACGCCTCGCCGGCGACGCGCGAGAGCTTCCGCAAGCGCCTGCGCAGCAACGAGCTGAACGACAAGGAGATCGAGATCCAGGTGGCCGACACCGGCGCGCAGTTCCCGACCTTCGACATCCCCGGGCGGCCAGGTCGGCATGATCAACCTCGGCGAGATGCTGGGCAAGGCGTTCGGCCAGCGCACCAAGCCGCGCCGCGTCACGGTCGGCCACAGCCTACGACATCCTGGTCGCGCAGGAGAGCGACAAGCTGCTCGACCAGGAGCAGATGGCGCAGGAGGCCGTGCAGCGCCGTCGAGAACGACGGCATCGTCTTCCTCGACGAGATCGACAAGATCTGCTGCGCGCTCGGAGGCCGGCCGCATCGGCGCCGACGTGTCGCGCGAAGGCGTGCAGCGCGACCTGCTGCCGCTGATCGAAGGCACCACGGTCTCGACCAAGTACGGGCCGGTGAAGACCGACCACGTGCTGTTCATCGCCTCGGGCGCCTTCCATGCCGCCAAGCCCGTCCGACCTGCTGCCCGAGCTGCAGGGCCGCCTGCCGATCCGCGTCGAGCTGAAGCCGCTGACGCGCGAGGATCTCCGCCGCATCCTGACCGAGCCGGAGGCAAGCCTCATCAAGCAGTACGTGGCGCTGATGGCAGACCGAGGGCGTGACGCTCAATTTCACCGACGATGCCATCGACGCGCTGGCCGACATCGCCGCGCAGGTGAACTCCACGGTCGAGAACATCGGCGCGCGCCGCCTGCAGACGGTGATGGAGCGGGTGCTCGACGAGATCTCGTTCGACGCCACCGACAAGCACCGGCGAGACGATCACGATCGATGCGGCCTACGTGCGCGCCCGCGTCGGCGACCTCGCCAAGAACGCCGACCTCAGCAAGTTCATTCTGTGAGGGAATGGGAATTAGGCTCTGCCTAATCCCTACCCCTAGTCATCCCTCAATTGCACTCGCGCTCGAGCTTGCGGCACGCCCAGCGCGCACCTTCCTCCTCGCAAAGACGGTCCCAACGGCGGCACTGACGGGCCAGCTCATCGTCACCGTCCGATGTCGGCGGCCCCTCTTGTGCCGACTTGGCGGCTTGCGCGGCCAGGATGGTCGCCAGGATACCCGCTGCGACACCGACGCCGACCCCGAAATTTGACTTGCTCTTGTGGCCGTGATGTTCGGGCGGATTACCCTGCGGATGCGGTGCGCCTTGTGCCGAACGCGCCTGCGGCGCAACTCCAGCCGGACCCGACGCCGAAGGCCCTTTCTTTCCGGTCCCCTTGAAAGCGGTAGTTCCACCCGCCGTCTTTGGCGCCCCGGCCGACTTCGCGCCAGTAGCGGACTTGCCTTGCGGCCCCTTGCTCCCCTTCTGATGCTGCGGCGCCGTCTGCGCCATGGCGCCGGTCAGTCCCGTAGTGTGGATCATCAGCGCTGCCATCAGCAGCGCAGTCGCCCTTTTCAGGCCTGGCATAGGTGCATTCCCCCGAATGATCGTTATCGGAGGATTTTCTCGCACATCCTGCTCCGTAAGCCAATTGTCAGGGAGATGCCGCCAATTGATGCAGGCGACCAACGGTCAATTGCATTGGTATGAGCATGAATGGAAGATGCTGCATCGCAGCTATTTATGCTGCACTTGCTCACAGCCTGATTTTGAAGGCCGGCCCATGCAGCTCATTCCGCTCTTGATTTATAGTACCCTTGGCGACCCCATTTCGGATGAGGTCTTCATCCCCGCCGTGCTCGCGATGGTCGGCGCAGTGATGTTCTCAGCCGTGCTCGCGTTCGGCGTGCCCGACCCGACTATCCTGGCGGTGGATTGATACGGCTTCAGTGCTTCTGCGCGACCGCATTGGCCGCGATCGTGCGTGCCAAGTCGTCCTGGATAGCATCGGCGAGAAGATCGCTGAGGCAGCCATATGATAAATCGTTCTGATGGAAGCTGTCCGGCGACAGCAGCTGTTCGGAGCTGAACTGCGCGCTGGCGATCAAGTGCTTCATGATGTCGAAGCGATGCAGGATCGGCACGTTCTTCTCCCGCGCCACCTGCCGCATTACCCGCAGATAATCGAGATAATGCGCCATTTTCTCGGCCTTCGGGTAGTACTGCATATCCAGCAGCACCACATCGATGCCTTGCGCCCGGATCTTGTCGATGCCCCGCGTTAGCGTGCCGTGGAAAGCGGGGAGGCCGATGTCTTGAATGGCATCGTTCACGCCGGTCTGCCAGATCACCAACGCGGGCTTCATCGGAAGCACTTCGCTGTCGATACGCGCCAACATGTCGCGCGCCAACTGGCCACCGATCCCGAGATTCTTGACGGTGAATTTTTTGCCTGGAAAACGGCCGTTCAGTTCGGCTTCGAGGCGAGCCGGATAACACGCTTTCGGGCTCGACGCGCCTGTCCCCGCTGTGCTCGACGAGCCAAGCGCGGCAATACGAATGAGCTCTTTCGTGCCGTACGCGCGGGCAAAACTCTCCAACGGCGCCTTGAAATGAATGAGCTCACGCGGCGCTTTGCAGCGCGCAATCTGCTTTTGGTCGGCAGCCTCTGCCGCAAGAGGCGACAGTCCGAGCGCAGCAAGAATAACAGTGAGGCCCGCGATGCGAGTGGCCCACAGCCGCCGCGACGCGTACAAACAGCTCGATCTCATGCGGTCAGTTCCACCCATTCATGGCAGCCACAACCTCTTGGGCTGCCACGTGAGCCCCAATCGGTCGGCCGGCCCATTGAGGCCTGTGCCGTATTTGTTAATGCCGATATAAGCAACAACAACTGGTCACGCAAGGCGACATAAGAATAACAATGACGATCCAGTAAAAATGGGATGCCGCTTCGCAACAATGCTGCGATGCAAACTGCCACCGCAAATGCGACATGAAGTTGGATGTCGCAGTTACTTGTCCGTAAATAACACTTCTTCAACAAGTCTTGCGTTCGCCGCCGGATCAGCGCCGGCGTAATTCCTGAGCTGCGGCCACGGATGCCCTTCCCCTCGCGCCTGATCGGGACTAAATCACCGCAATGACAAACTGATCTCGACTGGAGGCCATCTTGGGCGTCGCCCTTGCCGAACCCGCGCAGTCCGATGCGGTTGCGCCCCTCACCGCGAAGCCATCGCTGGCGGGCGAAGGGCGCGAAGGGCTGCGCGCGGCGCTGGCCGCGGTCGGCATCCCAGAAAAGCAGCAGCGCATGCGCGTCAATCAGCTATGGAGCTGGATGTATGTGCGGGGCGTAACGTCCTTCGAGGCGATGAGCGACCTCGCTAAGGACTTGCGGACGCGACTGTCGGACGCCTACACGCTGGAACGTCCCGAGGTTGTCTCCGAGCAGGTGTCGATCGACGGCACCCGAAAGTGGCTGTTGAGGTTGCCCAAGCGCGGCCACGAGAAACGCGCCCCCGAGATCGAGACTGTCTACATTCCCGAAAGCGACCGCGGCACGCTCTGCATCTCTAGCCAGGTCGGCTGCACGCTCAATTGCTCGTTCTGTCACACCGGCACCCAGCGTCTTGTCCGCAATCTGGAAGCCGCCGAGATCGTCGGTCAGATCCTGCTCGCTCGCGATCGCATCGGCGATTGGCCGGGTGCAACCGCGCCTGGCGACGGCCGCCTTCTCCCTGTGACGGACCGCAAGATTACCAATATCGTCCTGATGGGGATGGGTGAACCCCTCTACAATTTCGACAACGTCCGCCGCGCCATAGAGGTCGCGGCCGACGGCGAGGGTCTGTCGGTTTCCAAACGCCGCATTACGCTGTCGACGAGTGGTGTCGTTCCCGAAATCGCCCGCTGGGGTGCAGAGACGGGCACGATGCTGGCGATCTCGCTCCACGCGGTTCGAAACGATCTTCGTGATGAACTGGTGCCGATCAACAAGAAGTATCCGATCGCTGAACTGCTCGAAGCCTGCCGGAATTATCCGAGCCTGTCGAACGCCCGCCGCATCACCTTCGAGTACGTGATGTTGAAGGGCGTCAACGACAGCATTGCCGACGCCAAGGCCCTGGTCCGCATGCTTGCCGGCATACCGGCCAAGATCAACCTGATCCCCTTCAACCCCTGGCCCGGCACGGCCTATGAGTGCTCCGACTGGGAGCAGATCGAGCGCTTTGCCGACGTGGTCAACAAGGCGGGTTACGCCAGCCCGGTCAGGACCCCGCGCGGCCGGGACATCTTGGCCGCTTGCGGACAGCTCAGGTCAGAAAGCGTGAAATTGCGCGCGGCCGAGCGCGGCACCGACGCGGCGTCCAGCTCCGAACAGGCCTAGCGGGCGGTCAGGCGCGGATGTTCAGAGCCTTGGGCCGCATCATTATGGTCTCACTCGCGGCTCTGGCTGCCGCGGCTGCCGGATTGTTCGTCCTGGTCACTCTCGGGCTCGAACGCATCACCCGTGCTGCCCACGGCCGCACCTTTGATGACGACGGCATCGGAACACTATTCGATTTCCTGAGAAGCGGCCTGCATTTGGCCGCCGCTGCGACCATTCTGCCAGCCTTGGCTGTGATCGTGATCGGAGAGGTAGTCCGCATCCGTTCCCTCATCTACTATGTGCTCGGCGGCGGAGTGGCTTTGGCTGCGATCCCGCTAGTCGCGCGCCTCGGTCACAATGCGGATGCTTCGGCATTGCCGATTTAGGCAGTCTGGCAAGTGTTCGCGACCGCTGGATTTGCCGGAGGGTTTGTCTACTGGCTGTTTGCCGGAAGGCGGGCCTGACCTGCGACAGGAACGATATTGAACCAATTTTCTCGTTGAGTTTCGGGACCTAGCGCCTGTAATCTGCGACGGGGACTGAATAGACGAACGAACCGGGGATTGGTCATGCTTGGTACGCTGTTTCGCGTTCTTGTAGGATTTGCATTGGCGTGCCTTGCGGCTGGCGTCGCGGTCGTTGCATACGTCATCACGCCTATGGAACTGGCAAATCTGGCCGGTGACGCCTTCGACAATCGGTTGTTGGACGCCGGCGCCCTGGCGCTGCGCGCGGCGACCCACGCGGCAATCTTCGCAGCACCGTTCGCGCTGATCCTGGCCGCCATCTCGGAATGGCAAGCGCTGCGCAGCCCGGTTTTCTACATTCTAGGTGGTATCGCGATCGCCGGCGCTGGGTTCCTGGCCCAGTACTCCAGCGAAGGCGCTGGCCAGCATACGGTTTTGAACGACTACGCCATCCGCGCCTTTCTCACGGCAGGTCTTTTGAGTGGCCTCGTCTACTGGATGTTTTCCGGTAGGCTTGCTGGCGGTGGGCATGGTGAACCAACACCGCACACCGCAGCCGCAGCCAACGTGGCTCCGATCGAAGCGAAGCCAGTGGCAAAACCCGTGGCTAGCAAGCCGAATGGCAAGCCCATCGAGGTCACGGCGACCGACGCGAAACCTGACGTGAAAGCCGCCGCCAAAACCAGCGGCAGCAAGGCTTGACTGCCTCTATAGGCTGCACCTTGAACAAATCTCATCGTTATTTGCCGGCCCGGACCATGTGCCCGGGCCGGAATTGCTTTGTTCACAGCGACGAGAGTATTGTTGCAGTGCAAAAATTAGATTAGTGTATGCAGTATCGTTCCTGAACGGCGGCCACTTGGCCGATCCGATTTGATCCCGATGACATCGCTGCCGGCAAAAGGGTTGGGTCTATGATGACCACCGATATGCAAACGCGCCTCTCGAAGAGCTGCTCAGACGCCGCAGTTGGCTATGCCACCGCAGCCACCGAGGCTTATGCGGAAATGACGACGAAGACTCTCGAGTTCTGGGCCGAGCAGATCCGCTCCTTGGTGCCGGAGGAGGAAGAGAAGCCGCGTTCCTGGTACCGTCACCCGGACGGCCCCCAACGCAAACCGCGCAAGACGGCCCCGCAGGCCGCCATGCCTTTGATGCCAAATCCGTGGTCTCCAGCTTCGAATCTCGCGAACATGATGACCAGTTCGCCGCCCGCCGCGCTGTTCTCGTCGTGGCTGAGCCTCGTCAGCACACCGCGGGCGCCTGTGACGTGGCCGATGGCGATGATGTTCATGTCCGCTGGCGTCCCCCACGCCGTTGCAGTTCCCGCCGCCGAGGCGAACGCCGCTGCGCTCGACGTCGCCAACATCACCGCGGCGGCATTCCAGTCCGCTTTCTCCAACTACCGCACCAATGGCGGCCACGCGTCGACCCATATTGTCGCGAAGAAGCGCGTGAGCCCGCCGGCTTCGCTGGCCTCCCTGTCGGCCGCGCCGGTATCGTCGCCTGCCGCTATCTCGCTCTGGCCCTGGTTGCCGGCCTCGTTCAACGCCTGATTGTTTGCTGCCCGTTCGACAATAAAAAAGCCGCACTGCCTTGAGGCAGCGCGGCTTTTTCGTAGCGGCGGGGTGACCGCGTTCGCAGCTTACTTCGTCGCCGGGGCGGCAGGAGCAGCCGGGGCCTTTGCGGCCGGCGCCTTGGGAGCAACCGGAGCGGCAGCCGGCGCCTTCGCGGCCGGAGCAGCGGTCGCAGGCTTTTTCACAGCGACGCCAGCCATCTTGTGGCAGTACGCAGGCTGCACCTTGCCGGTCTTGGCGTTCGCCTTGGTCGGCACGGTCCACCCGCAGGCGCTGTTGGCCTTGCAGGCCGTCTCTTCGAGACCTTTGCAGGGCGAAGGGGCGGCTGCGGGTTTGGCTGCAGGCTTGGCGGCCGCAGGCGCCTTGGCAGCCGGAGCGGCGGCCGGCGGAGCGGTCTTGGCAGCGGGCGCTGCCGGAGCCGGCGCCGCGGTCTGCGCGTTGGCGGTCACGGCGATGAGCCCGAACGCGACGGTGGCAGCCGCTGCGCTGAGACCCAGACGGTAAATTTTCTTCACGGCAGTCATCTCCAATGGTTGATGCCCGAGCGCACCTTATCACTGGAGGTCCAGTCAAAAACACGGCACCGAGATGAATAACTGTTCACAACCCCGACGAATGAGAAAACGCCTGCTGGAGCCTGTCATCGCCCCAGAAGATCTCACGGTCCGCGGTCTGAAACGTTGGTGCTCCGAAAATTCCCAACTGCATCGCCTCGGCGGTGCGGGATCTGAGCTTGTCTTTGACGTCTGGGCGCTGACTTGAGGCAGAAAGTTCGGCGAAATCAAGGCCGAGCTTGGTGGCTATCGCCGCCAGCACGCCATCCTCGGAGATGTCATTTCCGCGTCCAAAACCGGCCTCGTAAACAGCCTTGCTGAACGCCGGTAGCCACGCGCGCCCTTCTCCCGAAACCGCCATCCTGGCGGCCTTCAGACTAGCCGCCGGAAACTGCTCCGGCATTCGAAAAGACAGTCCACGCGCTGCCGTGATGCGTTCCATGTCGCGAATCATGTAGCGGCCTTTGGCCGGATACACGTTGAACGGCGACGTATTCCAGCCTTGCGCCTTGAAGATCGGCCCGAGCAAGAACGGACGCCACTCGACGTCCACGCCCGCCTCCGCGGCGAGCCCCTCGATTCGCATCGCCGACAAATAAGAATAGGTTGACGCGAACTCGTACCAGAAGATCAGCTTGGCCATTCCGTTGTCCTCCGTGCCTGCTATCCGGCATCAAAGAGGCACCGCTGCCCCGGTGCAAGGGGCGACGCAAGCGCTATTGCAGGTCACGGCGCGCTCCCTATAGTGCGCGGCACAAATTTCCCGGCCACGCCGGTCCGCATCCCGTTGAAAGAGCAAAGAACCCCATGCCCAAGTCGCAAAAGGCCATCAAGAAGGTCGTGCTCGCCTATTCGGGCGGCCTCGATACGTCGATCATCCTGAAGTGGCTGCAGGAGACCTACCAGGCCGAGGTGGTCACCTTCACCGCCGATCTCGGCCAGGGCGAGGAGCTGGAGCCGGCCCGCAAGCAAGGCGGTGATGCTCGGCATCAAGGAAGGCCAACATCTTCATCGAGGACCTGCGCGAGGAGTTCGTCCGCGACTACGTGTTCCCGATGTTCCGCGCCAACGCGCTGTACGAGGGCGTCTACCTGCTCGGCACCTCGATCGCGCGGCCGCTGATCGCCAAGAAGCAGATCGACATCGCCCGCAAGACGGGCGCCGACGCCGTCTGCCACGGCGCCACCGGCAAGGGCAACGACCAGGTGCGCTTCGAGCTCAGCTACTACGCGCTTGGAGCCCGCGATCCAGATCATCGCGCCCTGGCGCGAGTGGGACTTCAAGAGCCGCGAGGAGCTGATCGCGTTCGCGGAAGCGACACCAGATCCCGGTCGCCAAGGACAAGCGCGGGCGAAGCGCCGTTCTCGGTCGACGCCAACCTGCTGCACTCCTCCTCCGAGGGCAAGGTGCTGGAGGACCCGGCCATCGAGCCGCCGACTTACGTCTATCAGCGCACCATCTCGCCCGATGGACGCGCCCGACAAGGCGACCGACATCACGATCGGCTTCGAGAAGGGCGACGCGGTCAGCCTCGACGGCAAGAAGCTGTCGCCCGCGACGCTGTTCGCCAGACGCTGAACGAGCTCGGCCGCGACAACGGCATCGGCCGCATCGACCTGGTCGAGAACCGCTTCGTCGGCATGAAGTCGCGCGGCGTGTACGAGACGCCCGGCGGCACCATCCTGCTCGCCGCGCACCGGGCGATCGAATCCATCACGCTCGACCGCGGCGCCGGCGCACCTCAAGGACGAGCTGATGCCGCGCTACGCGGAGCTGATCTACAACGGCTTCTGGTTCGCGCCCGAGCGCGAGATGCTGCAGGCGCTGATCGACAAGAGCCAGGAGCACGTCGAGGGCGAGGTGCGGCTGAAGCTCTACAAGGGCAACGTCATCGTCACCGGCCGCGAGAGCGCCGAAGTCGCTCTATTCGACCACGCCTCGTCACCTTCGAGGACGACAAGGGCGCCTACGACCAGAAGGACGCCGAGGGCTTCATCAAGCTCAACGCGCTGCGCCTGCGCACGCTCGCTGCCCGCAACAAGGGCGCCGGAAAGCAGTGACGCACACCGAGGGAACGGCTAGGCCAGCCCGGGCCTATAACCGTTCCCATGTCACGGAACAGAGCGGCTATTCCAGTCGCACGGGCAGTTTCGCTTTTTCTCTCCCTATTTTATGCGGTGTACCCGGCGGAACATGCCCGGGCGCGTACCTGAGCCATAGTCATCTCGTCGCCGGGCAATCAAGCCGAGCGCCGCGCAAACCCTCAGGAGCGAAAATGACTGGCTCGACGATTGCAAAGTTCCTCGCCACCCCGATCCTCGCCCTCTCCGTCATCGTTGCGAGCATGTCGGCTTCGACACAGCCCGCCGAAGCCGGCATCAAGAAGAAACTCGTCGTCGCCGCAGCAGTCGTCGGGACAGCTTTCATCGCCGGTGCCCTCATCGGCCGCGCCAGCAGGCATCACCACCACTGAGATCGGCGATCAACTCCATCAGCTTCGACCCGTCCGCTGGATCCCAATGATCCGCCCGACGGGTCGAATGCATTTCGAAGCTTGGAATTCCGTTTCACCTTCGACTGAAATGGCAAAGCAGCCGCAGCTACGGCGAACAGACCAGCCTCCCCCTTGCCATCCGCCCTCCCGCCTGCCACGTCTGATGACGCGCGTCAGCAGGAGACCAAAGATGAATGCCCGGATGCAGCTTGGACGGATCGCGGGTATCCCGATCTATCTCGACATGTTCTTCGTGCTGGTGGTCGTACTGTTTTCGTCGCAGTACTTCACCAAGGGCGACGCGACCATGATGTCAGCCGGCCTCGTCATCATCGCAGGCCTTTTCTTATCGATCCTGCTGCATGAACTCGGGCACGCGTTTGCCGCGCTTATGTTCAAAACCGGCGTCTCAGAAATCAACCTCACCGGTCTCGGCGGCGTCACTCAGTTCGACCGGTCGCTGCCGAAATCGGCGTTAGCTCGCACCGTGATTTATCTCGCCGGGCCCGCTGCCAACCTCGGGCTCTGGTTGGGCTTGACGGAGCTTTCGCAGACGGCGGCCATGGCCGCGAAGGGGCCGCTGGCATTCACGCTGGCGACCTTGGCCAGTTACAACCTGATCCTGCTGATTTTCAATCTGCTGCCGGCATATCCGCTCGACGGAGGTCACACGCTCGATGCCTGGATCGGTGCGCTTGCAGGCGGCATCTGGGCGACGCGCATCGTGGGCGTGCTGGGGCTGCTGGTCGCGGCGTACATCGCCTACATTTCGCTACCACTGAACCTCTGGATGCTGCTGCTCGCCTTTTTAATCGGGCAAACCAATTGGGAAGCCCTGCAGAGCGTCGGCGGCTTCCCGGGCGGAAGGCGGCGTTGACGCGCGGATGCTGGTGGGCATTCGGAGCGCAAGCCAAAAAGTTGAGGATGCTGGTGGGCATTCGGAGCGCAAGCCAAAAAGTCGCGGATGCTGGCAAGCATCCAAAGCCCCATTAAGAGCGCGGTTTGACTGCCTGCGGACGTGAACTCGGCTTCCAACTGAAGCGCCAACCACGCACCCCACCTTGACGGAATAATCCAAGCTCCCCACTTCGGCTTTGTCAGGCCTTCGTCAGGAGCTGGGGAGCCGATGCCCGAGACTGTATCCACGTTGCTTGTCTCGTCATGGGCCGGTCTGCCGCTATGGGCGTGGGCCGGTTTTCTCATCATCGTCTTCGCCGTCCTGGCCGCCGATCTCGGCCTTTTCCACCGCGATGCGCACGAACCGAGCTTCCGCGAAAGCTCTGCGCTCGCCGCCTTCTGCATGTCGCTCGGTCTTGCCTTTTCAGGCGTCGTCTACTGGCTCTATGCGACCGGCCATGCCACGTCTCTCGACCCAGCGATCGCCAACGCCGCCACCCCGAGCGAACGCGGCTGGCACGCCCTTGAATTGTATCTGACGGGCTGGTTCGTCGAGCAGACGCTTGCCATCGACAACATCTTCGTCATGTCGATGATCTTCGGCTACTTCGCGATCCCACCGAAGTACCAACATCGCGTGCTGTTCTACGGCATCCTCGGCGTCATCGTCATGCGCGCCGTGATGATCGGCGTCGGCGCCGCCCTCGTCCATCGATTCGAGTGGGTGCTCTATGTGTTTGCGGTATTCCTGGTCGTGACGGGCATCAAGATGTTGATCGCCGCCGATAGCAAACCCGACCTCGAGAGCAACCCCATCCTGAAATGGATGCGCGGCCACATTCGCATCACCCCCGAGTTCGAAGGCCAGCGCTTTTTCGTCCGACGTCCGGATGCCGCCTCCGGCAAGCTCGTTCGACACGCTACACCGCTGTTCGTGGCCCTGGTTCTGATCGAGTTTGCCGACCTCATCTTCGCTGTCGAACTCGGTGCCCGCCGTGTTCGCCATTACCCGCGACCCGTTCATCGTCTACACCTCGAACATCTTCGCAATCCTCGGCCTGCGTGCGCTCTATGTCGTGCTGGCCGCCATGGTCCACCGCTTCCATTATTTGAAATATGCCCTGGCCCTGGTGCTGATCTCGGTGGGCGCGAAGATCTTGCTCCAGCCGTTAACCGGCAAGATCCCGCCTGAGCTGAGCCTCGGATTGACGCTCGCCCTGCTGATCGGCGGGGTCGTAGCATCGCTGTGGGCGACACGCGGCCAAGGACAAGCCCACGGGCATACGCAGCCCCCAGCCCCGGCGAAGCGAACCTGAACGGGCGGGTGTCCGCTCCCTGAGCGCCAGCCCAGCGCGGGTGCTCGTCGGCACGCGAAGCGCCAGCGCAGCTTGGGTGCTCGTCGGCACTCGGACAGCGCGGCTGCGAGTGAGGAGCCAAAGCGCCACTATAGAGGCCACTATAGAGAGTGACGATTCGGTCGCAGCTCGGAGAAATGGCGTCGAGACCGGTGACGGCGGACCTTTTTCAGGCATAGTTCGGCGGCACTATTTGTCCCTCCCGCCAACCCCGCTGGCACCCCACGCATGACCCGCCGAAGCCTGAACCGCACCCTGCGCCGCGCGATACTGCTGCTGGTGCTCGTCCTCATTATTTCTCTGGCCGCCAAGCTTGCCGACAACGTGCCCGGTGTCGCCGGCTCGCCTGTCGAGAAGATCGCCACTCAGATCTACGACTACCTCAAGGACATGGCGCTGGTGCTGATCACCGTGGTCGCCGCCTATCTCGCCAACGTGTTCCAGAAACGGTCGAAATTCGTCGAGAGCCTGGAGGAGGAGTGGCGCGGCATCGTCAGGACAAAGTCCGCGCTCTATGCCTTCTGCGAGAAGCCCTACCCGTCGAGCGACGACTACATCGCCGCCTTCAGCCGCATCAGCGAGACGATCGACAACATGCGCATCGTCTACCGCAACGCCGGCGAGACGAATGAGTTGATTGGCCTCTACCCGTACGCCCCATTACACGACATGCGCCGCAGCTTGCAGTCGCTGGACCCGCGCCGGCGCCAGAACGTCTCGAATGCCGAGCGCAATCTGGTGCAGGACGCGATCCTGCAATGCTTCTACGCGCTGCGTGAGAATTTCCTCGAGGAATTGGACCTCGAGCAGCCCACGCATCCGCTGCTGATCTACGGCGGACGTCGACTCAAGAAGCCCGGCGCCGCCAACTCCGCCCGACGCGATCAGGATCGCCAGCGCGCCCGGCAGGATGGGGACAAGGAAGTCAAGTCAGTTCGCGCCGACATCGATGCCTTACTGGATCGTCTCTATCACGAGGAACACGCTGGCACGGTCAGCGTCGCCACTGCCCCCGCCGCCCAGCGCGGCCGAGAGGCTTGAGCTCTACCCGTTTCCCCTCCTGATTGCGCGAGAGAAGCCCCGGCAGGGGCAGGCGAGGGACTTGAAACAAGCTCCGCTAGCTCACGCCCGCACGCCCTCGCCGAACTTCGGCGGAGACGGACGCGACGGGCGAGCGGCAGCTCGCGACTTGCCCTCCTCGGCCTTCTCCAACGCCGCGAAGGCCACGTTGATGCGACCCAGCATTGCCGTCAGATAGGCCCGAACCTCCGGCGGCAGATCCACGCTCTGGAATTGGTCGGGATGATAACTTTTCGCCATACGGTGATAGGCGTGCCGCACCTCTTCCCAGGGCGTCTCCGGCTTCACGCCCAGAATCTTCGCCGGATCGAAACCGTCGACCTCGCGCAACCGGCCCGCGAGGTGGCCGGATCCCGGAACCGATATGAGCTTAACGCTGCGCATCGCAGTCTTAGCGACATACGTGCGTTCGGCCCCATACGGCTCGATCTCGATGAAGGCAGCCGGCCCGTTGAGCTGATCGAACACGTTGCGCCCGGCTGAAATGACGATTTTGCCAACCAGCATGTCGCCGTCGGCCAACGTGATTTCTGCCGGCACGCCGTTCTTCGTATCGTTGACTGCGTTGTCGACCTTGTTACGCTCGAACATGGAATGCTTCCTGGGCGGTGTCTCAAAAACAGACGGCGGGTCGCCATTTGCACTGGCGTAGCAAGACCCGTGCGCAGCAGATGCACGGACAAGCCGCTAACCGAGCCGGCATCCTGGAAACCCGTGCTCACTGGCGGTTGCTTCGACAATGTGCTAGGTCCGCGCCAGCCGATTTACTGCGCCGCACAAACCTTCACCGGGTTGGGCATATGTCCGATCGGGTTTGCTGCGCCAACTGGGACGCCCACGTTTCACCTTCAACGTGCCGTACCCGCAGAGGACACCCCGTTATGAAGCTTCGCAATATCGCGATCATCGCTCACGTCGACCATGGCAAGACCACGCTCGTCGACCAGCTCCTGAAACAGTCCGGCGCCTTCCGCGAGAACCAGAAGGTTACTGAGCGCGCCATGGACAGTAATGACCTGGAGCGTGAGCGCGGCATCACCATTCTCGCTAAATGCACCAGCGTCGTCTGGAACGACGTTCGCATCAACATCGTCGACACTCCCGGCCACGCCGATTTTGGCGGCGAGGTCGAGCGTATCATGAGCATGGTCGACGGCGTCGTCGTGCTGGTCGACGCCTCGGAAGGCCCGCTGCCGCAGACCAAATTCGTGGTCTCCAAGGCTTTGAAGCGCGGTCTGCGCCCCATCGTGGCGATCAACAAGATCGATCGACCGGACGAGCGCCACCTCGACGTGCTGAACGAGATCTTCGATCTGTTCGCCAACCTCGACGCCACCGACGAGCAGCTCGATTTCCCGGTGCTCTACGGCTCCGGCCGCGATGGCTGGATGGCCGCGGACCCGGCTGGTCCCAAGGTCGATCTCGCCCCGATGTTCGACCTGATGGTCGCCCACGTGCCGGCACCGAGCGTCGAGGAAGGCCCCGTCCGCATCCTCGCCACTACGCTGGAAGCCGACCCCTATCTCGGCCGCATCCTGACGGGCCGTATCTCGTCCGGCGTCCTGAAGCCCAACCAGCAGTTCAAGGCGCTGGCCCGCGACGGCAAGCAGCTTGAAACCTTCCGCGTTCAAAAGGTGCTGGCCTTCCGCGGCCTAGAGCGCACCTCGGTCGATAGCGCCGAGGCGGGCGACATCGTCGCCATCGCCGGCATGAGCGTCGCCACAGTCGCCGACACGCTATGCGACATGAGCCTGGACACGCCGATCCAGGCGCAGCCGGTCGATCCGCCGACGCTATCGATGACCTTCCGCATCAACGATGGTCCGTTCGCCGGCCAGGAAGGCGACAAGGTCCAGAGCCGCGTCATCCGCGACCGCCTGTTCAAGGAGGCGGAGCGCAACATCGCCATCAAGATCGCCGAGTCCGAGGACAAGGAAGCCTTCACGGTCTCCGGCCGCGGCGAGCTTCAGCTCGCGATCCTGATCGAGAACATGCGCCGCGAAGGCTTCGAGCTGACCGTTTCGCGCCCCAAGGTCGTGTTCAAGGACGGCGACGACGGTCAGCGCCTGGAGCCGATCGAGGAGGTTATCATCGACGTCGATGACGGCCACACCGGCGTCGTCGTATCGAAGCTGTCGGAGCGCAGGGGCGAACTCGTCGAGATGCGCCCATCGGGCGGCGGCCGGACCCGCATGGTGTTCTATACGCCGACGCGCGGCCTGCTCGGCTACCAGTCGGAGCTGTTGTCCGACACCCGCGGCACCGCCGTGATGAACCGCATTTTCCACGACTACGCGCCCTTCAAGGGCGAGATCGCGGGCCGCCGCACCGGCGTCCTCATCTCCAACAGCGTCGGCGAGGCGACCGCCTACTCGATCTTCTACCTGCAGGACCGCGGCCCCTTGATGATCGCACCCCAGACCCGCGTCTACGAGGGCATGATCGTCGGCGAGCACACGCGCGATAACGACCTCGTCGTCAACGTCGTGCAGGGCAAGAAGCTGACCAACGTTCGCGCCGCCGGCAAGGACGAGGCGATGATCCTGACGCCGCCGCTGCGCCTGACGCTGGAGAAGGCGATGAGCTACATCGCCGACGACGAGTTGGTCGAGATCACGCCGAAGTATCCGCCTGCAGGAAGCGCTGGCTCGACCCGAACGAGCGCAAGCGTCAGGAACGCAAGAAAGACGGCAACCAAGCCGCCTGAGCATCGAGCTGATCTCCACCAGACACAAGGGGCTTTGCGGCCCCTTTTTCGTGTTCCAACTTTAAGTTGGGGGTCAGAATTGGGGCGGACTTGGCCTATTGCCCATGCGCAGATTAGATGTCAAAAATCAGTGGTAAGAAGCAAGTAATGCTCAGCTTTTATGGAGACAAAATCATGCGCAAATCTCTGATCGCGACCCTCGTCGCTCTTGCGGCGATGACGACCGCAGCGGCGGCGAGCGGCCACAGTGATGTGACGCTTCGCGCCACCGGGATCATCCTCGGTCTCCTGCACGATATGGGTTGCTCCTCCTACGACTCGATCAAGTGGCATCACTCTCACGGCGGCTACTACAAAGTCGACGATGCCCGCTGCTTCGACGGCAAGTACGACATCCGGATCGACGCCCATTTTCAGGTGATCGGCAAGCGCTAGGACCCTTCAGAGATATCGACTGCGACACGAAAAGCCGGCGGACACGGGAGCCGTGTTCGCCGGCGTTCTTTTTATTGATCGGCTTTGGGTCGCGGGCCTCGGTGCATAAGCATCGGAAGTCTTTGGCCGCTTCTCCTCCTGCTGCTAAGCAAGATGCGCATCAGCGAGGCTTGCGTGGCATCTGCTCCCGACACCCCTGTTCTAACTTCCAGCGCCTTCGATTGGCCGCCCGGTATCACGCCCACGGCCGAGTACCAGGCCGGGCTCGACTACGTGCGCGAGGGCGAGGGCCACCTGTTCATCACCGGCCGCGCCGGCACCGGAAAATCGACGCTCCTGCGCTGCCTCGGGCAACTCAACCCCGACGAGATGGCGATTGTCGCCCCAACCGGGCTGGCGGCTGTCAACGTCGGCGGCCAGACCATCCATTCCTTCTTCGGCTTCCCACCCCGCCTCATCCGTCCCGACGACATCCGCCGCAGCCGCAATGGTCGCGTGATGCGCCGACTGAAATTGCTGGTCATCGACGAGGTGTCGATGGTCCGCTCCGACATGATGTGGGCCATCGACCAGAGCCTGCGTCTCAATCGCGGCCGTCCGCGCGAGCCGTTCGGCGGCCTCAGGCTGGTGTTGTTCGGTGACTTGCACCAACTCCCGCCGGTTGTGCAGGAGGCCGAAGTCGCCGAGCACCTCGACTCGACGTTTGGCGGTCCGTTCTTCTTCTCCCTCCCGACGCTGCGCGAGGGTTCCGGAACCGCGCTCCTGGAGCTGACACAGGTCTTCCGGCAGCGCGACGAGGAGTTACTCCGCGTTCTCAATCGCATCCGCGACGGCGAGGCTGACGAGGACTCGTCGGGCGTCCTGAACTCGCGCGTACACCCGATCCGCACGCTGGCCCAGGGCGACGCCTACGTCATTCTCACCCCCACAAACGCGGCCGCCCAGCGAATCAACATGGCCTACCTCGATGCTCTGCCTGGAGCCGCGCAGGCGTATCAGGCCGGGATCACCGGCGAGTTCGGCGCCAATGCCCATCCGACGGACACGACGCTGGTCTTGAAGCAAGGCGCCAAGGTCATCATGTTGCGCAATGACGCCGACCGCCGCTGGGTGAACGGCACGGTTGCCCGAGTTTCTCGTGTGGAAGAAAAACGCGTCTGGATCGAGGTCGCCGGCAAGGAGCACGAGATCGAACCGGCCTCCTGGGAGAGCCGCCGCTACGCCTACGACCAGGTGGAGCAGAAGATCGTGGAGACGATCGCCGGCACGTTCAAGCAGTTCCCCATACGCCTCGCCTGGGCACTGACCATCCACAAGTCACAAGGATTGACGCTCGATCAGGTTTACATCGATCTAGGCCGCGGCACTTTCGCGCACGGCCAAGCCTACGTTGCGCTTTCCCGTTGCCGCACCCTTGAAGGATTGGCTCTGGCGCGGCCACTTAAGCCTGCCGACATCATGTTCGATCGAACCGCTACGGGGTACCTGGACATTTTCCACAACCTCTTGTGAGGCCTCGCCGCACTGCAAAAAACCTCCTAGAAGAGTTTCGCGCCGATTCGCCACAAAGCACTAAAACGTCGGTCGCATGCTCTATATTGCATTTCGCAACTGCGATGACTAATTGAGAAGTCACGGCGCCACGGTAGCCCCAAAGCCTATTTGGGCTGTAAAATTCCCAATCAAACCGGCCCTAACTGAAAATCTCCCGCAAATCATGCAGATTTTTGTTGCACTGCACAATGAAGCGCACTATATTTCGAACATCCCGGCCAGACAGTGAGTGCGCCGCACAAACCGCTTGGCCCCCCGGACCCAATTTCACCAGCGTCACCACATCGCGTGGGAGCCCCACGCAAAAGAGGAGCAAGCCCCCATGAACGCCGACCAGTTCACTCGCCAGGCCCAGGACATGTTCAACGCCGCCAAGGAAGCCCGCATCCCTGAGAATGTTCAGGCGATCGCCGAGGAAGGCGTAGCGAAGACCCGTGAGGCCTACTCCAAGATCTCCGCCGTCGCGAAGGACAACGCCAAGGTCGTGGAGGAAGTCCTCCTCGCTGCCCAGGCCGGCGCCAAGTCGATCGGCGAGAAGGTCCTGCACAACACGGCCGTGAACACCGAAGCCGCCTTCGACGCCGCCCAGGCCATCGTTCGCGCCAAGACGATCCCCGAGGCTGCCCGCCTGCAGGCTGACTTCGTCCAGCAGCAGCTCGCCGTTGCCGGCGCCCAGACCAAGGAGCTTCTCGAGCTCTCCACCAAGGTCGCCAAGCAGACCTTCGAGTTCTACAACGCTGCCGCCACCAAGTCGTTCGAGCAGATGAAGAAGGCCGGCTGATAGCCGCGCTTTGAATAGCGGGGGCGCGCCTGTGAGGGCACGGCGCGCCGACCTTAGGCGCCTGGAGCAGCAGATGCTCCGGGCGCTTACGCTTTCTGGCGACTGGCGTTGAGTTGTCAGTTCGATACTGGTCAGCAAACTCTACAAGACAATGCGCCGCGCTCGGCTATACTGCTGTCATGTTGAGCGCGAGTACCCAGGTTCGCATTCGAGATGGCAAGGCCGCCGATGCCGCTGCCCTGGGCGCTATCTTCCGCGAGTTCCTGGACGCAAGCTTATCGCGGCATCATCCCCCATCTGCATCTCGAAACGATGATCCGCCGCCGTGGCGCTGCCGACTGGTGGGTCGGTGCCTTGAGGTCCGGTGAATTCGATCCTGATCCTCGAGGTCGAGGGCAAGGTGGCCGGCTACGCGACGACGGGCGCGGCCCGGGCACGCGGCAATTACGAGGGCGAGATTTACGAATTGTACCTGGCCCCGCTCTACCAGGGTGCCGGGCTGGGCGAGCTGCTGTTCGAAGGCTGCCGCCACAAGCTCGACTCGCGCAAGTTGAGAGGCTTGGTCGTCTGGGCTCTCAGCGGCAACACGCTGGCCATAGACTTCTACTGGCGCCGCGGTGGCCGCCCGATTGCCCGCTCGTTCGACCGGATCGGTGGTTCCAAGCTGGAGAAGATCGCTTTCGCCTGGACTTGAGTGGCCGGCCGCCAGAGCCGCCGGACATCCCAACCATCACATCGGGCTCTTGCCGCCTGCGCCGTCTGGCATTGGATCGCCTTTGCAGTCGGCGTTTCGCGCCCGCTGGTCGGCTGCGGCGCGTGCGATCACGATCGCATCGCTATTGGCGAGAGCATCGACAACGACGAGCTGGCATGTGTCGCGGTCGGTGATGCGGCTGACCACCAGCACCTCCCCCTTGCCGCCGTTGTTCGACGTGAAAAACCTCACAATCGTTGCATAGGGCACCTTGCGGCCGTCGATTTTCTCGTAAAAGCGCCACTCCACCGTGATGCGCTTCGATTTGCCTTCGAACGGATGGTTGAAAGGCGCGAGCGTCTGTGTGGCGGCACGGCGCTTGTCCGGCTGCGGGCCCGCGCTCATGAAGTAGCGCATGTCGCCTTCCGCGATGTACAGCGGGTAGCCGGGCAGGCCCTTGCAGAGCCATGCGTCTCCGTCCTTAGGCCTCTGAACGCTCTTGCATTTCTTGAGGTCGACAGTTGTATAGAGGCTGCGCGGCGGGTGTTGCGCGGCCAAGCCCGGACCGCCCGCCGCCACAAGATAGGAACAAACCACCGGCAGGGCAGCCAGCACGGCTCGAAGCATCATCGCCAAATCACTCCCCCCACATTGCTTCCCCCGCTACGCTGGACACGTTTGCGAACTCATAGTGCCGATTTTCGGGCGGTGTAACCAAATGAGAATTGTGAAATCACCGCTCTCGGTGCACCTCTACCGCCACGCTCAGCGATAACCCAGAGGAGAGCCCCCCACCATGCGCATCGACGCCATACCGATCGGCAACAAACCGCCCTACGACATCAACGTGATCGTCGAGGTGCCGCTCGGGGGCGAGCCCATCAAGTACGAGATGGACAAGGCCTCCGGCACTCTGTTCGTTGACCGCTTCCTCTATACGCCCATGCACTATCCGGGCAATTACGGCTTCGTTCCCCACACCTTGTCGGCCGACGGCGACCCGATCGACGTTCTCGTCTGCAACACGCGGGCGATCGTCCCGGGCGCCGTGATGAACTGCCGTCCGGTCGGCGTGCTGATGATGGAGGATGACGGCGGCGGCGACGAGAAGATCATCGCGGTCCCCTCCAACAAGCTCACCCGCCGTTACGAGAAGATCCAGAACTACTACGATCTTCCCGAGATCGCGGTGAAGCAGATCGAGCATTTCTTCGCTCATTACAAGGATCTGGAGCCCGGCAAGTGGGTCAAGATCAAGAGCTGGGGCAGCGTCGACGAGGCCCAGCGCCTGATCGTTGAAGCCATCGAGCGCGGCGCCGCAGCGAAAGCGAAGTAAGCCGAACGGCCGTACGAGATCGAGCCCTGCGACGCGGCGCCCCGTGTCGCAGGGTTTCGTTTTCCGGGTCAGGTTGTTATACCGGCGCGCGATTGATTGAGCCCTGGAGCCGCCATGACCGCCTCGACAAGCGACATGAAGATTGCCGTGATGGGCGCTGCCGGCCGCATGGGCCGCGAATTGATCCGCGCTGTGCATCAGATTGACGGCTGCGCCGTCGCCGGCGGTATCGAAGCCGCGGGCTCGTCCGCCATCGGCGCTGACCTCGGCGAATTGGCCGGCCTCGGCAAGATCGGCATCCCGGTCACCAGCGACGCTCTCGAGTTGATGACCAAGGTCGACGCCGTCCTCGACTTCACAGTGCCGAAGGCGACGGTCGAATTCGCCGGCCTCGCCGCCAACGCCCGCATCGTCCACGTCATCGGCACGACCGGCTTCAGCGAGGCCGACGAGGCAGCGATCGCCGCTGCCGGCCGCCACGCGACCATCATCAAGGCGGGCAACATGAGCCTAGGCGTCAATCTGCTGGCCGCCCTGACCCGCAAGGTCGCCGAGGCGCTGGATGCCGACTTCGATATCGAGATCGTCGAGATGCACCACCAAGATGAAGATCGATGCGCCTTCCGGCACCGCGCTGATGCTCGGCCAAGCCGCGGCGGAAGGACGCAAGATCGCGCTCAAGGAACACAGCGTTCGCGTCTCGCGACGGTCACACCGGCGCCCGCCGCCCCGGCGACATCGGGTTTGCCACGCTGCGCGGCGGCAGCGTCGTCGGCGAGCACACCGTTATTTTCGCCGGAGAAGGCGAGCGTATCGAATTGACCCACAAGGCGACCGATCGCGGCATCTTCGCCCGTGGCGCCGTCAAAGCCGCCCTGTGGGGCCGCGGCAAGAAGCCGGGCGTTTACTCCATGGCCGACGTGCTCGGACTTTAGGGACGCGAGTGCGGTCCTGCAGAGCCCCCTTCCCTAATCCCTCAAACCTAGTCCCTAATCCCTCACTTGAGAGAGGACACACCCCTGATGGACAACGTACTGGTGCTGGTGCGGCATGGCGAAAGCGAGTGGAACCGCAAGAACCTGTTCACCGGCTGGCGCGACCCTGACATCACTGAGAAGGGCGTCGCTGAAGCTCACCGCGCCGGCCAGTTCCTCCATGACAAGGGCCTCAAGTTCGACATCGCCTATACGAGCGTGCTGCTGCGCGCCAACCGCACTCTCGACATCATCCTTGATGAGCTGGGGCAGACCGGCCTCGCCACTCACCGCGACCAGGCTCTGAACGAGCGCGACTACGGCGAGCTCAGCGGTCTCAACAAGGACGACGCCCGCAAGCGTTGGGGCGAGGAGCAGGTTCTCGTGTGGCGTCGCAGCTATGACATCGCGCCGCCGGGCGGCGAGAGCCTGAAAGACACCGCCGCCCGCGTCCTGCCCTACTACAAGTCGAAGATCTGGCCCGACGTGAAGGCCGGCAAGAACGTCATCGTCGCCGCCCATGGCAACTCCATCCGCGCCCTCATCATGTACCTCGAAGAGCTGAGCGCGAAGCAGATCCTCGAGCGCGAGGTCGCGACGGGCGCCCCCATCGTTTACAAGCTCACCGCCAACGGCCAGGTCGCCGAACGCCACGACTTGAAGGCGGAAGCATAACGACTCCCATCCCCTCTTCCGATGCTCAGCACTCGCATGGGGAGAGGGCCGGGGCGAGAGGCAGCAACACGGCACGAGCATCAGCCAACGGGGGACGTTGCAATGGTCTGGGATGCGCTCGGCAATGACGCCAAGGACCAGAACAGCAAAAGCCGCGAACGGCTGATCGGCGTCTATATCGGCATACTGGCGGTGCTGCTGGCGCTCTGCACGCTGGGCGGCGGCAATTCCACCAAGGACGCCACACTGAAGAACATCGAAGCGTCCAACACCTGGGGCTTTTTCCAAGCCAAGAATATGCGCCGCCATGTCTTGCGGCTGCAGGCCGATGATTTAGAGCTGCGACTCGCCACTGAGACTGGACTGACGGATGCGGGCAAGGACGCCATCCGCGCCAAAATCAAGTCTTACAAGGACCAGGACGATGCCCTGACCAAGGGACCCGAAGGCCTCGATGGGCTGTTCACGAAGGGCAAGGCGCTGGAGGCCGAGCGCGACGTCGCCATGAAGCGCGACCCCTACTTCGACTATGGCACTGCCTTCCTGCAGATCGCCATCGTGCTCGCCTCCGTCGCTATCGTAACCGACGGCACCGTCGTCCTCCTCGCCAGCCTCCTCATCGCAGTTCTGGGCGTGTTGATGACGTTGAACGGTTTCACCCTCGCTATTGCCGTGCCGTGGATGAGCTGAAACGAGCGGTCGACTGCCCGTCACGGGCCGTCAATTTCCGCTTTCCTATCAAAGCCGACCAACACGATTTCCGCCGCTTCGGCAATTGACCCACAACGGTCATGTGGCCATCCGAAGACACAAGTGGCGCGGCAGCATCATCGAGGTTCAGTTTCCGCCCTGGCGCGCACGCCTTTGCTATGCATATTGGGCTTTTCCCGCGTGTCGGCGAACAGAGATATAAGTCCGTTCAGAGCAGGCGAAGCCTCTCCGTTCCACGCGAGATGTGTCCTGCTGAATGCATACTTTTTGGGTAAGTCATGTTGATGGACGCCTTTGGCCGACCGCAGTCCGGCCAGAACAGATCGGGGCGCCACTGCAAAGCCTGTCCCAGCCGCCACACAGGCAATCATGGCTTGATATGAAGCGAACTCCAAAACCCGATCCGGGGCGATCTTCTGCGTAGCGAGCCACTCCTCGACGCGCTTACGATACGAGCAGCCCTGAGCGAACGCGATCAACGTAGATGATCCAAGGTCGATTGGTCGGGACAAGTCGCCCACCATGCGCGACGTCACGAGAACGAGTTCCTCCTCGTAAACCGGACGCACCTGAAGGTGCGGTGCGCAAAACGGCTCCGAGACAAATGCGGCCTCGATCTCGAAGTTCTCCAGGCGCTTGATCAGTGCTCCGGTCGTTCCCGTTGCCAGCTCGACGACGACGTCTGGGAACATCGCATGGTAGCGGGACAGAAGCGGCGGAAGGCGGCTGCCGGCAGTGCTTTCCAGCGAGCCCAATCGGAACACTCCCCTTGGTTTGCCGGTGCGCATTTCGCTCACCGCTTCATCCGCCAGCCGAAGAAGGCGATCTGCATAGCCGAGAAGCTTCTGACCTTCTGCCGAAAGCCGGATGTTCCGGCCCTCGCGACGGAAGAGCCGTGCTCCGACATGCTCCTCTAGCTGTCGAATGCGTGTGGTGACGTTGGACTGCACACGGTTGAGTTTGGCGGCCGCGCGCACCACGCCACCTTCACTCACGACGGTCCGGAAGATTCTCAGAGCTTCGAGATCAATCGTTCTCATTAAGAGAACGATAGCTCACAATTATTCATTTGTGCAACATCGGCTTCTTGGCCAGAAGCAACGCATGTCGACAGCATCATCCCCGTCTGGCTCTCGAACCGCTGCGACGACCTGCTTTATCGCGGTCAGTGCGCTCGCCGTGGCGATGGGTATCGGACGTTTCGCTGCCACGCCGATGCTGCCGCTGATGGTGCGCGAAGGCACCCTGCAAGCCGACCTCGGAGCGTGGCTCGCGGCGTGCAACTATCTCGGCTACCTCGCGGGAGCGCTGGTCGCCGAGCACGTACGACTACCGTCTCCGCAATTGATGGCGACCAGCCTTGTCGGAACCGCGATCGCAACCGCCGCGATGGGGTGCGTCGACGGTCTGTGGGTCTGGCTGTTGTTGCGCTTCGTGGCCGGAGTGATGAGCGCTTGGACGCTGGTCGCAACCAGCGCATGGGCGATGCGGGAGCTAAAGCGGGTGGACCGGCCGCGGCTGGCGGGAACGGTCTACTCGGGCGTGGGCCTGGGTATCGCCGTCGTCGGTCTGTTCTGCATGGTGGCGGCGCGCCCAAGCGTGCCCGTCGGACGTCTCTGGCTCGAACTCGGTGTGCTCGCCGCGGCCGTCATCATTGCACCGGTTCTATTGCTCGCCGGAGCGGCGACTACCGAACGACCCGCACAGTATCCGCAGGCCGCCGCCCCTTCGATACCAGGTGATAGAGCGGGCAGCTCTTCCGGCATCGTCATCTGCTACGGGCTGTTCGGTTTCGGTTACATCCTACCTGCCACCTTCTTGCCCACTCTGGCACACGAGATCGTGGACGATCCGATGGTCTTCGGCCTGGCATGGCCGGTATTCGGGGCGACCGCGGCGGTCTCGACTATCGCCGTCGCACGGCTGTTCGATCGGTTCCAACGACTTCATGTCTGGGCATGCAGCCACCTCCTGATGGCCGCTGGCGTCGTATTGCCGACCCTATGGCTGTCCCTCGAGTTCGATCGCGATCTCGGCCGTACTGGTCGGTGGCACGTTTATGGTCATCACGATGCTCGGATTGCAGGAGGCGCGATCACGTTCTCCCGACAATCCGACCACGATTCTCGGACGCATGACGGCCGCGTTTGCCTTTGGCCAACTCGCAGGCCCTCTGACTTCCGGTGCGCTCGATCTGCTGTCGACTGACCGCATGGCAACCCTGAACCTGGCGTTGCAAGCTGCTGCCATCGGACTGGCTCTCAGCGCCGTCGCGCTGTTGTGGCTCCCACGAGATGTACGCAAACGAAGGAATACCGCTATGCCCAGCACTACGGCGAACGCAATGACAAGATCAACTTCGACCCCGCAGGGCTTCGGCTCCAGCACAGCCGAGCGCGTGCCACTCCTTGCTCGCGATACGATGAGTGAGGCGCAGCGCCTTGCAGCAGACGCCATCATCGCCGGGCCGCGAAAAGCGATATTCGGCCCGTTCGTGCCATTGCTGCAGTGCCCGGCACTCATGGAGCATATCGGCAAGACCGGCGAGGCACTTCGCTTCCAGGGTCACCTGCCTGAGCGGGTCCGGGAGCTTGCCATTTGTGTGGTCGCCCGCGAGACGAGCAATCAGTTCGAATGGCAGACGCATGCGCCACTGGCCGTCAAGGCCGGCGTTTCTCAAACCGTGCTTGACGCCATTCATGTCGGCAGCCGCCCGCGAGGGTTGGCCGCCGATTTGGAGACAACCGTGGATTTCGTCTCCCAGTTGATGCAGCGGAGCGGCGTGGCCGACGAGACATATGCCGAAGCTGTTCACTACTTCGGCCAACCTGGCGTTATCGAGCTGGCCGCGCTCGTGGGCTATTTCGTGATGGTCTGCTGGGTGATGAATGTCGCGCGCACTCCTGGTCTGGACGGGAGCCACGCTGCGCCGCTGACGGCATTTCCGCGATAACTCGGATCGTTAGGGATGGTGGCCAAGATCGCCGGGCACGATCGTTCCAAAATTCACGACGAAGGCGGACTACATCATCAAGCGACGACCGGTTATGGCCCATCTCGTCTGAGCGGCTACGGCCGATATTGAGTGTAAAGCTGACAATTGAATTGTGTTCTCTGACGCAATGCTCAATCAGCGGTAAGGTCGGCTATCTCTGCATCTCGGCCGGCTTCAGCAGCACTGCTTCCGTTCCTCCGGCTACTCTGGCAGCCTTCCTAGCGGTGCCGTTGGCTTGTCGCCGCCACCGAAGCTAAACAGTGACGACAGCGGTGCGCTCTCGCTAATGGTACCCGCATAGGCCTGCAGTACCCTCACCTTCGAATTTTTGAATATCGGGGCATGATCTTGCGGCGCTCGGCGCGTTCCGCCTTCTGCTGCTCTGTGCTTATCATACAAGTCGCTATCGCGGACGGTCGAGCTCCGCCGCGGCTGACGACCGACTGTCCCTCCCTTTTTTGCTCCCTTCCTCCCTGCTCCCCCGTTCTATTGCACCTTCTTCGCTGAGTTATCTTTCTCGCCTCCCTCTCTCTCCCCCTCCCTCCCTTTCCCACGATGGCGTTCCCCTGTGTCCACCTCTTCCCGTTCCGCGACGCATAGTTGTCTCTGCGACTGAGGCCATCCCCCTTGGGAACCCTCTTCGCGATCAAGCCAGCATCTCGTCGAGAACGGCGACGGAACGCCGCTATCGCTAGTATTAGTGTGGAAATTTGATTGATACCCTGCAGCAGGACCGATGTCGTTGGACCTACTGCGTCAACTGTCGCGTGGTCTCTGCTGGTATGTGGGAAAGACCGGGTGAGCCCGCGTCCGGTAGCATGAAGGCGAAATGCGTCGGCCGCTCCTCATCCGGCCGTGTCGTCGTCCGTCCATCTCGTTCGCGAGCGTGACTTCGGACGAACGGGAGCCAGTAGGCCGCGTCCGGAGAGCACACCACCCCACGCTTTGCTTTGTGACCAGAGCAACAAGGATCGCTCGGCCGTGTCAGGTCTACGATCAATTGCCGACAGTCTTACGCGGCCGCGACGGGCCGCGCGGCGTCATGAGCGTTCCGAACATGGGCGATCGTCGCCCGCCGAATTCTTCGGCTCCGCTCGGTCTTTGGCCCTCGTCCGCTGGCGTGACGTTGATCGTATCTGCTAGTCCGACCATTACGTTTCCACGAACGTTCGCGAACATTCGGATGAGGCTACCAACTGAGATGGGGCAAGCGCTCGTCTTGCTTGGCACGGAAGGCAGGATCAGGACGCAAAGCGCTCGGCTGCTGCGTCCTGCAGCGTGACGTTGGAGGTTCGGCTCGTCGGCCCGCGTGTTACTGATCGGTTTCTGCGAGTTCCGCCGCCAACAACTCGCGTTTTCTGCACGACGCCGATGAGGGTGTCAGGCGACCTCTCGCCGACCGGGAGGCGAGAGTGGGCTGTTCCGATAAGGCGATCCTTGATCTGTGCGTCGGATGCCTTGATGTCGATCCACTCGACATCCGCGCGTGGCGTCATCAGCCCGACCACGGCGCGATCCGCGAGGCGCATAACGCCCGCCATCATCTTGTGCTCGTCCTTGTCGATCACCCCGGCAGTCTCGGCCTCGGCGATGAGTGTGCGAATTTCTTCCTCCAGTCACGCGAGACGCGCTCTCGGTCGATTGACCGAAGAGACGAAAGACCAGTCGGGTCGAAGCGTCGAGCACCCACACCATCGGTGCCGCAGCGGATGCGAATAGTGCCATGGCGGGCGCGACCGCGCACGCGATCGCCTCGGCGTTGCGGAAGGCGAGGCTCGTCGGCACAAGCTCGCCGACAATGACCGACGGATAGGTGACGACCGCGATGACCGCTCCGAAGCCTAGCGGCGCGGCAATGCTGTCCGTGAGTCCGGCGGACTTCAGAGCATCGGCCGCGTGGACGCCGAACAACTCACCCGAGTAGGCTCCGTTGGTGAGTCCGATCAGTGTAATGCCGATCTGGACGGCGGACAAGAAGCGGCCGGGGTCGGAGGCCAGGGTTAGCGCCCGGTTTGCGCCGTTGCGGCCCGATGCTGGAAGCGCCTTGAGACGCGGATGACGCGCTGAGACGATGGCCAACTCCGCCAACGCGAAGAGGCCGTTGTGCGCGACCCAGCGCAACCTCTGGCTACCGCTTTCAGCGGTGCCAGAAGATGCCGGCCTCCTTATCGACGAGCGGTGCGGCTTCGTCCTCTGCCGCCCAAACGGCTAGCGCGCCACCATCCGCGGACGACCAGCCCTTATTGAGGTAGGTTACTACTGAGACGACCCGGTCGCGTGTTCCGCGAAGGCTGTCGAGGTGTCGGCGGTAGAAGTCGTTCGGCAGATAGAACAGAGGCTGCGCCTCGAATCCGAGCAGCTCCAGCATTAGCCGCCGCCATTGTCGTCTCCAATGACGCCACCGTCAGCAAGACCCTCGACGACATCGTGACATCCGGGAACGCCAGGGCTGCGCGCCTTTTAGTTACGATCCAAACGAGAACACCCAGCACTCCCTCAGACCGGCTTCGTGGGGCTCGCATCAATACTCGCCCCGTGCGGCGATATCCCCGTCAGCAAGTCGACGTCGAATTGGCAAGGTCGGGAGAGTGCGTGAATTGGCACGCACTCAACTGCCTCGTCGGTGAGTTCCAGTTAAGCGGCCCTACCCGAACTATTGCTCAAATTCGTTGGTTTCCTCGATACCTCGGGAACCGCAATTCGAGATGCTACTGCTGCCACCGCGGTAACAATCGATTCGGGATTGGCATGGTGAACCATGTGGCCGACTCCGGGCAGGAGCCGGAGTTCGCTTCCTGGTATGGTCTCATGAAGAGCAGTTGATTGAAGTTCTGTCGAAACAATCTGGTCATCCGTGCCGGCCAGAATGTAAATTGGCGGCCTAATCTCTGACAGACGTTCCCTGAGACGTGCCGCCGCAACTGGCATTTCGACCGTATCGTCGGCCACCGACTTGAGCTGCGACGGACGACAAGCCAAGCCTAGGGGGTAGATGGCCAGGAATTCAGGTGAAACTTCGAGCGGGGAAAACATCTTCTTGAACGCCAGCTTGGCAGTCAATCGCGTTAGGAGGGGCATAATTGTATATCGCAACGCTTGCCCGATCACCGGCAAGGAAGCTGGCGTCTGAAGCGCGACATCCAGCCGTGCCGTCGGCACATAATACCCAGAAACCAGCACCAGCCCACTAATTGCCGCTGGGTCGCGCAACGCCATACTCAGTGCAACCAGCGTGCCCCACGAATGCCCGACCACAATTGGTTTTTCGACACCCACAGCCTTGAGGACTTCCGACAGGTACTCCGCCTCACGCTCGGGAGTCCAGTCACCGCCTCCTGGCCGATCGCTTCGCCCGTATCCCGGCCTGTCGAATGCAACGACACGATGGTTTCGCGCTAGAATATCGATCAGACCGCTAGACTGTAAATCCTCGATCATCGCCCCGGTACCAGGCAATAGCACGACGCAGGGCCCGCTACCTCGATCGATGAAGTGCACTTTGTTGCCGTGCACGTCGAAAACCTTACCTGTAGGGGGGTGATCGACCTCAGCCTTGTAGGACAAATATTGAACGGCGGCTGCACACGCCAATAACCCACCAGCAGCAATGAGCGCAGCGTTTGTACCCGGCGATTGCTTTGTCCGAAATTGCATTTCAATTCTCCTAACCCGATCCACATCCAAAAAGTTGTCCGCCCGCGGGGCACGGTCAGACGCTATTCCAATTTCGGTGAGAACTACTCTGCCGCTTCCGCGGCTTCATTAATTCCGCCCTCGGCAAGCTTCGTCAGAAGCTTATCGGTCTCGCCCTCTTCATTAAGCGTGTCTTGCAAAAGGCTTGCCGCTTCCTTCAGGCCCAATTCATTTGCCCAGGTCCGCAACGCACCGTACCGCGCCATCTCATAGTGTTCGACTGCCTGGGCTGCCGCAATAAGGCCCGCGTCCAGAGCAACGCCGCCCGAAAACTCTTCTGCGACCTCATCGCCTTCCTTCAAGATACCCTTGATAGCCTCGCACGGGACCGCTTCAGGCTTCAGATCGAGGCTCTTAAATACCTTATCCAGCCGTTTGATTTGTCCTTCCGTTTGCTTCAGATGCGTTTCAAACGCTGCCCTCAGTTTCGCGTCCTTCGCCACTTTCGCCATTTTTGGCAGGGCCTTAAGAAGGGCATTTTCTGCGAAATACACGTCTTTCAACGTGTGCACCATCAGCGCCTGGAGATCTTGGCTTTTCATTATTCATCCTGTGGTTGAATAGATATCACGCTACAACGTCAAGGGCACCAGTCCGTTCCATATTCGACTGGGGCATCGCTGAGCGGGTTGTTATCGCTAAGCACAGTGGGACCCTGCTTCTCTGTAGCCGCCAGGATAACCTTCCCACCGAAGCGCTTCGTAGAGCCTCTGAAACGTCAGGCGCTCACGCGCCGGCTGGCCGGTATTCTCGGCCACGAGGCGTCGAGCCTTGCTGCGTGCGACCCGAGCTGCGGCCGCAGCTGCGCCCGCCTGACATAGCGGTGCTCCGTCTCGTCACCACGAACGATCGTCCGAACCGCGTTCCGCGATAGCCGAAGCTGACGCGCGATCGTGTTCCGCGATAGCCGAAGCTCACGCGCGATCGTCTTGACGCCCTTGCCCTTCGCCAAGCTTGGCAGTTTGTAGGTCGCTTTTGCTGGCAGCGGCCCGGCGCAACCGAGGTAGCGCGCTCACCACCCGTGCTGCGGATGTCGTCTCACGCATCCGTTATGACCGCCACCCGGAGACACCTCTCGGTCCGCGCTCACGGCCGCAGCTGCGTCGGCTTAGAGCAGTATTGCATTGCGGCGCGCAGCATCAACATAGCAACACTCCAGAAATCAGCAGCCACGAATTTCTAAGGAAGCAACGCGGTCGCAACGCCTAGCAATCATCACTAATCTTCAAATGTATTTCTTCGACGCGCGGCGAGTATTTCCGAAAATTTATTTCCAAAACACCGCAATTGAACACAATTAAAGCGTTTTTAAAGGTTATCAATATCAGTTCCATTTCAGCAGAATGTGCTCAGGTGGTTCACTCGACGACTTTTATGGAGATTTACATGAGTAATAAGACCGCGCATCCTGCGTTGCCATCCGCGAACGGTAGCCCCAGCGGCATGCGCAGTGAAATTCACCTGAAGTGGGGCAAATTCAGCGCAGTCGAGATCGCTGGCTTCAAGGACAAGGACGACTTAGTCGCGCAGTTGCAGAGCAAGTACAGCCTCGACAAGCAGCACGCTCAGCGCGAAGTCGACGCATTCGCCAAGGGGCGGAAGCTTTAGAGCGCATCTGCGCAAGGGTTACTGGCAATCGTTCCCGTCATTCGGGGCGATTGTTCCGTCTAAGAACTCCACCCGTTGGATTCGATATGCCAACGTTGTTCGTACCGCCGATCCTCGTCCCCGCCGAGCCCGCCCTGCTTTTGGTCCTGTGCGTGACCTAAGGCGCGGGCGGCTAAATGGCTCAATCGCGTTCTCCCCTGGGCAGCGACCCTCGCACCAAATTGGCGACGAAGCGAGCGGCCCAGCGCCGCTTTGACATGCGGTTTGCGAGCTGCGGGTGCCTAAGGGAGCGAGGTCATTTACAGCATCAAAACAGTCACAGAAGCGGTGCACCGGATCGTGACGGAACGGCAGGGCGTCGCGCCCGCTTAGCCAACGTGAGGCGGGTCAAGACCGTCCGCCATGCTTGCCGGCAATGAACACCGCAGTGAAACGGCACAATCCGATTGCCTGCAAGGGAAAGCAACGTGCACAACGCCTCACCCCATGAAGAGACCCAATTGCGTGCGCGCCTCACCGTCCTCGAACTCGTCGTCGCCATGATGGGTCGCTACAGCATGCTCAAGTCGGGCAAAGGTCCCCAAGACATCCTCGGCTTCTGGGAGAGCGTGAAGGCGACGCTGCGCGGCCGGACGCCTAAAGGAGCCAGCGACATGCAGTTGAGCGAAGCCGCAGACGCCTTCTTCTCGGCCATTGCCTCGGAGCCTGGTCACGGCGCAGATTCTTGCGCAGCCCCGACCGGGCTTGCTGCGTCAAACGTGACGGACAAGGCCTACGAGTTTCCGACTGGAAACTGCTGAGCAGCTCTATACGGAACTTCTTTGCTGTCGGTCCCCTTCAGTAACCGCAGTTCTGGACTTGGCCGTGGGCTATCACGGCGTTTATCGCGACAACGACGCGAACAGGTGGCCGACGGACGATTCATTGTCCGTTCCCGTCAACGAGACTTCTGCTGAGGTTCGAGCTGTCGGGCGCTGCGCTAAGGGGCTCTCGCATACTTGACCCCTTGCGAAAGTGCGATGGGTCTTGCAATTCAACCCGAACGGTTTGACCCTGTTCGGGCTGCATTTCGTTTCGGTCGTCGGCGCGTGACTGCGAACCAACTTCGTTTCTAAACGACCCACGCAGGAGCAAACCATGATTGGCAAATGCCCGAAGTGCGATGCTACACCCAATATCATTGTCGAGGCGCTGAGAGCGCGGGACGAAGGTTCGCAGCGAACACTGCCCGTCCTGCAATTTTTGTGTGACCATTGCAAAACCATCCTCAGCGTTGCACTCGATCCTGAATGGCAGGCCCAAGTGGTTGCGGGCCAGCTGCGTACGGTGGGGCAAGGACCTTCTACCAGCCACTGAGTCTGGTCGTGCGAGGTTGGATGTTTGGCCACTCGCGGTGACCTCGAGGACGGCAGTTCGACCGACTACATCAAAGTTGCATGTGGGCGCGGTTCCAATCATGAGGCTACCGTCGCCGCATGAGATTGACTCGGGGTCCAAATGACGGCGGCAGAATGGTGGCACGCCGTGGTCGCCCGACCAAACGGCTGGTGTTTGCTGCAGCGAGAGCGTTAATGTCCTGAGGCGCAACGGAGATGACCGCATGGCCGAGGCTGTTGGATTGCGTGAGAGCACGAGCCCTGCCGTATGGGGCGCTCGACATCTTAGGATAGCTGCCGACGCCGCGGGAATCGCGCTCTGGTCCTGGAATGTTGATACGGATGAGATCGCTCTGGACGAAAACGCGCACCAATTGTGGGCCTTACCCCTGGGCGCAGGCATGGTCACTTTTGAAGCTCTTTCATCCCGCATCCACCCCGAAGACCTCGATCGCGTAAGAGCAGCCTTCACGGCTACTCGTGAGATTCTAGGTCCTTACGAAGTCGATTTCCGTATCATCCATGGAAGGGATATTCGCTGGATCTCTGCTCGCGGTCGCGGCGATGATGAGGGTATTGTCGGCAGGATCATGTTCGGAGTGTTTCTCGATGTGACAGGACGCAAGCTAGCTGAAGAGGGTCGCGAGTTACTCTCCTTGGAGATGAGTCACCGGGTCAAGAACCTGTTCTCGATAGCCTCCGCTCTGACTCGGATTGCATCACGATCAGCGACGACACCCCAAGAGATGGCCCACGACATCCAGCGGCGTCTTTTGGCTCTGGGAAATGCTCACGAACTCATTCGACCTTCGCTCTCAAAGCAGAAAAAGGCGGTGTCCTTAGGAGAGCTGCTGACGACGCTGCTTGCTGCCTACGACGAGTGCGGCTCGGTAGGTGACCGCATTCGGGTGGCCGTTCCAGAGATACTGGTCGGTGAAGCATCCATCACCATACTGGCGCTCGTGATCCATGAGCTAGCCACCAACTCGATCAAGTACGGAGCACTTTCCGCTGATGCCGGTACCATAGACATTTCCAGTGCTGAAACGGCTGCCGATCTTTCATTCCTCTGGGTAGAAAGTGGCGGTCCGGCACTTCGTCATCCGAGAGGTCTTCCCGGCTTTGGCAGCGCACTCTTGAGGAAAAGTATCGAGGGTCAATTGGGCGGCACCATCAGTTTCGACTGGCTGGAGGCAGGGGTATACATCACACTTCGTGTGAGCAAAGCCCGACTTGCAACGTGAGCCTATCCCATAGAGTTCAGATTCGAGGTATCTCGTGTTGTGACCGCGCGCGTAAGTTGAATTGCAGCAGCAAGCGGTGGTGTGAGTGCCTCTTAGACCCGCCCTCGCGCAAGGTCTGCTTCTGGCCCCAAAGCAGCCCTCCTCGTTCCGTCCGCTTTCCGCTCACAGCCCCCACTCACTCCCCCAACGCCACACTCCCCTTCCGCTCGGCCACCACCTGCTCTCCCCGCAGAACCTGCACGCGCGCCTCGTACCGGCCGGTTGGCCACTGCGGCTGCGTGCGCTTCTTGCCGGCGTAGGCGAGATAAATAGCCTTTGCCCGGTCCAAGGGGTCGCCCGGCGAAACGGCGGAAAAACCGCCCGGACCCGTGACCTCGATGCGGATGCGGTCGCCAGCGCGTAAGTTTATGAGCCGCACCACGAACACGATCTGATCGCTGTCGCGCGTCGGTGGGACGATGCGCGCCTCGTCGTGCTCGAGCTCCGGCCACGTCACGATGCGACCTGAGAAAGCCGCCGTCACGATCTCGCCCGCGACATAGCCGAGCTGCTTCGCCGTCGCCGCCTCCCACAACCCCTGGGCAGCCGCCGGATCGCGCAGGCAGGCGCCGTCGCGGCCATGCCCCGTAAAAGGATCGAGCGCCTGGCCGTTGTGACGCACCGTGAAATGCAGGTGAGCGAAATCGGCGAGCCCCGAGAAGCCGACCGATCCCAGTGCCTGCCCCGCACTCACTTTGTCGCCCGTGCTCACCCGCACCGAGCCGCGCCGCATATGGCAGTACTGCGTCTCCCAGCCGTTGCCGTGATCGACGACGACCCCGTTGCCGCACTCTCGCCCCTTGACGGCGGCCTTGCCGGCGTCGCCCGCCCCGCCTTCGCGCGGAAACGTATCCGCCATGCCGTCGCGCATGCCCTTGACCGTCCCGGCTGCGGCAGCACGCACGTCCACGCCGCGCGCCGCGACCGCCGCCGACCCGATCCTGAAGTCGATGCCGTCGTGGCCCTCGTAGGTCGCGGCGCCGCAAGCGAAATCGCGCACCTCCGGCCCGGCTTCGACGTCCACGTAATTCTGCACGAAGCAATCGCGATGCGGCTCGCAGGCGACCGGGAGAGAAAACCGCGGCGCCCCCTCGTCGGCGAACGCCGGAAGCCCAGAGAAAGCCGCCAGCACAGCCGCCAGCTTCAATTTCATGCTCGAGCCCGCCATGGTTCGCTGCTTTTCCCGGCTTGCCGCCGCCCCGCCGCGGGATTAGCACTACCGGCGCTGATTTGACCCGCCAACATAAAAACAACGGACGCTGACGCTCATGGCAACCACCCACAACCTGCTCCTGCTCCCCGGCGACGGCATCGGCGTCGAGACCATGGCCGAGGTCGAGCGCGTGCTCGCCTTCTTCAACAAGAAGAGCAACAAGGCGAAGTTCGAGACCGACAGCGATCTGGTCGGCGGCTCGGCCTACGACAAGCACGGCGTGTCGATCACCGAGGAGGCGATGGCCAAGGCCATGAAGGCCGACGCGATACTGTTCGGCGCCGTCGGCGGGCCGAAGTGGGACAACGTCCCCTATGAGCACCGCCCCGAGGCTGGCCTCCTGCGCCTGCGCAAGGACCTCGACCTTTTTGCCAACCTCCGCCCCGCCATCTGCTTCCCGGCCCTCGCCGATGCGAGCGCCTTGAAGCGCGAGTTGGTCGAAGGCCTCGACATCATGATCGTGCGCGAGTTGACCGGCGGCACCTACTTCGGTGAGCCGAAAGAGATCGTGACACTGGAGAACGGCGAGAAGCGCGGCGTCGACACCACCGTCTACACCACGCGGGAGATCGACCGCGTCGCCAAGGTCGCCTTCGACCTCGCCGCCAGGCGTCGCAACAAGGTGCATATGGCCGCCAAGTGGAACGTCATGCGCACAGGTGTGCTGTGGAAGGAAGTCGTCACCGCCACCCATAAGGCCTACGCGCCGAAGGTCGAGCTCGAGCACATCCTCGCCGACAACTGCGCAATGCAGCTCCTGCGTAATCCGAAGCAGTTCGACGTCGTGCTGACCGACAACCTGTTCGGCGACATCCTTTCGGACGAGGCCGCGATGATGACCGGATCGCTGGGCATGCTGCCCTCGGCTTCACTCGGTGCCGCCGATCCGAAGACCGGCCGCCGCAAAGCGCTCTACGAGCCCGTGCACGGCTCCGCACCCGACATCGCCGGCAAGGGCCTCGCCAACCCCATCGCGACGCTCTCGAGCCTGGCGATGGCGCTGCGCTATTCCTTCGACCTCGGCAACGAAGCGGACATGGTCGATAAATCAATCGCCAGCGTGCTGGAGAAGGGCCTCCGCACCGGCGACATCATGCAGCCGGGCATGACCAAGGTCGGCACCACGGAAATGGGCAAGGCCATTCTCGACGAGCTGGAAAAACTCGCCGCCTGAGTCAGAGATAACTCTCACTCGGAGAATAATTCGACTGCACGATCGGGCTCGCGGTTGGTGACATCGCGGGCCCTTTTTGTGCTTTGTCCGTGCTCGAAGCGACGCAAAACGGCAACGGCTGCGACCTATCGGCTTGGCTTTCCCGCATTTGGCCGCGCACAACCCTTCGCGCTGCAAGGTTGCCATGCGACAGTTGCTGAAGATCGACTGATTCGGCCTGCCGGGACGCTGGCGGCCTTCAACGGGCAGATGGAATGACAACGGCGAACGAGCTGCGCGCCGGCCTGATGGCCCTGGCGAAGCGCTCAGTCAGCATTATGGCGGCCTGCGCCAACGAGGAAAGCACCAAGCTTCACCTCGTGCTGCCGTTCGTCTCGCTGCTCGGCTACGACGCGGCCAACCCGCTGGAAGTCTATCCCGGCCATCGCGTTCCAACCGTGAAGCCCGAGTCGCCCCGCGCCGATTTCGCCATCCTCCGCCAGGGCGCGCCTGTCATTGCCATCGCTTGCGGACCCGTGTCCACCGGCACCGATAAAGCCGCAGGACGGCTGCGTGCCTATTTCGACGCGCTGCCCTCGGTGAAGGTCGGCGTTGTCACCGACGGCATCGTATTCGACTTCTATGTCGACGCCGCCACCCCCGACGTGATGGACGACGAGCCATTTTTCACCCTCGATTGCGAGACACTCGCCCGCGAGCCCGCCCCGGACGAAGTGATCGAGCCGCTGCTGGCGTTCACACGCCTGCACTTTGATCCCGCGGTCGCCGCCGAGGCGGCGCACGTGCTGCTGGTCAAGAAGCGCCTGCGCAAAGTCTTCGTCGAGGAGGCAAAAGCGCCGTCGGACGGTCTGTGCCGCTTCGCTCTCGAGCGTGCGGGCCTGAAGAACGTTCGCCGCGCTTCCATTGAGCGCTACTACGCGCCGATGGTGAAAGCCGCGCTGGAAAAGTTGCTGGTTCTGCCCGTCGTCGAACAGCTTCGCGCGGCGGGGCACGGCGCCGGAAGCAGCCTTGATACCGGCTCGCGCCTGATCGACGGCCGGCTTGCGCGCACCGACCGCGAGCTGAACTCTGGCGGCCTACATCCGCCGCCGCCTCGCCTTCCTCGTCGATACCGAAGCCCAATTCAAGGCTGTCGACGACGTACAGGTGAAAGACTACGTCGGCCGTCTTGCCTTCTTCGTATCGCGGGAGCGCAAGGGTCGCCTGTTCGACTTCATCGAAGGGGCTGATGGCTTCGATAAGTACGTTTTTCCCGATCCGATCGGCTCCATCGTCACAAACGACGTCCGCGATATCGACGATGCATTGCGCGCCGTGTTCGAGGCCCGCGTCGCCGACCTCGGCACGATTGCCCTGGCCCCGGCCCGCGCCAAGGCCCGCGCCTGAAAGAATATCGATAACCCGGGTATCGACGCGATGGCTTCTGATTCCACAGGAGCGGATCGGGCTCTAGTGTCCATCCCGATGTGATGGAGCCGCTTTCATGGCCAGCAACCTCTCCTCGATCGGGTTCGTGTTCGACGATGACGCCGAATTCCAGGCGACGATGACCCGCCTCGTCAACGAAGCCATCATGCGGCTCGCATGCGACGACGGCGAATACGCGATCTGGCGCTCACGAACAGGTGCGGAGATCTGGTTTCATCTCGTACCTGAATCCCCCGGCAGCGAAACGCTGGAGCCTGTCGGCCTCATCCCCTTCTTCGAAGGTCAAAGCGAAAATGCATTCCGCACCGATCGCGCCTACCGGTGCACCGATGATAATCTGCTCGAAGGCCGTCTCGTCGGCTGGATCGTACCAAAGCACGCGGACGGAGAAGGCTATCCGTTAGTCCTTGAAGCGGTTGATTACGCGGCACATTATGCGAGGCGGATGCCGGCAACCTGGACCGTCCGGCTGACGGGTTTCGCTCGGCAACTGACCGCCTACGCCTCGGAAGCCGATTATCTCTCAGTCTCGGACCGGCGACTTCCCCTGAACGGCAAGAGCTTCGTCGCGGCCGGCCTGCTCGAAGCCAAGGCCGAGGCCGCCGGCGATGCCTGGGCAAGCCCAGATGCAGCCGTGATCCTGCTGACCGGCACCGTGATCGCGCATGAGCAAATGACCAACGAGGCCAGCGGCGGCGGCTTCCACTGGCTGCTCATCGAAAGCGCGGATGCGACAACCTACGACATCGTCGCCGACCCTGAGGTCGTCAGCGGTGCGCCCTCAGTCGGCGGCACCGTCGAGGTCATGTGCCAAGTGTTCGCACGCGTTATCGATTAGGGAGCTTTGGTCCTAGCGATCCGACGAGTCGGTCGCGACACTGACCCCGGCCTTCTTGAGCTCGTTGTCGAGGCCGCCGATCAGCCACAGCCACAACATCCGGAAATCGGCCCTCAGCGACCACAGGGGGTACGAGAAAGTCGCCGGCCGATTGCGCTCATAGAGGGCGTGGCCAACCCAGGCGAAGGCGTATCCGGCCGCGATGGAAACGGGGATGAGCCGCCAATCCGAGAGCACGTGGGCCGCGGCGAGAATGATGAACGCGGCAAGCGCCCCGGCATAGTGAAGGTATCGCGTCCGGCGACTGCGATGCTGGGTGAGGTAGTAGGGCCAGAAATCCTGAAACGATGTGATCGCCGCCATGGGCAAGATCCTTTGCTCGCCTTCGCCTGTCCCCCCGTCCGTTATCGAGAGTTCGGCTCATTGCTATCCCCTAAATAGGGTCAAGCCGCGGCGCCGTCGACGCATGTCGATTTAACGTCCTTGAGCCAGCCTCGTGCCGTCCAGTCCGGCTGCCGTGGCGTCACGGCCTCCTCCTCTGTGCGGGCGACGAAGTAGAACTCGAAGCAGTTGGCGCCCGAGCGACGAACGCGAAAGCAACCACCGGCTGAATCGCCATCGTAAATGGTGCAGAACGAACCATTGACGACCGACCAATGTCCGCCGCTGCTGCGAAAGTCATCAACGTACTTGATCCCGCCTGCAGTCAGGTAGCTTTCGGTGAAGGTCCGCCCGTTGCGATAGTGCCCGTCGATGATTTTACCGCCGAGCGCTTGCTTGATCTCGGCGTCGTTCATCCAGGCCTCGCCATCCGGGCCATGCGCAGCCTGTAGCCCCGAGACCGCGCCAACCGTCAACAGGCAGGCGAGAAGAAGCCCAGAAAACCGCATTTCGCAGAACTCCGTCGCGACGCCGTAAACTCTAAGTCATCTGACACGAGATTGTGTCGCGGCTGCGCCGTTCACGCCTCGGTCGCGGGTGCGATGCGCGCACCCACCATACGCCGCAGCGTTCCGTCGCCATCCATGATGTGGTGTTTCAACGCCCCGGCCACATGTAGGCCGACGGCCAAAATCAGCACGTAGCCAAGGATCTCGTGCACCTCGTGCCCAATGCCGTTGAGCAGCTTGTTCTTCTCAGCCAGCGCCGGAATGGTGAACAATCCGAAGACGTTCGTAGGCCGCCCACCACCGATCGACATCACGAGTTCAGAGACCGGCATCAACAGCGTCGCGAGCAGCAGCAGCCAATGTGTGACCCCCGCAAGCGATCGCTCCCAAGCCTTGTAGACGGCCGCGGCGAGCGGAAAACCGTTTCGCAGGCGCCAAACCAGGCGGACAGTCGCCAGCGCGAGCAGAAGCACGCCGAATTCCTTGTGCAGCCCAACCCAGAATCCGCGACCCTCTTTCGGGATGGAATTGAGCAGCAGTCCAAACGCGATCATTGCGATCATGCCGAGCCCGATGATCCAGTGAAATGCAACGGAAAGGTGACTGAGCTTGCTGCGCGTATCGAGCATGTATCGGGTCTCCAAGTACAACAAAGTCGCTATCGTCAGAACGGACGGGTAAGCCGCAACCGTCGCACGGTTTGCAGGATTTGTTCGCGTCTCAAACGCGGCGATGTGGCATTTCGACGACAGTCCTTCACGGGACGTGATCGTCATGGACTTCCGCTTGTAGCCACAATCGTGCAACTTGATCCCACGTTCGGGCGTGGTGAGGGCCTTGGCCGGAACGTGAGTAAGTAGCGTTCGAAACCTTTTGCGGGGTTCGATATGTTGTTGAGATCGCTTGCGGCTGTTGGCCTAGGCGGCGACGGCTACCGATCTGCGGCCGAATTGATCGCCAGTTTGGCTGATCGGGCGGACCACAGCCTCGACGCAGGCGAAAGCCTTTATCGGGTGTGCCGGTGGGAAGGTGGAGGCGAAGTTTGGCTGCATGTTGGCGCTGAAGGATCCTCAAGAGCGGGGCGCATAGTCTGCGCGACACCCTTCCAATCCGGAAAGGGACAGCTACGACTGCAAGTCCGCGACGTCCTGCACCTCGACCCAACAAATCCGCTGAACGGCGGCATCCTGGCGCGCTGGCAATCCCAACACGCTGGAGACCAGGCGCTCGAGTTGGTCCTTGAGTTGCTGCCTTTCCTCCCGGAGCGCTTGCCGGCATTGCCCTTCGAGGCGCGGTTCGAGGTTATGGGCCTCGTTTCGGAAATGACGGTCTATCCGAGCGCGGCCGATTTTCTCAGCCGAGTCCCGTCGTCGAAGCTGATGTCGCCCGGTGGTGTGGCGCCCCTCGCCTCAGGCATCGCCGCCGACTCCGACCGGCCGCCATCCGGCGACCTGCGCTGCGTCGCCCTTTTGGCCGGTTCCATCCAGGAAGTTCGCCGCCTCGTAAACCCGATCAGCGGCCAATCATACTACGCGATGACCATCGCCACCGACCGTGGACTGGTCAACCTGGCCTGCAACGTCGACGCGGTCGCGGGGCCGGTCCCGACCCTTGGCGCGGTTGCCCAGGCCCGGGCACGATTGATCGCCCGCCTCGTAGACCCCACCCTCGGCGCCATCGCCTTCTCTGGGCTGCGGCACGGCCGGCAGGACGCAACCGCAGTCGCCATGTTGCCGGAGTTACTGCACGCGCCGGCTCAGCAGCAGCCGGGAAGCGACCCCCAACCGGAATGACGCAGACATTGAACCTTCGGCCGCCGTGGCGCGAGAAACCTTGAAACGCGACCCGACCGCGCGTAATTGATCGCGCTTGGGAAATACCCTTTCGCGCGGCGATGGGCGCTGCCGGATTTCCCTGCCAGAACCCAGGACCAGCATTATGGGCTACAAGGTCGCTGTCGTCGGCGCTACGGGCAACGTAGGCCGGGAGATGATGAACGTCCTCGCCGACCGCAAATTCCCGGCCGATGAGGTGTTTGCAATTGCCTCGCGCCGTTCGCAGGGCACGGAGGTCTCCTACGGCGACAAGACGCTCAAATGCAAGGATCTGGAGCAGTTCGACTTCCGCGGCATCGACATCTGCCTGATGTCGGCCGGCTCCGCCGTCTCGAAGGAGTGGAGCCCGAGAATTGGCGCGCAAGGCGCGGTGGTGATCGATAACTCGTCATGCTGGCGGTATGACCAGGACGTCCCCCTGGTCGTGCCGGAAGTGAATGCCAACGCGATCGCCGGCTTCACCAAGAAGAACATCATCGCCAATCCCAACTGCTCGACGGCCCAACTCGTCGTCGTGTTGAAGCCTCTGCATGACGCCGCCACCATCAAGCGCGTCGTAGTGTCGACCTATCAGTCAGTGTCCGGCGCCGGCAAGGAAGCTATGGACGAGCTTTGGAACCAGACAAAGGGCAAGTATGTGCCCGGCCAGGAAGTTGAGCCAAAGAAGTTCACCAAGCAGATCGCCTTCAACTGCATTCCCCATATCGACGTCTTCATGGAGGACGGGTTTACGAAGGAGGAATGGAAGATGATGGCTGAGACCAAGAAGATCTTGGATCCACGCATCAAGCTGACCGCCACCTGCGTTCGCGTTCCGGTGTTCGTCGGACACTCCGAGGCCGTCAATATCGAGTTCGAGAAACCGCTCGAGGTCGAGGCTGCCCGCGAGATCCTCCGTCACGCCCCCGGCATTGCGGTGCTGGATAAGCGCGAGCCGGGCGGCTACGCCACTCCGGTCGAGTGCGCCGGTGAGTACGACACGTATGTCAGCCGCATTCGCGAGGATGCTACGGTCGAGAACGGTCTCGCATTGTGGATCGTTTCGGACAATCTGCTGAAGGGCGCAGCCCTCAATGCCGTTCAAATCGCCGAGGCGATGATTGCCGGTAATATGTTGAAAAAGGCCGCCTGAAATAAACGAGCCCTCGCAAAAACGGGGGCTCGAATTACGAGTTCATCAATAAAAAAACCCTCCGCCAGATTAACCGGCAGGAGGGTTTTTCATGGACCGCGGCAATTGCGACCGTCGTCCGGAACTTGAATCCAACTCAGCCCTTTGCGGCCTCCTCGGCCTGCAGCTTCGTGAGGGCTTCGACGATCGTATTGAGATCGCTGACGAAGCGATCGCGCTGCGTCTGGTTCGGCAGCACCGCCAACACGCGATCATCAACCCGCCTGGCGAGAGGCTCCGCCGAGCGCAGCACCCGCCAACCTTCCTCAGTCAGTTTGACAGCATACGCACGCGCGTCTTCCTTGGTTCGGCGACGCTGCAGCAGGCCCTTCTTGAGCATGCGGCGCACGATATCTGCGAGCGTAGACCGATCGATTCCGGTCCGCTCGACGAGATGGGTTTGCGACAGACCTTCATTCTGCGAGACAGTGACGAGCACTGCGAACTGACGCGGCGTCAGATCACCCACACCCATCTCGGCCTGAAAGATGTCCCCGGCACACTGGCCTGCGCGGTGCAGCAGGTGAATAGGGGACTTCTCGAGTTTTGCACCTGAGGTTTCTCTTGCCATTCTGTTTCCGTGCCTTTGCCCCGACCGCAGAGCGGCCTCGCGTATTCTGGACTGTAACTCTCGACTATGCCCTGAGGGAACAACACACAATCCCGAGCGGAGAGAATACGAGTTCGCCGTCTACGTCTAGCAAAATCAATCCCTCGAACAAGAGTGAAAACAGCAAATGTGCACCAATATACGGTGCCAATACTATTAATTAGGACAAATGATCGGTGAACGTTAGTTTTGCTTTGCCGCGGTCATGAGACTTGTTCATGTCTTCTCAGCAGTCCGACCTGCGCGACTGCGAACACCATCGTCAAGGGAAGTATGCCAAAAACCTTGAAAGTGGCCCAGGTACTCTCCGAGAAGCAGCGCCACATCACCTCGTTCAAACCCGCAAGCGCGACGAAAAACACCAACCATCGGATGGAAAGCTTGCGCCAACCTTCATCCGTGAGATGAACCTGGTCACCAAGCAAGGTTTTGATCAGCGGGCGACCGGTGAAAAGGCCGGCAGCCAGCACAGCGGCGAAGAGCAAATTGATGATCGTCGGTTTGACGTAGAAAAAGCGCGGATCGTTGAACCAGAACGCCAAGCCCCCGAAGATGCAGACGATTCCTGCCGTCACCAGGGGCACCGGCGAGATCTTTTTGAACACCAGGATCGAGACGGCTAGTGAGATGAGCGTCGCGACCATGATCGTGCCGGTCGCCCAAAAGATGCCAAGCTTTGCATAGGCAATGAAAAACGCGATGAGCGGCCCGATCTCGACCAGAAACTTGATCGCAGCGTATTTTTGTCCCGAAGACGAACTAACTTCGTGGCCTTCGCCGACCTTCACATCAGACATCACGAACTCGCTTTGGCACCAAGTACGACTTGCTCAACGCGGTCTGACGTTACGTCGCGCCGCATTCTTCTTTGCTTTTGCAGTACCTTTTCAACCCGCGGAAGGCTTGCCCCGCGCTTACGCCTGGATCAACGCGGACCGACGTTACGGACCTTGACGACCGCTGCCTGCTGATCAGCGGCCAGTGTGGCATACTCAACCGGCCGCTCACCTGACGCCGGAGCATGTTGCGCATGTGACGCCGCAACTTCGACGTCGGGGATGCGATGCTTGTGCATGAGGCGCGTCAGTATCCATGCATAGATGCCGCTGAGCGGCATGATGAAAGCTATCTTGAACAAGATCCAGATGTTGACGCCGTTCATCTGGTGACCAAACACATCGTACATCTGCTGATCTTTGAAAGTCAGCCGAATGAACTCGTTGGCAACCGCCGTAAAGACGAAGAACCAGGCAAAGCTCCAAGTGAATTGGTCCCAACCCTCTTTCGTGTAGTGAAAGGTCTTCTCGAACGCATAGCCGAAGAAGTTGCGTTTGAAGACCAGCCCGCCCAACAGGAACCCGATCAGCATCGTCCCAAGACAGATCAGGTTGGTCGCGACGGGATGGTCCAGTTTAAGAAGATTGGGAATGCCGTCGAGCAGCATCGGGATCTGCGCCGCGAGCCCCAGAGCGAGCATTCCGACCTGCGTAAGCAGCGCGCGGCGGCCAAGCAACTCACTCGTCGCCCACAAGCCTCCGAACAGGAAGCCCGCGAACATCGCGTTGAAAATTGTGACCTTGATCTGCACCCACTTCGGATCACCGGTGATCAGCGTCAACGCACCAAACACGATCGTCACGGTCGAAGCGATCAGAGGGAACACGGGCGGCCGGCCGAAGACGTAAACCATGGCGCCGATCGCCATGCACGTCGAGATGATCAGGGCCCAGGTGCCAGTATTGATGCCGTACATTGCGTTGACGACGAACATCGTCACCAACGGCCCGAACTCGCTCAGGATATTGAGCGTCTGCTCGGCATTGAAAGGAAACAACCGCTTTCGCGCGCCCATGGATCGAACCAGTTCCCGTTTTCGCGAGTTCGCCGGGCGCCCAGGGGCGGACCCGCCGTAATCCAAGTCATCCGAGCCGCCGCAAGACGTGCGGTCCGAAACTAAACCATCATCCCTATCGCCCGGCGGGCCGGATCGGTTCCCCGAGCCAGCCCGATTGGCTTGCATTCGATCAGCTCTGCGCGATCGCTCGCGCGAATTCGCCGGCGTCGAACGGCTGTAGATCGTCGATGCCTTCTCCCACGCCGATGGCATGAACCGGCAGCCCGAACTTGGCGGCGATCGCCACCAGGATACCGCCCCGCGCGGTGCCGTCGAGCTTCGTCATCACCAGTCCCGTCACGCCCGCGCGTTCCTTGAACACCTCGACCTGCGAAAGAGCATTCTGCCCTGTTGTCGCGTCGAGGACGAGGAGGACATCGTGCGGTGCGGTAGAATCGATCTTGCGCAGAACACGAAGCACCTTCTCCAATTCGTCCATCAGTGCCTGCTTGTTCTGCAAACGACCCGCGGTGTCCATCAGCAGCACGTCGTAACCGCCGTCCGTGGCTTCTTTGAGTGCATCGAAGGCGAGGCCAGAGCTGTCCGCCCCAGTCGCCCGCGCGACCACGGGCGCGCCGGTCCGTTCGCCCCAGATCTTCAACTGTTCGACCGCCGCCGCGCGAAAAGTATCGCCCGCAGCCATCATGACCGTCTTACCGTCCTTGCGATATTGCGAAGCGAGCTTGCCGATCGTCGTGGTCTTGCCGGTGCCGTTGACGCCGACCACCAGGATCACGTGCGGCTTCCTTGCGCTATCGAGACTTAAGGGCTTTGCGACGGGCGCCAAGACCCGTTCGACCTCACCCGCGAGAACCTTGCGGACATCGTCGGCCGAAATGCCCTTTTGATAGCGGCTCGAACGCAATGCGTCGGTGATGCGTTGCGAAGTGGCGACCCCGAGATCGGCCTGTAGCAGAAGATCTTCCAGGTCGTCGAGCGTCGCGATATCAAGCTTTTTCTTGGTAAAGAGACCAGTAATTCCGTCCGATAGCTTGCTCGATGTCTTCGCCAGACCATCCTTGAGCCGCCCGAACCAGCCTTTTTTCTCCGCTGTCTTTTCGACCTCGGCAGGAGCGGGAACAATCGCTACCGGTTCCGCTGTTACAGCCGGGTCCGCAATCTCGACCGTATCCGCTACGACAACAGACGCCTCCGCTGGCTCCGCAATGGCGTCGGCAGCAGGCTTTTCCTCCGCTCGGGCCTCTTCCGGCCGTTCGATCGCCGGCTCATCGACGGGCGCAACCGGCTCTGGCGCTTCAGCCTTGCCGAACAGGCGGCCGAACAACCCACGCTTCTTAGCCGTATCACTCACGTCCGCTCACCCGACCCAGCAATAACACGCCCAACGAGCCGTTCGCCCGTGCTGCTTTCGATCCTCACCTGCAACAGATGGGTATCGGCGGCCGCGCCTGCGACCTCGACCTCGGCGAACTGCGGAGTGCGGCCGATATCGCCGCGCTCCATCAGCACTTGCGTCTCCTGCGCCAGCTGCGAGCCCAGATAGGACGCCAATGTCGTCCTGCCGTGCTCGCGCAGCCGGGCCGCACGCTGCTTCACGACGTCGCGCGCAACTTGCGGCATCCGCGCCGCCGGCGTGCCCTTGCGCGCCGAGTAGGGGAAAACGTGGAGGTACGTCAAGCCGCACGCATCGACCAGATCGAGGGTATTGGCGAACATTTCCTCAGTCTCGGTCGGAAAGCCCGCAATCAGGTCCGCCCCGAGGACCATATCTGGGCGCAGTTTCTTGACCTGTGTACAGAACGTGATCGCGTCGGCCCGGCTATGCCGCCGCTTCATGCGCTTCAAGGTCAGGTCGTCGCCCGCCTGCATCGACAGGTGCAAATGCGGCATTAAGCGCGGCTCCTCCGCGATCGCCGCCAACAGATGCGTATCCGCTTCGACCTGGTCGATCGACGACAGTCGAAGCCGCTGCAGGTCCGGCACAAGCTTGAGGATCTGCCGCGTCAGCCGCCCAAGACTGGCTTCGCCCGGGAGATCGGCACCATAGGAGGTGATATCGACGCCGGTCAGGACCACCTCGTGATACCCGCTCTCGACAAGGCGCCGGATTTCCGCAATCACCTCGCCGGCAGGCACCGATCGCGACGGCCCGCGGCCATAAGGAATGATGCAGAAGGTGCAGCGGTGATCGCAGCCGTTCTGGACTTGCACATACGCACGCGAGCGCACGCCGAACCCGTCGAGCAGATGGCCCGCCGTTTCGCGCACGCTCATGATGTCGTTGACTTGCACGCGCTCGCTTTCGGGCAGCGCCAACCCGCGAAATGTCTCGGCCTGCATTTTCTCGGCATTGCCGATGACATGGTCGACCTCGGAGAGGTCGGCAAACGTCTCTGGCTCGACCTGCGCCGCGCACCCCGTAACGATGATGCGGGCACCGGGCCTCTCGCGCCTCAATCGCCGGATCGTCTGCTTGGCCTGCCGCACCGCTTCCGCCGTTACGGCGCACGTATTGACGATCACCGCCTCCTTGATCCCGGCGTCAGTCGCGTGGCGGCGCATGACCTCGGATTCATAGGCGTTGAGCCGGCAACCCAGCGTGATGATGGTCGGCTCGGACATCGACCTTTTCGATACTCGCAGAAAGCAAAAGAATAGCCCGCAGCCGCTGGGCCCGCTCCACATATAGGGATTTGCCGAGCACCGCTAGGTCCGCCTTGTATGACCTTCGCTAGGGCGACGGGTCACCAGGGACATTCACGCACCCACAGTCACGCACCTGCCAGCACATCGGACGCGATCACGTCCTCGTATTCGAACTCCACTGGACCAGTCATCAAGATGCGGTTGGCCTCGGTCCAAACGATCACGAGATCTCCGCCCGGCAGCGTGACCGTCACCCTGCGGCCGGTCAATTTCTTCCGCGCCGCCGCAACAGCCGCGGCGCACGCCGCCGTCCCGCAGGCTTTGGTCAGCCCCGTGCCACGCTCCCATACCCGTAACGTCAGCGACTTGGGAGAGGTGACCTGTGCCAACGAAATGTTCGCTCGCTCGGGAAACAGCGGATGGTGCTCGAGCATCGGCCCGAACCGGCTGAGATCATAAGCTTTGACGTCGTCGACCCAAAAGATCGCATGGGGATTGCCGACGTTGACGACCGAAGGCGAATGCAGGATCGGTTTATCGATTGGCCCGATCTGCAGCTCGATCGCACGGGTGTCGTGGAACGCCTCTGATAACGGGATGTCCTGCCACTCGAAACGCGGCGATCCCATGTCGACGGTGATGCTGTCGATGGAGGCGACCTTCACGTCGAGCAGTCCCGCCGCCGTCTCGAACCGCATCGCGGCCTTCCCCGTCGCACCGTTCACGAGCCAGCCGATACAGCGCGTGCCGTTGCCACACGCGGAAGAGAGAGAGCCGTCGGTGTTATAGATGCGCACGAATGCTTCCGTGCCCCGCGTCTTAGGGTCGTGCAAGACCATCATCTGGTCGAAGTGCGACCGCTGTCGGGCGGCGATCGCCGCCGCCTCCTTGGCCGTGAAAATCTTCGTCGATCCGCGCAGGTCGACAACGACGATCTCGTTGCCGAGACCATTCATTTTCACGAAGGCGATGCTTCCGGGTGCGTTCATGCCGCCTTATATGGCTCAGAGCTGCGGAAAGACAAATGAAAGCCAAGAGGCGCGACCCCTTTGAACGTATCAGGATGTCCGTCCACCTGGATTAGCCGCTACCTCCCCGCCGCTCGCCCGGGCCAGCGTTTACTCGACGTCGCTTGCGGCGGCGGACGCCACTTGCGCCTCGCGCTCGACCGCGGGTGGATGGTCACCGGCATCGACCGCAACCTCACGGGAGTGAACGATCTCGACGGCCGAGACGGGGTGGAACTGATCCCCGCTGATCTCGAGATTGGAGCGCCGTTTCCCCTCGACGGCCGGCAATTCGACGCCGTCGTGGTCACGAATTATCTGTGGCGACCGATCCTTTCAGAGATTGTCGCAGCCGTCGCCCTGGGCGGCATCCTCCTCTACGAAACCTTCGCGGCTGGGAATGCCCGCTACGGCCGCCCGTCCAACCCTGATTTCCTTCTGCAACCCGGGGAGCTCATTGATGCCGTCCGGCCGCGGCTCACAACGATCGCATACGAGCACGCGACGTTGGCCGATCCTCCCCGGATCGTTGCGCGTATTGCCGCCTGCGGCCCGGCACACCCCTGGCTCCAAGACCCACCGGCCGCCCGAGCCGTCGATCCAAGCCATTGATCTCCTAGAGACTTCTTGAACAGGCGCAAACCATGACCCTTAGCCGAGCCGTGCTCGTCGCCATTATTGGGTGGGCTCCAATCGCTCCCGCCGTCGCCCAACAGACAAATGCGCCGGAGGCCCCTGCGACCAAGCTGGCCGTGACCCAGCTTGCCAATGGTTTGAAGAACCCCTGGGGAATGCAATTCCTCCCCGATGGCCGCCTTCTCGTCACCGAGCGCCCCGGCAGGCTGCGCATCGTTGCGAAGGATGGAGATTTGTCGCCCCCCGTCGTCGGCGTGCCGGACGTGGTCGATTCCGGCCAAGGCGGCTTGCTCGATGTCGCGCTGTCGCCCGACTTTGCGAAATCAGGATTGATTTTTCTCTCCTTTTCGGAATCGCGCGGCTGGCTTCAGAACGGCACGTCGGTGATGCGCGCCAAACTCGTCCTGGAAGGCGAAGGCGGACGCCTCAGCGACCAGAAAGTCATCTTCCAACAGCAGCCCGGGGTCCGCAGCGACTATCACTTCGGCTCACGCATCGTATTTGCTCGCGATGGTTCGCTGTTCGTCACGCTGGGCGAGCGCAACTACAAGCGCGATGAAGCCCAGAACCCCGCCAACCACCTCGGCAAGATTGTCCACATCACCGCCGACGGTGCGCCCGCCGCCGATAACCCGAAGCTTCCGGGCTGGGACCCGCTCGTCTGGTCGATCGGCCATCGCAATGTGCAGGGCGCGGCGCTCGATCCGGCCACAGGTCAGCTCTGGACGGCCGAGCACGGCGCTCGCGGCGGCGACGAGCTGAATAACCCCCAGCCGGGCAAGAATTACGGTTGGCCCATCATCACTTACGGCCGCGATTATTCCGGTGCGAAGATCGGCATCGGCACGCAGAAAGAGGGCATGGAGCAGCCCGTCTACTACTGGGACCCCTCGATCGCGACCTCGGGCCTGATGTTCTACACGGGTGACCTTTTTACCGGCTGGAAGGGCAACATCCTCGTCGGCGGGCTCGCCGGTCAGCACGCCGAGCGGCTCGTCATGCAGGACGGCAAGGTGGTCGCAGTGGAGAAGCTGCTCACCGACCGGGGGCGCCGCATCCGCGATCTGCGCCAGGGACCGGACGGTGCGGTCTACGTCCTCACCGACGAATCCGACGGCGAAGTTTTGCGGATTGCGCCATCAAATTGAGATAGTGAGCTTTCGCAGCTCCGGTTTAGTCCGGGATTAACAGCCTACGTGCTGAAGTCGGCTGAACGAGTTCAATCGGTTATGCGTTCATGTCTGACGAACTAACGGGCCGGCTGGCCATCATTCTCGCGCTCGCGAAGCGGTACGTCGCAACTCCCCAGGCCGCTCGCCGCGAGGTCGCCGTCGAATACTTGTTCGAGGTCGGCGAACTACTGAATGGAGCGTCGGGTGAGGACGACATTCTCGCGCCGCTGCTCGACCTCATTCCCATCGTCGCCGATCCCGAAACTCAGGCCGCGTTCGACGAGCGCCGCAACGGTCAGGCCCCGCCGAGCGATTCGATGATGGTGCGCGTCGTGGCGACCATCGATGTCCTCACCGAGAACGGACACGGCAACGACCAGGCCGCGCAATTGATCGCCCGGCAACTCGTCCGCGCCGGCGTCAGCACGCCATTGGAAGGCGGCGACGCTCGCGGTTGGCGCCGGTTGCAGCTATGGCGCGAGCGGCTTTTCAACCTCAAAACATCCTCGCCGCATTGGCCGCGTTACCTCGAGTTCAAGGCGCAAATCGCGACCCAGTCCCGGCAATCTCTGCTTTCTGCTGCGCTCGATGGCACGCTATGGAACCGCCGCATCAAGCAGCCCGCCTGACGAAGGTTCGGGCTAGGACCTGCCAAAAAGCAACACGTCCCAGAAGCCCGCGAGGCCTCCAGGACGTGCAGCAACTTTAAAAAATTCGATCAGTATCAGTAGGTAATTCCGGAATAAAAACGAGGTCTCGGGCGGCTTTTAGGCCGTGCGCAAAAGCGGATCGTCGGGCGAGAGCGGCGCGTCAAGTCGCACGCCCCACCGGTCGCCGGAAGTCCAGGCCACGACGCCCGGCAGCTTGCGTCCGCACGACAGTTCGACTGTGACCGGCGACCCACGGGGAGCCACAAGCGGTCCCGTCAGACCCAGGCCGCCGCACGACAAGTCGTGCAAACGCGCCGGCGACGCAGTATCTTCGTGGACAACCATGCACTCGATTTCGATTCGCTGGCGGCGCGACCGCCGGCGCTCGGCCCAGCCCGGGATGACCACGCTGCCATCGGATTCCACGCAAGGGCATTCGCCACGCTGAGCTGCTCGCAGCAAGTCGCCGACACGCATCGTGCGCGGACGGATGCTCCCATCTCCGACTTCGCTCAGGGCCTGCCGGATAGCCTGCGCGGCGGTGAACGCAGCCGAGCAGGTGCGCTGCCAGGCGTCCGCCAGAGTATCCTTGGCTCCGATCCGCGAAACCCCAGCTGGTACGCACTCGGCCGCGAAGGCCAGGCTCATTCGCTTCGCGAGCGCCAGCCGCGCATGGAACATCTGCATCGTCATCAGGATGGAAGCGTCGGCGTCAAGCCTCATCACATCGAGAGCGCTTGCAGCGAAGACGGCGGACTCCGGCGGCAGATAGCTGATCAGCAATTCGCGGCTCAGCTTCTCGGCGAGGCCATCGTCGGATTGCGCGTTGGCGAGTGACGCTGAAACGGCGACGAATACGGAAGTGACCTCGATCTCGGACAGCAGGGCCAGGAGTAGTTGCTGATCGGCGGCCCGCCGAGGCGATTGGCTAGGCTGGAAGCCGGCTGCGGCCGGCGTCGCAGAAAGAGAAAGCGGAGCACGACGCGGCGTTGCGCTAGGTGCGAAGGAGTCGGTCAAGGAGGCGGCGGGATTCATGTGACTGTCAACCGTCTGCTATCTGTGATTGCAAAATCATCATCGCACGCAATCATTGACTGAATGTCTACAACCTCCGGTAGTGATTTATACGTCTTGAAAGCATCCCTGAGGCCGAGCCGATTGACACAAGCGGCCGCTTAGACGATGGTGCCGCCGATCCTAACGGCACTGGTCAACAGAGCCGCCGCCCCATGTAGCGTCGAGCCAGCTCGCCGCTCTCGGGAGGTCAACATCCGCCGGCGAGTTTCGCCCGCGGGTGCGTTTTCGTTTGGAAGCATCGCTCGGCTGCGGGTGGGCAGCCGAAGGGCAAGGCAAAGAGCGAGCACATGGTTTTGCAGCAGCGCGTCGAGACCGCCAAGACGGACATTCCGGTGCTCAACATCACCGGTCTCGATGCCTATGCGCCCGCCGAGATTGCACGCCGCGTCGAAATCGCCGGGCGGACCAAGGCCGCACTTTCCCTGGAGCAGTTGGCGACCCTTGGCCTGATGGCCGGCGTGTTTATCAGCTTCGGCGCCGCGCTTTACACCATGGTCATGACCGGTGGGACCCTCGGGACTCGGTCCGAACCGGCTGATGGGAGGCTTGGCATTCAGCCTCGGCCTTATTCTCATTATCATCGGCGGCGCCGAGCTGTTTACCGGCAACACCTTGATTGTCATGGCTTGGGCCGATCGCAAGGTTTCGAGCCGCGCACTCGCCCGCAATTGGGGCGTGTCGTTCGTCGCCAATACCGTCGGTGCGATCCTCCTCGCCCTCTGCGTCCATCACAGCGGCGTCCTTGAGATCGGCGGCTCCAAGGACACCGCAATCAAGTTCGCTGAGGCCAAAGCCCAGCTCGACTTCAAGCAGGCATTCTTTCGCGGCGTGCTGTGCAACCTGCTCGTCTGCCTCGCGGTGTGGATGTCGTTCGCCTGCCACTCGGTGACCGACAAGATCCTTGCCATCACTCTTCCGGTCGCAGCTTTCGTCGCGCTCGGCTTCGAGCACTCGATCGCCAACTGCTACCTGATCCCCGTCGGTATGCTATCGGGCGCCAATGTGACCATCGGCGCGTTTCTCGGCAATCTCATACCCGTGACGCTCGGCAACATTGTCGGCGGCGCGGGCGGTGTCGCGGGCGTTTACTGGTTGATCTATCTTCGGCGCCCACGCGACGTAAAGGTCAGTCCATGACGGGAGCCGGGACAATGCTCAAAGTGTGGGGCCGTAAGACCTCGATCAACGTGCAGAAGGTGATGTGGGCTGTGGCCGAGCTCGGCCTCCCGCATGAACGCATCGACGCCGGCGGCGCCTTCGGCAAGGTCGACACGCCCGAATTCGCCAAACTCAACCCGAACCGCCTCGTGCCCGTGATCGACGACGGCGGCTTCTCGCTCTGGGAGAGCGCGTCCATCGTCCGCTATCTCGGCCAGCGCTACGGCAGCGGGACGCTCGCTCCACTCGACACGTTGGATGTTGCGCGCGCCGACCAGTGGATGGAATGGGCGAGCACATCGCTCTACGGCGACATCATCTCCACCGTGTTCTGGCAGCTCATCCGCACGCCCGCAGCCGAGCGCAAAAACGAGGCCGTGGCCGCCTCCATCAAGCGCGCCGGCGAAAGGCTCGCGATCCTCGATGCGCAACTGGCCGGCCGTTCCTACATCCTCGGCGAGGCCCTGACCGTCGCCGATATCCCCGCGGGCGCCTTGATGTACCGCTACTTCACGCTGCAGATCGACCGTCCGGCGCTGCCCAACGTCGAGGCTTGGTACGCCCGGTTGTCGGCTAGGCCCGCCTACCGCGACCACGTGATGCTCGACTATTCATCCTTGAAGGTGCCGGGCGCTTGACCGCGGCCGAACCCACCGTCTTCCGACCTGGAATTGGAACCCGATGTTTCAATCGCTGACAGACCGGCTCTCAGGCGTCCTCGACAAGCTCACCCGTCGCGGCGCGCTGACCGAGAGCGACGTCGCCGAGGCCATGCGCGAGGTCCGTCGCGCGTTGCTCGAGGCCGACGTCGCGCTCGACGTGGTCAAGGACTTCGTCGAGAAGGTGAAGGCCAAGGCCGTCGGCCAGGAGGTCGTGAAGTCGGTCACGCCGGGCCAGATGGTCGTCAAGATCGTCAATGACGAGCTCGTCGCCATGCTGGGCTCCACGGCCGAACCGATCGACCTGCACGCCGCGCCGCCGGTGGCGATCCTGATGGTCGGCCTGCAGGGCTCGGGCAAGACGACGACGACCGCCAAGATCGCCTATCGCCTCACGAACCGCGAGCGCAAGAAAGTGCTGATGGCGTCGCTCGACACGCGCCGTCCGGCCGCGCAGGAGCAGCTGCGCGTGCTCGGCGAGCCAGACCGAGCGTCGAGACGCTGCCGATCATCGCCGGCCAGACGCCGCTGCAGATTGCGCGGCGCGCCCAGGAAGCCGCCCGCCTCGGCGGCTACGATGTCGTCCTGCTCGATACCGCCGGCCGCGACCAGCATCGACGAAGAGCTGATGGGCGAAGTCGCCGAGATCGAGGCTGCCACGCACCCGCACGAGGTCCTGCTCGTTGCCGACAGCCTGACCGGCCAGGACGCCGTCAACACCGCCAAGGCGCTTCGACGGCCGCGTCGGCATCACCGGCATCGTGCTGACGCGTGCCGACGGCGATGGCCGCGGCGGCGCTGCTCTCTCGATGCGCGCCGTCACCGGCAAGCCGATCAAGCTGATCGGCGTCGGCGAGAAGTGGGACGCGCTGGAGGACTTCCACCCCGCCCGCGTCGCCGCGCCGCATCCTCGGCATGGGCGACGTCGTCGGCCTCGTCGAGAAGGCCGCGCAGACGATCGACGTCGAGAAGGCGCACGAAGATCGCCGAGAAGATGAAGAAGGGCGCCTTCGACCTCGACGACCTCTCCGAGCAGCTGAAGCAGATGCAGCAGATCGGCGGCATGGGCGGCGTGATGGGCATGATCCCCGGCATCGCCAAGATCAAGGGCCAGATCGAGGCGGCGGCGGCCTCGACGACAAGATCGTGAAGCGCCAGCGCGCGATCATTTCGTCGATGACGCCGAAGGAGCGCCGCAACCCGAAAATCCTCGACGGCAAGCGCAAGCGCCGCATCGCCGCCGGCTCCGGCACCAAGCCCGAGGACATCAACCGTCTGCTCAAGATGCACCTGCCAGATGGCGGACATGATGAAGATGATGGGCAAGAACAAGGGCATGATGGGCAAGATGGCCAGCATGATGGGCCTGCCCGGCGGCGGCATGATGGGCGGCGGTGCACCGTCCGAAGCCGAGCTGGCGAAGATGCAGGCGGAGCTGGCCGCGCTCGACCCGAAGGCGCTGGAGAGCCTGCCGCCCGAGTTGCGCGACACCTTGAAAAACATGCCAAGTCCGGGAGCCAGCGGCCCAGCGCCGAACTCCCCGCCGGTTTCAAGCTTCCAGGTCTTGGCGGCGGTGCGCTGCCCGGCCTCGGTGGCGGCCGCTTCCCCGGACTTCCGGGCCTGCCGGGAAAGAAGAAGTGAGGTTTCCGCAAGCCGCGCTCATCGATGCCGGCCTCGCGACCGAAACGAGCAAACAACGTCAACACACCTAACGAGAAGGAAAGACCTGCAATGTCCGTTAAGATCCGCCTGTCGCGCGGCGGCGCCAAGAAGCGCCCGTACTATTACGTCGTTGTCGCCAACGCGACCTCGCCGCGCGACGGCCGCTACATCGAGCAGATCGGCACCTTCGATCCGATGCTCAAGAAGGACGATCCGAACCGCGTGAAGCTCGACGTCGAGCGTGCCAAGCATTGGCTCTCCGTCGGCGCCCAGCCGACCGACCGGGTGCTGCGCTTCCTCGACAAGGCCGGCCTTGCCAAGCGCACCGCATCCAACAACCCGGACAAGGCCAAGCCGAAGAAGAAGGCCCAGGAGCGCGCCGCGGCGAAGGCGAAGGCCGCCGAGGAGAAGGCCGCGGGCTGATCGCTGCGCGCCTTACACGACGACGTTGCATCCGGCCTCCGCGGCGCTCACGCTGCGGGGGCCGTTGCGTTGCGAGTGTTGGCACCGGGAGCCTGTCATCGAGTTGTTATGCGTCGCGGCTACCCCTGGGCCCCTCGCGCACCTTGGGGGTCAACATGACGATCTCAAAATCAGCATCGCTCGTGATCGCCGCGTTTGCGGCCGCCGCAACGATGCCGTCCCGCGCCGCCGAACCTGTAGCCCCCTCGCACCTGCCCGCAGCCGTCGCCAAGCACGACAGCTCCGCCGCCTCCGGCGTGCTGTCACCCGAGCTGCAGCAGACACCGATTGCCCGCGGAGCCATGCCGCTCGAAAATTCGACGGCGATGTTCTCGCATTATGGATACGCCAGCGACGGCCCCGTCGCTCCGCCCGCAGGCGAGCAGCCCAATGTATTCCGCAGAATTTCGGCGACAAAGACAGAGCCGGACAAGAACACCTATCTGGTCCTGAAGTCCCAGTCCGGCCCCACGGCAGGCTACGACTACGGCACCCACTTCCTGTTCCAGGGCCACGAAAGCGGCCCGCGAGATTGGATGGGGTTGCCGCAAGGTTATGTTACGCGCATCAACCTCGACGCTGATGAAGCCCATCGGGTCACGGTGATGGCAGACAAGGATGTCGAGGGCAATCCGCTGCCTTCGTTTGACGGCATCACCTGGCACCCCTTGGCCCAGCGCCTGCTGTTGACGGCCGAGCTCGGCAAGAATGGCGGCGTATGGGCCGCGACCGTCGCCTTCCCGTCCAAGGTCGAGGATCTGTCGTGGGCGTTCGGGCGCGCCGGCTATGAAGGCATCCAGTCCGACAGCGACGGCAATCTGTGGCTCGTCGAGGACGTCAAGGGCACCGAGTACAAGCTGGCCGACGGCAAAAAGAGCGTGGCCAGGCAGCCGAATTCGTTCCTCTATCGCTTCGTACCGAAGGACAAGACCGACCTGAGCAAGGGCGGCAAGCTGCAGGCGCTGCAGATCGCTGCTCCGGACGGCGAGCCGATCACCTTCCACGCCGGCGAGCCCGAGCGGGACGTGTTCTCGGCAGGCATGAAGGCGCTGCACACCTATGGCATCAAGCTCAAGACGCGCTGGATCCCGATCAACGACACCGAAGCCAACCTGAATCAGCCGTTCGACGCCAACGCCCGGGCCAAGGAGCGCGGCGCTACGCCCTTGAAGCGCCCCGAGAACGGGGTCTTCCGCCCCGGCACGGGCTTTCGCGAGTTCGTCTTCACCGAGACCGGCGACACCGACCTCGCCACCGAGGCCGGCCGCGAGCACGGCGGTTTCGGTGGATTGTTCGCCGTCACCCAAGAGACCCCTTCCGCCGACGCAGGCGAAATCCGCCTCGTCTACCTCAGCGATGCCGCCCATAGCGGCTTCGACAACATCACATTCTGGAACGGCGACGTCGCGCTCGTCGCCGAGGACGCCGGCGACAAGCTGCATTCCCAGCGCAAAGCCTTCAACTCGCTGTACGCCATCGACCTGCGCGTCGACTACGGCAAGCCCGATGCACCCGAGCCCAAGCGCATCTATGCGCAGGGCCGCGACGCCGCTGCGTCCGTCGACTCCGGCTACATCGCGAGCCCGCTCTGGCACAACGATGGCGACAACGAGATCACCGGCATTCACGTCTCGGACGGCGACCCGACGCCGGCGGGCTTGTTCGGTGCGGCAGTGCCCACACCGTTCGCCCATGGCTGGCGCTTCTTCTATACCCAGCAGCATGGCGACAACGTCACCTACGAGATCACGCCGAAGTCGCAGGAGACGCGCCAGACGCTGACGGGAAGCCCGCAGTCGCTTTCACCGACCCGTTAACCCTGGCCGTAATGCGGCCGGGAGCCCGTTTGCGGATTGGCACGCCCCGCGCATCGTCCTCCGTGTCGCCGTCGATCAACGGACGGCATTTGGCACACGGGCTCGCTCTCATCCATGCTTCAAAACGGCGTCTACGAGATCTCTTTCCAGTCCATCGACCGCATCGACCGCGCCAACGCAATTTTGCGCGACGGCACCATACTCGGCTCCGACAAGTGGGGCGCCGTCTTCGCCGGCCAGTGGCAGGTCGACGCCGATCAGGCGCTCGATCGGGTGACCCTGCGTCTGCAGGTCCCGCCCAAGGGCGAGCTGATCACCGGATTTTCTGCTGGCCCCCATGGGGCGATTGTCGATATCGTCGGCGCATTCGCGCATGACCAAGCCGGCAAGCGCGCCAAGATAGAGATCGGCGGCCAGCCGCTCGACGTGGAGCTGTCATTCGTCTCTCCGCTCCCATCGTGAGCACTGCCCCGGTCTGCAATTCCAACCAACCGGGACGAATGACCAAATCTGACCGCATCCTGCTCGGCGCGATCGCCGGCGCCCACGGCATCCGTGGCGACGTGATCGTGAAATCGTTTGCCGAGACACCCGAGGGCGTGGCCGCCTACGGCCCGCTCCAGTCCAAGGATGGCAAGCGTCAGTTCACGCTGACTGTGCGCAACGTCACGCCGAAGGGCGTGGTTGCCCGCGTCAGCGGCGTCAGCGACCGCAACGCCGCCGAGGCGCTGAAAGGCACCGAGCTTTACATCGAACGCAGCGCCCTCCCCGCAGCCGACGAGGGTGCGTTCTACCATGCCGATCTCGTCGGCCTCGACGCCGTCGCACCCGATGGCACGGTGGTCGGCAAAGTCGTGGCGGTTCACAATTTCGGGGCTGGCGACCTTCTCGACGTAGCGCTGGCGGGCTCGAAGCGCACTGAGATGGTCCCCTTCAGCGAAGCCTTCGTACCCAGTGTCGACCTCACCGCGCGGCGCGTCACCGTCATCCTCCCGCCCGAAGACAAGGATGAGGACGCTCCCCCACAGGAGGGAGACCACGAGGATTGACCTGGGCCCGTTCGCGCCGCAGAAGCTTCCGCGGCCTCCCTGAGCGCAGACCGACCGTCTGCCAAGATGGCTTCAGTGATAAGGCTGATAAGCGCCCGTCGTTGCCGCAGGTATGGGGGCGAATGCGGCGGAGCCGGCCAGAGTGCTGTCGATGCTGCGGAGCTCGTCAGCGAGCTTGGTGAGGCGGGCGGCAATCTTCTGCACAAAATGATCGGCGATGGCCGGGTCCTCGGCCATCATCTCGTGGATTTCGGTGCGCGGAATGCGCATCGCGCGGACCGTCGTGCGCGCCACGATCGTCGACGAATGCTGTGTCTCGATGAGCATTCCGAGTTCAGCCAACAGCGATCCGACTTGCACCGGCTCCGCCCGACCCGAGAGATCCGGCCCGCTCACCCGCACGGCCTCGCCTTCCACCAAGACGATGGCGGCATCGGCCTCGGCGTGCTCCTCGATGATGACATCTCCGGGCCGATAGACAATGCGGTCGGCGCGGCGGACGATCTCAGTGATCTGCATGGGCTTCAGGCCGCGGAAAAGCGGCAGCTGCAAGAGCGGCTTGACGAGGGCGTCGATAGCCATGGCAGTACAGAACCTCGCTGATGACAAAACTCGAACGGATGGACGCGACTGACGCCACTGGTCGAGGTGCCAAGCAGGACGTGAACTGCACCTTGAACGAACTGAACTCGCTTACGGTCGGATGATTCGGGTGGCCGGGTAAAGCAACGCCCCGGCGCCTGAGGATAAGCTGTGTACTGGTTTCTGCGAACGAGCCTGCCGAATCAAACCGCATTTTGCGCGAACTGATCAAGTCTTTGATTCGTGGCCATTTTTTGTCACGGCATCAGCTTATAGCCGCCGGCTTCGGTGATGAGCAGCTCCGCGTTGGCCGGATCCCTCTCGATCTTCTGGCGGAGCCGGTAGATGTGCGTCTCCAAGGTATGCGTCGTGACACCCGCGTTGTAGCCCCAGACTTCATGCAGGAGAACATCGCGCGTCACGACTTTGTCGCCAGCCCGGTAAAGGTACTTGAGGATCGACGTTTCTTTCTCGGTGAGGCGGATCTTGCTGCCCTTCTCGTCGATCAGCAGCTTGCCTGCTGGCTTGAAAGAATATTGGCCGATGGCGAAAACGGCGTCCTCACTCTGCTCATGCTGGCGGAGTTGCGCGCGGATGCGAGCCAGCAGCACGGCAAACTTGAACGGCTTGATGATGTAATCGTTGGCGCCGGCATCGAGGCCCAGCACCTGGTCGGCATCGGTATCGTTGGCGGTCAACATCAGGATCGGGCTCTTGAAGCCCGACTTCCGCAGCATCTTGACCGCTTCGCGCCCGTCCATGTCTGGCAGATTTACATCGAACAGCACGAGATCGAAGTGCTCGGCCTTCGCGCAATCGATGCCGCTCGCCGCCGTGCCAGCCGTCGTGATCTCGAACTCGTCGTGCAGCGCGAGCTGATCTTCCAGGGACCCGCGGAGATCCTCGTCGTCGTCAACGATGAGAATCCGGCGTGCTGTGCTCATGACGTGTGGAGCTCCCGTGCTGCATCCGTGCGAAGACGACGATTCTAGCACCCGATTTCCGTCTGACATAGTGTCACGGTGCCTTTTCCCAAAGCCGCTGGAGGTCTTCCAAAGGAATGCGCAAGTCCAGGGCCGTGCTCCAACTGAAAGTGAGCAGTCTTTCGCCGTCCGCAAGCCGGGGAATGCTGACAGTCGGACTGTTGCGGTTTGCCTGCGCACTTGGAAGATCGGGACAGCGGGCGCTGAAGCGCGAGGGAGACGGGGCGACGCCGCCGGGAGAATTCGAGCTGCAGCACGTATTCTATCGGGCCGACCGCATAATGAGGCCCACGACGAGGCTGCCGCTGCGGGCGTTGCGATCCAATGATGGGTGGTGCGATGCCGCTGGCGATCGCAACTACAACCGCCACGTTGTCCATCCCTACCCGGCAAGCGCCGAGCGGATGTGGCGGGAGGACGAACTCTACGATGTCCTCGTCGTGATCTCTCACAACCAACGCCCTCGGGTGAGAGGGCTCGGCAGCGCCGTCTTCATTCACATTGCGCGGGAAGGTTACACGCCAACCGAGGGCTGCATCGCGCTTCGGCGCGCCGATCTGCTCCGCCTCCTCGGATGGTTGCGGCCCGGAGATCGCATCGTCGTTGGACGAAGCTGAGGAAAAAAAACCCGGCCGAGTGGGCCGGGCTTCAAGGAGAGCCGTCTGGGAGAAACGATGTCGTCAGTCGAGTGAACCAGTCGTGTAGGAGATTGGTGCCCGCCGGTTTCGGGAGGAACGTCGGCGGGCGCCGTTCGCGTTAGGAAACTTAGAAGTTGTAGGCGCGCTCGCCGTGCTCGGTGACGTCGAGACCTTCGCGCTCCTTCTCCTCGCTCGGACGCAGGCCGATCACGATATCGACCAGCTTGTAGAGGACCAGCGACATCCCGCCAGACCACACCAGGGTGGTACCCACGGCCTTGAGCTGAGCAATCATCTGGGTCGACAGCGAGTAGGCCGCGACGACGCCCTCACCAGGCTTGGCAGCGTAGTCGAGGATGCCGGTGCCGCCGAGGTCAGGATTGACCAGGATGCCGGTGGCGATTGCGCCGACGATGCCGCCGATGCAGTGAACGCCGAAGACGTCGAGGCTGTCGTCGTAGCCGATAGCGTTCTTCACCGTGGTGGAGAAGAAGAAGCACACGACGCCGGCGACGAGGCCGAGGACGATCGAGCCCATCGGGCCAGCGAAGCCCGAGGCGGGGGTGACGGCGACGAGACCGGCGACGGCACCCGAGACGAGACCGAGCAGCGACGGCTTGCCCTTGGCAGCCCACTCCGCGAGCATCCACGCAAGCGCGGCGCCGGCAGTGGCGACGAAGGTGTTCATCATCGCAAGAGCGGCGGTGCCGTTGGCTTCCAGGTTGGAACCGGCGTTGAAGCCGAACCAGCCGACCCAGAGCAGCGAGGCGCCGATCATGGTCATGGTCAGCGAGTGCGGAGCCATGTGCTCCTTGCCGTAGCCGACGCGCTTGCCGAGCACGATGGCGCCGACGAGGCCAGCAATACCAGCGTTGATGTGGACGACGGTGCCGCCAGCGAAGTCGATGGCGCCCCACTGAAATACCTTGCCGGCGTCCGAGTTGACGGCGTCAAGCGCGGCCTGTGCCTTGGCCTTGGCGTCGTCGGTGGTGGCAGCGGCAAGAGCCTTGGCGGCGTCGCCGATGGCATCCGGACCCGCCCAGTACCAGACCATGTGGGCGATCGGGAAGTAGACGATCGTGACCCACAGAGTCATGAATACCAACAGCGCAGAGAACTTCATGCGCTCTGCGAACGCGCCGACGATCAGCGCAGGCGTGATGGCGGCGAAGGTCATCTGGAAGGCGATGTAGACGTACTCGGGGATCACGACGCCGTTGGAGAAGGTCGCGACGTTCGATTCCGCGTTGACGCCCTTCAGGAAGATCTTGGAGAAGCCGCCGACGAAGTCGTTGAGCGACCCGCCGTTGGTGAAGGCCATCGAGTAGCCGTAGATCACCCACAGCAGGGAGACGAGGCAGACGATGGCGAAGACCTGCATCAGCACCGACAGCATGTTCTTGGTGCGCACGAGGCCGCCGTAGAACAGCGCGAGGCCGGGGATCGTCATCAGCAGCACGAGGATGCTGGAGATCAGCATCCAGGCCGTGTCGCCCTTGTTGGGCACCGGACCGGCCGCCATCGCAGGGCCTGCCAGAAGCGCGAGCGCGGTGGCCGCCCCGACCACGCTCGCAATCCGCCGAGAAGTACCAGACTTCATTTTCGTCACACTCCGTAATTGCAGTCTTTTGGGAACCAATTCAGGAACCGCCAAAGCGGCACTGATCAAAGTGCGTCGTCGTCCGCCTCGCCCGTGCGGATACGCACCGTGTGCTCGATCGCAGACACGAAGATCTTGCCATCGCCGATCTGGCCGGTTTTGGCCGCCTTTTGAATGGCGTCGAGCGCCTTGTCGACCTGGCCGGTCGGGACCACGACCTCGATCTTGATCTTGGGCAGGAAGCTGACCGCATACTCGGCGCCACGGTAGATTTCCGTGTGGCCCTTCTGACGGCCGTAACCCTTGACCTCGGTGACGGTCATGCCCTGCAAGCCGAGATCGGTCAGCGCAGTGCGCACCTCCTCGAGCTTGAACGGCTTGATGATCGCAATGATGAGCTTCATTCCAGCACCCCCTTTCCCTGAACTGCAGTGCCGGTCGATGCGAAACCGGTACTCTGCGGATGATCCGGAGCCGCCTCGGCACCGGTTACCGACAGTTAAGGAGTCAAGAGCCGTGCCAACTTGTTGGGCGCGTGCTTATATGACTGAAATCTAATCAGAAAAAGTAATGGAGAGGAAGCTGGGGGTGCTTGGAAGCTGTGCGCGCCGCCTTTTTGTTGTGCAATCGCGTGCGCTTGCACATTATTTGAGCACGAAGGCGCTGCTACGTTGCCGCACCAGTCCTTCCTGCGCAACCGAGGCGACCAGCAGACCTTCACGGGTGAATACGCTGCCACGACAAAATCCACGCGAGGCGTGGGCGCTGGGGCTGTCCTGGACGTAGAGCAGCCAGTCGTCGGCGCGGACCGGGCGGTGAAACCAGAGGCCGTGGTCGAGACTCGCAAGTTGGATGTCGGTATCGAACAGCAGCTTGCCATGAGCGATGAGGGCCGTGTCGAGCAGCGTGAAGTCGCTGGCATAGGCCAGGACGCACTGATGCAGCCTCGAATCGTCCGGGAGCGTCCCGGCCGCCCGCATCCAGATGCTTTGCGTGGGCTCCTGAGACCCACGACCTAGAAAACGTGAAATGTCGACCGGGCGCATGTCGATAGGGCGCTCGCGCATCCAGTAGGTCCGCATGTTCTCCGGCAGCTTGTCGACGAGCTGCGCCATCAGCTCAGCGGCGCTGGGGAGGCTTTCCGGCGGCGGCACCTTGGGCATCGGCGCGTGATGCTCGTAGCCTTCCTCCGGCTTGTGGAAGGAGACACTCATCGTGAAGATCGGGCGGCCGTGCTGGATCGCTTTGACCCGCCGGGTGGTGAAGCTCGACCCGTCGCGGATTCGCTCGACGTCGTAGATGATCGGATGCTTCGGGTCGCCGCCGAGCAGGAAGTAGGCGTGCATCGAGTGCGCGATCCGCGCCGGCTCGACGGTGCGGACGGCCGCCGTCAGCGCCTGGCCCAGCACCTGCCCGCCGAATACGCGCTGCCAGCCGTCCTGCGGGCTGCGCCCCCGGTAGAGGTTCTGCTCGAGCTGCTCGAGGTCGAGCGTGGCAAGCAATTCCGCGACTGCCGAGCCGGGCTTATCCGCCGGCTTGTTCGGCGACTTCTTGGTCGGTTTCTGGGGGGCCATCGGCGTCTCGCGGGTAAGCGATGCTTTATCGTGCTGTTGACCTATAGGGCAGCGCAGCGCCACCTTCTGTCAACACGTCCAAACCCGTTGGTTCGGAAATCCGTTCATGACCGCTCCCACAATCGATGTCGTGAATAAATGGGAGCTCTTGTGCCGTGGCGGGGGAGCTGACCGTCACGCTCGGAAACGACGTCCACATTGTGCTCGTCGATCGCGTCGCGAGGTCTCACGGGCCCGCATTCGGCAGCCGCGCGTCGGCTCGTCAGCTTATTCGAGGCAAATGCTAGCAAAACGAAAAGCGCCCAATCCGGGGGGAGGATTGGGCGCTAAGGGCGCTTACGCGCATGGCACCGGGAGGGAAGCCGATGCCCCAGACGACGTCGTCGGTTAGACGGGGGGCACTACCGATAAAGGGGACGCCGTCTGCATGATCGTACTTAAGCACAAGACGAGCTGGGTTCAATAGGGGGGACCAACTATTATCACGAAAATGTTACTTCACCCCTCGTCGTTCTCCACAGGTTACGCTTGCTCAGAGTCCGAACAGCCACAACCCGAATCAGGGAGTGCCTTTCCTGAGGCCCACGGCCTCGATCTTGAAGAGACCGGCGTCGACGTCGTCCGCCTTGGTGAGATCGGCAACCTCGACGCGAGTTTCGAGACCCTGGGCGTCGGTCGTCACCCATTCCTTGATTTCCACGCCCGGCTTGGTGGCCAGGAACAGCTTGATGCGGCCCGGCGCATCGGGGCTCTTGTCCTGTACCGTCAAAACGATCAGATCCTCGGCCTCTTGCACATCGAGAATTCTTGGCGTCGCGGATGAGGTCGACGTCCTTACGCATCAGCAGCCGGAACGGAGTCTGGTCGAGAGCGACGCGATCCTCGTTGTTCAAGTCGAGATCCTGGATAGCCAAATATTCGCCGTCCGAGACGATCACCTGTTTGGACGGGAGCGCGTAATCGAACCGGAATTTGCCGGGGCGCTTGATGAAGAACTTACCCTTCATCTTCTTCTTGTCGGCGCCCGTCTGGAGGAAACTCCCCTTGAGGCCAGTCAAATCATTGAAGTACTTGTTGACGACCTTGATCAGTGCTGTCTGCTTCTCGTCCAGCGTCTTGCCGCCCGCCGGGTCCGGCGCAACCGCTGTCGTATCCCACTTTCCGGCCGCTCCGACCGCATTGGCGGACGGCGACTTCTTCCCATCCTGAGCCACAGCCACCGACGCCGCGAGCATCATGCCGAGGCTGACAAGTGCGGCGCCGCTGGCTTTCTTCATGCTGATCATAGGTCCCCCAGAAACTCGGGCCGAATCACGGCCTCGGGCGCCACATGGCGAATGATTGCGTCCACAAGTGGGCGATACTACGGTGGCCCGTGACAGCACAAGAGCGCATCGCGGCACCGGCCTCACCGCACGTGGGCCGATCCACACACAAAGAGCGGACGAGTCTGGTTTTAGTTAGGCTTCCGGGCCGTTTTCGGGTGCACCGCCAGCGAGAATATCGCGGCGTCCGACACTGTTGGCCGGCGAGATCAGCCCCTCGCGCTCCATGCGCTCGATGAGGTCGGCAGCACGGTTGTAGCCGATCGACAGCCGGCGCTGAATGTAGCTCGTCGAGGCCTTGCGGTCGCGCAGCACGATGGCGACCGCCCGGTCATAGAGATCGTCTTCGCTGGGGCCCCTGGCCTCCGCTTGCGCCGCCTCGGTTGCCCGCGGGCCCTTCCGTGATGTCGGCGATGTAGCGTCGGCTCCCCTTGGTCGCGCAGGAACTTGGCGATCGCTTCGACCTCCTCGTCCGAGACGAACGCGCCGTGCACGCGCGAGGGCTGGCCCGCACCTGTCGAGTAGAGCATGTCGCCCTGGCCGAGAAGCTGCTCGGCACCCTGCTCGTTGAGAATGGTGCGGCTGTCGATCTTCGACGCCACCTTGAAGCTGATGCGCGTCGGGAAGTTGGCCTTGATGGTGCCGGTGACGATGTCGACCGATGGCCGCTGCGTCGCCATGATGAGATGGATGCCGGCCGCTCGCGCCATCTGCGCAAGCCGCTGCACCGACGCCTCGATCTCTTTGCCAGCGACGATCATCAGATCGGCGAACTCATCGACGACGATCGACGATGTACGGCATCGGCTCGAGCTCCATGTCCTGCTTTCTCGTAAATCGCCTGCCCGCGCCCGTCGAAGCCGGTCTGCACGGTGCGCGAGATCATCTCGCCACGCTTCTTGGCGTTGCGGACGCGGTTGTTGAAGACGTCGATGTTGCGAACCGAGAGCTTAGCCATGCGCTTGTAGCGCTCTTCCATCTCGCTCACGGCCCAGTTCAGCGCGGCAACGGCCTTCTGCGGATCGGTGACGACCGGCGTCAACAGGTGCGGAATGCCGTTGTAGACCGACAGCTCCAACATCTTGGGGTCGATCATGATCATGCGGCATTCCTCCGGAGACAGCTTGTAGAGCAGTGACAGCACCATCGCATTGATGCCGACCGATTTGCCCGAGCCGGTGGTGCCGGCAACGAGCAGATGCGGCATACGCGCGAGATCTGCAATCGACCGGCTCGCCGCTGATCGACTTGCCGAGCGCGATCGGCAGCAGCGTATCCGGCGAACGGAACGCCTCTGTCTCGAAGATCTCACGCAGCAGCACGGTCTCGCGCCGCACGTTCGGCAACTCGATGCCGATGGCGTTGCGGCCTGGCACGACGGCCACGCGGACGCTCGTCGACGCTCATTGAGCGGGCGATGTCTTCGGCGAGCCCGATGACGCGAGAAGACTTCGTGCCGCGTGCAGGCTCCAGCTCGAACAGCGTCACGACCGGGCCTGGCTTGATGTCGCGCACCTCGCCCTTGACGCCGAAGTCGGCCAGCACGTCCTCCAGCAGCCGCGCGTTGCCGCGCAGCACCGTCTGGGTGAACTCGGGACCCTGCTTGGCGGTGGCCGGCCGCTTCAGCATGTTGATCGTCGGCTTCTTGTATTGCGGCTCGGCCGTCCGGCGGAATCCGAGCCCGCCGAGCAAGCTCGATCCGGGTTTTTTCGCCTTGGAACCTGGCTCCGCCGGCTCGGACTTCGGCAGCGGCACGGCACCCGGCGCAAACCGCTCGGCAATGTCGCGGCTTGCCCACTCGGTCGCAGTGTCGAAACCGTGCTCGCGCACTGGCGCTTCCGCCGTGCGAGGAGCGTAATTTGGCACGGCCCCTTGCGCATAGGGATAAGGAGGCTGCGGCTGCGTAGCCTGCGGGTATGGAGCGGGGGGCCCCTGCACCGGTCCATACTGAGGCATCTGATGCGGATAAGGGGCTGCGGGCTGCGGCGGGTAGCCCGGTGCGGCCTGAGCATAGACGACGTAACCCTGCGCAGGATCGTAGCCCGGAGGCGGTGCGAAGTGAACCGGCGCCTGCTGCACGTAATAGCCGCCTTGCGGTGCGCTCTGTTGCCACTCGCCGGTACGCTGGCTGGCAAACTGCGGTCCATGGTCGAACTGCGGTTCGGTATCGCCGGCGTAGGCCTCGACGGCCTCGGCCTCCTCGGATTTCTTCATACGCTTGCCCCACAGCCGCTTCCACCAGCTGCTGATGGGATTGTCCTCCGCCTCGTCCTCGTCGGCAATCGGACGCGCCGGACGCTCGAACAAAGCAGCAAAGTCCTTGGCTTCGACTCCGATGCTGTAACCGAGCGCCGATAGGCCGCTGGCGAGAAGCACCAAGCCGGCCGCGATGCCGGCTCGCTCCGGATTGATCAGCCCGAACACCGACGACGCCATGTTGAACAGTACGTCGCCCAGGATGCCGCCAAGACCATGATGCAGTGGCCAGCTCGCCGGAACCGGAAGGCTCGAGAGCCCGCCCGCGAGAATGAGCACGGACAAGGGATAGAAGCTGCCTTTGACGCGGAAGCCGGACACCCGTTCGTTCGAGATCAGATCGAGCGACCAGAACATCGGCGTCAAGAGCGCAATGACGGCGGCGAACCCGAGCATTTGCAGCAGCAGGTCCGAGACGATGGCGCCGAATGCGCCGAGTGCATTCTGGGCACGGCCCGCGGTCGCGAATGTCAGGCTCGGGTCCGTCACCGACCAGGTGAGCAGGCATAGCCACAACAGCGCCAGCACAACGAGAAGGACCACTCCTCCGCTGCGGCCGATCCACTTGACGATGCGGTCTTCCAGCAACGCCGGCAGTAGCCGGGGCTGATCGGCCCTCGCGTGGGTTTCTGTTGTTTCGAGCGACATTTACGGAGGCGGAACTCTCAACTCAGGACGGACACGATGCGCCCGAGCGCCTCCCGGATATGGTTGACGTCGTGAACCAAAGCGACACGAACATAGTTCGCGCCAGGATTGATCCCGTCAGCGCCGGGCTGCGCCAGATAGGCACCGGGCACGACCTTGACACCACAGCGTTTCCAAAGCGTTAGCGTGGCCGCTTCGCCGCCCCCGAATTGACTCAAATCGAGCCACAGGAAAAAGCCGCCGGCGGGCCGCCGGTAACCATAGCGCTGCCCTAAAACGGCGTCGCAAACATCGTATTTTGCGCGGTAGGCCTGCCGGTTGACAGCAACGTGCTGCTCCTCCCCCCAAACGGCGGCCGAGAGATGCTGCGTGGGCCCCGGCACTTGCGGCGCGACCAGGTTGCGGATCTCCGCGAACGTCTCCATGAACGCCGCGTCGCCCGCGCAAAACCCAGACCGGAGCCCTGGCAGGTTTGACCGCTTGGACAGCGAGTTGAAGACGATCAAGTTGCGGAAACGATCCGGAGTCTTCGACCGCCACCTCGAGTCCACCGACGGGCGGCTCGTGGGCATAGATTTCCGAGTAGCATTCGTCGAAGAACAGCATGAAGTCGTGGCGGCGAGCGAGGTCGAGGGCGCGCCGCACATACGCGGCATCTGCGACCGCACCCTGGGGATTGGCCGGCGAACACAGGAAGAACGCCACCGTGCGGTCGAGCAGCGCGGTGTCGCTGGCGACGGAACCGAGATCGGGAAGATGCCCGGTAGCCTCTGTGGCGTTGAGAAAGATCGGCTCGGCATTCACCGCGAGCGCACCGCCGATGTAGGCTGCGTAATAGGGGTTGGGCAGCATGATCGCAGGACGCCCGCTCACGCGTTTGCGCCCAGCAGCCGGCAAACAGGCGTAGAACAGGCCCTCGCGTGAGCCGTTGAGCGGCAGGATCTCTGTCGCCGGATCGACGGCGACGTCGGCGCCGTATCTTCGCGCGATCCAGTTCGCGATGGCGTTGCGGAATTCGTCGGTCCCGCGGATCGGCGGATACTTCGCGTACGCTGCTTCTGCCTCCTTCAGCTTCTCGATGACGAATCCGGGCATTGCCTCGCGCGGCTCACCAACGGTGAGCTCGATCGGTTTATCATGCCCCGGAGCAATGCCCTCGAGAAGCCGCCTCAACTGTGTGAACGGCGATAGGATCACGCCTGAACTCAAGGCCTCGAGACCATTGGCGGCGGTCATGGAACTTGGTCCCCCTCGTGGAGCGGTCGATTCGGAACCTGGATAACGGCGCGCCGGTCGCGCGTCCACCAACGCAACCAAGAAATCGATGGCGCCGACGAGAGTTAGGAGGTCCGGAAATCAAGAAGGGCCGGAGCTTCCCCCCGGATGCTCCGACCCTTCGGTCCCTGGACGCTAGTGCACCCCGGACCAACATCTGCACACAGCCCGCTACCGGTGCTCGGCTGTCGAGCATTCTTACAGCAACCGTCGCTGCGATCAATGCGACTGTTCGGACACGCGCAATAAAGACCTTTAATTCCGCGACGCATCTTAACAAAGATACTTAACTAGGCGACACGTCCCAGCCGAACGTCCTCCTCCGGATTGGCGCCCACCTTATGGATGGCAAGGTCCGCACCCTCCCTTTCGTCATCCGGGGCCAGCCGGAAGCCGAAAGCCTTGTCGACAAGGAGGTAGACTAGCGTTCCGGCCGCGAAGCCGAACCCCGCGCCCAGAACGCTGCCGATGACTTGCGATCCGAACGAAACGCCACCAATTCCACCAAGCGCCTTCAGCCCGAAGATGCCGCACGCGATACCGCCCCAGAACCCGCACAGCCCGTGCAGTGCCCAGACGCCGAGCACGTCGTCGATCTTCCAGCGGATCGAGCAAACCTGGAACATCTGCACGAATACAACGCCGGCGATCGCGCCCGTGACCAGCGCCCCGACCGGATGCATGACGTCCGAGCCGGCGCACACGGCTACGAGGCCGGCGAGCGCGCCGTTATGCACGAAGCCCGGGTCGTTCTTGCCGGCGATCAGGGCAGCAAGGATCCCGCCGCACATGGCCAGAAGCGAATTCATCGCCACGAGACCCGACATCGCCTTCAAGGTCTGTGCGCTCATGACGTTGAAGCCGAACCAGCCAACGCAAAGCAACCACGATCCCATTGCGAGCCAGGGCAGCGACGACGGCGGAATGCCGAATACGCGGCCCTTTTCATAGCGCCCGAGCCGGGCGCCAAGGCGCAGTACGGCCGCGAGCCCGATCCAGCCGCCGAAGGCATGTACGACGATCGAGCCTGCGAAGTCGTGGAACTCGGCGCCGAGAAAGCGCACGAACAAGCCTTCCTGGAGCCCGAAATTCTTGTTCCAGGCAGCCCCCTCGATCAGCGGGTAGAAGAGGCCGACCAGCAGAGCTGTCGCAGCACATTGCGGCAGGAATTTCGCTCGCTCCGCGATGCCGCCCGAAACGATCGCCGGGATTGCCGCTGCGAAGGTGCAGAGGAAGAAGAATTTCACCAGCCCGAAGCCCTGCGGCTCAAACGGCTTTGCCCCGCCAGAGATCACGTCCGCACCCTGCAGGAAGCTGATGCCGTATGCGATCCAGTAGCCGACGAAGAAGTACACGATGGTCGAGACCGCGAAGTCGACGATGATCTTGACCAGTGCGTTGACCTGGTTCTTGTGCCGCACTGTTCCGACTTCGAGGAATGCGAAGCCGCCGTGCATGGCGAACACCAGAACGGCGCCGATCAATAGGAAAAAGACGTCAGAACCTTGCGGTGCTGGCTCCATGCGAATGCCCCCCGAGCGCAACTTGCCTACTTTATAAGCACTCGCCTTTCCAGAAGGCGTTTTGCGTGCCAGGGCAGCACGGTGATCAAGATTTGTGCCAAAGCCTGAGAATCGGTCAAGCCATTGAAAATGGCCGGACCTGCGGGCGACTATTGGCGCAAGCGAAGGCGCCGACCAGCCTGTTTTTTAAGCTGCGCGCCGCTAATTTGTGCTCAACGAATGATCAGGCGACGGGCTGCTTAGCGCACCCGCCGCGGATTGAGATAGAGATCCGCTTCCTGACGTTCGAGTTTCGGATCAAGTCGACCTGCCCGAACGTCCCGCCAGAGCTTCTTCACATGCCGCCGGTTTTGACCATTGAAGATGATGACGGCACAGAACAGCTTCATCACCGCCAGCAGCTTCTTTGCCGATTTGTGCTCGTTCCTGACGCGGCCTTTCCAGTACCCGCCGATCGAGAACACGCGGCCGTCGATATGTCCGATGACGTTGTTCTGCTGGTCGAGGAGAGTGTAATCTCCGCCGAGATCGATAAAATCGCGGCGCAGCCGGTAGAACTCCGGCTTGCCGTCGGCATCGATCAGGAAGAACGAGAAGTTCTCCGGCATCAGCGGCCATTTGTTGGCCGAGCGCTCCAGATAGATGATGAAGTCGTCGTCGTTGGTGTTGATCGAGTAGCAGGTGATCGGCATACCGCGGGCGCCGATCGTCTCCTGCAAACTCTTACCGAGCATCATGTCCATGGTCGCCCGCCACGTCAGACTATCGGAGAACAGCTTGACGACCAGGCGCTTGTCCATGCCGGTCTTGCTTTTCCAGACATCCTCGCGGTAGCCGAGCAAGCCGGTGCGCTCACCGTTCTCGATGACTTCGGCGAACACATCCATGTCGGTGGTGAACTGACGCGACTTCGCCTTGTTACGGCTCCTCTTGTAGAAGCCGAACTCCACCGAGTTGAAATTAGTCAGCCATACGTCGACGATGAAGCGGTGCCAGGGATCGGCCTTGGCCGCCCGCGTGGCGTCCTTGGCCGCAGACTTCTGCGCCCCCGTCAGCTCTTTCTTGGCGGACGCGTCGGCGCGTTTTGGCGCTTCCGCCTGCTCGATGATCTCGGCGCGCGCCTCGCGGGCAGCCTCGTTGGCCGCCGCTTCGGCTTCAGCGGAATGACCGTCCGCGGTCTTCAGAGCCCTTGCGGCTGACATCTGAGCATTCTCCTGCAATGGCGGCCGCGCGCGTGCCCGATACGGCCGAATCGGCATTACCCCAGTTAACACCGAACGCCTTGCCGCCACGTCGGGCCCGCTGCATCGAATTGGGGAAAAGTCCGCCCCGCCACACCGGGCCCGCCGCCAATCAGACTATCGCTCACCTGACAGGGAATAAATCGAAGCATTGGCGGCTGAGCTCGGATGTGCGAGAGCAGCAAAACGCCGCATTCGGCATATATCCGCCGCGACGGAAAACGCTGACGGCACCGTTCTGGGATGTGGGGAATCGGACTTCGACGGGAAATGAGACTTTCGGGGGCACGCAGGACTGTGCGGACGATGCACCAGACGCTTCAAGGCGTCGTCGTGGCTGCTTGCGTCGCCGTACTTTCAGGCTGCGCCGCAGGTCCACGAGCAATCGAGACGGCTTCGATCGTTAAAGCAGATGACAGTGGCAGCCTAGATCCCGAACAGCTTAAGCGGCTGTCGTGTCAGCGCATCAATACCGAGATCGACGCCCACGTCAGCGAAGTGGCTCGTCTCACTACCGTGCACAAGGCGCAACTTACCAAGCCACCGGCCACGCTGTCTCAAGTGTGGGAGCGGTCGTTCGGCGCCGGTGGCGGTACCGCGGCCGCGGGTGAGATTGACGACCAACGCCGCAAGCTTGCGGGCCTCGCAACCCGCCTCGCCGACCAGGATTGTCCGCGCGTCGACATCGAGGCCCTAATCACGGCCAAGATCACCACGAAATAATCCCATTTTTGACGTTTGCCATTCGCGCAGACGGAAGTGGCAAGGCACGTCCGTTATCCGGATCGAACTCTGACGTACGAGGGGACTTCAAATGCTTTCTTCGATGAAGTGCGTTGCCGCTCCATTGGCGGCCGTCATGCTTTTGGCTTCGACCGCTGGCAGTCAGCCGGCCGCAGCGTTCAACCTGCGGGGGATCGCGACGGAGGCGTCGTCCGCGACCACAGTCACACCTGTTTACGGCTACGGTCGCCGCGGGGGGTGGGGCCGTGGCGGGTATTGGCGCGGCCCTGGCGCCGGCATCGCGATCCTGGGCGGAATCATCGTTGGCGGCGCACTCGTTGCCGCGGCGGTTGCCGAGCACCGTGCCTCGGGCGACGACATGCGCCGTTGCGCCCGCGACTTCCCGAATTTTGATCCCCGCAGCGGCACCTATGAGAACCGCCACGGCGAGGTTCTCGTCTGCCCCTATCTGCACTGAGGCCGATATCTGCACTGGGTTTGAGAGCTGGGCGGCTTCCTGCCGCTCGGCGATCTACCGCGCTCCGAATATTGCGCTGCCGACCCGCACGTAAGTTGCGCCGAACTGGATCGCGGTCTCGTAGTCGCCCGACATGCCCATACTGAGGCCGTCGAGACCCAGTTCTTTCGCCAACTTCGACAGGAAGGCGAAATGCACCGCTGGCTCCTCGTCGACCGGCGGAATGCACATCAGACCGGCAATCGGCAGTTTGAGTTCCTGTTGGCACATGGCGACGAAGCTTGCCGCGTCGGCCGGCATCACGCCCGCCTTCTGCGGCTCCTCTCCGGTATTGACCTCGATGAACAACTCCAACCGCTTGCCTTGTTTCGCCATTTCGGCGGCGATGGCATGTGCGATCTTCGGCCGGTCGACGGTGTGAATGGCATCGAACAACTCCACGGCTTCTTTGGTCTTGTTCGATTGCAGTGGTCCGATCAGGTGCAGCTTCGACGTCCGGAAATCGAGCCTTGAGCGCGGGCCACTTCGCCTTCGCTTCCTGCACCCGGTTCTCCCCGAATACGCGCTGCCCGGCTTCGCAGCGCCGGCAGGATCTCCGCCTCCCCGAACGTCTTCGACACGGCGATCAATTCGACCGGCCGCGCCAGCGCACCCGCCTCCTTGCTTGCCGCCGCCATTCGCGAGCGCACCTCGGCCAGCCGGCCGGCAACCGTACCCGTCTGATCAGTAATCTGGCTCATCGCTTGAACCTGCCTTGACCTAACGCACCCCTTTAGGGCTCATTACGCCGCTCGAATTCAAGCGTCCCTGCGCCCGGTCCCAAAGACACGTCGCCCGGACACCCGCTAAACTTGACATCCGCAAGACTTCAAGGACACGACCGATGGCAAGCGAACGCTATAACGCGCCCGTCGCGAGAAGCACTGGCAGAAGGTGTGGGAGAAGGGCGGACATCTTCCGCGCCTCGGACGACAGAAGGCGCCCGAAGTGCTACGTGCTGGAGATGTTCCCCTATCCGTCGGGGCGCATCCACGTGGGCCATTCGCGCAACTACACCATGGGCGACGTCTTGGCCCGCTACAAGCGCGCCAAGGGCTTCAACGTGCTGCATCCGATGGGCTGGGACGCCTTCGGCATGCCGGCCGAGAACGCCGCCATGGAGCGCAAGGTCGCACCCCGCAAAGTGGACCTACGCGAACATCGACACGATGCGCGGCCAGCTCAAGTCGATGGGCCTGTCGCTCGACTGGAGCGCGCGAGTTCGCCACCTGCTCGCCGGAGCTACTACGAGCACCAGCAGAAGCTGTTCCTGGATCTGCTGAAGAAGGGCTCGCCTACCGCAAGTCCTCCAAGGTCAACTGGGATCCGGTCGACCACACCGTGCTCGCCAACGAGCAGGTGATCGACGGCCGCGGCTGGCGCTCGGGCGCGCTGGTCGAGCAGCGCGAGCTGACCCAGTGGTTCTTCAAGATCACCGACGTATTCCGACGAGCTGCTCGAGGCTCTGATCAACGCTCGACAAGTGGCCGGAGAAGGTGCGCCTGATGCAGGCCAACTGGATCGGCCGCTCGGAAGGCATGCTGGTCCGCTGGGCGCTGGAAAAGAGCACCGCCCCGAAAGGCCATACCGAACTCGAGGTCTACACGACGCGCCCCGACACGCTGTTCGGCGCCTCGTTCATGGCTGTCGCCGCCGACCATCCGCTCGCCAAGGCAGCCGCGGAGAACAATCCCGACCTCGCCGCCTTCTGCGAGGAATGCCGCCGCATCGGCACCTCCGTCGCCGAGCTCGAGAGCGGCGGAGAAGAAGGGCTTCGACACCGGCATCCGAGCCATCCATCCTTTCGACAAGGACTGGCTGCTGCCGGTCTACGTCGCCAACTTCATCCTCATGGACTACGGCACCGGCGCCATCTTCGGCTGCCCGTCCGGCGATCAGCGCGACCTCGATTTCGCGCGCAAATACGACCTGCCCGTCGTTCCGGTCATCCTGCCGCCCGGCGAGAAGACGCCGACACCTTCGTCATCAAGGACAAGGCCTATGACGGCGACGGCACCATGATCAACTCGCGCTTCCTCGACGGGCTCGACACCAAGGCCGCGTTCGAGGAGGTCGGCGAAGCGTCTCGAAATCGACGAAGCTCGGCAAAAAGCCGGTCGGCACGCGCAAGGTCAACTATCGCCTGCGCGACTGGGGCATCTCGCGCCAGCGCTATTGGGGCTGCCCGATCCCCGTCATCCATTGCGAAGACGTGCGGCGTCGTGCCGGTGCCGGACGAAGGATCTGCCCGTCAAGCTGCCTGACGACGCCACCTTCGACAAGCCCGGCAATCCGCTGGAGCGGCATCCCGACCTGGAAGCACGTCGACTGCCCGACGTGCGGCGAGCAAGCCCGCCGCGAAACCGACACCATGGACACCTTCGTCGACAGCTCCTGGTACTTCGTCCGCTTCACCGCGCCGCAAGCCGAAGACGCCGGTCGACGCGGACGCCGCAAACTATTGGCTGCCGGTCGACCAGTATATCGGCGGCATCGAGCACGCGATTCTGCACCTGCTCTATTCGCGCTTCTTCTACGCGCGCCATGTCGCGACACCGGCCACCTGGCTCGAAGAACCTCCGCGAGCCGTTCGCGGCACTCTTCACGCAGGGCATGGTCACGCACGAGACCTACAAGTCGCGACGCGGCGCTTGGCTGCTGCCGACCGAGGTCCGCTTCGAGGGCGAGGGCGACAGCCGCCGCGCCATCGAGATCGCCACCGGCCAGCCGGTCGCGATCGGCTCGATCGAGAAGATGTCGAAGTCGCGCAAGAACTTGGTCGACCCCGACGACATCATCGCGCATTACGGCGCCGACTGCGCCCGCTGGTTCATGCTCTCCGACAGCCCGCCCGAGCGCGACGTCATCTGGACGGAGGAAGGCGTCGCCGGCGCCGGCCGCTTCATCCAGCGCATCTGGCGGATCGTCGATGCCATTGCGCGATAAAGCTGCCGCCGAAAGGAGCCGCCGCTCCGGCAGCCTTCGGACCGGAGGCGACGGCGCTGCGCCGCGCCGCGCACAAGGCGTCTCGATCCGGTCGGCCGCAACATCGAGGGCCTTCGCTTCAACGTGGCCGTGGCCGACCTCTACGAGCTCACGAACGCCATTTCGTCCGCCTCCGCAAAATCCGGGGACGGCATCGACTGGGCCCTTCGCGAGGCCGCCGAGCTGCTGGTGCAGATGATCGGCCCAATGATGCCGCATTTGGCGAGGAATGCTGGGCGCGGCTCGGATACAACACCCTCCTCGCCAATCAGCCTTGGCCCGAGGCCGATCCGGCCTTGCTCGTTGACGATAGCGTGACCATTGCCGTACAGGTGAATGGCAAGCGGCGGGACGAGCTTACGATTGCTCGCACCGCCGGCAAGGACGAGGTCGAAGCTGCGGCTCTGCAGCTCGAAGCGGTGGTTCGGGCTCTCGAAGGCCGGCCGGTCAAGAAGATCATCGTCGTGCCGCAGAGGATCGTGAATGTCGTTGGCTGAGGCGCGTAAGGCCGGTGCACTTGGCTCGGGGACGGGAATGACCCGCCGCTCGGCATTTCGGCTGCTCGCCTCCACAGTGGCGGTTGGCTTGCTCGCCGCCGGCTGTGGCAACGGCGGTTTCCGCCCGCTCTACGGCTCCGCAAGCCTCGGTGGTACGGGCGCTGAGGAAAAACTCGCGCAAATCGAGTTCGCACCGGTTCCAGGCCGCGTCGGTCAGCGCATCCGCAACGAGTTGATCTTTGAGTCGACCGGCGGCGGCGGCGAAACCAAGAACGCGGTCTATCGTCTCGAGATCGCGATCACCAAGTCGATCTCGCCGACCCTCGTCAAGACCGACGGCAACGCGCTGAGCAGCATCTATAACCTCGACGCCTCGTTCACGCTGATCCGTATCGCCGACAAGAAGGCCGTGCTGACCGGCAGGAGCTTCGGGCGCGCCAGCTTCGAGCGCGTGCAGTCGATTTTCGCTAACGTCCGCGCCAAGGAAGACGCTGAGAACCGCGCCGCCAAGACCGTCGGCGAAGAGCTGAAGAGCCGCCTGTCGATTTATCTCGCCAACGCCTGAGACACTGGGCAACGCCCACTGCTAATCGCAACGCGATCGAACTCGAGTAGGCGGAACCCTCGCCCAACGGTATTCACGGACCATCATTTCGGCAAACGCTCGTATTCATGCAGGCTTGAGCATTCCCTATGGTCGCGATCAAAGCCGGCCAAGCCGCCAGTTTCCTCAAAGCACCCGACGCACGCCTCCAAGCCTTCCTGTTCTTCGGCTCCGATGCTGGTCTGGTTTCCGAGCGCGCCCAGCGGCTGGCGAAGCTCCTGGCCGAGCGTGAGAAGCCGCCCGGCGAAGTGCTCCGCCTTGACGAGATGGATATCGACGCCGATCCCGATCGCCTCGTCGTCGAGCTGCAGACCATGCCGATGTTTTCGGGCCGCAAGGTGATCCGCGTCTCCACAAGCCGCCGCGTCAACACGGCAGCGCTGAAACCGCTGCTGACGGGCGAGCCATTGGCCGGCCTTCTGATCGTTGAAGCTGCCAATCTCAAAGCTGATGACAGCCTGCGCGGTCTTTTCGAGAAGTCCGACCGGGCCGCCGCGGTCGCCTGTTATGCCGACGAAGCCCGCGACCTCGACGGCGTCGTGGATGAGGTGCTGAAGGCCGCCCGCCTCACCATCGACCCCGACGCCCGGCAGTTGCTCGTGAGCCGCCTCGGTGCCGACCGCGCGATGTCCCGAGGCGAGGTCGAGAAACTCGCATTATATGCCCACGGCAAGTCCGAGATCACCGTCGACGACGTCGACTTGGTCGTCGGCGACGCGTCCGAGCAGGTCCTCGATAAGATCGTCAACGCGGCGGCCGTCGGCGAAAGCGGCCGAGCAGTGATCGAATGCGACCGCGCAGTCTCGGCCGGCGAAAGCCCCCAGACCATCATTCTTGCCATCCAGCGCCATTTCCTGCGCCTGCATCGTGTTCGCGCCCAGCTCGACCAGGGCCGCTCTTTGGATGACGTGATGCGGACCATGCGTCCGCCGCTGCATTTCAAGCAAAAGGATCAGTTCGGCGCCCAGCTCCGGCTATGGTCGGCGGACCGGCTTTCGCGGGCGCTAACCGGAATCGCTGCAGCGGCCAAGGCCGCACGGCTGACTAGCGCCCTTGAACAGCCACTGGCCGAACGCCTGCTGCTCGACCTGTCGCGCTTGGCGAAAGTCTCCGCGACAGCCGCACGCCGCTGATGGCGCCTAAGTTGTAACCTCCCGGCCACGACTGACCGTTTGAACCTGTCCCGCGCCAATTCCGCCAAGAATCCCGTTCAAGAGCGGAGGAAAATAGGAGCACACCGCAAATGCGCCGGAAGATCCTCTCGCTTGCCCTCTTTGTCGTCCTCGCGCTCGGTTCGAGTTGGCCAAGCCACGCGGCCTCAGGGCCGGAAATCGACGCCGGTGTGCGAGCAACGCTCGATAATTTCCTATACACCGTGCGCGGCGCTCACGATCTCGCAAACAAGTCCGTCGGCATTCTCGTGTTTCCATCCGTGGTGAAGGCCGGGTTCGGCTTCGGCGGCGAATACGGCGAAGGCGCCCTAGTCATCGGAGGGCAGACACAAGCCTATTACAACACGGTCTCGGCTTCGGTCGGTTTTCAGCTCGGACTCCAGCAGCGCTCCGTCATCATTATGTTCCTGACGGAATCGGCCCTTCACCAGTTCAGAAAAACGGCTGGCTTCAAGATCGGCGTCGATGGCTCGGTCGCCATCATCACCGTGGGCGTCGGCGGCTCAGTCGACACCAACAAGATTACCAGCCCCGTCGTCGGCTTCATTCTGGATCCCAAGGGTCTGATGTATAACCTGACACTCGAGGGCTCCAAAATAACCCGCATCAGCCGCTAAATCCGGTCCCGAATATGCGGCAGCGCGCACCGCCTCCTGACAAATCACGCTGACTTTAAGACAAAACCTGCAACCCTCGCAGGGTTTGACGCCTTCTGACGTCATGGGCGCATTGGGGAGAGGAACACATGCAGGCAGCAAGCTCGGTCAAGAACCTCACGCTCGCCTTCGTGGCTGGCTTCATTGCGGTGCTCGTATTCCATCAGGGCGCTTGGGGCGGCGCTTCACTTCGCCAATATCGTCCCGGCAAGTAAACCCGCATGGTCGATGGCGCCCGTTCCTCCGTTCAACGTGCCGACCATACTGTCACAGGCATTCTGGGGAGGCGTATGGGCAGTTGTGCTGGCGTTGTTGATGCCGGCAACTTACGGCTGGAATTACTGGACGTCCTGGATTCTGACCGGTGCCATCCTGCTGACCGCCGTCGCGCTCTTTGTAGTGCCGTTGCTGAAAGGAATGCCGGTGGGCGCATTCTCGTGGCAGCGCTTCGTCATCGGCGCGATCGTCAACGGCTCCTGGGGCTTCGGAACCGCACTCCTACTGCGTGCAATGCGGGTGACCGCCCCCCGCCCTTCGTCAGCTAACACAGCGCGAGTTGAGGTCGAGTTCGCCTTTACCAACTCAACTCAACCCAACTCAACCCGTTTGCCACTCATCCACAACTCCTCGATCGCCTGGATAATCCGCATGTCGGCGAGACCCATATCGCCTGGTGTGCGCGGCTCTGTGCCCGCGATCAGGCATTCACAGAGGTGGTCCATCTCCGAAGCGAAGTGATTGACGGGCGAGAGCAACAGCTTCTCGATCCGCTCGTCACCCTTGCCTTCGCTCCCGCGCTTGACCTTCAATACCTGCCCGCGATACGCGAACGCGTTGGCAAGATCGATCGCGCCTTCTGTGCCGAAAACGCTGAGTTGCCTGACCACCGTACTGCCGAAGCCGCACTGGCATTGGGCGACTACGCCGGATGGATAGCGCAGCGTGAATGTCACGCTCTCCGGCACCTCCAGAAAACGCGAATCGTCATCGGGCTTATGAGCGACAGCGTGGACCTCGACCGGTTCCTCCCCGGTCACGTAGCGCCCCGCGTTGATGCAGTAAATGCCGACATCGCGGGCCGGACCACCACCAAGCTTCGAGCTCAAGCGAATGTTAGGCGCCTTAGTGTCCTGGCAATTGCTAGCGCTGATGTGTTTCAGCTGACCGAGCTGGCCCCCTTCCGCAAGTTGCATCACCTTCTGATTGAAGGGCTCGTAGTGCAGCCGGTACGCGATCATCAATTTGCGCCCAGCTTCATTGGCGGCGGCGATCATGCGCTCGCATTCGGCCGTGACTGGTCGCCATCGGCTTTTCGCACAGCACGTGCTTGCCGGCCTTCAAGGCGCGGATCGTGTACTCGGCGTGCATGCTGTTGGGCAGCACGATGTAGACTACGTCGATCGCGGGGTCGTCCTTGATCGCGTCGAAATTTTCGTAGTTGTAGATCGTGGTCCGGCCCGGCGTACCGTAGACTTCCGAGAGGTGCTTGGCTTTTTCTGGATGGCCGCTGACGAATGCGGTCGGGCGGGCCATGCGGCACAGGCCGAAAGCAGGCAAAATCTCCTCTATTGCGAGCTGACCGAGTCCGACGACGGCAAAGCCCACCTGGCGCGGCACAACCGTCGGCATCTTCACCTTGGCCGCCTGTGCATCGGGAGGGGCCAACGGAACAGTCTGAGTGTCACCTTGCGCCGCCTGGGCAACGTTCAACACCCCCGCCGGGCCGGGCGGTTCGGTGGCGACACCCGCCGAAGGCGCCGTTCTCGCCAAGCCGTCGGACGCCAGAACGCCTGCGCCCAGAGATGCAATGCTCCTCGTGAAGACACGCCGATCGGTGGTGAAACCCATGTTCGCAGGCCCTGACTTGCAAAATGCAGTCAGGCCTCAACGGTCCACTATCTTCGAGGTTCCGTGCAGCTCTGCGCGGTCCGGTTCACGCTCTTCGCGCGAACGGCGCTCTGCGCTGGCGCATTTCTTCGGATGCAGTCTGCTGCTTCACCCTCCCTCGGGCTGTCTTTTGACGCCACTGTCGGCGGCATCCTCCGAGTGATACTCCGGCGCGTCATCGAACAGCTTGCACGCCTCTTCCGGCTTGGCGAACGTATACGCTACACACGCCGTATCCTTACGGCAGATCTCCTCGCAAGCTTCCATCGATCGGCCCTTCCGGCGGGCGTAGCCATCACCCGGGAATTCCTTACCGCGATAGCGCTGCATGATGATGGCGGTGGTCGCGCGTTTGGGCTCGCCCGCGTCCTTGAGCAAACCGATCACGCACTTGGGCTCGAAGCGCATGAGGCCGAGCCCATTCTTCAGAAAGCACCAGCGGTTCCATTTGTCGTAGGAATACGCGACGCAATCATCGGTCTCGCTGCAGGAGCGCTCGCACGCGTCCTGACTAGCGCCTTGAAATCGGGAAAGATCGCCGCCCTCCAGGTCGAAGTTCGTGTGCGTGACGAAGCCCCGGCGGCTGGCTCCGGATTCGGCGCTGGAACCCGAGTCGGCCCGTGCCGGCGTGATAAGCGCTGCTGTAGTGCAGGCAACGACGATCAAATCCCGCAATATCCAGCGCGCCATGGCGGTTCCCCGAATTTCCGGACCCATCGGGAGTGATATTAGCGGAGCGGCTCAGCCGCATCCATGTTCGACTGAGGCTCGTGAGTCCGAGCCTATCAGGTCGGTCCGCGTAGCGCTCGCCACGTGATCTCGCCCGGCGAAAGGTCGGCCCGATCCCGCAGTCTATTGTGCACAGCAGGCTGTTTCGCCGTCGACGGGCTGATCTGGGCGACGACCGTCTCTTGGGAGCTATTTTTATTGGTTTTAAAGCGCACGGGCTGAGACACCGTCCCAGTCAGAGTCACGGACGCTTTTACAAACGCCTTTGCAGGGGTTTTTTCCGGCCCAAGCGAGGTACGCTTGCCGCGCACACCAGCAGCAGCTTTCTCCAGTGGCCTTACCGTGGTTGTAACCGGCGCTGCCGGCGCGGCTACACCCGGTTGGTTCGTAGGGTCAGCCACGGCCACATCGAAGCCATCCGTGACGCGGGCGATGACCTTCAGTTTGAACGGTTGTGAAGAGCCGCGATGGGGATTGAGGGCTGGGCTGCCGGTCGCATCCAAGATGACGGCCGCAGTACGATGAAACCCCCGCCCAGTCCGAGATTTGACCTCGGACTGCATACGCTCCAGCGTGGAGAGCATTCCTTTTCCGTTCAGAGGAGCCTGCCCTTGAGCCTGAACCGTCGGCGCTTCAACCGTCTTAAATTCCAACGCGCTGGACGGTGTGCCGTCCGCTCGGCGCTTCGCGGCGAGATCGGCAGCTCGTGCAGTGGCGTGGGCATGGCCAATCCCGGGCACTGCCGGTCTCGCGATGTCGAAACTGCCGGCGGGCTCCGGCGACCTGGTGCGTTGGATCGCATCAACGCCGGTAAGCACCATGATCGCAAGGATCGTCGCCGCAGCAATCTTCTCTGCGTCGACAGCACGTCTCAGGCTGATCGGAAACACGCGAAAGGTACGCGTCCACATGACACACGTCCGACGACTTGGGGGAAAACCTTGCGTGATTGCTTAGCCTTGCATCGGCTAGAAGTTAAGACGTGTTAAGGCAAATCTGTTATCTGCGGTGCTGATATCGATGAACGTGGTGAATTACAAATGTAGACGGATAGTATGCCGTCGACTCATTGACCCGCCCTTGCCCCTCGTCCGCCGCCGCCTATAGTGCCGGCCGACAATCGAACCCGAGGGGACCTATGACTGAGATCCGTGACCACGTCGTCGGCATCGGCAACGCCATCGTCGACATCATCGGCCGCTGCGACGACGCGTTCCTGGCCGGCCATGGCTGCACCAAGGGCAGCATGCAGCTGGTCGACGCCGCCGCGGTGGTCGAAGCTCTTACGACGACATGGGGCCGGCCGTCGAGATCTCCGGCGGCTCGGGCGGCCAACACCATGGTCGGCGTCGCCTCGTTCGGCGGCCGGGCGGGCTTCATCGGCAAGACTCGCCGACGACCAGTTCGGCCAGATCTTCGCGCCACGACATCCGCGCCGCCGGCGTGACGTTCACTACGCCCGCGGCAGCCAACGGCAGCGCCCCGACCGGCCGCTGCCTGATCCTGGTGACGCCCGACGGCCAGCGCACCATGAACACCTTCCTGGGCGTCAGCCCGCAGCTCGGCGGCGGCGAGGTCGATGCCGGCCTGATCCGCTCCGCGCGCATCGTCTATCTCGAGGGCTACCTGTTCGACCGGCCCGAGGCCAAGGCCGCCTTCCGCCAGGCCGCCGCGATCGCCGCCAAGGCGGGCCGGCAGGTGGCGCTCAGCCTCTCGGACTCCTTCTGCGTCGACCGCCATCGCGCCGAGTTCCTGGAGCTGATCCGCGCCAGCGTCGACATCCTGTTCGCCAACGAGGCCGAGATCACCTCGCTCTACCAGACGCAAGTCGTTCGATGAGGCCGCGCGCCGCGCGGCCGCCGACACCAAGCTCGCCGCGCTCACCCGCTCGGAGAAGGGCAGCGTCATCCTGGGCGACGGCAAGCGTCGACATCCCCGCCGCGCCGGTCGCCAAGGTCGTGGACACCACCGGCGCCGGCGATCTCTATGCGGCCGGCTTCCTGTTCGGCATCGCCACCGGCGCGACCTCGAGACCGCCGGCCGCCTCGGCAGCCTGGCCGCCGCCGAGATCATCTCCCACATCGGCGCCCGGCCCGAGTCAAACCTCGCCGGTATCGCTCGCGAACGCGGTCTGATTCACTAAGCCGATTCAGATACTTGCGTTGCATCATCACGCGGTGACTACAACTATACAGGGTTGTATCTCTCAAAAACGCCAGTATTCGTCCCGGCGGATAAGAAATCGCTGTAATTGAGCAACAGACATAGAGGAGAGGGCAGAAATTCTGTCACTCCTCTATTTATTTTCCTTGGAACGCCTTGGGAGGGTCGACCACAGTTGTGATTGACAAATCATCCTCTTACAGGTGTCCACTCATGTCCGAACATAAAGGCCAGCGGGGCCGCCCGAAGGGCAGCGGCATCGACGATCGCACCCGCCTGCAAACCATCGCGGCGATGATCGCCGCGAATCCCGAGCTGAAGCCGACCACCGCGATCAAGTCTATCGGCATCAACGACCCGTCGATCATCCGGCGGCTACGAGACAAGTTCCATGCGGCGCAAACTGAGTTGATGGCCGAGCTTCACGGAACCGCGAAAGCGGCGTCCGCCGAGGTCAGCCCACGCGCCGCGAGCCACGCCGCACCTGCCGAAACCTACTCCGCTCCTCAGCGAGCGATGGCTGTGCAGCTTGCGGCGCCGGTCAAGAAATCTCAATCCGCGAGCGCTTCCGAAGCCGTCGCGGCTACCGCTGTACCCATCGTCTCTGTCCCGCCGGCAGTTGCCGCGCAGGCCGTCGATGCGTCCCAGTGGCTAGCCACGATCTGCGGTTTCGGCCTGACGGCTGCGAGCACTGCGATGGAGGCTCACATGACCTTCGCGCAGCAGCTCGTCCGCATGCCGCAGGTGGCGCTGGCCCTGCGTCAGCACGTTGTTTTCAACGAGCTGGCGATGGCTTGGTGCCGGCCGCAGTTGCGGTCAGCGCAGGGCCTCCACTGACCTACGGCTCCATTGCGAATTTGCCTGATCAAGGGCCGTCCCTCCCCAGGACGGCCCCTTTTTCTACTTCGGCTTCCCCAATCAGGCATCGAAAGTCAATTAACCCTGCGGTTTGGCGGATCCGACATGATCGCCCGCACGACATTCTGCAGTTGGGAGCAAGAGTAGGGATTTGAACCCCGCCCCCGCGCTCCCTCCGCTTTGGCAAGTTGACCGCCACAATCCAGAATCAACGCTGATTCCGGCTCCCGCACCCTCGACCGGCGTGACCTCGAATCGCAAGCCACAAGCCGGGCAGTATCTGACGTGTCTCAGCCCCCTCCTCCTCCGCCCCAGCTTTCCCCCGAAAGCGATATGCAGGCCGCCGCGCGCTGCGCATGCGGCGACCCATCCCCACAAAGGGGTTGTTCACCGATAATATCGAGAAATAATTGTCCGAGAAAGGAGAATTACAGTTTCCGCAACGCGACGGAGGTCACCTGGTGGTTAGCCTCCTTGTGGAGGATTAACCGCGCTCGCTGACGGGTTGGGAGGATATTCTCTTCGAGATTGCGCAAGTTGATCGTGCGCCAAATCTCCAGTGCCCGGGTATGCGCATCATCCACCGACAACTCGGTGTAGCGGTGGAAATAAGCTCCAGGATCGCGGAAAGCGGTTTGCCGCAGCCGCATGAACCGTTCCAGATACCAATTCTCGATCACCGCCGGATCGGCGTCGATGTAGATCGAAAAATCGAAGAAGTCGGAAACGAACGGAATTGCCTCGCCATCGCGCGGCAGTCGAGCCGGCTGGAGAACGTTGAGCCCTTCGACAACCAGGATGTCAGGCCGCTCCACGACTACTTTCTGCGTCGGCAGGATGTCGTAGAAGAAATGCGAGTACACCGGCGCCTCGACGCGCGCCTTGCCGCTTTTGACATCAGCGAGGAAATTGAGAAGCCGGGCGGAATCGAAGCTTTCAGGGAAGCCCTTGCGATTCATGATGCCGCGGCGTTCCAACTCCTGATTGGGATAGAGGAAGCCATCGGTCGTGATGAGATCGACGCGAGGGTGATCTGGCCAGCGCGCCAAGAGCGCTTTGAGCACGCGGGCGGTTGTGCTCTTGCCGACGGCCACCGATCCGGCAACGCCCAGGATGAAGGGAACCTTGACGTCCTTGTGCCCGAGGAAGCGCGACGTCGCGGTGTGCAGCTCTTGCGCCGCTGCGACGTAAAAATTCAGCAAGCGTGACAACGGCAGATAGATCTGCTCAACCTCATCGACCGACAACTCGTCGATCACGCCCGACATCTGCTCGAGCTCTCGCGGCACGAGCGTCATCGGCGTATCGAGACGCAGCCGGGCCCACTCCTCGCGATTGAAGAAGCGATAGGGCGAAAATTGCAGGTCAGCCGGAGGTTCGATGAGGCTGAACTTGCCCGTCATCTCCGCAACCCGCTGCAGCACCCGTTCATGACTTGCTGGCACGGCTCGCCTTCTCCGCCAGGCCGGAGGTCCCCATACGACCCTCCAGGACACCGAGCACTTCATCGAGCATCACGCCGCGACACTCTAGAAGCACGAGCAAATGATATAGCAAATCCGCGGACTCCGCCTTGAGCCCTTCGGCGTCCTGTGAAACTCCAGCGATAACGGTTTCAACCGCCTCCTCGCCGAGCTTCTTCGCGCATTTCTCAGGCCCCCCGTCGAGCAGCTGGCGCGTATAGGACTTCGCGCCGGAGTCCTCCCGCCGGGATTTGATCGTGGCAGCTAGCCGCTTCAATACGTCGTCCGTCATCTGCGGCTCCACCTTTCCACCGTCACCGGCGGCGATAACACAAGCATTCAACAGGAGCTTGCACCAAATACACCGACCTGCTGTCAAGGTTCCCCTACGCCAGGGTTTGAGAAAACAAAAGGCCCGGTTGGGGAAACCGGGCCTGAGGACGCCTATGTGATGCAACGCCGAGAGGGCAGCGTTGCAGTTCCCGAATGCGGCTCCGCATTAGCCGCTGGGAATACCCGAAAGGCGCATCCGGATATACTCGAGCTGGTCGAAATTTCCGTATTTGATCACGAGATTGCCGCTCTCGCCCGACCCGCGCTTGATCTCGACCCGCAGACCAAGCGAGTTAGAAAGCTCCTTCTCGAACGCTTTGGTGTCAGGATCTTTCTCCCGCATCTTGCGGAAGGATGACCCACCGTCGTTGGCACCGATATCAGCGCCTCCGCTCACCAGCGCCTCGACCTCGCGGACGTTCAACTCCGTGGCGATGATCTGCTCGGCGAGCACTTGCGCGTCCGGTCGGCCGATTAGAGCCCGGGCATGTCCCGCCGTCAGCTTTCCGTCTTGAACGAGCGATTGAACCTGCGCCGGCAATTTCAAAAGCCGAATGGTGTTCGCCACATGGCTTCGGCTTTTACCGATGATTTCGGAAAGCTGCTCCTGGCTGTAATTGAAGCGTTCGATCAGATCGCGATAACCGCCGGCCTCTTCGATGGCATTGAGATCCGCGCGTTGAACGTTCTCGATGATGGCGAGCTCGAGCACCTCACGGTCGGCGAGCTCTCGCACGATGACCGGAACGGAATGCAGTCCAGCCCGCTGCGCAGCGCGCCACCGCCGCTCGCCCGCGACGATCTCGTAGCCGGATGGATTCGAGGGGTCTGGTCGCACCAGGATCGGCTGCACGAGGCCTTTGGTGCGGATCGAATCCGCCAGTTCCGCAAGTTCCTCCTCACGGAAGTCTTTGCGCGGGTTGAGGCCGCTGCCCCGAATGAGATCCAACGCGACTAAGCGCTGTTCGCCTTCCGGCGGCAGGCGCGACTGCACTTGCGCAGGCTCCCCGATCAGGGAAGCAAGCCCCCGGCCCAGCCGGCTCCGTTGCAGCGGTGCAGTCATATCGCGCTCTACCCCTTGCCAGTCTCAAAGCCGGCGAGATGCCCTCTCGCGCCGGCCTCCCCCAATTAAAAAAGCGTCAGGCCGCTTTAATCAGCTTCTCGCGCTCGATGATCTCGGTCGCCAGCCGGATGTAGGCCTGGCTTCCCGCGCAATCGTAATCATAGAGCAGGATCGGCTTGCCGTGTGACGGCGCCTCGGCTACCCGCGTATTGCGCGGGATCATCGTTTCGTAGACCTTGGGTCCGAAGAATGCCCGCACGTTGTCGGCCACTTCGCGCGAAAGCGAGGTACGCGAATTGTGCATCGTCAGCACGACGCCCTGGATTTCAAGTCGCGGATTGAGGGTGCCGCGGATCTGATCGATCGTTTCCTTGAGCTGCGAGATGCCTTCCAGCGCGAAGAACTCACATTGCACCGGCACTAGCACGGCGTGGGCCGCAGACATGGCGTTGAGCGTCAAAAGGTTCAACGACGGTGGGCAGTCGATCAGCACGTAGTTGAACGTGTGATCGGGCGGCAGGGTGCGCTGCCGCGCAATCATCGCCGAGATAGCGTCCCGCAGCTTATAAGGCCGCGTGTTGTCACCCTGAAGATCGGCCTCAAGGCCGACAAGATCAGCGTTCGCCGGCACGACGTGCAGGAAGGGCACCGGCGTGGCAGAGGCAGCATCGAGAAGGGAGCATTGTCCGCTCAAAACGTCGTAGGCCGTGCGTGGCCGCATATCGGCCGGGACACCAAGGCCGGTGGAAGCGTTGCCCTGCGGGTCGAGGTCGATGACCAGCACCCGCTCACCCGTCGCGGCCAGCGCCGTCCCGAGATTGATGGCCGTCGTCGTCTTGCCCACGCCGCCTTTTTGGTTGGCGATCGCGAGCACGCGGAGGCCCGAAACTCCAGGCATGGGACCGGTCACGACGAAACCTCCGTCTTCAAAATTCCGATACGGCATAACCGCGACGCGAACGCTGGCTACGCAGAGGGACGCAAATCACGAACTTGCACGATCCGCGCATCCGGGTCGGTGACGCTGGGCGTCAATTCCGCATCGAATGACCACGTCTCGCGCGCTTCACTGATCTCAGCGGCCGCCTCGCGCCCTTTTGGAAAGAGCCCCAGCGAACCGACCGCCATCAACGGATGCGCCAGCCCGAACAGACGGGGAAGCGGCGCGAGCGCGCGCGAAGTAACAACCTCCGCGTCAGGGAGATTAACGCGAGTCGCAGGATTTTCGATTCGCCCGATTCTGGATGTCCACAGCAACTCGGACGTGTCGCGCCACCTCGCGCAGAAACGCAGATTTACGATTATCGCTCTCGATCAGCGTCACCCGGAGGCCCCGCTCGGCCAGCATGATCGCGAGCACCAAGCCGGGAAATCCCGCGCCGCTACCGATATCGACGAGCGACTTTGCAGATCCGGGAATTAGCGCCGCGATTTGCGCTGAGTTGGCGAAGTGCCGGTGCCAGGCGTCCGTCAGCGTCGCCGGGGCGACCAGATTGATCGTCTTCTGCCACCGCTGCAGCAAAGCCTCGTAAGTTATCAACCGCTCAAGCGTTTCACGTGAAACACCAAAGGCTTGACTCAGGTCTTCGGCGGATTTGATTCGCTTTTCAGGCACTTGGGTTGACTCGAGCCTTCTTCTGCGGAGCCCCTCGTTTCACCGCAGCCGCCAGCAGGACCAGCGCTGCCGGCGTCATGCCGTCGAGCCGCGCTGCCTCAGCCAGCGTCGAAGGCCGCCTCGTAGCCAGCTTTTGACGCACTTCGGTCGAAAAACTCGGCACGGCGGCATAGTCGAAATCGTCGGGAATCCGGATCGCTTCGTCGCGGCGAAGCCCTTCGATGTCATAGTCTTGCCGCCGCACGTAGGAGGCGTATCGCGCATCGACCTCGAGCTGGACCGCAATCACCGGCTCCAGCCCGTTCAACTCCGGCCAGATGATCGCAAGCCGCGCAAGATCCATCGCGGGATAAGCCAGCAGTTCGAACGCCGAGCGCCGCTTTCCGTCCCGATTGATCTCAAGTCCATGTTTTGCGGCCTCGTTCGGCGTCAAGGTCAAGCTATCGAGCAGAGCCTTACCCCTCTCCATGGCGGCGCACTTGGCTCCGAAGGCTACCCTCCGCTCAGACCCGATGCAGCCGAGTTTCTCCCCCAATGGCGTCAGCCGCTGGTCGGCGTTGTCGGCCCTGAGGCGAAGCCGGTACTCCGCGCGCGAGGTAAACATGCGGTAGGGCTCGCTAACGCCGCGGGTCACGAGGTCGTCGATCATCACGCCGACGTAGCCGTCCGCCCGCGAAACGACGAAGCCGTCGCCGCCTCCGGCAGCCAATACCGCATTGATGCCCGCCATCAATCCCTGCGCGCCAGCTTCCTCGTAACCTGTCGTCCCGTTGATTTGGCCCGCCAGAAAAAGCCGTGGCAGCCGCTTCACTTCCAGCGTCGCCTTCAGCTCGCGTGGATCGACGTAATCGTACTCGATGGCATAGCCCGGCCGCCTGATGACGACCTTCTCCAGCCCCGGCATCGTCTTCAGGAATGCGTCCTGAACATCGGCCGGAAGCGAGGTCGAGACCCCGTTCGGGTAGACCGTATCGTCGTCGAGGCCTTCGGGCTCCAGAAAGATCTGGTGCCGGTCGCGATCGGCGAAACGAACGACTTTGTCCTCGATCGACGGGCAATAACGCGGACCGACGCTCGAAATCTGACCGGAATACATCGGCGCGCGGTGAAGATTTGCCCGGATGATCGCGTGCGTCGCGGCCGTCGTCGTTGTGATTCCGCATGAAATCTGCGGCGTTCTGATTCGCGTCGTCAGATAGGAGAACGGGACCGGCGGATCATCACCCGCCTGCATCTCGAGCGCCTTCCAGTCGATGCTACGACCATCCAGCCGAGCCGGCGTGCCCGTCTTGAGGCGCCCGAGCGACAGCCCCAGAGCCATTAACTGCTCGGAAATCTTCAGCGCCGGCTTTTCGCCCACGCGGCCTGCCGGGATCTTGGTCTCTCCCATATGAATGAGGCCATTGAGGAACGTGCCCGTGGTCAGGATCACGGCCCCAGCCTTGATTTGCCGGCCCTCCCCCGTCACGACGCCGGCGGCGGAGCCGTTCTCGACGATCAGCGCCTCCACGCCACCCTCGATCACATCGAGTCCCGCTGTCGCCCGGATGGCGGCCTGAACCGCCTGGCGATAAAGCTTGCGGTCCGATTGCGCCCGCGGACCCTGCACCGCCGGCCCCTTGGACCTGTTCAACAGCCGGAACTGGATGCCTGCCGCGTCGGCGGCTCGCCCCATGATGCCGTCCAGCGCGTCGATCTCGCGGACCAGATGACCCTTCCCGAGCCCACCGATGGCTGGATTGCACGACATCTCGCCGACGGTCGCGAAACCATGGGTGACCAGTGCCGTTCGCGCTCCCATTCGCGCCGCCACAGCTGCCGCTTCGGTTCCGGCGTGCCCGCCGCCCACCACGACGACGTCATAAGTTGTAGAGATCGCTTGATTCACGTGAAACAGCTCATGGGATGGCTCAAATTCTAGGACGGCGGCCCGAAGTCCGCCGGACCCTATCGGAAATCACCATCCGAGGCAAAAGCCAGCAAAAGCGTTCCGACGCTCGAATCCAGTGTTGTATGCCGCTGACAATCACACCAATCGCGGTCCGATTATCCGCGGCAGGCATAACGCGAGGTAACGTCCGAGACTTCGCCGCATTACGGGCTCAGGATCGAGCTGGGCGCTTGGGGCGGCGAAGGTCTCGGTCGCGGGCGGATACCCATCAGCTGGACCGTGCCGCGTGGCGCCTTCATAGGCAACGGCGGAATTGGATGACCCGTCGGCCACAAGACAAACGAACGAGTCGACGCGGCGGCGAGAGCTCATCCCACTTTCATAAATGGACTGGCGCTCTCCGCCCCGTTCCCGATTACGGATCTCGGCCGCGAGCCAAACCGCGTCCGGGGGCGCCTCTCCGTGTCGCTTCAGCCTCAAGAGTCCCGGCGCCCGGACCGAGACTAAACACCTTGACAACAGCCGCCGTGCTCCTGCTTCAGGGTCTGCTCTCCGGCTGTTTCACGCACATCCCACGCGAATCCGCCGCGCCAACCCATTGACTTGGAATCAGTTGAGCGATGGCAGATTCACCTTGTTTCACGTGAAACGTCTGATTCGGGACGCATTCGTCATTTTCCGATGCAGAAGCGCCCGAACACGGCATCGAGCACGTCCTCGACATCGATACGCCCTGTTATCCTCCCGATCGCGTGCGCGGCTTTCCGCAAATCCTCCGCTCGCAACTCCAGCGCCATCGGCTCCCCCGCCTCGAATGCGGCCAGATGCTCGGCAGCCTCTTCCACCAACGCCCGGTGCCGCGCCTGAGTAATGACGGGATCGGTCCCGCTAGACCCGACGCGCTCCCGCGCGATGCCAGCCAGGCGTCGCGTCAGATCGTCAACACCCGCACCCGTTCTAGCGGAGATCCCCACCAAATCGTCGGGAAGCTGACCGGGCAGGCCACCGGGCAGCAAATCGACCTTATTCAGAACCGGCAGAGTGCGATCCGCCACCGCCCGAAGCTCGTCCGGAAGGTCGCGCTGGGGATCGTGGGCATCAACGAGCCAGATCACCAGATCAGCCTCCTCAGCCCGCGCGATGGTGCGGCGAATGCCCTCTTGTTCGACCTTCCCGGCCGCTTCGCGAATGCCAGCCGTATCCGTCAACACGACCGGGAAGCCTTCGAGATCGAGTCGCACCTCGATCACATCGCGCGTAGTCCCGGCCTCCTCAGAAACGATCGCCGCATCCCGCTTGGCCAACGCGTTGAGAAGACTAGACTTCCCTGCATTTGGCGCGCCCGCCAAAACAACCCGGAAGCCGTCGCGCAAGATCTCCCCTCTATGCCCATCCGCCAAGTGCTTACCGACCGCCACAGCCAGCGACCGAACGGCGCCCGCGGCCCTGGCTATCGTATCGCTCTCCACGTCGGGCTCGTCCGCAAAGTCGATCGCTGCCTCGACCAGGGCCTGCGCCTCGATAATCCCGGCCCGCCACCCTTCGTAAAGCTGCGAAAGCCCGCCTCGAGCCTGCGCAAGGGCCTGCCGCCGCTGAGCCTCGGTCTCCGCGTCGATCAGGTCGGCCAACCCCTCGGCTTCGGCTAGATCAACCTTGCCGTTGTGAAAGGCTCGCCGAGCGAACTCCCCAGCCTCGGCCATTCGGCAGCCGGGAACCCTGCCCAGCGCGTCCAGGACTGCCCGGACGACGGCCCGGCCGCCATGGACCTGCAGTTCGGCGACGTCCTCGCCGGTGAAACTGGCCGGAGCCGGAAACCAGATTGCAATGCCGCGATCCAACGGTTCACCCGTTCGCGGGTGCCTGATCGTCCGTCCCGCTGCCACGCGGGGCCGCGGTTTCGGCTTCGTCATAACATCCAGCACAAGCTTGGACGCCGGCCCTGACACGCGGATGAGCGCTACGCCCGCCTTACCAGGTGCGCTCGAAAGAGCGAAAATCGTCGGAAGTTCCCGCATCAGCCCTTCACCACACAACAGGCCCGGCACTGCCTTCCAATAGGCAAAACTCACCCCGCGGAGTCGAGGGTAACCAAGCTGCAAGTCTTATCGAATGCCCGGGCGGAACTGTCACAGCAGAAAACCGTTTGAGCAACTCGGATGACGGTTCGCCCGGAGGCCGGGCCTACGTGCGACCGCGTCGCGGTTGCAACGCACTCCGACGGCAATCGCTATCGCAGCCGAATTATCTAATGGCTTACACAGAAAAGGGGGAATTCGGCCGACCGAGCTGTGTTGCATCGCATTAAAAAGATTGGCGCTGCGGTTTCACCGTGCATAATTGTTGCGAGAGGAGGTACGTGCATGAGTATGCTGCGTTTGTTTATCCGGTACGGCTACGTACCTCTCATGATGCTCGGTGTGAACGGTGTCGCGCTATGGCTCATCGCCAGCGGCCACTCGTACTTCTGGACCGCCGCCGCCATGCTTTTCGGGGCCATTGGCCTCTCGTTCGTCGCCGAACAGATCCTGCCCTATGAGGAAAGCTGGAATAGTCCGCACGAGGATGCCGGCAAGGACGTCGCGCATGCCGCGGTCTACGAGATCCAGAACATCAACGGCACATTGTTGCTACCGGTCATCGCTATGTTGCGGCCCTGGGATGGATACTGGCCGACACAGTGGCCGCTCCTCCTCCAATTCCTCTTCGCCGTCGTCGTCACCGATATCGGCCTGACACTGCTCCACTATATCAGCCATAAGCTCCCGCTGCTGTGGCGGCTCCATGCCATTCATCACGGCGTCCACCGGGTGTACGGCTTCAACGGTTTCATTCGCCACCCCCTCCATCAGGTTGTGGACCTCACGTTGAGCTCACTCCCGCTGGCCCTTCTTCGGCATGCCGGTTGACGTGGCAGTTTTGCTAGGCCTCGCGGTGTCCGTGCAGCTCCTCGTCCAACATTCCAATGTCGATTATGACTTGGGGCCCTTGCAGCCCTGGCTATCGATCGGACCTATCCACCGCCTGCATCACGTCAATTGGGCCGGCGAAGGCGATGTCAACTTTGGCCTCTTCTTCACATTCTGGGACCGCATGCTGGGAACGTTGCGCCTCCCGAAAGACGCCCCACGGCCGAAGAGCGGCGATATTGGCGTCGAGGGCCAACCGGCGTTCACCCAGCACTACCTCGAGCAGCTTCTCTGGCCCTTCAAGCCACAGAGCGCGGCCGCAGCCTCTGAAGCAATAGCCGCCGAAGCAGCCGGTCCCGCGTCCGCATCGAGGACCTCGGGCTCGCAATATAGCCGCTCGCCTAACCCTGGATCCGGCGCGGCCGAATAATGAGGGGATTCACGTGAAACAAAAAAAGCGCAACCAAACAGGTAGATAATTTCACGTGAAACACGAGTTGAAATGAGCTCGTGATTCACGTGAAACAGCCGGCATTCAGTCCATCTTACCAAATCACTTGCTCGAGCCGGCTGAAAGGCTCTCGCGCCCGCTGCACGTATTCGCGGATCGTTCGATCATAGAGGGTGGGATCGTCGATCATGCCCCGGCCCTGGATGCGGGTCAGAATGGCGTCTTCAGGCTCGTCCACCTCAATCCCCAAATGCACAGCCCCGAACAGCAGCGCACGTCCCCCGCATGTGCAGTGGACATAAGCTGGTTTTGGCAGAGCGGCCAGCTCCCTGCGGAAGATATCGAGCTGCTCGTCCGGCAGCGTCCGCGCTGGCACACTGATCTGCAGGAACTCCATCCGGGCAGACAGCGCAGCCTCGCGCTCCTCGGCAATCGACAACGCTCCGACCTCGTTTGGCATCCGGAGATCGACGACGGTCCTGAAATCCTTTCAAAGCGAGCTGCCGCAACTCGGACAGGGTAGGTGTAGTGCCGACGGTAATGCTGTGGTCGAGATCGAAGCTTCTCACGGGTTGACCTCCAGTCGATGAATTGGCCTCCCCCACGTCTGAAACTTATCACAATGACGACCGGCGGCGAGCCGAGATTTGAACGTGATCGAGAAGCGAGCGAAAAACGAAAAAAGCGCAAAGTCCCAAAGGATCTCGCGCTTTTTCTTATCTGAATTGTCTAGCGTCTTAGGTATTCATCGAAGAGAAGAACTCGCCGTTGGTCTTGGTGGAACGCAGCTTGTCGATGAGGAACTCGATGCCGTCCATCGTCCCCATCGGATTGAGGATACGCCGCAGCACGTAGACCTTCTTGAGCTGATCGCGCGGCACGAGCAGGTCCTCCTTGCGGGTGCCGGAGCGCGCCACGTCGATGGCCGGGAACACGCGCTTATCAGACACTTTGCGGTCGAGGATGATTTCGGAGTTACCAGTACCCTTGAATTCTTCGAAGATCACTTCGTCCATGCGGCTGCCGGTCTCCACCAGAGCCGTGGCGATGATGGTCAGCGAGCCGCCTTCCTCGATATTGCGTGCAGCGCCGAAGAACCGCTTCGGCCGTTGCAGAGCATTGAGTCCACGCCGCCCGTCAGCACCTTGCCGGAGGATGGCACGACGGTGTTGTAGGCTCTGCCGAGACGAGTGATCGAGTCCAGGAGAATGACTACGTCGCGCTTGTGCTCGACGAGGCGCTTGGCTTTTTCGATCACCATCTCGGTGACCTGAACGTGGCGCGAAGGCGGCTCATCGAACGTCGAGGAGATGACCTCGCCCTTCACGGAGCGCTGCATGTCGGTGACTTCCTCGGGCCGCTCGTCGATCAGCAGCACGATGAGGTAGCACTCGGGATGATTGGCCGCGATCGAGTGCGCGATGTTCTGCAGGAGCACCGTCTTGCCGGTGCGCGGCGGCGCTACGATGAGCGCGCGTTGGCCCTTGCCGATCGGTGACACGATGTCGATAACGCGCGGGCTGAAATCCTTGATGGTCGGATCTTCGATCTCCATCTTCAGCCACTTCGTCGGATAAAGTGGCGTCAAGTTATCGAAGTGGATCTTGTGCTTCGTCGCTTCCGGGTCCTCGAAATTGATTTTGTTGACCTTCAGCAGCGCGAAGTACCGCTCGCCCTCCTTCGGGCTCCGGATTACGCCCTCCACGGTGTCGCCGGTGCGGAGCGCGAAGCGGCGAATCTGCGAAGGCGAAACGTAGATGTCGTCGGGACCTGGCAGATAATTGGCATCCGGCGAGCGCAGGAAGCCGAAGCCGTCCTGCAGCACCTCGACGACGCCGATGCCGGTGATCTCGGTCTCCTGGCTGGCAAGTTGCTTCAGCGTGGCGAACATCAGCTCCTGCTTGCGCATGGTGCTGGCGTTTTCGACGCCCACCTCCTCGGCAAAGCTGAGCAGTTCGGTCGGTGACTTGAGCTTCAGATCCTCAAGCTTCATTTCTTTCATGGAACACTCCGGGGAGGGCCTCTGGCCGCAGGGCGGGAAGATGAGTTGGGCCGGGCGCTAGGTGGGGCTCATGCACGGCTTACGAGCCGTGCGCCTCTCAGGTCCGCCGCAGCGCCGTGCAAACGGCATGCGAGTGACCCAAACTTCCAGATGAGGCCGGTGAGACCTCAAGTCGATCTAGGAATGGGGTAGCTATAACAGAACACGGCAGCAGGCGAAAGCGATTCGCGGCCACACTCCTAGTCAAAAGCAAGGCACGGCATCAACGGCTTGTGGATTTTCAGAACGGTTTGACGATGACCAGGATGACGATGACGATCATCAGAAGGGTCGGGATCTCGTTGACGATTCGCCAGTGCCGCGCCGGCTTGTCGTTGCGGTCTTCGGCGAACGCCCTGACGGCCATCGAGAAATAACCGTGCACCGCCGAGAGCCCGATCGCCGCCGCAAGCTTTCCGTGAAACCAAGCATCCTTGAAGTAGCCGGCCTTCCAGGCGAGCCAAAGCCCGAGCACCCACGCCACGATCATCGCCGGATTGATGATGATGGTGAGCAAGCGCCGCTCCATCACCTTGAACGTCTCGGACTGCACCGAGCCCTTCGAAGCGTCGCAGTGATAGATGAACAGCCGAGGCAGATACAACATCCCGGCCATCCAGGAGATGATGGCGATGACGTGCACGGCCTTCACCCACAAGTAGGCGCGTTCGCCGAGAAGCAGCATCACCGCCACCGTCGCGGCCACCGTGATTACGATGGCGATTGCAGCGCGCTTGGCGGGTGAGGCTGTATCGGGGGCGGGTGTTACGGTCATGCGGCAGGGTTTAGGGTGACGCGCCCGGAGGGTCAACGATGTCGTCCGCGCATTCTCGGGCGGACATCAGTTCAGACGGGAAGTGATTGCGTGGCCGCGAGTGTGATCGATGGCGAGTGTGCTTGCTATCCAAAGGGACGACGTTGAGGCGCCCTGCCGCACCTCCTTAGGTCGACATGCCTCTGTCGTGCCCCGTTAAGGCCAAACTTCGCCCGTAGCTGCCCTCGGTCTCATTCATCGAGGGAGGGAGCAACGTGGGAGCGATCGAAGTGGAGCCTGGCCTGAGTGTCCGTTTTCCCGGGCGCTCTGCCGATTTTGCCGAAGGCGTAGAGATCGGCATCCTGTCGATTTTGATGGCTCAGGGAATGCCCGATATCACCCGCGAGGTGCCCAATTCCTGCGTCGCTCAGGTTTCCGTCCTCGCGGGCAAGCTGGGCTATAATATGTGCAAGGAAGGCGGTGGAGATGGCCGAACGTTCGTCACACTCCGTCCACGTGGAAGTCGGCCGGCCCTAAGGGTGGTCTCGTCACGTTGATTTCGAGAATTGCCGTTGCCACATGAGTTGACGCCGCCGAGAGAACCCGGCGGCGTCACGACTACTCAAAAATCGCCCAGCGTGTCAGGCCTTGCGGCCACGGGCTTTATCAGCTTCCGTTCCGCGCGTATCCTCGACCTCGACCTCGGTTTTCTTGACGTTGTCCCTGATCGTCTCGGTGTGGTCACGCCCCTGCTTGGTCACGCGGACCTCCTCGACGACGCGGCCTGACTTCTCGACGACAGGAACCTCCCGCGTCTCGATCTCCTCGATGGTCCGCTCCTGCGGCATGCCAGCTCCAGTTAGCGGCTGATTGACGGGCGTCCGCTCGATCCGAACCTTTTCGTCATGCAGTCTTACCGACGCCTCGGCAGGCTGGCTGGTGACGCGAGTATGCACGCGGACCCGACCCGAAGTAACTTTCCGCTTGCCGACGTTCAACTGCTCTTCGACGATCGGGATCGAGCCTTCTGTCCGCGACGTGCCAGACTGAGGCATTGCTCTCTGCTGGGACTCTGTAACAGGCCGGCCGCCCGCCGCTCCCGCTAGTGAGTCCGTTCCAGTTGTGCGGTCGCCCATGCCGAAGGTGCCCTGCCAGCCTTCTCTCCGCCAACCCTCCGTCCGATCATTCATATCCACGGTACCGTCGGCGTCGAGAATCTGCACCGCCGTGTCAATCTGAGCATCTTCAACGCGAGCAGTGACGAGCGTGCCACCCCGGCGGACCCCCTCGGCATAGCCGTGCGCTTCTTCCTCCGACATTCCCCACTCAGTGAGGCCGCCGATCAGGCCACCGGCCGCAGTACCCACCGCAGCACCGGCGAGCGTCGAGGCGAGCCATCCGGCCGCCACCACGGGCCCCAGCCCAGGAATAGCGAGCAGACCGAGCCCAGCGAGAAGCCCGGCGCCGCCGCCGATGACAGCACCTGTCGCCGCACCAGTTCCTGCTGCACTACCCTCGTCTGTAGAAAGCGGTGCACTGCCTGAGCGCATCTCCTGATTGCCGCCGACGATGCTGATGTCGTCCGACGGAATTCCCGCAGATTTGAGCCGCTGAACGGCTTTCGTGGCGGCCTGATAATCGTCGAACATCGCGCTGATGAGTTGTTTCATGCCAACTCCAATTGTTACTGGTTTTCGCTGATGCGATTTATTGCAACTTACTTGGCGGCGATTTTGCCCTGGTAATCGAGCGCCACATCCACGCTCTTGCCGTCCTTCTGGGCCTTCGCATGCCAAATGCCCTGATCATCTTTTTTCAAATCGGTGACCTTGGAGTATCCAGCTTTTTCAAAACGCGATTTGGCCTGACCTTCCGTAAAGCTGTTACGGCCCGGCGTTGTGGTCTCTGCGGTGGTGCCCGCTTTGGGTGGAGGTGTCTGCGCCACGGCGTTAACAGCAAAAACGCTGATGCCGAGTATCAGGGGTGCGAGGAGTTTCATCGGGATCTCCTTTCCATTCGATCCCCCAAGAAACGGAGCCTGTATTAAAATGTTCCGTCGTTTAGGCGCGTGGCGCGAAAGCTCCGTAAAAGGCGGGAACGAACTGAGTCGGCAATTCACGTCAGCCGTCTTGCCAGACTGATTGAACGCCCGACCCAATTTGAATTGGCCGCCCTTTTGCGGATGATAAATGGTTTGAACGCAAACTTGGCGTCAGACGAAATGCGCCCGGCTGCACAACCCGATAAAGCTGAAACGCCACCAGGCATGGTTGGCGGCGCCCGACGGATGGCAGATCGGGGTGCGGATGTTTGTGATAGGGCTGCAACGCAGCCGAGCCTCTAACCTCAGCAGCCGTCTCTGAGGCGAGGTGAGCAGGCCCAGCACTTGAATCTAAATCTTGTCTGCGGCGCGCTCTCACAGCCCCGCTAACAGCTTCGATCGAGATGGAGGCTAGGCTCCGAGGTCAAGCTAGTCCTCTCTCGGTTGCGGAACCGCGAGCAGCAGCGGTGAACCTCAGCTTCCGCGGATAATCTCAACTAAGCGCGCCACGTTCTCCGGCGGCGTTTGCGGCACGATGCCATGGCCGAGATTGAAAATGTACGGACCGCCGCTCAGCGCTTCGAGCGTCGCTTTCACCCGCGCTTCCATCCTCTCGCCCCCGGCGACGAGCAGCAAGGGATCGAGATTGCCCTGCACCACCGCACCGGTCTTCTGCAAGCGCGCCATGTCGGCGAGAGGCATGGCCGTATCACAACCGATCGCATCCACCCCGGTCTCGGCCACATAGCGTATGGCATGCGGTCCCGCTCCTCTCGGGAAACCGATGATCGGCAAGCCAGGGTGCCGGCGCCGCAATGAGGAGACGATAGTCCGAGTCGGCTCGATGGCCCAAGTCGCAAACTCGTCCTCGGCCAGACTGCCTGCCCAACTGTCGAAAATCTGGATGACGTCGGCGCCGGCGAGCACCTGCTGGGAGAGATAATCGATCGACACCGAAACCAGGATATCGATCAGCTTCTGGAAGCCCTTGGGATCGCGGTAAGCCCAAAGCCGCGCCTCGGCCTGGTCGGACGAGCCTTCGCCGCCGACCATGTACGTCGCGACCGTCCAAGGTGCGCCACAAAACCCGATGAGCGCCGTCTCGGCCGGCAGATCCTGGCGGATGCGCTGCACCGTCTCGGCGACGATCGAGAATTTCTCCTTCGTCGCCGCGGTGTCGAGCCGCTTCAGCTCAGCCTCCGACCGGATCGGTTCGAGCTTCGGCCCTTCGCCCTCCAGGAAGCTGACCGACTGCCCCAGCGCATCCGGCACGACCAGGATGTCCGAGAACAGGATCGCCGCGTCGAAGCCGTAGCGCCGGATCGGCTGCAGAGTCACTTCCGTCGCCAGCTTCGGCGTGTAGCACAGCTTGAGGAAGCCGCCCGCATCCGCCCGCGTTGCGCGATATTCCGGCAGATAGCGCCCGGCCTGCCGCATCAGCCACACCGGTGGCGGCGCCAGCGTCTTGCCTTTGAACGGCAGCATGAAACGCCGATTGGACGAGCCTGGAGGCGGAGTTGTCACCACGCGTGATCTCACTTCACTTCTGATGTCATAGAGAGTTCTTGAAGGTTATTACTAAGACTCTTAGGGGCATGGATTGTGGGGATACTCTGCTTGTGCCCTCGTTGTCCACACGGCCCGCACAGCGGTTCTCTTAAGCCACCAGATCCTGTGTCGACGATCACCGTCGTCTACTAGGGCCGGATTCCCATCGCCGAGTCAGGAAGTTGTGTAAGGTCTAGCACCTGCAACCTGGCGGCGCCGGTTGTTGACAACCGTGCCTCGAACCGTTGACAGCTGAACAATCCCCGGGGGCGGCGGATCGGTCAGAAAAACGATTAACGCCGCCGTGTTTGGGAACAACCCCGTGGACAGGTGAGCATCCGAGGCTGCACAGTCCGGTCCGACCCGAACGACCTTGGATAACCCGGACCTTTTTCCACAGATGGCCCCCCCTCCGCCGAGCTACTTTCATGTCCACCTCGTTTCTGACGCGACAGGCGAGACGCTAACGACCATCGCCAAGGCCGCGGCCGTTCAATATTCGCAGTTCCGTCCGATCGAGCACGTGCATCCGCTCGTGCGCACGGCCCGACAGTTGAAGCGGGTGCTGCAGGAGATCGAGCAGGCGCCCGGCATCGTCCTCTATACGATTATCAATAAGGAGCTGACGGAGGAGCTGGAGCGCCGCTGCCGCGAGCTGCAGGTTCCGAGCCTGCACGTCCTGAAGCCGATCATGCAGGTGTTCGAGGGCTATCTTGGCGCACCGCAGACCCCGACAGTCGCCGGACAGCACGTGCTCGACGCCGACTACTTCAAGCGCATCGACGCGCTGAACTTCACGATGGCCCACGATGACGGCCGCCTGCCTGAGGATCTGAACGCCGCCGACATCATTCTGCTCGGCATCTCGCGCACGTCCAAGACGCCGACCAGCATCTATCTTGCCCAGCGCGGCTATAAGACCACGAACCTGCCGCTGGTGCCCTCGCTGCCATTGCCGCCAGAGCTCACCGAGCCGCATAAGGCGTTCGTCGCCTGCCTCGTTGCCTCGCCCGAGCGCATTTCCGAGATCCGACGCAATCGCGCGATGCTGCTGGCCGATCGCGACCTCGAGACGTACACCGACCGCGCCCGCATTCAGGAAGAGATCGCCTACTCGCGCAAAGTCTGCGGTCAGCACGGCTGGCCGATCATCGATGTGACGCGCCGTTCCATCGAGGAGACGGCCGCGACCATCATCAAGCTCCTGCACGACAGGCAGACGGGCGTCAGCGACGGGGAAGGCAATGGCGCCTAAGCCGATCGTGTTGGCCTCGGGAAGCACGGCGCGGGCTCAGATGCTGCGCGCGGCGAAAATCCCCTTCGACGTCGTCCCCGCGAATGTGGATGAAGACGCGATCCGCGAAGCGCTAAAAGCTGACTGCGAAGAGATCGATCCCGCCGATCTCGCGGAAGTGCTCGCCCGCGCCAAGGCGGAGGAGGTGAGCGCGCGCCGCCCGGATGCCCTCGTCATCGGAGCCGATCAGGTGCTGGCCCTCGGCGGCGAAATATTCACCAAGGCGGCAGATGCCATCGAAGCGGCAGGCGCGCTCCGCCGCCTGCGCGGTAACACCCACGAATTGCACTCCGCGGTGGTCATCGCCGGCAACGGCGCCACCGAGTGGAGCTTGGTCGACACCGCATTCATGACCATGCGCGACGTATCCGAATCCTTCCTCGCCGCGTACCTGCATGAAGCTGGCGATGCGCTGACCGCGTGCGTCGGCTGCTATCAGATCGAAGGGCCGGGCATTCAGCTGTTCGAAAAGATCGAAGGCGATTACTTCACCATTCTCGGGCTGCCGCTGCTGCCCTTGCTGGCGGAATTGAGAGACCGAAAGGCACTACCCCAATGAGACGAGCCTGCGTCATCGGCTGGCCCATCGAGCATTCCCGCTCCCCCCTCATTCACGGTTATTGGCTGCGCCGATACGGCATTGACGGCGCCTACGATCGCCAGCCGGTACGGCCCGATAATGCGGGCGAGTTCTTGCGCACTCTTGCAATGCGAAGCCTCCTCGGCTGCAACGTCACCGTGCCGCACAAGGAGGTGGCGTTCCGCGTCGCGGATGAAAAGGACAAGTCCGCGGTGGCGGTCGGCGCCGCAAACACCGTCTGGCTGGATGGCGGCCGCCTCTGCTGCGCCAACACCGACACCTACGGCTACATGACTCACCTGACCCTGCGCGCGCCGAACTGGAAGAAGCGCGATGCACCGGTCTCGATCCTCGGCGCCGGCGGCGCCGCACGCGCGATCATCTACGGATTTCTCTCCGCGGGTGTCTCCAGGGTGCGCGTGTTCAATCGCACCCGTCAGCGCGCTGAAGCATTGGCGCAGCACTTCGGTCCCGCCGTCGAGGTCGCCGACTGGAGCGAGCGCTCCGCGCTCTCCAAGGATGCGGCAGTGATCGTCAACACCACGACGATGGGCATGAAGGACGAAGGCACCCTCGATATCGATTTTACCGGCTTTCATCCCGACTGCGTGGTCTCTGACATCGTCTATGTGCCGTTGGAGACGGGCTTCATGGCCGCGGCTCGCGAGCATGGACTGACCGTCGTCGACGGCCTCGGCATGCTGCTCCACCAGGCGGTGCCCGGTTTCGAGCGCTGGTTTGGCGTCCGGCCCGAAGTCACCGAAGAACTGCAGGCGATTCTCATCGACGACATTGGAGGCCGCGTCTGATGCTCGTCGTCGGTCTTACCGGCTCCATGGGCATGGGCAAATCAACCGCGGCGGCAGCGTTCCGCGCCCGCGGTATCCGCGTCTGCGATGCGGATGCGGAGGTCCACAAGCTCTACGAAGGCGCAGCCGTGCCGCTGATCGAAGGTGCCTTTCCCGGCACGACCGAGGAGGGGAAGGTCGTCCGGCCGAAGCTGGCAGCTGCCGTGCTCGCCGATCCCGCCGGCTTCATGCGCCTCGAAGCAATCGTGCATCCGCTGGTCCACGCCGCCGAGCGCGCCTTCCTTCAAGATGAAGCCCAGCGCGGAGCCAAACTCGCGGTTCTCGAAATCCCGCTCCTGTTCGAGACCGGCGGCGATGCCCGCGTCGATGTCGTTGTCGTGGTCAGCGCCAACGAGACCACTCAGCGCGAGCGTCTGCTGCTGCGCCCGGGCATGACGGGCGAGAAGTTGGAGGGCCTGCTGGCGCGCCAGATGGCGGACCGCGACAAGCGATCCCGCGCGCATTTTGTCGTGGATACCAACAAGTCCATCCAGGACTGTGACGCGGCAATCGGTGCTATCGTCACGACGCTGGAGAACCGGGAGGGGGGAGCCTTTCAACGGTATTGGGCCTGACGCGAGCTGAGGAAGCTCGCGGATGCCTTCCGGCGCTCAACGTCGTGGGGGAACCGCCGAATGCTGCGGGAGATAGTGCTCGATACCGAAACGACGGGAACTCGATCCGCGCAAGGGCGACCGGCTGATCGAAATCGGTTGCATCGAGCTGGTCAACCGCATCCCGACCGGGGCCGAATATCACGTCTTCATCAATCCGGAACGCGACGTCCCAGCCGAAGCTCAGAAGGTGCATGGCATCTCGACTGAGTTCCTGAAGGATAAGCCCATCTTTTGGAAGCTGGCGGAAGAGTTCCTCGCCTTCATCCGCAGTGACACGCTCGTCATCCATAACGCAGCGTTCGATATCGGCTTCCTCAACATGGAGCTGACAAGGCTCGGCAAGCCCGAGATCGGCTTTGACCGCGTCGTCGACACCTTGCAGCTTGCCCGCCGCAAGCACCCGGCCGGGCCCAACAACCTCGACGCCCTTTGCAAACGCTACGGCGTCGACAACTCGAAGCGGACCAAGCACGGCGCCTTGATGGACAGCCTCTTGCTGGCCGAGGTCTATGTCGAGTTGTTGGGCGAGCGCCAAGCGACACTGAGTCTGGCGAAGAACGAGGCGAGCGACCGCCGTGCCGCCGCAGAGGCGAAAGGGATGCGACGGGCGGCGCAACGGCCGACGCCGTTGCCTCCCCGGCTGACGCCCGAGCTTGAAGCCGCGCACCGCGCCTTCGTCGGCACGCTAAGCGCAAACGCGATTTGGCTGAAATACCTTCCGGCCGAGCCGGTGGCCGAGGAAGCGGCTCCCAAAACAGGGACTTGATAGGTCGCCGTTCGGGGCTTGGCGAATCCATGAAGCCGCAACCAAAAAAGATAAACCCGGCAACGCATTGCGCTGCCGGGTTTGCAACTGTCGGGTTTGGTTGCCTACGCCTTCAATTTCGGAGCGCCGCCGTCCCCAACGACGGACTGGCCGGCCATTTCCTGCTGACGGCGCACGAACAGGCTCGAGAAGTCGATCGGATCGAGCAGCAACGGCGGGAATCCGCCTTCGCGCGTGATGTCGGCGACGAGACGGCGGAGGAACGGGAACAGGATTGACGGGCAGTTGATGAGCAAGAACGGCTCCAACGCTTCCTCGGGCAGGTTCTGGATGCGGAAGAGACCCGCATAGACGCACTCGAGATCGTAGATCGTCCCGAGCTTGTTCGTCGCGACGGCCTTGAAATCGATCGCGCTCTCGTAGAGGTCGGTGCCGACGCGCTTGGCGTTGACGTTGACCTCGAGCTTGAGGTTCGGATTCTCGCCTGGGCCGTCAATCAGCTTCTCGACGTTCGGATTCTCGAACGACAGATCCTTGATGTACTGACCGACAACCTGGGCATGCACCGGCGGTGGCGTTGCGCCCGGCTTGGCTTGAGCTGACTTGTCCGGCACCGTTTTATCGGTAGCCTTGCCCTTCCCGTTCTTCGAGTTAGCCATAGTTGCGATCCGTCCTTTGGGCTGTGTGATTGAACGCGAGTTTGTCTCGCGAGAATTTCGTTTCGGTGGCTATCACGCGTCGCTTTATCCCGCAATCGGCATGGCGTCGAACAACGAGGCTGGAGCAATGGTTGATTGGGTTAACGCTTCTCGCGTCCCTTCCGCGGAGGATCGTCCACCCGCTCGAACTCGCCCTCGATGATGGGACCGGCTCCGCGCGCCCGCCGCGCCTCCCGTTCCGCAATGTCGTTCTCCTCCTCAGATGGGTCCGCCTGAGGCCGAGCGGCACGGACGTCCTCGGCTGGAGCGCCCCACAGCCTGTCGTGGGCGAGCTTGGCGATGCCCTGGCGCACGGGCGGGATCAGCAGCACAAAGCCGACCGCATCACAGATAAAACCGGGGGATATGAGGAGGATGGCTGCCAGGAACAGCAGCACGCCCTCGATCATGGGTTCCAATGGCGGCCGTCCGGCGTCGAGGGTCTGCGAGAACCGCCGCATCATGACGAAGCCATGCGTCTGCAGCACCCACATGCCCAGCACGGCCGTCGACATGATGATGGTCATAGCCGGCCAGAAACCGATCGCCGATCCGACTTTGATCATCACTGCCACCTCCAACAGGGGCAGCGCGACGGCGATCAGGGCGATGGCGAGGCCAAGTGTGCGAGGCACGAGCATTTGATGAGCGAGTCCGAGCTTTCCAAAGCTGTTACGGACAAACCAAGGGAAGTCAATTCGGTTGGCTTGTCGGCAGTTGTGCCCTAAGTTGAGAGCGATAGCCAAATCGCTGCACGGCTTGGCCGTCGTGGCCCGATTTGGACGCTCGATGACGTATGGGTCGTGCCCGGGGCAATGGGTCCGCCGCGCGACCGCGGCGCGTGCCCGTCAGCGTGCAATTGCAACTCGTAAAGAAACCCTGGGAGCTTCTCCGGCCCATGGACGGCAACAAGATCGATCTCATCACGCTCATCTCGGTCATCGTCTTCGTCGTGGCGCTGTTCAAGCTACGCAGCGTGCTTGGCCGCCGTACAGGAGACGATGAAACGCGGATGGAACGGGCCCGCGCCGAGCAGCGCGCCGAAGCCAAGGCACGCGAGCGGACTGGATCGGCGGGCGGCGACAACGAGAATGTCATCAACATGCCCCGTCGGGAGCGTGAGGCCGCGGCTGGCGCGCCGGCCGCGACCGTGCCGGTGGCCGAGGCCGAGGAACGCATCAGAACGTTTGCCAACGCAGATCCCGCTGCAGTCCCGGGCCTTCTCGAAATCCTCGGCTTCGATGATGCCTTTGCCCCCGATGAGTTCCTCAAGGGCGCCAAGCAGGCGTACGAGATGATCGTGACTGCCTTCGCCGAAGGAAACCGCAAGACCTTGAAGGACCTCCTCAGCCGCGAGGTGTTCGAGGGCTTCTCCGCAGCCATTGCCGAGCGGGAGTCGCGCGGCGAGATCATGGACCAAAGCTTCGTCGGGATCAGCAAGGCCGACATCACCGAGGCAGGCATCAAGAACGGCAATGCTTCGATTACGGTGCGGTTCGTGAGCCAGCTTATTTCCGCCACCCGCGATCGCACCGGTACGGTAATTGCCGGCGATCCGCAGCGCATCAAGGAAGTTACCGACGTCTGGACATTCAGCCGCGACCTCTCATCGGCACGCGCGCGCCAGAACCTGAACTGGCGCCTGATCGCGACCCAGGCCGCAAGCTGAGCGCGGCAGGGTCAGGGATGTCGAACGATGGGGCCGGCAACCGCGAGTATGAACGAGGCTGCGTTCGCCGATCTCGCCGGATGGGAATCTGATGATCATGCGGCCGCGTTCTCTGCTTTTCTGAAGTCTGCAGCACGACTGGAAGCGCTGGCCGCGGGCGGTGCCGCAATTCAACCTGCGCCCGCGTTGAGTGAAATATTCAGAGCAGCGCTCGCAACCGAGTTATCTGGCCGCGCCGCAGCCAAGGCCTTCTTCGAAGCGCACTTTAAGCCCCATCGCGTTGTCCATGATGAACAGCACGGTCTTCTCACCGGATACTACGAGCCCCTGCTCGCCGGCTCTCGCACCCACGACTCGAAGTTTAAAGTTCCCCTCTACCGTCGACCGCCCGATCTCGTGAACCTTGTCGACGAGTCGCAACGCGGCGCCGTCGGGGCTGGGCTGACCCACGCCCGCCTCGTCGAAGGCATGGCCGTGCCCTATGCAACACGGACCGAGATTGAAGAGGGCGCACTAGCCGGACAGGGCCTCGAGCTCGTCTACGTTGCTGACCCGGTCGACGCCTTTTTCGTCCAAGTGCAGGGCTCGGCGTGCATTTCATTGCCGGGCAGAGAGAAAATCCGAATTACTTACGACGGTAAGAACGGCCACCCCTACACCTCCGTCGGGCGCTACCTCGTGGATGCTGGCATCTTGACCGCCGGGGAGATGTCGCTGCAGAGCCTGAAGGTCTGGCTGAGGGCCGATCCGATCCGCGGCCGGGACGCGATGCGCCGCAACGCTTCGTTCGTCTTCTTCCGGGAGCTGATCGGAGAAGAGGCCGCCGGTCCCCACGGCGTCCACGGCATCCCTTTGACGACCGGCCGCAGCCTTGCGGTCGACACGGCCTTTCATGCCATCGGCACGCCGGTATGGGTGAGTTCGCCAACGTTGAGACACGCCGGCGCCGATGCGGATGGCTTCCGCCGGCTCATGATCGCCCAGGATGTCGGCTCGGCCATTCGCGGTCCTGAGCGCGGCGATATCTATTTCGGCTCAGGTGACGCGGCTGGCGAACTTGCCGGCATCACCAAGCACCCCGGCAACTATTGTGTGCTGCTTCCTCGTGCCGACCTGGGTTCCGGAGCGCCTCGGTCATGAAGCGACAGAAGCGCGGGCCATCCGGTCCAAAATCATTACTGACGGAGGAGGATCACGCCCTCTGGGAGCATGCAGCGAGCACGATCGATCCTGCGCGAAGACTGAAAGCGAGAGTTCACCACGCGATCGAGTCGCTGGATGCGTACATGGCTGGCCGCCCGGAGCCGTTGCCTGGAACGCACGACCACCACCGGCGCGAGACGTCTGTGAAGCCACATCCTGTTCCACCGCAGCCCTCGGCGAAGAAGGCGCCGCCGCTCGCCGATTTCACCCGCAAGTCCGCGCGCAAATTGCGAAGCGGGCAAGTCGAGATCGAGGCACGGATAGATTTGCACGGGATGCGGCAGAATGAGGCGCACGCTGCACTCCGGCGGTTCGTTCTCCATTGTCACAACCAGGACCGGCGCTGGGTGCTCGTCATCACGGGCAAAGGCGGTCCGGCCGATGCGCGGCAAAATCGGGACTACGGCCACTCCTGGAGCGAGCCGGAGCGCGGCGTGCTTCGGCGCAACGTGCCGAGATGGCTGGCGGAGCCGGATCTTCGCGCCATCGTCGTCAGCTACACGACCGCCGCCATCCACCACGGCGGCGAAGGCGCGCTCTATCTGCAATTGCGCAGCCGTCATCGAACAGGCGTGTGACCGGCCATTCGCCGTGAGCGCACCTCAAATTGCGAACCAGCGCTTGAGCTTGCGTTGCAGCCAGCCCGGCTCGGCCGGGGGCGTTGTGCCGGCCCGTATATGCGTTTCGGCCGTCGTCAAGATTTCGCGCACGCGGTCGAAATCGAAATCGCCGCCCGGACCCTGCTCGACGTCCTCGAGATGGCGGGAAAATGTGCTCAGGCGATTGTTGGGATCGACGATGGCGATGAACGGCACCGCCCGCGGCTTCACCTGAGGCTTGGCGCCGAGCACGAACTGTAACACCGCCTCGCCGCTTCCCACTGCGAGCCGGCGTCCATCCCTCAATGTCGAGACCGCGATCTCAACTCGCACGAACTGCGAAGCGATGGGACGGTCGGTGGTCGCCGGCGCTTCGAGACCCTGGTGCAGGGATTTGCAGGACGGGCACCATGTCGCGCCGAACGTAACGAGCAGCAGCTTGCCTTCTCTCCGGGCCGTGGCGAGCGCTTCGGTGAAGATCGCCATCTGATCGTCGCAGACCCGGTAGAGCGTCTGTCGGCGTGCCAATTCTGGGCAGGCCGCAGGTTGCTCGAAAGTGTAGCTGGGCGGCGGCGCGAACCAGCTTGGCGACAGGGCTGCTTCAGCCTGCGCTGCAACCGGATGAGCAGCAATCGTTAATGCCACGAGCATGACTGCTGCCAAAGACGCTCGCACAACCGACCCCCAAGACCGACAAGCAATCTACCCGCTCCGCATAGCAACGAATGATGCGCGAGGGAACGAGGCGATTCGCGAAAGCTTATGTGCCGGACGTCATTGCAGACGCCTAAGGGCACGCGGTTGCGAGTGCCTGCAGGGCTTGTGCCAAACCGCTGAGGGAAAACGTGTCCGTCGTCGCAGTGCCGCGTTCGGACACCGCGAGAACCGTCGCCTTGGAGCCCTTCTTCAAGGCTTCCAGCAATTTGAGTTCACGAGTTCGGATCGTCGACGAAGACCTTGTCTTCTTTGGTAAACAGTTTGAAGCTGTCCTTGCCGATCGCGAGCGTCGCCTCACTGCCCTTCTTCGCCTTGTATCCCAGTTTGATACTGATCTCGCCCTTCACCCCTTCCTTGGGCCAGACCGAGACATAGAAAACGACGGCATCGCGGTTGAGGCCCTTAGGCTCGCTCTCTTTCGGCTGCGAGGCGGCAAAGCAAACCTTCTTGCTGGCGGCCGCATCGGTCAGGATCGTCCAATCGCCGTATTGGCCGAGCGGCGTCCCGTTTTGCGCATTGGCTTCAGCCATCCCGAGCCCGAGGATGGCTGCGGCGAGCAGCATTATCGATCTGTATGCCAGCTTCTCCCCCACGTCCGCGCTCTCCCCGAGTCGCCGCAACCGAACGCCTTCAGCCCTTGCTCTTCGAAGCGCCCCCGCGCCCGAAAACGTGCTGCGTCACGGGCCCGAGCGGCCCGCCCTCGCCCACCGGCCGGTCGGCGAACCGTGCCATGCTGCGAACCCTGTCATACATGACGATCGCACCAGCCATTGCGACATTGATGCAGAAGCTTGTGGGGATTTTCACGACATAGTCGCAGCGCTGGACGAGTTCATCCGAGAGCGAGCCCTGCTCGGGTCCAAGCACGTAGGCAGCGCGCAGCGGATGCCGGAAGCTCGGCAGGTCGATCGCCGCGTCGATCAGTTCGACGCCCACCATCTTGCAGCCCTGCGGCAGCACCAGATTGGCGACCGAGGTCCAGTTGTAGTGCGGCAGGTGGTATTGCCCCTTGGACGTGTCGGCGCGCGCTTCGAGCGCTTGATAAGTCGCGCCGATCGTGAACGTGAAACTCGCCCCGAAGCCGTGCGCCGACCGCATCAGGTTGCCGAGGTTCAGCGCCTTCGACATGCGCTGGGCGCCGATCGCAAAATAGCCGCGCGGCAGCGGCGGCCAGGTCTCTTTCGTCGAAGGCGGTGGCGGAGATTGCGTCATGTGCGAAGCGTTCCGGATTGCGCGTGACAGCTGGCGCGGTTAGGCGTTCCCGCCATGCTTGGGCGGTCGCCCAGTCGGATTGCGGAGTCGGATTGAGGAGGTGTCACATGAAAGCGGCCTTGTGCAAGAGCCTCGGCGGCCCGGATGCGATCAGCATCGAGGAGATACCCGACCCCATCCCGGAAGCGGGCGAGGTCGTGATCCGCGTGCGCGCGGCGGCATTGAACTTCTTCGACACGCTCATTACCCGCGGCAAATATCAGTACAAGCCCGAGCCGCCGTTCTCGCCGTCGGGCGAGGTCGCGGGCGTCATCGAGTCCATGGGCGAGGGCGTGACGGGCCTGAAGCCGGGCGATCGCGTGATGGCGACGCTCGGTTGGGGCGGGGCGCGGGAGAAGGTCGTCGTCAAGGCCACCGCTGCGATCCCGCTGCCTGATGCAGTGAGCGACACCGTTGCCTCCGGCCTCAGCGTCACTTACGGCACCGCGATCCACGGATTGAAGGACCGCGCCAAGCTGAAACCTGGCGAAACGGTCGCCGTCCTCGGGGCTTCGGGTGGGGCGGGTCTGGCGGCGGTTGAAATCGCCCATCTTATGGGTGCCCGCGTTATCGCCTGCGCATCCTCGTCCGATAAGCTTGAGATCGCCCGCGCCCGCGGCGCCGATGTACTCGTCAATTACGCCGAAGGCGATCTCAAGCAGGCACTGCGCGATGCGACCGGCGGCGTCGGCGTCGATGTCGTCTACGATTGCGTGGGTGCCGATTATTCCGAGCCCGCGCTACGGGCGCTGGCTTGGCAAGGCCGGTTTCTCGTCGTCGGGTTCGCGGCCGGAAAGATCCCCAAGCTGCCGCTCAACCTGCTGCTGCTCAAAGGCTGTGACGCGATCGGCGTGTTCTGGGGAGAGGCTGTGCGCCGCGATCCTGAAGGGCACCGCGCGAACATGATGCAAGTGCTTGACTGGGTATCATCCGGCAGCCTGACCCCTCACATCCACGCCGTCTATCCGTTGGAGGAGATCGCTGACGCCATCCGCGTGCTCGACCGCCGCGAGGCAACGGGTAAGCTGGTTGTGGCGCTGTGACCTGTTAGGGAGCGACCGGCGTTAGCGCACCGCACGAGGGTTTACCCTCCATCCGGAACCGCATAATGAACTGATCGACTTGTCGAGAGGGATTAGGGATGCGGCTCGATAACAATGTCAGCGCGGTCGTGACCGGCGCAGCGTCGGGGTTGGGCGCAGCGACGGCGCGAGCATTGGCCGCGCGAGGCGTTCGTGTCGCCGTACTCGACGTCAATGAAGCGGAAGGCCAGCGCGTCGCGTCGGAAATCGGCGGAATGTTCGCCAAGTGCGATGTCACGAGCGAGGCAAGCGTCGATGCGGCCCTCATCCAGGCGCGCGGGGCCCACGGCCAGGAGCGAATTCTCGTCAATTGCGCCGGCATCGCCATCGGCAGGCGAACCGCGCGGCGTGTCAAGGAAACGGGAGGTGTCGAGGCACACGATGTGGCCCTCTTCGCGAAGGTCATCCAGATCAACCTCATCGGCACCTTCACCATGGTCGCGAAGTGTGCGGCCGGCATGCTGACCGTGACTCCGGACGCCGAGACTGGCGAGCGTGGCGTGATCGTCAACACGGCCTCGATTGCTGCCGAGGACGGACAGATGGGCCAGGTCGCCTATGCGGCCTCGAAGGGCGGTGTCGCAGCGCTCACGCTGCCGGTGGCACGCGATCTGGCGCAGGATGGCATACGCGTCGTCGCTATCAAGCCCGGCCTCTTCAGCACGCCCATGTTCGATTCGTTGCCCGAGGATGCGCGCGCCGCGCTGGGCCGGTCGGTCCCGTTTCCGAGCCGTCTCGGCCATCCTGCCGAGTACGCCGCCCTGACCGTGCATATTTGCGAGAACGTCATGCTCAATGGCACATCGATCCGTCTCGATGGAGCGGCCCGCCTAGCGGCGCGCTGACAGATCCGTACACACTCACGCTTGACGCAGGGTGGGAACAGGTCCACGATCCCGGCGTTATGCAAAAAATAACAAAGCTGACTTTTGCGGCTGATTAACGGGTTCCCTGATTGCACGTAAGGCAGTTCGGCTGCTTCGCGTACTGAACACGAGAGTTCAAGGGGCGTTGCGTCGTGTCTCAGCAGTTTTTTCGTAGTTTTCGCAACGTTTGCGGATCAAGAAAATTTCTCACAGCAGCATATTCTGCGGGGCTCCTCGCGACGTTCGCGGGCCTCGTCGCGATGATCGATCAAATCGGTACGACGATTGCTCTGCATGTCGATGCGGCGGCAGGTGTGTCCCGCGCCGTCAACTTGCGACCGCAGCTGGCTGGGACTTCGGCAAACGCCTCCCCTGAAGCGGGTTCCGGGGTGCTTGCAACGGTGGAGCGATGGTCCGAAGTCCGCGTGGACCGACTCGACGCCAATACCCGCCTGGCTCATTTCGGCACCAGCACCAAGGGCGGCGGCCTCACCACAGGTTTGACCGGCCCCGCCCCCTCTCCCGACTGGACCGTATTCAGTCGGCCGTCTCAACCCGCACCGCGTATTTCGCGGCCAGCCCATAAACCCGCCCGCGCTAAGAGCGAACCGACCTACCGCACCGTCTGCGTCCGCCTCTGCGACGGCGCCTATTTCCCGATCAGCTTCGCAACCACGCCACGATATTTCGCGCGCGACAGTGCAGCCTGCGCCAGCCGATGCGGTGCGCCCGCTCGCCTCTACACGTACTCGGCGAAGAACGGATCGCCCCAGACGATGCAGGACCTCGATGGCGTGCCCTATACGAAGCTACAGACCGCCTTCAAATACCGGACTGTCCATTCGCCAGGGTGCTCGTGCAAGTCGCAGCCGTGGACCGAGGCTGCAGAGCACGGTCAACAGACCGCGTCCCAGCAGAGCACAGCCGATACTCCTGCCGCGATGACGCATCAGTTGTTCCAAGCGGTGGACGATGCGCGCCAAACCGATCCGTTGCGAGACATGATCGATCGCGCCGTCCAGGCCGCGATGGCGCCTCCGATAGCGGTCGAGGACAACCTTCACGGTCGCGGCATGCTGTCGGTGCTGGAGCTGCCGACCGCCGACGATCGCATGTACGCGATGCGTTTCGCGATCCCCTTCCGGGCCGCACCCGTCATCTACGACGCGACGGGCAGCCCGGCCGCGGTGAAAATGAAGCCCCAACACGATCGCCGCATTGCAGTGAAGATCCTGTCCCACGTTTCTGACGACATCGCCGCGGAAACGCCGGCCGAAGGAGCGCGCATTCCCGAAATCGCGGCCGTGGCCTCTCCCGAACCCGTAAGCGGGGAGCCGGAGCAGCAAGCGCGCACCCAGGTCGCTCGGACCGGAAAAGGCTCGCTGGGCAAGCTTGCGAGCGCGGATCGGCGGCATTCGATGAAGCGCTCGAAGGGCAGCCGGCAAATAACCCTCGCGTACAAGACTCGCATGCAAAATTTGGCGTTCGCTTGGCGCGAGCCCGATCAGTACGATTGGCGTAAGAAGGTCTTCGTTCCGTACTGAGTTCGTCGGTTCCAATCGAGTGCCCATGTCCTGGCCTGCTCGATGGGAATGGGAACCACAACGTCAGCCGTTCACTGGAAATTTGCCAACTGCAGTGCATGGTCGAGGCGTGTGGGGCGCAGACGCGCCTTGTTGGCGTGAGTAGCGTATGCGTATTAGAAAAGTGGCCGCCGGATTGGCGATTGCCGCCGCTGCTGTTGGGATCACCGGCGGCCCGGTGCTGGCCCAATCCTTTTTCGAGAAGCTGTTCGGCATTGGCTCCGCCGCGCCCCGCCAAGCAACGCGTCCCGACCGCGCCGGCGCTCAGCGCATGCCCGACCGGTTCGCCCGCCCTATTCCACTAACTCCCAGCCAATATCTCGCGTCCCGCGCCGAGCCGGACAGAGGCCCCAAGTTCCGCACCGTCTGCGTTCGGACGTGCGACGGTTATTACTTCCCTGTCTCCAATGCCACCACGCGCCGCAACTTCGAGCGCGACGCGCGGTCTTGCAGCGCCAGCTGCGGCGATCAGGGCCGCTTGTTTTATGCGCCCGACAGCGATCAACCGGACAAGCTGGTCGACCTCTCGGGCCGTAACTATACGGAGCTGCCGAATGCATTCCGCTATCGCAAATCTCTGATCTCCGGCTGTGCCTGTAAGCCGATGCCGTGGAGCGAGGAAGCCCTGGCACGCCATCGCCAATACGCTGAGGTGGAAGCTGCGCGCAAGAGTGGGGACAGGGCCGCTGAGTTTGCCGCTAAACCTGCGAGCCAATACAAGCTGCCGCCCCCCGTGGGTGGGCCCGGCGTGATGATCATGTCGTCGATCGGAGTGACGATCACGGAGGAGACAACACCAGCAGATGGACTAGCGCCGCCACCAGCGCAGCCGCCACCGGAGATCGTGATGGTAGCGCCGCCGATGTCTGAGCCCGCGGAAATGACACGGCCGCAGGTCGCTGCAGAGCCTGCCGAAGTATGGCCCGAGCGCGCACCAAAGCAGCATAAGACGGCGGCTCGGGCGCGGCCTCAGGCTCAGGTTGCGTCGCTACACGCGGAGAAACCACGGCCGCAGCGGATCGCATACGCCGCCCCGCCTCGCACGCAGAAGCGCTCTGGCGCTACCTCAGGCGGGACGATGTCGTTCCTCGGCGGGTCGCCGAAGTACACTTACCCGGGCGATGCTCCCGTCCGCTATCGTTAGGGCTATCACCAGATGGCGTCGGGGTCCATGTAAGCCTCAGGGATCGCTCCTATCAACGGATAGGCCTCTTCGAGGGCGTAGGGGCCGCCACCGACCTTCGGCCGCGAAGAGAACAGCACGAACCGTTCGACCCTGAATGACGGCAGCGAGAAGCGCCCGTTCCGTTCCAAGAACTTTGCAACCACGTCGACGCGGGCATGCCGCATCCGGGCCAGCGTGATGTGCGCCTTGAACGCTCGTGCCTCCGGGGGTAATCCCGCGGAACGGGCAGCCCGCTCGCTGGCGCGGGCGAGTGAGGCCAGCTCAGGTCCCGCCTCGACGCCGGCCCATAAGATCTTCGGGTCATTGCCGCCGAACGCACCGAGACCGCTGATCTTGATGTCGAAGCAGTCCACCTCGATGGCCGCAAGCTGGTCCGCGAACTCCTGCGCAGTACGGTTGTCGATGTCACCGGCAAACCGCAGCGTTATATGCAGATTGTCGGTCTCGACCCACTTCGCTCCCGGTAGCGGTGACCTGAGCGATGCAAGCCGCGCGCGCAGCTCGGGCGGGATCTCGATGCCGGTGAAGAGGCGTGGCATGGGCTGGTTCGCTCCGCCGGGAAGGTGCTCATTAGTACTTAGACGGCCCGCCGGGCGGTTGTGCGGCGGTCACCGTGGCGATCAATTGCTCAGTCGCCGGCAGGATGCGGTTGACGATCTCGCCGACGCCCTTGGCCGTCGGATGTAGCCCATCGGACTGGTTCAGGTCCTGGCGCTGGGCGATGCCCGCGAGAAAGAATGGATAGAGTTTGGCCCCATATTTGGCCGCAAGCTCAGGAAAGATCGGGTCGAACTTCGCCACGTAGTCGGCGCCCCAATTCGACGGCGCCTTCATACCGGCGATCAGCACCTTGATGTTGCGGGCCTTCAATTTAGCTAGGATCTGGTCGAGCGCCTTCCGCGTCAAATCCGGGTCGATGCCCCGTAGCGCGTCGTTGGCGCCGAGTTCGAGGATCACGGCGTCGGTCCCGTCCGGGATGGCCCAATCGAAACGCGCGAGCCCTCCGCCCGTGGTGTCGCCGGATACGCCCGCGTTGACGATCTCGACGTTGTAGCCCTTGGCCCTCAAGATCCTTTCGAGCTGCACGGGGAATGCGTCATTCGGTGCAAGGCCATACCCGGCCGTGAGGCTATCGCCAAACGCGACGATCCGAATGGGCTTGACGGCATCCCCGGCCACGGCCGCTCCGGAGCTCAGGTTGAACAGAACCACAGCGGCCACCATTTGCACGACGCGGGGGGGCAGCAACCGCCAGACCAGCCGCAAGAACCACCGAACGGTGAACGTGTGTGCCAAATCGTTCATCTTTCCGCCTCATGGATCATCGAAGCCAGTCTTTACGGAAGCCGGGACTTACGAAAGCCAGACTTACGAAAGCCAGTCGTTACTGAAGAAATCGTCACTGACGAAGCAGTTGCTTTTTTAACCGGTTGGGCCGCCTGCGGTTCTGATCGGCGACGCTGAGTTAGAAAATAGGTCGGGTCAAGGCAATACGATTGCAATGACGGGCCGATCAGGAGCGCCTACCTCGTGCCCGATGCCAATGATGCTCCCATCATCGTTCTGAAGCAGGCAGCTCTCACGCTGCAGAGCCGCGCCGGCCCTGTCGAGATCTTGCGCGGGGTCGATCTTTCTATCGGCGACGGGCAGTCCGTCGCCGTGGTCGGTCCATCCGGTTCTGGGAAAACGTCGCTGCTGATGGTGCTCGCCGGTCTTGAGCGCGTGACGAAGGGCGACGTCCGGGTTGCCGGCCACGACTTCAATCGCATGAGCGAGGATGCGCTGGCGATCGCGCGCGGCGCCGATATCGGCATCGTATTCCAGTCCTTCCATCTCGTCCCCACCATGACGGCGCTCGAAAACGTAGCCCTGCCGTTAGAGTTCCGCGGCGATGCCGGCGCCTTCGAGACGGCACGCGGCCTTCTCGACGAAGTTGGCCTCGGCTCCCGGCTCGATCATTTTCCCTCCCAGCTTTCGGGCGGCGAGCAGCAGCGTGTCGCCATCGCCCGCGCGCTGAGCGTGCGGCCTAAGTTGCTGTTGGCCGACGAGCCGACTGGCAATCTCGATACCAAGACCGGCCGTACCATCATCGACCTCTTGTTCGGTCTGCAGAAACGGCGTGCCGCAACACTGGTACTGATCACTCACGATGAGAGCCTCGCTGCTCGATGTTCGCGGATCATTCGCATGGCTGACGGCCGCATTGTCTCCGAGTCGGCGAGCGTGAGCGCATGAGCCGGGCGGAGACGGAAACGTTGGCTAATTCACACGGCCGCGGCGGATCGGTATTGCCGCGTGTGCTGGCGCTGGCGGTGCGTGAGTTGCGCGCCGGCTTCGGAGGCTTCTACATTTTCATCGCCTGCGTGGCCCTTGGCGTGATGGTCATCACGGCGGTTGGCGCCATGTCGGACGCGTTGCGCTTCGGGCTTGAGCGGCAGGGCGAGCAAATCCTCGGCGGCGACATCACTCTGTCGCGCACCCACGCCCGCGCCACGCCCGCCGAGATCGCAGTTTTGAGATCGAAGGGTCTCGTCAGCGAGACCGCGATCCTGCGTACGATGGCGCGCTCCAAGGACGGCTCCGAGCAAGTGCTAGTGGAGCTGAAGGCGGTCGATCGCTCGTATCCACTCGCCGGAGAGTTGCGGCTCGCGGACGGTGCGCCGCTGTTCGACGCGATTGGAACGCCCGGTACGGCTGCCGTCGATCCGATCCTGCTCGAGCGGCTCGGCATCAAAATCGGCGATCGCATCACGGTTGGGCGCAGTGAACTGACGGTGCGTGGCGCCATTCAGGCCGAACCTGACGGCATCGCCGACCGGATGACCTATGGCCCCCGCATTCTCATCACCCATCCGACGCTGGAGCAGACACAGCTCATCCAACCCGGCACGCTCGTCCGTTGGCGTTACGCCGTGAAGTTGCCGGCGAATAGCGGTGAGAACCCGGCTGTGTTGGCCGCCTTCCGAAGCGAGGTCGCAGCTCGCCTGCCCGAGGCCGGCTTCGTAATTGCCGATCGACGCGATCCCTCGCCCCAAGTCACGCGGACCGTCGAGCGTCTGCGCCAGTTCCTCACGCTGATTGGATTGACCGCGCTGCTGGTTGGCGGCGTCGGCGTTGCCAACGCGGTCGCCACCTTCATCGATCGACGGCGCAAGGTCATTGCGACTTTCAAGAGCCTCGGCGCAACGAACGGCACGGTACTCGCGATCTTCATGACCCAAGTCATGCTCATGGCGGCCGTCGGTGTCGCGGTCGGTTTGGCCGCCGGATATCTCGTGCCGTTAGCGATGCATGCCCTCTATGGTGATGCTCTGCCGATCAAGACCGAGCTGACGGTAACCGGAACGAGCATCGCCGTTGCTTCGGCCTACGGTTTCCTCGTCTCGGCGCTATTTACGCTGTGGCCGCTGGGCCAGGCCGAGCTGGTCAGTCCCGCCGTACTGTTCCGGGACGAGGTGCAGGACGAAAGGGTCTGGCCGCGCAGGACCATCGTGGCCGCGACGGTGGTGCTCGCACTGACGCTCGTCGCCTTCGCTGCCTTGCGTTCCGATAGCCCCCGCATCGCGCTCTATTTCTGCAGCGGACTCGCCGTCATCTTTGCCGTGTTCCTCGGCCTGGGCCACCTCGTGACCTGGGCGGCCCGTCGAATGAAGCGGCCTCGCCGGCCTGAGCTTGCATTGGCAGTAGGTAACCTCGGCGCACCCGGAGGCCTCACCCGCACCGTCGTCTTGTCGCTGGGCTCGGGTCTATCCCTTCTCGTCGCCGTGGCGCTGGCCGACGCGTCCCTTGTCCATGAGCTGCAGGGCCGCATCCCGGAGAAGTCGCCCAACTACTTCGTCCTCGACCTGCCCAAAGGCGATCTGGAAGGGCTGATCAGTCTCGTCACCCGTGAGGTGCCGGGATCTGAGATCGAGGCTGCCCCCATGCTGCGCGGCCGCATCGTGAAGCTGAAGGACAAGGCGCCGGAAGACATGAAGGTGCCCCCTGAAGCACAGTGGGTGCTGGCAGGCGACCGTGGCCTTTCCTATGCCGCAGAGGTGCCGGTCGGATCCAAGGTCGTCGCCGGCGCGTGGTGGCCCAAGGATTATGCTGGAGAGCCGCTGGTCTCCTTTGAGCAGGAGTTGGCAAGGAAGCTGGGCCTCAAGCTTGGCGACGCGGTCACCGTCAACGTGCTGGGCCGGAATATCACCGCCCGGATCTCGAACCTGCGCGAGCTCAGCTGGGAAAGCCTCGCGATAAACTTTGTAATGGTCTTCTCGCCGAACACTCTGCAAGGCGCGCCGCATAATCTTCTTGCGACGATCACGCTGCCCAGGACGGCCTCTCTGCAGACCGAAGCTCAAGTCGCTCGCGTCATGGGCAAGGCCTACCCGGCCGTGACCGCAATCCGGGTCAAAGACGCTCTCAACGCCTTCACAGCCATCTTCGTCAAGATCATGATGGCAATTCGCGTGGCCGGCGGAGTCACGTTGCTCGCCGGAGCCCTGGTGCTGGCTGGCGCGCTCGCAACGGCGCAACGTCGGCGCATCCTGGAGGCGGTGATCCTGAAGACGCTCGGCGCCACCCAGCGGCGCATTCTCACTGCTCACTTCGCCGAGTACTTCATCCTCGCCGCTGTCACCGCCGGCTTTGCGATCATCCTCGGGTCGGCCGCGGCCTGGTTTGCCCTCGCTCGTGTCATGGACGTCGATTTTACGCTATCATGGCGCGCGGTGGCGGAGGCCCTGGGCCTATCCGTGGCGCTCGTGCTGCTGTTTGGCGGCTTCGGAACTTGGCGCGTTCTTCGCGCTCGGCCGGTGCCGTACCTGCGGACCGGGTAACCAATTCACGACCGGGTAAACCTGACAAGCGGTCAGGTCTTGCAGACGACATAGACACAACCTATCTGTTGTGTCGGAATGCGGAGGATCTCGCGCTTTGCTTGAAAAGCAGGCAGTCCACCTCCATACTTGCGTCCAAAACTGATTTGGACCGAACCCAAGAGGAACGAACATGGCTCAGTACGAGAGGTATGTGCCCAATAGTTCCGTCGCCCGTGGCGGCGCAACTGTGGACGAGGGCCTCCGGGCCTACATGCTCAGCGTTTACAACTACATGGCCGGCGGCATCGCGCTGTCGGGCCTAACCGCCTACATGGTCTCGCAGGCCGCGGTCGCAGAGTTGAAGGCCGTTGCCGGCCGCCTCGTGCTGACGCCGTTCGGCCAGGCTCTCTACATGTCGCCGCTGAAGTGGGTCGTCATCCTGGCGCCTCTCGCGTTCGTGATGTTCCTCTCCTTCCGCGTCTATAAGATGAGCTTGCCGGGCGCCCAGCTCGCCTTCTGGCTGTTCTCGGCCGTCATGGGCGTGTCGCTGTCGTCGATCTTCCTCGTCTTCAAGCTGGGATCGATCACGCAGATATTTTTCGTGACCGCGGCAACGTTCGCGGCGCTTAGCGTCTACGGCTACACGACCAAGAAGGACCTCTCGGCATTCGGGACGTTCATGATCATGGGCGTGATCGGCTTGGTGCTGGCAGGTCTAGTCAACCTGTTCCTGCAGTCTTCGGGCCTTAGCTTCGCGATTTCGGCCCTGGGCGTCCTGATCTTCGCGGGTCTGACGGCTTATGACACGCAGCAGATCAAAGACAACTACTACGCGGTGGGCGGCGACCAGTCGGTGTTGGCCAAGACCGCGATCATGGGCGCGTTGAACCTGTATCTCGACTTCATCAACATGTTCACGTCGCTCTTGCAGTTGATGGGCGACCGCGAGTGAGCCGGCAGAAGCACTGAAGATTAAGAAGGGCTCCGCTGCTGGCGGGGCCCTTTTCGTTTGCGCTCACGGCCGTTAAGGAAGGCGGCATGAGTGACCTCGACATCCGCATCGCCAATGCCGCCGACGCCCCCGCCATCGCTGAAATCTATCGGCCCCATGTCGTCTCCGGCACCGCAACCTTCGAGTTGACGCCGCCCGATGCCGGCGAGATCGCCGCCCGCATCAAGCGTGTCACTGGCGAAGGATATCCGTATTTCGTCGCCGCGAGTGGCGGACAAATTGCCGGCTACGCCTACGCCGCATCGTTCCGGGCACGCCCCGCCTTCCGCTGGACTGTCGAAGATTTCGATCTACATCGCGTCCACTCATCAGGGCCGCGGCCTAGGGAAGCGGCTGCTGCAGGCGCTCATAAAGGCAAGCACGGCAGCCAACTTCAGGCAAATGGTCGCCGTGATCGGCAATTCACCGCGGCAGGGGGCATCGATCGCCCTCCACCGCGCTTGCGGCTTCAAAGAGACTGGACGCATGCCGTCGGTCGGCTTCAAGCACGGCGAATGGCTGGATCTCGTTATGATGCAGCGTGCGCTGGGTCCTGGTGACCGGGCGCCGCCTGCGTGATCCCGGCCTCATTCGACGACGCGCAGACCCTTTTCAAGCACCGCCAGCACGCGCCGCAGATCGTTGCCGCGCTTCAGGATCAGCCCCGTCGCAGACACGACGCTGTAAGCCCCCTGCTTGCGAGCGAGTTTCGGCGTCTTCTCGATCCGGTAGAGAGGGCACTCCGACGTCCGGCGGAACACTGAGAAGACGGCCTTCTCGCGCCCCATGTCGAGCGCATAGTCGCGCCATTCACCGGCGGCGACCATGCGGCCGTAAATGTCGAGGATGAGTTGGAGTTCTTGGCGATGGAAGGCGGCGATGCTGCTGCCATCGCGCCCTTGAACGGATGTTCCCCCCAGCGGTCCGCCACCGTTCTTCGGCGAGCCCCGCGCGGACTTGTCCATCCGGCTGTAGGTGCCGCCCGCTTCACGCGGGCGGAAAGCTATCGGGTCGGATTCGCTCAATGGGCGCCTCCCTGTCACGATGACTTCATGATCGTCTCAAGCTAGTCGGAATTCAAGGCCGAAGCTTAGCCGGAGCGAGTCTCGATACTGAAATAATAAGCAACGAAAATCACGAACTCGACACAAAGCCATCCAGTAGGCGCCGCAATCCCTTGTATAATCAGAAACATCGGCACTTGGCCCGGTTCGCTTTCACGCCTCGGAACTCAGCCCCCCAGCCCCATCCGAGCCTGAATTTCCCAGCGAACCGGGCCTGTTTCTTCTTAGAAACCCCCGTGCCCGTCCCTGCATTGCAAAGACCGTCATTCGCCGCTTTCGAGGGCTTCATGGCGCTTCGCGTTTGCACGGCGTTGGCCGCTTCAACACCTCCGGCCTGCCGCGATTATGCTGGTTCTCGGTCAATCTGGCGCCGCAATCGCCAGGCATTGTATTCAACACTTGCTGACCGGCCCGGTCTCGCCAGCAGATCGGTCTCGGCTCACGCCCCAGCCCCCGGGGCCGAACGCGCGAGACCGGGTCGGAAGCAACTCTCCCTGATTGATCTCCCTGATGCGAAAAAGGGCCGGCGACCCCCCCGCCGGCCCTTCCCTATTTAACGCCCTTGATTTGGGCGGCCCGGCCGCAATATCTAAGCGGCCTTAACGCTTTTGCATTGCCACGTGACAGTCGCGCCGGTGGCATTATCAGACCCCGCGCGAATGAAGGAGAAACCGCGCATGACGACAGACGCGATGAATTGCGAGAGCCATACCTTCCAGGCCGAGGTGTCACGCCTGCTGCATCTCATGGTGCATGCCGTCTATACGGACAAGGACATCTTCCTGCGCGAGCTGATCTCGAACGCGTCGGACGCCTGCGATAAGCTACGTTACGAGGCGATCGGCAAGCCTGAGCTGTTGGGTGACGAAGCAGAACAGAAACTCGCCATCCGGCTTCGTCCGGACAAGGACACGGGCACTCTCACCATCTCGGACAACGGCATCGGCATGGACCACGCCGAGCTGGTCGACAATCTTGGCACTATCGCACGGTCCGGCACTCGCGCATTCCTCGACAAGCTCAAAGAGGCCCCCGAAGGCGCCTCGCTGATCGGCCAGTTCGGAGTCGGCTTCTACTCTGCCTTCATGGTCGCCGACGAGATCGAGGTGACCAGCCGCAAAGCGGGATCAAGCGAGGTCAATGTCTGGCGTTCAAATGGCGCCGATGGCTTTACCATCGCCCCCGCCGATCCCGAGCGCGCCGCCGCTTTTAAGCGGGGCACCGAGATCCGGCTGAAGCTCAAGGAGGATGCCAAGAGCTACCTCGAGCCGCATGAGATCGAGCGCATTGTCCGCACTTATTCGGACCACATTCTGTTTCCCGTCGAGCTTGTCGAAGACAGCAAGGAGCCGCGCCAGGTCAACACCGCGAGCGCGCTCTGGCAGCGCTCGAAATCGGAAGTGAAGCCGGAAGACTATAAAGAAGTCTACCAGTCGATTACCGGCCACTTCGATGAGCCGGCGCTGACGCTGCACTACAAAGCCGAAGGCCGCCAAGCCTACGCGGTGCTTCTTTTCGTCCCCCAGATGCGCCCGTTCGATCTCTACGATCCGTCGCGCAAGGGCCGCGTGAAGCTTTACGTCCGCCGCGTCTACATCACCGACGACGCGGACCTGCTGCCGACCTACCTGCGCTTCGTGCGTGGCGTCGTCGATAGCGAGGACGTGCCCCTGAACATCAGTCGGGAGATGCTGCAGAACAATCCGCTCGTCGCTCAGATCCGCAAGGCCCTCACCGGCCGTGTCATCTCGGAACTGGAAAGCACCGCAAGCAAGGACGCTCTCGCCTATGAAAAGCTGTGGGAGACGTTCGGCTCCGTCCTGAAGGAAGGACTCTACGAGGACTACGAACGCCGCGATGCGCTGATGAAGCTCGCACGCTTCCGCTCCACGGCAGGTGAAGGTTGGCGCTCGCTCGCTGACTACGTGTCGGCTCTGAGAGAAAACCAGACCGACATCTTCTACCTCGTCGGCGACAGCATGGAACGCCTGAAGGCCTCGCCTCAGCTAGAAGCGGCGCGCGCCCGCGGAATCGAGGTTCTGCTGCTGACGGACCCGATCGACCACTTCTGGACAGCATCGAATCCGGGCTTCGAGGGCAAACCCCTGAAGTCGCTGACGCAGGGCGACGTGGACTTATCGCTGGTGCCGCTTTTGGACGAAGCAAAGGACAAAGCTGCAGAGCCGGCCGGCACAGCGAGCGAGAGATCTGATCCCGAAACTGAAGACGGCACTCGGCGATCGCGTCAGCGACGTGCGCGCCTCCAAGCGCCTCGTCTCTAGCGCCGTCTGTCTCGTCGCGCCCGGCCAGGGCCCGGACCGCGGCCTTGAAAAGCTGCTGGCCAAACAGGATCGCGGCGTCGGCATGAAGCCGGTGCTGGAGGTCAATGTCGAGCATCCGCTGCTGAAGGCGGTGTCCGCGCGCTTGGCCACCGCGTCCGAGACGGAGGTGCAGGATTTGGCAAGCCTTCTCCTCGATCAGGCACAAATCCTCGAAGGCGAGGCCCCCGCCGACCCCACCGGATTCGCCGAGCGCATGAACAAGCTGCTATTGCAGGCTCTCGGCTCGTAACAACGCGCCTCACCTGGTCACCTCTTCCCGCTCACAATTGGGGAGAGGGTTAGTGGCAGGACAAACTCCGGGCGTGCCTAAAATCACAAGGATACCAAGTGACCGCTCCAAAGAAAGACCGGACGCCATCCGCCAAGCCATCCACGCGCGGCAACCCGCTGCTCGCGTCGAAGTGGGATACTCCCTTCGAGCTGCCGCCGTTCGCTGACATCGCCCCGGAACATTTTTCGCCGGCGTTTGAGGTGGCACTCGCCAAGCATCGCGAAGAGATCGATCGCATTGGCACAAGCGAGGCGAAACCCACGTTCGCCAATACCATTGTCGCGATGGAAAAGAGCGGCCGCATGCTTGATCGCGTGGCGAGCGTTTTCTTCAATCTCGCCAGTGCCGACACCAACGCCGAGCTGCAAGCAATTCAGCGTGACCTCGCGCCCAAGCTTGCCGCCCATCAGAGTTCGATACTCCTCGATTCCAAGTTGTTTGCGCGTATTGATGATCTGTATAGGCGCCGTGACGGCCTGAAGCTCGATGACGAGCAGCGCCGCATCCTCGAATTGCAGCATCTGTGGTTCGTGCGCGCTGGCGCCAAGCTCGGCGTTCGAGCGAAAAAGCGCGTTGCCGAAATCAACGGCCGACTTGCCACGCTCTCCACGCAGTTCATGCAGAACGTGCTCGCCGACGAGCAGTCCTGGCGGCTCGTGCTGGATAACGACGCCGACCTCGCCGGCCTTTCCCCAGCGCTTCGCGCCGCCGCAGCCCGCGCCGGCGCCGAAGCAGGCGTCGATGGCAAACATGTCATCACGTTATCGCGCTCGAGCGTCGATCCATTTCTAACCTTCTCCAGCCGCCGCGATCTTCGCGAGACTGCGTTCAAGGCCTGGGTCAAGCGCGGCGAGAACAAGGGCGCGACCGACAATCGCAGCATTGTCGGCGGAGATCATGGCCCTGCGTGCCGAGTACGCCAAACTGATGGGCTACAAAAATTACGCCGAATACTCGCTCGTCGAGACGATGGCGAAGACGCCGGACGCGGTCGCCGAATTGCTCGGTCAGGTTTGGCCGAAAGCGGTCGCGCGAGCGCGCGAGGAACGCGACGCGTTGCAGGCCCACGCGGCTTCCGAAGGCGACAACTCCGAGGTCGCGGCATGGGACTGGCGCTATTACGCCGAGAAGGTTCGCCGTGCGCGTTATGATCTCGATGAAGCGGAGATTCGCCCCTATCTACAGCTCGAAAACGTCATCGCCGCCGCATTCGCTTGCGCGTCGCGGCTGTTCGGCCTCACCTTCAAGGAGCTGAAGCGCGCGCCTCGCTACCACAAGGACGTCCGCGTATGGGAGGTAAAGGCGAAGGGTAAGCACGTCGGCATCTTCATGGGCGATTATTTCGCGCGGCCCTCCAAGCAGTCCGGCGCCTGGATGACGAGTTTCCGCTCGCAGTCCAAGCTCGGACCCAAGGATGCGCCCGAGATTCGCCCCATCATCGTCAACGTGATGAACTTTTCGCGTGGCGGCGACGGCGAACCGACATTGTTGTCGTTCGACGATGCGCGCACGCTGTTCCACGAGTTCGGCCACGGCCTGCACGGCCTTCTATCCGATGTCACCTATCCCTCTATTTCCGGAACCAGCGTCGTGCGCGATTTCGTGGAGCTGCCATCGCAGCTCTACGAGCACTGGCTGTCTCGTCCTGAGGTGCTGAAGGAGTTCGCGCTCCATGCAAAGACGGGCAAGCCGATGCCGGCGAAGTTGCTGGAACGCTTGAAAGCCGCGCGTAACTTCAACCAGGGCTTCGCGACGGTGGAGTACACCGCCTGCGCGTTGCTCGACATGGAGCTGCACGGCCTCGCTGACGCCAGCGATCTCGACGTCACCAAGTTCGAGAAATCGGCGCTGAAAAAACTCGGCATGCCCGCCGAGATCATGATGCGCCACCGCCTGCCGCACTTCATGCACATCATGGGCGGCTACGCGGCCGGCTATTACAGTTACCTGTGGTCCGAGGTGATGGACGCCGACGCCTTCGAGGCGTTCGAGGAGGCGGGTGACATTTTCGAGCCGGAGACCGCGGGCAAGCTGAAGGAGTTCGTCTACTCCGCCGGCAACCGCCGCGATCCGCTCGACGCTTACGTCGCCTTCCGCGGCCGAGCGCCGAAGATCGACGGCTTGATGAAGAAGCGTGGCTTCGCCTGATGACGGAGGCCAAGCCGGCGGCGGCAGGTGGAGGCGGGGGAGCGGTCATTCGCCCCTTCGACGCCATTCAGCTCGACGTCGGCGATGGCCACTGGATTTACGTCGAGCAAGTAGGGAAGCGCGATGGCATTCCGGCCGTCTTCCTGCACGGCGGTCCGGGCAGCGGCTCGCAACACATGCACCGGGCGCTGTTCGATCCGGAGAAGCACCGCGCGATTCTGTTTGATCAGCGCGGCGCTGGCCGAAGCCATCCCTATCTAGCGACGGGATCCAACACGACTGCACATCTGGTTGCGGATATCGAGCGCATCCGCGAGTTTTTCGGCATCGAAAGATGGCTCGTCGTTGGCGGTTCCTGGGGCTCGACGCTCGCCCTCGCCTATGCCGAAGCGCATCCGGACCGTGTGATCGGCCTCGTGCTGCGCGCAATCTTCCTCGGCACGCGCGCAGAAGTCGAATGGGCTTTCATCGACGGGCCGAAGCGGTTTCGCCCGGAGCTTTACGCGGCTTTCGTCCGCTTCCTGCCTGAAAACGAACGAGCGAATCCCCTTGCCGCTTATCTAATTCGCCTAACCAACCCCGACCCCTCAATTCACAAGCCGGCAGCGCATGTCTGGAACGCTTACGAGCGGACGCTGTCCGAGTTGCGACCGGGGGCAACGGCATTACCTTCCGCCTATCCGGATCGCCTGCCTCCAACCCCGATCATGGAGGCACACTACATCGCTGACGAATTCTTCCTGGCGCCCGACGAACTCGTTCGTAACGCCGGCCGTTTGCGCGGCATTCCTGGAGTTCTGATCCAAGGCCGCTATGACCTGCTTTGCCCGCCTGCCGCCGCATACGCCATCCACGAGGCGTGGCGGGATTCAAAACTGCAGTTCATCGAAGATGCCGGACACGCCATTTCCGAGCGCGGCGTCATGGACGCGATGCGGGCCGCAATAAATGAACTCGCAGCCGGCCCGTAACCCGGATTGGTGCCGGATTACGGTCGCGCAATCGGCGTCGGCGTTACTTCAAAATCCGCATCAGCGCCTTGCCGGCAGGGGTCGCGGCTTCCTTGCAATCGACGGTGCCGTCGCCATCCGGCGTCGCGGCGGCGAACCGCGTCTCGACGATCTTCATGAACTCGGCCTTGTCGATCGTGCCATCCTTGTCGGGGTCGGCGGCGGCAAAGTCGGCGCGCGAAAGTCGGCCCTGAAGCTCTTTGATTTCGAGCGTCTGATCCTTGCTTTTATCCTTGTTGAGCTTGTCGAACAGCGCGGCGGCAGCAGCCTGGGCCTCTTTGAGGTCGATCGAGCCGTCCTTGTCGGGGTCTATCGCCTTCAGGGCGGCACAGGACTTTCCGCCCTTGGAGGCTGCGAAAGATTGCTCTGCCGCCCCGGTCAACGCGGCGGCGGCGAGCAGGCCGGCGGCCAGGGCCGGGAACACGATACGCATGGGTCAACTCCACGTTGCTGAGGGTGGCCGCCGCTGTTGATGCGGGCAGCGTCGATCAGGTAACGCGCAAGTCGCCGATAAGGTTGAAAAGCCTAGAGACCCATCCACGCGGCGCCGATGATAGGGCCGCCATCGCCCTGCTGAATCAGCACCGCAAGCGCTTCCGTATCGGGGTGCAGGATCGCGGTCCGTGCGAGCCGGATGTTCAATGGCTGGCCCTGCCACATGCCGATCGGCGCCAGCTCCCGCACCACATTGGTGTAAGAAAGCGTCCGCCCGCCGTTCTCGCCCTTGCCGACCTTCACCTCGGCGCGCTTCTGCACCACTGCAAACCAGATCGTGGCCTCTTTCAGGTCCTTGCCCTCCGGCGCAGCCCCAGCCTGGATGATGATGGCGCTGCCTTGCATCCAGAACCGCACAGGCACCTGCATCCCGGAGAACTTCGGCCAGTTCGTCTCGATGACCCGATCGATCTCGCCGCGCTGGTTGCCGGCAACGTGGGCCACGCCGTCCACCACGATCTGCGGCGTGTAGATGGCGCCGTCCCCGCGTGTCTTCGCGTAGGCGCGTTGCCGCTCGGTGAAGCGCGGATTAGCGAGCGTATCCTTCCAGCCGAGGTAGTCCCAGTAGTCGACCGGATAGGAGAGTGCGATCACGTCTCGGCTATCGGCATAGGTCTTCAGAATCGCGTCCGCCGCCGGGCACGACGAGCAACCTTGGCTGGTGAATAGTTCCACGACGCCGCGGATCGGCCGCTCCGAGGTCAGCCGCGTGTCGCTCTCGTCAGCGCTCGAGGCACCGATGAGGCCGAAACTCATCGCCGCGAGGGAAACCAGAAGTGCGAGACGCCGCAGCATGATGAGGTACTGATCCCAATCGAGAATTCGGCGCGGATTATCCCGCACCCGCCGCCCCCGCGCCAGTCACGTTGGAGTTATGGCAGCCGGGTTGAGATTGCCGCCCTCACGCCCATACTGTGTTAGGCAACTGCGCCGCGCACCGGCGCAATCAGGGGAAGCGACTGATGGCCCAGCACCAGGACTTCGGCCACGACCACGGGCCCACGGCCGGACATGATAGCGATGACCATCATGGCCACAGCCACGGCCACGATCACGCCATGCGCCCAAGGACTTCGGCATGGCCTTCGCTGTCGGCACCGCGCTCAACGCGGCCTTCGTCCTCATCGAGGCAGGATTTGGCTTTGCCGCCAACTCGATGGCGCTACTGGCCGATGCGGGTCACAACCTCAGCGACGTGGTGGGCCTGCTGGTGGCGTGGGGCGCGAGCGCGCTCGTCAAGCGGCCCCCGACCGCGCGCTTCACCTATGGCCTCGGTTCGTCTTCCATCCTCGCCGCCCTCGCCAACGCAATTATCCTCCTCGTCGCCGTTGGAGCGATTGCGCTGGAGGCAACTCAGCGGTTCGTTACGCCAGAGCCGGTGGCCGGCAAGACGGTCATGATCGTCGCGGCCATCGGCATCATCATCAACACCTTCACCGCTTGGCTGTTCATGGCCGGCCGCAAGGATGACCTCAACGTCCGCGGAGCTTTCCTGCACATGGCCGCCGACGCGGCAATCTCGCTCGGCGTCGTCATCGCGGGCGCGGCTATGCTCTTAACTGGGTGGCAATGGGTGGACCCGGTGGTCAGCATCGCCATTTCCGCGGTGATCGTATGGGGCACCTGGGGCTTGCTTAAGGAGTCCGTGAACTCGGCCCTGCATGCGGTCCCGGCAGGCATCGACCCAGCCGCCGTGCGCGGCCACCTCGAAACTTTGCCCGGCGTCGCGGCCATCCACGATTTGCACATCTGGCCCATGAGCACCACCGAGACGGCGCTCACCTGCCATCTCGTGATGCCCGCCGGTCATCCCGGCGACCGCTTCACCGCTGCCGTGGCGAAGACCCTGAAGGATAGCTACCGGATCGGCCACGCCACCCTCCAGATCGAGCTCGGCGAAGCCGGCTGCGACTGCGCCCTGAAGCCCGATCATGTGGTGTGAGACAGTGCCCTTTCTCCCTTGACCGCGCCGTCGCATTTGGCGGGGCAGAGGGTCGGAGTGAGGGCCTGAAACCCGCAGCACCGTGTTTCCCCCGCGTCCGTCGTCCCGGAAACGGAGCGGACCAGCTTGGTCCCGCGACGTTATCCGGGACCTTCCCCTTTTTGCCGATGGAAAGATCCCGGATAACCGTCCCTCCCTGCGGTCGGGCCTGTTTCCGGGAAGACGCAAAACGAAAAGAGCCGGCCACCTTTCGGCGCCCGGCCCTGTAACCTATTCCCTAGAACCTATAACCTAACACCTAGCTTACGCCGCTTCGGCCGCCAAGTTCCGCAGCACGTAATGCAGGATGCCGCCGTTCTTGTAGTATTCGATCTCGTCGAGCGTATCGATGCGGCAGAGCATCGGCACGTTCTTGACCGAGCCGTCGGGCGAGGTGATCTCGGCGATCATCTTCTGGCGCGGCTTCACGTCGGCGAGGCCCTTGATCGCGACCGTCTCGTCGCCTTTGAGGCCAAGCGTCTGCCACGAGGTGCCATCCTCGAACACGAACGGCACGATGCCCATGCCGACCAAGTTCGAGCGATGGATGCGCTCGAAGCTCTGCGCGATGACGGCCTTGACACCGAGCAGGTTGGTGCCCTTGGCGGCCCAGTCACGCGATGAGCCGTTGCCGTACTCGACGCCCGCGAAGACGACGAGCGGCACGCCGTCCGCCTGGTACTTCATCGAGGCGTCGTAGATCGACATGTTCTGCCCCGACGGATAGTGCGTGGTGTTGCCGCCTTCCTTCACGTTGCCGGCCGCATCCTTGTTCATGAAGTTCTTGATGCGGATGTTGGCGAACGTGCCGCGCATCATCACTTCATGGTTGCCGCGCCGTGTGCCGTACTGGTTGAAGTCGGCCGCTGCCACGCCGTTGTCGATGAGGTACTTGCCCGCGGGCGAAGCAGCCTTGATCGAGCCGGCCGGCGAGATGTGGTCGGTCGTGATCTTGTCGCCGAAGAGGCCCAGGATGCGCGCGCCGACGATGTCGCCGATGGCCTTCGGCGTCTTGGTGATGCCGACGAAGTACGGCGGGTTCTGCACGTAGGTCGACGAGTTGTTCCAGCCGTAGGTCTGGCCCGTGGGCGCGGCGACCTGCTGCCAGTGAGCGTCGCCCTTGAACACGTCCGCGTACTTGGTCGTGAACAGATCCCGCGTCACGTTCTCGACGATGAAGTCCTGAACTTCCTTGGCCGTCGGCCAGATGTTCTTCAGGTAGACGTCGTCGCCGTAGGTGCCCTTGCCGAGCGGCTCCTTCGTCAGGTCCTTGGTCACCGAACCGGCCAGCGCATAGGCCACCACGAGCGGCGGCGAGGCGAGGTAGTTCGCCTGCACGTCCGGCGAGACGCGGCCCTCGAAGTTGCGGTTGCCCGAGAGGACAGCCGCGGCGACGAGACCGTTGTCGTTGATCGCCTTGGAGAACTCCGGCTTCAACGGGCCCGAGTTACCGATGCAGGTTGTGCAGCCGAAGCCGACGAGGTTGAAGCCGACCTCATCGAGATACTTCTGCAGGCCCGCCTTCTCGAGATACGCGGCAACGACCTGCGATCCAGGCGCTAGCGAGGTCTTCACCCACGGCTTCGCCTTGAGACCGGCGCGCACCGCGTTGCGGGCGAGCAGGCCGGCGGCGATGAGCACGCTGGGGTTGGACGTGTTGGTGCAGCTCGTGATGGCGGCGATCACTACGTCGCCATGGCCGAGATCGAAGTCGCGGCCCTCGACGGGAACGCGATGGGCACCCTCGCCCGGCTTCTTGTACTCGCCCTCGAGCGCGCTGGCGAAGCCGCTCTTGATGTCGGTGAGCGCGATGCGGCCCTCGGGACGCTTGGGGCCGGCCATCGACGGCACGACCGAGGCGAGGTCGAGTTCGAGCGTATCGGTGAACACCGGGTCGGCTGCACCGGAGAAGCGGAACAGGCCGGTCGCCTTGGCGTAAGCTTCGGTGAGTGCCACACGATGCGGATCGCGGCCGGTCATCGTCAAGTAGCGGATGGTCTCCGCGTCAATCGGGAAGAAGCCGCAGGTGGCGCCGTATTCCGGACCCATGTTGGCGATCGTCGCGCGGTCGGCGAGCGGCATCGTGTCGAGGCCGGGGCCGAAGAACTCGACGAACTTGTTGACCACGCCCTTCTTGCGCAACATCTGCGTCACGGTCAGCACGAGGTCGGTCGCGGTAACGCCCTCGTTGAGCTTCCCGGTCAGCTTGAAGCCGACAACCTCGGGAATGAGCATCGACTGCGGCTGGCCGAGCATGGCAGCTTCCGCCTCGATGCCGCCCACGCCCCACCCGAGCACGGCGAGGCCGTTGACCATGGTGGTGTGGCTGTCGGTGCCGACGAGCGTGTCGGGATAGGCGATGGTCTTGCCGTCGGCCATCTGGTTGGTCCAGACGGTCTGCGCGAGGTACTCGGTGTTGACCTGATGGCAGATGCCGGTGCCCGGGCGGCACAACGCGGAAGTTGTCGAACGCGCCCTGGCCCCACTTGAGGAAGTTATAGCGCTCGCCGTTGCGCGAGTACTCGAGATCGACATTCTGCGTGAGCGACTTCGGCGAGCCATACTCGTCGACGATCACCGAGTGGTCGATGACGAGGTCGACGGGCACGAGCGGATTGATCTTGGTCGGATCGCCGCCGAGCGCCTTCATGCCGTCACGCATCGCGGCCAAGTCGACGACCGCGGGCACGCCGGTGAAGTCCTGCATCAGCACGCGGGCGGGGCGGAAGCCGATCTCCTTGCCGGCCTTGCCCTTGTCGTCGAGCCAGGCGGAGATGTTCTGGATGTCTTCCTTTGTGACCGTGCGCCCATCCTCGTGGCGCAGCAGGTTCTCGAGCAGCACCCGCATGGAGAAGGGAAGCTGCGAGACGCCAGCAAGGCCGTTCTTCTCGGCCTCGGGCAGGGAGTAATACTCGTACGCCTTGCCATCCACCGTTAGCGTGCGGCGGCATTTGAAACTGTCGATGGAAATCGGGGTCAACGCGCTCAAGCTCTGTCCTCCTTGAGATATGGAAAATCGGAGCCGCGCCGCCGGTGTGCCGGCGAGGGATGCCCTGTAGTTGCGCGTGCTGTTTTTGCGAGCTTGTCTTACTGCGGCTTTGGCCTTTAGGCAAAGCCATCGTTAGTTTGAGGTCGCCCGTCTTTTAAGCGGATCAGGCACTTGCGGGACATTTTCTGCCGTTGACGGCTCAACTTATAAGACGCGAGCGCCGGCATTTTGCCTTTGGCAGCGCTTCGCAGCTGACCGTATAGAGGCGATTGACCCCTCGACAGTCGATTGCGGATGCACCCCTTGCAGCTCATCGCCGACCAGCTTCAGGTGACCCGCGGTGCCCGCACCATCATCCGCGATCTTTCGTTCGAGGTCGCGGCCGGGGAAGCGCTGCTGCTGACAGGGGCCAACGGCGCGGGAAAGACCACGTTGATCCGGACCCTGGCCGGGTTTTTGGCTCCCTCCGGCGGTACGATCCGCCTGAATGGCGGCGATCCCGAGCGAGACATCGCGGAGCAGTCGCATTACGTGGGCCATGCCAACGGCATCAAAGCGAGCTTGACGGTCGCCGAGAACTTGAGGTTCTGGACCGAGTACCTCGCTGAAGACGACCGTGATGGTAACGCCGACCGCCTCGACGAGGCGCTCGACCATTTCAATCTTCTCGACCTGTCAGACATCCCGGCCGGATATCTCTCCGCGGGTCAGAAGCGGCGCCTCGGCCTCGCCCGTCTGCTTGTCGCGCATCGACCGCTGTGGCTCCTTGACGAGCCGACCGTCTCCCTCGACACCGCCTCCGTGGCGCTGCTCGCCAAGGCCGTCGATGCGCACGTGACCGGTGGCGGTATCGCGATCGCGGCGACCCACATTCCGCTCGGCCTCGCCAAGACGCGGGAATTGCGACTCGTCGGCGGCGTCGCCGCGGAGGCGGCATGAGCGCGTTCTGGCGGCTGGTGCGGCGCGATCTGGTGCTGGCGCTGCGCGAAGGCGGCGCGCTCGGCACCGCGCTGGGCTTTTATCTCATCGTCGTCGCGATGATGCCGCTGGGGCTTGGGCCCGACCTCGCGCTGCTATCGCGCATCGCACCCGGTGTGCTGTGGATCGCGTTGCTGCTGGCGGCATTGCTATCGCTGGGACGCATCTTCGAAACCGACGCGGACGACGGCGCGCTGGAGGTCATCGCCACCGGACCGCTGCCGCTCGAACTCGTGTGCGCGGCCAAGGCGTTGGCGCATTGGATCTCGACCGGCATCCCGCTCGCCCTGCTGGCCCCACTGCTGGGCCTCCTGCTGAACCTCGAGATGAGCGCCTATCTGCCACTCGTCGGGACCATGGCCGTCGGCACGCCCGCGATCAGCTTCCTTGGGTCCATTGGCGCTGCGCTGACCCTGCGCGCCCGCCGCGGCGGCCTGCTGGTGGCGCTGCTGGTGTTGCCGCTCTACGTGCCGACGCTGATCTACGGCATCGCCGCCATCAGCACCGCCCAGATCGGCGCCGGCGGCTTCCAGGGCTCTTTCCTGATCGTGACCGCGCTATCGCTGGGCTCCATCGTCCTCGGCCCCCTGGCGGCGGCGGCAGCGCTCAGAATCCAGATGCAATAATGAGTTCTGGCCAGCGTTCACGCCAGCGGGCTGGGACGACCTCTGCCACTGGATGGAGCACGACGGCAAGCTTCTGCGCCGCCTCGTGAAATTGATCGAGGAGTGTAGGCGACATCCATTCTCTGGAACCGGGAAGCCGGGCCCCTGCGGGGTGAGTTGTCCGGTTGGTGGTCACGTCGGCTCGACCAGGAGCACCGCCTCGTCTACCGCGTCGAAGGAGACCCCACGACCCAAACCCTGGTCATCGCCCAGTGCCGCCACCACTACTGATCGAGGCTCACCGCCGCCCGACTTGACCCCGCTCAAGGCTTCACGCCTCCGTTTGCGCTTCCTGACGCAAACCCATAAAACAGATGCCCATGCACCAGACCTGGACCCAGAAGCTTGCGAACCCGACCAATTTCATGGCGCTGTCGGCGCGCTTGTTGCCGTGGCTGTGGGGCGTCGCCGGCGTCATCATAGCCTATGCTCTCTATCGCGGCTTCACCGCCCCGCCGGACTACCAGCAGGGCGAGACGGCCAAGATCATGTTCGTGCACGTGCCCTCGGCTTGGCTCGGCATGATGGGCTACGGCCTGATCGCGATGTCCTCCTTCGGGCTTCTCGTCTTTCGCCACCCCCTTGCCGACGTCTCGGCAAAGGCAGCAGCGCCTATCGGAGCTGCGTTCACGCTGCTGGCGCTGATCACCGGCTCGCTGTGGGGCAAGCCGATGTGGGGCACCTACTGGGTTTGGGACGCTCGGCTCACCTCGGTGCTGATCCTTTTCTTCCTCTATCTCGGCCTCATCGCGCTGCGCTCCTCAATCGAGGAGGAGACGACGGCGGCCAAGCTGACGGCCGTTCTGGCGCTCGTCGGCGTTGTCATCCTGCCGTTCATCAAGATCTCCGTTGAAGGTTTGCAGGTGCCAGTGCTCGGCATCAACATCCCGGCCTGGAACACGCTGCATCAGCCATCAAGCGTGTTGAAGCCGGGCGGCCCCGCCATCCACCCGTCGATCCTGGTGCCGCTGCTTTGGTCCGCCGCCGGTTTTTCGGTGCTGTTCTTCGCCATGCACATGCAGGCGATGCGAAACGAGATCACACGGCGGCGCGTCAAGGCTATGCAGATTGCCGAGGTTGAGCGTGCCCGCGGCAGCGCCACCGAACCGGCAGCGGCCGAGTAAGGAGTGAAACCATGCCCGATCTCGGACCGCGCGCCGCTTTCATCTGGGCCTCCTACGGGGCCACCCTCGTCGTGCTCGGCGCGCTCGTCGCGTGGCTCGTCACCGACGGTTGGAAGCAGCAACGCCTCCTGCGCGATCTCGAAGCCCGCGGCGCCCGGCGCCGCTCGCGCAAGTCCTGACAACATTCGGCCGGAGCCGCCATGACCGACGCCCCAGAGATCGAGAAAGCGCCCTTGCGACGGCGCCGTGGCCTCGGCGTGCTCGCTCCAGTAATCGTCTTCGCAGCGCTGGCCGGGCTTTTCGCCTTCGCTTTGAAAACGGGCGATCCCTCCAAGCTCCCCTCCGCGCTCATCGGCAAGCCCGTGCCGGCAGTCGCCTTCCAACCGATGGACGAACTCTTGGAGAATGGCGCCCAAGTCAAAGGCTTCAACAACACCGACCTCGGCCACGGCAAGGTTGCCGTCGTAAACTTCTGGGCTTCCTGGTGCGTGCCTTGCGTGCAGGAACACCCGATGCTGATTGAGTTGAAGAAGCGTGCCAACGTCGACGTCTACGGCGTCAACTACAAGGACAAGACGACGGACGCCCGCCGCTTCCTCGGTCGCTACGGCAACCCGTTCACGGCCGTCGGAGTCGATATCTCGGGCCGCGGCGCGATCGAGTGGGGCGTCTACGGCATGCCCGAGACGTTCGTCATCGATGGCCTTGGCCGCATCGCCTACAAGCACGTGGGCCCGATCTCTCCCGGGTCGCTCGAGACCCAGATCCTCCCCGCCATCGAGGCAGCACGCAAGAAGACGAGCTAGCTGACTTCGAGACCCGGCCCGTTCGCTTTTGACGTAACCTCCGTGAACCTTCCGCCCCTTCAGCCGTATTGCTGTCGGATCAGCAATGCGAAGGAGCAGGCATGGCAAAGAAGCTCAAACCAGGGGACCGAGTCCGCTGGAATACGTCACAGGGCGAGACAAGCGGCCGGGTCGAGAAGAAGCTCACGTCGGAGACCCACATCAAGGGTCACGTCGCCAAGCCCACCGAGGACGACCCCGAATATCTCGTCAGGAGCAGCAAGAGCGGCAAGCTCGCGGCCCACCGGCCGGAAGGCCTGAAGAAAGAGTGACGGCCAGAATCTGCTCGCCCTCCGGGCTTCCCCGTATGCGACCGCTGCTAGTTTGGCGCCAGCTTTAAGTCTCGGGCGAGCAACGGCAATTGGCGATGCGAGTTCAGCGGCGCTGTTTGCCGCCCCCAAAGCTCCATCTTAATCCAAGGCCCTCACTCACGATTGTGCCGGATCATTGAGACAAAACGCGCCGCAAGCTGTATACAGGAGGTCGGAGGAAGCTGCGGGAAGTTCTACGAAGGACTAGGCAAGGCCGATGAAGCTGAGCACGCGCTGCTCCGACTGTGGCAAGAGCATTACCCGAGAAGTTTTGAAGTGTCCGACCTGCGGCCGGCGTATCCTGTTGCCTTGGGAGGACAAAAGTGAACCTCCTCAGAAAGTAAATCTGACCCCGTTCATTGTCGTGGGCGCAATCGCGTTACTCGGCCTTCTGATCGCCATCGACATCAGTATCTAATCGATGCGCTGCCACAACGCGTCCGCCCCGCTCTCTGGGAAGAGTTACCCAGCCCGGCGAACCCGTGCCAACTCCTTGGATTTCTACCGCTATCTGCCGCCTACGCTTACAGCGAGTAGTACTCCCCAGTCGCCTGATTAAGTACCTGCAGGGCGCCGGTCAAGATGTCGAAATAGGAGCCATGAAGAGCGACGCGACCCTTCCCTTCCAGAGTCTGGATGCAAGGGAACGTGCGTAGGTTGGCGAGTGAAACCTTGACGCCTTCGCGCTCCAGCTCCGCGGTGACATTGGCGTCGGGCTTGCCCTGATTGCGCGCCAGAACTTTCAGCTTGGCGTCGTCGAGCATTGCCATCCACTTGGTGATGAATAGCGCATCAGTCTGCCGTGCGGCGCTGTGGTGAAGCGCAGCCTTGACGCCGCCGCAGCTCGAATGACCCATGACGACGACGTGCTTCACCCGCAAGTTCAAGACTGCGAATTCAAGAGCCGCCGAGATGCCGTGGTAGTGGCCGCCGGTCTCGTAGGGCGGCACGAGGTTCGCGACATTGCGTACGACGAACAGTTCGCCGGGCATTGCCGAGAAGATCGTCTCCGGATCGCAGCGGCTGTCGCAACACGAGACGATCATCACTTCGGGGTTCTGGCCGTAGCTTGCGAGCTGCTCGTAGTGCTCGGCGTTCGGCGTGAAGTGACGGAACTTGAAGCGGTGATAGCGGTCGGTGAGGGCGTCGGGAAAGTGGGTCATGACTTCGACGGCGCTCCGTTATTGCGTGGGCCCGAGGCTTCGGAAGTTATCCGGCTTCAGAGATAAGCATCCTGCGCTTTAAACTGCCACACCCCTTGCGGTAGTTATTCGCTACCCACCCCTAGTCCCCCCGCTTCTGGTGATGGCGCCCCGCGTGAGAATGAACGCCCCGAACGCCGCTGAGACGATGGAGCCTCCGAGCACGCCAATTCTGAGGTCGGTCGCGTACTGTGGCTCGGGGAACGCGAGCATACCGATGAACAAACTCATCGTAAAACCGATGCCGCCGAGGCAGGCCACGCCGAACACATGTCGCCAATTCGCTCCGAGCGGCATTTGGCCGGCCCCGATCCGAACGGCGGCCCACGTCGCGCTGAAGATTCCGATTGGCTTTCCGAGGGCGAGGCCGGCAGCGATGCCGAGCGGGATGGAGCCAGCGATCTTGGCCAGCGTCAATCCACCGAGCGAGACGCCCGCATTGGCAAATCCGAACAGCGGCAAAATTAGGAACGTGACCCAGGTGTGCAGGCTATGTTCCAGGGTTTCGAGCGGCCGGTCTTCTTCCCCGTTGCGGCCTTCGAGCGGAACCGCAAGTGCCGTTGCAACTCCCGCAAGCGTTGCGTGAACACCCGACTTCAGGACGCAGACCCAAATGAATACCCCGACCACGACATAGGGCGCGATCTTCGTTACCCCTGCCCGGTTGATGAGCGCCAGAATGACGCATCCGAGAGCAGCGAGGGCGAGCGCCGTTACCGCGAGATTCGCCGTGTAGAACACGGCAATGATGACGATCGCACCCAGGTCGTCGATGATCGCGAGCGCCAGCAGGAAGATCTTCAGCGACGGTGGTACCCGGGACCCCAGCAGCGCCAACACGCCGACCGCGAACGCGATGTCGGTCGCAGCGGGAATTGCCCACCCGGTCAGGGCCTTGGCATCCCCGTGATTGAAAGCGACGTAAATCAGCGCTGGAACGACCATCCCCCCCAATGCCGCGATTGCCGGCAAGCTCGCCCGAGCCGGCGACGACAACGCGCCAACCATCATCTCGCGCTTGATTTCGAGACCGACGAGCAGGAAGAACACCGCCATCAGGCCGTCGTTGATCCAGTGAATCAAGTGCTTGTCGATGCCGGCCTCGCCGATCCGCACCGTCACGGGCGTCTCAAGCAGGAGCTCATAGGCATGGTGCAGCGGCGAGTTGGCGAGGATCAGCGCCAGGACCGCCGCTGCGAGCAGGACAATCCCGCCCGCCGCTTCGTGCTGAAAGAATGCAAGCGTACGTTGCTTCACGTGTTTCATCTTTGATTTCAATGCGATTTCTACGTTGGAAACACGCGAACCCATTGGCATTCTAGCAGACTTTTCCTTTTCCTGAAGAACGGCGGACAGATCACGTCGGTTGGTGGTCAATCCGCGATGAAGGACAGCAGGTCGGCGTTCACCTCGTCCTTGTGTGTCGTGCACAGGCCATGCGAGCCTCCCCTATACACCTTCAGCCGTGAATTCTTCACGAGCTTGACCGCTTTCAAAGCCGCGGCGCCGATCGGCACGATCTGATCGTCGTCGCCGTGCAAAAACAAGGTTGGAACGTCGAATTTCTCCAGATCCGCTGACGTGTCGGTTTCAGAAAAGGCCTTGATACAGAAGTAGCTTGCGGGAAATCCCGCCATCATGCCCTGCAGCCAGAAGGCGTCGCGAACCCCCTGGGACACCTTCACCTTGGAACGATTGTAGCCATAGAACGGCATGCTGAGGTCCTTGAAGCACTGCGACCGGTCGGCTTGAACCTGCCCACGCAACTGGTCGAACAGCTCGAGCGGCGTCCCCTCTGGATTGCCAGGAGTTTTCAGCATGAGCGGCGGAATAGCACCGATCAGTACCGCCTTTGCGACACGCTTGCTGCCGTGGCGGCCGATATAACGCGCAACCTCGTCGCCGCCTGTCGAATGGCCGACGTGGATCGCGTCCTGCAGGTCGAGTTTCGCAGTTAGTTCAGCGAGATCGTCGGCATAGGTGTCGAGGTCGTTGCCGTGCCAGGGCTGGCTGGACCGCCCGTGACCTCGGCGATCATGGGCGATGCACCGGTAGCCCTTTGAGGCAAGGAAGAACATCTGGTCTTCGAACGCGTCGGAATTCAGCGGCCAGCCATGACTGAACACGACAGGCTGCCCGCTTCCCCAGTCCTTGTAATAAATCTCCGTCCCATCCTTCGTCGTCAGCATCGGCATTGGAGTCTCCTTTGCGTTCACACCTTTCAAACGGGATGAAGTGTTCAAATGGGATGCAGTGTCACCTCGACCGGCTACTTGGCTGCATGAGGGGCTATGCGATGGCCGTGCTCAACGCGCTCAGGCGCCTTGTGGACGAGGGTGTAGGCGTAATCGACGCCCATTCCGTAGGCTCCGGAGTGCTCTTGTACGATCCGGATCGTGGCATCGTAGGTCTCTTTGCGAGCCCAATCACGTTGCCACTCGAGCAACACTTGCTGCCACGTCACAGGGATCACCCCCGCCTGAACCATACGGTCCATCGCGTATTTCTGCGCTTCGGCAGAGGTCGCGCCGGACGCATCAGCGACCATGTAGATCTCGTAGCCGCCCTCCTTCATAGCGGAGAGCGCAAACATCAAGTTGCACACCTCCGTCCAAAGCCCGGCGACGACGATCTTTTTGCGGCCGGTCGCGGCGAGCGCATCGCGCACGTTTTTCTCGTCCCATGAATTCATGGACGTACGTTCCAGAATTTTGTTCTCGGGAAATACGGCCAGTAGCTCGGGATAGGTGTGCCCGGAGAAGTTCTCCGTCTCGACGGTGGTGATCGTGGTCGGCACCGAGAACGCCTTCGCCGCCTTCGCCAGCGCGACCACGTTATTCTTCATCAGTTGCCGATCGATGGACTGCACCCCGAACGCCATCTGCGGTTGGTGATCGATGATGATGAGCTGGCTGTTTTGCGGGGTCAGCAGGTCAAGAAACTGGGACATGGCCGTCTCCTCGAGCGATCTCGAATCACGCACGGCTTGATTGCCGATTGCTTGAGTGGGAATTTAGGCCAGTGCAAATTGGGTGGCAATTCTGTATCGCAATGCCAAACTGCATCCCGTTCGGATACAATGATCATGGACAAACTCGAGGCCATGAACGCGTTCGCGAAGGTCGTGGCGTTAGGGAGCTATTCCGAAGCGGCGCGCGCATTGGGCGTGACGCGCTCGGCCGTGAGCAAGGCGGTGATGGAGCTTGAGCATTTGCTCGGTGCCCGCCTTCTGGATCGGACGACCCGCCGCGTGGGTCCGACCGAGGCCGGTCTCGCCTATTACGAGCAATGCATCGATATTATTGCCCGAGTCGAGGAGACCGAGCGTCAGGTTTCGCGCCTGCACGATGAGCCCCGGGGCGTGCTGAAAGTAAATGCACCCATGTCGTTTGGCGCGATCTACCTCGGCCCCGCGATAGCCGACTTCATGACGACTTTTCAAGGTCTTAAGATCGAGCTGACGTTGAACGACCGGTTTATCGACCCGATCGAGGAAGGCGTCGACGTCACCATCCGGATCGCGGCGCTCGCGGATTCCAGTTTGATAGCCCGCAAGTTGGCGCCGGCCCGCCGTGTGCTGGTAGCGGCGCCGTCCTACATCGAAGCCCGCGGAGAGCCGGAGACCCTGGCGGATCTGGCCGGGCATAGTTGCCTGAGCTATGGCCACACCACGACCCTGCAGCGCTGGCAGCTGATCGAGGAGGGCTCGCCTCGCAACGTCGCCATCAACTCCTCGCTCTGCTCCAACAACGGCGATGTCTTGCGGGCAGCGGCGCTCGCCGGCCACGGGATAACGAAACTGCCGACATTCCTTGTCGGGCACGATATCGCCGCCAGCCGACTGCGCGTAGTCTTGAAAGAGTATCCACCGACCGGCCTTGGCATCTATGCCCTGTACACGCCGAACCGCTATCTCGCCGCCAAGACGCGAGTCCTGATCGACTTTCTGGCACGCCGCTTCGGCGAACAGCCGGAATGGGATCGTTTCGACTGAGCCCATTGTCGAGTGAGAGAAAGCGTCATCCTCCCCACGTCTCGCAAGGCCACGGGGCGGTGTGCACCGGCATTGCTTCGATCGACAGCCGATCCAGCGATCCGCTCGCCTCCAGCACTGAATCGACTGCGGCCGTGGCCAAGCGCAGCGCTTGGATTGGACCTTTGCCTTGAACCAACGCCGACAGCAGCAGCGCGGCCATCAGATCCCCGGTCCCATGCGGTGCTCCAGAACGCAAGCCGACAGCCGTTATCGCGAGATTTGGCCCTATCGACAGCACGTTATCCAGGTATCCAGGATGGGTGCCGGGGATGGATGTTGCAACGCCTCCGCCGCATGCAAGGCATTCCAGCGCCCGCGCCGCATCGGTTCGATTTTGAACGGGGCGGGCGCTGAGATAGGCGAGTTCGAACCGGTTCGGTGTTGCAAGATCGGCGAGAGGTAGCAGCGTGTCCCGGATGGCCTCCGCGGCGGCCGCTTCGATATAAAGCCCCTTCGGATCGTCCCCCAGGATCGGGTCGCACAGCACGATTGCTTCTGGCGACCGAGACCGGATGAGTGACACGGCACGGGCCGCGGCCACAACCGCGTCTGCGCTAGGTAGGTATCCCGTCAGCACGCCGTGGATCCCGGTAAGCCAGTCGTTCGCATCCAGGGCCGCTATGATGGCATCGAGGTCGGCTGCAGCGATCCGAGTCCCGGCGATTTTGCGGCCCGGAGCCGGATGACTCGACAGGATCACGGTTGGCACCGCGATCACCTCGTGGCCAAGCCGCTGCCACGCCGGAACGATCGCAGACAACCCAACAGTGCCGCGCACGACCTGGCTGGAGAGTGCAAGCAACCGCGCCATGCCGTAGGGTTTGTCCTCCATTGAACCCAAAACTTCATCGAAGGTCGGTTTGCGTTCGCGCCCCGGTGCTTTAGTGTCGCACTGCACAAAAAAGCTTACGAGGAGCCAATGACGCAAGTCCGTCCCCGCCGCAGCGTACTCTACATGCCTGGCTCGAACGAGCGCGCCTTGCAGAAGGCCAAGACCATCTCGGCCGACGCGCTGATCCTCGATCTCGAGGACGCGGTGGCCCCGGACGCCAAGGTCGCCGCCCGCGAGTTAGTCTGTGCCACCGTCAAGGCCGGCGGATATGGGCGCCGCGAGATCGTCATCCGCACCAATGCCTTAGAGACGCCTTGGGGCACCGAGGACATCCTCGCCGCCTGCGCGGCTCAGCCGGATGCCATCCTCGTTCCGAAGGTCGCGCATCCCGGCGACATCATCAGTGTCGCCAAGATTCTGAAAGGCGTCCACGCACCCGACAAGACCAAGCTGTGGGCGATGATGGAAACGCCGATGGCGATGATCAACGCCAGCGCGATCGCAGCCACCGGCGCGGACCCTGAAAATCGGCTCTCCTGCCTAGTCATGGGAACCAACGATCTTCTGAAAGAGAGCCGCGCCCGCGCTCTACACAACCGCTTCGCCGTTGTGCCGTGGCTTGCCATGTCTCTTGTCGCCGCCCGCGCTTACGGCCTCGACATCCTCGACGGTGTCTACAACGACTTCAAGGACGACAAGGGCTTGCGGGAGGAATGCGAGCACGGCCGCACCCTCGGCATGGACGGCAAGACGCTGATCCATCCTTCGCAGGTCGGACCGACAAACGAGATCTTCTCACCAACTCCGGAAGAAGTCGGCTGGGCTCGCAAGATCATCGCTGCTTTCGACGTTCCTGAAAACGCCAAGAAGGGCGTGATCACTGTGGAAGGCCGCATGGTGGAGCGCCTCCACCTCGTCATGGCGCAGCGCACGGTTTCCATCGCCGACGCCATCCAGGCCATGGAAGCGGCCGGCTGAGCCGCGAGGGACGATACGCAGATGCCGTGCGTCCGCGTAACGTCCATGCGCCATTAAAGGGCCGCTAAGCTCTTGTGTTCATTCTCCGGGGATTGAGTAAGGGGTGCCCGGAGAATGCAACATCGGTCTGTTGGGTTGTCGCTCTTCGGCGTGACCCTGGCCTTGGCCGCATGTGCGCCGGTCGTGAAAGAAAAGGGCTTGCCACGCCTTGCCGTCGCTTGCGACGAGGCCGTCGGCGAAGCCACAATGCCCGATATCCGTGCGGCCCGCCATTTTGCGCGGATTAACCTGACGCAAAATCTCGCCAGCTCCCGTGATTACCTCGCCTCGCTTGGTGTGAAGCGCACGCGAATCCAAAAACCGGGCCTGCGCTGCGCCCCCTATCCCCTGTCGGTCAGCCTGAATCCGACGTGGCGCTGCGTCGCCACCGCTCAACTCTGTGCACGCTGACCCTTTCGCCCGTCTGGTGGAAAGGCCTTGCGCCGCAGCCGCAGTTTTGCTTTGCGTGTCTCAATAATGGCGTCGGCACTGCGACCGGCCCGGGGGTGCCGTCAATGCCGCCGCGGTCGCAAGAGCTGCGTGATCATGAGCAACGAGCCGCGAGCGCGACATCCATGACAGCGACCAAGACCAATCCAGGCAACTATTTCGAGGACTTCCGCTTCGGCCAAGTGATCAAGCACGCGACGCCCCGCACCGTGACCGAGGCGGACGCGGCGCTCTATACTGGCCTCTACGGGTCGCGTTTTGCAGTGCAGTCGTCCAAGGCGTTCGCCCAGGCGATTGGTTACAACGAGGCTCCCCTCGATGACCTGCTCGTCTTTCACGTGGTGTTCGGTAAGACCGTGCCCGACATCTCGCTCAATGCTATCGCCAACCTCGGTTATGCCGACTGTCGCTTCCTGAAGCCGGTCTTCAACGGCGACACGCTTTCGACCGTGTCGGAGGTGATTGGCCTGCGCGAGAACTCGAACAAGGAAACGGGCACCGTCTACGTCCGCTCAACCGGGCGCAACCAGCGTGGCGAGACCGTGCTGGAATACGTCCGCTGGGTGATGGTGCGAAAACGCGATAAGGCCGCCGTTTGCGCCGAGAATTCCGTGCCCAAGCTCCACGATCGCGTCGATCCAGCCGGCTTCGGCGCCGGAGTGCCCGTGATCGAGGCGGGCCGCTATGATTTCGATCTTGCCGGCTCCCCCTATCGCTGGGGCGACTACGAGGTTGGCGAGAAAATTGACCATGTCGACGGCATGACCATCGAGGAGGCCGAGCACCAGCTCGCCACGCGTCTCTATCAGAACACCGCCAAGGTGCATTTCAACCAGCATACCGAGGCCAAGGGCCGTTTCGGCAAGCGCATCGTCTACGGTGGCGTCGTCATTTCGCTGGCCCGCGCGTTGTCGTTCAACGGTCTCGGCAATGCCTTCCACGTCGCCGCCGTCAACGGCGGCCGCCACGTCGCACCCTGCTTCGCGGGGGACACTGTGTATGCCTGGTCCGAGGTGCTGGAGAAGGCCGATATCCCCGGCCGTTCGGACATTGGCGCCCTGCGTGTCCGTCTTGTCGGCGTCAAGAATGCGGATTGCGCAACGCTGCCGTTCAAGAACGAGAAGGGCGAATATGCCGAAGGCGTGGTGCTCGATCTCGATCTTTGGCTCGTCATGCCGCGTTGAGCGATGCAACCAGTCTGCGGTGCGTCCCGCTTGCACCGCGCCTCTACTTTCGGCGCACACCCTCTGCCGCGACCCATCGGCGCTGGCTATAGTAGGCGGTGGGGTAACATCAGTTGACAGGGCCTCCGTGCCCGGGGAAATCGGAGCCTGTTCTCGATGAAGCCGACCATTCTCGCGTTTTCCATGGCTTGCATAATTTTGGCCGCCTCGCCGGCCTTGGCTGTAGGCGAAAAGGCCGCCGCAGACATCAAGGGCCGCGACGGCAAGGACCTGGGCACGGTCGGCGTCGTCGAGACGACCTCTGGCGTTCTGTTGAAGATCAAGCTCAAGGGCTTGCCACCCGGGCCGCATGGGTTCCACGTACACGATACGCGCAAGTGCGAGGGCGATTTCGCGTCGGCGGGCGCGATCTACAATCCACTCGGCGCCAAGCATGGTTTTCTCAATGACGAGGGGCCGATGGCCGGCGATTTGCCGAACCTTATCGCCACCTCTGCCGGCGAAGTTGACGTCGAAATGTTGAGTCCGTTCATCACGCTGAACAAAGATGCAGAGGAGTTGGTTTTTGACGCCGACGGCACCTCGTTCGTCATTTTCGAGAAGGCGGACAATTATACGACCGACCCGGACGGCGGAACCGGTGCGCGCATAGCATGTGGTTCACTGACAGCCGCGAAAAATTAAAGCGACATTACTGTGGTTCATGCCCGATCGCTGTGATAACGCATAAAAGTGCGTCGCCAAAGCATCGCGAAGCATATCAAATGCTCGATGTGTGATTTGCAGCTCTCTCATCGTTGCTGCAGTAAATTGCAACGATTCAGGGCATACTTGGCATTGAGACACGCACCGGTTTAGGTCGCGATAGGGAGCAGCATCCGTGCTGGACGGATGATTTGACGCAGCGCGTGGCTGTCATTGGAGCAGGTTTGGCCGGGTTGTCGTGTGCCCGGGTGCTGCGCCGTGCCGGCTTCTTCGTCGAAGTCTTCGAGCAGGATCGGATCATCGGTGGGCGCATGGCAACGACACGCGTCGGCCTCGCCGCCTTCGATCACGGCGCGCAATACATCACTGCTCGCGCTACCGCATTCCGAACCTTCATCGAGGAGCTGCAGGCTTCCGGCTATGTCGCACGCTGGACTCCCCGCGCCTCTAAAGGAGGCGAGGCTGGGGCGGGCCAGATGATGCCGTGGTACGTCGGCACGCCGGGCATGTCCTCGATTGTGCGCCCTCTGGCCGAAAGCGTTCGCATCCACACCAGCCGCCGCGTCCACACCATCGAGAAGCATGAGAAGGGTTGGCATGTCTGGTTCGAGGACGAGACTTCTGTCGGCCCCTTTGCCGCCGTCGCCGTCGCGGTGCCGGCAGCGCAGGCACGCCTGCTGCTCGGCCGTCTCGATGAGCTGGCCGATCCCTTGGCACGAGTGCGCATGCTGCCGTGTTGGGCGCTGATGGTCCGCTTGGAAGATGTCCTGCTCCCCGACCAGGACGTATTCTCCGACATGTCGGACACTATCCGTTGGATCGCGCGCAACTCCACCAAGCCCGGCCGCAGCTCGCGAGGCGAGAACCTCGTCATCCACGCCTCGCAGAACTGGAGCCGCGAGCTCGAGGACATCGAGCCCGATGCTGTTGCCGAGGAATTATGGAACGAGGTCAGCCACTTGTTGCGCCTGCCGCCTGTGCGGCCAGCGGTGATGACCGCGCATCTTTGGAAGCACGGGATTGCCGATCAGCCGCTCGGTGAGACCTACATCTTCTCCTCGGACCATAGGGTTGGGATCTGCGGCGATTGGTGTCGTGGCCGCCTCGCCGAGCACGCCTTCGACAGCGGAACCGCGCTGGGTAAGGCCATCGTTGACGCTATCACCTGAGCGGCTGCCGTCTCGAGGTGACCGCACCATGCGTCCAACGCGGGGCATCCATGCGTGCTCCCATCGTCGGTCCTCATCCGCGGCGCACGCTGCGTTAGTCGTAATCGCGCGTGACATTTGGCGAATTGCCGCGTCCGGCGCGAGGCGTTACAAGGCGCGTCGAGCATTACCTCGAAGGGGAGAGGCCGTATGGCTGAGGCCAAGTCCGCACGAGCAGGCGCCGTGGAGCGTCCGCTCTCGCCGCATCTGCAAGTCTACCGCAAGCTCAGCAACATGGTGTCGTCGATCCTGCATCGCATCACCGGCGCCGCGCTGTACTTCGGCTCGGCACTGCTGGCCTGGTGGCTGATCGCCGCCGCCACGGGCCCCCAGTACTTCAATTATGTGAACGGCCTGTTCGGCTCGCTACCTGGCAAGCTCATCCTCCTCGGCTACACTTGGGCGTTGATCAACCACGCGCTCGGTGGCATCCGTCACTTCATCTGGGACACTGGCCGCGGCTTCAGCCTCGGCATGATCGATCTGCTCTGCAAGGGCTCGCTCGTCCTGTCGGTGCTGCTCACGCTGGCAGTTTGGGGCTTCTCGGGGCAGCTCTCGGGTCTCATCGAGCAGCTCTCGTCTTTCCTCAAGATGATCGTGACGTGATCCCATGACCATGCGCACACCGTTGAAGAACGTTCGCCGGCTCGGCTCTGCCCACGAAGGTGCCGACCATTTCTGGAAGCAGCGCCTCACCGGCGTCGCCAACCTGATCCTCTCGATTTTCCTCGTCGCCCTCGTGCTGGCCCTCGCCGGCCACGACTACGACGTAGTCCGAAAAGAGCTTGCGAAGCCCATCGTCGCGCTCCCGCTGTTGCTGCTCGTGCTCTCGGGCGTGATCCACATGCGTCTTGGCATGCAGGTCATCATCGAGGATTACGTGCCCAGTGAAGGCAAGAAGATCTTCCTCCTGATACTCAACACCTTCTTCGCGATCGTCGTAGGCGCCGCCTGCGTCTTCGCGGTCCTGAAGCTCAGCTTTGTCGGAGCTTGAACGAACATGGCTTCCAAGACCAACGGCGCGGCGGCTCCCGCGATCAACGGCCGCGCCTACCAGATCGTCGATCACACCTATGACGTCGTCGTGGTCGGCGCTGGCGGCGCGGGCCTGCGCGCCACTCTCGGCTGCGCCCAGGCCGGCTTGAAGACCGCCTGCGTGACCAAGGTGTTTCCGACCCGTTCGCACACCGTCGCAGCTCAAGGCGGCGTTGCCGCCTCGCTCGGCAACATGGGCCCGGACAACTGGCGCTGGCACATGTACGACACCGTCAAGGGCTCCGACTGGCTCGGAGACCAGGACGCCATCGAGTACCTGTGCCGCAATGCGCCCGATGCCGTATACGAGCTCGAGCACTACGGCGTGCCATTCAGCCGGACCGAGGATGGCAAGATCTATCAGCGTCCGTTCGGCGGCATGACCACCGAATTCGGCGAAGGCCCGCCCGCACAACGCACCTGCGCCGCCGCTGACCGCACCGGTCATGCGATGCTTCATACGCTGTACGGCCAGTCACTGCGCTACTCGGCCGAATTCTTCATTGAATACTTCGCTATCGACTTGCTGATGGACGCCGACGGCGCCTGCCGCGGCATCATCGCGCTCTGCCTCAACGACGGCACCATCCATCGTTTCCGCTCCAAGCGCACCATCCTGGCAACAGGCGGCTACGGGCGCGCCTACTTCTCTGCTACGTCCGCTCATACCTGCACGGGCGACGGCAATGCCATGGTACTGCGCGCCGGCCTGCCGTTGCAGGACATGGAGTTCGTGCAGTTCCATCCGACCGGCATCTATGGCGCCGGCGTGCTTATCACTGAGGGCGCGCGGGGTGAGGGCGGTTACCTCACCAATTCCAACGGCGAGCGGTTCATGGAGCGTTACGCTCCCCACGCCAAGGACCTCGCCTCTCGCGACGTCGTCTCCCGCTCAATGACGATGGAAATCCGCGAAGGCCGCGGTGTTGGCCGTGAGAAGGATCACATTTTCCTTCATCTCGATCACCTCGACCCGAAGATCTTGGCCGAGCGCCTGCCGGGAATCACCGAAAGCGCCAAGGTATTCGCTGGCGTCGACCTGCGCCGCCAGCCGATCCCCGTCATCCCGACGGTCCACTACAACATGGGCGGCATCCCGACGAACTATCACGGCGAAGTTCTGACCCTGAAGAACGGCAACCCGGATACCGTCGTCCCCGGTTTGATGGCGATCGGCGAGGCGGCCTGCGTGTCCGTCCACGGTGCCAACCGCCTCGGCTCTAACTCGCTGATCGACCTTGTGGTGTTCGGCCGTGCTGCCGGCTTGCGCGCGGCCGAGACCGTAGAGCCTCGGACCGCACACACCGATCTGCCGGGCGATGCCACCGACTTTGCATTGTCTCGTCTCGACGGCTTCCGTCACGCCAAGGGCGGCACCCCGACAGCAGCGTTGCGCCTGCGCATGCAGCGCGTGATGCAGAACAACTGCGCGGTGTTCCGCGACGGTCCGGTTCTCGTCGAAGGCGTGCAGAAGATCGGCCAGATCTGGCGTGATTCCGATGACATCCGCGTCTCGGATCGGTCACTGATTTGGAACTCGGACCTCATCGAGACTCTCGAGTACGACAATCTGATCGCCCAGGCGGCGGTGACGGTCGTCGGCGCCGAGACCCGCAAGGAAAGCCGTGGCGCTCACGCGCGCGAGGACTTCTCAAAGCGCGACGACGTCAATTGGATGAAGCACACGCTGGCATGGGCCGACTACGGCAAGAAGGCAGTAACTCTCGACTACCGCCCAGTGCATACCTACACCATGACCAACGAGGTCAAGTACATCGAGCCGAAGGCTCGAGTGTATTGATCCACTCAACCTTCCTCCGCGCGAGGCCTAAACAGCCTCGTGCGGAACGCGGGTAGATCCGGTGCTCACTGGCGCCGTCGTAGCCGGGATGAGCACATGAGTTTTGGACTTTCGTCATTTTGGCCGCGTTCTCGCTGGGACGAAACGGCAAGCCTTCGCGTGGACGAAGAAGACCGTGCCGCGTTGGAACAGGGCGGCACGTTGCTGCTGCCGATGTTCCGCGAACGGCTGCTGCGCTATCTACCGTTGGGCGGCCGGGTCGCAGAGATTGGCGTTGCCCGCGGCCGCTTTTCCTCCAAGATCCGGCGTGTCTGCAAGCCGAGCTATCTCGCTCTCGTCGATCCCTGGGCCGAGCAGAACTCGGACGTCTATTTCGGCGACGACAACAACGTCGTCCAGGGCGAGCAGGAAGCGAGATACCGGTCCATCGTCAAAAGTTTTGCGTCCCGGAAGCCGGGACACCAGTGCGACGTCATCCGCAAGTATTCGAAGGATGCGGCGGCGGACTTTACTGATAAGTCATTGGATTGGGTCTACATCGACGGCAACCACAGCCACGAGGCTTGCCTCGAGGATCTGCGCTGCTGGGCCCCAAAGGTGGCTGACGATGGCTTGCTCTGCGGCCACGACTTCGCCGTCCACGCTGCCGCTAGGTCTTCGCGTTTCGGCGTCATCCAGGCCGTGCACGAATTCGTCGAGGAAACCGGCTACAAGCTCGTGGCCGTGACGGTCGAGCACTTTCCAACCTTTGTTGTGGCCAAGAACCCGGCCGGGGCGACCGTCCAAAAACTGCGTCAACTGGTGTTCGCCCACGAGCCGCACGTCATCCAAGTCGCGGACTGGGAACAAGCGGCCGTATCGCATGCGCGGCTGATGACCGCGACACCCCGCAGCGCATTCTTTTCGCTGACGTTTCCGCGCGCGATCTCGTGATTGGCATCTCGCGGTCGGACGTGGTCAGGACATGCAGAAGGGTCCGACGCTGCAATTGTGAACCGTTGTAAATCGGTCCTTGCGCGCGGGTGGCGACCATAGCAGCATCCGCGCCCTATCGCTCGCCGCGGTCGTCACGCCGTCGCGGTCGCAGGAGCGTCGTGTCGAGACGAGGGCACCTTGAACAATTTACCAGCCAAAGATCCGGCACGCGGTGCGTCTGAAGCGGACACGCGTATGGCGCCGGACCCGTTCACCGCGGTGCTGCCAGCGCTCGCCGCGCTCGGCGCCATCGCGTCGATCGCCACCATCAACTGGTCGGCGCAGGACAAGACGCCGGACCGCGCCAAGGCTAAGCGCAAGGCCGGCACGGCCCTGCGCGATCTCGAAACCTGCTGCATGGGCCTGGCGGAGATCTTTCGCCGCTTCCAACGCAACCCCAAGCTCTACGCTGGTGAAGGCGCGCCCGCCGCGAGTCCGATGAAGTTCGGCGTACACGGCCCGCGGGTCGCCACCGATTCCGCGCGGCTCTACCAGCAACTCGTCAACGACGTGGCTTCCATGCTGGTGCTCGCTGCGCAGAACGCCTTCGACGTGATGTGCGCGGTCGAGGATGGCGAGATCAACGCGCCAGAAGAACTATATTTCGGCTTCGGGGAGCAGCAGGAGCGGCTCAACAAGCTGTTTCAGTCGCGCGCCACCTTGAAGCTCTGCGTCGAAACGGGCCTTGATGTGGCCGACAAACTGGGCGGGCTTGTTCGCGAGTTGAAGAAGAGCCGGCCGGAGTGAGCATCTGCCCGTCCTCCTGAGCAAGGGTGCTCTGCGTCTGCCGCGAACGTAGCGTTGACAGCGCTTCACGCGCGTCTCATGTGAGAGATCAAAAGATCACGTCACCAGCCAGCAATCGGAAAGCCGCGCTCGCCATGGTTCAGCTCACGCTCCCCAAGAATTCCAAGATCGGCAAGGGCAAGATCTGGAACAAGCCCGAAGGCAAGGGCAATTGGAAGGAGTTCCGCATCTATCGCTGGAACCCGGACGACGGCAACAATCCGAGCGTCGATACTTACTATGTCGACCGCGACCAGTGCGGTCCCATGGTTCTCGACGCGCTTATCAAGATCAAGAGCGAGATCGACCCCTCGCTGACCTTCCGCCGCTCGTGCCGCGAAGGCATTTGCGGCTCCTGCTCGATGAACATCGACGGCACCAACACGCTCGCCTGCCTGAAGGGCATGGAAGACGTGAAGGGCACCGTGAAGATCTACCCGCTGCCGCACATGAAGGTCGTCAAGGACCTGGTGCCGGACATGACCAACTTCTATGCCCAGCATCGCTCCATCGAGCCCTGGCTGAAGACGGACACCCCCGCCCCGCCGAAGGAATGGAAGCAGAGCCGCGAGGACCGCGAGAAGCTCGACGGCCTTTACGAGTGCATCCTCTGCGCCTGCTGCTCGACCTCATGCCCGAGCTACTGGTGGAACTCCGATCGCTACCTCGGCCCAGCCGCGCTGCTACAGGCCTACCGCTGGGTAATCGACAGCCGTGACGAGGCTACCGGTGAGCGTCTCGACGACCTCGAGGATCCGTTCCGCCTTTATCGCTGCCACACCATCATGAACTGCACCAAGGCCTGCCCGAAGGGTCTGTCGCCCGCCAAGGCCATTGCCGAGCTGAAGAAGCTGATGGTCGAGCGCCGCGTCTGACGGCGAAGAAGCAACCTCTGCTAGGATGAGCCTCGCCGTGACATACGGCGAGGCTTTTCTATTGGCGGAGGTGCTATGCTCGATCACATCGGATTCCCGGTCGCCGACTTCGAACGCGCGAAGGCGTTCTACACCAAGGCGCTCGCCCCGCTCGGTTATGCGCTGCTGAAGAACGTCGACTTGAGCGACGAGACCGGACCCGGGGGATATGCGGGCTTTGGCGCCAACAATCGTCCCCAGTTCTGGATCGGGACCGGCGCAGCCCTCCAAGGACGTCTGCATGTGGCTTTCGCGGCGAAGGATCGCGCTTGCGTCCGCGCTTTTTACGAGGCCGCAATTGCCGCTGGCGGTCGCGACAACGGCTCGCCAGGATTGCGACCGCACTATCATGAGAACTACTACGGTGCGTTCGTTATCGATCCCGACGGGCACAATATCGAAGCCGTTACCCACATTCCCGAGCGAGCCTGATTAGGGAGCCCCTCGGTATTGGCGATCCGGAGGACCGCAGACAAAGAAACCGGAGGCGCGAATCCGCACCCTCCGGTTTGGCAGTCTTGGCGAATTGTTGAATGGCGCGCGGCCGCGGCCCGGAGGGCCCTTTCGCGAGTTGAGGCAAAGGCGCGCCAATAACAGGATCGTGGGCGCGCAATAAGAAATCGCGCGCGAAAGGCTTCAAGCGGCCTTCTTGGTCTTTTTCGCAGCGGCTTTCGGAGCGGCCTTGGCGGCAGCCTTCGGAGCCTTCGCAGCGGCCTTCGCGGCCGGCTTCTTCGCGACAACGGCCTTCGCCGGAGCCTTGGCCTTCGCAGCAGGGGCGGCGGCCTTCTTCGCAGGGGTCTTAGCCATTTTTATCTCCGTTCAGATTTCATGTGACCGAATCAAACGCGACTAAAAAAAGCATGTGCAAGTTCGAGGATTTTGTTGACACCGATTTTGATTTGAGCCGCGTGTTTTTCCCAGCAGACAGCGATCTGTTGCGCAAAAACATCAATTTCGTTGAGAATTGAGGGGCATATGGGGAAGATAACGAGAAACCGAGTTAAGCTGAGCGCCTTGTGCGCGTTGTCACTTGAGCTTTCGCGGATTTCATCAGCGAACGACGCAGAGTTGTTAAGGATGACCGGTGAGCGCGCACCCCATTGAGCCGATTATTCTTTTCACAATCAGGGCGAATTGCTGCCGCATGCCGCACTGATTCTCACAGCCCACAAGGATCGCGGTCGCTATTCCTGGTCTCGTCGCCGATCAGTCCCGTGCCGCCGGGGCAAAAGAAAAGCGCGCCGCCCGTGTGGACTGCGCGCTTCCCGAATTCGTTGTCATCGATAGCCGCCGCGATGGCAGCTCATCTTTGCTCATGCAGCCTTGTCGGCGCTGGTCGTGCGGGTCTGCACGTCGAGTACCGCCATCATGTAGCCGACGCGGTCTTCGACAGCTTCGGCGAGAAGCGAGAAGTAGTTCGCTTCTTGCGGAACGATGTCGCCGATCACCTCGCCGTACTCGAAGCGGAGATCCGCCTCGTGCTTGCGCGCGATGGCTTGCATTTTACCATTCTCCGCGAGGCAGCTCATGAAGAGGTGATGGACGCCGCGGTTCCGCGCCGAGCGGATCACGCGTCCCATCAGCTCGCTACCGAGCCCACGCTCCTGAAAGGCCTTTTCGACCGAGAACGCTGCCTCGGCCTCTTTGCCCCAGGTGTCACCGAGCTTCCTGAGCTCGGCGGCCGCGCGCACTTCGCCGCCCTCGAAGTAGCCGAAGACGATTGAGCCCATCTCATTCATGCGGCTCGCATAGTCGTCGATGAACGTGTCGGAGACGCCGTGTGCAAAGCGCATACGGCGACTGTCGCGGTCGAGTTTGAGCAAGTGGTCGCGGAACTTTTTTGTTTCCGTCGGACCGAGCTTGCGAATGCTACCTCCCCAGGTGCGGTGTTCGCTCATGATCATGAACCTCCGGTCTGGCTTTAGTGCCCGCCCGGTCTTTGCCTTGATGGCTGTTTTGAAGACCGGATAGTTGACGCATACGTTAGCAGGTCACCCCTCATATACGGTTTCATATTGCATTGCACAATGTGCCAGCACCATGACATTCGGATAGGTTATTCGCAACTCCAGCACTTAGGTACGAAGGCGATGGTGCAATGCCACATAAACGCCTGCGAAAGTCAGTGGACCCCTGCGTCTGAAGTAGGGTCGCCATGTCGCAACCGCATGGCAGCTCACCCCCGCTCTATAGGCCAAACCGTTCGGATGAGTGGCGGCGGCGGTTGCGATCCGCTATTCGTTCGCGTCCCTTTGGACAGATCTGAGGAACTGAGCCCGCTTCACGGAAGCACCATGACGCGATCGAGCGTGCTTGCGCGCTATTTAGAACGGCTGAAGCTTGGCGAGATCGAGCCGGATCCTGCGCAGCAGGCGGCGTCCGAGCGGCTCGATGTCCTCGATCGCACTCTGGAGCAGTGGGGACGCCGTCGCGGTAGCCTTTTCTCATTTTTGAAGCGATCAAAAGCTCCGCCGCCTCAGGGCCTTTACATCCACGGCTCCGTCGGCCGGGGCAAAACGATGCTGATGGACCTGTTTTTCGACACGGTGGCGTTCAAGCCGAAGCATCGCGCGCACTTCCATGAGTTCATGGCCGACGCACACGACCGCATCGGCGCCGCGCGCAAGAAGGTGGACGGCGACCCGATCCCGCACGTTGCGGCTGACATCGCCAAATCGGCCGGGCTGCTTTGCTTCGACGAGCTTCATGTCACGGACATCGCTGATGCCATGATCCTAGGCCGCCTATTCAAGGTGTTGTTCGCGAAGGGCGTCATCGTGGTCGCCACGTCGAACGCTGCGCCCGAGGATCTCTACAGGAATGGCCTCAATCGGCAGCTTTTCCTGCCGTTCATCGACCTGATCGAGGATCACATGGCGGTACTGGAGTTGAAGTCCGCCAAAGACTTCCGTCTCGACAAGCTCGCCGGCCGTCCCCTCTATTTTGCGCCGAACGACGCCCGGGCCCGCGCCGAGCTGGATGACCATTGGCAGCGGTTGACCGGACAACACCCCAACCAGACGCTCGATCTCGAGGTGAAGGGCCGCAAGCTCCACGTGCCGTCGGCCTCGATGGGTGTAGCCAGGTTCAGTTTCGCCGACTTGTGCGAGAAGCCGCTCGGCTCCGCGGATTACTTACAGATAGCCCATCACTTCCACACGGTTTTGATGGACGATATTCCGGTGCTCGGTCCCGGTCGCCGCAACGAGGCGCGACGCTTCATCAACCTGATCGACACGCTTTATGACAGCCGGGTCTGCCTGATCGCCTCGGCCGAAGCCGAGCCAGATGCGCTGTACCAGAAGGGTGATGGCGCCGATCTATTCCAACGGACAGCGTCGCGCCTGACTGAGATGCGCAGCGAAGCCTATCTCGTCGGACGTGCCGCTCGCGCACACGCCGCCGCCGCCGAACGCATCGCGTAACGCTGTAAAAACGGGCGTTTTCGTCTTTCCTTGCATGAAACGCAGCCCAGCCATGCAGAGTGCATCTGGCATCCCACATACAAAGTAGTCCGACCCCTTCTTTGGTTTCATCATCGCCCTTTGCCTTGAACAGCCTCGGGTTTCGCGATAGTCAACCCTCGCGACCAATTATCGCTCTCCGCCTCGGGTGAGGCCCCGAGGAGCGGCAGATCGCCTCAAGGCCTCCGCAGTTTGCAGCTCAAGGAGATTCCCCGCACATGGCGCGGACCAAGATCGCGCTGATCGGCGCTGGCATGATCGGCGGCACGCTGGCTCATCTTGTGGGCCTGAAAGAACTCGGAGACGTTGTTCTCTTCGACATCGCGGAAGGCATGCCCCAGGGCAAATCGCTCGACATCGCCCAATCGGGCGCGGTCGAAGGCTTCGATTGCAACCTCAAGGGCACCAACGCTTACGCCGATATCGAGGGCGCCAGCGTCTGCATCGTCACCGCCGGCGTTCCGCGCAAGCCCGGCATGAGCCGTGACGATCTCATCGGCATCAACCTCAAGGTCATGGAGCAGGTCGGCGCCGGCATCAAGAAGTATGCCCCCAACGCGCTTCGTGATCTGCATCACCAACCCGCTCGACGCCATGGTGTGGGCGCTGCAGAAGGCCTCCGGCCTGCCGCGCAACATGGTCATCGGCATGGCCGGTGTGCTCGACTCCGCTCGTTTCCGCCACTTCCTCGCCGACGAGCTCAAGGTCTCGGTCGAGGACGTCACGGCCTTCGTGCTCGGCGGCCACGGCGACGACATGGTGCCGCTCGTCCGCTATTCGACGGTTGCAGGCATCCCGCTGCCGGACCTCATCCGCATGGGCTGGCTCAAGCAGGAGCGCCTCGACGCCATCGTCGACCGCACTCGCAAGGGTGGCGGCGAGATCGTCGGGCTGTTGAAGACGGGCTCCGCATTCTATGCTCCGGCTGCTTCGGCCATCGAGATGGCGGCAAGCTTCCTGCGCGACAAGAAGCGTATCCTGCCCTGCGCCGCCTACCTCAACGGCGAATACGGCGTGAAGAACCTCTACGTCGGCGTGCCTTGCGTGATCGGCTCCGGTGGCGCCGAGCGCGTCGTCGAGATCGACTTGAACGGCCCCGAACGGGCCATGTTCATGAAGTCGGTCGAGTTGGTGAAGGGCCTCGTTGACGCCTGCACCAAGATCGCGCCGCACCTCGGCGCCTGATCTTTCGACACCGAGGCGGCGCGCTGAAATCACCTCGGCGCGCCGCTTTCGCTTATCCAAACGCCCCTCTCAAATGGGATAATCGCGATGAACATCCACGAGTATCAGGCGAAGCAGGTTCTGAAGAGCTTCGGCGCGCCTATAGCCGACGGCGTGCCGATCACGTCCGCTGACGAGGCCGAGAAGGCCGTCCGCGCCCTGCCCGGCCCGGTCTGGGTGGTCAAGAGCCAGATCCATGCCGGCGGTCGCGGCAAGGGTAAGTTCAAGGAGCTTCCGGCAGACGCCAAGGGCGGCGTCCGCGTCGCCTTCTCGGCAGACGATGCCATCGCCCACGCCAAGGAAATGATCGGCAAAACGCTGGTCACCAAACAGACCGGCCCCGCCGGCAAGCAGGTCAACCGTCTCTACATCGAGGACGGCGCCGACATCGCTCGGGAGCTCTATCTGTCGATCCTGATTGATCGCACCGTCGGTCGCCCCGCATTCGTCGTCTCGACCGAAGGCGGCATGGACATCGAGGCGGTCGCCGAGCACACGCCCGAGAAGATCATTACCGTCGCCATCGACCCGACCGCTGGCGTCACCATGGCGGACATCACCAAGCTGAACGACGCGCTGAAGCTCGAGGGCGAGGCCCGCAACGACGGCATCGCCCTCTTCCCCATCCTCTATCGCGCCTTCACCGAGAAGGACATGGCGCTGCTCGAGGTCAACCCGCTCATCGTCATGAAGAGCGGCCGCCTCCGCGTCCTCGACGCCAAGGTCTCGTTCGACAACAACTCGCTTTACCGCCACGACGACATTGTCGCGCTCCGTGACACCACGGAAGAGGACGCCAAGGAGATCGAGGCGTCGAAGTACGACCTCGCCTACGTTGCTCTCGACGGCAACATCGGCTGCATGGTCAACGGTGCTGGTCTGGCCATGTCGACCATGGACATCATCAAGCTCTACGGTGCCGAGCCTGCCAACTTCCTCGACGTCGGCGGCGGCGCTTCCAAGGAGAAGGTAACGGCCGCATTCAAGATCATCACTGCCGATCCGGCCGTGAAGGGCATTCTGGTCAACATCTTCGGCGGCATCATGAAGTGCGATGTCATCGCCGAAGGCGTGATCGCTGCGGTGAAGGAGGTTGGTCTCCAGGTGCCGCTGGTCGTGCGCTTGGAAGGCACCAACGTCGAGCTGGGTAAGAAGATCATCAACGAGTCCGGGCTGAACGTGATTTCGGCCAACGATCTCGATGACGCGGCGCAGAAGATCGTCGCCGCTGTGAAGGGGGCCTGATTTACATGTCGATCCTGATCAACAAAGACACCAAGATCCTCGTCCAGGGCCTCACCGGCAAGACCGGTACTTTCCACACCGAGCAGGCGCTAGCCTACCACGGCACGAAGATGGTCGGCGGCATAAACCCCAAGAAGGGTGGCGAGACCTGGACCGGCAAGGGCGGCGAGAAGCTGCCGATCTTCAAGACTGTAAAGGAAGGCAAGGAAGCGACCGGCGCCAATGCCACCGTCGTCTACGTGCCGCCGCCAGGCGCCGCCGAGGCGATTTTGGAGGCCATCGACGCCGAAATCCCGCTCATCGTCTGCATCACCGAAGGCGTTCCGGTGATGGATATGGTGAAGGTCAAGGCCCGGCTCGAGAAGTCGAAATCGCGCCTGATCGGCCCGAATTGTCCCGGCGTCCTGACGCCGAACGAATGCAAGATCGGCATCATGCCGGGAAATATCTTCAAAAAGGGCTCGGTCGGCATCCTGTCGCGCTCCGGCACACTGACCTATGAGGCGGTGTTCCAGACCACGAACGAAGGTCTCGGCCAGACCACCGCTGTCGGCATCGGCGGCGACCCGGTCAAGGGCACCGAGTTCATCGACATGCTCGACCTCTTTCTTTCCGACCCCGAGACGCAGTCGATCATCATGATCGGCGAGATCGGCGGCTCTGCAGAGGAAGACGCGTCCGCTTGGTTGATCGAGCAGGCCAAGAAGGGCCGCAAGAAGCCGATGGCGGGCTTCATCGCCGGTCGCACGGCTCCTGCCGGCCGCACGATGGGCCACGCCGGCGCCGTCATCTCAGGCGGCAAGGGTGGCGCCGACTCGAAGATCGCTGCGATGGAAGCCGCGGGCATCCGCGTCTCGCCCTCGCCGGCGCGCCTCGGCAAGACCCTCGTCGAAGTCCTGAAAGGCTGAGTTCCAGGCTTCGAACCGTGAGTCAGACGCCTGAAAGTCGTTGAGCAAAGTGTGGGGGCGCAGAGCCCCCGCACGCGTTTCGCGGCCCTCCCGCACGATTTCCCGATGTCTGAGCCACCACTTTTGGCTCACTTAAACATTGCCGTGACTTGCACTATGTAGAGCGCGCAATATGCGGCAGCGCAGCACGCGGCAAACCGTCGCGAACCTGCCAATAAGATCACTCGAGAATACCACTCGATAACCGAGTCCAGCCCAAGGATTCCAGATGTCTCGCCAAGCCCTGAACGAGCAGTTCCTCCGCACCTCTTTCCTCTCGGGCGCCAACGCCGCCTACGTCGAGGAAATGCAGGCGCAGTATGAGAAGAACCCCGGCTCGGTCAGCGACGAATGGCGGCATTTCTTCGAAAGCCTGAAAGAGGAGCGCGTGCATCCCGGCGAGATGGAGCCGCAAGGTCCGTCGTGGGCCGTTCCGCTCCAGAATCTCGAGCAGTCCGGCGCGTCCAGCGAACTCGTCGCGGCGCTCACCGGTGACTACGGCCAAGCCGAGCGCCACCTTCGTGACGGCATCCAGGCCCGCGCCTATTCCGCGGGCTTCGACATGTCGCCCGTCGCCTCGATGCGCTCGACACAGGACTCGATTCGCGCGCTGATGCTGATCCGCGCTTATCGCGTCATGGGCCATCTCGCCGCCGACCTCGATCCGCTGGGCCTCGCGGAGCGCAAGGTGCATCGCGAGCTGAAGCCCGAGACCTACGGCTTCACCGACGCCGATCTCGACCGTCCGATCTTCATCGACCGCGTGCTCGGCCTCGAGACTGCGACCGTCCGCCAGATCCTGAAGATCCTCCGCCGCACGTACTGCCGACAGATCGGCGTCGAGTTCATGCACATCACGTCGCCGGCGCAGAAGTCCTGGATTCAGGAACGCATCGAAGGCGAGGAGAAGGACATCCGCTTCACCAAGGAAGGCAAGAAGGCCATCCTCAACAAGCTCATCGAGGCCGAGGGCTTCGAGGAGTTCTGCCAGGTGAAGTACACCGGCACCAAGCGCTTCGGCCTCGACGGCGGCGAGGCGATGGTGCCGGCGCTCGAGCAGATCATCAAGCGCGGCGGCCAGCTCGGCGTGAAGGAGATCGTGTTCGGCATGGCCCATCGCGGCCGTCTCAACGTGCTAGCCACCGTCTTGGCCAAGCCCCACCGCGCTATTTTCAACGAGTTCAAGGGCGGCTCCTTCAAGCCAGAGGAGGTCGAAGGCTCGGGCGACGTCAAGTACCACCTCGGCGCATCCTCCGACCGCACCTTCGACGGCAACAACGTCCACCTCTCGCTGACTGCCAATCCGAGCCATCTCGAGATCGTCGATCCTGTTGTGCTCGGAAAGGTGCGCGCCAAACAGGACCAGCTCAATTGCCAGGCTGGCGAACGCACTCCGGTGATGCCGCTGCTGATCCACGGCGACGCCGCCTTCGCCGGCCAGGGCGTGGTGCCGGAGTGCTTCGGACTCTCGGGCCTGAAGGGTCACCGCACCGGCGGCTCGATCCACTTCATCATCAACAATCAGATCGGCTTCACGACGAACCCGCGCCACTCTCGCTCGTCCCCCTATTGTTGCGACGTCGCAAAGATGGTCGAGGCGCCGATTTTCCACGTCAACGGCGACAATCCGGAAGCGGTGGTCCACGTCGCCAAGATCGCGACCGAGTTCCGCCAGAAGTTCCAGAAGCCGGTCGTCATCGACATGTTCTGCTACCGGCGGTACGGCCATAACGAGTCCGACGAGCCGATGTTCACGCAGCCCTTGATGTACAAGGCCATCAAGGCGCACCCGACCAGCGTGCAGATCTACTCCAAGCAGTTGATCAGCGAAGGCATCGTCACTCAAGCTGACGTCGACGCGATGAAGGCCACGTTCCGCGCCCATCTCGACGACGAACTGAAGAACGCTGACAGTTACAAGCCGAACAAGGCCGACTGGCTTGATGGCCGTTGGTCCGGTCTCGGTCTCGCCGATGACGAAGCTCGCCGCGGCAATACCGGCGTTGCCATCGAGACGCTGAAAGAGGTCGGCCGCCGCATTACCACCATCCCGACCGACTTCAACGCCCATAAGACCGTTGTTAAGTTGCTCGAAAAGCGCCGCGAGATGGTCGAAACCGGCGAGGGCGTCGATTGGGGCATGGGCGAGCACCTCGCCTTTGGCACGTTGATCAAGGAAGGCTTCCCGGTCCGCCTGTCCGGCCAGGATTGCGAACGCGGCACCTTCTCGCAGCGCCACTCGGTTCTCATCGACCAGGATAGCGAGCGCCGCTACACGCCGCTGAAGTATATTTCGCCGGATCAGGCCCGTTACGAAGTCATCAACTCGATGCTCTCGGAGGAGGCGGTACTCGGCTTCGAGTACGGTTACTCGCTGGCCGAGCCGAACTCACTGACCCTGTGGGAAGGCCAGTTCGGCGACTTCGCCAATGGCGCCCAGGTGGTGTTCGACCAATTCCTGTCGTCGGGCGAGCGCAAGTGGCTGCGCATGTCCGGCCTCGTCTGCCTGCTACCGCATGGCTATGAAGGCCAGGGCCCGGAGCACTCCTCCGCACGCCTTGAGCGCTTTCTGCAGCTTTCTGCCGAAGACAACTGGCAGGTCGCCAACTGCACGACGCCGGCCAACTACTTCCATATCCTGCGCCGGCAGCTTCACCGCAACTTCCGCAAGCCGCTGATCCTGATGACGCCGAAGTCGCTGCTGCGCCACAAGCGCGTCGTCTCGCGCATGGACGAGTTCGGCCCCGACACGACCTTCCACCGCGTGCTGTGGGATGACGCCGAGTTGCGTCAAGGCGAGAAGATCAAGCTGAAGCCCGACAAGGAGATCCGCCGCGTCGTTCTTTGCACCGGCAAGGTTTATTACGACCTTTACGAGGGCCGCGAGGCCGCCGGCAAAGACGACGTCTATCTGCTCCGGGTCGAGCAGCTCTATCCGTTCCCCGCACGCGCGCTGATCCACGAGCTCAGCCGCTTCCCGAACGCGGACATCGTCTGGTGCCAGGAAGAGCCCAAGAACATGGGCGCCTGGACCTTCATCGAGCCGAACCTGGAGTGGGTGCTGGAACACATCGCCGGCAAGACCCGCCGCGCCCGCTATGCCGGGCCGGGCGGCGTCCGCCTCTACGGCGACCGGCCTGCTGAGCAAGCACACACAGGAGCAGAAGGCGCTTGTCGCCGACGCGCTCACGATTTGAATTTGGCGGCGGGCGGCAACGCTCGCCGTTCGGCTGAAACGATAGCAACCCGGGCGGCTCTACGCGCAACTGTCCGGCACCCAGAGGGGGAATGACGATGGCGATCGAGATCCGCGTGCCGACGTTGGGTGAATCCGTCACCGAGGCGACTGTCGGCCAGTGGTTCAAGAAGGCGGGCGACACCGTGAAGGTCGACGAGCCGCTCATGCGAGCTCGAGACCGATAAGGTCACCGTCGAGGTTCCGGCGCCGGCTGCCGGCGTTCTGGCCGAGATCAAGGTCGAGAAGGGCACGACGGTTGCCGTCGGCGCGCTGCTCGGCGCCATCAAGGAAGGCGCCGGTGGCAACGCCGCGCTCTCGTCCGCTCCTGCATCGGCTCCGGCCGCCGCGGTTGCCGTTGCAGCGCCGGCCGTAAAGGCATCGCCCGCTGCCACCGCGCCGACCTCAATGCCGCCCTCGCCCGCCGCGCGTAAGGCGCTCGAAGAGGCCGGCTTAAACTCCGCTGATGTTGCTGGCTCCGGCAAGCGCGGTCAGGTGCTGAAGGAGGACGTCGTCAACGCAGTCGCGCGGCCGGCACCTGCCGCCGCACCCGTCGCTTACGCCTCGGTTCCGGCTCTCGCTCCTCAGCAGCTTCGCGTGCCCTCCGCGCCCAACGACGCCGCACGCGAAGAGCGCGTGAAGATGACCCGGCTTCGCCAGACCATCGCGCGCCGCCTCAAGGACGCTCAGAATTCCGCCGCCATGCTGACGACGTTCAACGACGTCGACATGAGCAGCGTCATGGCGCTCCGCAACCAGTACAAGGATCTGTTTGAGAAGCGCCACAAGGTGAAGCTCGGCTTCATGGGCTTCTTCGTGAAGGCTTGCTTGCAGGCCCTGAAGGAGATCCCGGCCGTCAACGCCGAGATCGACGGCGAGGACATCGTCTACAAGAATTACTACCACGTCGGTGTCGCCGTCGGCACGCCGAAGGGTCTCGTCGTGCCCGTCGTCCGCGAGGCCGACCGCATGAACCTCGCTGAGATCGAGGCGCAGATCGCCAATTTCGGCAAGCGCGCTCGTGACGGCAAGCTCGGCATCGAAGACATGCAGGGCGGCACCTTCACGATCTCCAACGGTGGCGTCTACGGCTCGATGCTCTCGACGCCGATCCTCAACGCACCGCAGTCGGGCATCCTCGGGATGCACCGTATCGAGGACCGCCCCGTGGTCCGCAACGGCCAGGTCGTGATCCGTCCGATGATGTACCTCGCTCTCTCCTACGATCACCGCATCGTCGACGGCCGCGAGGCAGTCACCTTCCTGGTGCGCGTGAAGGAGTGCCTGGAGGATCCGCAGCGCTTCGTGCTGGAGCTCTGAGAACCGCTTTCAGGAGGGTCCGGAGCCTATTCGGGCCCTCTTTTTTGTCATGCCGGAGCTCTAGCCGCCAATGTGGAAGCTGATGCGCCGGTTGTTTGGACCAGGGGATCGCCTGCTGGCGGCTGTCAGTGCCACGGTGTCGGCGATGAATGAAGGAACCAGCACTATGGCAGGACCCTACGATCTCGTCGTCATCGGCACCGGCCCCGGCGGCTACGTCGGCGCCATCCGCGCGGCCCAACTCGGCCTCAAGGTCGCGGTCGTCGAGAAGCGCGCCACCCACGGCGGCACCTGCCTCAACGTCGGCTGCATCCCCTCGAAAGCCCTGCTGCATGCCTCCGAGATGTATGAGGAGGCGGGCCACGGCTTCAAGGCCATGGGCATCGACGTGTCGCCGAAATTCGACCTCGCCAAGATGCTCGCCTTCAAGGACGAGGGCGTGAAGGGCAACACCGACGGTGTCGCGTTCCTGTTGAAGAAGAACAAGATCGACGTCTACCAGGGCACCGGCAAGGTGCTGGGCACGGGCAAGGTCGAAGTCACGCCGGCCAACGGCTCCGGCACGCCTACGGTGCTCGAAACCAAGTCGATCGTCATCGCCACCGGCTCCGACGTCGCTCGCCTTCCGGGCATTGACATCGACGAGAAGCAGGTCATTTCCTCCACCGGAGCGCTTGCGCTGCCCGAGGTCCCGGCCAAGCTCATCGTTGTCGGCGCCGGCGTCATCGGCCTCGAGCTCGGTTCCGTATGGCGCCGCCTCGGCTCCGAAGTCACCGTTATCGAGTATCTCGACCGCATCCTGCCCGGCATGGACCTGGAAGTCGCCAAGCAGACCCAGCGCATTCTCGGCAAGCAGGGCATGACCTTCAAGCTCGGCTCGAAGGTCGCGGGCATCAAGAAGGATGCCAGCGGCTGTGTCGTCACCGTCGAACCGGCGGCGGGCGGCACCTCGGAGGAAATCTTTGCCGACGTCGTGCTCGTGGCCATCGGCCGCGTACCCTACACCGACGGTCTCGGCCTCGCCGAGGCTGGCGTCGCTATGGACAACCGCAAGCGCATCGTCGTCGATAACCACTTCCAGACCAACGTTCCCGGCATCTACGCCATCGGCGACGTCATCGCCGGCCCGATGCTCGCTCACAAGGCCGAAGATGAGGGTCTGGCGGTCGCCGAAATCCTCGCTGGCCAGTCCGGCCATGTGAACTACGACGTCATCCCTGGCGTCGTTTACACCTATCCCGAGGTTGCTTCGGTCGGGAAGACCGAGGAGGAGCTGAAGGCTGCCGGCATCGCCTACAATGTCGGCAAGTTTCCCTTCACTGCCAACGGCCGCGCCAAGGTCAACCGCACCACCGACGGCTTCATCAAGGTGCTGGCCGACGCGACCACTGACCGTGTTCTGGGCGTCCACATGATCGGCCCACACGTCAGCGAGATGATCGCCGAATCCGCGCTTCTGATGGAGTTCGGTGGCTCGGCCGAGGATCTGGCGCGCACCTGCCACGCCCACCCCACGCTGACCGAGGCTGTCAAGGAAGCGGCCCTCGCCGTCGACAAACGCCCGATCCATATGTGATCTTGCTACGTGGGATGTACGGTCAGGCCGAAGCGGGTCTCGCTTCGGCCTTTTCCATGACAACCTAAAGCTTGCAATTGAAGGCAGGCCGATGCTTGGCAAGCCGGTCTTGATCGACCTCTTGGTCGTCTGCCGGCTGCGTGTCGTCGCGGTCGGGATGTTGGCAGGCGATATAGCGTCTGGTTTGAACGGCAGCACCGAGACTGCCGCGATTGTTCGCTATTCGGTCATCGGCGCGATTGCCGCCACCGCCGTCTTGCTCGGTCTCAAAGCCTGGCGCCGCCGCTCGACCTAAGCCTCACTCTGCCGCCGTTACCGAATAACCCGCCTCGCGCAACAAGTTCACCAGCCCTTCCTTGCCCGGCAGGTGCAAGGCGCCGACGCCGATGAAGGCACCGCCCCTGGCCAGTATCGGCAGCGCGCCATCGCGCATATGCAGGTTGCGCTTCACGACGAGCCTCTGGCGGAATTCCTCGTAGGGCGCCGGATCGATCCCGGCCTTCTCCGCCAGCAGCATTTGGAACGGCCATGTCATGCCCATCTGCCGCGTGAGATAGAGCTGCAGGACCGTCTCCATCAGATCGTCGACGCGATCGGCGTACTTCAGCGTCCCGCGCAGCATCTGTAACTGCTGATCGTCCGGCACGCCCGCCAGCGCCGAGAACTGCTCATCGATCGTCTCGAGGCCCAGCACCGGCACGCCCCGGCGGCGCGCTTTCGCGGCTATGGTGGCATCGAGCACCAGCTTGCCTTCGGCAGTCTTGCGGCGCTCGCAGGGCGAAACCGACATCATCATGTAGATGATCCACGGCTTGAACATCGCGGCAGCCTCTGCCGCCAGGCCCGTCGCGGCCAATGCGGATTTAGCAGTCTCGAATTCCTGCGGGGACAGCAGAGTGTCGAGCCGCCGCCCATCGGAATAGACGACCAACTGCATCGACTGCATCATCGCGCGCGACGAAGCTTCCGCGGAGAGATCCGCCAGTTCCAGCACGACCGTCTTCGCCGCGGCGAGTGCGGCTTCCGCCTTCGGAGGCATCGCCGTGGCGCGCGGATCTGTCAGATGCACCGTGCCGTATAGATAAGACGGCGTAGCCCCCGCCTTCTCGATCTTCCACAGCAGCGCCTCGGTGTTCCCGGTCGCTTTAGCCGCTTCGACCAGCTTTGCATGCGCCGCCGGGTCCGCTGCTTCGAGCTCCGCGATCATGTTGCGGCCGCTGCACACAGCCTCCGCCTGCGGTTTCGATTGTGCCGATGCCGCTGCGGTCATGAATCCGATGAGCACAGCAACGGTGAGGGCAAGCGCAGTCGCATGGCTTTGCGAGTGCAGGCGGAACCGCGAACGTGTTGGCATCAGCCGCCTCTCGAAAACCTTGGACGCGCGATTTAAGCACAACGGCTGTATAGCCGCCAAGCGGCCAGCAGGATCGCGGTTTACCGTCCCTTCGCGGCTGATCGAGGGTGCGCTTGGTCGTAGACCTTCAACAGCCGCTCGCGGTCGACCTCAGTGTAAACCTGCGTCGTCGATAGTGACGCGTGCCCGAGCAATTCCTGGATCTGGCGCAAATCTGCGCCCGCCGAGAGAAGGTGGGTCGCGAAGGAATGCCGCAACGCGTGCGGAGTGGCGGTCGCGGGCAATCGCAATCCTTCGCGCATTCGCTCCATCGCGAGTTGGATGATGCGCGGGCTCAACGGACCGCCCCTGGCACCGCGAAACAGCGCGTCCTCGCGGTCGAGCGGGAACGGCTGCAGCGAGAGGTACAGCGCCACAGCCTCGCGGGCCACCGGCAGCACCGGCACCAATCGCTCCTTGCCGCCTTTGCCTACGATCCGCAGCACGTCGCGCTCCGCGGTCGGCGCGTCCTTGAGTTGCAGCCCCAAAGCCTCCGAGATGCGCAGGCCGCAGCCATAGAGCAGAAGCAGCACGGCCGTATCGCGCGCTGCGATCCATTCCTGCGGTGCATTTTCGCCAGCCGTGTCGACAACGGCTGCGGCGCCGTTCACTGTCAGCGGCTTCGGCACCGAATGGTCGATCTTGGGCATTGCAAGTCGCAGCACTGCCCGGTTCTTCGCGATCTCCTGCGCCTCCAGCCAGTTGAAGAAGGTTCGCAGAGCCGACATCGTGCGCGAGAGCGAACGGCTCGTGAGACCGTGTCGCCGCCGCGCAGCCATGAAGGTGCGGAACGTCTTCACCTCCAGGCCCGCAAGGTCGCCGAGGCACGGGGCGTGGCCCCGCACGGTCTTGAGATGGCCAAAGAACATGCGCAGGTCGCGGGCGTAAGCGTCGATCGTGTTCGCCGATAATCCCCGCTCATGCTCCAGCGACGCGAGCCAGTCTTTCATCGCATTTGCCAGATCCTGCGACAACGCTAGCGCGAATTCGTCATGCAAGGCTTGATCGAGCGCGCTTTCGTTCATTCGGGTAGCTCCGCCGGCGACCAAACACCCGCGAATCGCAGGGTAATGCAAGATTACCCTTATTCCGGACGGAAAGCTGTGTCGGGGTAGTGCGTTGGAGCTACGATGCCTCCGTCACAAGGCGGCATCGCATTGCAGAGTTTCGGAGGTATTTACTTGTGCGCACGCAATGGATTGCTGTTGTTGCATCGCTGCTGGGGATCACAGCGGTAATTGCCGCGCCCGCCCAGGGGATCGAGGCAACTTGGTTGGTTGAGGACGGGTCGACCAAGATTTGTTTCGAGCAGTGCGGTTCTGACCTGTGCGGCCGTATCGTCTGGCTCAAGAACCCCAATGACCCGGACACGGGCAAGCCGGTCCTGGATAAATACAATCCGGAGCCCAAGCTTCGGACGCGGCCGTTGCTGGGCCTCATCATCTTCACCGGGTTGAAGCCTGCCAAGGCCAATCAGTGGGCGGGCAGCGTCTACAACGCGTCGAATGGCAACGATTACGACGTGACCGTGAAGTTGACGGGGTCAGCGGCCGTCGAAGTCGAGGGCTGTGGGCTTGCGGGGCTGATCTGCCAGAGCCAAAAGTGGTCCCGGGCGGACTGAACAGGGACAGGAGGTGGTGAGATGGCTGAACGGATCGCAATCGTAACAGGCGCCGGCAGCGGCATCGGCCGCGCTTGTGCCGTGACCCTTCAAGACAACGGTTATCACGTCGTCCTCGCCGGACGCCGTATGCAGCCTCTCGAAGAAACGGCTGCGCTTGCAAGACCCGGTGGCGGACGCATGCAACCGGTCGCTTGTGATGTCACTGATCCGGCGTCTGTGAATGAATTATTCGACCGAACGCTCGAGAGTTTCGGCCGGCTCGACGTATTGTTCAACAACGCGGGCAATTTCCCGCCGCCGACACCACCGGATGATATTTCATTTGCCGTCTGGCAGGCCGCCGTCGCCGTCAACCTGACGGGTGCCTTTCTGTGTGCGCAAGCCGCGTATCGCATGATGAAGTCACAAGATCCGAAAGGTGGCCGAATTATCAACAACGGCTCGATCTCGGCGCAGTCGCCGCGGCTCAATTCGCTCGCCTATACGACGACCAAGCACGCGATAACCGGGCTTACGAAGTCCCTTTCTCTGGATGGCCGCGCCCACGGCATTGCCTGCTCGCAGATCGACATCGGTAACGCTGCCACCGACATGACGACCGCGATGGCCAAAGGGTTCACTCAGGCGGACGGCTCGGTACGGCCGGAGCCGCGCATGGACGTCAAACACGTGGCCGATGCGGTGCTGTACATGGCCAACCTGCCGCTCACGGCAAACGTGCAATTCATCACCGTCCTGGCAACCGCGATGCCGTTTATTGGACGCGGGTGATTCAAGCGTCCAGTCCGCCCATCCGGCAGACCTCGGCCCATTCCTCGGGCTTAACGGGCTGCACTGAGAGCCGCATGCTGGTCACGAGCGACATGTTCGCAAGCTCCGGATTGGCCTTCACATCGGCCAGCGTGACAGGCTTCGGCAGCGACTTCACGGCCTTTACGTCAACGCAGTCCCATTTGCCGGTCGGTGTCGGAGGCATCCGGATGCGAAAGCGCGATAACCTCGCAGATGCCGACGATCTCCTTGCCGATGTTGGAATGGTAGAAAAAGCCGAGATCGCCGATCTTCATCGCCCGCATGTTGTTTCGCGCCTGATAGTTGCGCACGCCCTCCCACGGTTCTCCCGTTTTGCCCTTGGCGACCAGCATGTCCCACGAAAAAGCGTCCGGTTCCGACTTGAGCAGCCATAGGCCCGCCGGCAGTTTGCTGCGGGGCTTCGACGAAAGTTTCTTGGGCATGTTAGCGAGCATTCCCGGGTCCGCGATTGAGTCCAGTCCGCACGTTACGAAACGCGACCACAATGGCAAGGGATGAAGAACGCCCAATCAGGGCGCCAAAATCAAAAAGCCGGCGCCGCATTCTCCGAGGAGAACTCAGCGCCGGCCAGAAGATAGATCGCGTTTCTAGTCGGCTATTGCGATCCAGCCGTTACGCGTGGTGGATTCATCAGCCCTTCTGGCCGCCTTCTGCAGGGCCGTCGCCGCCCGGTTGCATCATGCCGCGGTGATGCATCATCGGGCCGCCATGGCCGCCGCGATGGCCACCATGCATGCCATGGCCCTTGCCCGGTCCACCGATAAGCTGCGCGAACACCGGACCGGCAACCGACTTCTGCTCATCACTGAAGGTGGCGAACAGCGGCTTCAGCACATTCGCCAACGCTTTTGTGCGCTCGGCCTGCTGCACCATGTCCTCGCTACGCTTCTCCAGGCGCTCGGGCAGCGGCATATCCGAACGCTTGCCGTCCTCGGTCTTGCGTGCTTCGCGGCGCTCGGCCCACTTCTTCGCGCGCTCCTCGTGCGTCTTGCGGATCATATCCTCGACCGGCGCCCACAGCTTCAACTGCTCGTCGTTGAGCTTGAGCGTGGCCTTGGCCATGGCGATGCGGCCGTCCTCGAAGCGACCCATCATCTCTGGCGAGGGACCACGGTGCTCCCGCTCCTTGGGGGCCTGGGCGAAGGCCGCGGTGCCGGACACGGAAAGAGCCAGCAGCACTGGCAGTGCAACGCGCTTGAACGTCTTCATGGGTATCCTCTTTGGGTAGTCGTGATGTGACTGCGAACTTGCCAGGGAAACGACGGGATCGGCTCGCTTCCGTCGCCGGCTGGCGACGCCGGCAAATTAAAGTTCGGACAGTTTTGCTCTTTCAATTCTACTCTCTCATCGGGTTGCGAAAAAGCAGACAGCCGAGACAGGAATTCCTGCCCCGGCTGCCGAGAGAGTTTTGAAAACGCGACAACGCAACGACGCTACGAAACGCAACACTCGCAACTTACGAGAAACAACGCATTACTAAACGGCATTAGCTGGCCTGCGCGAAAGGCAATTCCGGCTGATCAGCCGGCGGCGCGGGCGGAGCCGGGAAGGCAATGATGTTGGAGCCTTCGGCGATCTCGAGTGCTGCCCGGCGCTGGCGGAACCAGCGCAGCGACGTGTTGGTCAGTACTGCCTTCTCATCGACGGCCTGGATCAGCATCCCGTCGTTCTCCTCGAGCAGGCTCGCGAGGCGCGCCTCGATACCGGCCTCGCTCTCGTCCGCGGTCACGTACCACGTCTGCTCCAGCGGCCGCGCCCAACGCTCACCCAGCGACATGATCTCCTGAGCGAGGACATGCTTGTTGTAGTTCGGCTTGGCGAGATCGTACGAGATGAGGAAAGTGCGCATTGGGGGGCTCTCCGGAGGGGCTGGATCGTGCTCGACATCACGCTTGAAGCGCGGAAAGGAAGCTGGGAGTTTTACGCAGCACTCGCGGCTGAGAACGTAAGAAGAACATGCACGAATCGCTCTCACCTGTCCAGTATCGGTTCGACTTTTGTTCTCAACGGGGAGGAATTGCGGTGAGACGGGGGCGACCGGGGACCCTATTCGAAAAGGCCGAGCTGGTCGGGGTGTACAGCGCGTGAGATACGACGGTGCAGGCCGGCATCGACGCGGTCCGCAAGTTGCGGGAATTGCGCGGTGAATTGCGTCCACGCCTTCGCCCGGCTACCGGTGAAACGCTCTTCCGTCCAAATCTCGTAGAGCCGCCGCGGATCGCAACCGTAGCGCTCCAGCAGATCCCGGCGCCGCACCTTCAACCACCGGGCGATCCATATCTGTACCGCGTCGCCCTCGGTGAGGCGGCGGCAAGCAGTCTGGCGGGGAGAACAATGGGCGACAATCATGACACTTACGCGGACTTGACGGGGCGGCGACTAAGGCGTTGATGCCCGGCAAAACGAGCAATCTGATGACGGGAGCAAACTTTAGCTTCTGCCGCCACGCTCCACAACTCGAGGACGATCGATCGTGATCCTGTTTCCGGCCATCGACTTGAAAGACGGCAACTGCGTGCGCCTGAAGCTTGGTGAGATGGACCAGGCCACCGTGTTCAACACCGATCCGGCCGCGCAGGCTCGGGCGTTCGAGACCCAGGGCTTCAAATACCTTCACATCGTCGACTTGAACGGCGCCTTCGCGGGCAAACCCGTCAACGGCGCCGCAGTCGAGGCGATCCTTGCGGCTGTGAACATGCCCGTGCAGCTCGGCGGCGGCATCCGCGATGTGGCGACAATCGAGGCATGGCTGGCAAAGGGTGTGCGCCGGGTCATTCTTGGCACCATTGCGGTGCGCGATCCTGCCCTCGTGCGCGAGGCCTGCGCCAAGTTCCCCGGCCGCGTCGCCGTCGGCATCGACGCCAAGGGCGGCAAGGTCGCTGTCGAAGGCTGGGCTGAGACGTCAGAGTTGACCGCGATCGATCTCGCTCGCCGTTTTGAGGACGCCGGCGTCGCGGCCATCATTTACACCGACATCGAGCGCGACGGCGTGTTGAAGGGCTTGAACCTGGCCGCAACGGCCGAACTTGCGCGTGCGACACGAATCCCCGTCATCGCGTCCGGCGGTCTCGCCTCGATCGCCGATGTCGAGGCGCTTTTGCAACCCGAATACCGGATGCTGGAAGGCGCCATCACCGGCCGCGCGCTCTATGATGGCCGCATCGATCCGGCCGAGGCGCTGGCAGTGCTCGCGAGCACCGCGGCCTGAGGCATCACAACGGACCTCGATCGGCGAGGCCTCAATCTTCTTGGTCGCCGCCGGATTCGATGAACTCGCGCAGCGCCGGGATGTCGGCGATGGAAACGTTTTCGCGGTCGACCGTGACACCATAGGGTCTCAGCTTCGCCAGCGCTCGCGACAGGCTTTCGGGTTTCATGCCGAGGCGATTGGCGATGAGCGCCTTTTCATAGGGCAGCTCGACCTTCTCCGCTCCCTCGCTCTTCAGGCACAATCTGATGAGAAAGTCGGCGATGCGCTGCGGACCGGACAAGAGCTTGATCTGCTCGATCTGCTCGACCAGGAACTTCAGATGGTAGGAGGTGGACGCGAGCATGGAGAGCGCCAGATCGGGCTGCTCGCGGATGCGACGCCGCAGCATCTCGCCATCGATCTTCAGTAGCCGTGTCGTGGTGGCCGCTTCCGCACTGACCGGGTACCGGCCACCGAGGAAGATCGCAGCTTCTGCAAATGTCTCTCCGCGCCGGAACACGCCCACGACCGCTTCCGATCCGTCGGGTGTGATCCGGAAGACTTTCACCCAGCCGTCGAGCACGACGTAAAACATGTCGGCCGGCTCGCCCTGCTGAAAAAGTAGCGTTCCTTTTTCGTAGACGCGAACCGGCTGATTGCCGATCAAGCCCTGCGCAACGTCCTGCGGCATCGCGCCGAATAGTGGCGTTGAACGCACAATGCGCCAGTCGTTCTGGTCCATATGGCAGCCCCGGCTCCGATTGCGACGCTCTGCCCGCTGTCGCTGGCGGCGTCGCTCCCTCCGACTTGTGCGGTGAGGCTATTGAACCCGCGAAAGCGGCGCAACGCACATCGTACAGCAGGCAGCATTTGGCTGCCGCCCGCCTCGCCGTCTCAGAGCGTACGCCCGATCTGCAGGAAGCGGTCGTGACGCTGCTTCTTGATCTCTGCCGGCGACTTGCCGTCGAACTCGGCCAATGTCTTGGCGATGGCTTCGCCCGTGGTACGCATGACGCGGGCGCGATCGCGGTGCGCGCCACCGGTCGGCTCGCCGATGATGTTATCGATAACGCCGAGCGCCAGCAGATCCTGCGCCGTGATCTTCATGTTGGTCGCCGCGTCGATCGCCTTGCTCGAATCGCGCCAGAGGATCGAGGCGGCGGCTTCCGGCGACGCGACTGTGTAAATGGCGTGCTCCAACATCAGGATTCGGTTGGCTGTTGCGATGGCGACAGCGCCGCCTGACCCGCCCTCGCCGATGACCACAGAGATGAGCGGCACACCGAGGCCTAGGCAGCAGTCCGTCGAGCGCGCGATAGCCTCGGCCTGGCCGCGCTCTTCCGCGCCAATCCCGGGGTAGGCGCCGGCGGTGTCGATCAACGTGATGACCGGCAGCCCGAATCGGTCCGCCATGGTCATCAGTCGCACGGCCTTGCGGTAGCCCTCCGGCTTCGCCATGCCGAAGTTGTGCTTGATGCGGCTCTCCGTGTCCGAGCCCTTCTCGTGACCGATCACCAGAACCGAGCGGCCGCGGAAGCGTGCCGAGCCCGCCCACGATTGCCTCGTCTTCGGCGAAGTATCGGTCGCCGGCGAGCGGCGTGAAATCCTCGATCAGCGCATTGACGTAGTCCAGGCAATGCGGCCGCTCCGGATGCCGCGCCACCTGCGTCTTCTGCCACGGCGTGAGCTTGGAATAGGTCTCGACGAGCGCCGATTCTGCCTTTTGTTCCAGCTTCTTGACTTCTTCGGCGATGGAAACTCCACCCTCGCCGCCGCCAAGTGTCTTCAGCTCGTTGACCTTGGCCTCGAGCTCGGCAATCGGCTTCTCGAAATCAAGATACGTCCGTACGGTCGTCAGCGGTCGATCGAGCTGTCCCACGGGTCCGAGGCCCTTATATCGCTAGAGGTTGGAACCCGCGCGACTGAAATGCGCCTGCACGGGGATCACGTTCGCTTTTCGCCGCGGACATTCGCCTCGGGTTGCGGGGGTGTCAAGCTCCGGGCCGATAAGGGGTGAATACGGGTATGCGACATTGGGACGAGGCCAGGGCGGCCGAGATGAGGCCGCCCTGGGCTGGCAGTCGCCGACACACGCTCAGCCCGCCTTCAACATCTCGGCCTGTGGGGCATTGGGGAAGAAGAGTTGCTCGCCGTCGATCTTGAAGCCCTTGATGGCGGTCTGGCCCTCAACGCCGGTCAGCCAGTCGATGAACGCCTGCCCCTCCTTGACCTTGACGGTTGGATGCTTGGCCGGGTTGACCAGGATGACGCCGTATTGGTTGAACAGCCGCTTGTCGCCCTCGACCGCGATCTGAAGCGGCCCGCGGTTCTTGAACGAGATCCAGGTGCCGCGGTCTGCCAGCGCGTAGGCGGCCATGCCTGCCGCCGTATTGAGCGTCTGCCCCATGCCGGAGCCCGTGGACCGGTACCAATCGCCGCTGGCAGCCTTCACATCCACGCCGGCGGCTTTCCACAGGTCGAGCTCGGCCTTGTGCGTGCCGCTATCGTCGCCGCGCGACGCGAACGGAGCCTTGGACGCCGCGATTTTCTTCATCGCTTCGACGGCATCTTTTAAACCGGCGACCTTGGCAGGATCGGCGGCGGGGCCGACGATGACGTAGTCGTTGTACATAACTTCGATGCGCTTCACGCCGAAGCCATCGGCGACGAATTTCTCCTCCGCTGCCTTGGCGTGGGTCAGCACCACGTCGCCGTCGCCACGCTCGGCGTTCTTGAGCGCCTGCCCCGTGCCGACCGCCACGATGCGAACGTCGACGCCCGTCTTCGCCTTGAAGATTGGCAGCAAGTACTTGAACAGACCCGAGTTCTCGGTGGAGGTCGTCGATTGCACGACGATGAACGGGTCTTCTGCACGGGCGGCCGTGGCAAGAAGGGCGGATGAGGCAAGCGTCAGGGCCGCGAGGGCGGCCTTCAGGCGGGTCGTGAGCATGTCGGATGGGGCTCCTAACTCGTAAGCTTGCAATCAGAGAGGGATGAGGCCGCCGAGGTAGGCGCGCGCGGCGGTCGTGGAGGGAGCGGCGAAGAATCGAGCCGCGGGGGCCTGCTCGATGATGCGGCCGTGGTGGAGGAAGATCACCTCGTCGGCCAAACGCCGCGCTTGCCCGATATCGTGGGTGACGAGCACGATCTTGGTGCCTTCGGCATGCGCAGTCTCGATCAGCTCTTCGACCGCCTGTGTGGAAGCGGGATCGAGACTGGCGCAGGGCTCGTCCAGGAACAGGATCGCGGGATCGAGCGCCAAAGCGCGAGCCAAGGCCAGCCGTTGCTGCTCGCCACCGGACAAGAGCCGTGCGGGCGCCTGAGCGAGATGCTGAAGGCGCGATCGGGACAGAATTTGTGCCGTCCGCTCGCGCGCTTCAGAGGCGTCTAAGCCTCTGAGCACGAAACGGATATTGGCTTCGACGGAGCGCCTCAGCAGTGTCGGCCGTTGAAACACCATCGCCTGCTTCGCCCGCACGGCCTCGCTCGCCACGTCGCCCGCCCAGGTCACGGCGCCGCTCGACGGTTGCACGATCCCATGCAGCATCCTCAGCAGGAGGCTTTTGCCTGCCCCATTCGGTCCCATCACGACCGTGCGCGGCCCCCGCTCGAGGCGCAGCGAGACGCCGTCCACCAGCGTACGACCGCGGTCGGCGAAGGTGAGGCCGGTGGCTTCGACCGGAAACATGGGCACCGTCTCGAAGCGATGCCGATCGCGCGTGGCGTCGGTCGCGTCAAGCATAGGCGAGCCTCCGCGCCGTCCGGTTCAGCGCCAGCACGGCGGCATTCACCGCGATGGCGAGCGCGATGAGGATGAGCCCGAGGGCCAGAGCGAGCGCTAGATCTCCCTTGGAGGTCTCCAGCGCGATGGCCGTCGTCATGACCCGGGTGACGTGTTCGATGTTACCGCCGACGATGATTACGGCGCCGACTTCCGCGATAGCACGGCCGAACCCGGCTAGCGCCGCGGTGGACAACCCATAGCGCCCGTCCCAAACCAGCGCTTGCATCTGCGCCCACGGCGACAGACGCAGCGACCCGAACAACTCATGATATTCCGCCGCCAGATCCGCCAGGGCCTGCCGCGACAGCGCCGCGATCAGCGGCGTGACGAGCAGGGTTTGCGCGATGATCATCGCGGTCGGCGTGTAGAGCAGGCCAAGCACGCCGAGAGGGCCGGACCTGGAAAGCATCAAATAGACCGCCAAGCCGACGACGACGGGTGGTAGCCCCATGAAAGCATTGATCAAAGTCGTCAGCACCCCGCGCCCTGGAAAGCGCAGAACGACCAGAGCCGCGCCGAACGGTACGCCAATGAGACAGCCGAGCGCCACGGCCGAAAGCGTGACGCGGACCGACAGGCCGATGATGCGCATCAGCTCGGGATCGCCTGACGCGACGAGGCTCAGGGCAAGCTTGAGGATGGAAGCGAGATCGATCATGGCCGCGCGAGCAATAGAAAGGGTTCCCGCAATGTACGCGGCGCGCGAATCCCTTTCAGGCGTAATCGATGCAGTCGAATGCAGTCGTAAACGGGTGGCCTATTCCGCGGCGACGCTGTGACGAGCGATTGCCCCAACCGGGGCCGCGTCGATCGTAAGCCCGTGCTCCTGCCCGAACAGCATCATGGCCCGTTCCGCGAGTGCGGTGATGGTCAGCAGCGGGTTGACGCCGAGTGACCGGGGGATGATCGCGCCGTCGATCACATACAACCCCGGGTGCACCGCGTTCCCGCCCAGACCGGCGCCGTCGAACACGCGGCCGCCGTGATCGACCACGCCCACGCCCCGCTCCTCGCCCATGCCGCAGCCGCCCAGCGGATGCGCTGTCGCTGGCTGGTGCCCCATCACCGTACCCGCCAGCGGATTTTTCACGTACGAGCCGCCCGCCTCCTGCACGATAGCCGAGAGGGCGTCGTCCAGCCTCTTGTAGACGGGCTCGTCCTTGGCGCCAGGCCAAGCCAGCGCAAGCCGGTCGTCATCGAGTGAGAACCGGCCCGAAGCGCTGTCGTGGCTCACGGCAAAGAATGTCTGAAGGCTAGCGAACGGCCCCTTGTAGACGCCGCTGACGAGGCTCTGCAGCGCGCCGAGCAAGCGCCCATTGGGAATGAACAGCACAGGCAGCACCGGCGCAAGCGCCGACGGCATCGCGCCTTCCTGAATGTTGAGCGCGAGATTGAAATCGTTACCGTCGCGGATCTCGATCTGGCCCGAAACGGCCGCTCCGATCTCCAACCCTGGCACCTTGGACGGATAGCCGACGCCCACCGAATTGATCGGCATCTTAGCGCCGTAACCGAAAGCGATGATGTCGCCGTTGGCGGAGAACCGCTCCCCCAGTCGGTCGGAGACCGCAAGTCCAGCCTCGGCCGATCGCAACAGGATCTCTGTTGATCCGAGCGTACCGGCCGCTAGCACCACGATCTCCGCCGTGATCTCTATCGGCGCCCCGCTGTCGCGCTTTCCCGCATCCGACCGCGCGACCCAAACGCGCCACCGGCCATCAGCCTCTTTCGTCACGCGGCGGACCTTGGCGCCTGTGAAGATCTCTGCCCCGTGCCGCGCCGCATCCGGCAGATAGGTCAACGCCACCGTGTTCTTGGCGCCCACGTTGCAGCCCGCGCAGCAGTCGCCGCACAAAGTGCAAGCCTTCTGCTCGATGCCCGCCGCGTTCACCGTGTCGGCGAAGCTGACGGCCACGCGCGATGCCATGACTTTGCGCCCGCCCGCCTTGCCGGCCTTTTCGAGCGAGCGGTATTTCGTCATCTCGCTGGCGCGTGGGTGCGCGTTGGGTCGCAGCCACGCCTCGGCGCGGGCAAATCCCTCGTCGAGCAGCCCGTCGCGGGAAATTGGCTCGGGCCAGGCGGCGTCAGCGAACACAGCACTTTCCGGCTGCAGCGACACGCCGGCATTGACCAGCGATCCGCCGCCGAGCCCGCACCCCACGATGATGTGCATGTCATCGCCGAGCCGCACGTCGAATAGCGCCTGTTCGGACCCGGTGCGCAGTCGCTTGCCGGTGACCTGCAGGTCGTTCTTCAGATCGGGAAAACGGGCCGGGAATTGGCCGGTCAGTACCTCGCGCCCGCGCTCGAGCACGGCAACGGTTTTCCCCGCGCGAGCAAGCCGCGAGGCAGTTACGCCGCCGCCGTAACCGGAGCCTACGACCACGACCTCGTAATGCGAACGGATTGCATCGAGACTACGAGCTAGACGGCTCATGGGACCCCCTCCAGGCAGCGGCCGGCGCTGGGCTTACGGCCGCGTTGGTGGGGGTTCATGGCATGAGGGGGGAAGGCCAGCAATGACCCGTTCGACACGGTCCGCAGCCAATTGCCGCAGCTCCTCGGACGCCGGACGGATCACGCGCCTGTCGCGGTGTCGATCAACAGCTTGATGTTGAGCACGATGATGATTGCCGCGACCACGGCGGCGAGTATCGTCAACCAGCGCGGCGCCACGAGCGCGCCCATCTTCGCTTTGTTGGCCGTGAACATAATCAGGGGCACGACCGCGAATGGCAGTTGGAAGCTCAGGATCACCTGACTGAGAATCAACAGCTTCGCCGTCTCGCTCTCGCCGTAGATCACGGTCACTGCAGCCGCCGGTACGATCGCCACGGCCCGCGTCACGAGGCGGCGCGCCCACGGCGCCATTTTGAGATCGAGAAAGCCCTCCATGACCGCCTGCCCCGACAAGGTTGCGGTCACGGTCGAGTTCAAGCCGCAGCATAGCAACGCGATTGCGAACAAAGACGGTGCGACCGAGGCGCCGAGCAGCGGTTGCAATAGCGAATGCGCCTCGCCGAGCTCCGCCACGCCTGTCCGGCCGGTTTTGTGGAATGTGGCTGCGGCCAGGATCAGGATCGAGGCATTGACCAGTAGCGCGAACATCAACGCCATGCCGCTGTCGATTGACGCGAAGCGGAGCGCCTCGCGCTTGTCGTCATCCGAGTTCCCGAACGCGCGCGTCTGCACGATGGCCGAATGCAGGTAGAGATTGTGCGGCATCACCGTCGCGCCGATGATGCCGAGAGCGAGGAAAAGCATGTCCGGGTTGCGCACGATCTCGGTGGTCGGCACGAAGCCGCGGATCACCCCGCCCCAATCCGGGTCGGCGAGCGCGATCTGGATGGCGAAGCACCCAGCGATGACCGCGAGCAGCGCGATCACCAGAATCTCGACCCAGCGGAAGCCCAATCGCTGAAGCCAAAGAATAAGGAACACGTCGAGCGCCGTCAGTACGACGCCGAGAGCGAGCGGAATTCCAAACAATAGTTGCAGGCCGATCGCGGTACCGATCACCTCGGCGAGGTCCGTGGCGCAAATCGCAATTTCCGCCAGCAGCCAAAGTGCCCACGAGACATGCCGCGGAAAGGCGTCTCGGCAGGCCTGCGCGAGATCGCGCCGCGTGGCGATGCCCAACCTCGCACACAGCGATTGCAAAATGATCGCCATGAAGTTGGACAGCAGGGCGACGACCAGCAGTGCGTACCCGAACTTGGATCCGCCGGCGAGCGAGGTGGCCCAGTTGCCCGGGTCCATGTAGCCGACCGCGACGAGATAGCCCGGGCCTAGAAATGCGACCAATTTTCGGGCGTTTCCCGCGGCATGCGGAACTCTGATCGTGCGGAAGACGTCTCCGAGCGACGGGTCGCCATTTTCCCTGCGCCAGCCACTCGCCAAGATTGCCGCCTGCGGTGTAGATTCGTTCATGGTACCATTTATAATGCTCTTGCAAATCATTTGCAACTAGATCGGAACCTCGAAATCGAGCGCAAAGCGAAGGCAGCGTCAGTCAAGAAGACAGCGTCAGTGAAAATGACCGGAAATGCGCTGTGCTTCAATTTTGCCGAAATTCTCTGTTGTCTGGATGCCGCTGATCGAGCGCCCTGGGTCCGGGCTTTACGTCCCGGCTGGCGCGTGCTGCTTTGCGGTGGCGTGTTCCGTGCTCGAATGGCTCCAATCGAGGCTGTAGCTCAGTGGTAGAGCACCGGACTGTTATCCGGGGGTCGTGGGTTCGATTCCCATTAGCTTCTCCAAGCGTCTAGCTCAGTGGGTAGAGCACCTGACTGTTAATCAGGCTGTCGCGGGTTCAACTCCCGTGTCGCACTCGTCTGAAAAACGAGACCAAAAACTCGGGAAGCCGGCCGCTTTCCACGCTGATTTGTTTCGGTCTCCGGGTTCGCTCGGACCCGGGACGATAAGGCAACCGGCGGGACGCTCTGCGCCGGAGCGGATACCGCCCTCGGGCTCTCGATTTCGAGCCTCGCGTCGGGCATGCGTGATGCGCCTCCGGGTGCATCGCCCGTGATCCGGCCCGAGACGAGAGACGAGAGGCGTGGGCTGAAGCTCCGGCCCGTGATCCGGACGGCGGAAGTGGCCGGCGACCTGCGGGCTCGCGGGTTGGATTGATTAGGCGCGGTTGGTCCTGCCGAAGGCTGGCAAGCCCAAAGGTGGGCAACCGAAGCGCAATGCAGTCGGACGCGGGGCGCGTTGGTCCTGCCGAAGGCTGGCAAGCCCAAAGGTTGGGCAACCGAAGCGCAATTAACGACCGCGCGGTTGCTTGTGGGCAACCGAAGCGCAACAAAGAGAGCACGTATCATGCGTCGCGAAGGCTTCTACTCGACGATCGTGGTCAAGGACGACGAGCGCGCGTTCCTGACGCGCGATGGCCGGTTCGAGCGTGCTGCTCGGCCCGGGCCGCTTCGTCGGCGCTTCGACTTGGCCCGCCGTCTGGACGGCCGAGGTCGTCAAGGTCGTGCGCGCGGAGATCGCCGGCCGACAAGGCGCTGCTGCTCGCGAAGACGCACCCGGAAGCTCGCGGAGGACAACTTCGAGATCGTGCAGGCCGGTCGCCAACGAGGTCGCCATCGTCTCGCTCGACGGCGAGCCGAAGCACCTGGTCATGCCGAACACGACGCGCGCGTTCTGGAAGACGCTGACCAAGGTCGACGTCGAGCGCATCGACGCGGCGACGGAAATGCGCGTCGCCAAGCGCCACCTCGACAAGCTCGACCTCGTGCGCATCGCCGCTGGTCGTGCACGGCGATGTCGAGGCGCACGAGGCGGGCCTGCTGTTCGTCGACGGCAAGCTGACGGAGCGGCTGCCGGCTGGGCCGGCACGCGTTCTGGGCGGTCGGCCGCACGGTCAAGATCGCCAAGGTCGACCGCGCCCGCACGCCGCTCGAGGTGACGGCGCAGGAGATCCTGACCAAGGATCGCGTCGGCATCCGCGTGACGCTGACGGCGTTCACCAAGATCGTCGATCCGGAGAAGGCGGCGCTGGCGTCGGGCGACGTCGCCAACACGCTCTACCGGCTCGTGCAGTTCGCCATCCGCGAGGCGGTGGCGACGCGCACGCTGGACGAGATCCTGGCGGCGCGCGACACCATCGACCGCGAGGTGCGCGCGTTCGTGACCGAGCGCGCGCGAGGCGCTCGGCGTCGGAGATCGGCGAGATCGGCGTCAAGGACGTGATCCTGCCGGGCGACGTGCGCGACCTGCTGAACAAGGTCGTGGAGGCGGAGCGGGCGGCGAAGGCCAACCTGATCCGCCGCCAGGAGGAGACGGCGGCGACGCGCTCGCTGCTCAACACGGCGCAGCTGATGGAGGACAACCCTCTGCTGCTGCGCCTGAAGGAGCTGGAGGCGCTGGAGAAGCTGGTCGAGAAGGTCGGCCGCATCGACCTGCACGCGGGCGACGGCGCCGGCGGCTTCGATGCGTTGCTGCAGAACCTCTACTCGCTTACCGCCGACGCTAAGGTGGTGAAGACCTGACGCGCGGGTGCGTGTCGGCGCCCGAAGCGCAAGCAAGAGCGCGGGTGCGTGTCGGCACCCGAAGCGCAAGCAAGAGCGCGGGTGCGTGTCGGCACCCGAAGCGCAAGCAGAGAAGCGCCGGTGCGTGTCGGCACCCGAAGCGCAACCAAGAAATGGGCGAGGACCTCTCCGCGCCCCTTCTTTGAGCGAAAATTAAGGCGCGCTTCCCGGCCAAGCCGCGCCTTCGCGGCGCAGAGCCGGGATCTTTCCCTTTTCAGAACGGCGAAGGATCCCGGATAACGTCCGGTCGTCGGACCGGTCCGTTTTCGGGAGGACGGAAATGGGGTATGTGCCCGCGACTGCATCTCAGCGAGTTATAAGGGGAGCCGACGACGAATGACCGCGACTACTCCGCAGTCCTCAAAGCCCATCCTGCTCGTCGCGGCGGTGCTGCTGGTCGACGTCGACAACCGGGTGCTGCTGGCGCGCCGCCCCGAAGGAAAGTCGATGGCGGGGCTATGGGAGTTCCCCGGCGGCAAGGTCGAGACGCACGAGACACCGGAAGCCGCGCTCGTGCGAGAGCTGCATGAAGAACTCGGCATCGAAGTCTGCGAGACGTGCCTGGCGCCATTCACCTTCGCGAGCCACGCCTACGACAAGTTCCACCTGCTGATGCCGCTGTTCCTCTGCCGCCGATGGGAGGGCGACATGCACCCGCGCGAGGGGCAGGAGATCAAATGGGTGCGCGCGAATCGGCTCGCCGACTACCCTATGCCTCCGGCCGACCTGCCGCTCATTCCCTGGATCCGCGATCTTCTCGGGTAGAGCATCACCGCCACGAGCAGTGACGATCGCCGTAGCGATCCCGCCAGCAGGAGCGGTGGCTGTGATAATAGCGCCGCCGGACCAAATCAGGCCCCCCGACGATGGCGCCAATGACCCCGCCGACGACCGCTCCCGGCGGTCCCGCAATCACCGCACCCGTACCCGCACCGATGCCGACGCCCTCCAGCGTGCCCGCCGCAGCCGCCAGCGGCCAAGCCAACACCGACAGTCCGAAGGCCGCAGCCCTCAACCTAGCTTGCATAATTCCCCTCCCCGTTCGCGCGACACTGCAGACGCGGTCAGCGCCCGTTGAGAACGGATGACGGAGGAATTCGATGCGGCTCCGCGTCAACCGAGAGCGCGTATGTGACCCAGCAGCAACCAGGGTGCGGAGATATGGGCCAGCATCGACGCTTTGCGATCTAAATTGTGATCGACCCCGAGCCCGGGCACCCTAGTCCGATGCCCCGGCGGACCCAGCAGCCCACCCCTCGCACTCACCTTCGAAATCCTCTAAGGCTTGGGCCTTGCCAGCACCACCCACCTCGGACCTCTCGCCATGCTGAAGAACCGCATCATCCCCTGCCTCGACGTCAAGGACGGCCGCGTGGTCAAGGGCATCAACTTCGTCGATCTGGTGGATGCGGGCGATCCCGTGGAGGCGGCCGCCGCTTATGACGCGGCCGGCGCTGACGAGCTCTGCTTTCTCGACATCACCGCGAGCCACGAGAACCGCGACACCATCTTCCACATCGTCGAAGCGACCGCGGAGCGCTGCTTCATGCCGCTGACGGTCGGCGGCGGCGTGCGTACGGTAGAAGACATCCGCAAGCTGCTCGAGGCCGGCGCCGACAAGGTGTCGATCAATACCGCCGCCGTTCATCGCCGTGAGTTCGTGGCCGAGGGGGCTGAGAAATTCGGCGCCCAGTGCATCGTCGTCGCCATCGACGCCAAGCGGGTGTCGAAGGAGGGCGAGGCGGCATCGCTGGGAGATCTTCACCCACGGCGGCCGCAAGCCGACCGGCCTCGATGCGGTGGAATACGCCCGCGAGGTCGTGCGGCTTGGAGCGGGTGAGATCCTGCTCACCTCCATGGACCGCGACGGCACCAAGGCCGGGTTCGATCTCGGGCTCACCCGCGCCATCGCGGACGCCGTGACCGTGCCGGTGATCGCCTCGGGCGGCGTCGGCACGCTCGATCACCTGGTCGACGGCGTGAAGAAGGGCCACGCCAGCGCCGTGCTCGCCGCCTCCATCTTCCATTTCGGCACCTACACCATCGGCGAGGCGAAAGCCTACATGGCCGCCGCCGGCATCCCGATGCGGCTCGATGGGCTGCCGCAAGCCGCGTAAAGCCGCGATCTGGCTGATGGTCTTTATGCGTCGGGCGTCCTTGCGCTCGCCCGAATTCACCTTTACTTTGGCACGGGGGTTGCAGCCATCAGCGATCATGGTTGCAAGAACGTTTGCAATCGGAACGTTCGCTGGATGCCGCACGGGCCACGTCGCCTCGCGCTGCTCCATTATGGGAGCCGTCACGTGGCTACTGCGATGCCGTCACGGATCAAATCACTCGACAGCTTCCGCTTCGTCGGCGCGCTGCTGGTGGTGATTTTCCACTACGCGCTTTACTCGCGGGGCAGCTTCCCCGCCGCGTTCCTGAACGGCGATTATCCGCTGGTTGACCTGTTCTTCCTGTTGTCCGGCTTCGTGATGATGCACGTCTATTATCAGCATCTGCACGACGTCCGCGATTACGTAAGCTTTCTACAAAACCGGCTGGCCCGCATCTACCCGCTTCACCTCGCAACCTTCCTGATCTATCTCGCCATCGGCATCGCGAGTTGGAATGACTGGCTTCGCGTTGAAAATCCGGAGAAATACGACCCGCAGGCCATTCTGCCGAACCTTTTGATGACGCACGCCTGGAATGTGACGCGCGATCTGACATTCAATTCGCCGTCGTGGTCGATCAGCGCCGAGTGGGCGATGTATCTGATATTCCCCGCCATCCTCTGGCTCGGCCGCAGTGCCGGAGGTTGGGTGCTGGCCGTTTTGGCGGTCTCTATCGCGGCATTCCTCGATTGGATCGGGGCGCAAGGCCTTATTGCAGAGTGGACGCTGCTGACCAGCGATGGCGGCGCAGTTCGCGCACTGCCGGGCTTTATCGGCGGCGCGTCCGTGTTCCTGCTCTTGGAGCGCTACCGCCCGAAGATCCACTCGTTCGTGCCCGCCTATCTGCTGTTTGCGGCCGTGCTCGCCGGCATCTTTTTTCGCCTCGATGCGCGACTGGCCATTCTGCTATTCGCCGCCAATATCGCCGCCGCCGCAGCAGCCGAAATGAACGGCGCCAAGAGTCTTCTGACGTCGCGCGTCATGGTCTATTTGGGAGATGCATCGTACGCGATCTACATGCTGCATTCGCTTCTCGGCACGATCCTGATCACTGTCGTCGCCAAGCGAATCCTGGGGCTCACTGACGACAGAGTCTCATGCTCTACTGCATGCTGTTCGCGGTGCCGGCGAACCTCGTCATCGCGCCGCTGGTCTACAGTTACTTTGAGCGGCCAGTGCGTAGGATGATCCGTGCGGCTCAGGTGCCTGTCCCCACTTCCACCCCAGCTCCGGCCACAGGCCCGTCCTCAGTTCAGTCGCCGCCAGTCCCCGTCCGCGTCACCGTGTCGGCTTCGGCTCGAAGCGACATAAATCGCGGATGAGGCAGCGCCAGCATTCAGGCTTGCGCGCTTTGCAGACGTAGCGTCCGTGCAGAATCAGCCAGTGATGCGCGTGAACGCCATACTCGGGCGGGACGATGCGCAACAGGTCTTCCTCGACTGCCAGCGGCGTCTTGCCCTCCGACAGGCCGATGCGGTTGGCGACCCGTAACACGTGCGTATCGACCGCCATGGTCGGCTGGCCGAACGCAACGTTCAGCACCACGTTGGCCGTCTTACGCCCGACGCCCGGTAGGGCCTCCAGCGCATCCCGGTCCCGCGGCACCTCTCCGCCATGCTCCGCGATGAGCTGCTGCGACAACGCGATCACGTTCTTCGCCTTGTTGCGGAAGAGCCCGATCGTCTTCACATACTCGCGCACCCGCTCCTCGCCGAGCACCACCATCTTCGCCGGCGTGTCGGCGGCGGAAAATAGCGCCCGCGTCGCCTTGTTGACGCCGGCATCGGTCGCCTGCGCCGAAAGCACTACGGCGACCAGCAGCGTGAACGGATTGACGTGCTCGAGCTCACCCTTCGGTTCCGGCTCGACCTTGGCGAAGCGCCGGAAGATCTCGGCGATCGTCGCTGCATCGAGCCCCTTCGCCTTCGACTTGGAAACGCGCTTGGCGGCAGGCTTCGGCTTGATCGCGGGTTTCGCCTCCCGCGCCTTGACTTGCGATGCTGACATCTTAGGTTCTGTTAATCCGAGTGGCCCAGTCGGGGCGCAAGAATGGGGCATCAACACATGAACGACAATCGGGCCCCACCGCAAGAGGCCGTCTTCCGGGCCGTACTGTATCCCCACCGATCGCTCGACCCCCGTGGCTTCACGATCCTGATGTCGGCCGTCGGCGCGGTGAGCTTCGTTGCAGGCGTCTTGTTCTGGGCTATGGGGGCTTGGCCCGTGTTCGGGTTCTTCGGGCTCGACGTGCTGCTGATCTACGTGGCCTTCCGCCTCAACTACCGTGCTGGCCGCCTGTCAGAGGTGATTGAGTTGACGAGCGACCATTTGCAGCTCACGCGTATTCACCCCTCTGGCAAACGCGATAGTTTCGAATTCAATCCCTATTGGGTGCGCGTGCGCGTGGCGGACATCGCCGGCGGCCGCACCGATCTGCGGCTCACCTCGCATGGACGGGAATTGCCGTTCGGCCGCTTCCTCACTGACGACGAGCGCCGGGAGTTCGCCGAAACGCTGACCGGGCAGCTCATTCGTGCCCGAAAATGCCGCCCCGCCTAATTCAAGGTCAAGAAACGGGTCGTCAGCATCGGCAGACGCTTCTAGGTTTAGCCCAAGTGACCGGCAGCCCTGGAGCCCCCGATGCGGCACGAAACGACGATCATTTCCGAGGCAGTAACCGCCGGCGCTGGCCAACGGGCGGGCGACTACGCGACCGTTCGGCGTGCGATCCAATTCTTGTCCGAAGGGTGGGTTGAGCAGCCGGGGCTGGACCGCCTAGCCACCCACCTGGAGCTTTCTCCAGAGCACTGCCAACGCGTCTTCAAGCGCTGGTGTGGCCTGTCACCCAAGGAGTTCGTGCAGGCGATTACGCTCGATCACGCCCGTCGCATGCTCGACGGCTCGGCAAGCGTGCTCGAAGCCGCATATGAGGTCGGTCTCTCGGGCGGAAGCCGATTGCACGACCTTTTCGTGACGCACGAGGCGATGACGCCAGGTGCCTACAAGCGCCGCTGCGAGGGGCTTGTCATGGCGTACGGATTTCATGCGACGCCGTTCGGTGAAGCGCTGGCGACCGTGACCGAGCGCGGTCTCACGTCGCTATCGTTCGTTGATGAAGACAAGAACCATACCCGCGATGATCTCCTGGACTCGTTGCGGCGGCGCTGGCCAGGAGCCGAACTCACCAAAGCGCCTAAGCGCACCGAGCCCGCAGTCGCGGCGATTTTCGGCGATGCCGGCGATACTCCGCGCGCCGTCCGCCTTGTGCTGATAGGCACCGATTTCGAAGTCCGCGTTTGGGAGAAGCTGTTGCGCGTGCCGATGGGCCGCGCCGTCTCCTACGGGGACATTGCCAGCGCACTTGGAGCGCCGGCAGCGAGCCGCGCGGTCGGGTCGGCAGTCGGCCGCAACCCGATCTCGTTCGTTGTGCCGTGCCACCGCGTGCTCCGCGGCGATGGCGGTCTGGGCGGATACCACTGGGGCGTGACCCGAAAAAAGGCGATCATCGGATGGGAAGCGGGGCGGCTCACGCAATCGGACGCGTGAAGTAACCTTTCGAAAGCAATGCGTTGATCCAGGACGCAATTTCGGCCGATACGCATCCATGAGGCTTCATGGTTGCCGTTTTTGATATCAGCCGAGGGCGAAACGCTGAAACTTTCCTGGTCGCCTGCAAATACGATTGAAACGCTGCCTTTCGCAGGTCGAATTTATTTCAGTAAAAGCCGGAGCGGAAGTCCTGTTGCAAAGCTGACATGGTAAATAATGTTTGTTGACTTGCGAGCCCGCGCGGAGCAAAAAGTGAAGTCGTAATCGCTCTCCTGTTGCCACATATTAGGCACTCCGGAACGGTTACGCAGCCAAAATAGAGGTGAAGCATGAAAGCTCTCCTCGTGGCGACCGTTCTTGCTGTAATTTTGATGCCCTCGGCGCTCGCGATGGCAAGCGGCAAGAACCCTGGTCCGAGCAACAACGGCTCTGTTCTAGTTTGAAGTTGGGGCTTGAGGCGTAGCCTGCATGACGATGCGAGCTGGTGTGAGATCGCCTTCACGCTCGATCATGCGCCGCCAACCGAGATAGGTGGGCAAGTAGTGCGTGGCGACGCCCTTGAAGCGACGCAGCCAGTCCTTCAAGCGGCTGATGTAGGCGTTGACGTTCTGGATGTGATAGCTGCCGTACATTCGCTCGCCCTTGCTAGCGTTGAGGGCGATGTGGAGAAGCCCCGCCTGATCGGCGAACTGACCGTAGGCAGCGCGACCGTCACTCACCAGTAGCGCGTCTTGGGCCACCACAGACTTCATCATGCGCACGAACGTCGGGACTTCGAGATCGGGCAGCACATGATCCAACGTCGCCCCGTGCCGGTCGCGCACGACCAGAACAGGCGCATAGTCGTCGCTCGACAGCCCCGGCCGGGCCTTCTCCCCGCGCTTCCTGGGCGCACGGCCAACGAGGCGTTTTGATCCTTTGACCGATTTGCGAATGAACGTCTCGTCGGCTTCAACGATGCCCTTCACCACCTTGGCTTTCACGTCCTTGGCAGCGGCCAGGAAGCGGTGGCGCCAGCGGAACGAGGTGTCGAGTGCGATCCCGCAGCGCTTGGCCGCCCTCCTGAGACTGACGCCGTCGGCCAGGGCCTGAGCGTAGGCGAACCAGGCATCGCGGCGATGCAGTTGCGCGAGTGGTGTGCCGGTCAGCGCATTGAAGGTCTTGCCGCAGTCTTTGCAGCGGTAGCGCTTCAATCCGCCCTGAGCACTCCAGCCGCCGGCATTCTTCGAGCGGCAATGGCCGCAGCAGGGATCAGCGAGGAAATGGGTATCGATCAGTTGCAAAGCCTCATCGGCAGGTAGCCTGCGTTTGAGCGCCGTGATCAATGCTGCGCGTTGAACGCCCGACAGATCACTAAGCTGAGCCACTAGTACCTGAAATCCCTTGCCGTCCATGCCACCCTCCCGAGAGCCGAATCGCAACCTCAGGATCGATCAACTTCAAGGCGGAACAGAGCCTACTCCAACAGTGCTGATTTACAATCCGTCGGGCGACGGGTTGTAGAAATAGGCGAGCATCGAAGAGATGCGTGCCGATCGTGCAGGTGTTCGACCTGAAAGCGTCTTGACGTGCCTATTTAATCTGGAGGACTTTATGAAAAAGTTTTTCGCAATTGCTCTGGCTTTCTCGTTTGTTTCTGCCTGGGCGGGAGCTGCAAAGGCAGACGCTTATAGCGAGTCGGACGGAGCAAAGGCTGGCCAGATCCCCTTGTCTACTCCGGGGGGTGCGCGCCGCTTCTACGACACGCTTCGTCGTGACGGCGAATAAGAAGATGGATTGGCCGCAACGGAATGAACCATTGCGGCCTTCGACCTAAAACACCGCGTTAATAGCGGCACTCGTTGTAGCGTCTCCACCAATAGCGGCTACCGGTGTCCAGCGCCCTGCGACGTAGCCAGTAGCAATCGTCGTCATCCGAGTACCCGTAGTACCCATAGGCGGGGCCACCGTAGAACCCATAGCCGCGGAAATGGCGCCCGCCATGTCCGTGCCGGCCGCCGTGATCTCCCCTCGAGCCAACTACCGCCCCGCCCCCGGAGCCGTGTGTACGCCCGCCACCCATGACACGTCCGCCGCCTGACGGACCCGATCCCATCGCCCGTCCTCCGCCCGAAGGGGCAACCGCATGGCCGCCGCCACCACCGCCCGAAGGTCCGGCGTGGCCTCCGCCTCCGCCTGAAGGACCAGCGGCATGGCCACCTCCTCCGCCTCCGCCGGCGTGACCGCCACCTCCACCGCCGCCTCCGCCACCCCCGCCTCCATTAGCGCGAACCGGGGTCACGATGCCGTCCTGCGGCAGGCCGGCTTGCGGCATTGGCTGTGCAGACGTCGACTGAGATGGAAGCGCTAGAAACACGGCGCCGGCCAAACCGCCAGCGGCGAGCAAAACTCTTACCTCTCTTGCAACTCGCATATTCAAACCTCTCGGGAGTTTTTGCCTCTGCGAAGCGGGCCGCCCTCAGGGCGCTGGCCGCATTCGTCATCTAGGGAACGCCCCAGGCATGGAAAGCGCTGGATATGGGGACGCCCCTCCATCACACAATCCTGTGATCAGGCAGCCGAAAGGCCGTTGTCCGCCGGCCTAGTAGACCAGATAGCGCTGCCGAAGAGACGTAAAGCGTTCGGTCTCGGACCGCCATGACGCGATGATTTCCGCACCATTGGCGCCTTTCTGTAGGAGTCCGTGCAGGCGAGTCGTCCCCGACGTTGCATTGAACATGGTCAACTTGTCGAACAATGGTAAGCGCCTAGCTCGGCAAACGCTCTGCAGGTGCGCGAGAACGTGGGCCCCCACATCGAGCGGCCTGTACGCATTCGCATCGGTAATCGCGAGTCGGATGCCTTGGATTTGCTGGCCCTCGAAGCGCGGGTGCTCGGCCACGTTGGGAATTGACCGCGGCGTGTATCGAGTTGCTTCGAAGCGCACGCCCGGCAGCCGCAGATCATTGAGGTGACCGGCCGAGTTTTCGGCCTCGAGCCAAGGCGCGCCAAATTGGGAGAACGGTATCGGCGTGCCGCGGCCTTCGTTGACGAGGGTTTCGCCGACGAGGCCGATGCCGGGATAAACGAGTGCCGCCTCGAATGTCGGGATATTGGGGCTGGTGGCGACCCACGGCAGGTTGGCCGCCGGCCAGCGCATGCCGCAAGTCCACCCCTTCATCGCGACCACTGTGAGCTGCGAACGCTCCAGATTGCCGAGCCAGCGTTCGCCTTGGATCATTTGTGCCAATTCGCCGACCGTCAGTCCGTGCACGATGGGAATTGGGTACTGGCCCACGAAAGACTTCAGCGCCGGATCGAGCATGAATCCGGATACCTCGACGCCGCCGAGAGGGTTGGGCCGGTCGAGCACGAAGAATGGGATGCCGCGTTCGGCGGCCGCCTGCATGGCCAGACCCATCGTCGAGATGTAGGTGTAGAACCGAACGCCGACGTCCTGGATATCGAACACCAGCACGTCGACGTCGCGCAGCATTTGCGCCGTCGGCTTTTTGGTCCCTCCATACAGGCTGAAGACTGGCACACCCGTGCGGTCATCCCGGCCGTCATGCACGGAGGCCCCGGCTTCGGCGGTCCCGCGAAAGCCATGCTCGGGGGCGAAGATAGCGGTGAGCCGCACCCCCTCCGCCTTGGCAATCAGGTCCGCGAGGTGGTGCTCGCCCACCAGGCCGGTTTGATTTGTGATGAGGCCTACGCGTTTTCCAGCCAGCGGGGCGAAGCCGACTGATTGCAGGTAGCCCGCGCCGGTCATCACGGCGGGCTTCCCGGGATCGGCTTCGGCGGCCAAGCTCGAGGAGGAGAGGCTCATGGCGGACAGGCCCGGAAGCACCGACGCTGAAGCCAGCCCGCGCAGCAGGCTGCGACGGCTCGGCGACGGCAATGAGGAAGATAAGTTACGGCAAGATCGATTCATGCGCCTTCCGTGCCGTATTGTTGCGGCAGCGCCGTGGCCGCCACATGCAGACTTCGCGGCGTGATCGTCCTCGTAACACATGCTGACCGCAGGTCCAGGCTAACCCCATTCAAATGCCCGATAGCAGCGTCCGCATTGCACCCCTATCGAGCTTGGTCTGTCCAATCGATGGCACCCCGCTGCATGCCGGGGCCGGAGAGGCTATGCGTTGCGCCACTGGCCATACCTTCGACCGCGCCCGCGCGGGCTACACAAATCTATTGGTCGTGCAGCACAAGGCCTCGCGCGATCCTGGCGACAGCAAGGAGATGGTGGCATCCCGCCGGCGGGTACTTGATGCTGGCCATTACGCGCCGATCGCCGATCGTGTCGCCGATATCGTCCGTCACATTGCCGCGCAACAGCCCGCTCACCGGGCGTTGTCAGTCGTCGACGCGGGCTGCGGCGAGGGCTACTACCTGAATGCGATCGCTGCTGCTGCTGAAAAGGCCGGCACCACGCGGCTCCGCCTCGCCGGCATCGATATTTCCAAGTGGGCGATCCAAGCCGCTGCCAAGCGCCGGCTGCCCTGCTGTTGGGCCGTTGCCAGCAACCGGCATCTGCCATTTGTCGCCGGCAGCGTCGATCTGATCCTGTCGATGTTCGGGTTTCCGCTGTGGGAGAGCTTTGCAGCTATACAGCCGTCTGGCGGACGCGTGCTACTGGTCGATCCTGGCCCCGATCACCTGCTCGAGCTGCGATCGATCATTTATCCATCCGTCACGCCGAAGCCGGCCCCATCGCTCGATGCTGCCGAGAAGGCCGGCTACCGGCTCGACGAAGAGCATCGGCTGCGGTTCCAGTTCACTCTGACCGGCGCAGGTGAGATCGCCGCCCTGCTGTCCATGACCCCGCACGATCATCGCGCTACGGCTGCCGGTCGTGAAGCGCTCGCGCGCCTCGACAAGCTGGTGCTGACTGGCGACGTCGCCCTGAGGCTGCTCGGGCGCGGCGGTGACGCTACTTCTTCTCTTTGAGACTGAGAATGTACGCGTTGATGTCCTCGATGTCTTTCGATGCGATGATGAAATTCGGCATATTCTTGTGCGATGTGCGGAAAAACGCGGTGAGCGCGATCGACGTCATTCCCGGCGAATTTGCGACAGCGGTGAAGCTCGGCGCCGTATGGAGCGGCGAAGCGTTCTGACCCGGCCTAACCGCATGGCATCCGGTGCAATTCTTTTCGGCGAATTCGGCACCCTTCTTGGGGTCGCCCTCCTGGGCCAGGGCCGCAGTGGCGACGGTCGCGAGGGCAAGGGTGATGAGCAGTCGCTGCACGGCATGCGCTCCTTTGGCTGCTGGCGAGAGTGTGAGTGAGTCTCTGCTACTTCGCGAATCCGACCTTGACGCCAATCAACATGAAGCCTGCCAACATCATAGCTCAGCCGCAACGAGGACCTAAGCGTTTCGGTCGTCGGCTTCGCCGGCAAACCCCTCAGCGCCAATCAGCGGCACAAAACGCACCTCCATCAGCGGCTCGATATGGTAGTCCCTCGCTGAGTCCCGGATCACGCGCACCAACTCCTGCCGCTTCTTGCTTCCCTCTAGCGGCATCACAAGCCGCCCCCCGATCGCGAGCTGCGCTTTGAGTGAGTTCTGGTACCACCGGGCCGACCGCATCGACGAGGATGGCATCGTATGGCGCACGATCGGGCCAGCCCAGGGTGCCGTCGCCGACGCGGATGTGAACATTGCGGAAACCCGCTGCATCGATTGCGCGCTGGGCCTCGTCGGCAAGATCGGGGAACCGCTCCACGGTGTAAACCTCGTCAGCGATCTCCCCCAGGATGGCGGCGGCGTAACCCGAGCCGGTCCCAATCTCGAGGACGCGCGCCCTTCGATCGAGCTGTAACGCCTCGATCATGGCCGCGACGATATAGGGTTGCGAGATGGTCTGTCGGTCGCCGATCGGAAGCGGAGTGTCTTCATAGGCGTGAGCGCGCAATTCGTAAGGCACGAACAGATGGCGCGGCACGGCTTCCATTGCGGCGAGCACGAGTTCGTCGCGGATGCCGCGACCCGCAATCTGCCGTCGCACCATTGTGGCGCGCATCCGGTCGAAATCTTCACGCGATAAGACCATGTTTGCCCCGATGGATCTGTTGTGGCGGAGCTGAGCAATTAACGTTGGGCGTTCGCAAATGCTGCTATTTCAGTGCTCCAGAATTGCCTCCAGTTTTTTGTCAGCATTGGCGATTGCCATCGCCGGCCGTCGCTGCGGCTCGATAGTGGTCGCCCACACCGGCATGTCGCGCTCGCCATGTCCTGCGTCGGCTGCAGCCACGCTGCAACTGGTAAAAGTTGCAAGAACCACCATCGGTAGAATCCGAATTCACGACTGTGTCGCATTGGCGATCATGCCTGCCTCGTCCGCGAACCTGTTTTCGCGGAGCAGCTCTGCAGTGTAGACAAATTGGGCCCCGCCGCGATGATGAGCGTTGATCGCGGTCAAGGCCGATCGCCAGCGACTTTTGCGAAGTGAGCCGAGTTTTTGGGACAAGTCGCGGACACAGCCTGTCCGCGCAAGGGTCAGTCAGCATGGGCGAGTGTCTGAATCGAGCCGCCGCCGGGCATCCGCGTCTCGCCCGATTCGATCGTTTTCCCGATGCCTTGCTCGAAGTCCCCGCCGCTGACCTGTGGCAGCATCTTCCCGGCCCGACGCTGTTTGAGATCGCTGGACGCGCCGGAGCCCCGCTGTTCGTGACCGTGCTCTTGCACGGCAACGAGGAAACTGGCTGGCAGGCGCTCCAGTCGGTCCTTCGTCATCACCGCGGCCGACTTCCACCCCGCCCGTTGCTGCTGTTCGTCGGCAATATCGAAGCCGCGCGAGCACGGGTCCGCACCTTGCCCTGGCAGAACGATTACAACCGTGTGTGGCCCGGAACGCCAACGCCCGCGGCACCCGAAGCGGCACTGATGCGCGATGTGACGGATATCGCGGCGAGCTGCCGTCCGTTCGCCAGCATCGACATCCACAACAACACCGGCACCAATCCACATTACGCTTGCGTCAATCGTCTCGACGAGCCGGTCCTGCATCTCGCCCGCTTGTTCGGTCGCACGGTCGTCTACTTCACAAAGCCGACCGGCGTACAATCCGCCGCCCTATCCAGGATTTGTCCGGCTGTAACCGTCGAATGCGGTCAGGTCGAAGGCGCCAACGGGGCAGCCCATGCGGCAGAGTTCGTGTCGGCGGCTCTCGCGCTATCGCATTTTCCAGTTCATCCCGTTCCCGATCACGACATCGACTTGTTGCAGACGTTTGCCATCGTGAAGGTGCCCCCCGAGGCGACCTTGTCCTACGACGGCAGCGAAGCCGACTTTCGCTTCCGCAACGATCTCGACCACCTCAATTTCTCCGAGCTCGACCCGGGCGCTGAATTCGGCGCGATCGGCCGTGGTGGCGGGCAACGCCTCGAAGTCGTGCCAGGCGGTGAATTCGCTGCGGTCGAGAACTATTTCGAGTATACGGATAGACGCATCAGGCTCTCTCGTAAGGCCATCCCGGCCATGTTGACCTGCGACACTCAGGCGGTTCGGCTCGATTGCCTCGGCTACCTTATGCACCGCATCGGCCGTGACGGCAGGCGGGTGGTGGAGTGAGGGATACCTGCGTGGCGGCACCTCCAATCCCGGATGACCTCGAGAAGCCCGCTACCGCCGGCGAGTTGGCGAGCTACACCGCGCTTCAGAAGCGCTTCGCCGAGACCTTCCCCGCCATCCTCGACGACCCCAAGGCCGCGCGAACGGTGTTGATCGTGCCGAGCCTCACGCTCGACCAACAAGTCATGGCCAAGGTTACGGGCGCACATCACTACGAGGAGCGCATGCTCTGCCTCCTTCTGTTGTTGCGGCTACCGCGCACCCGCGTCATCTACGTCACTAGCACGCCGGTCTCTGAGGCGATCGTCGATTACTACCTTCACATGCTTCCGGGCATCCCCGCACAGCATGCCCGCCGGCGGTTGACTGTGCTGTCCTGCGACGATGGCTCGCGCGTGCCGCTGACCCGCAAGATTCTGGATCGGCCCCGCCTGATGGAACGGATCAGGCAAGCGATCCCTGATCCTGCCATAGCCCACATGAGTTGCTTCACGGTGACGGAGCTGGAGCGCAGGCTAGCCCTGCGCCTGGGCCTGCCGATTTACGGCTGCGATCCCTCGCTGACGTATTGGGGCACCAAGAGCGGATCGCGCCGCATCTTCAAAGAGGCCGGCATCGAGCTTCCCGCCGGTTTCGAAGACCTGAAAGACGCCGGAGATCTCGCCCGCGCCTTGTCCGAACTGAAGCAGATGAAGCCAGACCTGCGTGGGGCTGTCGTCAAGATTAATGAAGGCTTCTCAGGCGAAGGCAATGCGGTGTTCGACCTGCGCGGCGCCCCCACCGGTTCGGGCCTCCGCGATTGGGTCAGCGAGCGGCTGCCCTCCATGGCCTTCGAGGCCACAGGCATGGATTGGCCGCTCTACCTACAAAAGCTTCGCGCCATGGGCGGCATCGTCGAGGAGTTCGTGCCCGGTGACGTGAAGCGATCGCCCTCGGTGCAATTCCGCATCGATCCGCGCGGCCGCCTCGATGTCGTTTCCACCCATGACCAGGTGCTGGGAGGCACCAACGAGCAGATCTTCCTGGGCTGCCGCTTCCCCGCCGACGATGCCTATCGCCTGGATATTCAGGAGCGGGGCCTGCTAGCGGCCCGCTTTTTGGCCCAAAAAGGCGCGCTGGGCCGGTTCGGCATCGATTTCATCTCGGTAAAAGAGGGCGATTCGTGGCGTCATGTCGCTATCGAGATCAACCTGAGGAAAGGGGGCACGACGCACCCGTTTCTGATGCTGCACTTCCTCACCGACGGCGGCTACGATGCGGCAAGCGGACAGTTCCTCACGGCGAACGGCCATCCGCGTTGCTATTTCGCCACCGATAACCTTGAAAGTGAGCGCTATCGCGGTCTCACTCCCTCCGACTTGATCGATATCGCGGCACTGAACGGTCTGCATTTTCATGCTGCGACCGGCGAAGGCGTCGCCTTCCATCTCATCGGCGCGCTTTCGGAGTTCGGCAAGCTTGGTGTCGTCTGCATCGGCGAGACGCACGAGCGGGCGCAAGCGCTTTATCAGCGGACCGTCGATGTCCTCGATGCCGAGTCCGGACCTAAACAACCGTCGGGTTAGCAGATGACGTGTGCAGGAGTTGTCTGAACCACTCGGAGGTTTAATGGACCAAAGGGCGACTTTGTGGGTATGGCTTTGGGGATATTGTTCCAGCGCCATGAGCGCGGCCGGCTATTGGAGTGAATGAGCGGTTGCAACGTCATTTGCCATGGGGGGAGTTTGTGTCCGGTTCGCGTCCGCTCCGCGCTTCCGGTTGGGGAAAGTCGCATGCCGATGGCGGGGCCCTCCGTGTTGCGGGCACGTTTCTCGTGTTCGCGCTCGTCTGGATTTTCGCCAGTGACTGGATCCTTGAACTTTTCGTCCCCAATCACGCGGATTTTGCGAAGTACCAGACTTATAAGGGCTCTTTATTCGTCGCGGTCACGGCCCTCTTGGTCTACTGGCTTGTCCGCGGGCAGATGGGCGTTGTCATTCGAGCACGCGATTTCGAAGCGCAGGTCGCCGATGCGTTCCGCACCACCAAGGAACGCCAGCAACTCGCCTTCGATGCCGCTCAGCTCGGCTATTGGATCTATGAATTCGCAGGCGAAATCGTCGAGTGTGACAATCGTGCGCAGATTCACTTCGGCGTGCCTGCCGTCGTACAAGCGTCGGGATTACTGTCCCGAGTTCACCCCGATGACCGGGCGGCGGCTTTGCAGCGCAAGGAAGAAATCTTAGCCGGCCAGCCAGCATCCTATGTCGAATACCGTATCCGGCACGCGGACGGCTCATGGCACTGGATCGCACTCCATAGCCGCATCGAATATGCCGACTACGGCGCACGAGCGGCTCGGGCCATCGGGACGAGCCAGGACATCACGGAACGGAAGAAATCTGAGCAGGCATTGATCGACAGCGAAGCTCTCCTGAGGTCGGCTACCGACAGCAGTGGGGTCGCTCTCGTCGTTCTGGATCGCAATCGCCGCTATACCTTCACGAACCGGGCGTATGCGGGCATCGTTGGCTACGACGGCGACCTTGTCGGCAAATCCGCTAAAGAAATGCTAGGTACGCGTTATGCGACGGAGATTGCGCCGCGCCTCGACAGGGCCTTCAACGGCGAGCGCGTTTGTTTCGAATACTCTCGTTCTCCCGATCCCAACGACAGCGTCGGAAAGCTTAGGCTTTACAGCGTCATCTTCGAACCACAGTTGGACGCCGGCGGCCAAGTCGCCAACGTCATCGTCGTAATCTTTGAGATCACTGATCTAAGGCGGTCGGAAGAAGCATTGCGTGCGAGCGAAGCGCGCCTGCGCGGAATATATGAGCGCGCGATTGCCGGCATCGCGATTGTCGACTTGGAAGGCAACTTGGAGAGTTGCAACCCCGCCTTGTGCAAGATGCTTGGGTATGAGCAGCAGGATTTGCTCGGCCGGCATTTCAGCATACTTGTCCATCCTGACGACCGCGAAGACTGCGCAAATTCTGATCGGGAGAATCTCCAGAGACTGCGGTCCGGTGAGGTGGAGTATTTCGCTTCCGAGAGCCGCTATGCCCACAAGGACGGACATCCCGTTTGGGTCCGCAAGGTCGTCTCGACACTCCCCAGTGAAGCAGGCAAGCCGGATAATGTCTTTTCTCTGAGCATTGACATATCCGAAAGCAAGCAGGCTGCCGAGGCTTTGGCCGAAAGCGAGCAGCGGTTTAGGCACGTCATGGCCGCGACGGGCGATGCGGTGTGGGACTGGTCGGTTCAGTCCGGAAACGTCAAGCACAATGCCCAATGGTGCAGATTGCTCGATCTCGACGACAGTTACCTTGAGCATCCCCTTCAGGCCTTCCTCGATCTTATCCACGACGACGATCGTGAAAAAGTGCAGGACGCCATCAAGCCGTCTCTGCAAGCGGGAGCGCCGTATTTTTCCGAACACCGGATGCGGCGCACGGATGGTCGCTATATTTGGGTGCAGGACCGCGGCAACGTCGTAGAGCGTGGACCTGACGGCCAAGCCCTCCGCATGGTCGGCAGCATCGTTGAGATTACCTATCGCAAGTCAGCCGAGGTGCAACAGGCCAAGCTCCTGGCCGATCTACAAACATCGGAAAGAGATGCACGGCAGCAGAAGGCCTTGTTGCAGAGCATCTTTGAATGCACGCCGGATGGGATGATCCTGACCGACCTCAATCGCATTATCATCAACGTAAACCCCGCCTTCAGCGCGATTTTCGGCTATCAGCTTTCCGATCTGCGCGGATTGCCCGCCCGCAGCATTTACGCCTCGCAAGCCGATAGCGATACCGTTGCCGAGCATATCGAAGCCGGGGTCAGTGGCCTGATTCAGAGATCACTGAACTGCATGCGCAGGAACGGCGAAGTTTTTCCCGTTGAGATGACCGGCGCCAAATTGCTCGGTCAGGATGGCGCGATAACCGGCTACCTCGGCGTTCTGCGCGACGTCACGTTCGAGCAGAAGCGCGAGCGGGCTCTTCGTGAAAAGCAACGGCTGGAAGCGCTGGGACGGCTGACCGGCGGCATCGCGCACGACTTCAACAATCTCTTGACGGTCATCAGCGGCAACATCCAGCTCGTCGATATGGATGTGGATGATGGGCGGCTCAAGCGCCATTTGTCCGAGGCTCAGCGGGCCACCGAGATGGGAGCGAGGCTCAACCAGCGCCTGATGACTTTTGCACGCCAGCGCAAGCTCGATCCTCAATCCATTAATCTCAACGATCTTGTCCGCAGCGTCCTGGATCTCGTCAACCGCTCCGTCGGCGAAAGCATCCGCGTCCTCACCGACCTCAAGGCGATGCCCGGAATGGTGCGGATTGACGCCAGCGAGATGGAGAATGCCATTCTCAACCTGGCATTGAATGCACGCGACGCCATGCAGCACGGCGGCCAACTTCTCGTGGAGACAGTCTCCACGGACGTCGATGCCGATATGGCAGCGATGCTTGGCGGTATTCTCCCCGGCGTCTATGTGCGGCTCGCCATATCCGACACGGGCGTCGGAATGTCGCCGGAAGTGCAGGCGCGCGCCTTCGAGCCGTTCTTCACGACCAAGGATGAAGGCAAGGGGACCGGCCTCGGCCTGACGACAATTCACGGCTTTGTTCGCCAGTCGGGCGGCCACGTCATGCTCTATAGCGAGGTCGACCGCGGGACCACGGTAAACATTTATCTTCCAAGCCTCCCGGAACGGCAGTCGGCTGAGCCGCTGCCGGCCGCACTTTGCCCCGCCACCACAGGGCGCGGCGAGACCATCCTTCTCGTCGAAGACAACTTTGCCGTCCAGCAGGTGACGCAGGAGCGTCTGAAGCTACTTGGCTATGGCGTGGCTGTGGCGGATACCGGGGCCAAGGCGCTGGAAATGCTCACTGCGGGCTTGGCGGCCGATCTGGTGTTCAGCGACATCATTATGCCGGGTGGCGTCTCCGGTTTCGAACTCGCGCGCCGCCTGCGGGAGTTGCGGCCGGATGTGCCGGTGCTGCTGACTTCGGGATTTCCTGATGAGGTAGCGAGGCTCGAAGGCGAGGATCAACAGACCCTGAGAGTGCTCCGCAAGCCCTACGCGCAGGATGATCTTGCGCGCGAAATTTCAGCCGCGCTGAGGGCCAGACTGGGCGCATCGCCTGAGAATCGGTTTTCCAGTCCGAGTTCCGCCGGTTGAGCCGAAATCGCCTCTCGCGCGTATATATGGTGTGTGGACGCCGGTTCGCACCCTCGTGGCCGGATTGGCGAATCCGACCTGCGTCAACGGGTGGCGGATCGGGGGTGCTTCACACATTCGACATGCGCGGCTAGTATCCCGGCGCGAGAAGCGGGCTTGAGCCTGATTCTCGACAGGAACCGACAGGAAGCAGCCAAGTGAATGCTCACGCTGCCATGCCGGAAGCGTTTCCGGCGCTGGTCCTGAATGCCGACTTCCGGCCCTTGAGCTACTATCCGTTGTCGCTCTGGGGTTGGCAGGAGGCGGTGAAGGCTGTCTTTCTTGACCGCGTGAACATTGTTTCCGAATACGATCGGTTCGTGCGCAGCCCCACATTCGAAATGCGGCTGCCCAGCGTCGTTTCGTTGAAAACATACGTAAAACCGGCGCTTTATCCGGCATTCACGCGGTTCAATGTTTTCTTGCGCGATCGCTTCTCCTGCCAATACTGCGGTTGCAAGGACGATCTCACGTTCGACCATCTTGTCCCGCGCTCGCGCGGCGGTATGACCCGATGGGACAACGTCGTGACAGCTTGCGCGCCATGCAATTTGGCAAAGGGAGGCGCAATGCCCGACAGGTCCGGCCATCACGGCATGTGGCCGATGCAGACGCCTTACCGGCCGACGGTGTTCGAGCTTCATCGTAATGGGCGTTTATTTCCGCCCAATTATCTGCATGAAAGCTGGCTCGACTATCTCTATTGGGACACCGAGCTGGAGCCGTGATCGGCTTCGCAAAAATGCGCTCAACTCGATACGGCCGCTACACCCTCACCGGCGTTGCGGCCGTTCCTTTTAATGCCTCACGCTTGGGCCGAGCGGAGGCCCGGCGCCATTCTTCAAAATCTATGTTTTCAAGCCGCGCGGCGCATCGGTTCGGCGCATAGCGCCTCGGCGACGAGGTCCACGGCCTTCACCCAATCTGCATCGCCGGCAGCCTGAAGACCGAATGCGCTGAGCGCATCCTGGGGCTTGCCGCCATCACGAAAAATGCGGGCGCACGACTGGCGCGCAAAGCCGACGGCCTGATGCCACTGCATGGGATTGATGTGATCGCGGTTCATGAGTTTTCGCCTTTCTGCGATACGATTTACCGACGCTCGCCGGGACTGAGAGAATTGAGAAAAGGCGGCACTGGAATGGATGAATTTCCGAAAGACGAGAGGGAGGCAAGCACATTCGAGTGCTCTGGCGTCACCACGCGAAACCTGCAACGTGACACCTTGAATGACAGCAGGGTCTCACCCGCTTGTGCTTGCCAACTCGCCGGGGAGGAACGCGGTAGTCGCGCTGCACTCTCCTAAATCCATCCGCACCTTTTGTCGGTCCATTCTATCTCTGGACCATCCGCACTTTCAATTCTGCAGCCGGCGCTGCACTCTCGACCTTTACGCTACGCAACACGCGGCCGACGACGTCACGCAACGATTGCCACTCGACGCTATTGGATGCCACTTACGCCACCTTTGTATTTTCAACACTTTTTACTCGGACAAACGCAAACAAACTCGCACCCGATACACAACGCGGGATAACTCAATTGACGCTACTGGATTGACGCTACAGGGACGCGACAAACGCTACTTACGCGGTCACTATTGGGAACGTGACTTGACTAACTTTGACGCGGGACTAAGGGGGGACCCTGACGCTACTCGGACCAAACCGACTCGACGCTAGTGGCTCCGACGCCACTCAATGCAACGCAACCGGACGCAACAAACTCGACTGGGCAGATACGTTTATTCTGGTCTCTCGACCTTCAGGACCGGCGAGCCGCCCGGTGATACGCTTTGACGTGATCCACCGTGCCGCTCGCCTTGTCTGTGTGAACACGCGGGCCAGCGTGTCCTTGGGGGAGATGACCTTCCCTGACGCTACGCGAGACGACTGAACGCTACCGAACTCAACAACGCCACTGACGCTACTGGAACTGGGAGACCCCGATACGCTACGCGGGACGCAACGGCACAAAAACTCAGGGGCCGATGTATTGGACGCTGCTACAACGTTGTCGGCCTTTGACTTGTTCCCGGCGGTGAATCGTGGACCAAGAACCTCGCGGGGATTTTTACTCTCGAACCCGTTCATCCCCGCCTCCCTGGCCTCCGCCGATTCACCTTGTGTTCCGGCGACAGGGGGAATTAAGCGTTGCAACAAGGCGACACAAAGGCGCGATTGGGACGATCCGGGGTTATTCTCCTTGACGGCAGGTGAACAGAAATTGCAGATCCCGGAATGTTGCTGGGTGAGTCCGTTTAAGCCCCTGCGAAACAAGGATAAAACAATCAGACGCGCGCGCTCAGCCTTTGTTGGCAGCGGATAGGAAAGCCGCTTTCAACGCTACAGCGAAGAGGAAAAAAGACGTCAGCACGTTCCAGCCCGCGAACGAGAGACCGAACATGCGGAACTCCGGCTCGTCGCAGCGCACGACCCTGGTCTTGGCGATCGAGCCGAGGAGGCTGCCGGCATCGTTCGTCACGCCCTGATCGCCCGAGCAAGTGGAAGGTCCCGGCCAGAATTTCCACTCCGCCCCCGCTTGGTAGACGCCCAGTCCGGCATTGGCCAGGAAGGCGAAGGCAACAAGGAGGAAAATGAGTCCCGCAAGCTTCGTTCTATCTGCGCTGAGCAGGACGAGGCCCGCAAACAGAGAAGGGACAGCCGCGTAATAGGCCCAGCGTTGCATGAGGCAGAGCTCGCAAGCCCGATAGCCCCCGATATGCTCGAATGCGAGTGCGGAGAGCACCACGCCCGCGGCCATGAACAGCGCCAATGCGCCATGCGAGTAGGCAGCCGCCCTTTCGGGCCCGGACATCGTCAACGCCATTTGACACGCAACTCCACAAACCGCCCGCAAAGGGCCACCGGAACGACAGCACCCTATATACGAGCGATGCAGTTGCGAAGGCGTTGCTTGGCCGCGGCGTTGCGCTACGTCAGCAGCCGAGGCTCCCATTGCCAGCCAAATACTTCGCCGCAAAGTAGAGCGCGATGAGCAACGCTGCCGCCACGCCCGCAATCAATCCCAGCCGGCGTTCGATGAACGACTTGATCGGCTCGCCATAGCGCTTCAGCGCCCAGCCGAGGGCGTAGAACCGAGCACCGCGGGCGATGACGCAGGACAGGATGAAGAACGTCATCCCGACGTTGATCACGCCCGAAAGAATGGTGACCACCTTGATGGGCGGCAGGTGCGCGAGTCCGGAAGTCACCAGTAGAAGCATCGTGGTTTGTGGACCGGCGCAGCTGCGTAGCTGCTCGAATGCGCCGAGCTTTCCGTAGAACAGCAGGATCGGCTTGGCGATCGCCTCGTAGGCGTAGGCACCGAGCAGGTAACCGGCGATGCCGCCGAGCGTCGACGCTGCCGTTGCAACGAAGGCGTATCGGTAGGCCCGTTCCGGCTTGGCGAGCGCCATCGGCACGAAAAGGACGTCGGCGGGGACCAGGAACACCGAGCTTTCGATGAAAGCGATGATCGCCAGCCACATTTCCGCGGACTTGCGTGACGCCAGCGACAGCGTCCACTCATAAAGCCGTCTGATCATGAGCAGTGTCCCCCTTACGAGTCTCCTTGGGAGCCATGACCGACGACTGGCCTTCGCTTGGCGTAGAAAATGCCACAAAACTAAGCGCCGCTTGCGATCCCCCAGGATCGGGAAGCGGTCTAGAGCGCGAGCGCCCACCTGTCCATGTGGCAAGCGCGGATTCGTCGAGGAAGAGGCGCGGGCGACACGGCGGACCCGGCCAAATTGCTTCAAGCCGCTACCGGTTCGAAGCTGCGCGAAAGCTGGAGGACCAGTTCGTTGAGGATGAAGCGGCCTTCGCCGCTCGCTCGAATGCGGGTACTGCCGATCCGCTCGATCAATCCAAAACGTTGCAGATCGGCGACCGTGGCGGCTGACGGCCGCCGACTGCATTGCCCGGCCAGCCGATCAAGATCTATCCCTTCGGTCAGCCGCAGACCCATCAGCAGCATTTCGTCAGCAGCTTCGGCCGCACTTATGGGCGCTTCTTCGATGACGCCCTGCCCTCTCTGCTCCACGAGTTCTGCCCACGTTTCGGGACGTTTCTCCGTTGCTGTCGCGAGCCGTTGTCCATCGGCAATCAGCCGCCCATGCGCACCCGCGCCAATTCCGGCGTATTCGCCATAGCGCCAATAGAGCAGATTATGCCGGCTCTCTTCCCCCGGTGCCGCATGGTTGGAGATTTCGTAGGCAGGCAGCCCAGCTTCGGTTGTCAGCTCTTGGGTCACATCCCAAAGCGCCCCCGAGTGCTCCGGATCTGGCACCACGAGCTTGCCGGCCGCGTGCAGGGCGGCGAAGGGCGTCTCCGGTTCGATCGTGAGCTGGTAGAGCGAGAGGTGCCCTTGGGCGATTTTCAGCGCTTCTGCAAGCTCGGCGCGCCACTCACGTGCGGTCTGCCCCGGCCTCGCGTAAATGAGGTCGAACGTGGAGCGTTCGAACGTCGCCTGTGCAGTGGCGATCGCAGCCCTAGCTTCGAAAGCCGAGTGAATGCGTCCCAGCCGCTTCAAGTCCGCGTCGTACAGTGACTGCACGCCAAGCGAGACGCGGTTGACGCCCGCGGCGCGATAGCCCCGGAACCGCTCCTGTTCGACCGAACCCGGATTGGCCTCGAGCGTGATCTCGGCCCCTGCCTCGATGGTCCAATGGCTGGCGATGGCGTCGAGAATTGCGCCAACGGTTGAAGGCTGCATCAACGATGGTGTGCCGCCTCCGAAGAAAATCGAGCGGACCGATCGCCGTCCCAGCCGGTCGGCGTTGTAGGCTAGCTCGCGCAAATAGGCGGCACGAAACCTCGCCTCGTCCCAGCCCCCGAAGCGCACGTGACTATTGAAATCGCAGTAGGGACACTTCTGCGCACAGAACGGCCAATGCACATAGACGCCGAAACCTGGATCGGCCACGGTCGCTTGGTCTGTGTCTGCTGTGTACCGGTGCGTTTTGATGTCTCACTCCTTTGGCGATGCGATGCGCGTCTGGCAGGCCACACGCGTTGTGGTGCAACCCTTTTGCCGTTATCACTATTCAACCCGAGTGTCGAAAGCGGCATATCAGTTTGCCGGACACCGTCGACCCCCGACAATGATGAGGCAAACGTCCCGTGGAAACCGCGCTGTTTCATTTGACCACACTCGCGGTCCTGGCCGTCTTCGTCGTGCTCCTGCTTGGTCTGTGGACGATGTCGCGGGGGACCAGCCCTAACCTATCGCAGAAGCTGATGCGCTGGCGGGTTGGATTGCAATTCGTCGCCATCGTCATCATCGCAGCGTTCATATTGCTGCACCGGGGCGGTTGACGACTGCGCGTCAGCGAAGGGCCAGTGGGCATAGCTGCTTGGAGACCGATTTGAGCATGGGCACGATTTCGCTCGACTGGTATCGTTGAACTCGGTAGGCGGCACATCAGCATCGGCACGGCAGGGCATGGTCAAGCTCAATAAAATCTATACCAAGACCGGCGACGCAGGCACTACCGGCCTCGGAACCGGCGAGCGCGTGCCCAAGCACAACCTCCGCATCGCGGCGTATGGCACCGTGGACGAAACCAACGCCACCATCGGCATGGCCCGTATCCATCTCGGCGGTAGCCATCCCGGCGTCGATGCCAAGCTCGCGCGCATCCAAAACGACCTCTTCGACCTCGGCGCTGACCTGTGCGTGCCGGATCGCGGCGAGAAGCTTCCCTATGAGCCGTTGCGCGTCACCGAGCCCCAGGTCGAGCGCCTTGAAGCCGAGATCGACGAGATGAACGCGGAGTTGAAGCCGTTGCGCTCCTTCGTATTGCCGGGCGGATCGCCCGCCGCCGCCGCTCTTCACGTCGCCCGCACGGTCTCCCGGCGCGCCGAACGGCTGATCACGGAACTCGCCTCAGACCCGGCCGAGCCGGTCAGCCCGGCTGCGCTCAAGTATGTCAACCGCTTGTCGGACTTCCTCTTTGTGGCCAGCCGCTACGTCAATGATCGCGGCAAGAGCGATGTCTTGTGGGTACCCGGACAAAACCGCTAGGTAGGTTCAGGCGCAATCGCCGACGCAGCACCGGCTCAGGGAAACCGCTTCGTGTTCGTACCCATCTACGACGACAATCCGCTGAAATTTATTCGGTTTCAGTATGTTACGCTGACGATCATCGCGATCAACGTCGCTGTCTTCGTGTTCGAATCACTAGGCCTCGATCACGCGGTCATTGCCAGTTTCGCAATCAATCCCCGCGAGCTGATGGAAGCGCGGGTGCTCGGCCCGCATTCGCCCCATGCCCACGACGTCGTCCCCTTGCCCGAGCGCTATACTCTTCTGACTTATATGTTTTTCCATGGCGACATCGTCCACATCTTTGGCAACATGCTGTTCCTGTGGGTGTTCGGAGACAACGTCGAAGACGCCATGGGCCACGTGCGTTTTGCGATCTTCTATGTCGCTTGCGGCGTCTTTGCCGGCCTGACCCACGCATTCGTTCAGCCGAATTCGACCGTCCCCCTGATCGGCGCGAGCGGCGCGGTGGCAGGCGTTATCGCCGCCTATCTGATGCTTCACCCGCGCATCCGCGTTTGGGTTTTAGCCTTAAAATTCATACCTTTGCGAATCTCCGCCATGTTGGCGCTGGGCGCTTGGATCCTCACACAGGTCGTGATGCTGGTCATCCCTCAGGCGGGGCCTGTCGCATGGTGGGCGCATATCGGTGGGCTCATTGCTGGATCGCTGCTGGTCATCGTGATGCGGCGCCCCGGCGTGCCGCTGTTTGACAAGGAGCGGGTGTCCGCGCCGGTCGTTTGACGCTCGCGAAAGCCAGTAAACGTGAATCAGTTGTTCTGCGCTGGGGCTTTACGTTAGCCGGGGCGCCAATTGACTCACGCAAATCAGCACCCTAATTTCGCGTTTCGCACTTGCGAACGCCTGCGAAGCCGAGTTCTGTCGCGCTGACGCGAGCGCGAGTGCTCAGTGCAGAACTGCGCTGCACAAAGTCGGATGGTGAAATGGTGCCGGTAGGGAATCTATCGGGACATGCTGCTGCGGACGATGACGAGATGGCGAATAACAAGAATAGATTTGCTGGCTGGGGAGCTAAGCAGGCATGAAAATCGTGGTGCCGGTCAAACGGGTGGTGGATTACAACGTCAAGATCCGCGTGAAGGCTGACGGATCGGGCATCGAGCTCGCTAACGTCAAGATGTCGATGAATCCATTCGACGAGATCGCTATCGAGGAAGCAGTTCGCATCAAGGAAAAAGGCGGGGCCACTGAGATCGTCGCGGTCTCGATCGGACCGGCGAAGGCTCAGGAAACTCTGCGCACCGCTCTCGCCATCGGCGCCGACCGCGCCATTCTCATCGAGACCCCCGAAGGCGCGACTGTTGAGCCGCTCGCAGTCGCCAAGCTGCTGAAGGCCGTTGTCGCAGCCGAGAGTCCCGGCCTCGTCATCCTCGGCAAGCAAGCCATTGATGACGACAGCAATCAGACCGGTCAGATGCTCGCGGCCCTCCTCGGCTGGCCTCAAGGCACGTTCGCTTCCAAGGTCGTCCTCGAAACCGGTTCGGTCGCGGTTACGCGCGAGGTGGACGGCGGTCTGGAAACCATCAAACTCAACATGCCAGCGATCGTCACGACGGACCTGCGCCTCAATGAACCGCGCTATCCGTCGCTGCCCAACATCATGAAAGCCAAGAAGAAGCCGCTGGACGTCAAGAAGCCGGCGGACCTCGGCGTCGATATCACCCCACGCCTCAAAGTCGTGAAGACCGCCGAGCCGCCGGTGCGCAAGGCCGGCATCAAGGTCGGCAGCGTCCAGGAGCTGGTGGCGAAGCTGAAGTCCGAAGCGGGGGTTATCTGATGGCCGTTCTTTTGCTCGCCGAGCATAGCAACTCGGCTCTTAATGCCGCCACGGCCAAGGCGCTCACCGCTGCCAAGTCGCTGGGCGAGGTGCACATCCTCGTGGCTGGCTCTGGCTGCGGTGCTGCCGCAGCCGCCGCTGCAAAGCTGGACGGCGCCGCGAAAGTTCTGGTCGCCGATGCTCCTCAGTACGCCAATGCCCTCGCCGAGGAGCTGTCCGCACTCATCGTGCCGTTGATGGCGAACTACGATGCGCTGGTCGCGCCGGCTACCGCCGTGGGCAAGAACGTGCTTCCCCGCGTGGCGGCCCTGCTCGACGTCATGCAGGTGTCCGACATCACTAAGGTGATCTCGTCCGACACCTTCGAGCGCCCGATCTACGCCGGCAATGCGCTGCAGACGGTGCAGTGCACCCAGCCGAAGAAGGTCATTACCGTCCGCATCTCCGCGTTTGCTGCGACAGCCGAGGGCGGCTCGGCTCCCGTCGAGACCATCGGTGCGGCGGCCACTGCTGGCGTCTCGTCGTTCGTCGGCGCCGAGCTGACGAAGTCGGATCGCCCGGAGCTGGCCTCTGCCAAGATCATCATCTCGGGCGGCCGCGGCATGGCCTCGGGCGAGAACTTCGCGAAGTTGATCGAGCCCGTTGCCGACAAGCTCGGCGCCGCGATGGGCGCCTCGCGCGCGGCGGTGGACGCAGGTTTCGTACCCAACGACATGCAGGTCGGCCAGACCGGCAAGGTCGTGGCGCCCGAACTCTACATCGCCGTCGGCATCTCGGGCGCGATCCAGCATCTGGCCGGCATGAAAGACTCGAAAGTGATTGTGGCCATCAACAAGGACGGCGAAGCGCCGATCTTCCAGGTGGCCGACTATGGGCTTGTGGCGGACCTGTTCCAGGCGTTGCCCGAGCTGGCGACGGAACTTGGTAAGGCCTAGCGGCCAACCTCGTTTCGGTGGGGGTTGCTAATAAAAAGGACATGGGCTCATGGATGTATCGGTGAAAGCAGCCGCGAAGGCTAAGGCAGCCGGGAAACCGGACGCACTGATCAAAAAAGTCGGCATCATCGGCGCAGGCCAGATGGGCAATGGCATTGCCCACGTGATAGCGCTCGCCGGCTACGACGTGGCGCTGAACGACCTCAAGAAGGATGCCGTGGAGAGGGCGCTCGCCATCATCCAGAAGAATATGACGCGCCAGGTGTCGAAAGGCACGATCAAGGAAGAGCAGATGAAGGCGGCGCTGAAGCGCATCGTCTACGCACCTGGTCTCGAAGCCCTCGGCGATTGCGACCTCGTTATCGAGGCGGCCACCGAGGAAGAGAGCATTAAGCGCAAGATCTTTAACGATCTCTGCCCGAAACTGCGCGCCAACGCGATGATCGCTTCGAACACCTCGTCGATCTCAATCACGCGCCTCGCTTCCTGCACGGACCGCCCCGAGCACTTCATCGGCATGCACTTCATGAATCCGGTGCCGCTGATGGAGCTGGTGGAGCTGATCCGCGGCATTGCCACCGAGGACGAGACGTTCGCGATCGCCCGCAAATTCACCGAGAGCCTCGGCAAGAAGACGGCCGTCTCGGAGGACTTCCCCGCGTTCATCGTCAACCGCATCCTGCTGCCGATGATCAACGAGGCGGTCTACACGCTCTATGAGGGCGTCGGCACCGTCGAAGCTATCGACAAGGCGATGAAGCTGGGCGCTCACCACCCGATGGGCCCGCTCGAACTCGCCGACTTCATCGGCCTCGATACCTGCCTCGCGGTCATGCAGGTGCTCTATGAGGGCCTGTCCGACAGCAAGTACCGTCCCTGCCCGCTGCTTGTGAAATACGTCGAGGCCGGCTGGCTCGGCCGCAAGACCCAGCGCGGCTTCTATGACTACCGCGGCGAGAAGCCCGTTCCGACCCGCTGATCCCTTTGTCCCCTCTCTCCATCGCTCTTCCTCGCGACGGGGGGAGAGGGCCAGGGTGAGGGGCAGCTACTTGGCGATATACGCTGATTGTCGCCTATACAGCCCTCGGCAGTGATGCCGGGGGCCTTTCTTATGCCCCACCGTTCCAACCAGTCGTCATCCCCGCCTCTTCGAGCGGGGATCTGTCCAGTCCGGTGGGATCCGTCCAAGCTAGGCATCCGGTCGCGATGCCGCAGCGGTTGCCGGCGCCTACTCCCCGCCCTCCAGGCAGACCCGCTTGAACTTTGCGAACGCGCGCGTGCGATGCGAGATCGCGTATTTCCGCTTCGGCTCCATCTCGCCGAATGTCAGGGTCTCATCGTCAGCCAGGAACATGGGATCGTAGCCGAAGCCATTCCCCCCGCGCGGAGGCCACACGAGCTGGCCATCAATGCGGCCCTCGTAAAAGTCGGCATGACCGTCAGGCCAGGCAAGACACAGCACGGATACGAAGTTCGCGCGCGGTAAGGGCCCATTCCACCCGCCGATCTTCGCCAACTCGTCGTGCACCTTCTGCATCGCGATTGAGAAATCTTTCGTCGGGCCAGCCCAACGCGCCGAATAGATCCCCGGCGCCCCACCCAGCAGGTCGACTTCGATGCCGGAATTGTCGGCCAGCGCGGGCAGATTTGCGCCCTTCGCCGCCACCAGCGCTTTCAGCTTGGCGTTGCCCTCGAAGGTTGGTTCGGTCTCCTCTGGCTCGCTGAGCCCCAAGTCACCCGCCGAGATCGCATCCAGGCCATATGGCTCGATGAGTTGGTTGATCTCCCACACCTTCCCAGGATTGTGGCTCGCCACGACCAGCCGCGTCCCCGCCGTGAGTTTTCGCATGTGCCCCGTTCACCTCATACCTTGTGGTTTAGGCTTGCCTGCCCAAGGACTTGACCCGACCTAGAGCTTCCAGATGCGCGGCTCCGCGAACTCGACGGAATTGCCTGCGGGGTCGCGGAAATATAGCGACCGCCCGCCTCCCGGCCATTCAAACTCCGATTCGATGGCAATGCCGTGCTGAATGAGTTTCGCGCGCCATGCGTCGATTTCGTCGGCGGTCGCTGCAAAACAGACGTGCCCACGCCCCCTGGCACCGTGCGTCGGCACAGGCAGTGTTGGACTGGTTGCGGGCTTCTCCGTTTCATTGGGATCGAAAACCAGCAGCATCTGTCCGCCGCAGCGGAAGAACACTTGCCGTCCGTTGGCCTTCGCATAAACCTCAAGGCCAAGAACGTTCGAATAGAACGCCTCCACCCCCGGCAGGTCGTCGGCGTAAAGCACGGTTTCCAGGATCGCGGACGGTTTCATGCCTAGACAGGTAGGTCGGCTCGGGCTCTCTTGCGAGCCCCGCCTCCAGCGACCTGTGATTCCACCTCAAGCCACCGTCAACTTCTGCAGCGAGATCAATTCCCCGATGCCCTTGCGCGCCAGCACCATGAGCTGATCGAAGCTCTCCTGACTGAACGCGGTCGTCTCCGCCGTCCCCTGCACCTCGACGATGCCGCCGGCGCCGGTCATGACGAAGTTGGCGTCGGCATCCGCATTGCTGTCCTCGGCGTAGTCGAGATCGAGCACGGCCGAGCCGTTATAGAGCCCGCACGAGATAGCCGCCACTTGGTCGCGCAGCACCCCGTCTTTCACCATGTCGCGCAATTTCATCCACTGGATGCAGTCATAGAGCGCCACCCATGCGCCAGTGATCGCAGCCGTGCGCGTCCCGCCGTCAGCCTGGATCACGTCGCAATCGACGGTGATCTGCCGTTCGCCGAGCTTCGGCAGGTCTACGACGGCACGCAACGCCCGTCCGATAAGCCGCTGAATTTCCTGGCTGCGGCCGGTCTGGTTGCCCTTGGTGGCCTCGCGCCGCGTCCGGTCAGTGGTGGCACGCGGTAGCATGCCGTACTCAGCCGTGACCCAGCCGCGTGCCTGACCCTTCAGCCACGGCGGCACTCGCTCTTCCAGGCTCGCCGTGCATAAAACGTGAGTGTTGCCGAACTTTATCAGGCAGGAGCCTTCCGCGTGCATGGAGACTGCGCGCTCGATGGAGACACGGCGAAGCTCGTCGGACTTACGTTTGGAAGGGCGCATGGGGTGCTTTTCGTTGGGCGAACGGCCCCGGAAAATAAAGGGGAGGCCGGTCGGTGGTTTGATCGCGGCCGAACCTAAGGGAGCCGCTTCATGCCAGCAACCTCAATCTCGGACAAACGCACCTGAACAAGGACACTGAATTGACGAACCCCGCCCGCGGTCCCTAGATTTAGAGTTTGCGGGCGCACAACTGGACCATCCCACCTCATATGACCAAAGGCGGAACTGAAATCATCCAGCTCAACGATCGCTCGCGAGCCATCCTGCGCACGATCGTTGAAAGCTACCTCGCGACCGGGGGGCCGGTCGGGTCGCGCAATCTTGCCCGCGTGCTGCCGATGACGCTGTCGCCCGCGTCCATCCGTAATGTGATGTCGGATCTGGAGCATTTAGGACTGATCGTTGCCCCCCATACATCCGCAGGGCGCCTTCCCACCCAGTCCGGCCTTCGCCTGTTCGTCGACGGCCTCCTCGAGATCGGCGACCTCAATTCGGATGAGCGGCGCCAGATTGAGGCGCAGATTGGCGTTCGCCGTCAGAAATCCATCGACCAGGTGTTGAGTGAAGCCGGCGAAATGATCTCCGGCCTCTCACACTGCGCCGGCGTCGTACTCGCCGAGAAGCAGGTCGCGCGCCTGAAACACATCGAGTTTGTCTGGTTGGAGCCGGAAAAGGCGCTGGTCGTTCTCGTCGACGAGGACAACAACGTCGAGAACCGCATCATCGCGGTGCCGGCCGGGCTGCCGCCCTCCGCGCTGACCGAGGCTGCCAACTATATCAATGCACAGATCCGCGGTCTCACCATTGCCGAGGCCAAGGCGCACATCGAGAAGCAGCTTGCCACCGCGCGCGCCGAGCTGGACGAGCTCACTCAGCGTGTCATCCACGCCGGTTTGGCCGAATGGTCCGGCTCGCTCGGCGATCGCAAGAGCCTGATCGTCCGCGGCCAGGCCAACCTGCTGAAGGACGTCACCGCCGTTGACGATTTGGAGCGCATCCGCCAGCTCTTTGACGACCTCGAGACCAAGCGCGAATTGGCCCAGCTGTTAGGGCTTGCCGAGCGCGCCGATGGGGTCCGCATCTTCATCGGCTCGGAAAACAAGCTGTTTTCCCTTTCGGGCTCGTCGCTGATCGTGGCACCCTTCCACGACGACACCCGCAAGATCGTCGGCGTCCTCGGCGTCATCGGCCCGACGCGCCTCAATTACGGACGCATCATTCCTATGGTCGATTACACCGCCAAGCTCGTGAGCCGCCTGCTGACTTGATTTTTGCCGCGGCACGGCTCAAATCCGCGACATCGTTTGGCTTTGCTATTTTGCGTCGCCGAACGTTTCCAGACGCTAGAAGTTGGAAATCACGACGCTTCCACGATCGGAGAGACCATGACTGCCGACCCGAACAGCCCTGCGCCAAAGCCCGAGACTGAGGCGGCCCCCGGCCAGCCAGCGTCCGAGGCCCGTCCGGCCGGCGCGGAAGCCTCGCCGGCGAAGCCCGAGAATGCAGCGCCAGGCCCAGATCCGGTGGCCATGTCGCAGCAACTTGCGGCCGAGGTCTTGCGCCTCGAAGCCCAGAATAAGGACCTGACCGACCGCCTGTTGCGCGCCCATGCCGACATGGACAACCTTCGCAAGCGTACCGAACGCGAGCGGGAGGACACCGCCAAGTACGCCATCACCAAGTTCGCTTGCGACATCGTCGGCGTCAGCGACAACTTCCAGCGCGCAATCACCGCCGTGCCCGCCGGTGCTGCAGCCGAAGATCCGGCCCTGAAGACGCTGCTCGATGGCGTCACAATGACCGAGAGCGAGTTCATCAAGGTGTTGGAGCGTCACGGCGTGAAGCGGATCGATCCGCGGGGCCAGCTATTCAACCCGCACCAGCATCAGGCGATGATGGAGCGAGATGATCCGAGCGTGCCGTCGGGGACCATCGTCCAGGTGTTCCAGCCGGGCTACGCCATCGACGACCGCGTCATTCGCCCAGCGATGGTTGTGGTCGCCAAGGGCGGTGCCAAGGCGTCCAAGCCTGCCAACGGCGAACCCCCTGCAGCCGCAAACGGCGCGAGCTGATCCGCTTCAGCCTCGGCGAGTGGTCTTCCCGGCGGAAGGCCACTCTCCCGAATCTCAACGGATCCGCGTCGCGAACCGCTTCGAGGCGCACTCCGCGCCTGGCTCAGGGTGGCACGAGTACCACGAGTAAAGAATGGTCTCGGCTCGCCCGATGAGGTTCTCCTCCGGAACTAGCCCCATCTCCGGATAGCGGCTATCCAGCGAATTATCCCGATTGTCGCCCATCATGAAGTAGCGGCCCATCGGCAGCGTCACTTCCTCCATCTCGGCGCGCAGCGGATCGCCCGACCGTTCCAGGATGACGTGCTCCTTCCCGCCTGGCAGCGTCTCCGCATATTGCGTCACACGCACCACACGGCCTTGATACTCGCGGTAGCTGTAGTCCCGCATCGGCCGGCGGTTAATGACCTGTCCATTGAGCACGAGTCGGCCGCCCTTGATCGCGACGCGATCACCCGGCAGGCCGATCACCCGTTTGATCATGCGCTCGCCTGACCGCGGATGCACGAACACCACGACATCGCCCCGCTGCGGTTCCTGCGCCAGCAGACGCCCTCGCACGGCCTGCGGCAGCTGCAACTCGTAAGGCAGCGAAAAACGGCTCCAGCCGTAAGCAAATTTTGACACCGCCAGCCGGTCCCCGACTTGCAGCGTCGGAACCATGCTCTCCGACGGGATGTAATAGGTCGCAAACGCCGTGGTCTGGAAGATGAAGGCAAATCCGACGGCGAGGCCGATCGAAGTCGCAGCTTCCATGAAGTACTTCCGCATGATCCTCCCGTCGCCCCTTCGGGCTTCACCTTCTTTGGCGCGCATTGTCTCCGTTTTCGACGAAATATCAAGGCTCGGGCCCCCGTCCGTCCATCCTGGCCACTCGCGCTACCCCTTCGTTTTTCGCAAGTCGCTGCCTCGAAGCAATCTCGCTCCAACCTCTCGCCTGTTCCGAACGGAACAGCGGTTGCCGGCGGATAACCGTAAACTGCAAAATTGTCCGTTCCCGCCCGTTGCGGGTATCGCCGCCGAAACACGACTGCCATTATCGTGATGCCCTGCTCAGGAACTGGCTGACGGCGAGTGGCGGGCACAACCATACGGTGCTATTGATGGGAGTGGAGCTTTGAGTCCCATGTTGAGGAAAGCCTCACTGGTCCTGGCCGCGTTTGCCGCCGTCGGCGGATGGTTCAGCGCCGTGTCCGCGGCCGACATCGGCAACGCCATCGCCGTAAGCAACGTCGTCACCGCCGCGTTCGCCACCGACAAGCGGCGCCTCAAGATCGGCGACGATGTCCGCCAGGACGAGGTCATTGAGGTTGGCGCCAAAAGCCTCGGCGAACTGAAATTCAAGGACGAGACGAAACTGGCTCTCGGCCCCGGGGCGCGTCTCGTGCTCGACAAGTTCGTCTACGATCCCGAGCAGACCACCGGTTCGATCGTGATGAACCTCGCCAAGGGCACGTTCCGCTTCATCACCGGCATCGCGGCCAAGCCGACCTATCGCATCAACACGCCCACGGCTTCGATTTCGGTGCGCGGTACCATCTTCGACATCGATGTCGCCGCCAACGGTGCCACGTGGCTGCTGTTGATCGAAGGCTCGGTCGAGGTTTGTAACCAGCAGGGTGTCTGCCGTGTGCTCGACGAACCGGGCAAGATCATTCGTGTCGACCCGGTCGGCAAAGTCGCTCCGCCGACGCGTTGGACCGGCATTCCGAAAAGCCAGCGGATCAATTTCGAGCATCGGTTCCCGTTCGTGGACACGCCGCCCAGCATCGATCCGGCCCCGATCCTCAATAAGCAGACAATTCTTTGGGGCGTACTGCCGTTGATCCCGAAACGTCGAGGCGATATCACGCCGCCGCATTACCCAGGTGGCGATGGTCCCTATGGTGGCACACGCGGTGACGGCAGGCCTCCTTATGGATTGCCCGGCGGTACTAAAACGGGCGACGGGAAGCCTCCTTATGGAACGCCCGGCGGGACCAAGACGGGTGACGGGAAGCCTCCTTATGGAACCGGTGGGACCAAAACCGGGGATCACAAGCCTCCATATGGAACGCCCGGTGAAACCAAGACGGGTGGCACCAAGACCGGCGATGGCCGTCCCCCTCGCGGCACCAAGACAGGTGATGCAACACCACCAATCGCCAAGAAGACTGGGAGGCCCCACATCCCCAAACCGGTGATTACAAAACCGGTCATCACCAAAGTGATCCCACCGCCGACCCATTACACTCGGCCGCCCAAGAAGCTCAAAGAGGCGGTGCGCGAACGGCATCCGGCAGTGAAGCGTACGGAAGTCCTCAAGCCGCGAATCGCAGTGGCGGCGAGGCCGATGAAGGTGATGAAGATGCCGCACTTCGGAGGTCGGCACGGGCCTCGTTAGCGGACAGACCCATAAAGCTGGCGCGCCTTGGCCTCGATCATCGCATCGAGGCCGGGCCAGCTCAAGTTTCGGCAATCGGCTAGCCGCAGAAGTGCCGCTTCTCGGTTGCCGGCCGCCGTGGCGGCGACTACGGCGTCAAACGCGGTCTTGAACTCGCGAAACCTTTGCGTGGCCGCCATCGCTTCGTCCCCAATAAGAGCGTACACCCGCTCGGGCTTGTCCTTTCCGCGTAGACGCGTCGATCCGATCTCGAGAAAAGCGAACTTGCCGGCAACTGCGACGACACTGGCTCCCGCCAAGATTGGCACTCCGACCTCCTTGGTGAGCCCCTCCAAACGCGAGGCGACGTTGACCGCCTCGCCGATCACCGAATAGTCGAAGCGTTGCGGAGATCCGAGATTGCCCGCGCAGCAGGCGCCTGTGTTCAAACCAATCCCCATGGCTAGCGGCTGCCAATCCTTGTTCGCGTGCAGCGCCTCCTCGCGCCGTGCGCGATTCAAGCGTTCCATCATCGCGACCAGCCGAAGCGCGGCACGGCAAGCTTTCTCGGCATGTTCGGGATCGTCGAGCGGCGCGCCCCAGAACGCCATCACCGCATCCCCGATGAACTTGTCGATGGTGCCCGTCTCGCTGACGATGATGTCAGACACGGGCGTGAATAACCTGTTGAGAAATGCAGTCAGTTCCTCCGCGTTGAGCCCCTCGGAAAGCCGCGTGAAACCCCGCACATCCGCGAATAACAGGCTAATGGTTCGGGTCTCGCCCCCTAGTTTCAAGCGTTCGGGATGGCGCGCCACTTGCTCGATGACAGACGGCGCCATGTAGTGCGAGAAGGTCGCGTGCACGCGTAACCGCTCGGATTCGGATCGCATATAATTGAGCAACGTCCCCGCGGAGTAGAGCACGACGAGCGCGATCGACGGAAACACCGGGTCGATCAATGCACCGCCCCGTGTGAATGCCAGCCATGACGCCGTTCCAACTCCGAGCATGGATGCGAGACCGATGGACGCCGCAACCAGTGGGCCGGATCTGCGAATGATCCACGCCATCCCCAGCCCCCCCAGCGACAGGAACGCGAGTTCCGCTCCGGTAGCGTAATCGGGACGTTGCAGCAGGCCACCGCCCAACATCTGCTCAAGTGCCTGCGCATGGATCTCGACGCCCGGCACTGCGCTTTCCAGCGGTGTGGCGCGCAAGTCGAGCAGCCCAGGCGCGCTCGATCCGATGAGGATGATGCGGTCTTTTACGTCGCTCTCCGTAAACCCGGATTCGAGAACGGAGGCTGCCGAAATGTAACGGCGCCGGTCGGAGGGAGAAAAGTGCATCCAGACCTCGCCATCGGCATCGGACCACATCACGGTCTTGCCGATGCGAACGCTCTCGACGCCGGTCGTCTGCCCGAATGACTTGACGCCGCTACCACCGCTGGAGCGAACAAAGATCGTCGGCTCGCCCGACGCCACACGCAACGTCTCCAACGCGAGCGATGGCTGCAGCACGCCGCCTATAGACACCAGTGTCGGCATTTTTCGGACGATCTGATCGGCGCCCGGCGTCCAATTCACGGCACCCAAACCTTTCGCGCCGGCGCCGAGATCGGCGAGGCTGCCGTAGGCGCCGTTGAACCGAGGCACGAACGCGCGAGGATCGTCACCGGCGATCGCGAAGCTGGCCCGCGCGGTGCCGGGATTTTCTCGTGTCTCGTTCGAAGCGATGAACCCCATCGCGACCGGAGATGCGCTGATCGCGGCCGCCAGCTTGTCGTCGTTCGACGGCAATTGGGCAAGCGCAGCCGTCAACGCCGCGACCTCCGGGACATTCGCGTAGGCCCGCGCGATTGCGGCAGGCGACAGCCGGTCCTCCTCCGGCAGCACGAGATCGAGCGCGATCACTTTCGCGCCGGCAGAGCGAAGTTTGTCGATTAAGCTGGCCAACACGCTGCGCGGCCAGGGCCATTGTCCCAACCGCGAGAGGGAGTCGCTGTCGATGTCGACGATCCGCACCGGCGCAGCGGGATCGAACGCGCGCGGCGCCAGCTTCTGATAGCCATCGAAAATGTAGGCTCGGAATTGCGCTAGCGGCGCCGGATCGATCACCCGCAAGCTCGCGACCGCCGCCAAGAGTAGCACCGTCAGCGACCAATGAAGCCGTGCATAGTGTCCGCCGCGCATTCCGCACCCCGTGTAAGCCCGCCAAGCTTACGGCAGTACGGGTCCGGATGGTATCCCACTATCCCCTCTCCCCGTCCTTTACGGGGAGAGGGTTAGGGTGAGGGGCAGCTTCACTGTTCGTCGCGCTAACCAGAGTCACAAATAGACGCTGCCGCTTCCGGCCGGGACAGATTTGGCCTCAGCCTTGCCGGTGCGCGCGGGTTCGCGGTCGCGATCCGCGGCCCCACCGGAGCCGCGGCCCTGTGCGTCTTGACCGCCGCCACGTGACGACGTTTGGCCGGAACTATCGAAACCCGCCTGCGCGTTCTGATGTCCGGTGAAATTCGCGGCTGGTTGCGCGTCCGCTTTGAGCGTCACGGCAACTGTCATGCCGTCGAACACGAGCCCGGCGCCGTGCAACGCCTGCGCCAGGGCGTCCTTGTCGTGACCGAGCAGAGCCGCTGTTTCATGACGTACCGCCTCGAGGTGCACGTGGACGACATCACCCTTCATCGACAACCGGACGGTGACCTCGCCCAATTCGACGGGGTGCAGTTCGACACGTAAAACCTTGACGGGGGCCGATGCCACATAGGTCTCCGTCACGTTTGCGGTGGCGGTCGCCGCCGGAGCATCGGCCGCAACGGCGTCGCGAACCCTGGCGATGACCTGCTGCATGGGAGTGCCGGGTGAGGGATTGTCTTCCGCCTTGTCTCCAATCGCGGACATAGCAGGCTTGGCAAGTTCAGAAGGCTTGCTTGCATCGGATTGCAGGGCGACCGCAAACGACGCCGGACCGGAAGTCTTGGCGGCTGGGGTCAGGGTCTCCTTCGCATCGGCGCTCGTTGCAAGCAGTGCCGCAAGCGATTGCGAACTTGGCTGCGCCCGTGCTGGTCCGAGTTCGCGAGCCCCGTAGACGTTGACTGGTGCTTCGAACAAGTCGCTGAGCTCGGGTGCAAGTGGGACCTGCGTCTGCACGGTTGAAATGGGAGCCGTAACGGGCGCGAAGTGCGTTTCTTCCAGTACCGCGCGCAACATCGTCACGCCGGAGGTGTCGTCAGCGGCAGACGCCGATGGCGTCGCGGCCGTTTGAATCGGCCCGTCTCCGCCCTCGCTTGGGTTCGCGGCGCTGGCAGGCGACGGCGCTGCAACTCGACCAATCATATCGGCAGGTCGGATGGCAAGAGCCGCCACTAACGACACGGCCACGTCTGTGGGCGTTTCACCGGCGGCAGGTTGATCCCCTGCGGCCGTTTCCTTCCCGCGCTTTTGCAGCGGTTTTGGCTGCGTATCCGGTTCGACTGAGAAGCCGAGTTGTTCAAAAATTGACCCAACCACGCTCTTTGCGGAAGCAGCCGGATCCTCAGGCAATTGCAAGCGACCCTCGGGGCGGCCCGGTTTCTGAGGCAGTGACGGTGGCTGGATTTGAGGCTGGGGCGGTGATTGTGTTTGTGCTTGCTGAAGTGCATCGACGGTTGCAGCTAGCGTTCCAGCAAAGCTGTCTGCTCCTGGGTTGCCATCCGACATTGTGAAGGGCGCTTGGTTGTTGCCTTCACCCGGCGTTTGCCGCTCGACGCGTGAAATCGCGCCGGCTGCCGTGGCCACTGCATTCGTCATCGTGCTCCTCCACGCAAGATTTCGTCGACGGAGCTGATCGTCTTTCGCGCTCTTTCTCCGATAGTGGAAACACCGTCCGCACGCTCGCCCGCCTCGGGAAGACGGCGCACCTGTTTCGCGATATCGCGCGCCGCATCCAGCAACTCGGCGTCTGAGGAGCCCAATTGCGAACGGTCGATTGCCTTCAACAGTTCGAGACCGCGCGGGTACTCATCGGTGACGATCAGCGCGGCGGCTTCGTAAACTTTGGAACGCGCACCATCGCGCTTATCTGCGCCATCCGCGCTCGCCGAGGTCATTCGTGCGGCCTCGCCCGCGACAGCGCGCACGAGCGGTAGCTTCCCGGCGATAATGCCCTCTTCCGCCAACGCTAGGCACAGCTCTTTGCGCAAAGCGGACGGCCATCCCTGGATAACGCTCATCAACCGCGTCCATCGGGCTGGTACCGCCGCATACTTCCCGCGCGTGACTTCGGCGATGAACTGCCGGCGCGGCTCTTCCGCGTAAACGGACGTGGAGAAACGCCGAAAATACTGCGACGCGATTTGCTCGTAGCGATCGAAGTCACCGAGAGCCGGCAGCAGCCCCATCAGGCGGCGCAGTGCCGATTCCTCAATGAGGGTGCCGGGCGCCAGCAACCGAGCGTCGTCGAGTAGCGTGACAGCCCTCTTCCGCTCTTCCTTGCCGACCAGCATCGACTGTACGAGCGCCACATGTCCTGCAAGCGAGGCATCGAGTCCGCGCGCGTCGATATCGAGCAGCAATTGTGCGGCCTCTCCGGCCCTGCCTTCACCATAGGCCAACGCGCCCTTGACGAGACGTTCGTCTACGCCGGTCAGCGTTGTGCGTCCGAGCACGCCCCGCACGACGCGCGGATCGCCACCGCTTAATGCGAATGCCACGAGGGCACGTCCGTTCGCGGGTTCTTTCCAGGCCTCCGGAGCCGCGGTCGCGATTGTCGCCGCCATCTCAGCTAGCATGTTCCGTTGGCTAGCATGCGCGTCCGCGTCCCCGTGCGCGATCCGCTCGTGCATCGCCCGCAACGCTCGAATAGCCTCGTAAGGCTGTTGCGGGGCTGCGGCGGCTGATGCGCTCATCATCGCCAGCAACGGAATGATCTTTCGCGAGGCGCTCCGGATCATGTCGTCCCCTTCCGCAGCAGGATCTCGATGCGGCGGTTCTGAGCGGCGAGCGGATCGCCCTGCACCTTCAGGCTACGCTCGCCATAGCCCTCCAGGCGCTCGAAGCGGGCGGTGTCGACGCCGCCTCTCACCAGCATATGATAAGCCATGTGTGCGCGCGCGGAGCTCAATCGCCAATTATCGTAGGCGCCGGATTTGAATGGCCGGCCATCGGTGTGCCCACGCACGATGATCCGGCCCGCGTGGGCGCCGACGACTTTCGCCAGCTTGTCCATCACGGGAATAAGCTCCGGTCTCGGCTCCGCCGATGCGACGGCGAACATGCCGAAATCGAACTCGTCGGTGAGGCTGATCAGGATGCCCTCCGGCGTCGCCTGCACCTCGATATTAGGTGTCGTTCCCGGCCGAGTGTCACCCAAGGCCTTGCGGATCTCGGCCTCGACTGTGGCACTTTCGGTCGCTGTTTCGGCCGCAACACCTGGCTTCGCAGCCGCAGCCGGTACTGGAGAAGTCGCGGCCTTGGGCTCACTTGCCGGCGATTCCTTTTTCTCCGACCCGGCGCGACGAGCCCGCGCCGACGACGGATCCGGTCGCGCCTCGACATCCTTCCAAGAATTGGGGTCGAACGGATCGCGGAAGGCCTCGCCAGCGGGACGCGCCGCGATGCCTTCGGGTCCAGGCGCCTCCTTGCCGCGCGCGTTACTCCGTTCCGTCGCTTGCATCGCGAGCTTGGCCAATACGCCGTAGGGATCGGCGAACAACTCCTCGTCGCTGAATACAGCCTTGCCGTCGACGGGTTTGGCCGCCGGGTCGGGTTTGGCAGCGGCTGCTTTGCCCTCAGTGGCAGACTTCGCTTTCGGCTCAGCCTTCGCTGGTCCCGTGCCCTCCTTGGAGCCGGCCTCCTTCGGCTTCTCCTTGGTCTTGCTTTCTTTCTTCGGCTTTTCGGCTTCCTTCGAAGGCGTCACTGCGTCTTCATCGAGATCGTGAACGCCTTTGGGAGCGGCCTTTCGATCCGCCAGCTTGATCGGGTTGAAGTACGTCGCGATCTCGGTAACCTTCTTTTTATCGGAAATACTGATCAGCCACATGACGAGAAAGAACGCCATCATGGCCGTCATGAAGTCGGCGTAGGCGATCTTCCATGCGCCGCCGTGATGGCCATCGTCCTCGCCACCGGAGCGCCGCCGGATGATGACGATTTCGGCTGGCATCGCCACTTCATTGTCACTCATGCTTCAGCTCTTTCAATTGCGGTCACCCAGGCGGCGAGATTGGTTTCCACCAGCATCTGATCGATCTTCACGCGCACATCGATGGCGCTCGTTTCGGTGACCGCGACCGGAATGGACTTGTCCGCGAGCAGTGATCGGATTTGTCCAGTCAGATCCGCTGGCCCGGAGATGGCGAATTCGACGCCGCCATTTCCTGCCACCGCTTCAAGGATCGTCCGCCGTAATTCCGCTACGGCTTTCTCTCGCAAGGCGTCGGTAAGGAATGGCTTCAAGGTCCGCGTCACCAGATCGCCGAACTCCCGACGCAACTCATCCAATTGCGTCGAGAGAAGCCCAGCCATCTTGGCTGACTCGGTCATAACCCACCGGGCTCGTTCCCCTGCGAGCGTTGCGGCAAGTCGCGTCTCATGCTCGCGCTCGAGCTGCTCGATGGCGCTGCTCGCCTCCGCTTCCGCCTCCTCACGGCCCCTCGCGACGGCCGCTTCCAGTTCGGCTTCGCGGTCCGTGGCGTAATGCGCGGACTTAGCGCCCTGAGCGGCCGAGGACGGTCTCGCGACCTCTGCCTCGGTCTCGAAGCCCGTGAGCTCGACGAGGAAGCGTTTCAGCGGAACGACGCTCATACCCGGACTACGCCTCACGCATCCACTGTTTCAAGATAGCGGCGGCCTGTTCCTCGCTGAATTCGATGACCTGCTCGAGCCGCTTCTGCGGAGAAAGACCGGCTCTGCTCGCGAGGTCCGCGATCAGGCTTGTTTCCTCCTCAGGCGGCATTGGCAGCGTGGGCAGCGGCTCCGGCGCCATCATCATGCCGGGAAGTCCAGCCATAGCCATGCCTCCCAGCGGCCCGTCGTCGATTGCAGCAGCTTCCGGCGTCGCTTGCAGCAAGGCCTTCGTCGCCGGACGCACTCCGAGCCAAATGAGGAGGAATGTCGCGCCCAGCATGGCTGCCGCAGTCACGAAACTGCCGGTGTGGCGCAACAACTGTTCAACGAGGCTCGGTCCGGGTACCGGCTCCAGGATCTGATTGCCCGGCAGGAAGTCGACCGCCGCCACGGTCAGGCGATCGCCCCGCTTGTTGTCGAGGCCGGTGGCAGTTCCAACCAGACGCTCGACCTCTTTCATGGCTGCGTCGATCGCCTCCGGCGTCGCCTTGCTCCCCAAGGTTTCGACCAACCGCTTCCGGTTGACGACGACCGCGACCGTCAGGTTCTCGACGCGATAACCTTCGCTCGTCGTCTGTATTGTGCGCGAGCTGACTTCGTAGTTCGACAGCGTTTCTTTGCGCTCGCTGCTGCGTCGTGACTCGTCACCGGATTTCGTGGCGGCCGGATCCGCGGGAATGTTCTGCTCGACGGTGACAACCGGTTTGCCGTTCATGTTCGTGGAACTGCCGGTCTCCTTGATCGTCCTCAGAGAGCGCTCCACCTTGGTCTCGGGGTCGAACGTTGTTTCGCTGCTTTGACGCTTGTCGAGGTTGAGGCGGGCAGCGACGCTGATCTCGAAATTTCCGAGGCCAAGGTAAGGCGCCAGCGTCTTTCGAACGTTTTCCTGCAGCTCTTTTCCGATGGTTTTCTGCAACTCGACCATGCGCGCCGGCGCGGCTGTCGTGGGATCGCCGCCCGAAGCCAGCACAGCTCCGTCGGTGCTGAGCACGCGGACCTGATCGATTGTCATGCCCGGAACCGCCGCCGCAACTAGGTGGCGGATGGCGTCGGCTCCCTGGAAGTCTCCGGACGCATCGGTGCGCACTACGACTGACGATGACGGCGGCTGCTTGGCGTGCCGGAACGAGCCCGTTTCTGGCAAAACGAGATGAACACGCGCCGCCTTTACGCCCTTCATGGTCTGGATCGTGCGCGCGATCTCGCCTTCCAGGGCGCGCACGCGCGTGATTTCTTGCATGAACGACGTCAAGCCAAGCGTCCCGAGCTTGTCGAAAAGCTCGTAGCCGGCATTGGCGCTGCTCGGCAGTCCTTTTTCGGCCAGCAGCATGCGCGCCTGCGCCGCTTCGCCGACCCGGACGAGCACTTTGGTGCCTTCCATGTTGACGTCGAAGCTGATGCCCGCTTCCCGGAGCGCGGCGCCGATGCGCGTGACGTCCTGTTGCGTCAAGCCGCCGTAAAGCGTCTCCATGTCGGAGCGGCTCATGATGTAAGCGCCGACTCCGACCGCGGAGAAGGAGATGAGGCCGATCACAGCAAGGGCTATCAGCCGTTTTGCGCCCAGGCCAACAACGCTTGTCTTCAGCCGTTCTAAATGTGCGTGCCAATTCATTCGGCCACCCCGGCAAATCAAAATATGCCCGGCCGATGGTGAGAAATGAACCTTGCCCGGATATTGTGGAAAACCCGGTTCCGCTCATTTCGGGAGCAGAACCGGGCCAACCGTGTCTTAAGTGTGATTAAATTACTGGAACAGCTTCATGATCGACTGGGCCGCCTGGTTGGCGATCGACAGCGACTGGATGCCGAGCTGCGACTGCACCTGCAGCGCCTGCAGTTTCGTCGACTCCTCGTTCATGTCGGCATCGACGAGCGAGCCGACGCCCTTGTCGATGGCCTGCATGAGGTTGGACACGAACGACTGCTGCGTCGAGATACGTGACTTCTCGGCACCGAGGTTGCTCGCCGCGGAGGTCATTTCGCTGATGGCCGCGTCGGCGCCCTTGATGTAGCCGTCGAGCTTCGTCAGGTCGGCGGTGCTGTCGGTCAAGGTCGAGATGTCGAGCGTCGCGATGTCGAACGTGCCAGCCACGGCGAGGGCGCCGGTGGTCGCGTCGCGCTTCGAAGCCAGGATGCCCTTCTGGTCGGCGGCAGCGGCTGCCGAGGCGTCATACAGCTTGGTGCCGGTCGTGGAGCCCGAAGTGTCGACGTTGATCGCGATCGTGCCGACGGTCACGGTGCCGGTGCTGTCACGCGTGAACGACGAGACGATCGAGCGGGTGCCGTTGTAGCTGGCGGCCGAGGAGTTGACCGACAGCCAGTTCTGGCCGGAGAACGAGGCCGAGTTGGCGATGCTCTTCAGCTGGTTCTGCAGCTGCGCTGATTTCGCTCTGCATCTTGGTGCGATCGACGCCGGGCTAGCGCGCGGCGACCAGCTTCTGCTTGATCGAGTTGGTCGAGGTCGATGGCGCTGTTCATGCCGGTGTAGGCGACGTCGGCAGTAGAAGCGCCGAGGTCCAGGGCATCGTTCACCGTCGAGAGGGCGCCGTTGTCGGAACGCATCGTGGTCGCGATCGACCAATAGGCGGCGTTGTCGGAAGCGGAAGCCACCTTGTAGCCCGTGGAGATGCGGTTCTGCGTCGACTCCATGGTCTTGTTGGTCTGGGAGAGGCTCTGCAGAGCAGTCAGAGCGGCGGTGTTGGTGCGGATGGAGGTCATGGCTTGCCCCTTGTCTGGTCACGATTGGCGTTGATGGGACAGCTCCGGATTCGTCCGGCACGGCGGGAGCGGCATCATGCCTAGGAACTGCTGTGCAGCTCACTTCCTCCGTTGGCGTGACTGATCTCAACAAATCGGACGCAAACCAGGGATCAGTTGCTTAATCGCAATGGCGCACCTTGTGACCGCTGCCTTGCGCGGGCCTTGCGGCGCCTGAGGTCTGAAGGCAGCAATAACTTAGACAGATTATTTGCTCAGCTCGCATATCGAGGGTCAAACGGCGAAAGCCGCGGTACCTTGTTAGGTATCGCGGCTGTCACCTTCTTGAGCGACTAGCTTACTGGAACAGCTTCATGATCTGCTGAGCAGCCTGGTTGGCGATGGTCAGCGCCTGGATGCCGAGCTGCTGCTGGACCTGCAGGGCCTGCAGCTTGGTCGACTCCTCGTTCATGTCGGCATCGACCAGCGTGCCGACGCCCTGGTCGAGGGCATCCATCAGGTTGGACACGAACGACTGCTGCGTCGAGATACGCGACTTCACGGCACCGAGGTTGCTCGCCGCGGAGGTCATCTCCTTGATGGCCGCGTCGGCGCCCTTGATGTAGCCGTCGAGCTTCGTCACGTCGGCGGCGCTGTCGGTCAGGGCCGAGATGTCGAGCGTCGCGATGTCGAACGTGCCAGCCATGGCGAGGGCGCCGGTGGTCGCGTCGCGTTCGAAGCCAGGATGCCCGTCTGGTCGGCGGCAGCGGCTGCCGAGGCGTCGTACAGCTTGGTGCCGATCGGTCGAGCCCGAGTGTCGACGTTGATCGCGATCGTGCCGACGGTCACGGCGCCGGCGCTGTACGCGTGAACGACGAGACGATCGAGTCTGGGTGGCGTTGTAGCTGGCGGCGCGAGGAGTCGACCGACAGCCAGTTCTGGCCGGAGAACGAGGCCGAAGTCGGCGACGCTCTTCAGCTGCTTCTGCAGCTGCCTGATTTCGCTCTGCACCTTGGTGCGATCGACGCCGGGCTAGCGCGCGGCGACCAGCTTCTGCTTGATCTAGTTGATCGACGTCGATGGCGCTGTTCATGCCGGTGTAGGCGACGTCGACCGTGCAGCGCCGAGGCCCAGGGCATCGTGCACCGTCGAGAGGGCGCCGTTGTCCGAACGCATCGTGGTCGCGATCGACCAATAGGCGGCGTTGTCGGAAGCGGCAGCCACCTTGAAGCCCGTGGAGATGCGGTTCTGCGTCGACTCCATGGTCTTGTTGGTCTGGGAGAGGCTCTGCAGCGCAGCCATAGCTGCGATGTTGGTATGGATGCTCGTCATCAGGTGTCCCTTTGGAAAGATAACTTGATCAGGGGACATACCGGATCGGCCGGTTCAGGGAGGTACGGCATCATGCCTTTTGGACCGTCTCAGCGCGCCAAACCCTGCCATGAGTTCCTATGGTTACCCGCAAATTCTATATGAGAAGTTAACGCGGCCTCGCGACTCGACAGTGAAGGAGCGCACGAGCGATCCGCCGATCAGCAGATTCCAGCCGTCGATCAGCACGAAGAACAGCATCTTGAACGGCAGCGAAATGACGTCGGCGGCAGCATCATCATGCCCATCGACATGGTCAGCGTCGCCACGATCATGTCGATGACGAGGAACGGCAGCACGATCAGGAAGCCGATCTCGAAGGCCGCCGCAGCTCGGAGATCATGAATGCCGGGATCAGCACGCGCAGGTCGATCTCGCCGCATCCGCCTGCTCGAACTGCAGGCTTCTCGCTGGCGAGGTCCGTCGAACAGCTTCAGGTCCTTGTCGCGCACGTTGCTGCGCATGAAGGCGCGGAACGGTGCGACTGATGCGGATCATAGGCCTCCTCCTCGGTGATCTTGCTCTCCATCAGCGGCTTGACCCCGCCCTGCCAGGCTTTGTCGAAGGTCGGCGCCATCACGTAGAAAGTCATGAACAGGGCGAGACTGATCAGGATCAGGTTGGCCGGCGTGGTCTGCAGCCCGAGCCCGGAGCGCAGGAACGACAGCGCGATCGACGAAACGGGTGAAGCACGTCACCATGATGAGCAGCCCGGGCGCCACCGACAGAACCGTGACGGCCGCGATCAGCTGGACGATGCGGCCAGATGCGCTGGCTTCGCCCAATCCGGCGAGGCCGTCGGTGACCGACGTTTGTGCTGCGGCAGCCGTGCTCAATAGTGCGAGCGCAATTGTTGCGAAAAGGATCCGTTTCATTCGATGACGAACCCCTGAATGACGAAATCCTTCGCGGCGCCATTGCTGCGAATGCGGACGCGGTCGGTTAAATCCTCGCGTAACGCCTGGAACGCGGCTGCACCTTGCGTCTGCTGCAGGCTCACGGTGCGCAAGTAAGCGATGATGTCCTCGCCGATTTTGGCAGTTAGCGCCGCCACGTCCTTGACCTCTTGATCGACCACGATCGAGGCTTCGATGCGGGCCCAAGTCGGCTTTTCACCCGCCAGATTTCCCACGATCGCCGGTAAAGGAATGACCTTTAAGGCATCTGGCTTCTTCGGCGCTGGCGTTTCGCCATGACCGCCACCATGCTTATCGCTTTTGGCGGCATGCTCCGTCGCTGGCGCGGATGTCGCCGCGGGAGGAGGCACGAGGAAGCGCATACCGAAGAAGCCGCCCGCGCCTGCGGCGACGACCGTCAAAATGATGAGTGCAACGACAAAGCCCTTCATAGGCCCCTTCTCCCGCTCAATACGGTGAAATAAGATCGATAACCTGCTGGCCCCATCCCGGCTGTTGCACCTCGGTCATGCGGCCGCGGCCACCGTAGGCGATGCGCGCTTCTGCGATCTTGTCGTAGGAGATGGTGTTGTCGGTGGAGATGTCGCGGGGACGCACGACGCCCGCGACACTCAATTCGCGAAGTTCGAAATTGACGCGCACCTCTTGCGTACCGCTGATCACCATATTGCCATTGGACAGCACCTCGGTGACGACCGCCGCCACCAGCAATTCGATGCTCTCCGACCTCGTGATCGCGCCCTTGCCCTCGGTCGAGGTGCTGGCGTCCGCAGACGCTGAGATCGAGTGGTCGCCCTTGGCGAACAGACCGCCGGTCGCCATCCCGTAGCTGAGCTTGGGTGCGAATGATCCCTTGGAATCTGCGCGATCGCTTCGAATTGTTGTCGAGTGAAGCCTTGTCCTTGATCGAGATCTTGACGGTTACGACGTCGCCGACGCGCATCGCACGTGGATCCCGGAATAAATCCGCGCTGGCATCCTGCCACAGCGAATTGCCGTAGCGATCGCCGCCCACGGGAGCGGGTTCGGACTTCAGGGCCGTTCGGACCGGCTGCAGGCCGCTCCCAACCGGATTGAGTTGCGGCGCGCGGGCGATATCTTCGGGCTGCGCAGCGCAGCCTGATGCAGCGATCAGTAAAGCAATGGCGGCGCACTGTTTGAGCATCTTTGCCATCACCTAGGGTGCGCCTGCCGGTGGCGTCGCCGGCACAGGCGGTGGCCCTGGCTTCGAGGCCTCTGGCGGAGCACCGAGCCCGGAAATGAGCGACGTCAGCTTCGCCGCACGAGCCGAATCCATTTCGCTCAAGATCTCGCTGGCCACTTTAGCTTCGAGGCGCATAAGAACGGCCGCTGCCGCCTCCTCGTCCATCGCGGCGAGTTGCGGCGCAGCCGCGTCCGCTTTCATACGCGCATATATCCGCACCAAGCCGTCCTGGGCCTTGCGGCTGAACTCCTCGCGCTTGGCAACCCACTCGCGATATTCCGCAGTCTTTGCCTCGAGAACTGCCACGCGCTTGTCGAGTTCGGCCTCAATCTCGGAAATCGTCTTTTTCTGCCAAGCAAAACGAGCGTCTGCCGCTGCATCGGCAATGTTGAAGCAATAGTGCTGCGCCGCGGGAGCGTCTACGGACGGCTGCGCCTTCGGTGGGAACGTCGCGGCTGGCGGTGCAGCCTTGGCGGCGACCGGTGTCGGAGCAACTGCGGACACCGGTACCGGCGGCGATGCCGGCTGAGCAATAATTGGCGCGAGGAGTCTCTATCTGAACGTCGTCGTCGTTTACGCTCTCGATGATAGGCTCAGGCTTCGGTGCCGGAGAACGGGCCGCTTTGGTCCGGCGGACCGTGGCCTCCCGCTTCGCCTTTTTCGCGGATGCAGGTGGTGGGACATCCTGTTCCGATGGCAACGAAGTGATGATCGGCTGCCAAGCCTTGGTCTGTGCGACGGCGACGTCCGCACCAGCCAATAGCCAGACCGCAATCCCTATGACGGCAGACCTGAACGCATATGAGCGAGACAGGTTCATCATTGCACCACCAGGTCTGCTTGCAGGGCGCCGGCCGACTTGATGGCTTGCAGAATGGCAATGATGCCCTTGCGGCTTCAGCCCGATCCTGTTCAAGCCGCTGACCAGCGTCTGCGAGGTTGGCGCCTCTCACGATCGCCAACGGTCCGCCGTTTCTGGTCCGCAGTGATCTGGGTTTCGGGCGTGACCACGGTCTCCCCGTTCGAGAACGGCGCGGGCTGCGACACCTTGGGCATCTCGGTCACGCGGACCGTCAAATTGCCGTGTGCGACGGCAACAGCAGAAACCTGCACGTCGCTGGCCGATGACGATCGTGCCCGTGCGCTCGTCGATCACGACGCGAGCAGGCGCATCCGGATGTGTCATCAACTCGCCGATCTCGGCGATGAAGCGCGCCGCGCTGATGTAGAGAGGCCGCTGCAGGCGGACGGTGCGCAGGTCCTGCTCGCGGGCGACTTTCGTGCCGTAGCGCTGCTTGCCGAATCGGCATTGATGACGTCGCCGATCTTGACGGCGGTCGCTGAAGTCCGGATTGCGCAGCTCGAGCGCCAGAAACTCTTCCTCGCTGAAGCGGCCGGGCGGTCTCGCGCTCGACCAGGGCGCCGTTGGGAATGCGGCCTGCCGTCGGCACGCCCTGGGTCAATGTCTCGGCCTTGCCGGTCGTGGCGAAGTCCGGACACGGCAAGCGGCCCTTGCGCAACCGCGTAGATCTGGTTGTCGGCGCCGCCATGAGCGGCGACAGGATCAGCGAGCCGCCCGCCAGCGAAGTGGCATCGCCCAGCGAGGAGACGGTGACGTCGATGCGCGAGCCCTTGCCGACGAAGGCCGGCAGCTCGGCCGTGACGATGACGGCCGCGATGTTCTTGGTGCGCATGTTGGAGTTGCGCACGTTGATGCCCATACGGTCCAGCATCGATTGCAGCGACTGCTGCGGTGAACGGCGAGTTGCGCAGGCTGTCGCCGGTGCCGTTGAGACCGATCACGAGGCCATAGCCGACCAGCTGGTTGGCGCGCACGCCCTGAACTGACGTGATGTCCTTGATGCGAACGCCAGCCGCTTCGCACGGAATGGCGAAGAGGCACATCAGGAGCAGCAGGAGCGGCTGAACGCATCATGGCGCGCTCAACGGATCGAGCCGTCCGGAAGCACCGTGCCCGATGACAACCCCGCTGTCACTGTTTTGCACGGCGATATAGTCGCCGATGCCATGCCGGGCTGCATAGGCAGCACCTGCATCGTGATGGTCAAGCCATCGGCTTGGTAGATTGCAGACGCCGGCCGCCCCTGCCGTACGAGATCGGGAGGGCGGACGGCGTTGAGGGGGATCAGCTTGGCCGGGCAACAGCGTGCGGCGGGCGACCTTGCCGACGATCTCTGACGCCTGCTCGATAACGCCGCTTCGCATATTCGCGCGCACCTCGAACAGCGCGCTCGGTCATGAGAGCGGCCGTGATCGTGTCGCCGGGTAGATTGTGGCTCGCGGAACGGGCAAGCTGGCGCGGATCCGCTTCCGCGGAACCCGCAATGCAGCAGAAAGCACGGCAGTAAAGCGATCATTCGCTGCAAACGCTGGCTCATCATGGCCGCTTTCATTTGCTTTCTCAGCGGATACCCTTGGCAACGGTGCCGAGCATTTCGTCCGCGGCCTGGATCACCTTGGAATTCATCTCGTAGGCGCGCTGTGCCGCGATCAGCTCGGTGATCTCCTTGACGGGATCGACGTTGGAGTTCTCGAGATAGCCCTGCTGGACGTTGCCGAAACCTGGGTCGCCGGGCACGCCGAGCGCGGATGTGCCGGAGGCCGGGGTCTCGCGATAGAGATTGCCGCCGAGCGGGGTCGAGGCCGGCTTCGTTGGCGAAGTTCGCCAGCGTGATCTGGCCAATCTGCGTGAGGTCGGCCGCGCCATTGACACGCGCGAAGACCTGGCCGGATCTCATTGATTACGACATCGGTCGCATTGACCGGAATAGTCATCGCCGGCTGCACCGTATAGCCGTCGCTGGTGACGAGCTGGCCAGTGGCGTTTTTGTTGAAGGCGCCGGTTCGCGTGTAGAGTTGTTCGCCAGTCAGCGTTGCTGACCTGGAACCAGCCGCGGCCGTTCAAGGCGACATCGAGCTTGTTGCCGGTATTGGTCAGCGCGCCCTGGATGTGCAGATTGCGCACTGCCGCCGTGCGCGTGCCGAGGCCGACCTGCGCGCCTTCGGGAATGAGTTCTGATTGCCGCGGCCGGGCGCGCCCGCTGTCCGCTCGGCCTGATAGAGCAGGTCCGTAAACTCGGCCCGGGCTCGCTTGAAACCGGTCGTGTTGATGTTGGCGATGTTGTTGGCGATGACTTCGATATTGGTCTGCTGGGCATTCATGCCGGTCGCGGCGATGGCAAGGGCTCTCATGGTAGGCTCCTAGTGCATTTTCGGGCGACGCGGTTTCTGCTTCGTCGCAGAAAATGCGGAAAAGCGAACAGATTGCGCGGGGTCCGCTCCTGCGGAACGGAACGCGCCTAGATCGCCATGCGGCTGATTTCGAGATATGCGGCGACGACCTTGTCGCGGATCGCGACTCCGGCCTGCAGGGCCTGCTCGGCCGCCATTACGGCTTCGACGACTTGCTGCGTGGAGGCGCCGCCGGTGATCCCCTTGATTGCTGCGGCCTCGCCGGCATGCACCGTCGCCAACGCATTGCCTGCGAACTGACTCAGCATTGAACCGAAGTCACCGGCCTCCGCTGCGCCCGTGGCAGCAGCGCGAACGGGCGTAACTCCGGTCATCGAGGTTGCGCCGGTCGGTGTGATGGCCGAGACGAGCATCGAATTCATGAAGTCCCCCTCAACAGATCGACCGTCATGGCGATCATTTCACGCGCCTGCTTGATGACCTGAAGATTGGCCTGATATGACCGGTTTGCCTCGCGCATGTCCGCCAACTCCATCAGCACGTCGACATTGGGCAGCTTGACGTTGCCGGATTCGTCGGCGGCTGGGTGGCCCGGCATATGCTCGATGCGGAACGGCGCCCGGTCGGTGCCGATCTGGTCGGCTTTCACCGTCGCAACACCGCTATCGCCGTCGAGATCCACATCGAAACTCAGCGTCTTCCGCTTGTATGGATCTGCACCCGGCGTGCGGCCCGTCGATTCCGCATTCGCAATGTTTTCGGACACGACGTTGATGCGACGCGACTGCGCATGTAAGCCCGAGCCGGCGGCGCGGAGCGCGGATTGCAGCGGATCTCCTAAGGTCACCATGATCAGCCTTTAGAGCTCATGAGCAGCATACGATGGAAAGATTTGACGATGGCCGTATTGAGCGAGAAAGCACCCTTGACCTCACCGGCCTTGATCATTTCCTGCTCGAGACTGACCGAATTGCCCGAGTGTTGAGTTTCCCAGGATTGACCCTGTATTTCGTCTACGCGATACGCTGCGGCCCGGGCATCTGTGACGTGTCCAGCCTGCGTCATCGCCATCGTCAGTTTCGTTTGATCCAACGTCGCCGAAAACGCCTCGATATCGGTCGCACGAAAGCCCGGAGTGTTGGCATTTGCGACATTGCCGGCGATCGAGCCCTGGCGCGCGGCCAGCCACGTCGCATGGCGCGATGCCAGATCGAATAGCTGAATGTTGGACATTTACCGCTCCTTAAGCCTTTGAATCAGACTTAAGAGCGTCCGCTTGTCTGAGCCTTGTGCACGACCACCGGAGCAGCGGGCACGGCGACCGCTTTGGAGGCCTCTGGCGCCTTCGGAGTTTTGCTGTGGATGTAATAGATCAAGCCGGCGACGGCCTTGTAGAATTCCGGCGGGATCAGGCGGTCGACCTCAACGCTCTGATAGAGGGACCGCGCAAGTAGCCTGTCTTCGATGACCGGAATGCCGTTCTCCTCGGCAACTGATCTGATCTTGAGTGCGATCAGGTCGATACCCTTGGCGACAACGACGGGTGCGGCAGTCTCCTCGCGGATGTAGCGCATAGCGACCGCGTAGTGAGTTGGATTGACGACGACCAGCGTTGCTTTCGGCACGGCCGCAACCATCGATTTGCGGACCCGCTGCCGCGCCAGTTGCCGCCGCCGCGCCTTGACGTGCGGGTCGCCGTCCGCTTGCTTGTGCTCGTCCTTGACCTCCTGGTGCGACATGCGTAGGTCGCGGCGCCAGGAGAAGCGTGACCACAGGACGTCGAAGGCCAGGAAGCTCAGTGACATTCCGAGGATTGCTGAGACCATGCTGACCGAATTTGCTTGCAAGGCTTCGAGCAGGGCCGCGGCGTCTTTATGGACGAAAACGACGAACCCCATCCATGCTCCCTTGAGCACGATCAAGGCAGCGATGCCAACGGCGGCGACTTTCAACATCGACCGCATCGCTTCGACGCCGCCGCGTACTCCGGTCAGCCGACCGAGGCCGCTCGCAATCGAAATGCGCTTCAGATCAGGCGCAATTCGGCTCCAAACGAGGCGAGGTTGGTTTTGAGCTACGGAAGCCAATAGCCCGGCAAGCGCCAAAATGGCGACGGGAAATGCAAGAAGACGCGCCGCCTCGAACAAAACGGCATGCAAGGCCGCTACGGCATCGGCGCCGTTGTCGATCGGCGTATCGGGCGCCAATTCAAATGTGGTCGCCATGACGGCGACGAATCGTCCGAAGCCGGCTGCCGGAATAATGACGACGATTGAGAGAATGGCAAGGAGCGACGCGAAACCGGCCATTTCCCGCGATACGGGCACGTTGCCCTTCTCGAGGGCGTCCTGCACGCGCTTCTCTGTCGCTTCGAGCGTCTTGCTTTCTTTGTCCGCGCCCTCTGACATGCCTCAGCAGATCAGGCAGCGTTGGAACGCGGGCGCTGCGCTTCGCCCCCGCCGCTGACCACCTCGGTCAACGAGATGCCAAATCGCGAGCCACCTTCGTTCAATACGACGACTTCGCCACGCGCAATGACGTGGCCGTTGACCACGATATCGACGGGTTCGCCGACGCGGCGATCGAGCGGAACAATAGCGCCGCGCCCCAGCTTGAAGAGGTCCGCTACTGGCATGGTCGCCGAGCCGAGCACGACTTTGACCGAGACGGGAATGTGCAAGATGGCATTCAGATTGCGGGGCACTTCGGTCTCTGCAACAGGCGAGCCCGAAATGTTACCGAGCGCCGCGCTGATCTCGTCCTGCGCGTCGGTCAACTCCGCGGCGAACTCCGCGATGTGGTCCGCACCTCTTTCGACTGATTTTCCGGCCATTTTAGCTTTTTCCTCGCTTTGATCGGCTACGCCGCAGCTTTGGCGGCAGCGGGTTCACGTCCGCCGCCGACGGTCTCGCGCTCGACTTCGTCGATCGTCGGCCGCTCGTAGGCGGAAATGGTCTTGCGGCCATGCTCGAGCGCGACCTGCGGCATGGCGCCGTTCATGAAGGCGAGCAGCGTCTGCTTGACGATGATGTAGAGGCGCATGCTTCTTCTCGCGCACGATCTTGATCTTGGTGGCGATCGGGGCCGACCACCGCATAGGAGAGGAAGATGCCGGCGAAGGTGCCGACCAGCGCCGCGCCGATCAGGCCGCCCAGGATTTCCGGCGACTGGTCGAGCGCGCCCATGGCCTTGACGACGCCGAGCACGGCGGCGACGATGCCGAGCGCCGGCAGGCCTTCGGCGACCGCGACCAGTCGAATGGTACGACTTCAGCTTGTCGGTGCGGATGGTCTGGATCTCCTCGTCCATCAGCGCCTCGATCTCGTGCGTGCGCGCATTGCCGATGATGATGAGGCGGCAGTAGTCGCAGATGAAGGTGAGTCAGATCGTCGTTGGCGAGGACGCTGGGAAGTCTTCTGGAACAGCGCGCGATTCAGCCGGGTTGTCGATATGCGCCTCGACCTCGTTGCGCGGCTTGGTGCGCAGCTCGCGCATCAGCAGAAACATGCATCGCCGAGCACATCGAGGTAGTCCTGCGGCTTCGGCGCGGCGTTCTTGAACGCCTCCATCATGCCCCTTGCCGGTGTCCTTGATCGTCTTCATCGGATTGGCGACGACGAAGGTGCCGAGCGCCGACGCCGCAGATGATGACGTATTCCCACGGCTGCCAGATGACGAGGACGTGCCCGCCCATCGCCATGAAGCCGCCGAGCATGCAGCCGAGCGTGATGACGAGCCCGAGAAGAATGGTCACGTGCTGCCCTCACCGATGCGTTCGTCCGAAGTTGAAGTTTTCCGCGAGTAACCTTGCGCGGACCTAACCCAGTCCCCATGCGCTGGCATAAGCCTCGCGAAAGGGCTGGCTCACATCGTCGGAAATCACCCGCTTGCCTCGATGGGATCGCCACGACTGGCATTGTTCAACTTGAGATCGCTGGCCGCTCTGCAGCGGCTCAAACTCGGAGGCGCTTGATCGATGCAAACCGGACTCTACGTCACCGTCGCCGCTCAGCGTGCCATGCAGAAGCGGCTCGACACCATCGCCCACAACGTAGCTAACGCTTCGACCGCGGGCTTTCGCGCGGAAGAAGTCAAATTCGAGACGCTCTACTCGGTCGGCGGCACCGATCCCATCTCGTTTGCAACCGCCGGCGCTACGTACTTGTCCCGCGCCGCGGGCGAGACCGTCGCGACCGGCAACCAATTGGACGTCGCTGTCGAAGGGGACGGTTGGCTGTCGGTATCGACGCCCGCCGGCCCCGTGTACACGCGGGATGGGCGCATGACCATGACGACAACAGGCGATCTACGATCGTTGACGGGCTATCCCGTGCTTGATTCCGGCGGCGCCCGATTCAGCTCAACCCGGCGGGTGGGACGCCGACGATCGCGCGCGACGGCGTCATCTCGCAAAATGGAAGGCCGGTTGCGGCTCTTGGTCTCTTTCGGATCGATCCCAATACGCGGTTGCAACGCTACGAGAATTCCGGCGTCATTCCGGAGGTGCCGGCGCAGCCGGTCGCAGAGTTCGACCGGACTGGCGTCCTGCAGGGCTACGTTGAGAAATCGAACGCCAACCCGGTTACCGAGATCGCCAAGCTGATTGCGATTCAGCGCACATTCGACGCGATCGGCACATCGCTCGCAGAATCCGAGACGACGATGCAGGATGCGATCAAGACGCTGGGATCGTGAATTCGCATGGCGCTGAAGACCAGCCTCGCGGTGCTTGCCGATGCCGTCGACGTAGCGGCGGCTTGGCCGCTGGTGCGGATGGGCGGAACCGTGGCGGCGATCAGTCCGGCGGCGTACCGCATCGAGGGGCTGTCCGCTTTCTTGCGATTGGGAGACTGCCTCGAAATCGGCGACGGACTTCTGCGATCGCTGGCCGAGGTCATTCGCATCGAGCGCGCGGCGGCCATCGTCAAGCCGTTCATCGATCAGCGCGATGTGCGCATCGGATCGGTGGCCCGTCACATCGGTCGCCTGCCGCTTGCGCCCGCCGCAGGTTGGAAGGGGCGAACAATCAACGCTATCGCCGAGCCCATAGATGGGATGGGGCCGCTCGTACCCGGGGACCGGCCGCGAGATTGTAACGGCTCGCCGCCGCCGCCCACCCAGAGAAACCGCGTGAGCGAGGCGCTACGAACCGGTGTAAAGCCGATCGATATCTTTTCGCCCATCTGTTTTGGCCAGCGCATCGGCATTTTCGCTGGGTCCGGAGTCGGCAAATCCACACTGCTGGCCATGCTGACACGCGCGCAAGGCTTCGACACGATCGTCGTGGCACTCGTAGGTGAGCGCGGTCGCGAGGTACGCGATTTCCTCGAGGACACGCTACCGGCAGCCGATCGCCAACGCACGATAGCCGTCGTCGCAACGGGCGACGAAAGCGCGATGATGCGCCGCCGCGCCGCCAAGACCGCGACGACGATCGCCGAACATTTCCGCGACGCTGGCGACAATGTGCTGCTCGTCGTCGATTCCGTTACACGCTTTGCCCATGCTCTGCGCGATGTGGCGTTGGCAGCTGGCGAGCCTCCGGTTGCACGCGGCTATACCCCGAGCGTATTCGCAGACCTTCCGAAGCTCCTCGAACGATCCGGTCCCGGCCTCGAGGGCCAGGGCAGCATCACGGGCATCTACTCTGTCCTGATCGATGGCGACGACCACAACGACCCGGTCGCCGACGCGGTGCGCGGCATTCTCGACGGTCACATCGTGCTGGACCGCGCGATTGCCGAGCAGGGCCGTTATCCCGCGGTCAATCTGCGCGGCTCGATTTCGCGACTTGCAAATCACGTATGGACCGCCGAGCAGCGCGTGCTCGTGGCCAAGTTGCGTGCGATGATCACGCGCTTCGAGGAAACGCAGGATCTGCGCATGATGGGCGGTTACCGCCCCGGCACGGACGCGGAGCTCGACAAAGCGATCGAGATCGTACCCGCCATCTACGAGGCGATGAAACAATCGCCCTCAGATATGCCGACCACGAACGCGTTCAAGGATCTGGCGACATTCTTGAGCCGCAACGTCGAGCCGGGTGCAGGCCAGCGCAACGCTTCTTGAACCATTGAGCCGGCGTCCGCTCCCGCTGATGCGGTTCGCCGGCTCAATGGTCTCGACTAGGGTGGCTTACTTCGGCAGCAGCACCTTGTCGATGACGTGGATGACGCCGTTCGACTGTTGAACGTCGGCGATCGTGACCTTGGCCATGCCACCATTTTCATCGGTTAGCGAGATCATGCCGTCCTTCATCGTCGCCGTTAGCTTTCCGCCGGAAACGGTCGGGATCGGATGCGAGCCGCCGTCATCCTTGATCATCTTGGTCACGGCCTCAGCCAGCGCCTTTTTGGCAACGACGTGATAGGTGAGGATCTTCACCAGCTTGGCTTTGTTCTCTGGCTTCAGCAGAGTTTCGACCGTGCCGGCCGGCAGCGCCGCAAATGCCGCGTTGGTCGGCGCGAACACCGTGAACGGCCCTGGCCCCGAGAGCGTCTCGACGAGCCCCGCAGCCTTCACTGCCGCCACGAGCGTGGTGTGGTCCTTCGAGTTCACCGCGTTCTCGATGATGTTCTTTGTCGGAAACATCTCGGCGCCGCCAACCATCTTGGTCATATCGGCGAAGCTGGGTAAGGGCGCGGCGGCGATGCCGAGGCCAAGAGCGCAGCCGGCGACAAGCGCGGCGAACGAACGATTCGATTTCCTGATCACGGGTTCATCTCCATAATGTTTCCACAGCGATGCTTCGGCCCCTTGTTTGGGAGCGCTGCAGCTACGGAGCCGGAACAGGAGAAGTTGCGAAGGGCCGCGTCACGAATGTTTGACGCCATCGCGTCATCGCGTGGGTGATCCAATTCGGCGTGCTGGCTTCGGCGAATGATTAACGGCGCTAGCCGATCATACCGGCCAGCAGGAATATGAGTCCAAGACCGCCCAGCCCCGCCGCGCCCCACAGTAGCGAAACCAATCCAGTAATCAGCGATGCGGACGCGAGCACGATGGCGATCTGAAAGCAGCCCGAACCCAACTCGTAGCGGTGGTGCTTCTTTTCGGAGCGGTCGCGCACGGCCTCGGCTTCCTTCGCGCGGTGCGACAGTTCTTTGCGGCCTTCTTTCGTTTGGGGATCGCTTTCGTAGCGGGCCGCCTTCGCTCGCCACTGCGCAATGCGCTCCTGCATAGCCTTGCGCTGCTCGGCATCCTTCACCGTCGCGGCGGATGTCTCCATCTCGTCTGCGGCGGTTTCCAGCGTGGTGCCGCGAATCGTCTTGGCCTGGAAGAACGCCCAAAGATTCGAGGCCTCGATATTGCTCTGGAGAGCTTTCGTGTGTGACGCCTGACCGAACAGCTCGGTCAAGGCGAGCATCAGCGCGATGACCGAGATCAAGAGGCCGATCTGCTTGTTGCGGCTGCCGTGGCCTTCGTCATGCTCGTCGTGGTCGCCGTGAATGTGATGTCCGTGGCTCACTGCGCGATTGTCCTCGGTTGATGCTCGAAATCGATCCGCACCGCAATTGCCAGATGTTGGAGCGAAAGTGAAGCTCTGCCGATTGCGTGTCAGCCGCAGCCAGGAGCCTGTTGGCACAAAATGTAATGCTGGTTCTCAAGCCCGTGAGGGAGCGATGGCATCGAGGAACCTGCGCAGATCGCGCGTCATGTGATGAATGTGTGCCGGCAGCGCCGTCCAGCGCTTCATCTCGTGCTGCACGGGATGGTCGGTATAGTCCGAATGCACGAGCACGGTCGCCATGCCGAGCGCGTGCGGAGCTTCCAGGTTGTGCGGCATATCCTCGAACATCGCGGCGCGCGGCATATCGACTCCATGTAGGCGGGCCATGCGCTCGAAGGCGTCGCGATCGGGCTTGGGTACGTATTCGCAGGCCGCGATGTCGCAAATGTCCTCGAAGCGGTCGAGGATGCCGAGCTTTCCAGCGACGTTCTCTGCGTGGCGACGCGACCCGTTCGTGAAGATCAGCTTGCGGCCCGGCAATTGGTCGAGGGCGGCACCGAGCTCTGGGTGCGGATCGACAACGGACAGGTCGATGTCGTGGACGTAGTCGAGGAATTCGCCCGGCTCCAGATTGTGAACCTTCATCAACCCGTAAAGCGTTGTGCCAAACTGCCGGTAATAGGTTTTCTGAAGGTGCCGCGCCTGTGGATAGGGAACGCCGAGATAGCGGGCGATGAACTCGCCCATCCGGTGGTCGACTTGCGCGAACAGGTTGCAAGTGGCGGGATAGAGTGTGTTGTCGAGGTCAAAGATCCACACCTCGGTACGGATGAAAGCGTTGCGGTCGGGCAGGCGGTCGGTCCGCATGAGATCAACTGGTCCGGAATCGCAAACGTGGCGTTCTCTCGGCATCCGAGCCGGCGGGATTTCCGTCGAGCTTCGATCCGGAGCTTTGCACACCCATGAGATCACTCGTCTCCATTTTTGCCGTGACCTTGACCGTCTTCGCAGTGCTCGCTTCAGTAGACGGCGCTGAAGCCAAATCCTGCACCGAGCTGCGTTCGCTCTGCTGGACGATGCGCGCCGCAAAGTCCGATTGCGCCGGTCCCTATCAGCGATGTCGCAAAACGGGAGTTTTCACCACCCCGCTCGGCCGTCGCTTCCAGGCCACGTCCCGTGACTAGGGAGGCAGCGCACCAGCCGGAAACCGACCAATAACCCTTGTCATCAACAACGCGGCTCAGCAGCCTCGGTTACGGCCGTGAGCTGATGCGATCGAGCCAAACTCTACGCCTTCTTGCCCTTCTTGCGCCCTACTAGCGTGCCGGCGCCGTGGTCGGTGAAAAGCTCCAGAAGCACCGAATGCTTGACCTTGCCGTTGATGATGACGACGGCCTCGACGCCTGCTTCCACCACCTCGATGCAGCCCTCGATTTTCGGGATCATGCCGCCGGAGATCGTGCCGTCGCGGATCAGCGCTCGCGCCTCGTCGACGGTCAGCTCCTGCAGCAGCTCGCCAGTCTTGTCGAGCACGCCCTCGACGTCGGTTAGCAACAGCAGGCGCTTCGCCTTCATCCGGGCCGCCAGCGCGGACGCGAACGTATCGGCGTTGATGTTGAGCGTTTCGCCCTCGCGCGAAAAAGCGATTGGCGCAATGACTGGAATGAGGTCCGACTTTGCGATGACGTCGACGATGTGCGGGTTGACCTCGATGGGATCGCCAACAAAGCCGATGTCGACCGACTTCATCAGGTTCGACTCGGGGTCCTGCATCTCTGTGATCTTCTTTGCGATCATCAGGTTGGCATCCTTGCCGCAGATGCCCACGGCCTTGCCGCCCTGCTGGTTGATCGCCGACACGATCTCCTTGTTGATAAGGCCGGCGAGCACCATTTCGACGACCTCGACCGTCGGCTTGTCGGTAACGCGCAGTCCCTGCACGAAGTCGGACTTGATCTCCAACTTCTTCAGCATGTTGGCGATCTGCGGCCCTCCGCCGTGTACGACGATCGGGTTGACCCCCGAGAGCTTGAGGTAGACGATGTCCTGCGCGAAGGCTGTTGCGAGCGCCTCGTCGCCCATCGCGTGGCCGCCGAACTTCACGATGACGGTCTGCTCGTCGTAGCGCAGCATGTTGGGGAGCGCTTCCGCGAGGATCCTGGCCTGCACGTGGGCGGAAGGCTGTGCGGCATCGGCTTCAGCCTCGACGGCGCTGATCGGCGGCTTGGACTTCGTCACCATCCTTGGGGCACCTCGACATGCTCGTGCGGCGTGAAAAATTTCCGGCGCCGCGTCCGGCAACTGCCGCGCCGAGCCCGGCGGAAAGCACTTATATCGGGTCGGACCCCGCGCTCAACGGAATTCCCACACAATCTGCAGCTACCTGCCTATCGAGCGGCGTCACGCAGCCATCCACGACGGAATTGACGGGGATGCGTGCGGGCGCCGCCGCGATCGGATAACGTCTCGGGATGCCACGAGATTCGATTTGCCTTGCGGTATCAGCTCAGCCCACGTCCGTGGGCAGCGAATTGCGCCGTGATGGCGGGGGGAAATGACGTCGGTGTCGAGCAGCATCGTCGACGAGTTGGGCCGCATTCCGATGTCGCTGAATCTGGCGGCGTCGTTGACGCGTGCTTCGAGTTACGCTCAGGCGCAACTGCATCGGGAGGTGACGCTTGAACATCTGCTCCTGGCGCTGACCGAGGACCCGGACGCTGGTCAGGTGCTGGAGGCCAGCCGCATCGATCTTTCTCGGCTCAACAGCGACGTGTCGAGCCATATCGGACGCGTCGAGGACCGCAATCCGCCGGAGCTTGCCGGGAACATCCTCGTCTCGCCGGAGCTGCGCCGCATTCTGGAAGCTGCCGCCGCGGCCGCCCTCAAGGGACGCCGCCGGGAGATCAACGGCGCCATTGTACTGGCGGCAATCGTCGGAGAAGGGCGAACCGTTGCCGCTCACATGCTGCGGGCGCAAGGCCTGACCTTCGAAGAGGCCATCCGCGTCCTGCAGCGCGCGCCTGCACCGGCGCCGCCGCGTCCGCAAGTTGCCCAGCCACCCGTACCTCAGCCATTGCCGCAGCCTGTTCCGGCGCCCCCTGTGCCACCACGCGGCTCCACCTCCGCCGAGGACGTTTTGGCGACGGCGCGCCAGCGCGTCCAGCGCAACTGGGTCGAGCCGCCTCCGCCATCGCGTCAGTCTGAGTCGGACACTGATCCTCAGTCAGTAAGCGAGCCCGGTCCGCCGCCGGTCGAGCCGTCCCGGCCACCGCAGTCCTATGAACCCAAGTTCGAGCCGGCGTTTCCCCCGCCGCCCGACGCGCCCTCCTTCGAGATGGAGCCGGAGCCGGGCTACGAGCCGGAGCGGGCACCGGCAATACCAGCGCCTGTCATTCCAGCGCCGCCCCCGCAGGTGCCGCAACATCCCGTTGCCCGGCCACCGCAACCCGTCTCTGTGCCGCAGCCGCAACGTCCGCGCGAGACGCCCGCACAGCAGCCCCCCTCCGGGCGACGTGAGCCGCCCTACAATCCAAGCCCCTCGGCCGAGACTGCCGAGCGAGCGCCCGTGCAACCTCCGTCGCAGCCGCCGCGCTTTCCGCAGTCGTGGGCGCCACCTCCGCAGCCGCCAGCCCAGCCGGCGCCCCAGCCGCGCGTAAATCGGCCGCCGCCCCCTCTGCCGCCGCCGCTCCCGGATCCGCGTATGCCGCCGGATCCGCGCGTGCTCGATCCTCGCCTTACAGGTCAGCCGCCGAGTGCGCCTCACCCGCCGATGCCGGGCGCGCCCCCGCATATGGCGCCGCCCGCGCCGCCGTGGCAGGAGCCGTATCGGAGGTCGGACTCGCAACAAGCGGCACCGCCGCAGGCGCGCCCCCCGTTTCCGCACCAGCCTCCGGCGCAGCCGCAACCACCGCCGTTTGCGCAAAGCCAGCCACGTTCCGCCGAGGACGACTACGCGCGCGCTGCGGTACCGCCGTCTAGAGGCGGACCGGCGCAGCGCGGTGAACCGCGATCCGAGGCCCGGCGGGCTGCGGGGATCGAGATTGGGCAACTGATCGAGAATATTCCGCGCACGATGCGATCCGGCGTGGCCCAGATCGTCGAGGTGCGGATAGCGAAAGCCGACGTGAAGGCGATTGCCGAGGGCATGCAGGGCGGTGGCGCCCCCTACAAGCACGAGGTGCTCGTCACCAAGGTGATGTCGGTGCGATTGCGCGGGCCAGAGGGCGGTTTCTTCATCGAGCCTGCATCGCCCGAAACGCAGTGGATCGAGAACACGCTCGGTCTGACGGCCGATGACTACGCGAGCTGGCGCTGGGCGGTGACGCCGCGCTCGACGGGCAAGCGGCGGCTGCAACTCATCGTCGCCGCCCGCACTGTCGCCGGCGACGGTTTGGCGGCGGAGACGGCGTTGCCCGAGCAGGTGTTCGAGGTGCGCGTGCGCACAAACTACGGGCACGTGGCCAGACGTTGGTCCGGCTGGATCGCGGCGGCCGTCGTCGGCGGCGTCCTGTCGAAGTTCGGCGAGCAGATCGTCGAGGCGGGCACGAAGATCATCGCCTCGCTCACCGCGGGCTCGTAGTCTCACGTACCGAAGCGATACCTACCGCGTCAGCGCGCCGCCGTGTGCTCTTTCATCACCATCGCGATCGCGGCCCGAAGCTCAGGCATCCCCGCGCCCGTCTCCGAAGACGTTGGTAGAACGACCGGAAACGCGGCTGGGTGTTTCGCTAACTCCTCGCCCGTCGCGGCCAATACGTCGGCGAGTTCGTACGGGTTCAGCTTGTCCGCCTTGGTCAGTACGATCTGGTACGACACGGCAGCGTGATCGAGCAGCTCCAGGATCTCGTCGTCGACAGCCTTGATGCCGTGGCGGCTGTCGATCAGCAGGTAGGTCCGCGCCAGCGTCTGTCGCCCGCGAAGATAGTCCTTCACGAGCCCCGTCCAGGCCTCGACCTTGTCCTTCGGCGCCTTTGCGAAGCCGTAACCCGGCATGTCGACGAGAAGAGCCGCGCGTCAGGCTTCGGTGAAGAAGTTCAGCTCCTGCGTGCGGCCCGGCGTATTGGAAGTCGCGCGCCAGCCCGCTATTGCGCACGAGCGCGTTGATCAGGCTCGACTTGCCGACGTTCGAGCGGCCCGCGAAGGCGATTTCCGGACGGTCGTCGGGCGGCAGGTGATCGAGATCGGGCGAGCCCCGCAAGAACATCCAGGCTCGGCGAACAGCCGGTCGCCCGCTTCGATTTCCGTCGGTGCTGAACTCGTACGGTCATGACGCACTCCCAAGCAGCGGCGACGGCTAAAGCATTTGCGCCCCAGATGAGCTCATCCGAGGCGCAAGTCACGTATCAGCTCGGTCGCCGGATCCGTCTGGCGCTCAGGTCTTCGACCCGAATAGCCGCCGGAGCGGCCCGAACGTGCGCTTGAAGTTGTCCATCAGCGTGGATCCGGTGCCCTTCTTCTTATTGATATAGCACTGCTGGATGATCGACAGCGTGTTGCTCCAAGCCCAGTAGATCACGAGGCCCGCCGGGAACGATGCCAGCAAGAACGTGAAGACCACCGGCATCCACGTGAAGATCTGCTGCTGGATGGGATCCGGCTGCGGCGGGTTGAGCTGCATCTGCACCCACATCGTGATGCCCATGATGATCGGCCAGACGCCGATGTGCAGGAACTCCGGCGCCGGCACTGGAACGGCAGCACTCCGAACAGATTGAAGATCGAGGTCGGATCGGGCGCCGAGAGATCCTTGATCCAGCCGAAGAACGGCGCGTGGCGCATGTCGATCGTGACGAACAGCACCTTGTAGAGCGCGAAGAACACCGGGATCTGCAACAGGATCGGCAGGCAGCCTGCGGCAGGGTTGATCTTCTCCTTTCTTGTAGAGCGCCATCAGCTCCTGTTGCTGGCGCGGCCTGTCGTCCTTGAAGCGTTCGCGCAGCGCTGCCATCTCCGGCTGCAGCTTCTTCATCTTGCGCCATGACTCGTACTGCTTGTTGGCGAGCGGAAAGAACGCCGCCTTCACGAGCACCGTCAGCAGAAGGATGGTGACGCCGAAGTTGTGCACGACGCTGTTGATGAATTCCATCAGCTTGAACAGCGGCTTGGTGATGAAGTAGAACCAGCCCCAGTCGATCATGCGGTCGAATTGCATGATGCCGAGCGCTTCTCGTAGCCGTCGATCAGCGTCACCTGCTTGGCGCCGGCATAGAGGTGCGCAGCGACGGCCTTGCGACTGCCGGCCGGCACCGCGAGCGCCGGCAGAATAATCGGTGTAATAAACGTCCTGGTCGCTGGCGTTGCGCGCCTTCTGGGCCGCGAACATGGCCCTGAACGGCCCTTCTGGACGGGAACAGCGCAGTCGCCCAATATTTGTCGGTGATGCCGAGCCAGCCGCCGTTCACCTTTTCGATCGCTTTTCGACGCCGCTCTTGAGCGCATCTGCGTAGGTGATCTCCTGCAGCCCGTCCTCGCCGACCATGCCGATCAGGCCTTCGTGCAGAATGTAATACCCCTGCAATTTGGGATGGCCGCTGCGGTGCACTCGCCCGTAGGGCAGCAACGCGACCTCGGCGCCCGAGCGGTTCTCGACCTCGTCCACGACCTTGAACATGTAGTTCGTATCGACCGAGATCGTGCGGCGGAACACTGAGGCCCTGGCCGTTGTCCCAGGTCAGTACGGCCGGAGTCGAAGGCGTCAGAGGTTGTCCCTCGTGTTCGGCCTTCCACACGGTGTCGGAATTGGGCGCCGCCTGTGACGTGCTCTGCGGCAGCCAGCCGTATTCGACGAAGTACGGCTCGGGACCCTGCAGCGGCGAGAAAAGCACGACGAGCGGGCTCTGCGGATCGACCGTCTCGTGATACTTGGCCAGCTTCAGGTCGTCGATATGGCCGCCCTTCAGCGCGATCGAACCCTTGAGCGAAGGCGTCTCGATCGGCAGCCGCGGCGAAGCTTTCAGTGCCGCCTCGCGGTCGAGCGACGGACGGAATGCCGGCACGTCCTTGGCCGGCACAGCCGAGGGGCTTGTCGGGCCCGCAGCTGGCGGGGCAGCGGTCGACCCTGAAGTAGGAGCACCGGAAACGGGCGGAGTGCCGGCCGCCGGCTGCTTGCCGGCCTGCTCCTGCTTCTCACGCTCGATGCGCGCCTGCTCCTGTTTCACCTTCGGGCCAGCGACGAAATACTGCCAGCCGACCATGACAGCGAGCGACAGGAAGATCGCCACCATGAGGTTGGTATGATTGTCGGGCTGCTGGCTCATGTCGGCTTGCTCGGGATGGCGGCCAAAAGGACTTGGTGGAGTGGGTCGTCGCGTGTGCAAGACGGGCGGTCAATGCTCGCCCATCTTCTCGCGGGGAGGATTGCGCCTCTTCTCGCTGGCAGGGTGATGCACGCGATGAAGCGCGACTTCAAGGTCTTTCAAGAGATCCGGGAACGGCCGGTCGAAGGCTGCACCGCGTGCGACCAGCACATAGTCGTGCCCGGCACGCGCGCGCTCATTGGCCACCGCGCTCAGGGCGGCACGCAAACGACGGCGGATCCGGTTACGGACCACCGCGTTGCCGAGCTTCTTCGTCACTGTGAAGCCGAAGCGGGGTCCGCGGGCTGCAGCCACCGGATCAGCGGCGGGTTTTGTTTCAACCACGCAAGAAGGCGTCGCCCAGCGGGCGCCGCCTCTCAGCCGAAGGAATTCGGCTCGCTTCTTCAATGTGTCGATCGTCATGGCGGGAGCCTTCGGTCGCAATCGATCGCGGGGCTCCGGCCGTGCGCATCAGGCCGACAGGCGCTTACGGCCCTTGGCCCGGCGGCGGGCGAGAACGCGAACGCCACCCGGGGTCTGCATGCGCTTGCGGAAGCCATGGCGGCGCTTACGAACGAGCCGGCTGGGCTGATAAGTACGTTTCACGTCACTCTCCGTCGTGGTCTTGCCCGCCTGAACGCGAGGTTCGGCCCGGCGAATTCGAGGCAAATGCAACAAACGACCCGAAGGCGCCGCTCACCGCGCGCCTATCGATCGTTGCCTGATCTGAAGGTCCCCGCTTATAGGGGCCACCGAACTCCAAGTCAATTGAGTTGGAGCGTGGCCGACCAGGGCGTAGTCGCGGCTTCTTCGTCCGCGAGCCCGCGCTATCGATTTGAGAGTAACAAAGCATCACGGCGTTATCGTTTTTCGGGTTACACCCTTCGGCACGAGGCTTGCCTAGTCCCGGCACAGCCGAGCCACATGATGGGACCTTTATGCAAGAGTTGCAGACGACACTGCCGTCCACCGCACCATGCGAAGACGCTTTCACGGCGGCGGGCGGGCAAAGGGCGCTTCTTCTAGTCTGTTCCCTCGCGTTCTTGCTGCTCGCCGTGTTGTCCTACAACTATCTTTCCTGGCGCGCCGTGGGGCTGAATTATGAGGCGCTCTCGGCGGTCGTCGGCACCAACGCCACGCTCGCCTTCGTCGGCTTCGTTGCCTTCCATATTGCCATCGTCGCGTTGGGACTGCCAGGCGGCGGCATCCTCGCCGTCACCGCGGGCGTGCTGTTCGGCTGGCTGACCGGCATCGCCGCCGCGATGGCCGGCGCGGTGTTGGGCGCAATCGCCATCTTCCTCGCCGCGCGGACGTCCCTTGGGAGAGTGTTCGCAGCGCGTACGGGGCTATGGATCGAGCGCCTCCGCACTGGCTTTGGTGAGGACGGGATCAGCTATTTGATCGTGCTCCGCGTGATCGGCGTTCCCGGCTTCCTCGTCAATCTCGGTGCCGCACTGCTCGGCGTGCGATTGAAGCCATTCGTGCTCGGCACTCTCATTGGCATTTTGCCGCCCGTCACCGCTTTCACCTATCTGGGCTCCGTCATCGGCGTCGGCATCGCCGCCCAGAACGCGAACTTCAGCGCCTGTATCGCCGCCCATCCCCTCGACGCGGATGCCGCTTGCCCTTATGGCATCGACTGGAGCGCATTCCCCGGGCAGGAGCTTTTCATCGCCGCCACCCTGCTCGCTGGCCTCGCACTTCTACCGGTGATCCTCAAGAAACGGAGCACACGCCATGTCGCTGTCTAAGCCGAGCTATTCCGGGGCTGCCAAGCGCTCGGCGATGACCGCGGATGCGAGGCCAGGACTAACGGGAGATTCGGCCAAGACAAGCGAGGGCGATGAGACGGCGGGTGGGCTCATCACGGCCGATCTCTGCATCATCGGCGCCGGCAGCGGTGGCCTTTCGGTTGCCGCCGCGGCTGCTCCTCTCGGCCAGAAAGTCGTGCTGATCGAGAAGCACAAGATGGGCGGCGATTGCCTCAACTACGGCTGCGTGCCCTCCAAGGCGCTGATCGCGGCGGGCAAGCGGGCGCAGCACATGCGCTCTTCCGCAGCCGTTCGGCATCGTGCCGAGTCGACCCGCATCATCGACATGCGCTGGTGCACGACCACGTGCACGGCGTCATCGCCGCCATCGCAGCCCAACGACTCGGTCGAGCGCTTCACCGGCCTCGGCGTGCGCGTGATCCGGGCCGCCGCCCGTTCATCGACAAGCGCCACTGTGCTGGCCGGCGACCATCGCATCAAGGCGCGCCGCTTCGTCATCGCCACCGGCTCCTCGCCCGCGGTGCCGCCCATCCCCGGCCTCGACGGCGTGCCCTATTTCACCAACGAGACCATCTTCGACAACGCGCGAGAAGCTCGACCATCTCATCATCATCGGCGGCGGACCGATCGGCCTGGAGCTGGCGCAGGCGCACCTGCGCCTCGGCAGCCGCGTCACCGTGCTCGAGGCCCTGAAGGCGCTCGGCAAGGACGATCCCGAGCTGTCCGAGGTGGTGCTGAAGCGCCTGCGCGCCGAAGGCGTCGAGATCCGCGAAGGCGCGCAGGTCGAGCGCATCGAGCGGCGGGCACGGCCTGCATCGACGTGCATCATCTCGCGAGGACGGCCAGTGCCGGGCATCGTCGCAGGGCACGCATCTGCTTGTCGCCACCGGGCGCAAGCCCAATGTCGACCGGTCTCAACCTCGAGGCCGCCGCGCATCAATTATGACAAGCGCGGCATACCAGGTGAACAAGGCGCCTGATGACCTCCAACTCGCCGCGTCTTCGCCATCGGCGACGTCATCGGCGGCCCGCAGTTCACGCATGTCGCCAACTATCATGCCGGCATCGTCATCCGCCGGGCCCTGTTCCGGCATCCCGGCCAAGGTCGACAACCGACATCATGCCGTGGGTCACTTTCACCGATCCCGAGCTTGCCCACGTCGGCCTTTCGGAGGACTCAGCCGCAAGGATTATCGCAAGATCCACGTGCTGCGCTGGCCCTACCACGAGAACGATCGCGCCCAGGCGGAGCGGGCGACCGAGGCTTCATCAAGGTCGTGACCGACGCCAAGGGCCAGATCCTCGGCGCCACCATCGTCGGCGAGCATGCCGGCGAGGTGATCCAGATGTGGTCGCTGGCCATATCCCAGGGGCTCAATATCAAGGCCATGACGCAATGGATCTCGCCCTATCCGACGTCTTCGGAGATCAACAAGCGCGTCGCCTACGGCTATTATGCGACCGCCGCCGCTAGCCCGCTGGTGCGCAAGTGGTCGCTTCGTGAAGCTTCCGCTGAGGCGGGCTTCACGAGGGCGACGGCGACCGTTGTCTTCCCATGCACCTGTCGGGGCGCCAATGTGTTATCCCTGATGCGAGATATCTGATCCGAGCCACAAGGAGCCGTCGTGCCCCGCGACAGCGCCGAGCGGATGGACCCGGCGGAGCCACGATCCCCCGGCGGCGTCCCGTTCAGCGACAAGCTGGTTCCTGAGAGCGGATGGCTGAAGCTCGGCCTGTCCGCCAAGCTGCTGCTGCTGACGGCTCACGTTCGTGATGCTGGCGGAGGTGCTGATCTTCGTTCCCTCGGTCGCCAACTTCCGCTTCACCTGGCTGAACGACCGGCTCACCGCCGCGCAGCTCGCCGCTCTGGCGGCCGAGGCCGTGCCCGGCGGCGCGGTCCCGGACGCATTGCGCGCCGAGCTGCTGCGCACCGCCCAGGTGCGGCGGTGGCCCTCAAGCGCAGCAACGAGCGCCGGTCCTGGTGCTCCCGCCCGAGCAGCCGCCTGCGATCGACGACATCTTCGACTTTCGCGCCAGCGCCCGAGGACGGTGTCTGGGCAACGAGCTCATCCGCCGCGTGCGACTGATCTGGGATGCGCTCGGCGTGTTCTTTATCGGCGCCGAGCGCATCATCAGCGCGTGATCGGCGAGCCCGGCAGTGCGCACGGCGACTTCATCGAGGTCGTGCTGCCGGAGGCGCCGCTGAAGGCGGCGATGATCGCGCTACGGCCTCAACGTGCTTGGGCTGTCGATCATCATCTCGCTGATCACCGCGGCGCTCGTCTATTTCGCGCTCAACGGCCTGCTCGTGCAGCCGATGATGCGCATTACGCGCAACATGCTGCGCTTCAGCCAGAACCCGGAGGACGCCAGCCGCATCATCGTGCCCGTCCGCGGCGCCATGACGAGATCGGCACCGCCGAGCGCGAGCTCGCGCACATGCAAGACGAGCTGACGCAGACCCTGCAGCAGAAGAGCCGGCTCGCCGCGCTCGGCCTCGCCGTCAGCAAGATCAATCACGACCTGCGCAACATGCTGGCCAATGCCCAGCTCATCTCGGACCGGCTCACGGCGACCTGCCCGATCCGACGGTGCAGCGCTTCGCGCCGAAGCTCATCGCCTCGCTCGACCGCGCCATCAACTTCTGCGACAGCACGCTGAAATTCGGCCGCGCCGAAGAGGCGGCGCCCCGGCGCGAGCTGATGCCCCTGCGGCCGCTCGTGGAGGAGGTGGCGGACGGCCTGGGCCTGCCGCGCGAGGGTCAGATCGCCTGGATCGTCGAGATGGACGAGGCGCTGCGCGTCGATGCCGACCGCGACCAGCTGTTCCGCGTCTTGAGCAACCTCGTCCGCAATGCCCTGCAGGCGATCGAGCAGCAGGGCGAGGGCAAGGCGCGCAACGGCCGCCTCCTTGGCGAAATCCGCGTCAAGGCGTGGCGCGACCGCCGCCGCGTCTTTATCGAGATCCGCGACACTGGCCCCGGCCTACCGCCGCGAGCTCGCGAGAACATCTTCCGAGCCTTCCAGGGTTCGGTCCGCAAGGGTGGTACCGGCCTCGGGCTGGCGATTGCGGCGGAGCTGGCGCAGGCCCACGGCGGACGGCTGGAGCTGCTCGATACCGAGCGCGGCGCTGCATTCCGAATTGAAATTCCCGACCGCTCGGTGAAGTGAACCCGCCCCCACCTGCGACAGCACTCAGGATTGACCCTGCAACACATTCGCCGTTTTCTGATTGCATCGTGCGGGATTAGCGTAACGCCAGCTCTGCGGAGGCTACCATGGCTAACGTCGCAGCAGATCGCGACAGGCGAGACTTCCTTCTGGTCTCGGCCAGCGTTTTCCCAGCTGTCGGTACTGCAATCGCGATGTGGCCATTCATCGCTCAGATGAACCCGGACGCGAACACCCTCGCTCTAGCCAACATCGAGGTCGACCTCAAGCCTGTCAAACCTGGGCAGGCGATTACGGTGCTGTGGCGCGGCAAGCCGGTTTTCGTGCGGCGGCGAACGCCCGAGGAGATCGCAGCCGCCAAGGCGGTTCCCATCGCCGATCTGATTGATCGTGTCGCCCGCAATCCGGGCGTGCCTGAAAATGCGCCCGCGTCGGATGAGAACCGCACCAAGCCGGGTCACGAGGAATGGCTGGTCGTCATCGGCATTTGCACGCATCTGGGCTGCGTCCCGCAGGGCCAGACACCGATGCAAAATCGAGGCGACTATGGCGGCTGGTTCTGTTCCTGCCACGGCTCCCAGTACGATACCGCCGGTCGCGTCAGAAAAGGTCCGGCGCCCGCCAATCTCGGCGTGCCGGCCTACTACTTCGTCAACGATGCCAAGATCATGATTGGTCCCCTCGCCCCAACGGGGGCGTAACGGGGCAAGGTCGAGTTTACGGCCCGTTGTAATGCACGGTGCCGAGACAGCTGACGTCGTAACCGCCGAGAGCCTTGGCGCGGGCGACGAATGCGGGGCTGCGGCAGTACGTGAGCAACCTCTGAAGGGCGGGCTCGAAGAACGCACGGCGCCAGATGACGAGGTCGTAGCGCTCCTCCACCAGCGGTACGAAGCCGAGGCGATATTGCCGCGCAACCGCCTGGATCGCGAGGCCGGCGTCAGCGCGCCCTTCGGCCACTGCGGCGGCGACGTCGCCTTCGGTCCGCGCAGGTGTCTCCAGCAGCGTCAAGTCCGAGATCGACATGTTGAACTGATCGAGCATCCGCTCCAGCAGCACGAAGGCACCGGCCTCCCGTTGCCGGCCGATAATGCGGCGGCGCCGCAGATCCTTGGCTGTCTTGAAGCCGAGCGGATTGTCTGGGGCCACGATCAGCCCCTGCTGCCGGCGCGCCCATTCGATGATGACGACCGGCTGCCCGGCGAGCTGCCGGCGGACGTGACCGGTGTTCCATGACGCGCCGAGCGGCCCGTCCTCGTCCGCGAGATGCATGCCCGCCAATACGCACTCGGCCTTTGCGAGCCGCCTCAGCCCATCGAGACTGCCGCCAAACGACACAGCGAGGCCGGTCTCCGCCTCTCGCAAGGCCCAATCCAGCAAAGGATCATGACTGCCGCCGCAGATCGGGGGCCGCGCGCCAAGGCTCTCGACGCCGGGTTTGTATTCCAAGTTCCGTGCGAGCCAAGCCTCGATCAGATCACGCGGAAACAGCAGCTTGCCGGTGACGCGCACGCACGGGATGTCGCCCTCGGCGACGAGGTCGTAGACCTTGCGCTCCTTGAGACGCAAGAGATCAGCCACCTCGCGGGTGGTGAGGTATGAATGCGCAGCATCGCCCATCCGGTTCGATTAGTCGGCGCCACTGCCGGACGCAAGTGCGATCACCACGGGATGAGCGCGCTTTGTCACCGCGCTGCCGCAAGCAAGTGCAGAGGGCGACCTACTTCTGCTTCAGGCTCTTGATGAGCTCGCGCAGGCCCGGCTCCTGAACGATATCAGCGGCGTCCCGCAGAGGCAGCCAAGCGCGCTCCCGCTGCTTCATCTCGGGCCAGGTCTTTTTCTCTTTGCTGACTTCCAGGACGAAGACGTCGACCTCGATCAGCTTGAACTCCTCGGCCGTGCGCTTCCAATAGGAATAACTGCCGAGCGGTTTACGCCCGACACGCCCCTTCACACCCGCCTCTTCCTCGGCCTCGCGCGCCGCCGCATCCCGATCACGCAACGACTTCATCGGCCAGCCCTTGGGTATGACCCAGCGTCGCGTTTCCCGAGACGTCACGAGCAGGACCAGTAGTTTGCCGTCGTCACCCGCGCGAACCGGAAGTGCTCCGACCTGTTTCAATGATTCCATAAGAAAGTTATGTGGTCGGGCAGAGTCCGGACGCAAGTACCGTGGTCTTGGCTTGCAATAAAAACGAGAAAGCGCGCCATCCCGAATGACGCGCTTCGCTTTTGTCTCAACGGAGGCAATTTACTTCGAGATATGCAACTCGCTGAGTTTACCGGCGAACTTGGCGAAGGCCGCCGTCAGCTCGTCGCCGTTGCTGGCGTCGGCGTAGAAGTCGGCGCCGTCGGACGCGCAGGCCTTGAGTGTCGTCTGGGCAGCGGCGGGTGCGTCGAAAGCTACGGCGAACACCCACACGCCCTTGGCTTTCATGTTGTTGCAGGTCCGGATCGCTTGGTCCGCCGCGTTGGCGTTGTGATAAGCGGTGTTGAAGATGCCGTCCGTCATCAGCACGACTGCCTTGATCAGCTTGCCTTCTTCCACTCGGCTATAGGGATCGGGCTGACTGACGCCGCCCCACACACCGCCCCAGTTGTCCGAGATCAGGTTCCAGCCCCACTGCGCGCCGAGATGACCGGCGGTATAGCCGTTGGGCGAGAACGCCCGAACCTTCGCAATCAGTGCATCACGATCGTCGGAGAGGGGAACCAGCCGTGCCGTAGGGCAGAGGTAGGGGTTGTACGCGAGGCCCTCGGTCGGATCGATGTCGCTCGCCCCATCCGCGCGGACCTTGAAGACGCCCGCCGCGGGAGAGGCGTCCGTATACTTGTAAGTGCCCATCCGCTCGGTTACGCAGCCATCGGTGCTGCGGCCGCCGGTCGCGACGGCAGCGAACGAGCCGAGGTTGACGCTGGCCGAGAACGGCGCCAGTCCGATGCGCACGCGTTGCCCGGCGAGCGGGGTATCGGGCATCAACTTCTCGGCGAACAGTTCGAACGCGCCTTTCAGCGCATCGATCTTGCGCTGACCGCCGCCGCTCGGCGTGTCACCCATCGAGCCGGTGATGTCCAACGCCATTCCGATCTCGAGGTCGCGGCTCCCGAACACCGTCTCGGTGTTGACTGGCAGGTTCACTTTGTCGAAACCGGCGATTGCCGTCAGCGTCATCGGCACTTCCGAGTCGACCTTGATGTTGACGATGCCGGTGGCGCGGCTGACCTGGATGTCGACGCCGTTGATCTTGGCGTTCCCGTTGCGCGACTTGATATTCGTGTCGAACACGTTGGCGGCCAAGCTCTGGATCTCGAGATCGGTCATCGTACCGTCGAGCAACGCGCGTCCTGCGGCAAGAGCGGCGGCGTCGGAAGCTTCGGCGATGCGAGTCCGGCTATCCGTCACCCGCGCCATGTCGACGCCGACGCCGGCCGTGAACAGCATGACCGGCAGCATCAGGCCGAAAAGCATCATCACGCTACCGCGCTCGTTGTCCTTGAAGCGCGCGGTGTTGCCGAGGTTGATGGCAGACATTTCTTAACTCCCTTGACCGGCGCAACTGCGTTTGAAGGTCGAGGGAGTGCAAGCGAGGTGCCCCGGCTCACACTATGAGCGGAGCCCAGCAAGCAGTTGGTTTAGATCCGGTTAATCGCCTGCGATGCGGTCTGAAATTATGTTGTGTGGCAGCCGGTTAGGCCGTTAACGCTGCTCCCGCGCGAGACTCGGTCGCAGTGTGCGTCTCTTTCAAGTTCCACAATGCGGCGCAAGTCTGACGCGCTGCAGTCTCAGACTGGTACAGGCAGCCTTCGGGTCTTCAGATTTAGCCTCGGCATGGCATTGACCGATTTCGGGACGCCGGGCCTCTCAGAAATCAGAGGCAATTCCGCCCTTTTCCCAGTCTCCGTACCGGATCGGGTCCGGGCCGTTTCGACCTCCAACCTCCTTCGGACGCGCGGCGGCTGCTTCCGCCGCGGCGCGGCGACGTTCCTCGGCCTCGGCCAGCGCGCGCTGGGCCTCGGGACTGAGGACTCGCTCTACTTCGGCAGGAGGAGCCGTGTTGTTGAACTGAGGATCTTGCCGCGTCATCTTCCTACCTGTGATCGCCGTCTGGGCTGGCTCGGGCCATCGTGGTCACATATATAACGATCGAGCGTCCTGCGGCAGCCCCCCTACCGCCACTACGGCCGGACGCGACGAGGATCGGAGTGCATTCGGATGCCCATGAACTTCGCCAAGACCGGCTTGCTTCTGGTGCTGTTGACGGCCATCTTCGTGGCCGCCGGCGCGGCAATCGGCGGCACCCAGGGCATGGTCATCGCCTTCGTGATGGCGTTGGCGATAAATCTCTTCAGCTTGTGGAACGCCGATACGCTCGTCTTGAGGATGTACGGCGCGCAGGAGGTCGATGCGCAATCGGCGCCGCAATATTACGGCCTGGTTCAGCAGCTCGCGGCCCGTGCCGACCTGCCGATGCCACGCGTTTACGTGATGAACAATCCGCAGCCGAATGCTTTCGCGACCGGACGCAGCCCTGATCACTCAGCGGTCTGCGCCTCGACAGGCCTCCTTGATATGCTGTCCTATGAAGAGCTGTCAGGCGTGCTGGCGCACGAACTCTCCCACATCAAGAATCGCGACACGTTGACGATGACGGTGGCGGCCACCATTGGCGGCGCCATCTCGATGCTCGCCCAATGGATGCAGTTCAGCCTGTTGTTCGGCGGTGGTCGGCGCAATAACAACTCTGGCCTCGGCTGGATCGGGACGCTTGTCGCAGCGATCGTGGCGCCGATGGCGGCCGGCCTCGTGCAGATGGCGATCAGCCGTTCGCGCGAGTATCAGGCCGACCGCATGGGAGCGATGATTTGCGGCAACCCTTTGTGGCTAGCCTCGGCGCTGACGAAGTTGCAGTCTGCGGCCCATCGCATCGTCAACGAGCAGGCGGAGGCCGTGCCGGCAACGGCACATATGTTCATTGTCAATCCGTTGAGTGGTCGCGGCTTCGATAACTTCTTCTCGACCCACCCAAGCATGGAAAACCGCGTCTTGGAGTTGGAAGAGCTCGCGCGGGAGATGGGCATTAGCGAATACAATCAGGGCCAGGAGCTGCCGCCGGCCTCTGAAGGGAGTGAAACAGAAGGCCCATGGACACAATACACGCCCGGCCGGTCCAAACGCGGACCGTGGGGCTGAGGCTGCCAAGTGGATCGTAAACCTCCTTTTCGCTCCGCCCGCCCAGCCCATCGCGGGCCGGCGAAGCACTTCAAACGCCACGCCCCGCCAAAGCCCGTGCAGCCACCGCCGTTGCCACCCGGGTTACCGGCGCGAGAGTTGGCCGTCTTCCTGATCGCGGCTGTGCTGCGGCGGGGTCGGTCGCTCGACGACGCATTGAACGATGCGGCCACCCGCGACCTTTGGGCTGGATTGGAGCCACGGGACCGCGCGCTGGCGCGGCTGATCGCAACGACGGTTCTGCGCCGGCATGGCCGGCTCGATGCCGTGCTCAAGGGCTTCCTCGTTAAGCCGCTGCCGGAGCGGCAGGGCGAACTGTGGCCGCTGCTGCTAGCGGGCGCCGCTCAACTTCTCTTACTCGATACGCCTCCACATGCCGCCGTCGGTCTCGCTGTCGATCAGTGCCGCCGTGACGCCAACGCCCGGCGCTTCGACAAGCTGGTCAATGCCATGCTGCGCCGCGTCGATCGCGAAGGTCGCGAGGCGCTGGCACAACTCGAGGCCGGCCGCGAGGATTTGCCGTCGTGGATATGGACGCGCTGGGAATCGATCTACGGCCCTGACCTTGCACGCCGCATCGCCACTGCCTCGCTCACCGAGGCCGATCTCGACCTTTCCGTCCAATCCGATGCCAACGGCTGGGCGGTCAAGCTCGGGGGCACAGTGCTGTCGACTGGCTCGGTTCGCCTGAAGGCCGGCGGCCGCATCGAGGACCTTCCCGGCTACGCCGATGGTGCTTGGTGGGTGCAGGATGCTGCAGCGGCGTTGCCGGTGAAGCTGCTCGGCTCCGTCGCGGGTAAGAACGTGGCCGATCTCTGCGCGGCCCCCGGCGGCAAGACGGCTGAGCTGGCCGCCGCCGGCGCCAACGTCACCTCGGTCGAGCAGTCGGCGCGCCGGATGGGCCGGCTCAAGGCCAATCTCGAACGCCTGAAGCTGACCGCCGAACTGGTCGAGGCCGACGCGACGGCCTGGAACCCGGGCCGCACTTTCGAGGCCGTACTGGTCGATGCGCCCTGCACCGCGACCGGCACGATCCGCCGTCATCCCGACATCCTGCATTTGAAGCGCGAGGGCGATATTGCGGCGCTCGCCGCCATTCAGCAGCGGCTGCTCGATCACGCCGCGACCCTCGTCGCCCCAGAAGGGCTTCTCGTCTACTGCACCTGCTCGCTGGAGCCGGAAGAAGGCGAGCAGCGCATCGCGGCTTTCCTCATGGCGCATCCCGAATTCTCAAGGGTGCCGGTCACTGCTGCGGAAATCGGTGGCGCGTCCGAATGGATCACCGGCGAGGGTGACCTGCGAACGCTGCCGTTCCACACGCCTGCGCCTGCAACACCGCAAGCGGAGCAAAGCCCTGGCATGGACGGCTTTTTCGCATCCCGGCTGAAGCGATCGAGCTGACGGACTGACGAAAAGCCGGAGTCAACAATCGTTCGGTTCCGCTACCGCCTCGCCACCCACCATCGTCATCCCCGCCTCTTCGGGCGGGGATCCGCCCTGTTTGCGTAGGCGCATCCAGTGGGGTGTCCGAGCCTCGGCCACCTGAACTCTCGCGGCAACGCTCACAGCACAATCGCGCCGGTTGCCTTGTCTTCACCGTGAGGCCCGGCTACTCGACTGCCATGGTCAGCGTCCCATACAGCAAGACCGCTTCCCGGCACTGGCACCCTGGACCCGGTACATGACAAAGCTCAGCATCGCGGAGCGTATGCGCATCGCTGCCCTTTCGGCCGAGCGATCGCGCCGGGCGGCCCTATCGCAGGCCCTTGCCTCTCCGCTGCTGCGTTGGACGTTCGGCGCCTTCGGTAGCAACCAGCTGTTGATCGTACCGCAGGACCTCCGCACGACCGACCCGAGCTTCTGGCACGAGGTGAAGCTCGGTCAATTCGGCCTCGCCGGAACCATCGCGGAGCTTGACGGACATTCGCCGTTCGAGATCCGGCCGCCGAGCCCGGCCTGGGAACGCGCGCTTCATAGTTTCATCTGGCTGCGCCATCTCGATGTCGTCGAACGTCCGGAAGCTCGTGATATCGCGCGCGACATCGCACTCGATTGGGCAGCACGCAGCCATTCGAGCGCCAGTCCGGCCTTCGAGCCCACGGTCATGGCGCGCCGGCTGATCTCCTGGATCAGTCACGCCAACTTGCTGCTCGATCAGGCCGACGCCCGCACCTACGACAAGCTGAGCGAAAGTCTCGGCAGCCAGCTCAACCGGCTCGCGGCCACGTGGCGGGATGCGCGTCCCGGCTATCCGCGGCTGCTGGCGCTGATTTCCCTGACCCTCGCAGAGCTCAGCATCGAAGGTTACGACCGGCAGCTGGCTGGTATCGGCAAGGAGCTGGCGGCGGAACTCGAGAACCAGATCCTCGAAGATGGTGGCCACGTCAGCCGCAATCCGCAGGTGCTCGTCGAGTTGATGCTCGACCTCCTGCCGCTGCGCAAATGCTACGCGTCCCGCGATAAAGAGCCGCCCGCCGCGCTCTCGTCCGCGATCGCCCGCATCATGCCCATGATCCGCTTCATGCGCATGGGCGATGGCCTGTTGGCGCGCTTCAACGGTGTGGGCGTTGCCAGTCCCGCCGCCCAAGCCACCGTGCTTGCTTACGACGATGATCCGGCCGCTGTCGTCGAGCGCGCCCACGCCTCCAACTACGCTCGCCTTGAACGCGGCCAAACCATCCTCATCGCCGACACCGGCGCCCCGCCGACGCTCGAGTTCGCCGCCGAGGCCCATGCTGGCGCGCTTTCATTCGAGTTGAGTGCCGGCACGCGCATGATTTTTGTCAACGGCGGAGCCCCCGCGCCCGCTGACGTGGATTGGCGACCGGCCTCTCGCGCGACCGCCAGCCACAACACCGTCTGTCTTGCCGAAAAATCCTCTTCGCGCATGATCAGGCACAAGGGGCTTGAGGAACTGCTCGGTGGCCCCCCGATCCGGCTCCCACAAATCGTGAAGTGGGCGATCGCCGAGCAGGACAGCGCCATCGAGCTGGACGCCAGTCACGACGGCTACGCCAGCCGCTTTGGCCTTGTTCATCGCCGCCGCCTTCTGCTGATCTCTTCGGGCGACGCCCTCGTCGGGCTCGACAATCTCGATCGGCTCGACAAGGTTGGCGGCCCAAAACCCAAGGACACTCCCTTCGCCATCCATTTCCACCTGCACCCGTGCGTCGTCTGCCGCCGCACCGACAAGCCGGACGTGATCGACATCGTGCTCGACAACGGTGAGACTTGGCGCTTCGTTGGCGAGGGCGCGAGCCTCGGCATCGAGGAGAGCGTGCATTTCGCCGATTCATGCGGTCCGCGGCGCGCTCTCCAGATCGTGCTGCATGGTATAGCGCGGCCGGACGCGCAGGTGCGCTGGACGGTCATAAGAACGGCATGATCGGCGATTGCGCCGAAACGCCGATGTCACCGGCTCGGCGATCATGCTAGGCGGTGCGGCAAATCCCGCTCGATCGAAGGACGAATGCCATGACCGATCTCAAGATTCGCCGCGCGCTGCTGTCCGTCTCCGACAAGACCGGGCTCGTCGACTTCGCTCGCGCGCTGGGTGAGGCGGGCGTCGAGATCGTCTCCACCGGCGGCACCGCGACGGCACTCAAGGCCGCCGGCCTAGCGGTGCGCGACGTCTCCGACCTCACCGGCTTTCCCGAGATGATGGATGGCCGCCTGAAGACGCTGCATCCGAAGGTCCACGGCGGCCTGCTTTCGGTTCGCGGCAACGCCGAGCACGAGCGCGACGCCTCCGAGCACGGTATCGGCAACATCGACCTGCTGGTGGTCAATCTCTACCCGTTCGAGGCCACCGTCGCGAAGGGCGCCGCGTACGCCGAATGCGTCGAAAATATCGACATCGGCGGCCCCGCCATGATCCGTGCCGCCGCCAAGAACCACGCCGCCGTCACCGTCGTCGTTGACCCAACCGACTATGGCAAGGTGCTCGGCGACATGAACCAGCACGGCGGTTCCACCTGCGGCAAATTCCGCCGCAAGCTCGCGCAGAAAGCCTACGCCCGCACTGCCGAGTACGATGCTGCCATCTCCAACTGGCTCGGCGCCGTCATCGAGCACCCGGAGGCAAAGGCCGAAGGCTTCCCGCGCACCTTCTCGGTGCAGTTCACCAAGGCCCAGGGGATGCGCTACGGCGAGAACCCGCACCAGAACGCCGCCTTCTACACCACCCGCGATGCCGAGCCCGGCTCGATTTCGACAGCAAAACAGCTCCAGGGAAAGGAGCTGTCTTACAACAACATCGCCGACACCGACGCCGCGCTGGAATGCGTGAAGGAATTCTCGGCAAAGCCCGCCTGCGTAATCGTCAAGCACGCCAACCCCTGCGGCGTCGGCGAGGCCACGAGCATTCGCGAGGCTTACGAGCGCGCCTACAAGACCGATGCGGAATCCGCATTCGGCGGCATTATCGCCTTCAATCGCGAGCTGGATGCCGACACCGCCGCCGCGATCGTCGAGCGCCAGTTCGTCGAGGTCATCATCGCCCCGACCGTCTCGAAGGCGGCCGAGGAGATTGTCGCCGCCAAGAAGAACGTGCGCCTGCTTGCCTGCGGCGTGTGGCCCGCGGCCGCGAGTCCGCGCTTCGACTTCAAAAAAGTGACCGGCGGCCTCCTCGTCCAGGAAGCCGATCTGAAGCTGTATGAGAAACTGCAGGTTGTGACCAAGCGCGCGCCGACCGAGCGCGAGATGGAAGACCTGATTTTCGCCGCCAAGGTCGCAAAGTTCGTGAAATCCAACGCCGTCGTCTACGCCAAGGATAGCGCCACCATCGGCGTGGGCGCCGGCCAGATGAGCCGCGTGAACTCGTGCCGCATCGCGGCCATCAAGGCCGAGCAGGCCGGCCTCGACATCAAGGGCTCGGTCGTGGCTTCCGACGCCTTCTTTCCGTTCGCCGATGGTCTCGTCGCCGCGGCCGAAGTCGGCTGCACCGCCATCATACAGCCGGGCGGCTCCATGCGCGACGAGGAGGTCATCCAGGCCGCCGACGAGCGCGGCCTCGCCATGGTCTTCACGGGGCTGCGCCACTTCCGCCATTGAGGACGGGCACGTTGGCCACAACGCTTGCCACGCACAGATTGTCATCCCGGGACTTGGTCCCCGGATCCAGCTATCCGCAAGCGCTGGGGTGTGTTGAGACCCCGGCGACAAAGGCCGGGATGACAAAGTGAGTAAGCCGCACGAACTCACACTCCGCCCCGCAACCGACCGGGACGGCGCCCTGATCCAGGCCTGGTTGCGTCGCCCCGAGATCCAGCGCTGGTGGGGATCGCTCGCTGCCGCCGAAGCTGAGCTCCGCATCGCCGCCGAAACACCCTCCGCAATTCGGATGATGGTCGCACACGCCGGCGAGGCCATCGGCTACGGCCAGGCGGTCGATGCCGGCCTGACCGGTGAGGAGGCGCAGCTCTCCCTCCCGCCCTTCACCTGGGACGTCTCGCTGTTCATTGCCTCGCCGGCGCATCGCGGACAGGGCCTCGGCCTTGCCGCCCTCGCGATGTTGCGCGACGAAGTTTTTGCGACGACGCTGGCGCTGGGCCTGTCGGTCGTCGTTTCGGTACGCAATGAGGCGGCCGTCCGCACTTACGAGAAAGCCGGTTTCCGGTGGGTCCGGGTTCTCACCGATCCGCTGTTCGGAAAGTCGTGGCTGATGCTGTGCGAGCGAAACGCCAAATAGCGGCGCCTGAGCGAACCGAGTAAGGACCGGCTGTCATCGGCGCAAGACACTTGCAGCCGCCCCTCGTACCTCAGATCATCAGTGTCTAGAATGAGATTGGAGCAGCCAAGCGAGGAACAACCAGGATGCGAAACGCACGAGGGATCGTAGGGTCAGCAGCGCTGATGCTGGTCGCATTCGCCGGGGGATGGGCGGCCGCCCGCGAGCCGTATCCGAAAATCACCCCGCTCCTCGCAGCGAATACGACCGTTATCGGCGAGCCCATCGCATATCCCGATGGCACTGCACGGGTCACGGCCGCAGTGGTGGCTCTAAAGCCCGGCGAGGAAACGGGTTGGCACACGCACGGGCTGCCGCTGTACGCCTACATGCTGGAAGGTGAGTTGACTGTCGACTACGGCCCGTACGGCACACGCACGTACAAGACTGGCGACAATTTCATGGAAGCGATCAGCGCCGCGCATAATGGCCGCAACACAGGTGCGGGTCCGATGCGCGTTCTCGCCGTCTACATCGGCGCCGACGGTAAGGCCAACGCCATCCCCGCCTCAGCGCCACGATGAAACGCATGAAAGCAATATCGCTTTCGCGCCAGTTGGCACGAAAGCACACGCTTTCAGTCTGTTTAGATAAATGGAGCGGGCGAACGGATTTGAACCGTCGACCCTCACGTTGGCAACGTGATGCTCTACCCCTGAGCTACGCCCGCGTCCGATGGGTAACGCCGCACCGCGGTGCAGCGAGGCCGTCTTATGGCGCAAACAATCCGGGATTGCAAGCCTCTCATCAAACTCTTTTTGAGGCTTAGCGGAGACCGCGCGCCGCCGGGGTTGCCGCCGGTGCGCAGCAGCCTTACTTAAGGCTTCCGAACGCGATTTCTCGCAATTGGCTCACTCGCCAGCCATCAGGACGTGCATGAAAGACAATGCCGCCGCGCAGCCTGCTGAACAAGAGGGCGATGCCGTCCTTTTTGGGCGTCTTGCAGCGTTGGGCATCGCAACCAGCCTTGTCGAGCATCCGGCAGTGTTCACTGTCGCGGAAAGCTCGGAGCTGGAGCGCAGTCTGCCCGGCGGGCACACCAAAAATCTGTTCCTTAAGGACGACAAGGGCCGCCTGGTCCTGGTCATCGCCGAAAGCAGCACGCGCGTCGATCTGAAATCTCTATCGAAAAAGCTCGGGGCTGGGCGCTTCAGCTTCGGCAAACCGGAGCTTCTGATGGAGGTTCTCGGTGTGACGCCTGGCTCGGTCAACGCCTTCGCCGTCATGAACGACGGCGCCGGCCGCATCCAAGTGGTTTTCGACCGCAACCTGATGGCGCACGAGACAGTCAATTGCCACCCGATGCGCAACACGGCGACGACAAACATTGCACGCGAGGACCTTTTGCGGTTCATTCGCGAGAGCGGCCACGAGCCGAGGATCTTGGAGCTCGAAGCGCCGGCACCCGCTGAGCCGCCCGCCTGAGATACCAACGCTAGCCATAACGACAGGCACCGACGACGATCTTTCCAGCCCGGTACCGGGCGGCACTCACAACAGGCCAAGCCTCGAATCACCGCTTTTGCAGGCAGGCCTCAAGCATGAGGAGAATTCAATGGATTTCGGAGCGCGAAAGCCGGCAGCCGGCGCTGCGCCGGGTGGCGACGTCGTGAAGGACACGACCACGGCGGGTTTTGCAAAGGATGTGTTGGAGGCCTCGCGCGCGGGGCCTGTTATCGTCGATTTCTGGGCGCCCTGGTGCGGACCGTGCAAGCAGTTGACGCCGATCATCGAGAAGGTGGTCCGCAGCTACAACGGCAAGGTTCGCCTGGTGAAGGTGAACATTGACGAGAACCAGGCGCTGGCCGCGCAGCTTCGCGTGCAGTCGGTGCCGACGGTCTATGCTTTCCGTGACGGCCGCCCGCTTGATGGCTTCATGGGCGCCCAGCCTGAGAAGGCCGTTCGGGCGTTCATCGACCGCATTATGGGCGACGAGGCGGAGGCAGACATTGCCGGCGTTCTGACGGCCGCCGAGCAGGCGCTGGACGCTGGCGACCTTCAAGGCGCGGCCGAAATTTTCGCAGCCGTTCTGCAGGAAGACCAGCAGAACGTGCAAGCCCTAGCGGGCTTGGCGCTCTGCTACCTGAAGAGCGGAGACGCCGCACGCGCCGAGCAGACGCTTGAGCTTGTGCCGCCGGACCAGCACGCCAATTCCGCCGTCCAGGGCGTGCGCGCGGCGCTGGATCTTGCCAAGAAGGCGAGCCAGCCGGACAATAGAATGGAGCTGTTGTCGCGGCTTGCCGCCAATGCGGCGGACCATCAGGCGCGGTTCGACCTCGCGGTCCTGCTGGCAGCACGCGACGAGAAAGCGGAAGCGCTGGATCATCTGCTCGAGATTGTTAAGCGGGATCGCAATTGGAACGAACAGGGCGCCCGCAAGCAGATGGTGCAGTTGTTCGAGGCGTGGGGTCCTAAGGACCCGCTGACACTTGAAGGCCGCCGTCGCCTGTCGTCGATCCTGTTCGCCTGAGATCGATTCTGCCTTCTCGAGACTAAACGCCAGCGCCAGCGAAGACGTGCAGAGGAGTTGCTTGTGGGAAACACGGAACGCTACCGACGGCCTGCCGATCTGCCTTCGCGGATCCCGGTGTTTCCCTTGCGCGGCGCCATCCTGCTACCGCGTGCGACGCTGCCGCTCAACGTCTTCGAGCCGCGTTATCTGTCGATGATCGACGACGTCCTGGCGGGCAGCCGCGTGCTCGGCATCGTGCAACCTGCGGGCGCGGGGTCGGAGGAAGAAAGTCCTGAAGGAAAAACCGGCGAGCTGCGGCGGATCGGGTGCATCGGACGCATCACCCAGTTCGAAGAGCGTGACGACGGACGGCTGTTGATCACGCTGACCGGCGTCATGCGGTTCGAAACGATCGACGAGGCGATGACCGACAAGCCGTATCGGATCGTCACCGCGGGCTATGACCGCTTTGCGAGCGATTTGACGGAGGGCCTCGGCGAGTTGTCGGTTGATCGCGAAGAATCTTCTGCGCGTGCTGAAAATCTACCTCGACACAAATCGGTTGAAGGCTGACTGGAACGCAATTCAGCGCTCGCCGAATGAACTGCTGATCAACGCGCTGTCGGTGATGTCGCCCTATGGCGCGGAGGAAAAACAGGCCCTTCTCGAGGCCGCTGATTTGAAGACGCGAGCGGATGTTCTGATTGCGCTCGCGGAGATGGAGTTGGCCGCCAGCAGCGGTAGTGGCGGGACATTGCAGTGATGGCGAACGACAACGAGCAGCCGCCGACGGAATTGAAGGAGCGCGCTCATCCGCGCATGCTTGAGCTGCTGGTCTGTCCTTTGACGCGTACGACACTCGTCTACGATGAAGCAGCGCAGGAACTGATCAGCCGCGCCGCTAACCTCGCCTATCCTATCCGCAAAGGCGTTCCGCTGATGACCATCGACGCGGCCCGATCTCTGGACGAGCCGCCCAAACCCGGTCGCGATTGACACCGGCGCGGTCGACGAATTCGCCGCACGACAGCCCCTCCTGCACTCAGGATGTCGCCTACGATTTCGGCTTCCACTGTCCGAAGTCGGCAAACCGTTCGTTTCCGGTATTGAGATCAACCTCGGTCCCGAAGCACTGGCCCCGCTTCGTCGTGAGGTGCTGCTTCAACACCCAACGCTTAAAATCCTCGAAGTTTCGATAGCCCGACCACCCCTTGGCATTGGCAAGCCAGCAATAATCGACGAGTTCGTTTTTTAGTAAGTGATCGCAGACGGCACCGCTGCCGTAGGCGCCGACTTTGTAACCGGAGCCAGCCAGTACGCGGTTGACCTCGGAAAAGTATCGCGTGACGTGGTTCTCGATGAAACCACCGGCGGTTCCCCCTTCGCCCGTGGCTTTACCGCGTTTGACCATGTCGTAATAAAGCTCATCCACGCCGTCGACGCCGAAATAGATCGCGCTGCCCTTCGGCTGCGAAAACTTTAGCGCCAATTCTAGGGACCGCGATGCATCTTGTTGACCACGGCCCTTGGTGAGGAATGTCTCGACGCGATCGTTGTGATGCTGAAAAATAACGGCCACGTTCAAGCCTGCGTCAGCAATGATGTTCAACTCGCGGGACGTTAACGTCTTCCCTGGCAGCGTTTCGTTTTCGTGGTCGTAATAGCGGATGATGGTTTTCACGCCAATGTCCGCAATTCCGCGCGCGAACTTGGATGTGATCTGCTCGGAAACGTCGGCGGCGACATAGCCTTTGCCCGGTTCGCAAGTCGCCGCGATCAACGGCGACGACGCGAGGCCGATGGCGCACAGCATCGCTGCCGCCGAATTGAGAACATTCATGCGCAATTCCCCGTCAATACTGAGCAATGGACCCCCGCGGCGATCGCGAACGATGCCGCTGATGGAATTTGCTCGCGTGTGCCCCGCGAGCCGTCACGAAAACCACGCCTGGCGGATAGTGTTCCCTACGTCGTAGACGTCATTGGTTGTCGCTACGACTGCCAGCGCTGCATCACCTCTGCCGCGGACGTTGGTTTTATTGTGGCAGGGTGCCCCGCCTCGCCGGGGGTGCGACTAAATCGCGGATGCGGCGCCGGCTGCACCACGCCGTCGCGCTCGATGTAGGTTTGGCGGGATTCAGCGTGCGCGTGCGATTGGACCTCGCTGATTGCCAGTACCGGCGTCACGCACGCATCCGAGTTCGCAAAGTGTGTTGCCCATTCGTCGCGACTGCGTGTCTTGAAAACAGCGGCGATGCGCGAGCGCAACTCCGGCCAGCGTGTGCGATCGTGCTGGCTCGGCAAATCCTTCTCAGCGAGGCTTAGTTTCGCGAGCAATTCGCCGTAAAATCGCGCTTCGATGGCCGCAACCGCAACGTGTCGGCCGTCCGACGTCTCGTAGCAGGCGTAATAGGGCGCTCCCCCATCGAGCATGTTGTTGGCGCGCTCGTCGAGCCACAGCCCCTGCTGCGTCAGCGTCTGGAACAGCCCCATCATGTAGGACACACCCTCACACATGGCGGCGTCGATCACCTGCCCCTTGCCGGACCGCTTTGCCTCCCAAAGCGCCGCCATGAGGCCGAACGCGAGGAACATCGCTCCGCCGCCAAAATCGCCGACGAGCGCAAGCGGCGGCGTGGGTGGCCCCTCTTTCGGACCGATCGCGTGCAATGCTCCGGCGAGAGAAATATAATTGAGGTCGTGCCCCGCGCGCTGGCTCAGCGGCCCGCTCTGCCCGTACCCCGTCATGCGAACATAAACGAGGCGTGGGTTGAGACCGAGGCATGCGTCGGGACCGAGGCCGAGCCGCTCCATCACGCCCGGCCGGAAGCCCTCGAGCAGTGCGTCGGCATTGCGGGCGAGGTCGAGCACCGTGTTGCGGCCAGCCTCGGATTTCAAGTCGACCGCGAGCGTCGGGCGCCCGCGCGCGAGAATATCGAATCGAGGCTCGATGCGGCCTGGCAGCCCGAGATCGATTGCTTCCGCTCGCACGATGCGGACGATGTCGGCTCCCATGTCGGCGAGCAATGTCGAGGCCATCGGAACCGGCCCTATGGCCGCCATCTCCACAATTCGTAAACCGTCCAGCGGTCCTGCCATTTTTTCTCTCGCAATCATTATCTTATGATCGGTCCGGAGCACTCTAGCGCTCGCTTTTAAGCTCGCTATTAACCACATCGTTTCAGCTTTTGCTAAAGCCGCTGTGGTTGTCTGGAGATACTTAGTAAGTAGCCACGAGTTCCACGTTGCGGTTGCGTTCAAACCAGCTAGATGCGCCTCGCGCCCCCGTCGGGGCCGACTCACCGACCTCTTCACGGCGTCTTCGCCGTCTGAGCGGCGCGGCGTTGATGCGTCTGGCAGCGGCGTGGCCTGCGTTCCGGATGAATAAGGTGCGGCAGGCGTGGTGGAACGGTGTCGCCCCGGTCCGCATGACATCGGCCCTCGCCGCGTTATCTCTGCTGACGTCTCTTGCCTTGCTGCCGGGGCCCTTCTCATTCGCGCACGCCCTCGCAATCACGGGTGCGGCCCTTGCGCTCCTGTCCGTTCATCTTTGCTTGGCAATGCCGCGCAACCTCACCGCGACCCGTGATGCGCACCGGCTTACCGAGATCGGCGACCGGCTGGAAGCTCGCATGGAGCAACTGCAGGACCTGCAGTGGGAGCTCAATGAGAATGAGGCGCGCTACCGGGCGCTGCTCGACATGCAGGACGAGATCATCCTGCGCCGTAACGCTGCCGGCCGGCTCACGTTCGTCAACAGTTCGTTCGCGCGCTTCTTCGGGGTCGAGGCCGATGCTGTCCTCGACACGGACTTCCTTCCCAACGTCCTCGCCGTCGAAGGTGCTGGGCCGCTTTCCCCCGACAGCGACGTCCGCCGCCGCCGCTATGCGGAGCTGATCGCGCTGCCCAAGGGTGAGCGTTGGATCGAATGGGAGGAAAATCTCGTCCCCGGCCCGGACGGCGCAAGCTTCGAAATCCAAAGTGTCGGACGAGACGTTACGGAAGCGCGCAACGCCGAAACGCAGCTTTCCATTGCTCGCGATCAAGCCGAAACCGCGAACCGTGCGAAATCGCGCTTCCTCGCTGCGATAAGTCATGAGATCCGGACGCCGATGAACGGTATCATGGGCATGGCGAGCTTGCTGCTCGATACGACGCTAGCCCCAGAGCAGCAGACATACGCACGCGCGATCGACCAGTCGGCGCGCACGTTGCTAGCGCTGATCGACGAGATACTGGACTTCTCCAAGATCGAGGCGGGCAAGCTCGTCCTGCAAGAGAGTCCCTTTACGTTAGCTACGTGCATTCAGAGCGCGGTCGAACTGTTGGCCCCGAAGGCGCAGGAAAAGAATCTAGAGATCGCCTGGACCGTCGATCCAAAATTACCGGAGCGGGTACTCGGTGACGAATCCCGCGTTCGCCAGATCCTGCTCAACCTCATTTCCAACGCGGTGAAATTCACCGATCGCGGCGGCATCTGCGTCCGCGTCACCGGCGAAATGCGCGGCCCATCATGCACCCTGAGCATCGCCGTGCAGGATACCGGCATCGGTCTCTCCGCACAGGATATGCGCGGTCTCTTTGGTGAATTCGAACAGGCGGACGCGGCCGTGCACCGGCAAGTCGGCGGCACCGGACTTGGCCTGGCAATCTCCAAACGGCTGGCTGCGGCGATGGGCGGTGATATCACGGTGGAAAGCACGCCTGGAGAAGGCTCAACGTTCACAGCGCAATTGCAATTGACGCCTGAGCCGCCCGCCCGGAATGCCAAGCCCGCCGCGCCCGTGTTGCCCTGTCGGGTGCTGCTGGCATTTGACCACATGATCGAGCGCCAGGGACTAGCGGACATTTTGAGCGGAGCTGTCGCCAGTGTTGTCCAGTCTGATCTGTCCTCAGCTGCGGACCTTGCCCAAGCATGCGCTGAGCAGGGACGGCCATTCGACCGCGTCATTGTCGACGTTGGCAGCGATCCAGTTGCGGCTGGGCGTCTCCTCGCCCATGTGAGCGGACTATCAGGCGGTAACCGCGTGCGTGGCCTCGTCCTCGTCAGCGCGTTGTCGCGCGCAAGCCTCGCCGCATTCCGCGCTCAAGGTTTCGACGCTTATCTCGTCAAGCCCGTGCGTCCGGCAGCGATCCTCGTGCAACTCGCAGATGATCGCGCGCAGACCGCCCCCAGTGCTGCTCTCGCGCACTCGGATACGTCACAAAATAAGTGCAAACCGGCCGTGCCCGTGAAGTGCCGCGTACTTCTGGCAGAGGACAACGAGATCAACGCGCTGCTGGCGCGCCGCGTTATTGAGCGAACCGGAGGCGAGGTGCATTGGGCTCGCAATGGTCATGAAGCAGTGTCCGCGATGCGCGGCGTGCTCTCTGGCGACAGCGCGGCTTTCGACCTCATCCTGATGGACATCTTCATGCCAGAGCTTGACGGCCTCCAGGCAGCGGCTGCAATCCACGCACTCGTCGAGGCGGACAATCTCCGTCCCGGCACTAGTCATCGCTGCCCGCCGATAATCGCGCTGACAGCCAACGCATTTGCCGAGGACCGTGCGCGTTATCTCGCATCAGGATTGGACGATTACCTGTCGAAGCCGTTCGAGAAGGCTGACCTCGAAGCTCTGCTGCAACGCTGGATAAGCGGCTACGGAATGGCCGCTTGAGGCACCTTTGCCGCTGCCATTGACTTGACACGTCGCTCAGCCGTCATGAAATCGTGTTAGCTCGGCGAGTGTGGAAACAATCTGGTCCACACGGGGAGGGGCAAATGCGGCACTTGGCGCGACGAATGGCTGGCAAGCTTGGGAGAAGCGGACTTAATCGCGCCGCGCCGCTGGGTATTCTCGCTCAGGATCTGCTGTCGCGAGCAGAAAACCCCGGCCCGGGTTTGTTCGCAAAGACCCCGCTTTTTGCGCCTGCAGCCCGCAAACCCGCCAAGGTTTATGGACGCGTCGGCGATCTCGAGGTCCGCCTTTCCAATACGCGCGACGACATCAAGAGTGCGCAGCGTCTGCGCTACGAAGTGTTCTACGAAGAGATGGCGGCAACGCCGACCTTCACGGCTCAGATGCGCCGTCGAGATGAAGATCCCTATGACGCTCTCTGCGACCACCTTACCGTCGTCGATATCTCCAAGCCGCTCGAAGCGCCAGCCGCATGGGCGAATACACGCCGGCCCAAGGTCGTCGGCACCTACCGGGTGCTCCGCCAGGACGTCGCCCAGCACCGCCTTGGATTCTACACGCAGAATGAATACGACATTGCACCCTTGATCGCCGCTAAGTCGCATCTACGGTTTATGGAACTCGGCCGCAGCTGCGTTCTGAAGCCTTATCGGACCAAGCGCACCGTTGAACTGCTCTGGCACGGCCTTTGGACTTACGTCCGCGAGCATAAGATCGACGTAATGATCGGCTGCGCGAGCTTTGCCGGCACCGATCCCAAAACTCACGCGATGGCGTTGTCATATCTCCGCTACAATGCTTCGGCGCCCGAGGAATGGCGCTGCTCGGCCCATCCGCATTGCTATACGTCGATGGACCTCGTGCCTCGCGAGTGGGTCGACGCCAAAGCGGCTCTCAAGTCCATGCCGCCGTTGATCAAGGCTTACCTACGTCTCGGCGCGTTCGTTGGTGATGGCGCAGTGGTCGACCATCAATTCGGCACGACGGACGTGTTGATCGTGCTCCCCGTCGCCAATATCGACCCGCGCTACTTCGAACATTACGGCGCTCCCGACGAGGTCAAGAGCCGCATCGCGGTCGAATGACAGCTCAGGACGGCTTGGTCGGCTTGGCGCGGCGAGGATCGGTTTCCGCAAGGCCAGCGCCTTCACGGGCCTGCGGCTTCGCGTCCCGTTCCTCAACCTCCTTCGGTTCCTGATCGCGACGTGCGATGTGCTCGTCGCTCTGCTCGCCTGGCTTCTTGTTGGAAAATATCTCGGCGGCCGGCGGGTTCTTGTCTGCGGCTTTCGGCACGGGCTGGCTCCTGCGGTTGGCTCTGATGAGCTTCACCGCCAAAACCAGCCCCCGCACGCTTTCGTTCCCCCGTGCCTGCCGTCAGCGACTGATATCGTACGCGGCAAGGGCTGCCATATTGACCACGTCGGTGTCCTTGGCTCCGAGCGGGCAGATCTGCACCGAGCGCGACAGGCCCACGAGAATGGGACCGATGATCGTTGCACCGCCGAGTTCGCGCAGCATCTTGGCTGAGATCGAGGCCGCGTGGAACGCCGGCATGATGAGCACGTTCGCCGTGTCGGTCAGCCGGCAGAACGGATACATCTTCAACAGGTCCTTGTTCAGCGCAACGTCGGCGGCCATCTCGCCGTCGTACTCGAAATCGACACCGCGGCTGTCGAGAATCTCGACCGCTTGGCGGAGCTGATCCTGCCGTTCACCGCGCGGCTGCCCGAACGTCGAATACGCAAGCATCGCTACGCGGGGCTCGATGCCGAAATTACGCGCGGCGCGGGCGGCCTCCACTGCGATGTTCGCCAGCTCTTCGGCATTCGGCATGTCATGCACGGACGTGTCGGCGATAAGCACGGCGCGGCCGCGGCAGATGGCGAGCGTGACGCCAATCATGGTGCGGCCCGGCCGCGGGTCGATGGCCCGGCGTACATCCTGATAGACGCTGGTCCAATTCCGCGTGACGCCGGAGACCATGACATCGGCATAACCGTGCGCGACCATCAAGGCCGCGAATACGTTGCGCTCGTTGACGACGAGGCGGTGGCAATCGCGCTTCAGGTAGCCACGCCGTTGCAGCCGCTTGAATAAGTACTCCGTGAACTCTTCCGTATAGGGCGACGTCCGCGTGTCGACGAGCTCGAATTCCTCTCGGAGGGGAATGCCGCTCGTCTTGAGGTTTTCGACGACGGTGGTCTTGGTGCCGACCAAGATCGGCGCGCCGAACCCTTGCGTGAAATAGGTATTTGCCGCGCGGATGACGGTAAGGTCCTCGCCTTCGGCAAATACCACGCGCTTCGGGTCGTCGCGGACTTTATCAAAGATGGATTGCAGCCAGCCGGCGACGGGGTCGAGGCGGCCCTTGAGCCGCGCGACATAGCCTTCCATGTCGACGATCGGCTTGCGGGCAACGCCCGAATCCATCGCCGCCTTTGCGATGGCTGGTGGAATATGCGTCATCAGCCGCGGATCGAAAGGCGCGGGAATTATGTAGTCAGCCCCGAAAGTGGGACGGCGGCCATGGAATGCCGCTGCGACCTGATCGGGTACTTCCTGACGAGCGAGGGCCGCCAGCGCCTCCGCGGCCGCGATTTTCATCGCGTCGTTGATGGTCGAGGCCTGCACGTCGAGGGCGCCTCTAAAGATGAACGGGAAGCAGAGCACATTGTTGATCTGGTTCGGATAGTCGGAGCGTCCGGTCGCAACGATGGCGTCCGAGCGGACGGCGTGCACCTCTTCCGGCGAGATTTCAGGGTCTGGGTTGGCCATGGCGAAGATGATCGGCCTGTCGGCCATCGAAGCTACCATTTCCCGGCTGACGATCCCGCCGGCGGAAAGCCCCAGGAAAATGTCGGCGCCCGCGATCACTTCGGTCAGCGTTCGCGCCTTGGTCTTCTTGGCGAATGGCTCCTTCCAAGGGTCCATCAGCTCGTTGCGGCCCTTGTAGACCACGCCTTTGATATCGGAGACGGTGATGTTCTCGCGCTTCATTCCTATCCGCACGAGCAGATTGAGGCATGCTAGAGCCGCCGCACCCGCTCCCGAACACACCAGTTTCACGTCGGCGATATCCTTGCCGACGACACGCAAGCCGTTGAGGATGCCGGCGGCGACGACGATCGCCGTGCCGTGCTGATCGTCGTGGAAGACTGGAATATCGAGCAGCTCTTTGAGCTTGTCCTCGATGATGAAGCAGTCCGGCGCCTTGATGTCCTCGAGATTGATGCCGCCGAACGAGGGACCGAGGTAGCGAACCGAGTTGATGAAAGCGTCGACGTCTTCCGTCGAGACGAGGAGGTCGATCGAATCGATATCGGCGAAGCGTTTGAAGAGAGCAGCCTTGCCTTCCATGACCGGCTTGGAGGCCAGGGCGCCAAGGTTGCCGAGGCCTAGAATTGCGGTGCCGTTCGAGACGACGGCCACGAAATTGCCTTTGCTGGTGTAGTCGTAAGCGCAGGCGGGATCTTCAGCGATGGCCCTTACCGGCACCGCAACGCCCGGGGAATACGCAAGGGATAGATCGCGCTGGGTGGTCAGCGGCTTGGTCGGCGTGATCTCCAACTTGCCGGGTTTGCCCTGAGCATGAAATTGAAGGGCTTCCTGAGCGGTGGCTCGCGCCTCTGCAAACCGAGTGGCCATTGTGTTGTTATCTCGCGAACGTTTAGATGACCGGCGCAAGACCGGCTGGACCCTGCGCTTTCCTTAAAGCGGCGCGCACGATAGGGCCCGAGATCGCAAGACACAACCGAAATGCTTGCAACTTCAGTCAGTTTAGTCGTTCGGAGGATCGCCTGGACGGGCAACTTAAAAGCGGTGAGCTACATTACATTAGGAGCGCTTCGATGTAGGAGTTCGACAGCATTTGATCAGCCGGCAAATTGGCATTTGCGCAGGCTTGGTCGCACACTCGGTTTCCTTTGAGATCTTCGACCTTCGAACAATGGAGGAGCAAAAGTTCACGCCGGTGCGTCAGCAGGTAATTAAACTACCTCATGATTTTGCATAATTCTCTTGCCCAGTGCCTGATTATTAGCCTGAGCACACATCTCTTCGCAGGCGCAAAACACGCTCCAAGCGCACGGAATCTGGGCTCTTCGCAAGCGTCCACTTGCATTTCCGCGCATTCGCGGTTGCCGCCCATGTTTTGCCGGTAAGGATCGCAAACACCGGCTCGGCAGATTGCAATTCCACTGATCGAGTCGTCCATCGCGTTCCCGCGCTCGGATCTATGAGTATCGGCGGCGGCAATCTGAACGGGATAATCTGGCAGCTTTGGAAAATATGCTGCCTTACGCAGTGCGACTTTCGCCTGATCCCGATAATTTTGTGATAAAGCTATTGTTGTGGAACGATGCCTCGTGTTATGCGGGCCAAATCGAATTCTAGCCCACAAATGAGGAGATTCACGAACTATGGCACGCGCCCCGCAGAACGGACTGGACGAGCTCGGCCTCAAAGAGCTGATCGACCTGCAGGAACAAGTCAAAGTGGCTATCGTTGAGCGTCAGCAAACCGAGCGCGCCGAGATCAAGTCGAAAATGGCCGCGCTGGCCGCTGAAGCTGGCATGAGCCTCGACGAGATCCTTGGCCTGCGTAAGACGCGCGGGGGTTCGAAGGCTCCAGTTGCTCCGAAATTCCGCAATCCGGAAAACCCGGAAGAAACTTGGTCGGGCCGCGGCCGCAAGCCGAACTGGCTTGTCGAGAAGCTGAAGAAGCGCGGCGTCTCGATGGAAGATTTCGCGATCTGATCAGCCTGCACCGCCGCTGCTTTCTCGGCACTGGCCGCAATATCAGCCGGCTCCTTAAAAGGAGCCGGTTTTTTTGTGCCTGAATGCGCTGCCGACAAGGTGGAAGCGGACCGACTGCCTCCGGCGCTCAACATTCCGCAGCCGCATACTGCGATGGCGTTCCAAAACTTCGTCCAATTACAAGTTTGTTCGATATCGGACAGCGATTTGTCGTCTGTTCAAGGTCAAAAATGTTCGCTTTTTTGCGACATGCGGTCGCATCAGTGATGCCGTTTGGCGACTGCAATGACTGAAATCAAAAGAAAAAAACTGTTTTTCACGAAACAATGTTTATTTGTGAGCGTTGACGCTGCCTGTTGTGGATGCTTCGTTCCGACCGCCAGAAGAGAGTTCCCGCTCTCAAAATCAATCGACGACGCAACGCGTTCTGGTGACTCGCTGCGAATAGATCTGCACTGCGAAAAAAAGCAATCGGACGGCCAAGCCATCGAGGCTTGTCGTCTACGGACCTGAGCGGACCTGCGAGACAGGCCAGCGTCCAGGAATGCCCTCGCGTGCCCGCAGCACCGTCGTCTTAACTATGGAGTTGAAGTCAATGCGGACAATGAGCTTTGCTGTGCTGGCCCTGATGACGATCGGCCTTTTTGGGGCTCGCCCGGCGAGCGCGGCCGCCTGGACCTGCGTCGGCCCAGAGTACGTCTGCGGATCTTCCAAGGCAGCTGCACCGTCTTATGACAAGCAGTCTTACAAGTCCTCCAAGTCGGCCAGTGCCAAGTCGCACAAGCCGTCCGTGAAATCGAGCCGGCTCGAGTCCGCTCCGAGCTACTCGAAGCACAAGAAGACTGCCTACGCGGCTCCTTCGAAGCCGAAGGCAACCAAGACCGCGTACGCTCCGAGCTACAGCGGCGGCGGTTCTCACTATCAGTCGGGCCAAGCCTCCTACTACTGGCAGCCGCAGAAGCTCGCCTCGGGCGGCACTTTCAACCCGAACGCCATGACGGCAGCCCACAAGACGCTGCCGTTCGGCACCAAGGTCCGCGTTACCAACCACCGCAACGGCCAGTCGGTCGTCGTGACCATCAATGACCGCGGCCCGTACGTTGGCGGCCGCGTGATCGACCTGTCGTCCGCTGCTGCTGGCGCGATCAACATGAAGGGCGCGGGCGTCGCCCCCGTCAGTCTCGCCGTTCTCGGCAAGTAATTGCTTACGGGCGGCTTACCCACTGGGAAAGCCGCCCGTTGGTACGCGGTCGTCATTGTTTGGCTTCATTTGCAGAATGGTTTAGCCACCGGAACGAAGGTTGGCCGGGGGGCTGGTTGCAAGTGACGTTACGGAAGTTGGCGTTCACGGCTGCGGCCGGTTATGCCTTGCTGTCGATCGCCGGCTGCGGTGCTCGCGACCAATTGGCGTTACCGCGCGCCACGTCTGTCAGTCAGCGTCCGCACTCACCCCCGCCGGCATCGGCTGTCGCCGTCGCGGCCCCGATAATTGCCGCTCCTCTCCGCGTTCGCGACCCTTCATGGTCGTTCACGCTGAAGCACTACCGCAAAGCCAGCCTTGAGACTGCAGCCTTGCCGCGTGCGGCATCGCCGCCATCCGCCAGCATCACCGGGCCGCATCACTCGTTGACCGGGCTCGCATCGTTCTATTGGCAAGGCCAGCATACGGCTTCGGGTGAACCCTTTGACCGCCGATCGTTCACTGCCGCGCACCGCACGTTACCGTTCAATACTCGGGTCAAAGTAACCGAGTTGCGCAGCGGCAAGTCGGTGATCGTGCGCATAAATGACCGCGGGCCTTTCAAACCGGGGCGCATAATCGACATTTCCGAGGCTGCTGCGGAGGTGCTGGGCATGCAGTCGTCCGGCATTACGCCGGTGAAGCTCGAGGTCGTCGGCAAGTAGTGTATCTCTATAACCCGGCTCACCGCCGCCGTTCCGTAAGCGCAGGCCGCGCCGCTTCTCGGCCATAAGCCATCGCTGTGACCGACGGATATCTCCCACGAGCACTCGCTGGCGAAAAGCCAAAGCGGAATGGGATAGTCAGGGTGGCATACCCTGAAGGTTTGACTTGCAGATCAGCCTGGTCGATACGTGCAAGGGCAGCCGGGAAGCAAGAGGTCCGCCTGCAATCAAGTCCCCTTGCCCTCGAAGAAGCTCTTTGAGGCGCGAAAAGAACCCGGGCTTTCCGGGCTCGTTTCCGTGTGGCTGGCCTTCTCGAATTCCTCGAGCAGTTCGCGCTGTCTGCGATTCAGGTTCTTCGGCGTTTCCACATCGATCTGGATGTACATGTCGCCGATCATCTTCGACCGCAGCACCGGCATCCCTTTGCCCTTGAGGCGGAATCTGCTTGCCGCTTTCGGCGCCTTCCGGAATTTTGACGCGTGCTGTCGTGCCTTCGAGCGTCGGCACGTCGATCTGACCGCCGAGCGCCGCGGTCGTCATCGCGATCGGCACCTTGCAGAAGATGTCGGCGCCGTCGCGCTGGAAGAACTCGTGCGGCTTGATCGAGAGGAAGATGTAAAGATCGCCGGATGGTCCGCCGCGCAGGCCAGCATCGCCTTCGCCCGCGAGCCGGATGCGCGTGCCGTCGTCGACGCCGGGCGGAATGTTGACTGTTGAGCTGTAGCGTGCTTTCCTTGACCACCCGTCCCGCGCCCGAGCAATTGGAGCAGGGGTCCTCGATCGTCCTCGCCGCGGCCCTGGCACGAGGGACACGTCCGCTCGATGGTGAAGAAGCCCTGGCTCGCACGCACCTTGCCAATTCCGCCGCAGGTTGCGCAGGACATCGGCTTGGTGCCGGGCTTAGCGCCGGTCCCGGCGCATGTTTCACATGTGTCGCGCTTGGACACTCGGATCTGCGGCTTTTCTTGCCTGAGTACGCTTGGTCGAGCGTGATTTCGAGGTTGTAGCGCAGGTCGGCGCCGCGCTCTCGGCCGCCGGTCCACGCCTCTGGCCGCCACCACGCCGGCCGCCCATGAACTCGCCGAACAGATCGTCGAAAATGTCGGACATCGAGGAGGCGAAGTCCGGACCGAAGCCGCCCGGGCCGCCTCGTCCCGGACCGTCGAATGCGGCATGGCCGAACTGATCGTAGGCCGCTCGCTTTTGCGGATCCTTCAAGGCCTCGTATGCCTCGTTCAACTTCCTTGAAGCGGCGCTCGGCCGTTTTGTCGCCTGGATTGCGATCCGGATGGCATTCCTTGGCGAGCCCGCGGCGAAAGGCCGATTTGATTTCCTGCTCGGTCGCGTTCCGCTGGACGCCGAGAATCTCGTAATAGTCGCGCTTGGCCATGGTCTGCTGCGGGTCTCGTTGTGGCGCGCGAGAATGCGCGATACGATTGGGGCCGGCTCGCGCCAGCTACGCAATTACCCGAGGCGTGAATAGAATTGCGGTCGGCGCGTCGGCAATCACGCGGTCGATGCCCGTCGGGGATCCGACCATCAAGCGCGAGATCGTCTCGCCTGACCTTGCAGCGACAAACGCCATCACGTTTCCCTCGACACCGTCTATGCCATTGACCCGCCCAACACGATGGCAGCGGCGATTTCCGCCGCTGCCATGCCAGTTGTATATCAGGCCGGCTAAACATTGCCAGAGGCCGCTTTACATCAGGCCGACTTCTTCCTGTCGTCCTTGACTTCCTCGAAGTCGGCATCGACGACGTCGTCCTGCCACCCGCTGCCGCTTCGCCTCGCCCGATCGGCTTCGGCTCGCCACCGGCGCCGGCCGCGCCCGCTTGGCCCCGTAGATGGCCTCACCGATCTTCATGGCGACCTGGGTCAGAGCGTTGGTTGCCGACCTGATGGCCTCGACGTCCTCGCCGGTGACGGCCATCCTTGGCGGTCGGCGATGGCCTTCTCGACTTCGGCCTTGACCGCGGCGACGGCCGCGTTCGAAGTCATTGTCGACGAGCTGCTTCTCGGTGGCGTGGATCAGCGCCTCGGCGTGGTTCCTCGCCTCGACCAGCTCGCGCTTCTTCTTGTCCTCGGCCGCGTGCGCCTCGGCGTCCTTGACCATGCTTCTCGATTTCGGCTGTCCGAAAGGCCGCCGGAAGCCTGGATGCGGATCGACTGCTCCTTGCCGGTCGCCTTGTCCTTGCGCCGAGACGTGCACGATGCCGTTGGCGTCGATGTCGAAGGTCACCTCGATCTGCGGCACGCCGCGCGGCGCCGGCGGGATGCCGACAAGATCGAACTGCCCCAGGATCTTGTTGTCGGCCGCCATTTCGCGCTCGCCCTGGCTGACGCGGATGGTCACGGCGTTCTGGCCGTCCTCGGCGGTCGAGAAGGTCTGGCTCTTCTTGGTCGGGATCGTCGTGTTGCGATCGATCAATCGCGTGAACACGCCACCCAGCGTCTCGATGCCGAGCGACAGCGGTGTCACGTCGAGCAACAGGACGTCCTTGACCTCGCCTTTCAGCACGCCGCCCTGGATGGCGGCGCCGACGGCCACGACCTCGTCCGGGTTGACGCCCTTGTGCGGCTCCTTGCCGAACAACTGCTTCACGACTTCCTGCACCTTCGGCATGCGGGTCATGCCACCGACGAGAACGACTTCGTCGATCTCGGCAGCCTTGAGGCCGGCATCCTTGAGCGCCTTATCGCACGGACCCTTCGTGCCTGGCGATGAGATCGTCGACCAGGCTTTCCAGCTTGGCGCGCGTCAGCTTCATCGTCAGATGCTTCGGACCCGAAGCGTCCGCCGTGATGAACGGCAGGTTGATTTCGGTCTGGGCGGCAGTCGACAGCTCGATCTTGGCCTTCTCGGCGGCCTCCTTCAGGCGCTGCAGGGCCAGCTTGTCGGAGCGTAGGTCGATGCCCTGTTCACTTCTTGAACTCGTCCGCGAGATAGCTGACGAGCTTCATGTCGAAGTCTTCGCCGCCGAGGAACGTGTCGCCGTTCGTCGACTTCACCTCGAACACGCCGTCGCCGATCTCGAGGATCGAGATGTCGAAGGTGCCGCCGCCGAGGTCGTAGACCGCGATCGTCTTGGCTTCCTTCTTCTTGTCGAGGCCGTAGGCGAGCGCAGCCGCCGTCGGCTCGTTGATGATGCGCAGGACCTCGAGACCAGCGATCTTGCCGGCGTCCTTGGTTGCCTGACGCTGGGCGTCGTTGAAGTAAGCGGGGACCGTGATGACGGCCTGCGTCACCGTCTCGCCGAGCTTGGCCTCGGCGGTCTCTTTCATCTTCTGCAGAATGAAAGCGGAAATCTGCTGTGGCGAGTAGCTTTTGCCGTTCGCCTCGACCCAGGCGTCGCCGGACGGACCTTTGACGATCTTGTAGGGGACGAGATTCTTGTCCTTCTCGACCATGGGATCTTCGTACCGGCGGCCGATCAGGCGCTTGATGGCGAAGAAGGTGTTGATCGGGTTGGTGACGGCCTGCCGCTTCGCCGGGACGCCGACCAGTTTCTCGCCGTCGTCGGTGAAGGCGACAATGGACGGCGTGGTGTTCAATCCCTCGGCGTTCTCGAGAACGCTCGGCTTGCCGCCTTCCATAACGGCGACGCACGAGTTGGTGGTACCGAGATCGATGCCGATGACTTTTGCCATAGTGATGTTCCTCTCGTTGGCGGCAGACCGTCCGGACCCGCAATTCGCGGCGCCCGGCCCCCGTCGTCCCTCTGATCAAGGAAGGACCGCGGGAACGGCCCCCTGGAGCACTGAAGTGTGATCGACCGCTTATATAGGCTCGTCTTTGAAGCGCGCAACGGTGGCCGAGCGGCCTTCTGCATCAAAATTCGCGCCGTTCGAGGGCAGGAATAAGCGATACGCCGGACGCGTAGCGACGTGATTATTGCCGCAGCACCCCCAAAACGGGTTAGGGACAGTACTACACCGCTCCGGCGGATAGCCAAGCGCCGGGATTGCTCGATGACCATGAAAGACGCCGCGGGGTTCATCCGCGCGAATACAAAGCTCCTCGCGCCGCCCCTGGTCCCGGAGATCGTACTACATCTCGCAGAGGAGTTGCTGCCGATCTGGCAGAAGACCGAGGAAGAGCTCGGCGAGATGAACGTGCCGCCCCCTTATTGGGCCTTCGCCTGGGCCGGTGGTCAGGCACTCGCCCGCCACATCCTCGATAATCCGAGTCTCGTCCGCGGTCGTCGGGTGCTCGATCTGGGGACCGGTTCCGGCCTGCAGGCCATCGCCGCCAAGAAGGCTGGGGCAGATTTGGTCCTTGCCGCTGATATCGACGCGGTCGCCCTTGTGGCCACCACCCTCAACGCCGCCGCCAACGGCGTGTCTGTGGAATTGACCGTCGAGGATTTGCTGGCTGCCGCGCCCAAGTCCTTCGACGTGGTGCTCGTCGGTGATCTCTATTACGAACGGCAGTTGGCGGAGCGAGTTAGCCGCTATATCGATTTGGCCGTCGAAGGCGGATCCCTGATCCTGGTCGGCGACCCCCAGCGCAACTACTTCCCGCGCACGAAATTCCACAAAGCTGACGAATACCCCGTACCGGTCACCCGTGAGCTTGAGGATGCGCTGATCAAAAACACCGCCGTTTGGCGCTTGGGAGCCACCTAAACCACAGCCGGGCCGGGCCAACCCGGCCGGCATCCGGACATGCGCCGGAACGGTACCGGAGATTTTCGCGAAAGCCCTGTCCTGGCTCGTCTTCCGCCTTGTAAACTCCGCGCCGATGGGTGCAATCATTCGACCAAGTGGGCGGTTGCGCCCAAAGCTGTGCTCCCCATAATGCGCAGCCAACACAAACCGTCATGACGTTGGGAGGAAATAAGAATGTCGGAGAAGCTTTACCCCGTTCCCGCTGAATGGGCCAAGCGTGCGTGGGTCGACGACGCTAAGTATCAGGAATTGTACGCGCGTTCGGTCAAGGATCCGAATGGTTTCTGGGGCGAGATGGGTCGCCGTCTCGACTGGATCAAGCCCTACACCAAGGTCAAGAATACCTCGTTCGACGTGCATAACGTCTCGATCAAATGGTTCGAGGACGGTACGCTGAACGTCTGCGCCAACTGCGTCGACCGCCACGTCAAAACCCGCGGCGACCAGGTCGCGATCATCTGGGAGGGCGACGACCCGACCGCCGACGAGAAGATCACCTACCGCCAGCTGCTTGAGCGCGTTTGCGAAATTCGCCAACGTGCTGAAGTCCATGGGCGTCAAGAAGGGCGATCGCGTCACCATCTACCTGCCGATGATCCCCGAGGCTGCCTACGCGATGCTGGCTTGCGCCCGCATCGGCGCGGTGCACTCCATCGTCTTCGGCGGCTTCTCCCCCGACAGCCTTCAGAACCGCATCGAGGACGCCGATTCCAAGCTGATCATCGCCGCGGACGAAGGTCTGCGCGGCGGCCGCACCGTTCCGCTCAAGAAGAACACCGATGAAGCGCTGAAGAAGTGCAAGGGCGACGAGAAGGTGCTCGTCGTCCGCCGCACCGGCAATCCGATCTCGATGACGCCGGGTCGCGACTTCTGGCTGCACGAGGAGCTGGTCAAGGTTTCGGCCGACTGCCCGCCCGTCGAGATGAACGCCGAGGACCCGCTGTTCATCCTCTACACCTCGGGCTCGACCGGCAAGCCGAAGGGCGTCGTCCACACCACCGGCGGCTACCTGTTGTTCGCCTCGATGACTCACCAGTACGTATTCGACTATCACGATGGCGACATCTACTGGTGCACCGCGGACGTGGGCTGGGTCACCGGCCACAGCTACATCGTCTACGGTCCGCTCGCCAACGGCGCCACCACCCTGATGTTCGAGGGCGTGCCGAACTACCCGACCGCCTCGCGCTTCTGGCACGTGATCGACAAGTGGGACGTCAACATCTTCTACACGGCGCCCACGGCCATCCGCTCGCTGATGGGTGCGGGCGACGACTTCGTGAAGCGCACCAGCCGGTCCTCGCTGCGTCTGCTGGGCTCGGTCGGCGAGCCGATCAACCCTGAGGCCTGGGAGTGGTATCACCGGGTCGTCGGCGACGGGCGTTGCCCGATCGTTGATACGTGGTGGCAGACCGAGACCGGCGGCATCATGATCACGCCGCTTGCCGGGCGCCACCGCCACGAAGCCTGGATCCGCGACGCGTCCGTTCTTCGGCGTCCAGCCGGCACTCGTCGACGACAAGGGCAACACGCTGGAAGGTGCGACGCAGGGCAACCTGATCATCACCGATAGCTGGCCTGGTCAGTCGCGCACAATCTATCGGCGACCACGAGCGCTTCGTGCAGACCTACTTCTCGGCGTACAAGGGCACCTACTTCACGGGCGACGGCTGCCGCCGCGATGAGGACGGCTACTACTGGATCACCGGCCGCGTCGATGACGTCATCAACGTGTCCGGTCACCGCATGGGCACCGCCGAGGTCGAAAGCGCGCTCGTCGCGCATCCGAAGGTGGCCGAGGCCGCGGTCGTGGGTTATCCGCACGATCTGAAGGGCCAGGGCATCTACTGCTACGTGACGCTCAACAGCGGCGTCGAGGCCACAGAGGAGCTGCGCAAGGAACTCGTCGCTCACGTCCGCAAGGAGATCGGCCCGATCGCCTCGCCCGACTTGATCCAGTTCTCGCCGGGCCTGCCAAAGACCCGCTCGGGCAAGATCATGCGCCGCATCCTGCGCAAGATCGCCGAGGACGATTTCGGCAGCTTGGGCGACACCTCCACGCTGGCTGATCCGGCCGTCGTCGACGACCTGATCAACAATCGTCAGAACAAGGCGCCGAAGAAGCCGGCCTGATCGGCCCCGCTGCTTCTTGAATAACAAAAAAGGGCGCGGATCTCGATCCGCGCCCTTTTTTCTTGGTGCTGCCGTTGCGCGGGCAGCCTTACTGCGAGACGTGCATGTTGCGCATGTTCGCCACGATGGCCTTGAAGGCGGCCTTGAGGTCCGGGCCGGTCGCTGCATCGAAGAAGTGGTCGGCGCCGCTGCAGGCGATGAGCTGGTCCCGAGGGACAGTTGTCCCGAGGCCGCCGAGGTCGAAGCCGATGGTCCAGAGCGTGATATTGCCCTTGCTCGGGTCTTTCATTTTGTCGCACAGCGACTGGAACTCGGAGTAGGACTCTTGCTCCTGCTGCGATGCGCTGTTGTTGGGGCCGTTCAGGTAGGACGTGTTGAACTGGCCGTCCGTCATGAAGATCACGTGCTTGTGGACGTTCGTATTGGTCCGCGGCTCCGGCTTGCTGGCTGCCGGCAGTACGCTCGCCCATTTCTCCGAGAGCAAATACCAGCCCCAAGCAGCACCGATGTGACCGGCCGTGGCGCCGCTCGCGGTGTAGCTGTTGATCGTGGTCTTCAGTGTCTCGGCTTGGCTCTTGCCTTGCAGGGGAACGACGACCGCGTTCGGGCAGACGTAGTTGCCATAGGGCGTCGAAGGCACAGCGGGAATTTTGTCGCCGGTCGGGCTCGCGTCCTCATAAGAAGCTGCGCGCTCGATGACACAGGTATCGACATCGGCGCCGGCCGACGTCGTACACTTGTAGCCCCAGAACCAGGTCAGTCCGCATGTGGTAACGCTGGGAGACGCACTAGTCGCATTCGCCAGGGCGCCGGCGTTGACGGAAGCCGAGAACGGCGCAACCGCGATCCGCACCGCAGTATCGCTCGGGCTGTCTGCCATGAGCGCGTCGATGACCTCGCTTGCCGCCTCCTTCAGCGACTGGATCTTGGTCTTGCTGTCGCCGGGCGGGACTTGGTTCATCGAGCCTGTCACGTCGACGACCAACGCCAATTCCACCTTGTCGGCGCGGTAAACAACGGTCGATTTGGTCGGGAACTTGAGCAGCGGATTGCTGCCAGCGAGGTCGCCGAAGATGCTGTGGAGATTCGAATCCGCCGCGGTGGTGACGGAGTCCGCCGTGCGGTTCGGAGTGGCGGTGAAATTGGTGATCTGGAGACCCTTGAGCTTGAAGCTCGGCAGGAAAGTCTCGAACATCGCCTTCGAGACCGACTGCACCTGCGAGTCGGTGGTGCCGTCTTCCTGCAGAGCCTTGGCTCCCGCGAGCGCCGCAGCATCGAGTGCCGCCTGCACCTGCGACTGGACGCTGTAGGCGCGCGAGGTATCGAGCGCGAGGCCGGCGATCAACAACAGCGACATCAGGCTTACGCCGAAGATGACTGTCACCGAGCCCTGGGTGACGCGGGAGAACTCCCGCATACGGGTTAGAAACGCTGCCATGTTCCCCTCAAACGGTTTTGATGAGGGCATTAGGAGTGCTCGAACGTTTCCAAGATCTGAAACGCTTCCGTCAGACGCTTGGAATACCGAACAATCGAAGCAATAAGGTTGCGGTTTAGTTAGCGTTAGCGTGGATAAGAAGCATTTTATCGTTCGGGACGCGGCCGTTACTTGCAGCGCACAAGGAAGCCGCGGTCGAAGTGAAAGTGATCGTGATGGGCTTCGTTGAAATCTGGGCTCAGAGCAACGCGAAACAGCCTGCAAGCGCTCTGATGAATGGAACGCAGAAAGTCCCCCTCCTTGCCGGCCCTTCGCCAGTCCCTCTTAACATTGATTTGAGTGCCATCCTCGAGCGCGAACCCCGAAATGTCGATGGCGTTGGCGGTGGCATGCTGGCTCGGCACGTTCTTCCACATGGGATTGCCGATGATTGTCCGGCATGAATAAGTTCCGAAATTCTGGACGCTGGCGACACGCTTTCCGAATGCTGCGACGGCAGCCGGCTGCACGTCGTATTCGATCCACAGCGCGAGGGCTGCGGCGGTCTCACAAGTCAGCTTGTCGATTCCGATCCGGGTGCCTCCAGCTGATGAGATGCGCACGGCATTGCTCCAGCCACAGCGCTCGCGGATCGGCTCGTCAGCAATTGCAGTCGCTTCGATGTGCGGCGACTTCAGCACGCTGCGGCATAGCGCCCGATCGAAACGTAGCGCTGCGAGGCGGGGATCAGTGAACCACTGCCCCGGCGTGTCGAGGGAGATGGGAGGAAACGGGCTCCAGTTCTGAGATATCATCCCGAACCAGAACGATGCCGCGACGACGAGCGCGAGCAGGAACACTAACGCGAGGGTCGCAAACGTGCGGCGGCGGGGCTTGTCCATCGCTCAGCAGGCAGGGATTGCAGACATGCAACGGCGAAGCGCATCCTGCCACGGCGGCAAGCGCACCCCGAACGCCTCAGCGACGCGCGAATTGTCGAGCGTTGAATAGGCTGGCCGTCGCGCCGGCGTAGGGTAATCGGCGGTAGTGATCGGACGAACCTCGGCGGCCCTAAGTCCGCGTTGGCTAGCTTCCGCGAAGATCGCACGAGCAAACCCGGCCCACGTCGTCTCGCCGGCGTTGGTGAGGTGATACGTGCCCCATGCGATGTCGAGTTTGCGGCTGGTGAGGCGGGGCACCAGGTCGAGAATGACGGACGCGATGTCGGCAGCATACGTCGGGCTGCCACGTTGATCGTCCACGACACCGATCTCGTCCCGGGTTTCCGCTAAGCGCAGCATGGTGCGGAGGAAATTGCTGCCGCCGTCGCTGTAGACCCACGACGTTCGCAAAATCAGGTGCTGGGCCAGGGCATTGCGGACCGCAGCCTCTCCTGCTGCCTTGCTCGCTCCGTAGACGCCGAGCGGGCTGACGCGATCGGTTTCGAGGTAGGGCGAGCCCTTGGTGCCGTCGAAGACGTAGTCGGTCGAAATATGGATGAGCGGGACGTTGGCCGCGGAGCACAAGGCGGCGAGAACCGCCGGCCCGTGCGCGTTCAGTCGAAAGGCGGCATCCTGTTCCGTTTCAGCTTTGTCCACGGCCGTATAAGCGGCTGCGTTGACCACGAGAGCGGGCTGGGTCGCGTTGAGGAAAGCCTCGGTGCTGTCCAGGTCGCAGAGGTCGACCTGAGGGCGGCCGCCGGAGACCAGATCGATGCCGCGTTCGGCCGCGCCCCGCACGAGCGACGAAGCAACCTGTCCGCTGGAGCCGAAGACTGCAATGCGAAGCGGTGCCAATTGAAGTCTCCGCGTGACTGCGATCAGCCGGCCTTGGTGCCGACTAGCCCGAGCCGCTCCCCCTTGTAGGCATTCGCCCGCAGCGGGCCCCACCACAACTCGTTGGCGAGGTACCAGCGCACAGTCTTATCCAGTCCACTGTCGAAAGTCTCGCGCGCCGTCCAGCCGAGTTCTTGCGTAATCTTGGAAGGATCGATGGCGTAGCGGAAATCGTGTCCAGGCCTGTCGGCGACATAATTGATGCCTGCTCGGTGCGGTTGCCCATCGGCCCTGGGCGCCAAGGCATCGAGCGTGTCGCAGATCGTCTCCACGACCTCGAGGTTCGTTCGTTCGTTGTGCCCGCCGACGTTGTAGCTCTCGCCAGGCACGCCTTTTTCGAAAACAGTCAGCAGCGCCCGGGCATGGTCCTCGACATAGAGCCAGTCGCGGATGTTTTTGCCGGCGCCGTAGACCGGCAGCGGTTGCCCCATCAGCGCGTTGGTAATCATCAGCGGGATCAGTTTTTCGGGGAAGTGGTAGGGCCCGTAGTTATTAGAGCAATTGGAGATCACAGTCGGCAGACCATAAGTGCGGTGCCAAGCCATCACGAGATGATCGGAGGCGGCCTTGCTGGCCGAGTAGGGCGAACTCGGGTCGTAGGGCGTCGTTTCGCTGAACGAGCCGCTGTCGCCGAGGCTACCGAACACCTCGTCGGTGGAGATGTGCACAAATCGGAAGCGGTCCCGCTTCTCCCCGGTCAGTCTCTCGAAATAGCTCCGCGCCGTCTGGAGCATCGTGTAGGTACCGACGATGTTGGTATCGATGAAGGCGGCTGGGCCAGTAATGGAGCGATCGACGTGGCTCTCGGCGGCAAGATGCAGAATACCATCGGGCTGTTCGCGCGCGATCACTCCGTCGATGCCTCCCCGGTCGCAGACGTTGACCTTATGGAACGAGTAACGGGGGCTATCCGCGATCGGCGCCAGTGATCCGAGGTTTGAGGCGTAGGTTAAACAGTCGACGTTAGCGACCGCATATCCAGCCTCGCCGGCCAACAACCGGCACACCGCGGAGCCGATGAATCCTGCGCCGCCGGTCACCAACAGTTTCATGAGCGCCCCAATATATCGAAATGTCCGCGATCCAAATTTGCCCGCTGGGGTTTGCGGGCGAAGTGCGGGTGAGGTCAAATGAAAATAGTCGCGAAGGGCGTCACCATAGCCGGCGGCCCCCTGCGGATTCCTGCCGACAGTTTCAATCAACAGTCTGACTGAACTTAACAATTTGGGATAATCTGCTCTGGGCTGTGGTATGCAACGACCACGGAACCACTAATCCGGACAGATCATGTCGCGGCCGTGTCGCCGCAAAGCTTATAAGATTGAGCCCTTTCATTGCTGCGAAGGATGATTCTGCGATGTATTGCCACAGCCCTCTGGCGTATGGTATACCACGATCCTTAATTGGTTATCCAAGTCGAACCCGGGAGTCGGAAAACAGTGTCGGCAGTAAGGGAGCAGCGAGCCATGTCTGACGTCCCGGCCTCCGATTCCGACAACCGCATCAAGATTGTGCCGATCGGGGAATCGCAGAGCCTCAAAGCGCGTGCCTACGAGGCCCTGAAGTCGGCAATCACCAGCATGAACATCTACGCAGCCGGCGCCGAGTTGCGCCTCGACGAGCGTGATCTATCCGCCCGCTTCGGGGTCTCGCGCACTCCTCTTCGCGAAGCGTTGGCGCAGCTCGACCAGGAAGGTCTCGTCAAAGTCGTCGCGCGCCGCGGCATCTTCATCGTCCGCAAAACGAAGGCCGAGATCCTGGATATGATCACGGTCTGGGCTGCGCTGGAAAGCATGGCCGCGCGTCTCGCCACTCAAACGGCCAGCGACGCCGAAATTCGCTCACTTCACGAGCTTGTCGACCCCTTCCGCGCCGATGCGATATCGGCCCATATGGGGGAATACTCGGATGCGAACATCCGTTTCCATCAAGCGATCATTCGCATCGGCGGCTGCCCCCTCATCGGCACCATAACCGACGGCTTTTTCTTCCACGTGCGCGCCATCCGCCAGCGCACGATATCGGAAATGGACCGGGCGCGCCGTTCGGTGGCGGATCACGCCGAGATTGTTGGTGCCTTGGAACGGCGCGACACTGAGCTGGCAGAGCGGCTCGTTCGCGAGCACACGCTGCGTTTGCGCGATCACGTCGAAAAGTACGTGGATCTGGACTGAGACCTTCCTGCCGGAGCGACGTTTTTCCGTCTGGAAGCAAGGAACGCAGTCCTTAACGAAATAATTATGGGAGGACGAGAACATGGCAGGACCCGCCACCGCTAAAGTCGTCAGCAACACCGCGGACGATACGCTTGCCCGCAAAAGCACCGATCCCAACATCGTCTCGGGCGGCCGGCTCGTCGCCAAGGCCCTGAAGGCGGAGGGCGTCGACACCATCTTCACGCTGTGCGGCGGCCACATCATCGACATTTATGACGGCTGCATCGACGAAGGCATCAGGATCGTCGACGTCCGCCATGAGCAGGTTGCGGCCCACGCCGCCGACGGCTACGCGCGCCAGACCGGCAAGCTCGGCTGCGTCGTCACCACCGCAGGCCCCGGCTGCACCAATGCAGTCACCGGCGTCGCGACCGCATTCCGCTCCGAGAGCCCGGTTCTGCACATCGGCGGCGGCGGCGGCTCGCCCAGCACAAGATGGGCTCGCTGCAGGATCTGCCGCACGTCGAGATGATGCGGCCCATCACCAAGTTCGCCGCAGAGCGTGCTCACCACCGAGCGCATTCGCCGACATGATCGCCATGGCGGCGCGCGAAGTCATTCGCCGGCGCATATGGCCCCTCTTATCTGGAAATCTCGCGCGACGTGCTCGACCGCGAGGTTTCTCTCGACAAGGCGGTGCTTCCCAAGCCCGGCCACTATCGCGCTTCGACGCGTTCGATCGGAGATCCCGCCGACATCGAGCGCCTCGCCGAGGTGCTGGTGAAGGCCGAGCGCCCTGCGATCCTGTTCGGTCAGCAGGTTTGGGCCGCCCGCGGCCATAAGGAGGCGATCGCGCTGCTGAAGGGCCTCGACATTCCCGGCTACTTCAATGGCGCCAGCCGCGGTCTGCTCCCTCCGGGCGATCCTCACCACTTCGACCGCACGCGCTCTCTCGCCTTCGGCAAGGCCGACGTTATCGTCATCGTCGGCACGCCGTTCGATTTCCGCATGGGCTATGGCAAGCGCATCAACGTGCCGACGCTGGTGCAGATCGATCAGGACTACCGCACCGTCGGCAAGAATCGCGACATCACCTTCGGCCTCGCCGGTGATCCAGGCGCCATACTCGGCGCGGTTCTTGCGGCCGCTACCGCGAAGATCGACCAGGGCAAGCGTCAGCAGCGCCAGCAGTGGATGAAGATGTTGCACGACGCCGAGGCGGCGGCGACCGAGAAGCTGATGCCGCGTGTTCAAGTCAGACCAGACGCCGATCCATCCGTTCCGCGTCGCCTATGAGTTGAACGAGTTCCTGGGCGAGGACACCATCTACATCGGCGACGGCGGCGACGTCGTCACGATCTCGGCGCAGGCTGTGCGTCCGCGCAATCCCGGCCAGTGGATGGATCCCGGCGCGCTCGGCTCGCTCGGCGTCGGCACCGGCTTTGCGATCGCCGCCAAGCTCGCGCAATCCGAAGAAGGAAGTGCTTTGCTACTACGGCGACGGCTCGTTCGGCATGACCGCCTTCGACATGGAGACGGCCAACCGCTTTGGCGTGCCGTATCTAGCCGTCGTCGGCAACAATTCCGCGATGAACCAGATCCGCTACGGCCAGATCTCCAAGTACGGCGAGCAGCGCGGCAACATCGGCAACCTGCTCGGCGACGTGCCGTTCTCGAAGTTCGCAGAGATGCTTGGCGGCTACGGCGAGGAAGTGCGCGATCCCGGCCAGATCAAGTCGGCTTTGCAGCGTGGACGCGAGGCTGTTGCCCGGACCGGCAAGTCTGCCGTGATCAACATCTGGGTCGATCCGCGCGAGTACGCGCCCGGCACCAAGAACCAGACGATGTACAAGTGAGCATCACCTGGCCGCGGCGGTTTTGAATACCGCCGCGGATTGCACTCGATCACCAAACAAGAAACTCGCACCAACCAAGAAACTCGAAATTCAGGGAGAAACCTCCATGGCCAAAGCCCTCGACGGCGTAAAAATCCTCGACTTCACGCACGTTCAGTCCGGACCGACCTGCACGCAGCTGCTGGCCTGGTTCGGCGCCGACGTGATCAAGGTCGAACGGCCCGGCGAAGGCGACATCACGCGCGGCCAATTGCGCGACGTGCCGAATGCAGACAGCTTGTATTTCACAATGCTCAACCACAACAAGCGCTCGATCACGCTCGACACGAAGTCGAAGGCCGGCAAGGACGTGCTCGAGCGCTTGATCAAAACCTGCGATGTGCTGGTGGAGAATTTTGCTCCGGGGGTGCTCGACCGCATGGGCTTCGGCTGGGAGCGGATCCAGACCATCAATCCGCGCATGATCGTTGCCTCGATCAAGGGCTTCGGCCCCGGTCCGTACGAGGACTGCAAGGTCTATGAGAACGTTGCGCAGTGCGCCGGCGGCTCGGCCTCCACCACCGGCTTCGACGACGGTCCTCCGCTAGTCACGGGCGCGCAGATCGGTGATACCGGCACCGGGCTGCACCTCGCTATCGGCATCCTGGCAGCGCTGTACCAACGCCATACGACGGGCAAGGGCCAGCGGGTCGATTGCGCCATGCAGGATGGAGTGCTCAATCTTTGCCGCGTGAAATTGCGCGACCAGCAGCGGTTGGCGCATGGCCCGCTCAAGGAATTTCCACAATACCCGAACGGTAAATTCGGCGACGCTGTGCCGCGGGCCGGCAACGCGTCTGGCGGCGGTCAGCCCGGGTGGATTTTGAAGTGCAAGGGCTGGGAGAGCGACCCAAACGCCTACATCTATTTCATCACCCAGGCGCCGGTGTGGGAGAAGATCTGCGACGTCATCGGCGAGCCGGACTGGAAGACACATCCGGACTATTCCAAGCCTGCCGCTCGATTGGGACGCTATAAGCAAATCTTTGAGCGCATAGAAAAGTGGACGATGACGAAGACCAAGTATCGAGGTGATGGAGATCCTGAATGAGGACGACATCCCCTGCGGGCCGATTCTCAGCATGAAGGAAATTGCCGAGGACCAGTCCCTGCGCGCCACGGGTACGATCGTCGAGGTCGATCACCCGGTCCGCGGCAAGTATCTGACCGTCGGCAACCCTATCAAGCTGTCGGACAGCCCTTCGGAGGTGCTACGTTCGCCGCTGCTGGGCGAACACACCGAGGAAATCCTGCGCGACGTGCTCGGCTACACCGGCGATGAGATTGCCGAGATCAAGGCTTCGGGCGCGACCGAGCCCGCAAAAAAGATGGCGGCAGAATAAACACGGCCTCATAATCGGAGCGCGGCGCTGCCCGCCGCGTTCCACCCTCAGCTAGCGATACCATCTGCTGCCGGACCCAAGCGTCAGGCGGAAAGGAACAGTCATGCGCATTGTTGTCCACGGCCAGGAAGCCTTCGGTAAGGCAGTACTCGAACGTTTGCTTGAAAAAGGCGAAAACGTCGTCGCTGTGTTCTGCGCTCCTGACAAGGAGGGCAAGGCCAAGGACCCGCTCGCCGTCTACGCCGCAGAGAAAGGCTTGCCCGTCCACCAGCCGAAGTCATGGAAGACGCCGGAAGCGTTCGAAATGATGAAGTCCACAAAGCCGGACCTCTGCATGATGGCGTACGTCACGCTGTTCGTGCCGCAGCCGATAATAGATCTGCCGACCTACAACACCATTCAGTATCACCCCTCGCTGCTGCCCGAGCATCGTGGGCCGTCGTCCATCAATTGGCCGATCGCAATGGGCAAGACCCGCACCGGCCTCACCATCTTCTGGCCCGACGAGGGCTTGGACGAAGGCCCGATCCTTCTGCAGAAAGAATGCGATATCGGTCCCGACGAGACCATCGGTGACGTCTACTTCAAGAAGCTCTTCCCAATGGGCGTCGACGCCATGATCGAGGCGATGGAGTTGGTCCGCGCCGGCAAGGCGCCGAAGGTGCCGCAAGACCATTCGAAGGCGACCTACGAAAGCTGGTTCAAGAAGGATCTTGCCGAGATCGATTGGTCGAAGCCGGTCAGTGAGGTCTACAACCTTATCCGCGCCGTGAACCCAGCTCCGGGCGCTTGGTCGATGATCAAGGGCCAGAAGGTCGACATCTTCGACAGCGCGAAGGTAAATGGCTCCGGTCAGCCCGGCCAGATCCTTTCCATCACGCCGGAAGGCATGACGATCGCGGCAGGCGGCGGCTCCATTCTCGCCAAGCGAGTACGCGTCCCCAAGGGTCCCAAAGTGACGGCCGCTGAATTTGCCGCATCGATGGGACTGGCGGTTGGCGACATTTTTGATAGACCAAAGTCTAAGGCTGCAGCCTGATCGAAACCTAGCCTCGGTGCGAAAGTACCGGGGCCGTTCGATTGGCGAAGCCAACAAACGACGTCTCGCGAAACAGCTCAAAAGAAAATCCTTGGAGGAAACGCAAGATGGTGAAATCTGACATCGAGGTCGCCCGCGAAGCCAAGATGCGCCCCATCGCCGAAGTCGGCGAAAAACTCGGCGTTCCTTCGAACGCGTTGTTGAATTACGGACCGTACAAGGCAAAAATTTCCGCCGATTACATCAATTCCGTCCAGGGCAACAAGGAAGGCAAGCTCATCCTGGTAACGGCCATTAGCCCGACCCCCGCGGGCGAGGGCAAGACCACGACGACGGTGGGGCTTGGCGACGGCCTCAACCGCATCGGCAAAAAGGCGATGAGCTGTCTGCGCGAGCCCTCCCTTGGACCGTGCTTCGGCGTCAAAGGCGGCGCTGCCGGCGGCGGCTATGCGCAGGTCGTGCCGATGGAGGACATCAACCTTCACTTCACGGGCGACTTCCACGCCATCACGTCCGCGAACAACCTGCTTGCGGCCCTCATCGACAATCACATCTACTGGGGCAACAAGGTCGGTCTCGACCCCCGCCGCATCACGTGGCGCCGCGTCCTCGACATGAACGACCGCGCCCTGCGCTCGATCGTCAATTCTCTCGGCGGCGTCTCGAACGGCTTCCCGCGCGAGGATGGCTTCGACATCACCGTCGCATCCGAGGTCATGGCCATCCTCTGCCTCGCCATGGACCTGAAGGATCTCGAGAAGCGCCTCGGCGACATCGTCATCGGCTACACCCGCGAGAAAAAGCCGGTCTACGCCCGCGACATCAAGGCAGAGGGCGCGATGACCGTGCTCCTCAAGGATGCCATGATGCCCAACATGGTGCAGACGCTGGAGAACAACCCCGTGTTCATTCACGGTGGCCCGTTCGCCAACATCGCCCACGGCTGCAACTCCGTGCTCGCCACCAAGACCGCGCTGAAGGTCGCCGACTACGTCGTGACCGAAGCCGGGTTCGGTGCTGACCTTGGCGCCGAGAAGTTCTTCGACATCAAGTGCCGAAAAGCTGGCCTGAAGCCCAACGCGGTCGTCATCGTTGCAACCGTACGCGCGCTCAAGATGCACGGCGGCGTCGCCAAGGACGAACTGAAGCACGAGAATGCCGCGGCCGTCGCCAAGGGTTGTGACAACCTCCGCCGCCATATCTCCAACATCAACAAGTTCGGCGTGCCGGCGGTAGTCGCGATTAACAAGTTCGTCACCGACACCGAGGCCGAGGTTGCGGCGGTGCAAGAAGCCGCTGAGAGCTGCGGCACCAAGGCATTCCTCTGCACCCACTGGGGCGAGGGCGGCAAGGGCACGGAGGAACTGGCCCGCCACGTTGTCGAGGTCTGCGACAGCGGCAAAGCCGAGTTCAAGCCGCTCTACCCGAATGACATGCCGCTGCTGGAGAAGGTCCGCACCATCGCCAAGGAGCTCTACGGCGCGGCTGACGTCGCGGCGGATGCGAGCGTCAAGAACCAGCTCAAGGACTTTGAGGCAGCAGGCTACGGCCACCTGCCGATCTGCATGGCCAAGACCCAATACTCGTTCACGACCGATCCCAACGTTCGCGGCGCCCCATCCGGTCACACTGTGCCGATCCGCGAAGTGATCCTGTTGGCCGGCGCCGGCTTCGTCGTCGTCGTCTGCGGCGAGATCATGCGCATGCCGGGCCTTCCCAAGGTTCCCAGCGCCGACTTCATCCGCCTCAACGAAAAGGGCCAAATCGAAGGCCTGTTCTGATCAGAGCTACAATTCGTCTCTGATAATCTCCGCCCCGCCGGGCTTCGCCCGGCGGGGCTTTTTCGTGTGCCGCCGGGTCAGCCTGAAGGAGTGGCCCAATAACTCTGATGAAATAGGAACCCGAGCCAATACGCAGCCATTGGTCCTGCGAACCCGCTCGAAGCGCGTTCGATCATTGAAACAACGGCAGCGCTTCCATGAACGATTTCGCGAGTACTGCTTGGCTGCTGGTGCTGATCATCGGGCCCCTCTTGATCGCCATCGCGGCCATCTACGGCCTCTTTCACCGCCGCAGTCCCCGCGTAGCGCCACAGTCGGAAGGTCGTGATCGCGGCGGGATCGTACCCTCCGGGGAAGAGCGCTCCAGGTTCATCCAACGCGCTGCGCTGGCCTGTGCAGTGCTGTTGGCGCTGGCAACTTTTGCGTTGCCCCCGCTGTTGAGGAAGACCACCTCGATACTGTCCAGTGAGGTTCACCGCTGCGGGGAAGCCCATCGCGGAACGCCGACCGTCAAGTTGAGTGACGAGGAGTGCGCCCTTATCGCCCGCACTGTTTCCCAGTCGGGGGCTCCAAAATCAACGCCGTTTCAATGGGGGAAAGACGTCAAGGTCGGACAGGATGTCCCCTCTGAGGTGACGGCGCAGGATTTGCCTCCGGATGTGACCAAGGCTCACCCCGATCTCGTCGGATACAGATACGTGCGCGTCGCGGACGATGTCGCCCTCGTCGATCCGAAAACCACAAAAGTCGTCGCTTTTGTTGCGCTCGACGTCGGACCCAAAAAGGCTCCGCCCGGCCGTGACTAGATCCCCGTCGCCCAATCCCTGGACGCGGCTTTCATTTTGGCCTTGGGTCTTCTCGGTCCGCCGCGGGTTGCAATTCGCCAGCACGATACCGGCCGACTGCCTCGTGTAGCGCCACGGCGGCATTGCGCACCTCAGCGAAGAGTGCGGCATCGCCATCCAGATCGTTATGGCTCGTTGCGTAAGGTCTATAATCCCCGATGTAGCGATCGAGCAGCGCAGTCGAACCTGCTGGCCGAAGCTCCATGTCGGTGAGCCAATCCGTAAGGTTCCGCCTGAGGCTCTCCGCACCCGCCGAGTCGCCGTGTACGATCAACGAGAACACACGGTTTGCAAGGTACCGGGGATACGACCAGCCATTCTCCAGTTCAGCTTACGATCTTCAGATCGAGCCGTCGTCGCGCCCTTGATATTGCAATGTCCCCCGCCCGATTCAGAACTGCGGCAGAGTCGGTGCAGATGCAGCATTGGACGAGCAGGGATGTGCAATGAATGGAGGTGCGCGCTTGACCCCACCACCGAGCTAGGGAATTTAAGCCAATCGTTGCCGACGCCTGTGCAAACCACGTGTCCGCAGGCGTTATGAGCGAAGCAATCGACCCCGTTGGGAACCCGCACATGCCCCTGCTCGCCGTCCTGGCGCTAGCCTGCTTCTCGACGTCACTGATTATTCGCGTCACCGATCCGCTGATCCCCGAGATCGCGCGTGATTTGTCGAGCCTGCCGGCCACGGTTGCGTTGATCGCCTCGGCGTTTGCATTTCCCTATGCGCTCGGGCAGCCGCTGCTCGGCCCGCTCGGCGATGCACTGGGCAAAGCGCGCGTCATCAAGGCTTGCCTCGCTGTCGTCGCCGTCGGAATGGCGCTATCGGCTGTGGCGCCGAGCGTCGAGACGCTTTTCGCCGCGCGCATCCTCGCTGGACTTGCAGCGGGCGGTGTCATTCCGGTCGGCCTCGCGCTGGTCGGCGATCGGTTTGAAATGCATGAGCGCCAGGTGGCTCTGTCGCAATTGCTGGCAGCAATGCTATTTGGACAAATCGTCGGAGCCATCGGCTCCGGCATGATCGGTGCGGCGCTGAATTGGCGGTGGGTGATGGCCATCGGGGCGTTGATTGTCGCCGCCGCCCTCGTCCTCACTATCTTCAAGCTCGAGCCGAGGCCCAACGTAGTCCGCAAGCCCTTTCACCTCGCCGGCATCCGCCAGGGCTACGCGAGCGTGTTCGCCAACGCCCGCGCCAAGATCTGCTACACCGCCGTGTTCGTGGAGGGCGTCTGCATTCTGGGTCTCGTGCCCTACCTCGCGGTGCTGCTCGAGCAGCGAGGTGCGGGTGGCATGCGCGAAGCTGGCTTCGTACTCGCCGGTCTCGGCACCGGTGGCATCCTCTTTTCCGCGCTTGTCCGCTATCTGCTGCACTGGCTCGGCGGCCAGATGAATTTGATGCGCGCCGGCGGCCTGCTGGCTGGGACTGGACTGGCGCTCTATGCGGCCGCACCCGGAGCCGCAACCGAAGCTGCCGCGTTCGTCGTGCTCGGCCTCGGCTTCTATATGCTGCACAACTCGCTGCAGACCCAAGTGACCGAGTTGGCGCCAGCGGCCCGCGGCGCTTCCGTTGCCTTGCACGCATCGTGCTTTTTCGCAGGCCAGGCCGTAGGTCCGGTTGTCTACGGCGCCGGGCTGGGGTCGATTGGCGCTCCAGCCACGATCCTCGCTGCGGCAATTATGATGGGCTTGATTGGCTTCTGGACCGCACACTTCCTGGAGCGCCATCCCGCGGTAGTTCGAGTTTGAGCGATCCGTTTTCGGGTCGACAGATCGGCCCGCAGATCCGAGCATAGGCGCCAAACCCTTTTGGAGACTTGGTCATGCCCCTCCAGCGATCCGAACACTTCGACAGATCGACGACCGCGAGCGACATTGACGACGCGCGCTACGAGCAGGTCCGCAATCGCGTCCTCAGCAACCCGCCAGCGTTCTTCGTAGCCGTGAAAACGACTGGCATCGTCTGCCTGCCGCATTGCTCATCGCGCACACCCTTGCGTAAAAACGTCAGTTTCCACGAGACGCTGGATGAAGCCCGTCGCGCTGGATTCCGAGCGTGCAAGCGCTGCAAGCCCGAGATGTTCTGACGCAACACCGCCACCTCGTCTGTCATCCTTGCGCTTGTCCCGAGTAACAATCAGTCAGCTCATGGGACGGCGTTATTCTCTCTCGACCCGCAGTTGGCAAAAAGAAGCGGACGCGAGCAAGACAGCCCGCGTCCGCTTTATGGCTATTGCTGACGTTACTCCGCGGCTTCCGCCATGTCCGCCTTCTCTACCTTGCAGGCGCAGAACTTGAACTCTGGGATTTTGCCCATCGGGTCGAGTTGCGGATTGGTGAGCATATTGGCCGGCGCCTCCGCGAAGGCGAACGGAATGAACACCATGCCCTCGGCGACGTCTCGGTCCGCGCGCACCAGCAATGATACGGACCCGCGCCGCGTCGTCACGGTGATGACCGACCCCGGCTCGAGCCCCATGCGATCGATATCGCGCGGGTTCATGCCGGCAATCGCCCCCGGTTCGAGAGCATCCAGGGTCGTAGCGCGCCGCGTCATGGAGCCGGTGTGCCAATGCTCCAGCAAACGGCCGGTGGTCAGCACCATCGGGTAGTCGCTGTCCGGAAGCTCGTCCGGCGGCAACAATTCGGCGGGCACGATCTTGGCGCGGCCGGACTTGGTCGGGAACGAGGCCGAGAAAATGATCTCGTTGCCTGGCTTGTCGGGCGCATCACACGGATAGGTGACGCATTCCTCAGCGAGAATGCGTTCCCAGGTGATGTTGGCCAGCGACGGCATCACGGACGCCATCTCTGTGAACACCTCGCCGACGTCCTTGTAGGGCCAGTTCAAGCCGACACGATTGGCGAGCTCCATGATGAGCTTCCAATCCTGCCGGGCCTCGCCCGGCGGATCGACCACCGGTCGCGCGAGCTGGACCTGCCGGTTGGTGTTGGTGAACGTGCCCCACTTTTCGGCGTGCGCCGAGGCGGGCAGCACCACGTCGGCATGCCAAGCCGTCTCGGTCAGGAATATGTCCTGCACGACGAGGTGTTCGAGGTGCGCGAGCGCATCTCGGGCATGCTGCACGTCCGGGTCGGACATGGCGGGGTTTTCGCCCATCACGTACATGCCCTTGACCTTATCGTCGTGGATCGCGTGAATGATCTCGACCACGGTCAGTCCGCGCTTGGGATTGAGCGGACGTCCCCACAGCCGTTCATAGCGCGCACGCGTCGCCGGATCCTCGACCGAGATGTAGTCGGGATAGACCATCGGGATGAGGCCGGCATCCGAGGCGCCCTGCACGTTGTTCTGGCCGCGGAGCGGATGCAAGCCGGTGCCCTTGCGGCCGATCTGGCCGGTAACGAGCGCCAGCGCGATCAGGCAGCGGGCGTTGTCCGTGCCGTGGGTGTGCTGCGAGATGCCCATTCCCCAGAAGATGATCGAAGCGCGCGAACGGGCATAAAGCCGCGCCACTTCCCTGATGGTCTCCGCCGAGATGCCGCAGACCGGCGCCATCCGCTCCGGCGTGAAGGTTTCGACCTTCTTCTTCAATGCGTCGAAGCCCTCGGTGTGGGCCTGGACGTACTGGATGTCGGTCATGCCCTCGCTGATGATCACGTTCAGCATCGCGTTCAGCAGCGCCACGTCCTGCCCGGGCTTGAAGTTGAGCATGTGGCTCGCGTGACGCGACAGGCTGCCCGAGTGGCCGCGCGGGTCCATGATGATGAGCTTCGCGCCGCGCGCCGCTGCGTTCTTGAGGTAGGTCGCGGCAACCGGATGGTTCTGCGCCGGACGCGCGCCGATCACGATGATGCATTCGGCATCGGCGGCGGCCATGAATGGAGCCGACACGGCACCTGAATTGAGGCCCTCCATCAACGCGGCCACGGACGAGGCGTGGCAGAGCCGCGTGCAGTGGTCGACGTTGTTCGTGCCGAAGCCCTGGCGGATGAACTTCTGGAACAGATAGGCTTCTTCGTTCGAGCCCTTGGCTGAGCCGAACCCGGCCAGCGCGTTGCCGCCATGCTTGTCAGCAATGGACTTTAGACCGGACGCGGCACGGTCGAGGGCTTCCTCCCAGGTTGCTTCGCGGAAGACGCTCTGCCAGTCGCCACCTTTGAGCTCCATGTAGCCGTCCTTGGCTACGTCGTCGCGGCGGATTAGGGGCTTCGTCAGGCGGTCGGGATGGTGGATGTAGTCGAAGCCAAAGCGGCCCTTTACGCACAAGCGGTTCTCGTTCGCCGGTCCATTGCGGCCATCCACGTAAAGGATCTTGTTGTCCTTGACGTACGCGGTGGTCTGGCAGCCGACGCCGCAATAGGGGCAAAGCGTGTCGACCTGCCGGTCCTCGTATGCGATGCGCTTGCCCGTCTTCTTATCGACGAGGTTCGACTCCATCAACGCGCCTGTCGGGCAGGCTTGCACGCACTCGCCGCAGGCGACGCAGGTGGAGGACCCCATCTGCTTGTCGAAGTCGAACACCACCTGCGAGTGGTGTCCGCGATAAGCCATCCCGATGACGTCGTTCATCTGCACTTCGCGACAGGCGCGCACGCACAGCCCGCAGTTGATGCAGGCATCGAGATTTACCGCGATCGCGGAGTGCGAGTAATCGGGCGCAAGTTGGTGTTCGACGCGCGGCAGGCGGCTCGTCGGCTGTACACCCATCGCATCGACCCAATTCCAGAACTTGGACTTGGGATCGTGCGAGTCCTCCTTCTTTGGCTGATCGGCAAGCAGCAGCTCGAACACCATCTCGCGCGACTTCTTTGCACGCTCCGAGCTGGTCTTCACTTTCATGCCCTTGGCGGCCTTGCGCTGGCATGAGGCCGCAAGCACGCGCTCGCCTTCGATTTCCACCATGCACGCGCGGCAGTTGCCGTCGGCGCGGTATCCGGGCTCCGGGTTCCAGCACAAATGCGGGATAGTCGTGCCCTGGCGCTTGGCGACCTGCCAGATGGTCTCGCCGGGCTCGGCCTCGACAGTCTTGCCGTCGAGCTCGAAGGTGATCTTGGCTGTCATTATCGCACCGTTTCTTGGAGTTTTGCTGGGGCGGCTAAGGGCGCTTTGCGCCCTACGCTAGATCATCGGGGAAGAACTTGATGACGCTCGTCAGCGGGTTGGAGGCAGCTTGGCCTAAGCCGCAGATGGAAGCGTCGCGCATGACCTGGGAGAGATCGGCGAGCAGCGCCGTGTCCCACTTCTTGGCGCTCATTAACTTGACGGCCTTTTCGGTGCCGTTGCGGCAGGGTGTGCACTGCCCGCAGGACTTCGTCCTCGAAGAATCGCATCAGATTCAACGCTACGTCCTTCATGTTGTCCTTGTCGGACAGAATGACAACCGCATGAGAACCGACAAAGCAGCCGTGTTTTTCAAGCTGGCCGAAGTCGAGCGGGATGTCGCCCATCGACGCGGGAAGGATACCGCCGGAAGCGCCGCCCGGCAGGTAGCCCTTGAAAGCGTGGCCGTCCGCCATGCCGCCGCAGAGCTGGATGAGCTCGTTCACGGTGGAGCCGGCGGCCGTAAGCACGACGCCCGGTTTCGCGACGTGACCCGATACCGAGTACGAGCGCAGGCCCTTGGCGCCGTTCTTGCCGCCATCGGCGAACCACGTCGCACCGTTCTCCAGGATCTTCGGCACCCAGAACAGCGTCTCGATATTGTTGACCAGCGTCGGCTTGTTGAAGATGCCGACCTGCGCAACATAGGGAGGGCGATGCCGCGGCAAGCCGCGTTTGCCCTCGATCGACTCGATCATCGCGCTTTCTTCACCGCAAATGTAGGCGCCGGCACCGCGCCGCACGTGGACCTTCGTGTGCGGCATGAGGCCATGCCTCTGCAACTTAGGGAGCTCGATGCGCAGAATCTCCAGCACGGCCGGATATTCGTCGCGGATGTAGATGTAAATGTCCGTCGCCTCGACGGCCCACGCCGCTATCAGCATGCCTTCGAGGAACTGATGTGGCTTCGTTTCGAGATATTGCCGATCCTTGAACGTGCCCGGCTCGCCCTCGTCGCCGTTGACGGCCATGACGCGGGGACCTTTCTCGGCGCGCACGAGGCTCCACTTGCGCCCCGTCGGGAAGCCGGCGCCGCCCAGCCCGCGAAGACCCGCGTCTGACATCGTCGAGATGACGGCATCGACGTTGCGCACGCCCCTGAGACATTCCCTTAGAACCGCGTAGCCTCCTTCGGACTCGTAAGACCCGACGTCCTGGTAGTCCGGGATTTCGGGATGCGTCGCACTGTGCGAGGCGAGCTTCGTGACCTTGCCGACGGTGGCGTTGTCGACGTGATGATGACCGACGTGCACCGCAGGCGCGGTGTGGCATGAGCCCAGACACGGAGCACGCAGGACGCGCACGTTATCGAGCCGCTGCTTGCCGAGCTCGGCGATCAGCTTCTCGGCCCCCGCCATCATGCATGAGAGGCTGTCGCAGACGCGGATGGTAATCTTTTCGGGGCGCTCCTCGCCGTCGGCTACCACATCGAAATGCGCGTAGAACGTGGCGACCTCATAAACCTCCGCCTGGGCGATATGAAGAAGCTCAGACAACCCATGCAGATGGGAGGCGGGTAGGCAGCCTTCCGCGTCCTGAATGTTGTGCAAGTACTCGATGAGCAGCGGACGCTCGTAAGGGCCTGGCCCCACGATTCGGACGACAGCTGCCAGTTCCTCCTGCCGCAACACGCGACCCTTCGGATAGAGCGGCGCATTGCGCCGTCCGGCACCGGGATGGATGCGGCGCGGCTTGCCTTCTCCTTTGCCATGCGCGTGCTTTTCGACGTGCCCGGCTCCGTTCGCCTTTTGCGCTATGTCGTCCATGTTCTTCCGCTTTGTCACATTCGTCATTTGATTATCACTCCGCACCGGCGCCCGAGGTGGCTGACCTCAGGCCGCCATTTGCGAGACTTTTTCCATCGTTCGTCGCACCGCGTCCGCCATGTCGGCTCCCTCGTCGAAGGAGATGCCATAGCTGCTGAGCCGCACGCGGGCGAAATCGGCGTTGTTGCCGGCAAGGCGCACGACGATCGGGACGTGACGTCCGTTCCGTCGCAGCGCGATACCCACACCTTCGGCGATGGTGTCGCAACGCTGCCGGCCTGGCCGTCGGGGCAAACGGTCTTGCCGTCGTCGAGCAGCGCCATCGGCGGATAGCCCGTCAGGATGATCCGGTCGGACTCCGGCCAGGGCACGTGCAGAAGATTGTGCAGCGCGCGGTTGACCGATTTCATCCGATCGTCCAGCGCATCGAGCTGGCTATTCGCCTCGATGAAGCCGTGCACCTGGCCGAACCAGCCGCCGAGCTTGCGCAGGATCGACTTGTCGGCCAGCACCGCGTTGGCGACGAGCCTGGCAAAGCCCACGTCGTTGCCGCCGACCGACAAAAGCAGCAAATCGATCTTGCGCGCGCGATCCGCGTCGCACTTCCTGAGCACCAGGCCGCCCTTGAGCTCGGGGATCCGATCGTTGATGTGGTAGGCCTCCGGCAGATCGTAGGCTCGCGCGCCGCTTGCCGCCGCATTGCGCCTCGGCGACGGCGGAAATCTGCGGCAGATCCGGGGGATTGGGCACCCACTCGTTGCCCTTGTATTCGAGGAAGAGGCCGAACGTCGTCTCCGCGCCCGAGCAGGCGAACCCCGCGAACGTCACCGCGCGGTGGGGATCCTCGATGGCGAGCTGCAGCGCGGCCCGCAGCTGGTGCGAGTAGAGCGAGCGGTGACAGGCCTGGTCCTGCCAGCGTGCGTTCTCCTCGATGAACTTCCTGTCGCCGATCTCCTTCCAGTCGCCGATGCGGGCCGGATACCCTGTCAGCGGCGCCTCTTTGGAGCCGGAACAGCCGTAGTCGGTGGTGCGCTCCGGCGAGAAACGCACCGGCACGTCGGGGTTGCCCTCGCCGGAGGCGAAGCTGTCGCCCATGCCGACGACGAAAAGGTCGGTAACGGTGGCGGCCGTCTCCGCCACCTGGCTGCCGCCGATCTCCACGCTGATCCAGGCGCCGGTGGGGTATGGCACGTTGAGCTGCACCGGCGTGTCGCAAGGCAGCGTCACCGCCTTCTTGCGCGGCCGCGCGCCTGCCCTTGCGGCGAGGTCAGCCAGCTGCAATCGACGGTTTGCGCGTCCTCGAGGCCCTCCAGCCGCGCCAAGACCGTATGGCTCTTGGGATTGATATAGTCGGCACGCTCGCGGCAGGCGTAGCGGTTGCGTGTCCCGTCCCAGCAGGTCTTGGCGAAGGTGAAGGTGCTCCATCCGTCTGGATGGCGCTCGCTGAGCGCCCGCTCCGCCGACTGCACCGGATGGCTGCGCTCGCTCTCCGACATGCTGAGCCAGGTCGCGCGATGCACCTGCGTGTCGGCCGGATCCAGGAAGAACCGGAAAGGGTTCTCGACCTGCCACACGATCTGAGGCTCGGCCGTCGCCACGCCCGCGTGCATCACGGCCAGCATGAGCGCGAGGCAAATGCTCCGGCCGGCATCGATCCGCATCAATTTGCTCCCTCGAGCTGCGTAGCCCCGTCTGGCGCCCCCGCGGCGTCAGATGCGACCGAGCCAATGCGCCGCGGCAATCCTGCACACGCGCGTGAGCGGCGCTATCTCGGCCGGAGTGCGCAACACATCGCGGCCCGGCCTTTCCAGGGCCCGCAGATACGTCTCGACCAAGGCCAAAGGAAGGAAGGCCACCCGCATATTGCGCGGCAAATTCGCCACATGTTGCCGGCTCGTGGCAAGGTATCTGCGGGCTTCTGCACAGAAGCCCGCAAGCATATCCGCGGTATTGCTGCCGCTGTCGCCGGACAACAGCTCCTGACTGCTCACGTTCGCGGCATCCAGGCGCGATTGCGGCAACGGCAGGCGCCCGCGCGAGAGGGACTGCGGCAGGCCGAGCAGGAGCCGCACAAGACCATAGGCTTGGCCGCAGGCAGCAGCGGTCGCATGCACATCGGCGCCGGGCGCGCGACGCAGAATGCCCGCTGCCAGGGCAAACAGCGCACCCTCGCTTTTCCACAGGTGAATGCGCAGGGCAGCGTCGTCCGCCATGGCTTGCGCGGCAAGGTCCGTCTGCGCGTGCGTCGATCACATCGAGCAGGAGCGGGACCGGCAGATCGCAGCGGTGCGCGGCGTCGCGCACCGCATCGGCAATGGGGTTGCCGGTGAGCGTGCCGGCGTGGGGCGCCGCCAGCGCATCGCGCCACCACTGCAGCCGGATCTCGCCCATGGCCGGCTCGCGCGTGACGGCCAGCGGCACGCGGGCCAGCTCGCTCGAGAATGCCGCCAGCGCCAGCAGATGCGCGCGCGCGGCTGGTGGGGCCAGCAGCGCGGCCAGGTAGCGGTCGGGCTCGCCCGAGCGCGCGGACGCGGCGATGGCTCGTCGCCGCGGTCGCGCCACCGGCCACGTCAGTAGAGATGCGCCGCCGCCACCATGGCGAAGACGACAGGCAGCGACAGCACGAGATTGAGCCTGGCGAATAGGACGACCCGCGCGCGGGCTCGGGCCTTGGCAGCGTCGTCGCCGGGGCGCATGCCCAGCACCACCTGCATGTTCGGCCAGATGTACATGTGCACGAACATCCACATGGCGAGCCCACCGATGACGCCGCCCCAGAGCAGCAGCGCGCGCGCCGGCGGCACATAGACGCCGGTGCCGTAGACCAGCGACGGCAGCAGATAACCGGCCAGGATCAGCAGGAGCACGCCGCTCGCCACCACCACCGTGGAGGCGTGCCGGAACCACCAGGCCACGCTCGGCACCACGGCCTTGTGCAGGAACGCCGCGCGACGGCTCGTCGGCCGTCTGCAGCGCGACCAGCTGCACGAAATTGACGAAGAACACGAGGCCGACCCAGACCATGGCGCCAGCACGTGCACCAGGCGGACCAGGAAGGACGAGAAGCGCCAGGCCGTCGGCGCCGGCCGCGATGAGCCACCGAGCAGCAGCACGGCCGTGAGCGCGAGGCCGGCTCCCAAGGCCGCGCGCGGATTGTCGATGATGGACTGCATGTCCCCTCCGATGCGAATCAGTATCGCGATCTTGCCACGCCCTGAGCCACACCGGGCTCAGTCGACCGCAGCAGCGCCGCCCACGGGGCGCCCCTCGGCCAGCAGCACATTGTAGGTGCGGCAGGCGGCCCCGGTATCCATCGCCTCGAGCGCGACGCCGGCCGCGTCGAACGCGCGGCGAACGTCGGCGCACCGGGCAGCTGCTGGCGCCGGCCGGTGCCGAGCAGCAGCAGACCGAGCGCGTCCTTCTCGGCCAGCACGGGCGCAGCGAGGCCGCCTCGATCTCGTCGGGCTCGCGCGGCGTGCCAGGCGTAGACCCCGCTCGGCAGGCACAGGATCGAGCCGCGATGGCTCATCTCGGCGAAGCGGAAGCCGCCGTTGCCATAGGCATCGATCGGCGCCCGCCCAGGATAGCGGGGCGGTGCGGCGCGTCATTTCGAGGCCACGTTCTCGCGCCGCGGCTTGCCGGACGCTCCGCCTTGGCCGGCGCCTTGGCGGCCGGGCCGCTCCACTCGCGCTTGACGCCGAACAGCAGCAGGAAGCGGCGCGGCGACGAAGATCGACGAATAGGTGCCGATGACGATGCCGAACAGCATGGCGAACGAGAAGCCGTGGATCACCGCGCGTGCCGAAGATGTAGAGCGCCAGCACGGCGAGCGCCGTGGTGACCGAGGTCAGCACGGTGCGCGACAGCGTCTCGTTGATCGACAGGTTCAGCAGCTCGATCAGCGGCATGCGCTTGTAGCGGCGCAGGTTCTCGCGGATGCGGTCGAACACCACCACCGTGTCGTTGATGGAATAGCCGGCCAGCGTCAGGATGGCCGCCACGACCGAGAGATCGAACTCGTACCAGAGCAGCGAGAACATCCCCACCGTGATGAACACGTCGTGCGACAGGGCCAGGATGGCGGCGACGGCGAACTGCCATTCGAAGCGGAACCAGACGTAGAGCAGGATGCCGAACATGGAGGCGACCACGGCGATGACGCCGGTGCGCTTCAGCTCGGCGGAGACGGTCGGCCCCACCACCTCGATGCGGCGCACCTCGATGTTCTCGCCCAGCGCGCCCTTCACCTTGTCGTTGGCGGCTGCCTGGACCTTCTCCTCGCTCAGCTCCTTGGTCGGCACCTGCTGGGCCACGCGGATCAGCGCCTCGTTGCCCAGCCCGACGGCCTGCACCTGCACGTCGCCGACGCCGAGCTTGTCGAGCTTGGTGCGCAGCTCGCCGATGTCGATCGGCGCCCGCCTTCGACTGCACCTCGATCAGCGAGCCGCCCTTGAAGTCGACGCCGTAGTTGAGGCCGCGCGTCATCAGCAGCACGGCCGCCAGCATGGCCAGCGCCCAGGAAATCGCCGATGAAGATGTAGCGCCGCTCGATGATCTTCCAGCGCGTGTCGTGCGGGAAGAAGTCGACGCCTTTGAACAGGAACTTCATGTGCGGACGCTGTCCGTCTTCCAGGAGGGCGGCGGCTTGTAGGCGAGCGGCGCCTCGACTTTGCGCGTCTTCTGGGCGGCGAGCCACCAGACCACCAGCAGCCGGGCGATGGTGAAGGCGGTATAGACGGTGGTCATGATGCCGAGCGTCAGCGTGACGGCGAAGCCGCGGATCGGGCCCGAGCCCAGCCAGAACATCACCAGCGCCGGCGATGAAGGTGGTGAGCTGGCTGTCGATGATCGTGCCGTAGGCGCGGGTGAAGCCCGGTCTCGATCGCCGAGATCGGCGTGCGCCCGTGCGCGCAGCTCCTCGCGGATGCGCTCGTTGATCAGCACGTTGGCGTCGACCGCCATGCCGATGGTGAGCACGATGCCGGCGATGCCGGGCAGGGTCAGGGTCGAGCCGATGACCGCCATGATCGCCAGCACGAACATGACGTGGATCGCCGCGCCGACGACGGCGAAGACGCCGAGCAGGCCGTAGGCGAAGATCATGAAGACGACGACCGCGATGCCGCCGACGAGCGCCGCGAGCTTGCCGGCCTCGATCGAATCCTGGCCGAGGCTGGCGCCCACCGCGCGCTCCTCGATGACCGTGAGCTTGGCCGGCAGCGCGCCCGAGCGCAGCTGGATGGCGAGCTGGTTGGCGGTCTCGACCGTGAAGCTGCCGCTGATCTGGCCCGAGCCGCCGAGGATCGGCATCGCGAATGACCGGCGCCGAGATCACCTTGTCGTCGAGCACGATGGCGAACGGGCGGCCGACGTGCGTCTTGGTGAACTCGCCGAACTTGCGTGCGCCGGCGCCGTTGAAGGTGAAGGCGATGATCGGCTCGTGCGTCTGCTGGTCGAAGGCCGGCTGCGCGCTCTTGAGCTCGTCGCCGCGCACGACCGGCGTCTCGCGCAGCAGCTGGTCTCCCTCTTCCCGGTCGGCGCCCGGCCTAGACCTTGTAGCCAGTCGGGGGTCGCGTCTTCTTCGCCTCCTCGGCCGAGATCGTGGGGTGCACCTCGTGGAAGGTCAGGCGCGCCGTCTTGCCGATCAGCTCCTTGAGCGGGGCCGTGTCCAGCAGGCCCGGCACCTGCACGAGGATGCGGTCGCTGCCTTGGCGGACGATCTGCGCTTCCGTGGTGCCCGTGAAGTCCACCCGCCGGCGCACCGTCTCTATTGCCGCGCTGATGGCGTCGGTGATGCGCTGCTGCAGTCCGGCCTCGGTCGGCATGATGACGATCACGCCGCCTTCCTTGCGCATTTCGAGGTCGCGGCCGGCGAAGCCGCGAATGAGGTCTGCCGGTCTGCTGGGAGAGCGCCGCGCAGCTCCTTGAGGGCGGCGTCGCCGTCCTCGGCCTTGGCAAGGCGCACCTGCACGGCATTGTTGGAGATGCCGACGCCCGTGACGGCGATCTTGGCGTCGCGCAGGCGCTTGCGCGCATCGTCACGCAGCGTCTCGAGCCAATCCTTGCGCACCTCCGCCGTTTCCATGGAGAGGAGCAGATGGGCGCCGCCGCGCAGATCCAGCCCCAAATTGATCTGGGCCCTGGGAAAGAACCAAGGCCAGTTCGCCACGGTCTCCTTGGCGAAGAAACTGGGGATCACGAGGACGATGCCCAGGACGACGCTCAGGACGATGGCGATCTGTTTCCAGCGGACGAAATG